>CAVSCV010000012.1:0-197213 GCA_963726545.1 uncultured Acidimicrobiaceae bacterium | reverse complement strand
GTGGCGGGCACGGCCAGCCCGGCCGCCTCGTAGCAGGAGCGAAAGCCGGCCTCCCACTTGTGGCAGTGGAAGCCGCAGGCGACGTAGCCAGCCATGCCCTCGAGCAACTCGGCCCGCACGTCGTCGGGCAGGACACCGAGGATGGCCGGATCGGCGAAGGGGGTGTGCAGAGTGCACGGCGCGCAGGTCGGGCCGGCGCTCGGCCAGCATCCCGCCCAACAGCGAGAAGTGGTAGTCCTGCACCAGCACGGTGCCGTCACGGTCGGCCCGGGCCACCACGGCGTCGGCCATGGCCTGGTTGTAGGCCCGGTAGCCGTCCCAGGCCCGCCGCCAGTGCCGGTCGAAGCGCGGCCGCAGCGGCAGGTCCCACATGTGGTGGTGGCAGTACCAGAGGGTCGAGTTGGCCACGACGTCGTAGGCCATGCGGTAGGTGTCGTCGTCGACGGTCACCGGGACCAGGTCGAGCCCGTCCTCGTGCATGCGTCCTTGGGCCACCGCCTCGCGGTCGGCCGCGCCCATCGTCATGGAGGCCCACGTCGTGCCGGTGCCGGCCAGGATCCGGTGCAGGGAGGAGGCCAGCCCACCGCCGGCCCGGACGGGGATCAGCTCGCCGCCGGACCCGGCGCGGAAGGTCAGCGGGCCGCGGTTGGAGACGACGACGGTGGCGCTCATTCGCGCGCTCAGGACGGGCGGGGCAACGTGGTGGGCGGGACCCGCTCGAGCGCGGCTCGCAGCACGTCGACCGCCTGGGGGCGCAGCTCTTCGAGCGGGCGATTGCGGTGGATGCGCTCACCGAGGTCCACCTGGGCCAGGCGGTCGGCGCCGAGCGACTGGGCCACGTCGATGAGCAGACCGAGCTCCACGCCGTAGCCGTCGGCGAAGCCGAGCTTCTCGAAGACCCAGCGGTGCGCGGCGGTCTCGCCGGCCAGGGGCTGGCGCACCCAGGACAGCTCGGGGAAGAGCAACTCGAGCACGGGGCGCGCCATCAGCTCGGTGACCCGCCCCCCGCCGGTCGGCTGGCCGTGGAGGGGGCGGGTGTAGAAGCCCTTCACCAGCGCGATGTCGTCCGTGGTGAGCAGCGGGCCGAGCAGGCTGGTGACGAAGGCGGGCGTGGTGTTGGCCACGTCGGCATCGAGGAAGACCACGACGTCGCCGGCCGACGCGTCGAGGGCGGCCGCCATCGCCTTCCCCTTGCCCCCGGGTCCACCCGGACCGGCCACGACCCGGGCGCCGGCGTCGCGGGCGTGGGCGGCCGTGTCGTCGACCGACCCGTCGTCGAGCACGATGACCTCGTCGACCAGCCCGTTGCCCCCGTGGCCGATCAGGAAGGGCTGGACCACCGCCCGCACGACCGAGCCGACGGTCGAGGCCTCGTCGCGGGCGGGGATGCACACCGAGACGCTCCGGCCTGTGCGGGCCTTGGCGTCGAGCACGAGGTGGGTGGGGAAATCCCCGTGGTGGAAGGTGTGCGCCACGTAGGAGATTCAAGCAGCCTGAGCGCGTTGAGCCGGCCGGCCCGGGGCGGCTACCATGGTGCCCATCATCCAGAGCGACTGAGGGACGGGCCCGATGAAGTCGCGGCAACCTGTGCTTCCCCTGGCGGGGGAGCACCTGGTGCCAATGCCCGATCGATGAGGAGGACCCAAATGGTCGATTTCGTCACCGGCTTGCGCTGTCGTGAGTGTGCGCGGGAATTCCCGGCCGAGGCCCTGCACGTGTGCGACTACTGCTTCGGGCCGCTCGAGGTGGCCTACGACTACGAGGCCATCGCCGCCACGGTCAGCCGGGAGCGCATCGAGGCGGGGCCCCGCACCATCTGGCGCTACCGGGACCTGTTGCCCGTCGACGACGAGTCGCCCGTCGACCTCGGAGCGGGCTTCACCCCGCTGGTGCGGGCGGACCGCCTGGCCGCCGAGCTCGGCCTGGGCGAGCTGTGGATCAAGGACGACACGGCCAACCCGACGGGCTCGTTCAAGGACCGGGTGGTCTCGGTCGCCCTGACCAAGGCGCGCCAGCTCGGCTTCAAGGTCGCGGCCTGCGCCTCGACGGGGAACCTGGCCAACTCGGTGGCTGCGCACGCGGCCCGGGCCGGCCTCGACTCGGTGGTGCTCATCCCGCACGACCTCGAGGCGGCCAAGGTCACCATGACCGCCGTCTACGGCGGCACGGTCATCGCCGTCGAGGGCACCTACGACGACGTCAACCGCCTGTGCGCCGAGCTGACCAGCGAACGCCCCAGCTGGGCCTTCGTCAACGTCAACGTCCGGACCTACTACGCCGAAGGCTCGAAGACCCTGGCCTTCGAAATCGCCGAGCAGCTGGGCTGGCGGGCCCCGGACCACGTCGTGGTGCCGATCGGGTCGGGCAGCCAGCTGACCAAGGTGGCCAAGGGCTTCAGCGAGCTGGGCAAGGTGGGGCTGCTGCCCGAGGAGCCCCACGTGCGGGTCTCGGGCGCCCAGGCCGAGGGGTGCTCCCCGGTGGCCACCGCCTTCTTGCAGGGCAACGACGCCATCCGGCCGGTCAAGCCCAAGACGATCGCCAAGTCGCTGGCCATCGGCAACCCGGCCGACGGCTGGTACGCCCTCGACGTGATGCGCAAGACCGGCGGGTCCTGCGCCGCGGTGACCGACGACGAGGTGATCGAGGCCATCGGGCTGTTGGCCCGCACCGAGGGCATCTTCGCCGAGACGGCGGGCGGCGTCACCATCGCCACCCTGTGCAAGCTGGCGGCCTCGGGCGCCGTCAGACCCGACGAGCGTGTGGTGGCCCTGGTCACCGGGCACGGGCTCAAGACGGTCGAGGCCCTGACCAACCACCCGAACACCGGCCCGTCCGCCACCATCGCCCCCACCCTGGCCGCCTTCGACGCGGCCGTCGCCGACGAATGGGAGACCCCCCGATGAGCGTCACCGTCCGCATCCCCACCCAGCTGCGCACCCTGACGGGCGGCGCCGGCGAGGTCGACACCGACGGCGCCTCGGTCGGCGAGGTCCTCAAGGCGCTCGACGCGGCCCACCCGGGTCTGGGCGACCGCCTCTTCGACGAATCGGGCAACCTGCGCCGCTTCGTGAACGTCTTCCTGGCCGACGAGGACGTGCGGTTCCTCGACGGGCTGGCCACGCCGGTCACCCCCGGGCAGACCCTCTCGATCGTCCCGGCGGTAGCCGGGGGCTGAGTCGCACCGTCCGGCGCGCCCCGGCGCGCTCGCTCTTGCACGCGGCCGCCTAAGGTGGTTACCTGTTAGCACTCACACGACGAGAGTGCTAATGAAGGAGTAAACCGGAATGGCCAAGATCATCGCCTTCGACTCCGAGGCCCGCCGCGGCCTGGAGACCGGCATGAACAAGCTGGCGGACGCCGTGCGCGTCACCCTCGGCCCGAAGGGCCGCAACGTGGTGCTCGACAAGAAGTGGGGTGCCCCCACCATCACCAATGACGGTGTGTCGATCGCCAAGGAGATCGAGCTGGAGGACCCCTTCGAGAGGATCGGCGCCGAGCTGGTCAAAGAAGTGGCCAAGAAGACCGACGACGTGGCCGGTGACGGCACGACGACGGCCACCGTCCTGGCCTGGGCCATGGTCCGTGAGGGCCTGCGCAACGTGGCCGCCGGGGCCAACCCGATGTCCCTCAAGCGGGGCATCGAGTCCGCCGTCGAGACGGCGGTGAGCTCCATCCACGGCCTGGCCAAGGAGACCGAGTCCAAGGCCCAGATCGCCCAGGTGGCCTCCATTTCGGCCGCCGACACCGAGATCGGCGAGATGATCTCCGAGGCCATCGACAAGGTCGGCCGCGACGGCGTCATCACCGTCGAGGAGTCACAGACCTTCGGCATGGACATGGACCTGGTCGAGGGCATGCGCTTCGACAAGGGCTACATCGCCCCGTACTTCGTGACCGACCCCGAGCGCATGGAGGCCGTCCTCGAGGACGCCTACGTCCTGCTCGTCGGCACCAAGATCACGGCCGTGCGCGACCTGCTGCCCGTTCTCGAGAAGGTCATGCAGAGCGGCAAGCCGCTGCTGATCATCGCCGAGGACGTCGAGGGCGAAGCCCTGGCCACCCTCGTGGTGAACAAGATCCGTGGCACCTTCCGCTCGGTGGCCGTGAAGGCTCCCGGCTTCGGCGAGCGCCGCAAGGCCATGCTCCAGGACATCGCGATCCTCACCGGCGGCCAAGTGGTCACCGAAGAGGTCGGGCTGAAGCTCGAGAACGTGACCCTGGACCTGCTCGGCTCGGCCCGCAAGGTGGTCATCACCAAGGACGAGACCACCGTGGTCGAGGGTGCCGGCAAGGACTCCGACATCAAGGGTCGCATCAACCAGATCAAGACCGAGATCGAGAACACCGACTCGGACTACGACCGGGAGAAGCTCCAGGAGCGCCTGGCCAAGCTGTCCGGCGGCGTGGCCGTCATCAAGGTCGGCGCAGCCACCGAGGTCGAGCTCAAGGAGAAGAAGCACCGCATCGAGGACGCCGTCTCCACGACCAAGGCCGCCATCGAGGAGGGCGTGGTCCCCGGCGGCGGCGTTGCCCTGCTGCGGGCCCAGACCGCCATTTACGAAGGTGCGGAGAAGCTCGAGGGTGACGAGGCGACCGGTGCTCGCATCGTCGGCAAGGCCGTCGAAGAGCCGCTGAAGCAGATTGCGGTGAACGCCGGTCTCGAGGGTGGGGTCATCGTCGAGAAGGTGCGCAACCTCAAGGGTGCCCACGGCCTCAACGCCGCCACCGGCGAGTACGAGGACCTCTTCAAGACCGGCGTCATCGACGCCGCCAAGGTGACCCGCTCGGCCCTGCAGAACGCAGCCTCCATCGCGGCGCTCTTCTTGACCACCGAAGCGGTCATCGTGGACAAGCCCGAAGAGGACGCCCCGGCGATGCCCGGCGGCGGCATGGACGACTTCTAAGTCGCCCACTTCGAACAGCCTTTCCCAGTGCGCCCGGCCGAAAGGCCGGGCGCACTGGCATCTCTAGACTGCGGTGCCATGGCCCTGACCCCGACCACCGGCTGGGCCGTACTGCACCTGTTCTGCCGGTTGGCCCCCGACTTCGACGCGGACGCCCTGCGCAAGGCGATCGCCACGACCGAAGACGACGGCTACCAGGTCATCCCAGCGGCCCTCTTGGGCCACAAGGCCGACCTCGCCCTGATGGTGCTGGGTCCCGACGTGTGGCGCCTGCGCCGTTTTCAGACCGAGGCCGCCGCCGCCGGTGCCGTGCCCAGCCAGTCCTACGTGTCGTTGACCGAGGTGTCCGAGTACGCCGCCGGCGTCCCCGAGGAGCTCCGCCAGGCCCGCCTCTTCCCCCAGCTGCCGCCGGAGGGCAAGGCGGCCTTCTGCTTCTACCCGATGAGCAAGCGGCGGGGCGAGACCCACAACTGGTACGCCCTCGACTTCGACGCCCGCAAGGAGCTCATGCTCGGACACGGCAAGGTGGGGCGCACCTTCCACGGTCGCATCCTCCAGGTGATCACGGGATCGACCGGCCTCGACGACTTCGAGTGGGGCGTGACCCTGTTCGGCACCCATCCTGACGACCTGAAGGAGTGCGTCTACCAGATGCGCTTCGACGAGGCCTCGTCGCGCTACGCCGAGTTCGGTCCCTTTTACACGGGCATGGTGGGCACGCTGGACGACGTGTTGGACGCACTCGGCGTGTGAACGCGTCCCTCAGCGATCTCGAGGAGCGGCTGCACGAGCTCGGCCGCGTCGTGGTGGCTTTCAGCGGTGGGGCGGACTCGTCGCTGCTGGCCAAGGTGGCCCACGACACCCTCGGGCGTTCGTCGGTCCTCTGTGCCACCGCCCTGTCCCCGTCGCTGGCCGGCAGCGAGGCGGACGACTGCCGCGCTCTGGCCAGCGAGTGGGGCCTGCGCTGGGTCGGCGTCCCCACCCACGAGATGGACGACCCGGCCTACGTGGCCAACGGCGCCGACCGCTGCGCCCACTGCAAGAGCGCACTGATGACGGCGCTCGGACCCCTGGCCGCCGAGGAGCGGGCCACCGTGGTGCTCGGGGTGAACGTGAGCGACCTGGGCGACCACCGGCCCGGTCAGGCCGCGGCCGCCGAGGCCGGCGCCGCGTTTCCTCTGGTCGAGGCCGGGTTCACCAAGGCGGACATCCGTGACTGGTCGCGTCGGCTCGGCCTTCGCACCTGGGACAAGCCGGCCGCCGCCTGCCTGGCCTCGCGCCTGCCCTACGGCACCCCGGTCACCCTGGGCCGGCTCTCCGCCGTCGAGCGGGCGGAGGCGGCGTTGCATGCGCTCGGCTTCGGACAGCTCCGGGTGCGCCACCACGGCGAGGCGGCCCGGATCGAGGTGGAGGCGGACGAGTTGGCGCGGGTCGTGTCGCGCCGGGCCGACGTCGTCACGGCGGTCCGCCAGGCCGGATTCAGCTTCGTGTCCGTCGACCTGGAAGGCTTCCGGTCCGGCAGTCTGAACCGCAGCCTCGACGGCCGGGAGGGAGGGGAGCCATGAGTGACGTCCGGGTCAAGGTCAAGTTGACGTTTCCCGAGTCCGAGGTGCGCCGGGCCGTGCTGGCCACCCTGGTCCGGCAGTTCGACGTGGAGCCCAACATCAGGCGGGCTGACGTGGAGGAGCACCGGGGCTGGATCGTCTGCGAGATCGACGGCGAGGCCACCCAGGTGGAGGCCGCGCTCGAATGGCTGCGCGGCGAGCGCATCACGGTCGACCTGCTGGGGGACGTCCTCGAGGGCTGAGCCGACGCGGTAGGTCGGCGCGCTCAGCGATCCGGTTCGGTCCGCGGCACGTGCCAGCCGGCCTGGGAGACCTGGCGCGGCTCGTAGAAGACGCATCCTTCGGGGCAGGCGAAGGGCAGAGGCTCGTTGGCGTCCACCTTGCAGCGCTCCAGCCGCTCGCCGCCGGGCGTGGTCCGCATCACGTAGTGGCGGCAATCCTCGTTGACGGGCACGCCCCATTCTGGCCCAATCCGCGGGCCGCGGTAGCGTCACCGGCCGTGGACCAGAGCGACGATCGCACCGTTCCCCTCAAGACCCTGCTGCGCTGGAGCGAGGCCTTGGCAGGGATCGCCCGCACCGGGCTGGGCTTCACCGAGAGCCTCTACGAGCAGGAGCGCTTCGAGGAGATCCTCAAGGTGGCCGCCGACATCCGGGTGGAGGCCGACGATCAGGGTGACCAGTCCGACGACGCCGGAGGCCTGGTCCAAGAATGGATGGACACCGTCGGCAAGGGCGTGCCCGGGTACATCACACCCAAGGTGGCGGTCGGGGCCGCCGTCGGCAACGAGGCGGGCGAGCTGCTGCTCATTCAGCGGGCCGACTCGGGCATCTGGCTCTACCCGACCGGTTGGTGCGACATCGGCTACTCGGCGGCCGAGGTGGTCGTCAAGGAGGTCGAGGAGGAAACGGGCATCATCGCCGAGCCGGTGCGGCTGATCGCGGTGCTCGACGGGCTACGCCTCGGGATGACGCGGATTCCGCTCTACTCCCTCCTCTTCTATTGCCGTGCCGTCGGCGGCGAGCTCAACCCGCACCCCCTCGAGACGCGCGATGTGGGCTGGTTCACCCGTGACACCCTGCCCTTCCCGCTGGTCGGTTCCGAGCGTTGGGGTGAACACGTCTTCGCAGCGCTGCGGGGCGAGGAGCGCGAGGTGCTCTACGACCGGGTGCGCCAGCCCATGTGGCGCGGCGACCCGGACGCTCCGAAATGATCGCGGTCGAGATCGCCACCGCGGTCGACGACGAACTCTGTGCCGCGGTGGCGGGGCTGATTCCACAGTTGTCGCGTTCGGCCCCGGCGCCCGGGGCCGAATTGCTCGGCCGCATGGTGTCCGACGACGCCACCACCCTCTTCGTCGCCCGTTACGACGGAGTGATCGTCGGCATGCTGACGCTGGCCTCGTTCCAGGTTCCGACCGGCGTGCGGTCCTGGATCGAGGATGTGGTGGTCGACGAGGCGGCCCGGGGTCAGGGTGCGGCGGTGGCGTTGGTGCAGGCTGCGCTGGACGAGGCCGCCCGGCGGGGTTCGCGGACGGTCGACCTGACGTCACGTCCACACCGCGAGGCGGCCCACCGCCTGTACGAACGCATGGGTTTCGTGGTGCGCGAGACCAACGTGTACCGCTATTCCCCGGACGACTGATTCGCTTCAGGCGACCGAGCTCGAGCGCGTCGTCGAACCCAGCGCCTCGGGGGCTCTTACCCCCGGACCGGAAAGGCGGCGGGCAGCAGACGCATCAGCGTCGCGAACATCGGGGTGAACCGCCCCTCGCCCCAGGGCAGGTCCGGTTCGTTGGCGAAGGCCTGGCTGAGCACGCCGACGATGAGCACCGACACGACGTAAATGGCTCCCTCCTCGTTGGCCGCCGGGCCGAGCTGGCCCTTGGTCACCGCGGCGGCGAGGCAGTCGCGCTGGAGCTCCACCATCTCCTTGCTCACGGCGAACGCCTCGGGGGAGGGATGGAAGCTCGGAACCGGTCGCCAGAAGAGCAGCTCGGCGACGGCGCGGTTGTCCAGACACCAACGCCCGCTCGCTTCGAGGCCCGCGATGAGCGCGTCGAGGCCGGGCTCGGCCCCTTCCAGGCCGCCGCGCAGGGCGACGAGGTTGTCCCGTTGGCCCTCGAGGAACAACGCGTCATAGATCGCCATGAGCGACGGGAAGTACTTGTAGAGCGAGGGCGGCTGCACGCCGAGGCGCCGCGCCACTTCGGCCAGGCTCAGGCCGTTCACGCCCTCGGTGGTCATGACGTCGCGGGCGATGTCGAGGATCTCGCGGATCGTCTCCTGGCGACGCCGCGCTCGTCGGTCCGGCCGGGCCGGGCTGTCGGCTGCCTCCTTCGTCTGGGGCTGCGCCCCCTCGATCCGCGTCATTTCCACGAAGTATAGCTTATAAACAACTTGACAGCTTTAGCTAATATCATTAGCTTTACGAAGGTGAGCCGAGGAGGTCAAGACATGATGGGAACGGAGACCAGGCGGGACATGAGCGAGAACACGAGTGCGAACCGGAGCAGCCGATGGTGGCTGCGGCACGACTCGGAGTCCGTCGTGATGCGGGCGCCGGCGGAAACGATCTATGCCCTCGTGGCCGATCTTTCCCGCATGGGGGACTGGAGCCCCGAGTGCCAGCGGGTGGAGTGGCTGGACGGATCGGACGGGCCGGTCGTGGGCGCCCGTTTCGTCGGCCACAACCAAGGTGGCCCCTTCGGGCTCATGAAGTGGTCGCGTCGGGGTCGCGTGGTTTGCGCCGATCCCGTCCGCGAGTTCGCCTTCGCCACCGAGGAGGGCGGACGCGAGGGTGTCGAGTGGCGCTATCTCCTGGAGCCCACCGCCGAAGGCACCCGGGTCACCGAGTCCTACACGGTCTCGTGGATACCGACGTGGGCCCGCATCGTCGACGTCCCGACGAACCGGGTTCGTGAGCTGCGCGACGGCATGCGGCACACGCTCGAGCAACTCAAGCGCGTCGCTGAGACGACGCCGTCCGCCCACTGATCGCTTCATTCTCTCGACTGAGGAGTCCCTCGTGATGCACACGTACAAGGCCGCGCCCGATGTCGATGTCGTGACGTCGACCGCCACCATCGCCGGATTCGGCAAGCTCGCCATCAACGCCTTCGTGATCCATGCGGACGAACCTGTGCTCGTCGACACCGGTTCGGTCGTCGAGAGCGACGATTTCATGGCGGCGTTGCGGTCGGTGATCGACCCCGCCGACCTCCGCTGGATCTGGTTGACCCACACCGACTTCGACCACATCGGTTCGTTGCAGCGCCTGCTCCTCGAGAACGAGCAGCTGCGGGTGATTACCAGTTTCCTCGGGGTCGGGATCATGAGCCTGTCGGCACCGCTTCCGATGGATCGGGTGTACCTCATAAACCCTGGTCAGACGGTCGACGTGGGGGATCGCACCCTCGAGCGCGGTGCGGCCCCCCGCCTTCGACAATCCGATCACAACCGGGTTCGTGGACGAACGCTCGGGCATCTTCTTCAGTTCGGATTGCTTTGGAGCCCTGCTCGACGAGGTGCCCGAATGCGCCGAGGACGTGTCGGACGAGGACCTGCATCAAGGCCAGGTCTTCTGGGCCACGGTGGACTCGTCGTGGCTGCACAAGGTGGACCGCGCGGTGTTTGCCTCGGAGCTGGATCACGTCCGCGCCCTCGAGCCCACCATGGTCCTGAGCAGCCATCTGCCGGCCGCTCAGGGCTCGTCGGTGGAGCGGTTGCTCGGTGCGCTCGCTGCGGTGCCCGACGCCCCCGTCTTCGTCGGACCCGACCAGGCCGCGTTGGAGCAGATGCTGGCCGAGATGAGCGGGGTCGCCAGCTAGGCGCGTGCGACCGGACGAAAGGATCGAATGCCGGTCCGGTGGCCGCGAGCACACGGTCGGGTCGGGAAACGTCCTGCATGGAGTCCTCGAAATCGGGCGCAGCCGGACTAATCTCCGCTCGAGACGACTTCGGGGATCGAACGATCGGGGCGAACGCGATGCAGGGGCGTAATTGGGTCTTGGCCGCGATGATCTTCGCGGTGTCGATGACCTTCATCGACCAGACCATCGTGTCGATCGCCGTGCCGAACATCCAGCGCGAACTCGGCCTCTCGTCGACCGGCGTGCAGTGGGTCGTCAACGGCTATCTCATCGCGCTGGCCGCACTGTTCGCCCTCGGTGGGCGACTCTCCGACATCTTCGGGCATCGCAAGATGTGCGTCATCGGCGTGATCGTCTTCGTGGTCGCCTCAACCATGTGCGGCCTGACGCCGACCGGTTCGGCCGCGGAAGCCTGGATCGTGACGTTCCGGGTGATCCAGGGCGCGGGCGGTGCGCTGATGTTCCCGGCCGCCTTGGCCATCGTGGTGAACGTCTTCCCGCTCCACGAGCGGGGCAAGGCCCTGGCCCTCTTCTTCGGCATCGCCGGTGGGCTGACCGCCATCGGTCCGCTGCTCGGCGGTTACCTGACCGAGTGGACCTGGCGGGCCATCTTCTGGGTCAACATCCCGGTCGCCATCGTCGCACTCGTGCTCATCGCGGTCTCGAAGCCCAAGACCCAGTACAAACGAGCGCCCATCGATTACCTCGGTGCGGTCCTGATCGCGGCCGGGATCGGCCTGAGCATCTTCGGTCTCCAGCAGTCGGCCCTCTGGGGTTGGAGCAACGCGGCGACGTGGATCTGCATTGTGGCTGGGCTGCTCATCATCGGGCTCTTCGTGCTGGTCGAACTCCGCACCGCGTCACCCCTCATTCAGGTCTCGATCTTCCGGATTCAGGCGTTCACGGTCGAGAACATCGTCCTGTTCATTGCCATGATGGCCTTCATCCCGGTCTTCTTCTTCGCCAGTGAGTACGCCCAGATCTCGCTGCACAAGACGGCGTCGGAGGCCGGCCTGTTCCTCCTGTTCTTCTTCCTCGGCTTCGTCATCGCCGCGCAGATCGGGGGACGCATCCTCGACCGGGAGGGTGCCAAGCGGGCGGTGGTGCTCGGGTGCGCCATCGCCGCAGTCGGTTTCGGCCTGTGGGCCTCCAAGGTCGACACGCTGAGCTTCGGCAAACAACAGATCTGGGTCATCGTGGCCGGCGCCGGGATGGGGATGATGCTGGGGCCGGCCAACACCGATGCGGTGAACCGGGCCAGCAACCTCTCCTACGGCGAGGCGACGGGCATCACCCAGACCATCAGGAACTTCGGAGCCAGCCTTGGACTGGCCGCGTTGGGGACGACACTGCTCTTCAACTTCCGCTCGCACCTGACCACGACGCTCCAGAAGCAGGGCGTGCCGAATGCCTCGGTCGTGGCCAATCGGATCAGCGAGTCGGCCCATGGCAGCACCGGGTCCGTGAACTCCATCCCGCACTACGTGTCGGTCGACTTTGCCAGCGCCACGGCAACCGTCCTCGACGTGATGTGCGGCATCATGGCCTTCGCCGCACTGGTGGCCCTGATCGGCCTCAAGCGGGGTCGGCAGGAAGCCGCACCCGATCCAGATCCCGAGGCCTCGGGCTCCGCCCTCGCCGCCTGACGTACCGTCGCGGACGATCGGCGCGAAGCTGTCCGGCTCGGGCGACGTCCGCCCGTGCACCGCGAGGGGAGACCTAACCTCGCGGCGAACCGGTCGTCTGCCGAGCCGACCGTCAGGTGACCAGGAGGCAGGCATGTCGCAGCACCACGGTCGGATGGCGTTCCTCGTCGCCGGGCTCGCTCTGGCCGGCCTGCTGGGCACCGGATGTAGTGCCATCTCGAAGGTGAAGCAGACCTACGACAACGTCAAGAACAACAAGGCCACGATCGACGCTTTCACCCAGAATCTCGACAACAGCAAGAGCGCACCCTTCATGGCCACCTACGCCAGCACGGGCAGCTCACCGGCGACCGTCGTCTACGCCGTCGATCCTTCCGCCGGCGGCCTGGCCATCCATCTGACCCAGACCGGGGGCAGCGCGTCGAACACGCAGTTCATCGTCAATTCGTCGGGCAACTACAGCTGTACCCAGAGCGGCTCGTCCTGGTCCTGCACCAAGCTCGATCAGGCGAGCGCGCAGCGGACCAGGAGAACCTCTTCAACTTCTACACGCCTTCGCACTGGGTCAATTTCCTCAAAGGCGTGTCCGTGGTCGCGGGGCTGGCCGGCGACAAGGTGAGCACGTCGAGCATGTCGGTCAACGGCTTCGACATGAGCTGCGTCGACCTGATGGCCCACGGAGTGTCGGGGACCAGCACCATCTGCACCACCCCGCAGAACATTTTGGGCTACGTCAAGGTGGCCCAGGACTCGACGAGCTTCGAGATCACCAACTACTCGGGCTCGCCATCGCCGTCTTTGTTCCAGCTTCCGCCCGGAGCCACCGTGACCACGCCGACCACGTCGACGGCGGCGACCACGCCGGTCACGTGACAGCGATCCGGATCGGACGCACGGGCAGCATTCGGCCATGACCACGTTCATCACCCGCTACGACACCTCGGGACCTGGCGTCCGGCTGGCCGTCAAGGACCTGATCGACATGGTGGGTGAGCCGACCACCGCTGGTTGTCGTGCCGTCGAGAAGGTGGCGGAGCCTGCCGTGAGGGACGCTCGGTGCCTGGCCGGGGCGCGGGCGGCCGCCGCCCGCATTGTCGGACGGACCAACCTGCACGAACTCGCGCTGGGCGTGACCGGCGTGAATCCGTGGTTCGGCACGCCGGTGAACCCGCTCGACCCGGCGCTGGTCCCGGGGGGTTCCTCGAGCGGCTCGGCCGTGGCGGTGGCGACCGGCGAAGCCGACGTGGCCTACGGCAGTGACACCGGGGGTTCGGTGCGCATCCCCGCCGCCTGCTGCGGGACAACGGGATTGAAGACGACCTGGGGGCGCATCCCGCTCGAAGGGGTCTGGCCGCTCTCGCCCAGCTTCGACACCGTCGGACCGATGGCCCGCGACGTGGCCGGCCTGGTCACCGGCATGGAACTGCTCGAACCCGGATTCGCCGTGGCGCAGGCGGCCGACGTCGCCGACCTCCGCGTGGGCCTGGTCACCGTGGAGGCCGACCCCGTTATCAGCGCAGCGATCGACCGGGCCGTCCACCTCACCGGCTGGGACGCGCACCGAGCTCCCGCTCGAGAAGGCGTGGCACCAGGCCACGGCGCAGGCCGGCCTCCTCCTGGTGGTCGAGGCCTGGTCTTCTGACGAAGCACTCATGGCCCGAGACCCTGAGGGAATCGGGGCCGATGTCCGGTCACGCCTCGCCATGGGGTCGTCGTTCGACGATGCCACCGTGCGGGCCGCCCGGGCCACCCAGCGCGAGTTCCAGGCCGAACTCCAACGCGCCTTCGAACTGGTCGACGTGGTCGTGACCCCGACCCTGAGCATCTTCCCGCCCCGGCTCGAGGAGGGCGACGACCTGTTGGTCTCGCGCTGCACATTGCCGGTCAACCTGGCCGGCGTGCCCGCCCTGGCCTTGCCGGTGCCCACGGGCGGTCCCCTGCCCGCCAGCATCCAGCTCGTCGGTCCGGCCGGCAGCGAGGAGCGGCTCTTGGCCATGGGCGCGCTGGTCGAAGAAGCGGTGCTCGCCGGCTGATTCAGCCGGTGTGCCGGCGCACCAGACCCTGACCGATCTCATCCAGGTGCTCGCGGACCGCATCGGGCGTCACCACCTCGATCCCGTCCGAGAATCCGGCCAGCTGCCGGGCCACCATCGACCACGCCACCTGCTGGACCATGATGGCCGCGGCCGAGGGCTGGTCCATGGAGGCGTGGGCCCAATGAGCGCAGACATAGGCTGAGGGCGCATGGAGATCCAGGTGTGGTCCGACTTCGCCTGCCCGTGGTGTGCGCTGGGCTTCACCCGGCTCGACGTCGCGCTGGAACAATTCGCACACGCAGACGACGTCGTCGTCGTGCACCGCGCCTTCGAGCTCGACCCCTCGGCTCCGCCCCGTCGTGACATCACGATGGAGGAGGCACTACGCCGCAAGTACGGGATGGGACCCGAGCAGATCGCGGCGGGCCACGCCCGGCTGACCGAGATGGGCGCCGAGGTCGGTTTCGTCTTTGACTTCGAGCGGATTCAACTCGGCAGCACGTTCGACGCCCACAGGGTGGCGCAGGCCGCCCGGGGGAGCGACCAGGAGCATGCGCTGGTCGCGGGTCTCTTTGCCGCGTACTTCACGGAGGGCCGGCTGCTCTCCGACCACGAGGTCTTCCGCGACGTGGCACGCTCGGCCGGAGTGGACGAGGTCCTCCTCGACAAGGTGTTGGGGGGCGAACTCTTCGCTCGTGAGGTACGCCTCGACGAGGCAGCGGCCCAGGAGCTCGAGGTGACGGGCGTGCCCTTCTTCCTCGTGGACGGCCGCTGGCCCATCCCCGGAGCCCAGGATGTCGAGACGCTGGTGACTGTGCTGAACCGGGCCTGGGCCCACGCCTCAGCGCAATGAGGCGAGGATCTCGTCGACCATCTCCACGGTGGCGTCTGGGTGCAGGAAGGCGAAGCGGGCCACCGTCTCGCCCTCCCAGCTGGTCGGGGTGACGAACGCCGACCTGGTCGTTCAGCAGACGGGACGACCAGGCCTCGTAGTCGGCCTTTACCCAGCCGGGCCGTCGGAACAGCACGATCGAGAGTCCCGGTTCGCGGACCAACTCGACGTGGGGCGCTGACGTCGATGCGTTCGGCGGCACGCTCCGCGATGTCCAGTCCCGCTTCGACCGCGTCGCGGTAGGCGTCCAGACCATTGACGGCCATGGAGAACCAGAGCGGAAGACCCGGGCCCGCCGGGTCAGGTGGAAGGCGTAATCGCTCGGGTTCCACTCCTCGGGATTCTCGCTGTGCAACACCTCGAGGTACTGCGCGTCCTGGGTGTGGACCGCCTTGGCCAGATTCGGTTGTCGGTAGATCAGGGCGGCGCAGTCGAACGGGGCGAAGAGCCACTTGTGGGGGTCGACGATGAACGAATCGGCCCGTCCGAAGCCGGTGAACTGCTCGCGCACCGAGGGGGCGAAGAGCGCAGCGGCACCGCCGTACGCGCCGTCGATGTGGAACCAGAGCGCTCGTTCCTCGGCCACGTCGGCCACGCCGTCGAGGTCGTCGACGATCCCGGCATTGGTCGTGCCGGCCGTGGCCACCACCCCGATCACGTCGGACGCTCGAGGATCGTCGCGCAGTGCGGTGCGCAGCGCATCGCCGGTCAGGCGATGGTTGCGCACGGGTACGGGGAACGTCTCGACGCCGAGGACGTGGCAGGCCTTGCCGACCGACGAGTGGGCGTCCTCGCTCATGGCGATCAGCGGTCGGAGAGGGGCCTCGGCGCGGCGGCGGTGCGCCGTGGTGTCGCGGGCGACCATGAGCGCCGAGAGATTGCCGGCCGAGCCTCCGGCCACGAAACACCCACCGGCGCCCGGCGGGAGGCCGGCTTGCCGGGACAACACGCCCAGCGCCTGGTTCTCGGCCACCACGACCCCCGCGGCCTCCAGCCAGGAGGTTCCGTGGAGCGATGAGCAGGACACGAACATGTCGAAGAGGAGCGATGCTTTGGTCGGCGCGGCCGGGATGAACGAGAGGAAGCGAGGGCTGTCGCAGGAGACCACCGCCAAGGCCAGCTTCTCGGTCCACAGCTTCAGCACCTGGGCCGGATCGTTGCCCTCCGGGCCCATCAGGCCGGCCAGCTCGGCGTCGAGGGAGGACACCAGGCCTCCGAAGTCGAGCGACACCGGATCCATGGAGAGGCGTTCCCGGCAGGCGTCAACGATCAGGTCGGTCATGGCCGGGTCGTAGTGGAACATCGCATTGCCCATCAGGCCGATCCCTTCGCGTGCGCCGCCCGCCAGGCTTCTTCGGCCCGGCTCGAAACCTCGTGCAGTGGAGAGCCCGTCTTGGCTGCGACCAGCACGACATCGTCGAACTCGGGCTTGGCCCTCCCCGCGGTCACCTTCATGCGCACGGGAATCCCGTCCAGCACGACTTCACCCATTGTGCGGGCCACCGGCCAGCGCTCCACGGCGGTGGCCCGTATGCCCAACGTGCCCGTCGTCCGCTCCATCTCGTGGCGCAGCGCGTCGACATGGACGGTGTCGGTGAGGACGTGGAAGACGTGACCAGGACGCCCCTTTTTCATGGTGACCGGGCTGACCCATGCGTCGAAGGCCCCCGCGTCGAGTGCTGCCGACACGGCGAAGCCGAGCTGCTCCCCGGTGGCGTCGTCCAGGTTGGTCTCGAGCAGCACGGCATCCTGACCCGGACCCACCACCTTGACCGCCCGCTGGCCCACCACCACTTGCGTGCAGTTGGGGAGATCGTCGAGTTCGCTCGTTCCGCCCCCGAAGCCCGAGGCGGTGATCGTCATGTCCGGGAGGGGGCCGAACGAAGAGCACAGCGTGGAGACCAGCGCGGCGCCGGTCGGTGTCGTCAGCTCGACCGTGACGTCGCGCCCGTAGGTGGGGACACCCTCGAGCAAGCGGACCGTGGCCGGAGCCGGATTGGGCAGCCGGCCGTGCGCGCTCCACACCGAACCGGTACCGGTCGCTACGGCGGACGCAGTCACCACGTCGACGCCCAGGACCTCGAGGGCGCTCGCCGTGCCCACGATGTCGACGATCGCATCGTGTCCGCCCACTTCGTGGAAGTGGACCTGATCCACCGGCCGGCGGTGGAGTGCGGCTTCGACGGTGGCCAGGGCGCGGAAGGCACTCAGCGATCGCTGGGTCACCCGAGGCGGCAACGCTGCGTTCTCGATGAGTTCCACGATGGCGGCGTGCGTGCGCGCAACCGAGTCGTCGCTCTCGACCAGCACGCGCGTGCAGGCGATGCCGCCGCGCAAGCCCTCCTCGACCTGGAGATCCCAGCCGGGCAGCTCCAGGCGTCCGAGGAGGAGGTTGACCTCGAGCAGGTCGGCTCCCGCATCGAGGAGCGAACCCAGCGCCATGTCGCCGGCGATGCCGGCGAAGCAATGGAACCAGGCGACGGTCTCCGACGTCTCGCTCATGGCAGCAGGCGGGCGATCGCGCAGGCGGCGCCGTAGCCGTTGTCGATGCCCACGACCGTGAGACCGGACGAACACGACGAGAGCATGGTGAGCAGCGCGGTCACGCCCTCCAGTGCGGCGCCGTACCCGGTGCTGGTGGGCACGGCCACGACCGGGGCCGGAGTCAACCCTCCGACCACACTGGCCAACGCCCCATCCATGCCGGCGATCACGACCACCGCGTCGGCCATGGCGATGGTGTCGATCTCGGCCAGGAGTCGGTGCAGTCCGGCGACGCCACAGTCCACGAGCAGAGTGGGTTCGAAGCCCAGCGCGGTCAGGACGGCGACGCATTCGGTGGCCACCGGCAAGTCTGCGGTGCCGGCCGTGATCACGGCCACCGTGCCGGACCGATGGGTGGCGGCACGGAACACCACCGTGGCGAACGGCCCGCTCTCCGACGACCGTACCGGATCCGTGGCCGAGTGCGGCGCCAACGGCGGAGACCGCCTTGACCTGCGCATCGGTGGCCCTGGTCAGGAGCACCGGCCCGTCGGTGGCCGTCAGGAGCTCCTCGACCACGGCGGCGCAGTGCTCGGGCGTCTTACCCGGTCCGTACACGGCCTCGGGCATGCCTTGACGCAGGTCCCGGTGGAGGTCGACCCGGGCGAAGCCAAGGTCGGCATAGGGCAGTCGGCGTAGTTGCCGCACGGCGTCGTCGGGTGCGCAGCGGCCGTCGGCGACCGCGTCGATGAGCGAGCGAAGGGAAGAACTGTCCATGACCTGCTCTATCCTGCCCAACTGTGAAACCCCCTGCGACCACGGTGGCCTACTTCGGGCCACCGGCCACCTTCACGCAGGAGGCCCTGCTCACCCAAACCGACCTGGCCGCCACGGAGCTGGTACCCCTGGGATCGATCACTCTGGTGCTGGAGGCGGTGGCGAAAGGGGAGGTCGACCAGGGCTTCGTCCCGATTGAGAACGCCATTGAGGGGACGGTCAGCGCCACCATCGACGGGCTCATCCACGATGTCGAGCTCTATGTCCAGCGCGAGGTCGTCATGGACATCCACCTGCACCTCATGGCGCGGCCGGGCGTTGGGCTGGCGGACGTGACCACCGTCTCCTCGTACCCCCATGCCCTGGCTCAATGCCAGAAGTACCTGGCCAAGACCCTGCCGGCTGCCGAGCAGCGAGCGGCCAACTCCACGGCCGACGCTGCCCGCGTCCTGGGCGGCTCCGACTCGACGGATGGCGCGGCCATCGCCCCGCGCCTCGCCGCCGAGCGCTACGGGCTGATGATCCTCGCCGAGGATGTCGAGGATCATCCTGACAACCAGACCCGATTCGTGCTGGTGGCCCGCGACCGTGTCCCTAGGGCGACCGGGCACGACAAGACCAGCATCGTGTGCTTCCAACGAGCGGACCATCCGGGAAGCCTGCACGGCATCTTGGGCCAGTTCTCGGCCCGCAACATCAACCTGACCAAGCTCGAGTCGCGACCGACCAAGCAGGGCCTGGGCGACTACTGCTTCGTCATCGACCTGAACGGGCATCTTGGTGACGAGGTCGTCGCCGACTGCCTACGCGACCTGCATGCCGGCCTCGCCGGGGTCAAGTTCCTCGGCTCGTACCCGGCCGCCGGTGAGCACGGTGAACAGCAGCGCCGCCAGGCGGACGCGGCGTGGCAGGCCGCCGACGACTGGCTGCACGGCCTGCGCACCTTCATCGAGTAGCCGGCTGCGCCGGCGTGCGATCGAGCGTGCCCGGCAGGCGCCGGGCCACGAACAGCCCGACCACGGCGGCCAGTGCGGCAGCGGCGAACGCCAGGACGACGCCGCCGGAGATCGGTCCGCTGCCCCGCGGACGCGGCGGCGACCGCGGCGCCCCCCACGCCCACGCCAAGCGCCGTGCCCAGCACGTCGGCCAGGCTGAGCGAGGCCGACGCCCAACCCTCACGGCCGGTAGGAGCTGCCCGCAGCATCATGAGGGAAATGGGCGCGTAGCTCAGGCCCATGCCCAGGCCGGCCAACGACCAGGCGACGTAGGCCTCCCAGAGGGGAACACCGTCGCGCAACTGCCAGGCCATCCCGGCGGTCCCGACGAGGATCAGAGCGAGGCCGACCCGGACCAGGCGAGCGCCCTCCCACTGGTCGTTGAGCCGCGCTTGGACCCACGATCCCAAGGTCCAGGCCAAGGTGGAGGCGGTCACGACGCCCCCAGCAGCGATGGTGCTGTGATGGCGCACCGTCGTGATGGTCAGGGTCACATAGGCGTCTGCACCGAAGAAGGCGAACGTGAGCAGCCCGCGGCTGAGCATGGTGGCCGGCAGACCGGGCCGTGCCCGCAAGGTGCCTGCCGGGAGGAGACGCCGTAACGGGGCGAGCCCCACGGCGACGCCGGCCACCGCCAAGAGCGCACCGACCCAGACCCGCGCGCGCCCCGAGCGCACCCAACACCAGAGCTGCTCCGGCCGCGGTGCGTACGCCGTCGGCGACCCGGTGCTCCTCGCTTGGCGCGACGTCGGGCGCACCCAGACGGAGCAACGCGGGCAGCGCAAGGGGTCCCGCCACGGCGACGAGCGGGATGAGGCCGAGGAAGACCCAGCGCCAGCCGAAGAGATGGCTCACCGCGGCCGCCACCGCGGGTCCGACGATGCCGGGGACGACCCAGGCCGTCGACAACACCGCCATCATCCGCGCCCGTTGACCCTCGGGGAGGCTGCGGCCGATGGCCACGTAGGCCACGGCGGGCACGGCGCCGGCACCGAGTCCCTGGAGACAACGGCCGATGACCAGCACCCACATGTACGGAGCGAGCCCGCCCACCAGGAGCCCGGCGACGAAGAGGACCAGGCCCGCCACAAAAGGACGCGCCGGGCCGTGACGGTCCGCGTCGCGCCCGGCCAGCACGATCCCGATCAGGCTGGCCAGCAGGAAGGAGGAAAACGCCCAGCCGTACAGGGCGAGGCCATGGAGGTCGCGGGCCACCACGGGCATGACCGTGACGACGGCCAGGGCTTCTGACGCCACGAACGTCACCGTGAGGACCAGCCCGAGGGTCAGGCCACGGCGATGCGGCGCCCACAACCCGTCTCCCGGTGCAGCGACTCCCACGGGGGCGAGACTACGGGGAAGGGTCACTGGTACTCTGCGCTGGGGAGGGCTCATGGCGCTATTGACGATCGACGTCGACCAGCACCTCTTCGAGTCGAGGACGACCTGGTCCGATTACATCGACCCAGCGCACCGTGAGGACGCGCTGGC
The DNA here is from genome assembly GCA_963726545.1 of uncultured Acidimicrobiaceae bacterium. Classification (GTDB taxonomy): domain Bacteria; phylum Actinomycetota; class Acidimicrobiia; order Acidimicrobiales; family RAAP-2; genus Bog-473. The sequence goes on along the minus strand of CAVSCV010000012.1, from coordinate 176,552 downwards.
CATCACCGACGACGCGGAAGGCTGGCCCTGGCTCACTTGGCGCGGGGCGCAGCTGACCCCGCTCGAGGTGCCCATTCCGGAGCGGTCGTCCCTGATCGGCGACGACCGGCTGCGCAGGTTGCGCGGTGAGCGAGCGCCGGCCTCCTTCGACGAGCTCATGCCCGACTCCTACCGGTTGGCCGGCCCCCGGCTCGACTCCCTCGACGCCTTCGGATTCGATGCTGCGGTGCTCTTCCCGAATTACGGGCTGTTGTGGGAGCGGCGGTTGTCCTCCGACCGGGTGGCCCAAAGGGCGAACGCACGGGCCTTCAACCGCTTCACCGCTGAGTCGTGTGGCGAAGGTCGAGGCCGGCTCTTCGGAGTGGCCCATGTCCTGCTGCACGATCCGGACTGGGCCGTCGCGGAGATTGCTCGTGTGCGCTCGGAGGGCATCCGGCTGGCCATGATCGCTCCGGCACCGGTGGACGGAAAGCCGTTGTCGCACCACGACTTCGACCCGGTGTGGGCTGCGTTCAGCGAACACGGAGTTGCTCCTGTCTTCCACGTGTCCGATTTCGAAAGCCCCTTGCACCCGGCCTGGCGGGAAGGAGAGTTGGAGGACGGCGAGCAGCTGTTCGACTCCATCTTCTTGTCCCTGGCTCCCGCGGTGGCCCTGGCCAATCTCATCCTCAACGGTGTGCTCGAGCGGTTTCCGCAGTTGCGCATCGGTGTGGTCGAGCTGACGGCCGGCTGGGTCCCGCAGTTCCTCCTGCACATGGACGGAGCATCGGACTTCTATGCTCAGCGCCATGGCGAGCCCTTCCACAAACTGGCCGCACGCCCCTCGGAGTATTTCCTGCGGCAAGTCCGCGTCGCCGCCCTGCCCTACGAGATGCCGAATCGTCTCGTGCCGAAGGTCGGGGAGGACACGTTCATGATCGGCAGTGATTGGCCGCACGCAGAGGGCGTGGCCGATCCGATGATCGCCGCCGAGCGTGCCGTGGCCGGACTCAACGATCGGGCGCGGGGAAATCTCCTCGGTGCCAACGCGGCGTGGCTGCTGGACCTGTGACCATCGACCTCGACGCCCGGGCGGCTGAGCGAGAGCGGCTGCGGACGGCCTACCTGAAGGAGCCGGCGGCCCGTGCGCCCTCGACCGCGCGCGGCGTCCACCACATGGCGCTTCTCTGTTCCGATGTCGAACGGACTATCCGCTTCTATCAGGATCTGCTGGGCTTCCCACTGGCCGAGCTGTTCGAGAACCGCGACTACCAGGGCTCGACCCACCTCTTCTTCGACCTCGGGCACGACAACACCCTGGCCTTCTTCGATTTCCCCGGACTCGACCTCGGCCCCTACAAGGAAGTGATCGGTGGGTTCCACCACTTGGCCATCTCGGTCGACCGAGATCAGTGGGAGGCAGCGAAGGCCCGCTTGGAAGCTGCCGGCGTGGCCACGCAGATCGAGAGCGACGTCAGCCTCTATTTCTCCGACCCTGACGGGGTGAGGCTCGAGCTCATCGCCGAAGAGCTTGGCTCGCTCTACGGCACACCGCTGCATTGATGGCGGTCACTGGGCTGGCCAATCTGGCGGTCAAGGTGCGTGACGCCGACCTCGAGTCGGCGTGTGCCTGGTACGAGGCGGCTGGCGCCACAGTGACGGAACCGGTGCACTGGGAGAATGGCCGGCGTGCCGATGTGCAGCTCGGTGTCCTCGCGCTGACGCTGTTCACGCAGGCGATTTACGAAGATGCGTGCGCGCTGCCCGACGAAGGGTTCCTTCATCCCGCGCTCTTCGTCGACGATCTCGACGCGGAGCTCGCCCGCCATACCGTCCTGTGGGGTCCGCGTATCGTCAGTGGATCCTTTGGGACCCGACGCATCGCCTTCGTGGAAGCGCCGGGCGGCATCCGACTCGAGTTCATGGAGCAGCTCGAGGATCCGCCCGCCTGAACACCATCCGGTCGATGTATCCGTGCTGCGGGGCACCGTCAGGGTGCTTCGAGCACCCCTTCGAGCTCCACCACGGCAGGTTCCGGTACCGGCGTCGCGACGGTCTGGGTCAGCCGCCTGATCGACCGCAACGACGGGACCGTCGCCAGACCTGCGGCCGCCGTGACCACGAGCAGCACCGCCGCCACCGCGAACGCCAACGTGTACCCGTCGGTCAGTGCGGAGGCGGTGTGTGCCGGGGTCGCAATGACACCCTTCAACGACGATGTCGTCTTGGTGGCCGCCAAGGTGGCCAACACGGCCAGGCCCAGCGAGGCTCCGACGGTCCTCGAGGTGTTCAACAATCCCGAAGCCAGGCCGGCCTGCTCGCGCGGCACGCCGGCCGTCCCGGCCACGGCGATGGGCGTCACCGCGAGGCCCATGCCGAGGCCGATGAGGACGAAGGGGATCAGGAGGTTGGTGAGGAAGGTCGAGTCCGGGGTGATGAACGTCAGCCAGGCGAGACCCGCCGCCGCCACCAGTGAGCCGAGGACGATGAGGGGGCGCGGCCCGAAGCGAGGTACGAGGCGCGACGTCACCTGCGCCCCGGCCGCGATCAACAGTGTCTGAGGCAAGAAGGCCAGTCCGGCCCGGAGTGGGCTGTAGCCGAGCACATGCTGCATGTAGAGCGTCTCGAAGTACCAGGACCCGAACAGCGCTCCGAACATGAGCAGCATCACGATGTTGCCGCCCGCGACGTTGCGCGAGCGGAAGATACCGAGGGGAACCAGTGGGGCCTTGGACACTCGGGCCTGCAGGAACAGGAACACGCCGATCAACAAGACGCCGAGAACGATCGGTATGAGTACCTGGGCCGAACCCCACGAGTAGGTCTCGGTTCGCACGACGCCATACACGATGGCGGTGAGGCCGGCCGTGACGGTCACGGCACCCCAGAGGTCGAGGTGACGATGGTGGAGGTCCGCCCTCGATTCGGGCACGTAGCGCAGCGAAGCCACCAGGGCCACCACCCCGATGGGAACGTTGACGAAGAGGATCCACCGCCAGTTGAGGAACTGGGTGAGGATGCCCCCGAAGAGTGCGCCCGCTGAAGCACCCGCTGACGAGACTGCGCTCCAGGCGGCGAGCGCCTTGGTCCGCGCCGCGCCCTCGGCGAAGGAGGACGTCAGGATGGTGAGGGTGGCCGGCGCCAGGATCGCCGCGCCGAGGCCCTGCACCGCTCGGGCGATGATCAACCAGGTCTGGTTCTGGGCCAGACCGCCGAGAAGGCTCGAGACCGTGAACACGGTGAGGCCGAGCAGGAAGATCTTTCGGCGACCGAACAGGTCGGCGGCCCGACCGCCGAGCAAGAGGAATCCCGCGAAGGTCAACGTGTAGGCATTGACGATCCATTGCAGCCCCGAGGTGGTGAAGTGGAGGTCTTTCTGGATGGACGGCAGTGCCACGTTCACGATTGACGCGTCGAGCACGACCATGAATTGTCCGACCAGAACGATGCCGAGGACGAGCCAGGCCGGAACCACTCGACCGGGTGCGATCTCGATAGCGCTGTTGGTGTCTTCGAGCACGCGTCTCCCTTTCGCTCTTGCTCAGAACTGACTTCGCCCCTCTGCGAGCCAACGTCGCTCGGCGGGGCGCTATTCCCACACGTGGGGGGCATGGCGGGGTAGACCTACGGTCTAGCGGTTGGATGTGACAGGCTCGGCCGCCATGCCCGAACAACCCGAGATCGACCTGGTCCGCCCGCCAGCGCTCGCTCCCGACGTTCCCTATGCGTACGCAGCAGCCCCACGCGGCCGATCGCTCTACGTGTTCACGGCCGGTGCCTGCCCCATCGACGGCTCGGGCGACACGGTCGCCCCCGGAGACGTGGCGGCCCAATCGGCGCAGGTCATGGACAACCTCGCGGAGGCGCTCGGGGCCGCGGGGCAGAGCTCTGCGACGTGGTGAAGACCACCGTCTACGTGGCGAGCGGAGCGCGGGAAGACCTGGTCGCGGCCTGGCAGGTGGTGCGCGATCGATTCGGAGACCACGATCCGCCCAGCACGCTGCTCGGGGTCAGCGTCCTCGGTTACCCCGGACAGCTGGTCGAGGTCGAGGCGGTGGCCGCCCTGCCGTGATCGCCGGTGCCAGACTCGGGCCTGGCGGCCCCGGAACGTTCGAGGACCAGGTCAGTGAGATGTTTCGCCGACCTGTCGAATTACCGCAGGCCGATTCGTGTAGTGGTTGACACGGCGGATGACCGTGACTCACCAAGGAGAGGTTCCCATGAGTCCCAACACCACGAAGCAGTACCTCCTCAGCGTCGCGATGATCGACGGCGCTCCGGAACGGTCGCCCGAAGAGGCACAACAGGCTTTCGACCAGGTCGACGTGCTCAATGCTGAGCTTCAGGCCAGCGGGGTCTGGGTTTTCGGTGGAGGGTTGATGCCGGCCGACATCGCAACGGTCGTGCGGGCCGAAGGTGATGAGACCGTGGTCACCGATGGTCCGTTCACCGAGTCCAAGGAGCACATCGGCGGGTTCTGGATCGTCGAAGTGGCTGATCTCGACGCGGCGCTGGCCATCGCAGCCAAGGCGACGCGGGCCTGTGGCGAGCCCGTTGAGGTCCGTCCTTTCCAGGAGAACCCCGAGGCCTGATCACAACGATGCGGGGCGCCCACCGGAACGAGATCGAGCGTGCCTTCCGCAAGGAGTACGGGCGCGCCGTCTCGGTCCTGGTGCGGGCCTTCGGTGACATCGAGCTGGCCGAGGACGGCGTGCAAGACGCTTTTGCCGTGGCCGCCACACGGTGGGCGGCCGATGGCGTCCCACCCAGCCCGGCCGGCTGGATCATCACCACCGCTCGCCACCGGATCATTGACCGTTTGCGTCGAGAGTCGAGCCGTGACGACCGCCAGGCCGAGGCGGCACTGTTGCATCGCTCCGACCAGACAGACGAGGAGCTTGCCGTGGAGGACGACCGCCTCCGCCTCATCTTCACCTGTTGCCATCCGGCGCTGGCGCAGCCCGCTCAGATGGCGCTGACGTTGCGCCTGTTGGGCGGACTGACCACTCCGGAAATCGCTCGCGCCTTCCTGGTCTCGGAACCCACGATGGCCCAACGCATCAGCCGGGCCAAGGCGAAGATCAAGGGCGCGGGCATCCCCTACCGTGTGCCCAGCGAGGCCGAATTGCCTGACCGGCTGCGCGCCGTCCTGGCCGTCGTGTACCTCGTCTTCAACGAGGGCTACGCGGCGACGGCGGGGGAGGAGCTTGGGCGCGACGACTTGTGCGAGGAAGCCGTACGCCTTTGCCGCGTCCTGCTCGATCTGATGCCCGACGAACCCGAGGTCATGGGCCTCCTGGCCCTGATGCTCCTGGCGGCGTCTCGTCGCTCTGCTCGGACGCGGCCGGACGGCTCCCTCGTCGTGCTCCGGGAACAAGACCGGGCGTTGTGGGATGGGGCGATGATCGACGAAGGTCAGACCCTCGTCCGTGCCTGTCTCCGGCGAAACACGCCGGGCCGCTATCAGGTCCAGGCTGCAATCAACGCGGTCCACAGCGATGCATTGACGGCCGACGCGACGGATTGGCGGCAGATCCTGGCTCTCTACGATCAGCTGGCTCAGCTCGATCGATCGCCCGTCGTTGCCCTCAACCGCGCTGTGGCGGTGGCCGAAGTCGACGGGCCCGAGGCGGCACTGCGCTGTCTGGCAGACAGCCCGCTGCAGGACTATTACCTGCTCCACGCCGTCCGAGCGGATCTGCTGGCTCGCCTGGGCCGCGCGGCGGAGGCGGAGTCCGAGTACGGGGCGGCAGCTGTCCTGACGGAGAACGAGGTTGAGCGCGCCTTTCTCGAGCAGTCACGGGCCCGGGCCGTGTCGATGACAGACTCGGTTCCACCATGAAAGTCCACCTGGTCGACGGCACCTACGAGTTGTTTCGCCATTTCTTCGGCGCGCCGCCGCATCGCAACAAGGCCGGCCTGGAGGTCGCCGCGGCCCGCGGGGTCTTGAGCTCGGTCTTCCAGATGCTCACCGACGGTGCTACCCACGTTGGCGTAGCGACGGATCACGTCATCGAGTCCTTCCGCAACGACCTGTGGCCCGGCTACAAGACCGGGGAGGGGATCGATCCCGATCCGCGCGCAATTCTGGCCACTGGAGACGGCGCTCACGGCAATGGGTGTCGTCGTGTGGGCCATGATCGATGTCGAAGCGGATGACGCACTGGCCAGCGCAGCCGCGGTCGCGGCCGATGACCAGGCTGTCGAGCAAGTCGTCATCTGCACGCCGGACAAGGACCTGGGGCAGTGCGTGCAGGGGACGCGCGTCGTGCAACTCGACCGGCGCAGGGATCACCTCATTGACGAGGACGGGGTGATCGAGAAGTTCGGTGTCACGCCGGCGTCCATCCCTGACTACCTGGCCTTGGTGGGGGACAGCGCAGACGGGTTCCCCGGTCTGGCCGGATGGGGAGCCAAGTCGGCCTCTGCCGTCCTGGCTCGCTGGGGTCGCATCGAGGACATCCCCGAGAATCCCGACGCCTGGGAGGTCACCGTGCGCAGCGCGGCCAAGCTGGCCTCCACCCTGCGCGAAGACCTGGCCCACGCACTGTTGTTCAAGGAACTGGCCGTGTTGCGGGTCGACCGTACGTTGCTCCCGTCCGTGGCTGACCTTCGCTGGACGGGGCCCACCGACGACTTCACCGAGATCTGCCGTGACCTCGACGCCATCCCCTTGTCCAAGCGGGTGCAGGCATTGGCATCGGAGCGTGCCTGAACCAGTGCGATGCGCCGGGATCCCGGCAGGCAGTGTTGCTCGTGGTGTTGGTGTTGGTGTTGATGTTGGTATTGATGTTGATGTTCATGCACGCCGGGAACAAGTGGGGTGTCGGCCGCTGGTGGGAGCAGCACACGCCGCCTTGGTGCACTGCGGCGTCAAGGCCATCGGCACGCTGCTTGTGTGTTCACCGTTTTCGGTACCACAAGGTGAACGTTTCGCGACGCTGAAATGAACTGACGCGTTGCCGCCGTGACGGGAGCGCGGTTGGGGCGGCGTTCCCGGCCGTGCACGTTTGGCCCCGTTAGGGTTCCCAGACGGCGCGACGGAGTTCGACGCGAGGGCTTGAGCGAAAAGGGGAACGGCGATGGAAGGCGACATGCTGAAGGGACGGAACACTCCCCGACGGAACCTGCGCACGGCAGCGCGCCCCTCATGGTGCTGCGGCTGCGGCCGTGCTTGTCGGCGGGCTGGGCTTCGCGGGTGTTGGTCTCGCCGCCACTGTGGTGGCCAATCCGGCCGGAGCTACCGTGAAGCCCTGTACGAGCGCGAAGACCCTCAAGGCCTCCGGAACGTGCACGATCCCTGCCAAAGTGACGGCCGTCACGGTCGTGGCGGCGGGCGCGCTCGGTGGGAGCGGCGGAACGAGCAGTGGCGTCCTTCACGGCGGCAGCGGGGGTGACGGCGCGATCTGGAGTGCCAGCTTCCCGGTGTCCCCAGGGCAGACACTGCAGTTCACCACGGGCAGCATCGGGAAGCCTGGAAGCGAGAACCCGGGCAGCGCAGGCTCCGGCGGAGGTCCGGGAGGCGGCAGCGGTGGTCCGGCCGCCGGGCCGAACCCCAACCTCGGCGGCGGGGGCGGCGGGGGCGGGCTCTCCAGTGTGGTCAATCAGTCCTCTGGCGCCGTGTTGTTGATCGCCGGCGGCGGCGGCGGTGGTGGCGGTGTGGGCAACAGCGCCGAGGGCAACGCGAACGACAACGGTGGCGATGGCGGCGGCAACGGCCAGAACGGCGCGAATGCCGAGGGCACCGGTGGCGTGGCCGGGGCGAGCGCGACCCAAACCGGTGGCGTGGGCGGCGGGCCCACCACCGACGAGGCCGGAGGTGGAGGCGGCGGAGGCGGGTGTAACGGTGGCGGAGGCGGGACCAGCGGGAGCACGGTGCGCCAGAACGGATCGGGCGGCGGCGGCGGTGCCGGCAGTTCTTGCGGTGGCACCGTCAATGTCGGCGCCAACGCTGGTGCCGGGTTCGTGCGGTTCTACTTCGCGCCCGCCTCGCTCACCTTCAGTCCGACCAAGGGCGCGGTGGGTACGACGGTGACCATCAGCGGAAAGAATCTCAAGGGAGCCACTGCAGTGACCTTCAACGGAGTGGCGGCGTCCGTCCTCTCGGACTCGAGCACCAGCATCCGGGCCACCGTTCCGAGTGGTGCGACGACGGGACCGATCGCGGTGACGACGCTCGGCGGGACGGACGCGACGGCGACGAACTTCAAGGTGAAGTCCTATTAGTCAGAGCGGCGCGACGTCGGGAGCCGGCGGGTCAGCGCCTTTTCGCCATGATCCGGATGTTCGAGCGGGTCATGAACGCCCGACCCACGTCGACGCCGAGGTCGGGGATCTGCTGCTGCGTCGCGTAGCGGTAGAGGATGGTGCGCATGTACATCCCGGCCGCCGCGGCGTACATCGAAATCCCGATCAGGAGCACCAGGCCGACGGCCGCAATCACGACGCCGAGCGCGACCACGTGCGCCGCCACGACGGCCACGCCGACCGCCACGACGAGGGCCGCTCCGATCGAGAGAGCGACAAAGATGAACCCGAAGCGCAGCGCGCTGCGACCAATGGTGCCGAAGCATTCCCTCAAAATCGACGACGATCGCTTTACCGCTTCGATCGGTCCCGACGTTTTCGAATGCGAGGACCGGGATGACGAGGTAGGTGGCGACGACCCACGCGAAGCCCCCGGCGATGCCGATCAGCCGTCCGACGAGTCCCAGGCGCTGCTCGAGCAGCCGGATCGCGGTCCCCACGACGGCGGACAACACGGCCCACCTGAAGATCACACCCTTGCGACGCCAGGCTTGGTGGAGAGAGCCACCGACGGTCGGGGCTCGTCCCTCCATGCGATCGGTGGCGGCGAACACGAGGGCCACGTTGAAGATCACGGTGGCTGAGGTGGCCACCACGGAGCCACAGCAGGAAAGCCAGGATGAGAGCTGGCCCCGTATGGCCGACGGCCAACGCGATGGGTCCTGCGATCACGGCGAACGAGATCACAGCGGTGATCGTGGCCATGACCGGCAGCCAGATCATCTGGCTGTCCTGACGGAACAGCTGAAATGAGGCTCGGAGGATCGCCTTCCCGTTCGGATTTGCCACTGGTTCCGTCTCCCGTTCGTCGCTGCCGGCAGGTAGCTCAGTACAAAACTCGGCAGTATCGCTCCCCTGGTTAAGCCAACGAAGGCCCATCGGAGCCCAGATCGGGCGGGCGGCTCGAGCCTCCTTCCGCGCCCTGCCCGCTGGCGAGATTGCCCGACCCGGTCGAGGCCGCCAGATTGGCTGGCGCACGTTTTGCTGGTTGACCTGAACGAGGTTGCTGATACCCTATAGGGGTATTAGGTAAAGGAGCGGCCTCATGCGACCCGGCTACATCGACGACAAGGAAGTCATTCAGAAGCGCCTGCGCAAGGTCGAGGGCCAGGTCCGAGGCATTCAGCGCATGGTCGACGAGGATCGCTACTGCATCGAAATCCTCGAGCAGGTCTCCGCCGCCACCAAGGCCCTCCAGGCCGTGGCCCTCGGCCTGCTCGACGACCACCTGGCTCACTGCGTCTCCGATGCTGTCCGAAAGGGCGGTGACGAGGCCACGGAGAAGTTGAACGAGGCTTCGGCCGCGATTCGCGCGGCTCGTCCGCTCCTAGCGCGCATGTTGGCGACAGCCACCGTGTTGGTGGATATCGGGCGCTCCCTGCGCGAAGGGTTCTTCATGTTCTGGGAGACCCTCTGGCCGCTCATCCTCGGCTTTGGCATTTCGGGCGCAGTCCAGGCCTTTGTCGGCCGCGAGTCCATGCAACGCAAGCTCGGCGATCACCGGCCGGGCTCCGTCGTACGGGCTTCCCTCTACGGCATGGTGTCGTCGTCGTGTTCCTATGCGGCCTCGGCCATGGCCAAGTCGCTGTTCGTCAAAGGTGCCGACTACATCGCCGCCATGGTGTTCATGTTCGCTTCGACCAACCTGGTCATCGAGTTGGGCATCGTCCTGATCGTGTTGATGGGGTGGCAGTTCGCCGTCAGCGAGTTCGTCGGCGGCATCATCATGATCGTCCTCTTGGCCACCATCGGGGCCTTCTGGCTGCGGGGCCGACAGATCACCCAGGCCCGAACGCGGCTGAGCGAAGCGAATGACGACGCCGAACACGAGCACGGCGCGGTGGAGGACGCCCAGCTCCAACGGCAGCCCGTATCCGTGCGCCTGCGTTCGTTGCCCGGCTGGGCCGACAGCGCGACCTACACCATGTCGGATCTCACCATGCTGCGGCGCGAATTGTTCATCGGCTACACCGTGGCGGGGTTCTTGGCCGTGCTGGTACCGACCTCGGTGTGGCAGGCGGTGTTCATCACCGGGCACGGCTTCTGGACTTCACTCGAGAATGTCATCGTCGGCCCCTTCATCGCCATCATCAGTTTTGTGTGCTCGATCGGGAACGTGCCGTTGGCCGCGGCGCTTTGGACGGGCGGCATCTCCTTCGGTGGCGTGATCTCGTTCATCTTCGCCGACCTCATCGCCTTTCCGTTGCTGATGATCTACCGCCGCTACTACGGGACCCGCCTCATGCTGCGCATGTTGGCGGTGTTTTGGGCGTTGATGTCGACGGCCGGTCTCGTCACCGAGGGAATTTTCCGGGCCGCCGGCCTGGTCCCGACCGTCCGCCCGACCACGGTGGCTCCGGCGCACTTCTCGTGGAACTACACCACCTACCTCAACATCGTGTTTCTGCTCCTCTTCGCGGTTCTGTACTGGATATACCGGAACCGCGAGCGCTTCGGAGCGGGACGCGGCTACGCCAAGGACCCCGTCTGTGGCATGCAGGTCGAGATCACCCAGGCGCCGGCGTCACTGCGAAAGGGCGGTGAACGGTTCTACTTCTGCTCCGACCACTGTGCCGATCGCTTCGGGTCAGACGTCGGCGACCACGTCGATCACGAGCACGCCGAGAACTCGTAGCTGGCAGTCCCAGAACACAAGGAGACATCGAGGTTCATGAAAGACGAGCGAATCATCCAGCAGCTGGACCGGATGGTGGCGTCTGGTCGTGTCACCGAGGAAGAGGCGGCGCAGCTCCGAGCGGCTGAGGGTACGCCCGAGTTCGATGCTGTGGTGGGGACCATCCGGGCCCGTCACGCCGGTGCCCACATGGACGCCGCCGTGGCCGAGGGGGACATGAGCCAGCAGGAGGCGGATGGCTACCTCGATCGTCTACGCCATGGCGAACACCCGAAAGGACTGCGGGCCAGGTTGCGGGTGCATCGTTCGGCGTCGCCGGGTGCGGGCACCGAGACGACGCACTGAGTCGAGTCCGCGGAGAAGACGCGGCCGCGTCTATTTCGCCTCGATCAACGCCCCGGCCGTGAGCGAGAGGCCGTCCTGCTGAGACGCGGTGGGCGAGACGCTGGACGAGACGTTCCGGTCGTAGATGTAGAGGCTCTTCGTGTGTGCGGTCTCGTAGGCGAATCCGGGGGTGGCACCGGCGGACGCGTCGGAACTGGCTCGGCTGAAGCCGACATAGAGCTCGCCGCTCGAAGCCGGCGTGAGGGTCGGGAAGGCGATGGTCGATGACGCGGTGTCGTTCTTGGCGCCGGCGCTCACGTCGGGGGCCCAGACCGTCGACGCACCGTTCCCGTTCGTGAACTCTTGGGCATCGAGCTCGACCTTTGTCCCCGAGACACCTCGAGCGAAATGGACGGTGACCACGGACGACCCCGTTTTGGAGATCGGACCCAGCCACTCCTCGATGTCCTCGTGCTGCGTGGAATCCTTGACCCGGGTGAGCTTCGTCCAGTTGCTGCCGACGCCGCCGCCGTTGATCGAAGAGACGGTGGTCGATGGATTCGACACTCGGACCGCCAGCACCCAGGCGTCACCGACTGTGGGTGGGGACACGGGCAGCGTCGTGCCACCGTCGGTCGCCTGCGAAATCAGCGGACTGGCTGTGGAAATGGAGCTGAGCCCGCCGGTGATGGTCGGGTTCGGGCAGTTCGCTGCGGTGGGAGGTGGTGGCGTCACGCCTCCCGGGAGACGTCCAGCGGCCTCGAAGGCGTCCTCGACCAAGTTCGGGGGGAGTGGTGTGAAGCCGAGGTTCGCCACTGCGCTCTGACCGGCGCAGACCACAAAAGTGATGAACTGGCTCAGTTCTGAGCCCTGCGCAGTGCTCATGTCGGCTTTGCCGTGGCCGTCGCACGAGACGTTCTGCGCTGACGCCTGTGCCGGGACGCACTGGGTTACGAAGTAGCTGTACGCAGAGAGTGGATAGGCGTTTGCGGTGCGGTTGTCGAAGACGCCGCTCAGGTTCTCGGTCAAGTTGGGGCGCAAGGTCGCCCCCTCGAGCGCCGCCACTGAATTCTGGGCCGTTGGCTGGATCGCATTGCCGGCCGTGTTCACGACCGAGGCCACGGGAAGCCCCACGTTCTTGGCGTAGGCCGTCTCGACATAGGAGATCCCGCCTGGCGCGTGGACGGGCTCTTGGGACGCCGCGTCGGCTCCATTGACGCTCACCAGGCTTGCAAAGTTGGGTGGTGTGCCATTTGGGAAGACCGCCCAGGTGGTCGAAGGCTGGCCGGCAGTCGACGGCACGGAAGCCGCCTGTTGGAATGTGGCAAGTTCCGCAGCATTGGCGGTATGCAGAATGTAGTCACCCAGTAGAAAGTTCTCACCGGACGGGTCGCCGCGGTAGAAGGCGGTGATCCCTTGGTTCGGGAGCCGGATATCGGGATTGAGGGCCGCGATGGCACTGTTGTCCCAGTTGGTGATGGCCCCCGTGAAGATTCCTTCAATGGTGGGCGGGTCGAGCACAAGGTTCGTCACCTTTTGCCCGTTCTGTCCCGTCAGGTTGTATTCGAACGCAAGGGACCCACCGACGTCGGGGACGTACTGGTAGTGATACGGAACTTGCGCCGGTCTGCAGGCAGATTGCCCGGCTGCATAGGAGGTGTCGCTCAATGCGAAGTCGACGGTCTCCTGGCAGAAGTCGTTGAGGCCGATGGCCGAACTGGAAACCGTGAAATTGACGTTCCCGCCATCGAGTTCGTTGAACTGCCCCTGCCACTGTGACATCGCCACACCGGCGAAGCTTGAGCCCGTCGAAGTCAGCTGCGGCATGCTCGCTCCAACCATCGGTTGGCCGGCGACCAGGACGAACAGGAACGAAACGGCACTGAGCGTCAAGACGATTCGCATCGACAACCGCACCGTCGTACCTCCCGTCTGGCGCCACCTCGAAGCGAAGAGTGTGAGATGGCTGCGCTGGTGGCTTAGCACTGGGCGTCGCACGGCCACAAGGCGACCTCGCTGACCGTCACGCCAAGTTCACTTCGCCTGCAGAGATTGTTGGCTTACGGTTTGGCGGAGCCAGACTCGACCTCGCGGTCCATTGGATGGGGTCAAGCCCACGGAGCGGAGGGAGAGGGATTCGAACCCTCGGAAGCTTGCGCCTCGCAGCTTTTCAAGAGCTGTGCATTCGTCCGCTCTGCCATCCCTCCAGACGGCTCAGCGGCTCATGTTAGATGAGCACCCTGCCCGGCCGACCCGGTGGTCCACTCGGCCAGTTCGACCACGAGGCCGGGCCCGTCGAGGAAGACGAGGCGCCGGTCGTGGAAGTCCATGATCTCGTTGCGCGGCGTGAACCCGGCCTCGGCGCAACGGGCCAGCAGCCCGTCGAGGTCGCTTACCCGGAAGCAGACGTGGTTGAAGCCGGTGCGGTCCAACGTCCCCGCCCCCTCGTCCACCAGTGCGGCCGGACGGTGGAAGTGCAGCAGCTGCACCTCTTGATGCACCGGTGCGCCCTCGAGCACGAGCGTCACGTGGTCCGCCTCCCAGTCGGCGATGCCCATGTAGCGCTCCATCGCCTCGCCCGACACGACGACCGCCACCCGCTCGACGAAGCCGAGGAGCCCGAAGAAGCGCGTGGCCTCCCCCAGGTCCGTCACGACGACGGTCATGTGGTCGAAGCCCTCGTTCATGCTGCGGGCGCCTTCCTCTTACTTGTCGTTGCGGGCGCGAGCGCAGGCGTCCACGGATCGCCTGCTCGAGGATGGCCTTGCGCAGGCGCACCACCTTGGGCGTGACCTCGACACACTCGTCGTCGGCGATGAACTCGAGCGAGTGCTCCAGTGAGAAGGAGAGGGCCGGCGTCAGGCGCTCGAACTCCTCGGCCACGGAGGAGCGCATGTTGGTCAGCTTCTTCTCCTTGGTCGGGTTGACGTCCATCTCCTCGGCTCGCGCGTTCTCCCCGATGATCATCCCCTCGTAGACGTCCTCGGCCGGGCCCACGATCAGCGTGCCGCGCTCCTGCAGGTTCATGAGGGCAAAGGTCGTCGTCACACCCCGCCGGTCCGCCACCATCGACCCGTTGCGCCGAGTCCGCAGGTCGCCGTGCCAGGGCTCCCAGCCGTCGAAGACGTGATGGAGGATGCCCGTCCCGCGCGTGTCGGTGAGGAACTCGGTCCGGAAGCCGATGAGCCCCCGGGCCGGCACCCGGTAGTCCAGGCGCACCCAGCCCGTCCCGTGGTTGACCATCTCGAGCATGGTGCCCTTCCGCAACGCCAGCAGTTGGGTCACGATGCCGAGATACTCGTCGGGCACGTCGACCGACACCCGCTCCACCGGCTCGTACACCTTGCCGTCGATCTCCCTCGTCACCACCTGGGGCTTGCCCACGGTGAGTTCGAAGCCCTCCCGGCGCATCGTCTCGACCAGCACGGCGAGTTGCAGCTCGCCCCGGCCGAGCACCTCCCACATGTCGGGCCGCTCGGTCGTGGCCACCCGGATGGCCACGTTGCCCACCAGTTCGGCGTCGAGCCGGGCCTTGAGGAGCCGGGCGGTCAGCTTGGTGCCGTCCTGGCCCGACAGGGGCGACGTGTTGATGCCGATCGTCATGGCCAGGCTGGGCTCGTCCACCGTGATCGCCGGCAGGGCGATCGGGTTGTCGGGGTCGGCCAGGGTCTCGCCGATGGTGACCTCGGCCAGCCCCGCCACCGACACGATCTCGCCCGGGCCGGCCGATTCCGCCGGCACCTGGTCCAACGCTTCGGTGACGTAGAGCTCGGTGATCTTCGCCTTCTCCACCGTGCCGTCCAACCGGCACCAGCCCACCGTGGACCCCTTGACCAGCGAGCCGTTGTGCACCCGGCAGATGGCCAGGCGGCCCAGGTACGGCGAGGCGGAGAGGTTGCACACCAGGGACTGTGCCGGCGCCCCCTCGTCGTAGGACGGCGCGGGCACGTGGGCGAGGATGGCGCGGAACAGCGGCTCGACGTTCTCGCCCTCGACGCCGGATTCCTCGCTGACCCAGCCCGCCTTGGCGTTGGCATACAGGATGGGAAAGCTGATCTGGTCCTCGTCGGCGTCGAGGTCCAAGAACAGCTCCTCGACCTGGTTGACCACCTCGGCGATGCGGGCGTCGGGCCGGTCGACCTTGTTGATGACCAGGACCACCGGCAGGCGGGCCTCGAGCGTCTTGCGCAGCACGAAGCGGGTCTGGGGCAGCGGGCCCTCCGAGGCGTCGACCAGCAGCAGGACGCCGTCGACCATGTTCAGCCCTCGCTCGACCTCGCCCCCGAAGTCGGCGTGGCCGGGCGTGTCGACGATGTTGAACTTCACGCCTTCCCAGCGCACGGCCGTGTTCTTGGCCAGGATGGTGATGCCCTTCTCTTTTTCGAGGTCGCCCGAGTCCATGACCCGATCGGTCAGCTCCTGGTTGGCCCGGAAGGCACCGGTCTGGCGGAGCAGCGCGTCGACCAGGGTCGTCTTGCCGTGGTCGACGTGGGCCACGATGGCCACGTTTCGGATGTCGTTGCGACTCGTCATGGGGGAGCCAACGATAGAGGACGGGGGCCCAGCCCCTGACGGCGGCCTCTCAGGCGGCGGAACGCAGGGCGGCGCCGGAGCCGGCCAGCACCTGGGCCACCGCCTCGGTGGCCAGGGCCAGGACGGCCGGTTCGGGCTCGAGCCGCACCCACTGCCCCGAATCGGGCCACCACCCGACCACCCGGCCCGGCCGGGCCCCGTCGGTGTTGCGCAACGACTCGACCAGCGTGACGAGGGAGAGCTCGGCCTGCACCGAGGCCCGCCGGGGCCCGGTCAGCACCACCAGGCTGCCGCATCCGGCTCGCACCTCGGCCCGGCTGCGCAGGGCCAGCAGGGCGGAGTGCGGGCTGTCCCACCAGCGATCCCGGCCGATGACCACCGCTGCGCCGATGGCCCGCCAGTCCAGGGCGCACCACAGCCGGGTCGCCCAGGTCACCGCCTCGGCACCGACCGCGGCCCGCCCGGCCGGGGGCAGCCCGGCCAGCCAGCGGTCGAATCCCGAGACCGAAGGGCTGCCGTCGTGGACCAGGCGGGCAATTTCGGCCACCCGGTCCCGCACCGCGTCGAGCGGCGCCCGGGACTCCCCGGCCACCAGGGACCGCAGGGCGGCCAGCCCCAACGCCCGCCGGGCGGTGCGGGCCGACCAGGCGAACGAGTCCCGCTCGTCGGACCCGGCGCCGTCCGTGCCCAGGGCCACACGCACCGCGTGGTCGGTGACCCGGAACGGGCCACCTCCGGCCCGACGGACCGACAGTCCGGCCAGGGCTTGTCGGGCGTCGCCCAGTGCGGAGGCCCAGGCCACGTCGTCGAGCGGCGGCAGCGGCGCCAGCAGGGCCCGGGTCAGCTGCTCAGCCATCGACCGCCTCGGGTCCGGCCAGCCAGGCGGCCACGTGCGAGGCCATGGCCCGCAGGTGCTCCTCCCGCACGTCCTCGATGCCGTAGCGGCCCGTGGCCGACTCCAGCAGGGCCAGGCGGAACGGGGGCGTCCCGCTGCGTAGCGTCTCGAGCAGGGCGAGGAAGTGCAGCGAACGCCGCTCCCGGGCCCAGGGCCCGCCCGTGGTCAGGCCGAGCGCGCAGAGCGAGGCCACGTCGGGCTGGGGCACGCCGACGAGCAGGTCGGCCACGCCGTGCAGCACCACCCGGCCACCCGCCAGCGGGATGGCGATGCGGTCCTCGGTCCGGGGGAGCCAGCCCGGAGCGAACCGCGGCACCAGCCCCGCCAGCTGGGAGGCATGCGAGGCCACCGTCTCGGCCAGCAACGCCCGCTCGGTTCCCGCCAGGGACTCGATCCGTTCCACCAGCTCGTCGGAACCCTCCGCCGCCAACGCGTCGAGCGCGTCACCCAGCGGGTGGCCGATCGTCCCGACGCTGACCAATTGGCGGAAAAGGGCATGGACGAGCGCGCCGACCAGCAGCTCGTCGCCGGTGCCCTCGGTCTCGGCCTCGTCGCCCCAACCCCCGGCCGCCGACCCGAGCAGCCGCCGCGTCCCGAGCACCAGCGGGCTCGATTCGTCACCCCGGCTGGCCGCCGCGCCGTAGGCGGCGTCCTCGAGCCAGGCCCGCAGCCCGCCGGCCAGCCCGGGGTCGAATCGTGGTCTCGTTGCGGCTCCCGCCCGCAGGAGCGTGAGCAGCTCGGACCCGCCCGACGACGGCCGCGCCGCCGCGGCGTCTGGCGCCGGGCGGGTCGGACGGGGGGCGACGAGGACCATGGCCGTGCAGTGTGCCCACGTGATGTGACAGCTCCTCTACCCTGACGAGTGATGGCACTCGCCCTCGTCAGCCCGACCGTGGCGACGAACACCGCCTTCTTCGTGGTCTTCGGCATCTTCGTCGTGGCCATCCTCGTCTTGGTCGTGCTCATCATCATGTGGGCCGTGCGCCACGACATGGCCGGGTGGAAGGTCTGGCGCAAGGAACAGGAGGAGGCGGCGCGCGCCGCCGGCACCCTGCCCTCTGACGGCGCACCAGCCCGGCTTCGGGATCGGCGCCGCAACCCACCATGACCAGCGCCGATCCGCCGCCGCCGCAGGACGACGGGCTCGACGGTCGTTCCATCGAACCCGCCGCCGACATCGACGCCGACGCCGCCCGTCGCCTGACCCGTGCCTCTGTCTTCGGCAGCACCCTCTCGACGCGCGGCCGACGTCGCGCCACCGCCGACGCCGACGGTCACGTCCCGTGGACCCGGCGCCTCCGCGCCCGCTTGGGCCTGCCCCACAGTCCGGCTGCCCCGTCGCACCCGAGGAGCACCGCCTTCGTGTTGGCCGGGGGCGGCAGCCGCGGCGCCGTGCAGATCGGCATGCTCGAAGAGCTGACCCGGCGCGGTATCCGGGCCGACCGCGTCTTCGGGGCGTCGGTCGGCGCCATCAACGGGGCCGCCTATGCCGGCAACCCCACGCTCGAGGGCATCGCCCACATGGCCGACGTGTGGCTGGGCGTGCGCGGTACCGACATCTTTCCCCGCGGCACCTTCGACGGCCCGTGGGCCTACTTCCAGAAGCGGGCGGCCGTGCACGCCAACACCGGCGTGCGCAAGATCATCGAGGATGGTCTCGACTACGAGAGGCTCGAGGACGCCATCATCCCGGTCGAGGTGGTGACCACCTCGCTCACCGACGGGCGCGAGCGCTGGATCGGTCATGGCCCCGCCATCGAGGCCGCCCTGGCCTCTTCGGCCATCCCCTCCATCTTCCCCCCCGTCACCATCGACGGCGATGTCCTGGTCGACGGCGGCGTCGTCAACAACGTGCCCATCAGCCGCGCCGTGGCCGCCGGCTGCGACCGCATCTACGTCCTGCTCTGCGGGCCGCTGCACTACCACCCGCGCCCGCCCCGGCGACCGGTCGAGGCGGCGCTGACCGCGTTCTTCGTGGCCATCCACGCCCGCTTCGTGCGCGAGCTGGCCGCCCTGCCGTCGGGGGTCGAGGTGGTCGTCTTCAGCGGCGGCGGCGACCCTTCGGGCCAATACCGTGACTTCTCGGCCACGGCCGCCCTCATCGAGGAGGGCCGGGCCGAGGTGCGCGACGTGCTCGATCGTTACGTGGGCACCTCCCAGGACTTGGGCCTGCCTCCGGTCAGCCCGCCGCCCCCTTCCGCCGGGCCCGTCCCGGCGGTCCCCGAGCCCGCGGCCGCCTTCTCGTCGTTTCCCGAAGCGGCGGACCCGTGAGCCAGGCCGGGGCCACACCGGCCGGCGGCTACCTCTTGTCGAACGAGGCTCCCGAGGCGATGGACCGCTTCGAGGCCTTTGCGCTCCTCTTTGACCCCTCGACCTTCCGCCACCTCGACGGACTTGGCCTGGCCGCGGGGTGGCGTGTCTGGGAGGTGGGGGCGGGCGGGACCTCGGTGCTCGACCATCTGGCCGACCGAGTCGGGCCCTCCGGACACGTGCTGGCCACCGACCTCAACGTCTCGTGGGCGGCGGCGCTGGACGCCCCCAATGTGGAGGTGCGGAGGCACGACGTGGCCGAGGAGACGCCCCCGGACGGTCCGTTCGATCTGGTGCACGCCCGCCTGGTTCTGGTCCACGTCCCCGAGCGTGACCGAGCCCTGTCACACATGGTCGAGTCCCTGCGCCCCGGCGGGGTCCTGCTGGTCGAGGACGCCGACCCCGCCCTCCAGCCCTTGAGCTGCCTGGAGGAGATCGGCCCGCCCCAGGTCCTGGCCAATCGCATCCGCCGGGGTTTTCGAACCCTGCTGGCCGAGCGGGGGGTCGATCTGAGTTACGGGCGCACGCTGCCCCGCCGCCTGCGCGCCGCCGGCCTGGTGGAAGTGGCCGCCGACGCCGCCTTCCCGGTGACCCACCCGGCCTGCAATGCCCTCGAGACGGCGACCATCAACCTGATCAGGGACCAATTGCTCGATCACGGCATCGCCTCCGAAGCCGAGATCGCCGAGCACCTGGACAACGTGGCGGCGGGGCGGCTCGACCTGACCCAGCCCCCGATGATCTCCTGCTGGGGACGCAAGAGCGCTGCCTGAGCCCGGCGGCGTCGCAACGGTCACAGCATCCTGGTGGAATAGGACGATGCCCGAAGCCTCGCCCGAGTCGCTGTTCCACCCGGCCGTGGCCAGCTGGTTCGCCCGGCGCTTCCCCGACGGCCCCACGCCGCCGCAGTCCGCGGCCTGGCCCCACATCGCCAAGGGCGAGGACGTGCTGGTGGCCTCGCCCACCGGCTCGGGCAAGACGCTCACCGGCTTCCTGGTCGCCATCGACGCGGCGTACCGCGCCGCGGCTTGCGGTGCCCGCACCGCGGGAACGCCCGAGGTCCTCTACATCTCGCCTTTGCGCGCCCTGGCCGTCGACGTGCACGAGAACCTGCACGTGCCGCTCTCCGAGATCCGGGAGGAGGCGGCCCGTCTCGGCTACCCCGACCCCGGGCTGCGCGTCGCCGTGCGGACCGGCGACACCCCGCCCGCCGAGCGCGCCGCCATGAAGAAGCAGTCGCCCGACCTGTTGGTGACGACGCCCGAGTCGCTCTACCTCCTCCTTACGGCGCCCTCCTCGCGGACCTTCCTGCGCGGCGTGCGCACGGTCATCGTCGACGAGGTGCACACCCTGGCCCGCGACAAGCGGGGGAGTCATCTCTCGCTGAGCCTCGAGCGTCTGGACTCGTTGGTCAGCGAGAGCGGCGGGCGGCTCCAACGCATCGGGCTCTCGGCGACCCAGCGCCCACTCGAATTGGTGGCGCGCCTGCTGTGCGGCGTGCATCCGGAGCGCCCGCCCACCACCATCATCGACTGCGGCCACGCCCGCGACCTCGACGTGGCGATCGAGCTGCCCTCGACCGAGCTCGAGGCGGTGATGGCCGGCGGTCAGATGTCAGACATCCTCGACACCATCGCCGAGCACACGCGGCACCACCGCACGACGTTGATCTTCGTGAACACCCGCAAGATGGCCGAGCGGGTCGCCCACCTGTTGACCGAGCGCCTCGCGGAGGACGAGCCCGGACGAGGCGGCGGGGACGTCGACGCCTCGCTCCTCGTGGCCGCGCACCACGGCAGCCTTTCGGCCGCTCGGCGCCGCATCGTCGAGACCCGGCTGCGCGCGGGTGACCTGCGCGCGCTGGTGGCCACGGCTTCGCTCGAACTGGGTATCGACGTCGGCCCGGTCGAGCTGGTCTGTCAGATCGGATCGCCCCGCGCCATCGGCACCTTCCTCCAACGCGTCGGTCGGGCCAATCACCACCGCGAAGGCACACCGGCTGGCCGGCTGTACCCGACGACCCGTGACGAGCTGGTCGAGTGCACGGCGCTGTTGGCGGCTGTGCGCGAGGGTCGGCTCGACCTGCTCCATCCGCCGGTCGCACCGCTCGACGTGTTGACCCAGCAGATCGTGGCCGAGGTCGCCGCCACCGAGGAGCGCGACGTCGAGTTCCTCTGGGACCTGGTCCGCCGGGCCGCCCCCTACGCCGAGCTGTCCCGCGACGACTTCGACGAGGTGGTGGCCCTGGCCAGCTGGGGCATCGAGACGGGCCGGGGCCGTCGCGGCGCGCACCTGCACCACGACGCCGTCAACGGCCGCCTGCGCGCCCGTCGGGGCGCCCGCCTTGCCGCGCTGACCGGAGGCGGCGCCATCCCCGAGACCGGCGACTACCGGGTCGTGCTCGACCCCGACGGCGTCACGGTGGGCTCCGTGCACGAAGACTTTGCGGTCGAGGCCACCGCCGGAGACATCTTCCTGCTCGGCACCCACTCGTGGCGGGTGGCCAAGGTCGAGGTGGGCACCGTCCGCGTGTTCGACGCCGGCGACCTGCCACCGACCATTCCCTTCTGGCTCGGCGAGGCACCGGCGCGGCACGGCCGAGCTCTCAGAGGCGGTCTCCGACCTGCGGGCCGCGCTCGAGCCGGTGCTGCGCGCCGGAGACGGTGAGGGCGCACGCGTGCTGGTGCGCCAGCGCTCCGGCGTCTCCGCCGAGGTGGCCCAACAGGTGGTGGCCTACTGTGCCGCCGGGTTGAGCGCGCTCGGCCACCTGCCCACCCAGGAGCGCATCGTCGTCGAACGCTGCTTCGACGAGAGCGAGGGTTCGCAGCTGATCCTGCACGCGCCGTTTGGCGGACGCATCAACCGCGCCCTTGGGCTGGCTCTTCGCAAGCGCTTCTGCGTCTCCTTCGACTTCGAGCTGCAGGCCGCAGCCGATGACGACACGGTCGTGCTCTCGCTCGGCCCCCAGCACAGCTTCCCGTTGACCCGGGTCCAGGACATGCTCTCGAGCGAAGCCGTGCCACAGGTGCTCACCCAGGCCGTGCTCCTCCACCCGATGTTGGGCGCGCGCTGGCGCTGGAACCTGAACCGCGCCCTCGTGCTCCCGCGCATGAACGGCGGCAAGCGGCGCCCCATCCACCTCCAGCGCATGGAGGCCGACGATCTCTTGGCTGCGGTGTGGCCCGGCCTGGCCGCCTGCCAGGAGAACGCGCCGCCCGGGCCGGTGGCCGTTCCCGATCACGTCCTGGCGCGCCAGACGGTCGACGACTGCCTCCACGAGGGGCTCTGGGTCGAAGGACTGGTCGACGTCTGGTCTCGCATCGAATCGGGTGCCATCGAGGTGCACGCCGTGGAGTCGTCCGAGCCGTCCCCCTTCTCGCACGCCATTCTGAGCGGGCGTCCGTTCACCTACCTCGACGACGCACCGCTCGAGGAGCGCCGTACCCGCGCCCTGTCCTTGCGGCGTGGGCTCGGCCAGCTCGGGCCGGACGGCTTGCCGGTCCCCGCCGACGAAATGTCTGCTCTCGACCCCGATGCCGTCGCGACCGTGCTCGAGCAGGTGTGTCCCCAGCCGCGCAGCGAGGACGAGCTCCACGATCTGCTGCTTTCCCTGGTGGCCGCCCGCCCGCACGACGGCTGGGAGGGATGGTTCAACGCCCTCGCCGCCGACGGCCGGGCCGCACTGGTCGACGGGTGCTGGGTGGCCACGGAACGCCTGGAGGCCGCGGCTTCGCTCGGCACCAACGACGACGCGGCAGCCGCATGCATCGGCGGACACCTGCAGGTGGCCGGACCGGTCACCGTGGAGCAGCTGGTGGGCGACGCGCCGTTGCCGGCAGGCGCGCCGATGGGCGCCCCGCTCGGCCTGGCCCGGGCCCGCACTGCCCTGGCCCGCTTGGAGGGCATGGGCTCGGCCATCGAGCTGCCCGACGGGCGCTGGTGTGCCCGCCACCTCCTGGTGCGGCTGCACGGGGCCAGCCGGAGCCGTCGACGCGGGCAGGGTCGAGGCCGTCCCCATCGCCGACTACGTCCGCTTCCTGACCGACTGGCAGCACGTGACGCCCGACTCGCGGCTCGAAGGTCGTGGGGGACTGCTCGAAGTGATCGAGCAGCTCGCGGGAATCGAGGTCCCCGCCGCCGAGTGGGAGTCGCAGATCCTCTCCGCGCGCGTCCGCGACTACGAGCCGCGCTGGCTCGACGAGCTGTGCCTGTCCGGCGAGATCGTGTGGGCCCGTCTCACCCCACGGGCGGAGCGACCTGGTCGCAGCGGCGCGCCCTCACCGGCCACGCCCTTGGCCTTCGTGCGGCGCGACGACCTCGAGACCATGCTGCGCGCGGTGCGGTCTGACACCCCGGCGTCCGAACCCGAGGTGGGGGCGGCCGTGGACGTGTTGTCGGCGCTGCGCGCCCGAGGCGCCTGTTTCCGCCCTGAGCTGGCTCCGGTCACCGGCCGGCTGCCCGCGGAGGTGGACGAGGGACTGTGGGATCTCGTCTCTCGCGGCCTGGTGACGGCCGACGCGTTCTCCGCCGTGCGCTCCCTGCTCTCGGCGCGTGACCGTTGGCGCACCCGGACCGTGCGAAGGCCGTCGAACCGCTTGGCTCGCCGCCGGGCTCCCGCCGGAACGGGTATCGGCGAGGGCCGCTGGTCGCTGCTGCCCGGGCCTGAAGTCCTGGGCAGCCCGGCCGTCGATGACGGCGTGCTCGTGCCCGGCAACGAGGAACTGGCCGAGGCGGTGGCCCATCAGCTGCTGGTGCGCTGGGGGATCGTGGCCTGGGAGATCTGGGGGCGTGAGTCCTTCAAGGTGCCCTGGCGTGAAGTGGTCTGGGCCCTGCGACGGATGGAGGCACGGGGTATCGCACTCGGTGGACGCTTCGTGGCCGGACTCGCCGGTGAGCAGTACGCGCTGCCCGAAGCCTTCGAGCAACTCCAGAAGGCGCACCGCCGCGGGCGCAACGGCGAGCAGGTAACCGTCGCTGGGGCGGACCCGCTCAACATGACGGGCGCCATCGTCGGTGGGACCCGCGTGCCCACGCGCCGCCACCAAAAGGTGGTCTACCGCGACGGCGTGGTCGTCGAGCGCCTCGAAGCAGGATGAGCGCGTGCCCAAACGCAGCATCGACCTGAACGCCGACGTCGGCGAGGCGAGCGACCCCGAAGGCATCGAGCGTGAGCGCGCCCTGCTCGCCCTGGTGACATCGGCCAACATCGCCTGTGGGGGCCACGCCGGTGACGAGGCGTCCATGACCGACACGGTCGCCGCCGCCCTGGCTCGTTCCGTGCGGATCGGCGCCCACCCGTCCTATCCGGACCGTCCCGGTTTCGGCCGCCAGCCGATGGACATCGACCGCGGCGAACTGAAACTGTCACTCTGCGAACAGCTGCGCGCGCTCCAGACGGTGTGCCACGCCGCGGGCACCACCATCGAATCGGTGAAGCCCCACGGCGCGCTCTACGAAGAGGTCGGCAAGGGCGGAGCCGTCTACGGCACGCTGCGCGATGCCGTGCACGACGTGTGTGGGTCGAGCACGCCGCTGGTGCTGCCCTCGGGTTGTCGGGCCATGGCCATGGTGCTGCGCGACGGCGTGTCGGCACGCGAAGAGGGGTTTTGCGACCGGGCCTACCGTTCCGACGGGGGACTGGTGTCACGGAGCGAGCCGGGTGCCGTGCTGACCGATCCCGAGGAGGCGGCCCTGCAGGCGCTCAGCCTGGCCCGAGGCGCCGTGGTGGCGGGGGACGGTTCCATTCTGACGCTGTGGGTCGACACCCTGTGCATCCATGGCGACTCTCCGGGCGCCCCCGCGACGGCCGCCGCCGTGCGCCGGGTGATGGCCGAAGCACACATCGGCGTGGCTGCTCCCGCGTCCCCGTGAACCGGTCCGTGCCGCTGGGGGAGGTGCGCCCCCTCGGTGACCGGGCCTTCCTCATCGGTGTGTCGGATCCAGAAGGCGGGCGCGCGCTGGCCCGGAGCCTGGCCGAAGCGGACGGGTGGCCCGGAGAGTCGCTCGAGGTGGTGTGCGGCTTCACCACGGTGATGGTGGGGGCGCGCCATCCGGACCTGGACCCCGCCGCGGTCGAAGAGATCGTGCGGCACCAGGCGGCCCGCCCCTCACACCGGCGCGCGTCGCCCGCACGGGGCCGCGAGGTCGTGGTGTCCTGCGCCTTCGACGGTCCCGATCTCGACGAGGTGGCGAGGCTCGCCGGCGGCACCGGAGACGACGTCGTCGCACTGCTCACGGGGGCCACGCTCACCGTCTCGGTCATGGGGTTCTCGCCCGGGTTCGCCTACCTCGAAGGATTGCCCGGCGCGTTGGCGGCCATCGGGCGGCGGGACCGGCCCCGTCCATCCGTGCCGGCGGGCTCGGTGGCCTTGGCCAACGGGCATGCCGCCGTCTACCCGACGGCCTCGCCCGGTGGTTGGCAACTGGTCGGGCGCACGGCCTTTCCGTTCTTCACGCCGACCGTCCCGCCCTACGCCGCCCTCGCCCCCGGGGACGTCGTGCGTTTCCGCGTGGCGGGACCCGGCGAGTCTGTCGAGGCCGAGCCAGCGGGAGCACTGGCCTGGCCGAGGGGCGAACAAATCCGGCCGGTGCTCGAGCTCGTGGCACCAGGGCTGCGCGCGGTCCTCCAGGACGGCGGGCGTCTGGGGGTGGCCCCCATCGGCGTCCCCGGGGGCGGCCCAGCCGATCCGGATTCCTTCGGGCTGGCCAACCGGTTGGTGGGCAACGGCGACGGCGCGGGGGCGTTGGAGATCACCGCCGGCGGGACCCGGGCGCGCTGTCTTCGGCGCGTGCCACGTCTCCGTCGTCGGCGGTGCTCCCGATGTCCGGGTCGACGGCGCCCCGGTGCCCGCCGGCCAGGTGGTGCCGCTGGCCCCGGGGCAGCTGGTCGAGATCGGACGGCTGCACGGCGGGCTGCGCACCTACCTGGGCGTGGCCGGTGGCCTGCGCGGCCCCGAGCTCTTCGCCAGCCTGGCCAGCGACGAGTTGAGCGGGTTGGGTCCGGGTCCGCTCCGAGCGGGCCAGATCCTTTCGGCCGGCCCCTGGGCGCCGCCGCTGGGCGACCACTTGCTGCCCGGACTGCCACGCGTCATCGGCGACGACGACGCATCAATGGTCGTACGCGTGGTCGCCGGGCCGCACGGCGAGCACTTCGTCGCCGACGCCGTGAGCCGCCTGGCCGGGCGGCGTTTCCGCGTGGGCGAGGCGAGCAACCGCGTCGGTCTGCGCCTCGAGGCGATCGAGGCCGATGGTGCGCTCGGTGACCTCAGGGCGAACGAACGGAGCGAGCTGGATTCACAGGGCGTGGTGACCGGTGCCGTGCAGATCCCTCCGGGTGGCGAACCGGTCGTGCTCGGGCCCGACCACGCCACGCTCGGCGGCTACCCGGTGGCGGCCGTCGTGGCCTCCGTCGATCACGCTCTCCTGGGGCAGTGCGCCCCGGGCGGCGCCGTGCAATTCGACCTGGTCGAGCTCGACGAGGCGCGCCGGGCCTGGCGGACATGGCGCCACCGGCTCGACGGTGCGGTCCAGGGCCACTACCCGGTGGCGGCGGGCTGACGGCGTTCAGACGAACAGCTTGATCGCCGTCCCCAGGCCGATGACCACCACCACGACGCGCAGCGCGGGCGCTGGCAGGGACAGCGTGACCTTGGCCCCGATGAAGCCGCCGACCAGGCTGCCCAGTGCGAGCAGCCCGACCGCCTCCCAGGCCAGTCCCCCGTGGATGAGGAAGACGATGGCGGCCATCGCGTTGACGATCATGGACAGCACGGCGCGCAACCCGCTGGTGTGGGCGAGCGAGATGGGCAGGGCCAGACCGAGGACTGCGAGGAACATCACGCCCATGGCCGCGCCGAAGTAACCGCCGTACACGGAGGCAATGAAGACCCCCACCACCAACAGGACCGGTCGAGTGCGGGGATGGGCCGAGCCCCGGTCGAGAGCCCGCCGCAGCAGAGGCTGCGCGGCGAACAGGGCGGAGGCACCCAAGACCAGCCACGGCACCACGTCGTCGAAGGTGGCCACCGACGTCGTGAGCAGCAGCAGGGCGCCGGCGATGCCGCCGGCCAGGCCGATCGGAGTGAGGCGCAGGAGCCGGGTGCGCTGGTCGCCGATCTCTTTGCGGAAGCCGGCGGCCGAGGCCAGGTAGCCGGGCCAGATGCCGATCGTGTTCGTGATGTTGGCCGTGAGCGCCGGGTAACCGAGCCCGAGCAGGATCGGGAACGAGATCAGGCTGCCCCCACCGGCCACGCCGTTGAAGATCCCGGCGCCGACTCCTCCAAGGATGAGCAACACGACGTGGGATGCGGGCACGGCGCGCAAGAGTACGGGACAGCCGCCGTTGACCCCTGCGGTGCCGGGCCGCAGCCGCGAGCCCGACCTGGGTTTCCAATCGGGGTGTCAGCACGCGAAATCTTTGGCAACCGCGCAAGATTCCCGCCGAGGCCCCGTTTCTCGCCATGTAGAGGGATCCCCACCATGTGGGGACGGAAGGGGCAGTGCAGCAATGAGGGGTCGTGTCCGTATCGCCGCAGTGGGGGCCGCAGCCGTTGCCCTCGCCTGCGCGCTCACGTCTTCGGCCGGCGCCACGACCACGCCGGCGACGTGGAACGTCAAGGCTGACGGCGGGTTCGTCTCACTCAGCCTGCTCAACACCATGGAGATCTCGGGCGGCGGCTCCGAGGCGGACGCCACCAGCTCCAACCTCGCCGAGGCCCTGGGCACCGGCGCCTGCGTCTCGAATGCGGCCGCGTCGAACCCGTGCCCGACCAGTGCGGCCAGCGTCGGCAGCTTCGCGATCGACACCACTCAGACCGCCATTCGGACGAGCTCGGGAGGCGTGGCCACACCCGTCCCGTCCGGTTCGAGCAACTGCGCCGTGCCGGCGGTCAACGCGGCACCGCTGCTGTCCCTCGGTCCGGCCTGCGGGAGCGCCACGGCTTCGGAGGACGCCAACGGCAACCCGACGGCCGAAGGAACAGGCAGCCTGGTCGGGACCCAGGCCCTCTCGCTGAGCCTCGGCTCGCTGCTCAGCTCGGGCATCGGTGGGCTCGCGCTCCCCTCGACCGCCAACCTGTGCTCGGGCATCCCGGCCGCCACCTCGACCGCCGGCTCCGGGCCGAGCTCTCTGCCGGCGCCGGTGAGCACTGTGCTGAGCACGGCCAACGGCCTGCTCTCGGGTGTCACCAACGGCACCCCGCTGTCGTCGACCTCGGTCGACTCGAGCAGCCCGCTCGACGGTGTGTGCTCCATCGTCGGCGGCGTGGTCAACGAGCTCGGCAGCTCGCCGGCGGCGTCGCTCCTCAGCGATCTGACCAGCGCGGCCGGCACCTCGGGCCTGCCCCCGCTGCTCGGGGTGACCGTGGGCGGTTCGGACTCCAAGGTGGCCACGTCCGACAACGGGGGCACCCTCACGGCGACGGCGACCCAAGAGGCGGTCGACCTCAACGTGCTCGGCCTGCTCGACATTCAGGTCACCCCGACCACGTCGTCGGTCTCGGTCAACACGGCCAGCGGCCAGGTCACCCCGACCTGCAGCGCCGGCGTGATCAACGTGACCGCAGCCGGCCAGGCGTTGCCGCTGTCGCAGCTCAACGCCCTCGGGTCGACCATCCAAGCCGTGCTGACCCAGCTGGGCGCCAGCCCGCTCGGGACGGTGCTCGACCAGCTCCTGAACTTCAAGCCCGGCGGAATTCTCAGCTGCACGCCGAGCACCACGTCGGGTGGCGCCTCGGGCACGGCCAGTGCCGACAGCGTGGACCTGAACCTTGCCCCCACCGTCAACCTGCTCTCGCTCGACCTGGGCAACGTGGACGCCTCGGCCTCCACGACGTCCGCCCCGGGCGTGGCCACCACGCCCTCGGTCGTGCCGGCGGCCACCCCACCGGCCCCGGCCGCGCCGGGTGCGGTGCCCAACGTCACCAGCGTGCACACGGGCGAGTTCTGGGCCGGCCCGCTGCCCATCGTGCTGATGGCCGGCATGGGACTGGCCGGTCTTGCCCTGATCGGCCGGCGCCGCATCGCCGCGGCCAGCCGTGCACTCGTTCCGCTTTCCCGCCGCCGGAGTGGCTCATGAACCACTCGACCGACCTTCCCCTGAGGTCGGGGCGGCGGACCGCCACCGGGCCCGGCCTTCGGGACCTCCTCCGTTCCCCCTCCGGTTCCGGAGGCCGGCCCGGCGGCAGCCTCACCCAACACCACTACCAACGCCGGGGTCCGCACCGGACAGACAGCGGACACACGTAGCCCCGGGGTCGGGAGGTTCCGCCCACCCGGCCCGACAGACAGGCGCACACACAGATCTCGGAGGATCTGGAGAGGGGAAAAGTCAATGCAGCGGGAACCGATGCTGCGGGCTGCTCGGGACGGGATGGCGGAATCTCGTCCCGGGCAGTGGCAGCCCGTCACGGCGTGGGACCGATGACGGGTCTGCAACGGGTGCGCCGGGTCGGCGCCACGCTCCTCGGCGTGGTGCTGCTCTTCACCGCGTTGTTCGCGGGGAGTTACGCCTACGCGCATCAGTCGCACCAGCGCCACGCCCAGGCGGTGCTCCTGTCCAGCGAGAAGGCGGCCATGGCGAAGATCGCGGCGCAGAGCCACGGCGCCTCGTGCCAGGTGAGCGGCGTCCAACCGGGGCAGCTCTCGGGCATCTTGCGCATACCGGCCATCAACCTGCAGGCCCCGGTCGAGGAGGGCACCGACGATCCCGAGCTGAACGTGGCCGTGGGGCACGACCCGCAATCGGTCTGGCCCGGTGTCGACGGCGCCGCTGTCTTCTTGGCCCACGACGTCAGCTACTTCGTGCACCTCAACGCGTTGAAGCCGGGAGACGTCATCACCTACGCCACGGCCTGCAACACGGTGACGTTCGACGTGAGCTCCCAGCAGGTCGTCCCGGCCGGCTCGCCCGTCTCCAACACGACGGAGCCCAGCCTGGTCCTCGACACCTGCTGGCCGCCGAACGCGCTGTTCTTCACGCCGGACCGCCTCTTGGTGCGAGCGACCGAGGTGGGCGCGGCTACCAAGGGCGCCAGCCTGGACCCGGGCTCGCAGTTCATCGAGACGGTGCGGGCCACCGATTTCCGGACCTCCGCGCCGCCCGCCTTGGTGGCCCAGGGTCTGACGCTCGAGCAGAACGAAGCCCCGATGGGCACCATGAGCCTGGTCGGGGCCTCACAGGCCTTCGCCCAGTCGCCCGGGCCACTCTCGCTCGAGGCGGCCGCGCTCGAGACCTACTTCGGCGGCCTGCACGCCACGGCCCAGCGCCAATCTGCCTGGTGGTCGGCCATGGCGCCGGGCGTGCCAATGCCGCCGCAGCTCACCGGGGCCACCGTCTCGGGTCACGACTCGCCGCTCGACGTGGAGATCGACTCGGCCCACGGGAACCCGAGCCAGGTCGTCTTGCACACGTCGGTGACGCTGCACGGGGGCTCGGCGCCGGGCGCCCACGCCATGACGATCGTTCTCCCGGTGCACGGCGGTGTGGTGGGCATCGGGAGCTGGAGCGTGGGCTGAACCAGCGTTGTCCGTGCCTTGGCGGTCGGACCGTAAGAGGGGGTTCCAATGACCGTTGTCTCATTGAGGGCCGAGGGTGGGCTCTGGAGGAGGAACGCACCATGAACGTCGACGAGATCTACGACCTGCTGCTCGAGCAGGAATTGGGCACACCCACGGTCCAGGGGCCGGCGGTCGTCGAGGGGGCCACCGGCGTGGAGAGCGCCAGTGGGGCCGGGGCCGTCGAGGACGACGTGCCGGAGGCGGCGGAGCCGGTTCGGCTCAGCGGGTTCGGGCGTTACCGCAACGCGGCGCTGATCGGCGCGGGCGGCTTGGCCTGCGCCGCGGTCGGGGCGTTCCTCGGTGGCCTGGGGGGTTACTTCACGGTGGCGCCCGCGGCCGCCCACGCCATCGGCGCCAGCGCACAGGACTTGCCGCTGGCCGACGCGGTCAACGGCGCCGCCTCCCACTCGGGGCCGGCGGCACGCGGATCGGGTGCCGCCGGCGTCGCCACCTTCGCCGGCCTCGAGGGATCACTGACCAACGGCATCTCCACCTTCTCCATCTTCAACGCAGACCAGAGCGGCGACGGGGCCCTCGGCAAAGGAGGCTTCCACTCGGGTTCGGGTGCCTCTGGTGCGCCTGGCTCGGACGGTTCGGGCTCGGGCGGCGCGGGAACCGGTTGCCTGAGCGGGAACGACGGCCTGGCCAGCTTGATCGACAACGTCACCTGCACCCTGGCCGGCCTCGGGTCGCTGCCCGGCGGCGCCCCGGGTCTGTCGTCGCTCAGCGGATTGGTCGACGCCGTGACCGGCACCCTCTCGGGCGTGAGTGGTCTGCCCGGCTCGCTCGGCTCGTCGGGTGGGCTGACCCTTCCGGGAGGTTCGGGCGGCGCATCGTCGGCGGCCCTGCCCTCGAGCGGCTCGCTGGCCGGCCTGCTCAACACGGTGACGGCTGCGGCCGGCGGCGTGACCGGCCAGGGGGGCAGCTCCTCGTTGCCCCTGCCGGCCTCGGGCGGCGCCGCTTCGGGCTCCCTGCCCACGCTGCCGGGCTTGCCGGCGACCACGCCCACGCTGCCCGGCCTCCCGGGCGCGCCGACGGTCGCTTCCAACGGCGGGTCGACCACGGTCTCGGTGCCGACGCCGTCCATTCCGGTCCCGGTGGGCACCACCATCACGATCGGTGGCGTCTCCGTCGGCGTGAACAACGCCGGCTCGTCCCCGGGCGCCACCCTCAACCTCCCCTGAGACTCGGGCCTCCTCGCTGACCCGGGGGCCCGGCCGTTAGGGTCGGGGCTTCGCCCGCCCCCGAGGAGGTCCCATGGTCAGGCTCACCTGCCTGCTGCGTCGCAAGGAGGGTCTCTCGCCCGCCGAGTTCCACGCCCACTGGAGCGAGGTGCACGGGCCGCTCATCGCGCGCAGCCAGAGCGGCCGTTTCGTGGTGCGCTACGAGCAGCACCCGCGCCCGCTCAGTGACTACCGGGGCGACGACGATCCGGGTTTCGACGGGGTGACGGTGCAGTGGTTCGAGACCATGGACGACTACCGGGCCCACATGGGGGAGCCGGACTTCCCCGAGATCTGGGCGGACATCGACCGGTTCCTCGACACCGAGCGAATGCACTTCATCGTGACCGAGCACCCGCGCCTCGTCATGGGCGACGAGGCGTCATTCCCCCTGGCTTGAGGGCGGTGTCGGCAGGGCGGTGAGGCCCGGGCCGCCGTGCCCGGCCATTGGCTCGGGACCGGGCGGGATGGAGGGGTGGCCGGTCGCGCTGGGCTCGGCCGGTTCCGTGACCTCTGTCGGCGGTCGGGGCACGGCGCGGCAGGGTGCTGCGCGCCTGTGGCAGGGCGGCTTCGGCTTCGGCCCGGCGCCGGGCCATGAGCTCGGAGAAGTCGCGCCACTCGCGGCCGTTGATCCGACCCACCTGGCGGGGCAGGGCCCGCAAGAACCGCTCGACCTGACGGCGGTGGTTCTCGGCGACGCCACCCATCAGGAACACGGTGGCCGCAGGCAGGCGATCCTCGCCGGTGGCCAGCTCGGCCAGGCGTAGGCAGGCCACCTCGGCGTCCTGCATGCGGCCGAGCTCGTCTTGGAGCGCGGTGAGCTGGCGGACGAAGCGACCGGTGCGGCCCCCGTAGACCTCCGAGCTGAACTCGAGCGCGTAGCGCAACCGCTTGCCCCGAATGCGCAGGTGGTGGAAGTCGGTGACGACGCCGGACTTCTTGGCCCGCTTCGCCGCCTTGGCCACGGCGCTATGGCGGGCCTCGACGAGGTCGGGCAACGCGACGACGGCGGGGACCCGTGTGGCCACCGAGCGGCGGGCCGGTCCCTGCTGGACCATGGCGGACAGGCCCTTGGCCAGTCGGTCCCAGCGCACCGAGTCGAGCACGTCGAGCATGTCGGCCCGTGCCTCTTCGCGCTCGTGTTCGAGCAGCGCGGCGAGCTCGCCCAGTGGATCGTGATCGCCCGGGGGAAGGGTGGCCGCCAGACCGGCGGTGTCGGCCACCATCTCGTCGAGCCCCTCGATCTGGACGTCGAGATCGCGCACCGCACCGAGCACACGGGCCAGCCAGCCCAGCTCCTCGCGGAAGGTCTGGGCCCGCACGGGCAGCACGTGGGAGAAGAGGGCGAGGGCGGCCCGGAGGCGCCGGGTGGCCACGCGCATGTCGTGCAGCTCCTCGATGTCCTCGCCGAGCCGGGTTCCGGGTTCCTTCTCGCGCAGGACGGTGAACTGGCGCCGCAGCACGGCGTAGGCCAGCTCGCCGATGGACGACTCCTCGCCGACGGCGGTCGGACCCAGATCGGGCGAGCCCGGGATGTCCTGGCCGAGGGCGAGGAGCCCGGCCTCGAACTTGGAGAGGTGGGCGGGCTGGAGCCCGCAGGAGGTCCGGAGTTGCTCCACGATGGGCTCGAGCGCTTTGAGCCAGTCCGGCTGCACCTCGACCTCGACCCGGCGCAGCTGCATGGGCCGCTGCCCGTTGCCGACGACGATGACCGTGTCATCGAGCGCGATCTCGGCGGCGTCGATGCCGCCGACGCGCAGGGCGAAGGGGCGCCGGCGCGTCCGCACCTGGAGCACCTCGCGCAGCGGATGGGCGCCGACGATGGCCCGCAAGCGCCGGCCCACCGGCCCGTCAGCGCCGAGGCCGCCGATGCCGGTTGGAGGAAGGACCTCGGTGACCTCGAGCCGCTGGCGCAGACCGTTCCCCTCGGCGGGGCGCGTGTCCTTGAGGGTGACCTCGTCGTGGCGGCCGCGCCGCCGGGTCCGCACGACGAAGCCGGCGCGGGCGAGCCGCCAGTCGGCCGTGTCGAGGTACGAGTCGGTCAACCGCCGCGGCGTCTTGGCCAGCGCGGTGACCGTTCCGGCGTCGTCGATCTCGACCGAGAGCGTCGGCAACGTGGCCAACCAGCGCTCGACCGGGCGCAGGTCGAGCGCGTCGAATTGCCACTCGATTTCGACAGGGTCGTCCGTCCCTCCCTGTCGCTCCCTGGAACCGGACATCGCGCCGAGGCTACAGCGACACGCCGCGCCCGACCGGGGCCAGAGTTGGGGGCGCATTGACACCAGCGGGGGTAGGGGCGACGGTAAGGTGCGAGGCAGTGGTGCGACGGGCGATGACAGCCGAACTCCCTTCACCGACCGACGTCGTCCGAGCTGCCGGCGGGCTCGTGGTTCGCCGCCACAACGGCGAGCTCGAGATCGTCGTCGTGCACCGGCCGGTGCACCAGGATTGGTCCTTCCCCAAGGGAAAGCTCGAGGAGGGGGAGACCTTCGAGGAAGCCGCCCTGCGCGAGGTGCACGAGGAGACGGGCATGACCTGTCGTCTGGTGCGCTTCATCGGCCACACCGAGTACGTCGATCGAAAGGGCCGGCCCAAGGCGGTGGCCTACTGGGTCATGGTCCCGGTGGCGGGCGACTTCGCCCGGAACGACGAGGTGGACGAACTGCGCTGGCTCGCACTCGACGAGGCTTCCCACCTTCTTTCCTACCCACGCGACCGAGAGCTGGTGGCCGTGCTGCAGGCCGCCGACCAGGTAGAACCGCTCATCTGAGGCCACCCGATTGCACGGGCGCGGCAATTTTCACAAGTTTCTGAAAACGAGTGGTTTAGAAGAAGCTGAGTGGGGAATAATGTGGTTCAGCGATCTACCGCCTGATCGCACTGCCGGCGTGCGTGCCCCAGTCGAGTAAATCCAGGACCTATCGCCAAGGGCCCTGTGACTGCGCTTCGACGTAATCGACTGGGGCACCGTCGGCGTTTTTCTTTTGCTCGGCTTTCCGGTCGACCGAGGCGTCCCGAGGGCCCGCAGCACCGACTCATTGCAGCGCGCCTGTAATCAGTTCACGAGCACGGCGGCGCCGTTGACCCGGTCGTGCCGAAGGTCGCGCAGCGCGGCGTCGGCATCGGCCATCGGGTACGGGGTGGCGGACACACGAATGCCGATGCGGGCGGCTTCCTCGAGGAATTCCTCGCCGTCGCGTCGCGTGTTCGCGGTGACGCTGCGCAGGGTGCGCTCCTCGAAGAGGTGGCGCTGGTAGTCGAGGACCGGCACGTCGCTGAGATAGATGCCGGCGATGGCCAGTGTGCCGCCGCGGTCCAGCGCGGCGAGCGCCGGGGGCACCAACGTGCCGACCGGCGCGAAGAGGATGGCGGCATCGAGCGGTTCGGGGGGTGCCGCGTCGGCTTCGTCGGCGCTGGCCACCCCGAGCTCGAGGGCGAGGGCGCGCGCCTCGGCGGACCGGGTCATGACGTGGACGCGAATGCCGCGGGCCAGCGCGATCTGCGCGGTCAAATGGGCCGATCCGCCGAAGCCGTACAGGCCCAGGCTTCCGCCGTCGGGCACCTCGGCGCGGCGCAAGGCGCGGTAGCCGATGATGCCGGCGCAGAGCAGCGGTGCCGCCTCGACGTCGTCGAAGCGTTCGGGCAGCGCGTAGGCGTAGGCCTCGTCGACCAGTGCGTAGTCGGCGTAGCCCCCGTCGATGTCCCAGCCGGTGAACCGGGGCGCCACGCACAGGTTCTCGCGTCCTGACGTGCAGAAGCGGCAGACGCCGCAGGTGTGGGCCAGCCAGGGCACGCCGACACGATCGCCGATGCGCCAGCGGTCCGATCCGGGGCCGAGCGCCTCGACCAGGCCGACGACCTCATGGCCGGGCGCGACGCCAGGGCGGCGGGGGGGCACGTCCCCTTCGGCCAGATGGAGGTCGGTGCGGCAGACGCCGCACACCCGAACCTGTACCCGCACCTGGTGCGGGCCCGGATCGGGCACGATGCGTTCGACCCGTCGGAGCGGACCGCCGTCGACGGGACCGGGACGGTCCACCACCCAGGCCTGCATGTCGGCCGCCATGGGACAAGCGTACGGGGCCTCGTAGCATGGGGAGACGGAACCCATGCGTACCACCGAGGCCGAGACGACGAGGGTGACGATCGCCCATGAGGCGCCGTGACCGCACTGGTTCTCGCCGGCCCGACGGGGGAGCACGAGCACGACGGGGGAACCCGTCACCCCGAGCAGCCTGCACGGCTGGTGGCCGTCATGGAGGGTGTGGCGGCGCTGGGCGACGCCCGCGAGGTGGTGACACCGCCGATCACCGAGGCTCCGATGGAGGCGTTGGCCCGGGTGCACGACCCCGCCTACCTGACCGCGTTGGAGGCCTTCTGCCTCGAGGGCGGCGGGGCCATCGATGCCGACACTTACGCGCGGCCCGATTCGTGGCGCGCGGCGCGACGGGCGGCCGGGGCCGGTCTGGCCGCCCTGACCGAGCTGGAGCGGCGCGACGACGCGGTGGCGTTCGTGCCGGCGCGGCCGCCCGGACATCACGCCACGACGGGTCGCGCCATGGGCTTCTGCCTGCTCAACTCCATCGCCGTCGCTGCCGCCTCGCGCACGGCGAGCGGCGAGCGCGTCCTGATCGTCGATTGGGACGTGCACCACGGGAACGGGACGCAGGACATCTTCTGGAACGACCCCGACGTGCTCTATGTCTCGACCCACCAGCACCCCCTCTACCCCGGGACGGGACAGGCGGGCGAGGTGGGCGGCCCGGGGGGGCCGGGATCGACCCTGAACCTCCCGCTGCCCCCGGGGGCCACCGGGGACGTGGTGCGCCACGCCCTCGACCACAACGCCCGCACCGCCATGGAGGAGTTTGCCCCCGACTGGGTGCTGGTCTCGTGCGGGTTCGACGCCCATCGGGCCGATCCGCTGGCCCAGCTGGCCCTGTCGAGCGGTGACTTCGCCGACCTGGCCCGGCTCGTGCGCGAGCTGGCGCCACCGGGCCGCCTGGCCCTCTTTCTGGAGGGCGGCTACGACGCGTGGTCGCTGGCGTCCTCGGTGGAGGCCACGCTGGCGGCGCTGCTCGACCTGCCCGGACACGGCGAGGCGGCGACCTCGGGTGGGCCGGGCCTGGCCCAGTTGGACGAGGCGGGCGAACACCGCGCCCGCGCCCTCGAGTCCCTCAGGGGCTGAGGCGCCGCGCCGGGTCCGTCACGAGACGGCGCGGTGGACCAGAACGGGGCAATGCGCGTTGGTGGTGCAGAACTCACTGACCGAGCCGAGCAGCATGCCCACGAACTCGCCGTGCCCGCGGCTGCCGATGACGAGCAGGTCGGCGCCCTTCGAGGCTTCGACGAGGACGGGAGCGGGGTGGCCGTTGACCACCCGGCGCTCCACCGTGACTCCCGGGTGCGCGGCCAAGGCGGCGTCGACCTCGGCATCGAGCGTCCGGCGGACGTCGGACCCGGGGTCGTAGTCGTCGGGGACCGGTACGGACCAGCCCAAGCTGGCCGGCCACTCCCAGGTCATGATCACCTCGAGCGGGCTCCCGGTCAGTTCCGCCTGGCGGGCCCCCCAGCGGAGGGCGTCAGCCGAAGCCTCCGACCCGTCGATGCCGACGACGATCCTGCCGGTCGCCTGAGCTGCCATGGTCGGACCTCCTCCGTAGCCCACCCGGGAGAGCCCGATCCCGGGCCGGTGGGGCGCTGTGCGGGAGCATACCGATGGTCGGCGCCGGTCCCGGTTGGCCGAGTAGCCCGGTTCTCGGGCGAAATGGGAGGATGTGGGCCGTGCCGCTAGCGGTATTCCTGCTTGACGACCATGAGGTCGTCCGTACGGGTCTGCGCGCTTTGCTCGAGGCGGGTGACGACATCACCGTGGTGGGCGAGGCGGGGACCGTGGCCGAGGCCCTGTCGCGCATTCCGGCGGCGAAGCCCGACGTGGCGATCCTCGACGTGCGGTTGCCCGACGGCAACGGCGTGGAGGTGTGCCGTGAGGTGCGGTCGGCCGATCCGGACATCGTGTGCGTCATGCTCACGTCGTACGCGGACGACGAGGCCCTGATCGCGTCGATCATGGCCGGAGCGGCCGGCTACGTCTTGAAGCAGATCGGCAGCCTCGACCTGCTCGACACCATCCGGCGGGCCGGAGCCGGGCAGTCCCTGCTCGATCCGGCACTGACCGACCGGGTTCTGGAGCGCCTGCGTGACGGGCCCACGATCGACCCCCGGCTGGCCAGCCTCACCCCCCAGGAGCGTCGGATCCTCAACCTGATCGCGGAGGGGAAGACGAACCGTCAGATCGCCGAGGAGATGTTCCTGGCCGAGAAGACGGTGAAGAATTACGTCTCGAACCTGCTGGCCAAGTTGGGCATGGAACGACGCACCCAGGCCGCCACGTTCGCGGCTCGACTGAACGAGCGGTCGGCTCAGGGCACGAGGTCGGACGCCACCGGGACCTGAGGGTCCTTCGGGCCTTACTACCCGGCCGCGGACTCGGCGCCGGCCCCGTGCTCACCCAACGAGATTCCCCGTTCGGCCAATGCGCCTTCGAGCCGGGTGCGTTCGTGCTGAGGCCGGTCGAACCGGCTGGGATCGGAGTCGATGCCGACGAGCTCGGCCAGGCGGAGCAACGCCACGTCGTAACCGATCTGCAAGGCCAGTGCTGCGGGCACCGTGTCAGGGTCGACCTCCGCCGTCGCTCGATCGAGTTGGCTGCGGCAGCGCCGGACCTCGGCCACGGCCACCCGCTCCTGTCCGGACCGGTCGATGGGCGGCTGGCGGAGGGCTGCATCGAGAAGCTGGGTGTACATCGACATCGGGGGGCTCCAGTACCTCTCCTGGACATCGCCTGCTCCCAGCATGAAGGTTCCGGACCTCGCCTCGGCAGGGCCAGATGTCACAACGCACGTTTCTTTTCCATATCCCGACGCGTGTTGTCGGGCAGTTGTCCGACCGAAGGTGCAGACGCGAAGGGGAGCAGACCCGCGGGCAGGGCGCAGCCGCGAGGGGAGGAGCCGCAGGAGGGGTGACAAGGGCCGGAATTGGAAAATGGCGACCGAGGGGGGTGGCCGCCATTCTCCAAGCACCTTTATCTGGGAAGAGGAGGGTGTCACCGCCATTGTGCGGATTCACTCGGCTGACTGAGTAGGGCCGAAAGTCACCGATTTCCCCCTGATTGACCGCCCCGTGCCTGGTCATGGTGCTGGGCGAGGCTGCCCCGGGATGCGAGAGTGGTGCGGTGACCCGGTTCTGCACCGTCGAGGAGGCCGTCGGGCTGCTGCGGCCGGTCGACTCCATCGGGTTCGGCCTGGGCCCGGCCAACCCGGACACGCTCCTGACCGCCCTGGGCCAACGCGACGACTGGCAGGACCTCCAGGTCGGGGGTGCCCTGTGCCTGAACTTCTACGACGTGTTCACCAAGCCGGGCGTGTCGTACCGCTGCGGCTTCTTCGGTCCGGCTGAGCGGGTGCTGCACTCCATGGGTCACCACGTGGAACTCGTTCCCGGCGGGTTCCGTCAGTTCGCGCCGATCCTGGCCCGGTTCGCCCCACGCGTCATGGTGGTGCAGGCCGCCCCGGCGGACGATTCGGGCGCCGTGAACCTCGCGCTCCATGTGGGGGCAACGAGGCCCGAATTGCTGCGCGCCGGGAGTGACCCGGATCGCCTCCTGATCGTGGAGGTCAACGCCAATCTGCCCCGGACGGCCAGCTTGCCCCCCGGCTTCGACAACACCATTCCGCTCGAGATGATCGACGTCGTCATCGAGAGCGACGGCACCCCGTTCGCTCTGGAGGAGGCGGCGCCCGACGACGTCGACGCGGCGATCGCGGGGCACGCGCTGGCCTACGTCCGCGACGGGTCGACGCTGCAGACCGGCATCGGCGCCATCCCCAACGTGGTGGCCACGAAGCTGGCCGAAGGTCCGTTGGGCGGGTTCGGCGTCCATTCCGAGATGTTCACCACGGGACTGATGCGGCTGCACCAGGCGGGCAAGGTCACGAACGATGCCAAGGGTGTCTTCGACGGGGTCTCGGTGACCACCTTCGCCCTGGGCTCGAGCGAGCTCTACCGGTGGCTCGACGGCAACCACGACGTGGCGTTCATCCCGGTCGAGACCGTCAACGACCCGACGGTGATCGCGCAGAATGCCAACCTTGTCTCCATCAACGGCGCACTGTCGGTGGACCTCTACGGTCAGGTGGTGGCGGACAGCATCGAGGGTCGTCAGATCTCCGGCGTCGGAGGACACGAGGACTTCGTGGCCGGAGCCGAGCTGCATCTCGACGCCCACTCACTCATCTGTTTGCGCTCGACCGTGCAACGCGACGGCGCCCTGGTGTCACGGATTGCCGGCCGGCTGCCCGAGGGCGGTGTGGTGTCGACGCCCCGCCATCACACCGGTGTGGTGATCACCGAGTACGGCGCGGCCGAGCTGGCCGGCCTGACCGTGCGGGAACGGGCGCACGCGCTGGCCGACATCGCCCACCCCGACTTCCGAGCCGACCTCCACGGGGTGGCCGAGGGTCTCGACCGGGCCTGAACGGCCCGAGCGATCCCTAAACGGCTTCCTCCTGCGTGTCGAGCTGATGGATCAGATTGGCCGCCGCCGTCCGGCTGCGTACCCCGAGCCGCTCGAGCGCCGCGCTCATGTGCCCCTCGACGGTGCGGATGCTCAGGCCGAGGTCCCGGGCGATCTCTGCGTTGCTCCGCCCACTGGCGGCCAGGCGGACCACCTCGACCTGGCGGCGTGAAAGCCCGAGCCGGGCGAGGTCCTGACCGGCGGGACCGGCCGGGTGCTCGGAGACGTGGAGGACGTCACGGTCGCTGGGTCGTATCGCCCGCAGGCGGCGGAGGACCAGGCGTCGGCCACCCTCCTCGAAGACCAGGGGCCAGGTCGGCTGGCGGGTCGCCTCGGCGTCGAGGCTGTGCAGCCAGTCACCGACCTGTGGCGGCAGGCCGGCCGCGGTTTGCCCGGGAAACCAGCGGGAGAGGAGCGCGGCCGCCGCCGGCGTCGCTTCGCCGGGCGTTCCCGCACCGTTCAACACGACCAGACCGGCGTCGCGATCGCTGCTGAGGTCGTCCACGATCCGCATCAGCCTGCCGATCTGCTCGTTGGCCACCGCGTTGCGGTACGCCTGGAGGATGTGGGGGCGCAGCAGGTTGGCGATGGTGCGGTCGCGTCCCGAGAAGCCGACCTGATCGCGGTTGATCGCGACGCCGATGAGCACGTCGGGTGTCGGAACGGTGAACGACAGTTGATCCTCTGTCGATAGTCTCCGGTAGAGCTCCTGGTACAGGGTGCTGGCGTGGAACCGGTCGATGGACCAGAAGTCCGAGATGGCGCGGGGACGGCCGTCGTTCGTCCTACGGATATGGGCGATGACGGGATGGCCGGACAGGGCACGGGCGAACGCCTCGTCCATGCCGGGCCAGCGATCGATCTCGGGCACGCTCACCGCGTCGATGGTTCCGGCCGCGCTGATCTCGTTCCAGCTCGCGCTCACGGAGGGGATCAACGAGTGGACGACCAGGATGGACTCCTCGCGCAGGCTCTCGAGGGTGAGTGGCTCGGCAATGCGGGCCACGCCTTCGAGCAACCGGTCGGCGTCCAGCTCGGAAAGGGCGGTCACCCGGGAATTCTCCATAGAAGGGGCGCAATTGCCCGTTGTCGGTCCATCTGGTTGGGGCCTAGCCTGTCACGCGACAGGATCTCGATGCCCTGGTTCCTGGGCGAAGGGCGGGCGACAACGCGGTGAGCAGACGTCGGTGGAGAGGACGGGCACAGACAGTATTCGCAGTCACAGTGCCAGCACTGTCGCGCGCTCTCGATCATCGGTGCGGCGGTGGTGCAGGGACCGGCTCAGGCCGGAGCGCAGGGCGCGGGGCCCGACGCCTTGTCGCCTCCGACGATCACGTCAGCCGACAACGCGACGTTCGAGGTCGGGCAGGCGGACTCGTTCACGGTGACGACGACGCCGGGAA
Source organism: uncultured Acidimicrobiaceae bacterium (assembly GCA_963726545.1). Lineage (GTDB taxonomy): Bacteria > Actinomycetota > Acidimicrobiia > Acidimicrobiales > RAAP-2 > Bog-473. The sequence continues at coordinate 134,812 of CAVSCV010000012.1, read as the reverse complement.
ACGACCAGAAAAGTGACGGGCTTGTTGCACTGTCGGAGACAGGAACGTTGCCCGACGATGTCACCTTCGCCGACAACGGCGACGGCACGGCCGGCCTGGCCGGGACGACGGACGACGGCGACGTCGGCTCGTACCCGATCACGGTGACGGCTTCGAACGGCGTGGAGCCCGACGCCACCCAGAACTTCACGCTCGTCGTGGACTCTTCGACCCAGGTGGCTCCGAGCAGCGTTCCGATCACCGGGCCAGGCTCCAGCAACGCCGGCGCGGCCTACGGCGCGACGGCGTCGGCACCCGGTGCGCTCCCCGGGCCGACCTACACGCTGGCGTCCGGGGCACCGTCGTGGCTGAGCGTCGACCCCGTCTCTGGGGATGTCTCGGGCACACCACCCACGGGGACGACAGGATTCGGGTATGAGGTGACAGCCACGAACAGCGTGGGCTCGGCCACCGAGCGCGGCGCAGTCGGTCACCGTGGTGGTGGCCCCGACGTCGGTCACCATCACCGGACCCGAATCACAGGTCGTGGGAACGGCCTACCAGGCGACCGCAACCGCGAGCGGGGCCGATGTCGCACCCACGTACTCCCTCGCGTCGGGCGCGCCCTCGTGGTTGAGCATCGATCCTTCCTCCGGCGTCATCAGCGGCACCATTCCCGAAGGCAATCCACCGTTCTACGGCTACTCCGTGACCGCCACGGATTCGGACGGATCGGCCACCAGCAGCGAACAGTTCGTCACGATCGCGTCGGGGAACTCGGCCGTCAGCCTGAAGGCGTCGCCGAGCGGGGTCGTGCCGACCGGGTCCCCGATCACCTTCACCGCCACCGTTTCCGAGACGTCGGGATCCGGCGCGCTCACGGGCACGGTGTCGTTCACCAAGGGCAACGCCGGCGTCTCGGGCTGCTCCAATCTTTCGCTGTCCGCCGGCAAGGCCAAGTGCGTCATCACCTTCCCTGCGGTCGGGAACTTCAATGTCACCGCCACCTACCAGAACGACCCATTCTTCAACGCGTCGTTCGCGTCGGTCCTCGAGCAGGTCGTGAGTGCGAACACACCCGTGTTCACGTCGCCGTCGAACCAGACGATCTCGGTCGGCACTGCGTTCAGTTTTGACGTCAGCGCCAATGGAAATCCCGAGCCGAGCCTCACCGAGTCCGGGGCATTGCCTTCGGGCGTGACCTTCCAGGCGGGGGTGGCGGGATCGGCGACCATCTCGGGCACCGCCGTGGCCGGCACCGGCGGCTCCTACCCCATCACCCTCAAGGCCACCAGTAGTGGGGGATCGGCCAGCCAGGCCTTCACCCTGACCGTCGACGAGGCCCCTGCGATCACCTCAGCCCCGTCGGCGTCGACCAACGTCGGACTGGCACTGTCGTTCAAGGTGACGACGAGCGGGTTCCCGGCGGCGGCGGTCACCGAATCGGGCGGTCTGCCCACGGGCGTGACGTTCAAGGCGAATGCCAACGGCTCGGCCACGATCAAGGGCACGCCCGCGGCCGGGACCGGCGGCAGCTATCCCCTGACCATCAGCGCCTCCAACGGGATCGGGTCGGCCGCCACGCAGGACTTCGTCCTCACCATCGACCAGGGTCCTGTCTTCACCTCAGCCTCGGCCAAGACGGTGACGGCAGGCTCGTCCTTCGACTTCCCCGTGACCGCCAGCGGCTCGCCCGCACCGAACATCACCGAGAGCGGGACACTCCCGGCGGGCGTCAGCTTCGAGCCCGGCCTGCCCGGCTCGGCCAGCATCACCGGGTCCCCCGGCGCGCACACGGGAGGGACCTACGCCCTCACCTTGAAGGCAAAGGGGAGTGCAGGAACGACGACGCAATCCTTCACCCTGACGGTGGACCAGGCGCCGGCGATCACCTCCGCGGCGTCGGCCAGTGCGAAGACTGGCCTCGCGTTCTCCTTCAAGGTGAAGACCACAGGCTTCCCAGCACCGACCGTGAACGAGTCGGGTTCGCTTCCCGCGGGGCTGACCTTCACGGCAAAGAACAACGGCACGGCGACGATCGCCGGGACACCGGCCGCCGGAAGCGGCGGCTCGTACGACATCACGATTGCGGCGTCGAACGGTGTGGGCTCGCAGGCGGCGCAGTTGTTGGTGCTCACCGTTTCCGGGTAGCGCGACTCGGCGGGGGTCCCGCCGTGCCGGAGAGCAGCCGAGAACGCTCGTCCCTCGACGGGACCCTGGCGCTCGGCGCACTGCCTGCGACGAGCGGCCTTCGTCGGACGCCAGCGGTCGTGGCGACACCGTTCTACGAGCGGTGCTGACCGATGATCACACCCAACGGCTGGCCGGGTACCTTTCCGGCCCGCTGGCGGCCTCGCGGGATTGAAGAGAGGCGCTCACTGGGCCCCGCTGAGTCGCTTGGTCTGGTCGACCCTCAAGGAGCGACCAGCTCGATGGCGATCCCATCAGGATCGCGGAGCTGAAGAGATGGATGACCGTTCTCGAGGACTATGCCGTCGTGCTCGATTCCGGAATTCGAAAGGTGGTCGGCCCAGGCCTGCAGTGCGTTACCGTCAGAAGCTGCGAAGGCGATGTGGTCGAGTGACTCGCCGATCGATTCTGACGGATCGCCACGATCCTCGGTGTGCTGCGTGAGGACCACCACGAGCTTGGCCTGGGGTTGGCGCAGCGCGATATAGCCGATGGAGAGATCCTCGGCATAGGGACGCAAGCTGAGCACCGTGCTGTACCAGCGGGCGCTCACCCGAACGTCCGAGACGTTCAGTTGCACGTGCGAGAGACCCGAGATCGGCGCGGTCGGACCCGACTCCGCCGGCGCGGTCATCGTGAAAACCTCATGGAGTCATCATCTCCAATCGCGCTCCTGCGCGGGGCCGGTCACCCCGGCGTCTCCGGACAGGCCGAGGCGCGGAGCGAACCGATCCCGAGGGATTGGCCGGTTTCCGCTGGTCCGGCCGCCGGCGAGCTGTCGCCACTAGGGGCAATGCTTGTCAGGCTCTCGAGGACGGGAAGAGACGGGACGAAGAACAGCGACCCGGTAATAGCAGTCGAGAAATCCAGAATGCGGTCATAGTTGCCGGCCGGGAGTCCCACGAACATGTTCTGGAGCATCTGTTCGGTGATGCCGGGATCTCGGGCATAGCCGATGAAGTACGTGCCGTATTCCTCCCGTGCGGCGTTTCCGAACGGCATGTTGTCCCGCAGGATCGAGATCTCCTCACCATCCACCTCGATCACGTTCAAGGCGTTGTGGGCATTCGCCGGCTTCACGTCATCGTCAAGCTCGATGTCCTCGAGCTTGGTGCGACCGATCGCAAGTTCCTGGTCCTCCACCGAGAGGGCATTCCATGCGACGAGGTCATGTAGGTACTTCTGCACGATGACATAACTGCCACCGGCAAAATCCGGATCTTCGTCGCCGATCAAAGCCGCGTCTGCCATGGCGTCTCCGACCGGGTTCTCCGTGCCGTCGACGAACCCCAGGAGATCCCTGGCTTCGAAGTAGCGGAACCCGTGCACCTCGTCGGCGGTCGACACGGTGGACCCGAGCTGATTGACGATGGCGCGGGCCAGCTCGAAGCACAGATCGAAGCGCAAGGCTCGAATGTGGAACAGGAGGTCGCCCGGAGTGGCCGGCGCAGATCGCGGTCCGGCTTCGATGGCCCGAAAGGGATGCAGATAGCGCGGTCGTGTGCTCGGGCGTGCCGGCGCCATGATGCGGTCCCAGGCACCGGAGCCGATGCCCACGACGCACGAGAGATCCCCTTCGAGGTGGCGAAAACCGATCGAGCGCACGAGGGCTCCGATGCTGTCGCCCATCGCTCGCATCGCGGTGTCACCTTCCTCCCCCGGCTTGATCGTCACGACGAGGAAGACGGCTGCCGTGGTCAAGGGCGCGAGCACCTTCTGCGCTTCGGGTGCGGAGTTGTCGGCGGGGGGTTGCATGACTCGTCGAGAATAGGCCGAAATAGCCCTCCGGCTTGGGTGCGCGCGGGGGATTCAGTCCGGCCGTCGCCTGAGGCTTCAGGCCGTCGTGGCCAGGAGCAGGTCTTCACCTCGGGCCGGTCGCAGCCCATCCGCCCGGCCGGTGAAGTAGCGCTCCGCCAACTGTGCTCCCGCGACGTGACGAGCGTCGACGAGACCCGCAGCGCCGGCCATCTCGAGCATCTCTTCCGGGGTGAAGAAGCTCATCCACGGGGTGCCCTCCGCCCGTGCACCGCGTTCGGCACCCCGCGCCGTCGGTCCCTCATCGGGGTCGAGCGAATCCAAGGGCAGGAGGAATGACATGGCCAGGGTCGATCCCGGTGCCAGTGTCGCGACCTGGCGCAGGGTCGCCGCGACTGCGTCCCTGGTGAGGTACATGCTCACCCCAGTCGAGGCGACCAACGCCGGTGCAGCGCTGTCGAAATCGCTGTCCATCAGTGGCTGGCGCCATGACGCTCCAGCCTCGAAGTCGACCGGCACGAAGTGCAGCCAGTCGGGGATGTCGTAGTTCAGCTCGGCCAGCCGTTGGCGCTTCCAGGCCTGGGTCGCGGGCTGGTCGATTTCGAAGACACGGAGGTAGGAGCCGATGGAAGGGTGCCGCTGGGCGAACGTATCGAGGCCGGCTCCCAATATGACGTACTGGTGGACCCCGACGTCGGTCTGATCGGCCACGAGATCCTCCACGAAGCGGGCCCGAGCCACGATGGCGCCCCGGAATCCCCTGGTGGCGTCCGGGTCCATATCGGGGCGCTGACTCCAGCCGTCGTCAGGATTCGCCAACAGCAGGCCCACCTCGTCGTCGAGGACGTGAGGCGGCGCATCGACCTGAACGTGGAGGGCACGCCAGAGTGCCACCCGCACCGCGGAACTGTCCGGACCCGTGGATCCTTCCTCCGACATCGGCCCTGCGTCTTTTGCGCTCAGGACTTGGCGTTCACGTCGGTGGCAGGCCCGACGTCGTCGGGGCGAGGCCCTGTTGCTGCGCCATGATCGCGGCCTGGACGACCTCGAGGTCGGAGGGGTCGATGGCGAGGGGCCCTCCCGGCACCGGAACTTGCCACACGTGCGTCATGAAGGGCGTCGTGGGATCCGGGTGCGAACCTGGGTTACAGGGCTGCAGGCCGTCGATCTGACCGGTGGTGCTGCTCGTGCAGAGGTTGGTGTGCGCATGCCACTGGACGAGGCACCCGTAGGGCATGGGCCCGTTGCCGCCGCCAGGCATCAGATACATCGCCGCGACGAGCACGGGGCCATACGGCGTCGTGGCGTAGACGAGAGAATCCACCGTATTGGGGTTCATGAGATCCCGGTGGTTCATGTACCGGAAATTCAGGTAGTGCACGACCGGGTATTGGGTGGAGGTGATGGGGACATACCCGTCAGCGACTGCGGCACTGAGGTTCTTGTACTTGGAGACGGCGGCAGAAGTCGCCTGTACGTACTGGGTGGCGCCGAGGACTTGCTGGGCGGTGGGCTGCGTCGTGCAGTTCGGCGTCTGCATCAAGTGGCCCTGGTCCTGCTCGTCACTCGAAACGGTGAGCGCGTTGACTTCGGGAGCAGGGAGGGCCGGTCCAGTGTACTTCCAGTTGGGGTTGACCACGTTCAGGCCCGCCATGGCAGACATGTTCATGGAGTGCGACGATCCCGGTGCGGCAGGATTCGTCTTCTGTGCCTTCCCCATGCCCTTCATGGAGCCGGACATCGCCATGCCCTTCATCGCCGAGGTACTCGAGGGCGCCGTCGCCGGTGCCGCCGTGGTCGCACCACTCGTCGCCGGGATGACCGCTGCGGTCAGTGGGACGACGATCACGGCGATGACCGCCGCGACCGCCGCCATTGGACGCGCGGCGATGAGCCGGGTCGCCGGAGTGGCGTCGGCAGCCCGGGCGGGAACAAGTGGGAGGACGGAGAGCCCGATCAGCGCCACGATGGGGCCGTTGTTGGGGTCCGTCCCGGCACCGGTCAAGAGCGCTCCGAGACCTTGCCCGGTAACCCAGTAGAAGAGAGCCAGGCCGATGCCGAGTCCGATGTAGACCTGGGGCCGATTCGAGACCAGAGGTCCCAAGGCGATGACGAGCGACACCACAGCCAGGATCACCGCGACCCAGACGCCCGCACCGACGAAGGCATGGCCGAACGAGGTGAGCAGGTGGGCATACCAACCGGGCTCGCCGTTCGCCGTGTCGGCCATCTGGTTCGCGATCGAGTTTCCTGTCCGGTTGAACGGGAACATCCAGACGAGTGCTTCGAACAGCCAGATGGCCGCCCACACGAGCAGTGCGCCAGTTCCGCCGAAGAGGCCGTGGGCCGCAGCAGACGACTCGGTGCCGACGGCGTCGCGGTCTGCAGTCTCCTCGGACTTCGGCCACACCATCAGGCCGAGGAGGATGTAGAAGCAGACGGCTCCTGGCGCGCCCGAGAGAGGAGAGGCATGGCCGGTGAGCACCATGCCGAGGCCTTCGCCGAAGACGTAGACCCCGATGCCCCAGATGAAAGAAGCGACCAGTGCTGGTTTCAACGTCCGCTGGCGGAGAATGCCGATGCCGATGGCGATCTCGACCAAGCCGAAGACGGCGACCCACATGGTCGCCTCGTGGGAGAGGAAGTTGGCCATGTGGTTGATGGTCGACCCGATGAGTTGAGGCTGACCGGAGGCCATCGGCCGGATCACGTTCGAGACGAACTCAGGCTTGAACACATTCGGCTGGAACTTGAGGAACCCGTCGAGGATCCAGGCCACACCCAAGGCGATCTGCAGCGTCCGCTGATTTACGTGGAGTCGTTCCGCTACAGACCTCTCCGGAACCGGTGAATCGGTTCGAGGTTCCATGGGCCCTCCCCTTAGGTCAAGAAAAATCGACCGCCAACGACAGAGGGTACCAAAGGGGTTTTCCCTGTCGACGGCGGGAGCTGAATGAGGGTCAATCGACGACCCGGGACATGTGAGCGGAGCTGAAGCTGCCTGCGGCCGCTTCACCCGTATCGGCAGGTCCGAGGCCCTACTTCAGGCGGTTATCGGGGTCGGAACGGATCTCTTTCGAAGCGGGTGGTGGATTTGCCAGTGATTCCAGCGGCCGAATGAGCCGGCACTCGAAAAGAGGCTCCGAATGGAAATCCGGTTCGGGTAGTAGAAAAGCGTCATGGCACAGGCGGATACCTCTACCGAACAGAGCATTCGCCGACCCCTCCATGATCTGACGCGGTCGCCCGTGCGGACGGACACGACGCTGGCCGCCAGCTTGCCCGAGAGCTTCCGATATCGGGTCAAGAGGGTTCTCCTTGGTCCGCCTCTCGTCAGCGATCAGCTCCACGGTCAGCGGCTCGGAAAGCCGACCGCGCTCGCCGTTCTGTCATCGGACGTCATGTCTTCGTCGGCCTATGCCAGCGAGGAGATGTTGCGGATCCTGGTGCCGATCGCGGGTCTGGCCGCCTTCTCCATCATCACGCCGATGACCGCGGCCATCCTGGCTGTGCTGGCCGTCGTCACGATCTGTTATCGGGACGTCGTCAAGTCCTACCCGAAGGCCGGAGGCTCCTATGTCGTGAGCCGGGACAACTTCGGGCCGAACATCGCGCAAGTAGCCGGCGCAGCGCTGTTGATCAGTTACACGATCACGGTCGCAGTGTCGGTCGCAGCTGGCGCCGACGCCATTATTTCGGCGGCCCCGTCCCTTGGGGGCTACGCGGTCCCCTTGTCTATTGCATTCGTGTTGATCCTGGCTTTCGGCAACCTCCGGGGCATACGGGAGGCCGGTCAGGTTTTTGCCATACCGACCTACTTCTTCATCGCCAACATGGCGGTGCTCATCATCTACGGCCTGACGAGGGAAGCGATCGGGGACCTGCCCAAGGCCACCGCAAGCCATGGGTCGGTGCCGCTCGGCCACGCCAGCGGCGGGCTGATTCTTGGGGTCTCGGCCTTCTTCCTCCTGCGGGCATTCGCCAACGGCAGCTCGGCGATGACCGGAACCGAAGCCATCTCCAACGGAGTCAGTATTTTTCGAGAGCCTCAGGCCAAGAACGCACGCACGACGCTCGTCCTCATGAGCACCATTCTCGGCGCGATGTTTCTCGGCGTTTCGGTGCTGGCCGCGTTGACTCACTCCGTTCCTTTTGTGAGTGGGACCCCGACTGTTGTCTCCGAGATCGGCAAGCTTGTCTACGGCACGAGCCCCGGAGGTCGGGTCCTTTTCTATGCGCTCCAGGCAGCCACGGCGCTGATCCTGATCCTGGCGGCCAACACCAGCTTTACGGGTTTCCCGTTCCTGGTGAGCTTCGTGGCTGAGGATTCCTTCCTGCCCCGAAAGCTCACCGTTCGAGGTCATCGCTTGGTGTTCTCCAACGGCATCCTGCTGCTGGCCGGTGCCTCCATCGTGCTGCTGCTGGCGACCAACGCCAAGGTCTCAGCGCTGATTCCGATGTATGCCATCGGGGTGTTCACCGGGTTCACGATGGCCGGTTCCGGCATGGTGGCCCATCACTGGCGCCACCGCGACCAACACTGGCGCAAGGGGGTGGTGGTCAACGCGGTGGCCGCTGTCGTGTGCGCGGTCGTCGTCGTCGTGTTTTCGATTGCGGAGTTCACCCAAGGGGCGTGGGTCGTCGTGATCGTCATGCCCCTCATCGTCTTTGCGTTGGTGCGGACCAACCAGGAATACCGCGAAGAGGACGCCGTATTGGAAGAGGGTGCGGCCGTCGCGGCCTGCGAGGCCAAGGTTCTGCGCCGCCATGTCGTCGTCATCCTCGTGGACAAGATCGACCTGGCCACGGCGAGGGCAGTCCAATATGCCCGTACGCTCACCCCGGACGATCTTCACGCGGTGCACTTCAACATTGACGACACGCGCGCTGAGCTCTTGATCTCACGTTGGCAGCAATTGGGCCTCGCCCGCCTTCCGCTCGACGTGATCGACTGCCCCGATCGTCGTCTTGGGCGGGCGGCATTGGAATTGGCGGCCGAGCTGACCGACGGCGAGACCGAGGTCAGCATGCTCTTGCCTCGACGTTCCTACGGCAAGACGTGGCGCAGAGTCCTCCACGATCAGACGGCAGACCGCATCGTCGACGTGGTCAGCCAGCTTCCCCACGTCAATGCGACCATCATTCCGTTCCACGTGGCCAAGGGCCTTACGGAAACCCCTCTCGACGCGGAGACATTGTTCGAGGAGCCCGAGCTGGCGGCTGAACCCGCGCTGACGGCGTCGAACGGGCATGCGCGCCCCGAAGCTCAACCAATTTCGGGGTTGCAGTGGCGGTCTCGGGCGAAGGTGTCAGGCCGGGTGAAGACCGTGCGCGTTCAACCCCTCTCAGATGTTCCAACGGTCCAATGCGTGCTCGTCGACGGCAGTGGCCAGGCGATCACCCTCGTGTTTCTCGGGCGGCATTCCATCAGCGGGCTCCGCAGCGGATCGATGCTGACCGCCGAGGGCATGGTGGGCAAGCACCGTGGCAAGTTGGCGATGATCAATCCTGCCTTCGAGTTGCTTTCCCCGTCGGGCTCTGGAGTGGACCACTGATATGGCCAACTCGTCCGAACACAAGATCGTTGCAGCCCTCGAGCGCACGTTGCCCTACTGGATCTGGTTTGCCGCCGTCATCGTGCCGATCGTGGTCGCTCTGCTGTTGGTGCCCAGCCGGGGTCACCTCGGGCCGGCTGACGACGCCCTGGTTCTGGTGGTCGTGACGGTCGCCATCGCGTCCATGGGGAACCGAGGTGCCGCGGCTCTCGCAGCATTGGTTTCGGCCGCATCATTCGACTTTCTGTTGACCCGTCCCTATGGATCGTTCCGGATCAGCCGGCCAAGTGACATCACGACCGAGGTTCTCTTCGTGGCGGTGGGGCTCCTCGTCGGAGAACTCGCTGCCCGTGGACGCCAACACCAGAGAGCTGCGGTCCGTGGGCACATGGAGATCTCTCGGCTGCACGATCTCGGGCAACGGATCGCGGGCGGAGAGGAACCAGAGTTCGTCCTGATCGCCGTGGCCAACGAGCTTCGAGAGCTTCTCAATCTGCAGGACTGCCGTTTCGTCCGAGAGCAGCCATCCGGGAAGGGGGCATGGATCGATCACGACGGCACAGTGCGACTCAACCCGCTTCGCTGGCCCACCGCCACCGCAGGCCTTCCGACGAGACAGGTGGAGCTTCCTGTCCACGGGGGAGGACGGATCCTCGGGACCTTCCTCTTGACTCCGACGCCCGTGGCACCCATCAGCCACGAGCAGTGTCTGGTCGCCGTCGCCCTGGTCGATCAGCTCGGCGCCGCGTTGGCTCACGAGGAAATCTGAGGGCAGCGGCACCTCTGGCAGGCGGAATCCGTAACTCCTTTGGCCTCTCCCGACAGCCAGAATGAAGTGATCAGAGCGCCGGCGTGACGATGGCGAAGTCCTCGTCGTGCTGGTGGTCAAGGGCGAGGACCGTCCAAACGTTGCCGCCACGCGGTGTGGACAGAACCCACCCATGTTGGTGATGGCGCGCTCTCGATTCGCCATCGCCCTGCTACATTCCGGCGCTCGTGCGTGAGCAACGTGCCGACGCCGAACGAAGAAACAAGGGACGAATCATGCGATCTGTATTCGAGCGAGCGGTCTGCACTTCGGTGCTGCTGTTAGCCGTCGCCGGCACACTGCTGTGCGGGGTCATGTCCGATGTCGCCGGCGCGTCGACCAAGCAGCCGGTCATGCGCATCCTGGTGACCAACGACGACGGGGTGCAGGCGCCAGGGATTGACGCGGCAGTCAAGGCGCTGAAGGCCCTACCCAACACATCGGTGACGGTGGTCGCACCCCTCACCAACCAGAGCGGTACCGGCGCCAAGGTGACGCCGGGCACACTTACCGCGACCACGAGCACTACCGCGAGTGGCTACCCGGCCAAAGCCGTCGCCGGCTACCCGGCGGACACCATCATCTGGGCGATCGATGACCATGGGATCGCGCAGCGCCCCAACCTCGTCGTGTCGGGCATCAACTTGGGGGAGAATATCGGCCCACTCTCCATGCTCTCGGGCACGGTCGGCGCCGCCGAGACGGCCACGGCGCGTGGCATTCCTGCCCTTGCCGTGAGCCAGGGCGTTGACAATGGCCAGCCGGCCAACTTCGCGCAGGGCGCAAAGTACTTGGTGGCATGGGTGCAGGCACACCGACATGCTCTTCTGAACGTCAAGGGGAAGGCCGCCGCGCGGATCAACGGCAATCTCAACGTTCCGACCTGCGCGACAGGTCATATTCGTGGGCCGGCGACAGTGCGCGTGGCCACATCGCTCTCGGGTTATTCCATCGATACCGTGAATTGCTCGAGCTCTGCGACCAAGCCGGCCACTGATGTGCAGGCCTTCGTCGCGGGAATCGCCTCGATTTCGGCCCTCCATCCGGTGAACCCTGCGCCGTAACACCGCAATGGCGCGCCGGTCGAGCCACGAACGACGAAGTCAGATCGCCACGGCGGTTCGATGCCAATCCGTCAGAAGGCGAGCGAGGTTGTCCGGTTAGTCGCGGACTTGCTGGGCGAGATAGTGGACTTCACCCAACTGCTCGACCAACGCAAGTTGACTCTCCAACCAGTCTGCGTGGTCTTCCTCACCCTTCAGAATCTCGGCGAGGAGCTCTCGGCTTCCGTTGTCACTCAGCTCGACGCAGACGGCGATGCCCCGATTGAGGCGCACGATCGCCTCCTGTTCGAGTGCGAGGGCCAGCGTCAACTTCTCGACCGGACTCTCTCCGGTCCGGATCGTCCCCAGGCGCTGAAGATTGGGATGGCCGTCTAGGTACAGCAGGCGTTCAATGAGATGGTCAGCGTCTTTCATCTCGTCGATCGACTCGGAGCGGAAGCGCTCCCCAAGCCGCTCATAGCCCCAATTATCGAACATCTTGGCGTCGAGGAAATACTGGTTCACCGCGGTGAGCTCTGCGGTCAACACCTCGTTCAGGAGTTCGACGATCCGAGGGTCACCCTGCATGTGTGCTCTGCATCGGAGTCATCATCGGCCTTGATGGTAGGCGTCGATCGGAGCCGGCGCCGGAACGACAGGGTTCAAGCGGCAGACGCTGTGGCGGGCTCACGTTCCACAGCAGTGGCTTCGAGTAGCGCTTCGAGCAGGTCGTGACATCCGCCACACCCGCCACCCGCCGTACAGCGCGCCGTGATCTCCGAGACTGTCGAGGCTCCGGATGCAATGGCGGCATCGACCGTCCGGTCTGAGACGGCGTTGCAGTGACAGACGTACATCGCTATTTCGCCACGTCCAGGCCACCGGCTGGGTGGCGATGAACCATCTGATCGGCGGAGCGAGGGCGAACCCGGCGGGTGACCGACGGTGTGCCCTCGGCCATCAGTGCTGCGGCTACCGACAGCGGAATCGGGCGGGTCGTCGGGAGGCGGTACCCGACGCCCACGGCCTCGGCTCGTACCTGATCGTCGTCGACGATGAGCCTGACCCAGTCGACTCGGCGTAGGCCTGTCGCAGTCGGTGAGCTGGTCATTTGGCGCGGAGTGCCCTGCGTGCCGGTCCTGGCGCTTCGCCACCCCCGCTTCGTGCTGTGCCCGTCTGCGCTTGCCATCCGACTCTCCGTCATTTGAAAAGTGAGGCCAGCCTAAATGTTAGGCCACCCTAAGTCAAGGGAGAAGGGCCTGGCGGGCGGTCCAGGTCCCGGCCTGGCGGCACCCGGCCAAGGTCGTCGGGAACGGCCCAGCACCACCGGAAGCCCACTGGGATGGCATCTCCTTTCGATCTGTGGGGACTCCGGATGCTTCCTCGGAGGGAACTGTCCCAGCAATTCTGGGTTGCGATGCCTTGGGCACCGGCGACTCTGACGCGACCACAGGGGGAACCTGGTCGTCATGTGACGGCCAAGTGACGTCGGCGTCAGCTCCCGCCCGATTGACGATTTCTTAACCCACGCGTGGAGATTTTTCACACTCTGTTTCTTCCCGGCGCCGGACAATTGCCATAGCAATGGAGGTGGCGCACGTGTGGGAACGACTGCTGTGTGCAATTGATCAGTTCGAATCGGGCCAGACCGCTTTGGCCTTTGTCGCCGGCGTGGCCTCGGCGAATCATTCCAGCGTCAGGGTGCTGCACATGCGCGAGGTGCCGAGAATGGCCCGCGCCCTGCCACTCGAGACTCCGATCGAGGCCGAAGAGTTGGTGCGCGACGCCGTGCTGTCGCTGCAGGGACTCGGTATCGAAGCCGCTGGTCGGTCCTGCTCCGTGCAGCAAGAGCACGTACCAAAACGCATTGTCGAAGAGGCGCAGCTTTGGGAATGCCAGGCAATCGTTCTTGGATCTCGGCGCCTTCGTGGCATCGGGAGGCTCTCCGGCGGCGGTGTAAGGGAGCGGATCCTCAGGCACTCGTTTCTGCCCGTACTCGTCGCGCCCGCCGCCGAGAGCAACGGGATCTACTGGCCTCCAAGGTTCAGGTCAGACCAGGATCACGCTGCGCCATCTTCTGGCCGGTAAACCCGAACTGGTGCAGACAATCACTCTTCTTGGAGCCTGAAAGGCAATGAAGACCGCAACGGTCGCAGCCAACGGTGCCACACTCCTCATCTACGGAGCGTCTTTGATTGTGGTCATCTGGTGCATTGTCGACGTGACGAGGAGACCACAGGATGAACTGCCACGGGGCAGGAAGACAGCGTGCGTAGCCGCATCGCTGTTGGGTTGGCTCCTCTTCGGAATTGTCGGAGCCGCGGTTGCTGCGTTCTATCTCGTGGGTCCGCGCCGAAAGATGAATGCTCAGAGGTGGTAGCGCGACACTTGGAGGGACTCCGGCCGACGCTTCGAACCGGTGACCGCCTACGCGTGCGTTGCCCTCTGGTGATCGTCGAGCACGATGGCACAACCGGCAGGGTCCTCGAACCAAGGAGCGTGCCCTCCGACTACTTCGTGCAAGACCGCACCGGGAATCTTCGCGACGGACGGGCGCGCTTCCTGCGGGGAGAGGAACGGATCGTCTCGGCCCCAACAGAACACCGTGGGCACTCTGATCCGCGCCAAGTCGCTGTCGCTCAGCACCGATTCGGGCCGGGGTCGACGGAACCTGTCGATGGCAAACATCAGCGATGCCACCGTCTGTGGGTTGCCCCCCTTTCGGCGAGCATGGCGCAAGACGTCAACGAGTGCGTCTGGCATGGTCCGCGCCGCAGCGGAGCTGGTGCCCTGGCCCAGTATCCGCCGGTACGGCGAACGCGGCATCGGCGAGGCGAGCACCGCCCGTCCGAGCCCTCGTACCGTCAGAACGGAAAGCGGCATCTTGACCTGCACGCCAGGCAGCGCGGCGCCGGGGTCACCGATGGCCACGAGTGACGCCATCCTCCCCGGTCGTTCGGCGGCGTGCCAGAGCGCAAACATCCCGCCGAGTGAATGGCCGACGACGGACGGAGCGTCTAGACCGAGCGCGTCGAAGAGATCGTCGAGCAGCTGGATGCTGTGCTCGCGTACCGTTCCGACGCGGTAGATGAACGGGTCGGAGAGTCCATGCCCGGGCAGCTCGACGAGGTGTGTCCGATAGCCCTTCAGCTCATCCAACCAGGGCACCCAGATCGACGCGGCAAGGCTCACTCCATGGAGCATCACGAGATCCGCTCCCGAACCAACGGAGAGAACCCGGAGGCGAAGCTTGGTGGACTGAAGGTCGACGAATGATTCCTCGCACTTCAGGTTGAATTGGCCGAAGAGCGCAGCTTCGGCCTCTCGAATTCGCTGTTCCCCTGTCATGTTCGACCTCCTCTGGGTCTGGGACGACCCCGGCATGGCGCGGGCTAGGCCCTCTGCGCCGCGATTTCGAGCCACCTCGAGAGCCGATCGGGTGCTCCGACTCCAGACGTTCCGACCAGATCGGCGATGGTGGTTGCGGCCAGCTCGTTCCGCCAGGCTTGCTCGGCTCGGTCCATGAGCCGAGCAATTCCGCACGGTCTCCTGCATGCCGCTCCGGTCAGCGGAACGGGTCCGCGTTGGCGTATTTCGGTGCACGTGAAGAGTTGGCCCCGTCCTTCGACCGCCTCGAGCACTTCGGCGGCGGTGATCTCAGTGGCCGGCCTGGCGAGACGGAACCCACCACGGGGCCCGCTGGTTGCAGTCAGCACTCCGGCGCGAACGAGCGAGTTGAGGACCTTGGCGAGATACGGAGCTGGAAGGTCGTAGAACTCGGCGAGGCGGCGAGTCGAAAGAGGTCCGGCAGAAGGGGCGGCTGCCAGCGTCCACGTGCAGTGGAGCGCCCACTCAACGCGTTCTGAAAGCTTCATACGTGGATATTAACTATCGCTAATATCGGCGTCAACCGCCCAGCGCACACCGAAGTCACCCAGCGAGCGACGCCCGGCCTCCCGTGTGGGCACGAGCGGTCGGGGTAGGACCCCTATATGCAGATCCTCAAGAAGTACGGCTGGAAGGCTGTCAGCCTCGGCGTTGGTGCACTCGCCGCGCTCGCCACCCAGCGTGTCCTGGAGGTCGTTTGGAAGGCGCTTCGAGGGTCGACGCCGCCAAAAGTACCGGCCGACCGAAGCTCCTCCTTGGTGGATGCTTTGAGTTGGGCGGTCGCAACCGGCGTCGGCGCCGGAGTGGCGCGGTTGCTGGCGGTCCGTACCGCAGCGGCGGTCTGGGAGGCCGCCGCGCACGAGCCACCGCCGGAAACCACACTCATGGAATCCTCAGCGGCGTAACTCCGCAGCGGGCGGGACAGCGCGATTTGGTTGTTGAATTGTGTTTCCGGACAGTGTTGTCTGCAGCGACGCTGTATTTGATCAACGATCTTCGCCCGATCGTTAATTGCCGATATCCACTGCCTACGCGTGTTCTAGTAACGAAACGTGCGCGTTTGCACCTTGAGAATGAAAGAAGATCGTCGCTTTCTGCGGGTTCTCGTTTCGCACCAATCGGCAGGGGTATGCCCTGTTGCGACTCGATCGGAGGTTGCAAAATGGTTGGTGCTGGAGGTCTCGCTGTAAGCATTGTCGTTTTCGCAGTAGGTGCGATCCTGGATTTCGCCGTGACGGTGAACCCTGATCAGCATGGATTCAATCTGAACAAGGTGGGCGTCATTTTGATGATCGTCGGTGTCGCCGGGGCAGTGTTGTCGGTGATCACCATGGCCGTGGCCAACACGCGCCGCCGCCGGACGGTGGTTGACGATGGGCAGGGCAATGTCGTGAGTCGAGTCGACTCGACCTATTAGGACACGCTTCTCGGAGACCACGTGGTCCCGTTCGAAGAGATCCACTCCTCAAGCGAAAGGTGCGTTGATGTCAACGGTAGACAAAGCCAAGAACAAGCTTCAAGAAGCAAAGGGCCATGTCGATGAGGCCGCAGGAAAGGCCACGAATGACCGATCACGACAGGCAAAGGGCAAGAAGGAAAAGGCGTCTGGCAATTTCGAAGCAGGCGGGAGAAAAGGTGAAGGACGCGCTCCGGAAGTAGGAACGCAGCACCCGGCCATGTGGTGCGAATCACACTCGACTTATCTCAGCAGGGTGACCGATTCTGGCACCCGAAACAGAAAAGGGGAACGATTATGGCAATACTCCTGTTGGCTCTTCTGGTACTGATTCTCTTCGGTGCGGGGTTTGCGATTCATCTGCTCTGGATCGCTGCCGTCGTCTTGGCAATCGTGTGGGTTGCCAGCTTCGCGCTCGGCCGTGGGGAAGGCGCCGGCCGGAGGTCTCTCCGTCGGTAGTGTGCGCGCCGGAGATGATTGGGCGTCCGCATTCGCGGCCACGCAGACTTCTCTCCTGATTTGTGGGTGAAGAAGTCGATGCAACATGTGGCGCTCGCGGTCATCGGATCAGGCTCGGGAACCATGGCGCTCCCCGAGGGAATTGGGGACGTGGCCCTGGTTGAGTGCGGGTCCTTCGGCGGGACCTGCATCAACCGGGGCTGTATTCCCTCGAAGATGCTTGGATACACGGCCGATTTGGCCGAGCTGTGCAGGAGGGCGCCGCAGTTCGGTCTGTCGGCCACGCTCGCTGGAGTCGACTGGCCATCGATCCGGGATCGGATCTTCAAGCGGATCGACGAGACCTCCCGACAGGGCCGTGCGGAACGGGACGTGTCAGCAAACGTCACCGTCTACGACGGACACGCCCGCTTCGCCGGACCCGGCCAGCTCGTCGTCAACGGCGGGACGCGTATTTCAGCCGAGCAGGTCGTGGTGGCAACCGGCGGTCGCCCGAGCATCCCGACGGTGGTAGCCGATTCAGGCGTCGAGTTTGAAACGTCGGACACGATCATGCGCCTCGAGGCCTTACCGACCAGCATGATCGTTCTGGGTGGTGGCTCCGTAGCGGTCGAGATGGCGCACCTGTTCTCGAGTTTGGGGGTGGATCTCCATGTAGTGGAAACGGCCGACACATTGCTGCCCACCCTCGATGCGGATCTCTCTCAGAGGTTTACGGCGGAGGTCTCCGGCCGGTGGGACGTTCATCTCGGTGCCACAGTGACCGAGGTGAGGCACGAGGGCAACGGTGTCGAGCTGATTCTCGAGGACGGGACGCCAATCGTCGCACAGGTGTTGTTGGTCGCGACCGGTCGCCATCCCAATACCGAGGATCTGGGGTTGGATTCAGTGGGCGTCGGGCTGAGACCCGACGGGCGGATCATGGTCGACGAATTTGGGCGCGCCGCGCCAGGGATATGGGCGCTCGGGGACTGCAGTTCACCCTTCGAGCTCAAACACGTGGCGAACGCTGAAGCACGCACCGTCGCCCACAACTTGGCTCACGCCGACGACCTTCGTCCGCTACCGCATCGTTGGGTGCCCTCTGCAGTGTTTTCCGACCCCCAGGTCGCCTCAGTCGGCGCCCGATCTCAGGATCTTGGAGGGCGACCGCACGTCGAAGCGGTCCAGGAATACGGTGACGTCGCCTATGGCTGGGCAATGCAAGATCACCGAGGTGTCTGCAAGCTTTACGCAGATCCCGCCACGGGCACGCTCCTCGGTGCCCACATTCTCGGCGACCATGCCTCCCTCCTCATCACTCCCCTCATCGGGGCAGTCGCTCACGGCCAGCGGATTGCTGATCTTGCGCGAGGCCAATACTGGATCCACCCCGCCCTGAGCGAGGTGGTGGAGAACGCCCTTTTGAAGCTGCCCCTCGACCGCACTGTGGTTTCGGGCGAACCCCATTGACAAGCCGAGCGGGTACGAGCCGCGGTTGATCGCATGCGGTTCGATGCGGTGACCGGCGATTCGTCGCGGTACCGTTGGACGCAACGAATCGTCCTGTTGCCGGCTGAGAATTCCCCCCACAAGATGGTCGACCCGCTCGACCGACGTTGCCTCATCCCCACCAGAAGCTCGCTCGGCCGTGCCGAGAAGGGGCTCTTCCGATTCCGGCGGTCTGACCGCGCCAAGAGTTCCCTCAGGCTCAGAACTAAGGTCCACATCGCCTAGGACAGGATCTACCGACTCCTCCGGCACCAGGAACTTCTGATGTGTCATGGTTGAAGCCCAGGCGCCCGCAGCACGAGCCGACTCCCCAGCTGAAGTGAGCACGGACCAGCGTGTCGGCGGAGATATCCCCGAACGCGAACTTCCCTATAATCCGCCGCTCGACGGTGTGCGGGCGCTCGCCATCGTGCTGGTCCTTTGCTACCACGGCGGCGCCACCTTCGTGCCCGGGGGATACGTCGGGGTGGACACCTTCTTCGTGCTCTCTGGCTTCTTGATCACGAGCATCTTGGTGCACGAGCACGACACTTCTGGTCGTATCGCGCTCTTGTCGTTTTGGGCCCGGCGGGCGCGACGTCTTCTTCCCGCGCTCGTCGTCATGGTCGGCGCGGTCCTGCTGTGGGTCCACTTCTTTGCCCGTGGCGACTATCCGAACCTCGGCTCCGACGTGCGGAGTGTGCTGTTTTACTTCGCCAACTGGCACTTCTCGACCGGAGCCAGCTACGTCGACCTCGGCAGCTCACCCTCTCCGTTCCTCCACACATGGTCGCTGGCGATCGAGGAGCAGTTCTACCTCGTGTGGCCCCTGCTCCTACTCGGAGCGTTCAAGCTGCGCCTCTCTCGAGCGAAGATCTTGGCGCTCACGCTCCTCGCCGCAGCTGGGTCAGCGGCACTCATGGTGTATCTCTACGACCCGAGTCAGGATCCGACCGCGATCTACTACAACACCGCGACGAGGGCCCAGGCGCTGCTCATTGGGGCTGCTCTGGCGCTCGCTCTCTCGTGGTGGGCTCCGGCGGTCCGCCGGCTTGGAGTCAAGTTTTGGGGCAGTTGCGCTGCGGTCGGGTGCGCTGGGTTGGTGGTGCTCTCCGCCAGCATGACGATCGGTGGCACATCCACGTACGAAGGAGGTCTGACGCTCGCCGCTCTCTTCGCGGCGGCGCTCGTCGGAGGCGTGACCCTTGGCGGGTCCTCTCTTGTCGCACGGGGCTTCTCTCTTACGCCGATTCGCTACATCGGCCGTATCTCCTATGGCCTCTATCTGTGGCATTGGCCCATCTTTGTTGGCCTGGACGGGGCACGCACTGGCCTCGATGGTCCGGCGCTCTTCATCGTCCGCATCGTCGCAACCTTCACGGTGGCAGTTGTTTCCTTCCACGTGATCGAGATGCCGATCCGACGCGGCGCGTTGCGCCGCTCGCGGGAAATGCGAATCGAGGCTGGGGTCATTGCCGCAGTCGTGTTGGTGGCCGCGTTCTTCCAGCCAACAGCCGCAGCACCCGTGCCGTACAGGGACCTGACGGCCGCCCTAGGGTTCTTTCCGGGCGACGTTCCGCGGCTGGCGGCTGCGCCACCAGGCCCTCCAGTCCGGGTCCTCTTTGTAGGCGACTCGATCGCGCTCATGCTGGGGAACGGATTGCGGCTGGTGAGCCAGCAGTACGGAGTCACCGTGGACAATATGGGGCTCTCCGTGTGCTCGCTCGAGGATTCCCCGTACCGGGTCCAGGACTCCGTCGTGACGCCAACACCGCAATGCAAGAATCGCGTGGCCGTGTGGACGAGTGAGCTCAAGAGGGTGAGACCTCAGGTCGTGGTGTTGCTCACCCGCCTGGACATCGTCGACCGGTATGAGGTGGGAACGTGGATCCATATCGGTCAGCCCGCGTTCGACAGCATTCTGCGCACCAACCTTGACCACGCCGTAGCGGCGCTGTCCTCCACGGGAGCTCGGGTGGTGCTTGCAACAACGCCCTACTACTCGAGCGGCGAAAACCTCAACGGCAGCCCGTGGCCCGAGGACGCTCCGTGGAGAGTGCAGCAGTTCAACGCCATGCTGCGCCGGGAGGCCGCCGAACACCCGAAGACGGTGAGCGTCCTGGACCTCAACAAGATTGTCGACCCCGAGGGTCACTACCAGGCGGTGATCAACGGGGTCCTGGTCCGCTCGTCCGATGGGGTCCATTTCACTTGGGCCGGCGACTTCTCGTTGGCCCCGCAGATCTTGCCCCGACTCCGCTCGTTGGGCCTGGCCAGCAGGTGAACTTCGGCGGTTTCTCGATGTCCGACTCGTCAAGAACCTCAATTTCTGCACCTTCGACGTCTCTGCAGTGTTGTGACGCGGGCCCCGTTGAGCTTCGTAGCCTAAGGTCGCTACGCAGAACCCGGCGGGCCGGGAGAGGCTCTCCCGTGCTGCGGGCATACGCTTGCGGTTTCACATCGATTCGCCGGATAGACGGGTGGAGGGTAAATCGATGGCCTCAATCGTGAAGCATCGCATGGGTGTGGTGGTCTCCGCTGCCCTGATCTCGACGGTCGGTGTCGGATGGCTCGGTACGGCCGTCGCCAGCGCCGAACTCGCACCACAACACAATGCCGACAACGGGTCAGACAGTCAGCCGACGACAGAGTCCGTCGCGCCCTCGGTGCAGCCCGTCGCCAAGAACACAAACAGCACCTTGATGGCGGGGTACATGCAAAAAGCGGGATCGAGTGGCTTTCCCCAGTATTTCGAGATCGACGACACAATCACCGTTCCGACGGCCACCGATGTCGCCAAGGCAGGAATCTCACGTGATCTGGCCACGATCGGTGGAGCCACAATCGGTGGCGAACCCAGCGGAGTGTCCGGTGGGGTAGAGGTCGATACCTCCAGCGACGAGACGTTCTATTCGGCCATCGGTGTGTGGGGGCAACAGGTCGTCGTCCTCGGCCAGGTGTCGCCCGGGGACGTCTTGCAGGTGACGGTGAAGGAAGCTGGCGAGACGAGCGGTGGCACGCCCACCTGGCTCGTGGAGATCTTCGACAACAACACGGGCCAGGAGTTCGGTCAAACCAACCCGCAGGCCGTCAACAATACGACGGCCGGTGCGCTTGAGGTGCGCCAGCGCCTTTCTAATGGCACCTACATTCCGCTGACCAAGACCAGCCCCATCCTTTTTGCCAACGGCTTTGTCCAGTGGGCCGAGAAGGGCGGATCAGAACAGGGCAGCCAACTCATGGGAACCGTGCCTGCGGGGGCAAAGCTCCACAAGATCACGCTGGTCGCCCCGAATGGCAAAGCTCTTGCCACCCCGTCGAAGGCCAGCAACGGCGGAAGGAATTTCACCGTTACCGACGGCTGACCCAACGCACCATCGGAAGCTTCAAGGGAATGTCTTGCGAGTGCGTGAGGACGTGTCGAACGTTCTGCGGTGGCCGTCCGGCGGCCCTCTCAGCCTCGCGTCTCGTCCCTCGCACCGTTGTCGATGTATAGCGGGAGCGACGTGTCGCTGGGTCCCGCCCGAGCGTCACCCTGACCCGCCAAACGCCTGGCCAGCCGTCACGTAGGCTGACCAAAGGGGATTCCGCCCGGTGACCCTGGACACGTCCTCGACGGCGTTCAGAGCCACGGTGCAAAATCCCTGCTGGAGAGGTGCGAGAGCGGCCGAATCGGACTCACTGCTAATGAGTTGACCTGGGTAACCGGGTCCGAGGGTTCAAATCCCTCCCTCTCCGCTCGGAGGCCGGGGCGCGTGGCCCGGACCCTCCGGATTGATCTGGCCCGCGCCGTCGCGGGCCTGCCGAGCCCCGCCACAGGGCAGGGACGGCCTGGTGCGAGGAGTGTGTGCGTAAGCGTGGGCCGCTACTGGCTGCAGACCTTGGGTTGCCCCAAGAATCAGGTGGACTCCGACAAGTTGGAGGGTCACCTGGCGGCACGCGGCTACCGACCGGCCTCGGGTCCTGACTCGGCCGACCTCGTCGTCGTCAACACCTGCGCCTTCATCGAGGCCGCCCGTCAGGAGTCCATCGACGCCGTGCTCGAGCTGGCCGACCAGAGGGCCGAGGGTGCGCGGCTCGTGGTGACCGGCTGCATGGCCGAGCGCTACGGCGACGAGCTGATCGCTGCGCTGCCCGAGGTGGACCTCGTGGCCGGCTTCGGTCAGGAGCTCTTGGCGAATGCTGTTCCACCGCCGGTCCCGGTTGCCCTCGGAGCCACTCGTGTCACGGCGGACGCGCGGCCAACCGGCGGTTTCGATCTGCTCGAGCTGCCCCGCCCCGCCACCCGCTCCCCGTGGGCCTACGTCAAGGTGGCGGAGGGCTGCGACCGTCTCTGCGGCTTCTGCGCCATTCCGTCCTTCCGGGGCAAGCAGCGCTCGCGCTCCTCGAGCGACATCCTGGCCGAGGTCGACGCGCTCGCCGCAGGCGAGCGGACCGGCGCACCGCCCCTGCGCGAGGTGGTCCTGGTGGCCCAGGACCTCGCGTCCTACAGCCGCGACCGCACCGGACCGGGACGGGCCACGCGCACCGCGCACGGCCCGTCGCCCATCGCCGCCCTCACCCGCGAAGTGGCCGACCCGGGTGGCCCGGACCCGACTGCTCTACCTCTACCCATCGGGCCTGACCGACGAGCTGGTCGAGGCCGTCCTCTCGACCGGCGTCCCCTACTTCGATCTCTCGCTCCAGCACGTGGCGCGCCCGCTCCTGGCCAACATGCGGCGCTGGGGTGACGGCGAGCGCTTCCTGCGCCGCATTGCCGACATCCGCCGGGCCGCACCCGAGGCCACCTTCCGTTCCTCGTTCATCCTCGGGTACCCGGGCGAGACCGAGCGCGACCACGACCTCCTCCTCCAGTTCCTCGAGGCGGCCCAGCTCGACTGGGCCGGCTTCTTCACCTTCTCCAACGAGGACGGCACCCACGCCGCCGGGCTGGCCGACCAGGTGCCGCCCGAGCTGGCCCTCGAGCGGCTGCGCGAGTGCGCCGAGATCCAGGACGCCATCACGGCAGCCCGGCGTGACGCCCTGGTCGGCCAGGTGCGCCAGGTCCTCGTCGACGCGCCCGGCGAAGGCCGCACCGTGCACGAGGCGCCCGAGATCGACGGGATCGTGCACCTCCCGGCCGGGCTCGAGGTGGGCTCCCTCGTCGACGTGATCATCACCGCGTCGGAGGGCCCCGATCTGTGGGCCGAACCGACGGCGGTCCCGTGCGCTCGTCGGGTCGGCCGCTTCCGCAACGGGAGCCGCCGCCCGATGAGCGAGACCGCCCGGGAGACGCCCGGCAAGCAGTTCACCTTCGGGCCGAGCGCCCTGGCCACGCCGGCCAACGCGGTCACCGTGATCCGCCTGCTCGCCGCGCCGGTCTACGTGCTGATGCTCGTGGCCTGGGGCGCCTCGTGGGTCAACGTCATCGTCGGCCTCATCCTGGCCGGCAGCGACGGGCTCGACGGCTACATGGCGCGTCGCCAGGGCACCACCCGCTCGGGCGCCTTCCTCGATCCTCTGGCCGACAAGGCCGTGGTGCTCGGCGCGCTCATCACGCTCTCCGTCCAGGGGCACCTCCCCGCCCTGCCGGTCGCCCTCATCACGGCCCGCGAGGTGGGCATGCAGGTCTACCGCTCCTGGGTCGGGCGCCGCGGCATCTCCATTCCTGCCCGCCCCTCGGCCAAGATAAAGACGCTGGTGCAGGACATCGCCGTCGGCACGTGCATCATCCCGCCGCTGGCCCACCAGCACACGCTCCAGGTGGCGGTCATCTGGTTCGCCTGCGCGCTCACTCTCTACACGGGAGCGGAGTACCTGCTCGATGGGCGCCGGGCGCTGCACCAACCCAACGACCCCCTAAGGTCACGCCCGTGAGGATCGAGATCGTCGCGGTGGGCACCGAGCTGCTGCTGGGCCAGATCGCAGACACCAACTCGGCCTGGCTGGGTGACCAGCTGGCCGCCAACGGCGTGACGTCGCACTTCCACCAGGCCGTGGGCGACAACCACACCCGCATGACGCTGGCCCTGCGCACCGCGCTGGCCCGGAGCGACGGCGTCATCATGTGTGGCGGCCTCGGCCCGACCCAGGACGACATCACCCGTGAGGCGATCGCCGACGTCATGAACGTCGAGCTGGTGCGCGACCCGGCCATCGTGGCCTTGATCGCCGACTTCTTCTCGGCCCGGGGCCGGTCCATGACGGTCAACAACGAGCGCCAGGCCGACGTGCCCGTGGGGGCGAGCATCATCCCCCAGACCATCGGGACGGCACCCGGCCTCATCTGTCCCGTGGGCAACAAGGTCGTCTACGCGGTCCCGGGTGTGCCCTACGAGATGGCCGAGATGTTCGAACGGGCCATCCTCCCGGACCTGCGCGCCCGCATGGCCGAGGCGGGGGAGGAGGGCGTCATCGCCTCCCGTGTGCTGCGCACCTGGGGCGCCAGCGAGTCGGGCCTGGCCGAGTCACTCCAGGGGCGCATCGATGTGCTCGACGAGTCGAGCGACGTGACCCTCGCCTTCCTCGCCTCGGGCATCGAGGGCATCAAGGTGCGCATCACGGCGCGGGCCCGCACGCTCGACGACGTCGGCGCGCTGCTCGACAAGGAGGAGGTCGAGGTGCGCCGGGCCATCGACGCCGCCTTGGGCGACATCGTCTTCGGGGTGGACGACGAGTCCATGGAGGTCGCCGTGGCCCACCGGCTCGTCGCCCAGGGCTTGACCTTTGGCGTGGCCGAGTCGCTCACGGGCGGCCTCATCGCCTCGCGCCTCGTCAACGTGCCCGGCGCCTCGGCCTGGTTCCGCGGTGGTGTCGTCGCCTACCACGAGCAGGTGAAGTTCGACGTGCTCGGCGTGCCGCAGGGTCCGGTGGTCACCGAGGCCGCCGCGGCCGCCATGGCCGAGGGCGTCCGGCGGGTCACCCACGCCGACGTCGGCCTGGGCATCACCGGGGTGGCCGGCCCCGACGCGCAGGAGGGCGTGGCCCCCGGGACGATCTTCGTCGGCCTCTGCCTGCCCGATCAGGCTGCGCAGACCCGGGAGCTCCGGCTCCCCGGAGACCGCGAACGGATACGCCAATACGGGAGCATTTCCGCCCTCGACCTGCTCCGACGCGCTCTCGACACCCTGCCCGGCTGACCTCCCGCGCTCACAGGAGGCCCACAGCGGGGTCACACTGGGGGATCACGGGAGCGTGTGAGCCTGTGAGGCAGGGAGGTATGACCTGTGAAGACTGACAGCGGGCCCAGGGTCCTGGTGGTGGACGACGAACCCTCAATCGTCGATGCGGTGGCCACGTCGCTGCGCTACGAGGGGTTCACCGTCGATGAGGCCATGACGGGGCGCAAGGCCCTGGCGCAGGCCCAGGAGGACCCGCCCGATCTCGTCATCCTCGATGTGATGCTCCCCGACCTCGACGGAATCGAGGTGACCCGGCGCCTCCGTGCCGACGGCGTGCGCGTCCCCGTCCTCTTCCTCACCGCCCGTGACACGCTCCAGGACAAGTTGGCCGGCCTCACCGTGGGTGGCGACGACTACGTCACCAAGCCCTTCGCGCTGGCCGAGGTCATTGCCCGGGTGCACGCCATCCTGCGCCGCACGGGCTACGAGCCCGAGGACGACGGCATCCTGCGCTTCTCCGACGTCGAGCTCGATGAGAGTGCGCACGAGGTGCGGCGCGGCGGCCACGTCATCAACCTGACCGCCACGGAGTTCAACCTGCTGCGCTACTTCATGCTCAACCCGCGCCACGTGCTCTCCAAGGCGCAGATCCTCGACCACGTCTGGCACTACGACTTCGGAGGCGACGGCAACGTCGTCGAGACGTACGTGAGCTACCTGCGCAAGAAGCTCGAGAAGTTCGGGCCCCCGCTCATCCACACCATCCGCCTCGTCGGCTACACCCTGCGCGAGCCCGAGTCGGCCGCCGGGAGCGGAGCGGCCAGCGGAGCAGCCTGAGTGTCGTTGCGGCTTCGGCTCCTCGTCGCGGTCGGGCTCATCTCCATGGTCGCGCTCGTCGTGGCGGACTTCGCCACGTACTCGGCGCTGCGCTCATCGCTCTATCAGCAGGTCGACCAGCAGCTCTCCGCCCAGCCTCACCGATTGCCCGGTAGCAACGGATTTCCATGCACGTCGCCGCAAACCCAGCTCCCGAACGAGGGCAACAGCGGGGGAGGGCCCGGCGACGGCAACGGTTTCCCCAATGTCTCCGGGTACAGCTACATCGCGGTGCTGCATCCAAGCGGCGCGGTGGTCGCGGGTACCGAGTGTCCGGCCTACGTCGGCAACCACTCGTATCGCCCTGCACTCCCGAAGCAGATCACCGGCTTCTCTCGACAGGCGAACGGAGACGAGGTCGTCTACTTCACCGCCGGCTCAATCGACCAGGACGGGCCGACTTTCCGGGTGCGCGCAGAGAAGGTCGACCTCATCATCAACGGTGGGGCTCCCATGCCGGCCGTGCTCGTCCAGGGCCTGCCGCTGACGGCGCAGACAAGCACCCTCCACACCCTTTTCCTTACCGAATTGGCGGTCACCGCCGGCGCGCTCGTGCTCGCATTCGCCGGGGGCTGGTGGCTGGTCCGCCTCGGCCTGCGCCCGCTCGAGGACGTCGAGGCCACGGCCGAGTCGATCGCCGCGGGCAACCTCGACCAGCGCGTGCCCGGCGCCGATCAGCCCACCGAGGTCGGGCGTCTGGCCCGTGCGCTCAACGTGATGCTCGAGCGTATCCAGGCTGCGTTCTCCGCCCGGGTGGCCTCCGAGCAACGGTTGAAGGAGTCGCAGGACCATCTGCGCCAGTTCGTGGCCGACGCCTCGCACGAGTTGCGCACACCTATCGCGGCGGTCTCGGCCTACGCGGAGCTCTTCGAGCGCGGCGCGGCGACCAACACCGAGGACCTGACCCGCGTCATGGCCGGCATCCGCACCGAAACGGCACGCATGGACCGTTTGGTGAGCGACCTTCTCACCCTGGCCCGGCTCGATGAGGGTGTCCCCATGCAGTTCGCTCCCGTCGAGCTCGTGGCCCTGACCTCCGAGGCCGTGCGCACGGCGAGCGCCGTCGGGCCCGAGTGGCCCGTGCAGTTCTGGGCCGCCAACCCCGTTGAGATCACGGGAGACCAGGACCGCCTGCGCCAGGTGATCGACAACCTGTTGGCCAACGTGCGCGCCCATACGCCGGCCGGAACGGCGACCACGGTGCGCGTCGACACAGAAGGCGACGACGCCCGCATCGAAGTGCACGACAGCGGTCCGGGCATGCCGACCGAGGACGCCAGGCGTGTCTTCGAGCGCTTCTACCGCGCCGATCCCGCCCGCGCCCGCAGCAGCGGAGGGAGCGGATTGGGCCTCTCGATCGTGTCCGCCATCGTCGTGGCCCACGGCGGCACGGTCTCGGCCGACTCCGCGCCCGGCCAGGGCATGACCGTGACCGTGCGCATCCCGACCGCGGCGGCCCCCCCGGACCCCGACGCCGCCCCGACGGACGCGGACGCCGAAACCCCATCGCCCGCCACCGCCGAAACCCCACCGCCGGACTCCGCACCGACGACGACCACGACGGCGCCAACCCCGTCTGGCCACGTTCCGACGCGCACCGACCCGGCCACCGTTCCGACTGAAGCCGACCCAGCCGCCACAGTTCCGGGCGATCGCAACGGCAATTCCGCCCCGCTCCCCGACGCGCCGGCGCCCGCGGCAACGGAGAGCTGACCCCGGGGCACGCTCGCCCCTCGATTCACACCACGCCCACAGCTGACCTTCACGCTGACCGGAGCCGCCGCCCCCACCATGCAGGGCATGACAGCCCTGGCCCCCTACGAGGTGGACACGGATCCCCGCCACACCCCGGTGGACGTGGAGATCGTCGTCCCCGTCTACAACGAAGCGCCCCAACTGGCCGAGCGCATCGTCGCCCTACGCACCTTCCTCGACGAGTCCTTCCCGTTCCGATCCGTCGTCACCATCGTCGACAACGCCAGCACCGACAACACCTTTGTGGTGGCCACCGCCCTGAGTGACTCCATGTCGGGCGTGGCGGCCTTGCATCTCGACCGGAAGGGCCGGGGCTTCGCCCTGCGCGAGGCGTGGTCGACGAGCCGCGCTCCCGTCGTCGCCTACATGGACGTGGACCTGTCGACCTCGCTCGAGGCGTTGCTGCCCCTCGTGGCGCCGTTGCTCTCCGGTCACCGCGACGTGGCCATCGGGTCGCGCCTGGCCCGCGGCGCCCGCGTCGTACGCGGTCCCAAACGCGAGCTCATCTCGCGCACGTACAACGTCATCCTGCGCATGACGCTGCGCGGTCGCTTCAGTGACGCTCAGTGCGGCTTCAAGGCCCTGCGGCGAGATGCCGCCGAGCGCATCCTTCCGCTCGTCGAGGACAACCAATGGTTCTTCGACACCGAGCTGCTGGTGATGGCGGAGCGGCTCGGCCTGCGCATCGGCGAGGTCCCGGTGGACTGGGTCGACGATCCCGACTCCCGCGTGCAACATCGTGTCGACGGCCACCGACGATCTGCGCGGCATCTGGCGCATGCTCGTCCGCCGGCCCAAGGGACTGCCGCGTGCCACGGCGCGCGAGGTCACGTCCGATCAGCTGCTGCGCTTCGCCGGCGTCGGCCTGGTCAGCACGCTCGGCTACCTGTTCCTCTTCGTGGCCTGGCGTCCCGTCCTCGGGGCGTTCGGGGCCAATGCGGTGGCCATGGCGCTCGCCACGCTGTTCAACACCGCGGTGCACAAGGAGCTGGCCCGCGGCGCCGA
This sequence comes from uncultured Acidimicrobiaceae bacterium, assembly GCA_963726545.1. Classification (GTDB taxonomy): domain Bacteria; phylum Actinomycetota; class Acidimicrobiia; order Acidimicrobiales; family RAAP-2; genus Bog-473. The sequence continues at coordinate 105,974 of CAVSCV010000012.1, read as the reverse complement.
CGGGCAGACCCGGCATGCCCGCATGGCGCTCGTCACCGTCTTGCTCTACATGGTGAGCCTGGCCTTCACCTCCCTCGGCCTGGTCGTGGCCCAATGGGTCGCGCCGTCGGCGCTGCTGGCCCAGGTGGTCGCCCTGACGCTGGCCAACTTGGTCGCATCCGTCTTCCGCTTCTCGGTGCTGCGGGCCTGGGTCTTCCGGCCCCGCACGCGTACCGCCGCCCACACCCTGGAGGTCTCCTCGTGATGGACCGCACCCTTCACCCCGACGCGACCGTCGGGGTGCTCGATCTGCCTGCGCCGGCGACCCTCCCCGCCGACCCCTCGGCGCCCGCCGACCCGGCGCCCCACGGCACAGGTCCCGATGGCACCGACCTCGACGGCACCGGCCCTGGCGGCACCGACCCCGGCGGGTCCAACGGCCGACCGCCCGGCTCGGCGTGGCCGCCCGGGCCGCGTCCCGGTCGCCTGCAGCGCTTCTTCCGAGGCAAGGAGAGCGATGCGGCGTGGGTCCGCCCGGCCCTCGTCGTGCTCCTCGTGGGCACGGCCTTCCTCTACCTGTGGGATCTCGGCGCCAGCGGCTGGGGCAATTCCTTCTACGCCGCGGCGGTCCAAGCCGGCACCAAGAGCTGGAAAGCCATGTTCTTCGGCTCGTCCGACTCGTCGAACTTCATCACCGTCGACAAGCCGCCGGTCTTCCTCTGGCCGATGGAGATCTCGGCTCGCATCTTCGGTTTGAACTCGTGGAGCATGCTCGTCCCGCAGGCGCTCGAGGGCGTGGCCACCGTCTGGCTGGTCTACCTCTCCGTGCGCCGCTGGTTCAGCGCGCAGGCTGCGCTCCTCGGCGGCCTCGTCGTCGCGCTGACACCGGTGGCCGCGATGATGTTCCGCTACAACAACCCCGACGCCCTACTCGCCCTGCTGCTCACCGGCGCGACCTACGCCACCATGCGCGGGCTCGAGAAGTCGCAGACCAAGTGGTTGGTGTTGGCCGGCGGATTGGTCGGCTTCGGTTTCATCACCAAGATGATGCAAGCGTTCCTGATCCTTCCCGTGATGGCGGTGGTCTACCTGCTTGCCGCACCAACGGGCTGGTGGCGCCGTGTATGGCAGACCGTGGTCATGGGGCTCTCTGTCGTGGTCGCCGGTGGTTGGTGGGTAGCGATCGTCGCGCTGACCCCTGCGTCGGATCGTCCCTACATCGGTGGATCGCAGGACAACAGCATCCTCAACCTCATCTTCGGGTACAACGGCATCGGCCGGCTCACCGGCAGCGAGTCCGGAAGCGTGGGCGGTGGCGCCACCGGAGGGACTGCGATGTGGGGACCGACCGGCTGGACGCGACTCTTCAACTCCGAGTTCGGCAACACGATGTCGTGGCTCGTGCCCGGTGCGCTCGTCATGGGTGCCGTGCTGCTGGCCATCACCATCCGCAACCGTCGTACCGACCGCGAACGCGCTGCGCTGTTGCTCTGGGGTGGTTCGCTCGTGTCCATCGGGCTCACCATCTCGATGGCGCAGGGCATCATCCACCCGTACTACACGGTCGCCCTGGCGGCGCCGCTTGGTGGGCTGGTCGGTATCGCCACCATGGGCTTGTGGGAGCGCCGCCACGGTTGGCCCGGTCGCCTGGGCCTGGCCGCCGCGCTCGCCGCCACGGTCTGGTGGGGCTACGTGCTCCTCGGTCGCACGCCGAATTGGTTCCCCTCGTTGCGCCCCTTCGTGTTGATCGCGGGCGTCATGGGTGTGCTGGCCATCCTCTTGCTGCCCTTGCTGCGGTCCGTGCCCAAGCTGGCCGTCGCCGCGGTCTCGCTGTTGGGACTGGGCGCGGCGCTGGCCGCCCCTCTCTTCTCGACCGTGGCCACGGCAACGACCCCGCACAGTGGCGCCATCCCTTCGGTCACTCCGACCGCCCAAGGCGGGTTCGGTGGACCAGGCGGTGGCCCTGGTGGTGGCTTCCCCGGCGGCGGTCCGGGCGGAGGCGCCCGCCGTGCCTTCGCCGGTGGCGGCTTTCCCGGTGCCGCCGCCGGCGGCGGTTTCCCCGGTGGTGGCTTCGCCGGCGGTACCTCCGGCCGCACCGGCACCGGCACCGGCGCAGCACCGGCACCGGGCACGGAGCCAGTCCGGCAACAGCGCCAACACGGGCAACAATGGATTCGGCGGCGGGTCCACGTCGCCCTTCGGCGGCGGAGCGGGTGTCGGCCGTGCCTTCGGCGCCGGCGGTGCGGGCGGCGGCGGGTTCTTGAACTCGAGCACGTCCAACGCGGCACTCACGAAGAAGCTGCAGGCGAACGCCAGCCGCTACACCTGGGTGGCGGCGACGGTGAACTCGAACAACGCGGCCGGCTACCAGCTGGCCAGCGGCGATCCGGTCATGGCCATCGGCGGCTTCAACGGCACCGATCCGTCACCCACCCTGGCCCAGTTCGAGAAGTACGTGGCCGAGGGCAAGATCCACTACTACATCGCCGGTGGTGGGGGCATAGGTGGAGGTGGCGGTTCCGCGGGCGGGAGTGACGACGCCTCGGCGATCACCTCGTGGGTGGAGTCACACTTCACGGCCAAGACCGTCGGTGGTGTCACCATCTACGACCTCACCAGCCGATCGAACTGATCGCTCGACGCGATCCTCGGCTCCACGTCGCCGGCGAAGGTCAGGCGAGCAGGCGGCGGTAGAGCTCGAGGGTCGCCGCGTCGAAGGCGACGAAGCGGACGACGGTGACGTCGGTGTCCGCCGCGCCGACGGTTGTCACGGCCAGGGCGGCGGCCAGATCCGGGGGATAGCCGTAGACACCGGTGGAAATGGCCGGGAAGGCCACGCTCCGCGCGCCCACTTCGTCGGCCAGGCTCAGCACGGCGCGGTAGCACGAGGCCAGCGTCTCGGGCTCGCCCGAGGTGCCGCCGTGCCAGACCGGGCCGACCGTGTGGATGATGAACCGGGCCGACAGGTCGAAGCCGTCGGTGACCACGGCCTGTCCCGGCGGGCAGCCGCCGATGGCCCGGCAGGCCGCCTGCAGTTGCGCCGCTCCAGCCGCCCGGTGGATGGCGCCGTCGACGCCGCCGCCCCCGGCCAGTTTCGCGTTGGCCGCATTGACGACCGCGTCGACCCGTTCGACCGTGATGTCGCCCTGGGCGGCTTCGAGGCGTGGCACGCCGGTCAGACGCTCGTGCGCCGTGGTGGCCCGAACCGAAGGATCCCGATTCGCCGTGCCACCGGGCTCAGCCGGTCGTCGTGGTGGAGCCCGACGCGGAGGCCGGGGCCAGCTTGGTGATCGCGGTGGGGTGCGCCGGTGCCTTCTGGGCCACCTTCTGGCCCCACTTGGTGAAGGTCACGGTGCCGGCGATGGCTCCCTTGCTCGAGGCTCCCGTGGTCTGCTCGATCGGGAGGGGCGGACCGCTCGCCGCCACCCAGAGCGTCGAGCTGACGCTGTTGCCCGAGCTGTCGCTGACCGAGCCGACGACGGCGATGGCCGACTTGCCGTTGATCGTCTTGGTCGCGCCGTAGTGGAACGGGCCGCTCATCTTGAGCTCGCCCGCCACCTGTGAGTCGAGCAGTCCCGCCACCAGCTCGCTGTACTGCTGGTTGGTGGCGTCGAAGGAGACCCACTTGCCGGCGTACTTGTTGGCCGTGGCACTCGGGAGCCCGATGACGTCCTTGAGGGCCGTGGTATTGCCGCTCACGTATCCAGTCGACCCGACCGCGACGACCGTCATGTGCTCGGTGGTCTTCCCCTGCGTCAGCGTGAGGGTCTGGGTGCCCGACTTCACGCCGGTGTCCCCGCTCACGTTGAACGTCACGTTGCCCTGCTTGGCGTGAGAGGCGTAGTGCACGCCCTGGTCGCCCACCGCGTTGATGGCGGCCAGGTACTCGGTCTGGGCGCTGGTCGGTCGGCTGGCCCCGGCTGGGGCGGTGGCGAGCCCGGTCAGGCCGACGGTGGTGACGGTGGCGGCCGCGGCGACGACGGTGGCGAGGGTGGCGGCTCGGTGTGGGGCGATGCCGCGGGCGGCGGGGTTCGTCGCCGCTGCGTTGCGGGCGTGGTTGTGGCGCGTGAGGCGCATGGCCTGGGCTCTCCCTGGGGGGTCGTGGGACGGTGGCGCAGAGTTGGCCGCCGGTCCCTTCAGATGGCTCTCATTGTCTCACGGCCTGCGCCGTTGCAGGGTTCGCCGGCCTGGTGGGGGCGTCGGGAGTCGTCAGACCGTGTTGGTGTGGCCGATGGAGATGCTGGCCTGCGGGGCCTTCGGGCGCACAGCTTCGCCCCAGGATGAATAGACGATGTGTTCGGCCTTCGTCCGCTCCCCGTGCGCGTTCAGCGAGTCCTCCTCGACGGGGACGTGGCGCCCGTCGGCCTTCACGTAGAGCACGACCGGCACGGACTTGTGGCCGAGGGTTTGTTTGCCTTCGATGGCATCGACCGTGTGACCGTTGATCGTGCGCGAGTGCCCCAACTTCAGAGCCCCCTTCAACGCCAGTTCATTGGAGAGGTCCTTGGACCGCACACCCGCCACGATGGCGGAGAACTCGCTGTTGTCGGTCGAGAACTCGATCCACTGGCCGGCGGCGTCGGTGGCCTGGGTGGCGCTGAAACCGGCCAGCGCCTCGAGCCCGCCGGCGTTGCCCTTCAGAAACGACGTGTCGCCGATGACGTCGATGGTGGCGGAGTCGTTGAGGTCGTTGCCGCTTCCCAAGTGGATGAGCTGGGTGCCCGAGGCCGGCCCGGCGTCACCGATCTCGGCCAGGGTCGTCTTGGACCCCGTCGAGGAGGAGGTGTAGTGCACGTACCAGGACTTCGTGGCGGACATGGCGTCCCGGTAGAGCGTGTCGGCGTCGGGATGTGACGAGGTGGCCGAGGCCGGGGTCGGGGCGGCCAGGAGGGTCGTGGCGGCGCCCACGGTGGCGACGGCGGCGACGACGGCGGCGGCGGCGAGGGTGGCGAGGGTGAAGGCGGCTGCGGCGCCTCTGGTGTGGGCTCCGACAGGTCGGACCACCAGCCATCTGACCCGCAACTGGACCTCCCCTTTCCCCGTCCTCTCGATGTGTCAGCTTCGCGCGTCACCGCCGGGTCTCCCGGTCACGTCCTCCTGTTTCAGCTCGTCCCTTTGGGTGGTCCGGGGACCGTTCTCCTCCGGGTCAGTGGACCCAGATGAGGATCCACGTCCTACGAACACATGTTCGTTATGCTGCCCAGCAGGCAGCTGCCGAGGCGTCACACCCTCTCCGTAGGGTCAGCACCACGCCGGTCGAAGACCGGCAGCGGCGCAGCTCAGAGGTCGAAAGCGGTTGGTGCAGCGAGCAGACCCGAGAGGGACGGCGTCGAACAGGTCGAAGTCGAGCAATCGAACAAGCAAGCGGACAGAGCAAGAGCAGAGAGAGGGAGAAAGATGGCCGAAACGGATCGGGACAAGGCACTCGACACTGCGCTGGGGCAGATCGAGAAGCAGTTCGGCAAGGGCTCCGTCATGCGGATGGGCGACAACCTCGGGATGAATATCGAGTCGATCCCCACCGGCGCCCTCTCGCTCGACCTGGCGCTGGGGATCGGCGGATTGCCCCGGGGTCGTGTGGTCGAGATCTACGGCCCGGAGTCCTCGGGAAAGTCCACCCTGGCCATGCACGCGGTGGCCGAAGCCCAACGCAACGGCGGCATCTGTGCCTACATCGACGCCGAACACGCCATGGACCCGGTCTACGCCCGGGCCATCGGGGTCAACGTGGACGACCTGCTGATCTCGCAGCCGGACACGGGTGAGCAGGCGCTCGAGATCACCGACATGCTGATCCGTTCCGGTGCGCTCGACATCGTGGTGATCGACTCGGTGGCGGCGCTGACGCCGCGGGCCGAGATCGAAGGCGAGATGGGCGACACCCACGTCGGGCTGCAGGCCCGCCTCATGTCCCAGGCCCTGCGCAAGCTGACCGGGACGCTGGCCAAGTCCGACACCATCGCCATCTTCATCAACCAGCTGCGAGAGAAGATCGGCGTCATGTTCGGGTCGCCCGAGACCACACCGGGTGGTCGGGCGCTGAAGTTCTACTCGTCGATCCGGCTCGACATCCGACGGATCGAGTCCATCAAGGACGGAACCGACGTGGTCGGCAACCGGACGCGGGTCAAGGTGGTGAAGAACAAGTGCTCGGCCCCGTTCAGGCAGGCCGAGTTCGACATCATGTACGGCAAAGGCATCAGCCGTGAGGGTTCACTGCTCGACGTGTCGATCGAGCTCGGGTTCGTCAAGAAGTCCGGGGCCTGGTTCACCTACGAAGGTGAGCAGCTGGGCCAGGGTCGCGAGAACGTCAAGACGTTCCTGTCCGAGAACCCGCAGCTGATGGCCGAGATCAACGATCGGGTGCGTGAGTGCCTCACTCCCAAGGCGGAGGACGAGCTGCTCGACGAGGACGTCCTCAGCCCCGACGACATGCCCATCTCGATCGACTCGTAGGTCGTACCCCGCCTCTCACACGGCAACGAAGCCCCCGGACGGTCACCGCACTCCCTCAGGTGACAGAGTCCGGGGTGCTTCGCGTCCGGGACCGGGGCTGGCTCCGCTATCCGGGATCCGGAGCAGAATGGAGAGATGCCATCTCCTCTGACGTGGAAGCAGCGCGTCTACCGGGTCTTCGACCGGGTGGTGCCGACGGTGCCATTCCGTTACCTGCCACCGAAGCAGTCGGTGCGCCTGGCGTTCAACGTGATTCTCGACCGTGAGCCCGACGCAGCCGGCGGGGCCGAGTACACGGCCAAGTTGGCGGGAGGTCAGCTGTCACGGCACGGTGTGGCCGAGGCGCTGGCCCACTCGGAGGAGTTCCGGCGCCAGGTGCCGATCGGCAACGTGTTGCTCTCGATGCACGTCAGCCGGAGCCTCTTCGTGGCCGGGTTCCCCCGGGCGGCCCGCATCCTCGACCTCGGTGGCACCCACCAGGGCCTGGCCGACGGCGCGCTGGTGCATCTCGGGTATCCGTATCCCTTCGAGCAGCTCGTCGTGGTCGACCTGCCGGTCGAGGAGCGCGACGAGATCTACCAGGGTGGTTCGACCGGGCAGTCCGTGCAGTCCGAGTTGGGCCCGGTCGAGTTCGCCTTCCACTCCATGGTCGACCTGAGCCGCTACGCCGACTCCTCCTTCGAGATGGTCTACAGCGGGCAGTCGATCGAGCACGTGAGCGAAGAGGATGGCGACTCGGTGGTCCGTGAGGCCTTTCGGGTCTTGGCTCCGGGCGGTTGGTTCTGCCTGGACACGCCGAATGGGCCGGCGTGGCGCCTGCGCTCGGACGTGCCGATGAACCACGATCACAAGATCGAGTACGCGGCCGGTGAACTGGTCGACAAGTTGACAAAGGTCGGGTTCGAGATCGCCGAGTGCAAGGGCCTCAACCTGATGCGTCGGGGTATAGCGGCCGGGGTGTTCGACGAGGCCGAGGCCAGTGCGAACCCCGGCGTCTTCGCGGCGGCCGAAGAGTGTCTGTTGCTGGCCGTGGTGGCCCGGAAGCCGACCACGACGACTACGACTGCGACTACGGCGTCGTGACGGCCTGGATGGAGTTGGGTACGTACTCGACCCAGGTCTGACCCGGCTGCATCGGGATCACCGCGCCGGTCGCGTCCACGTACTGGGTGGGTGACCCGAGGGTGGTGCGGTGCCAGGTGGCCGGATACGCCATGCCGTTGCGGTACACCACGGCCGTCCCGCTGGCGTTGGGGTACAGATCGGCCTGGACCTCGAGGCCGCCCTGCTCGTTCTCGGCCCAGGGCCCGTAGCTGATCTGGACGTACTGCACGACGACGTTGGCGGCGGCGTTCTGTGCGCCGTCCTGGAGGATGTCCGGCGTGGTGCCGTTGTAGAAGCGCTGGAAGAGCTGGGAGGTCGGGTTGTACTTCCAGGTGACGTTCGACGTTCCCGAGTAGTTGATGTTGACGGTCGAGACGGCGGTGCCGCCGGCCGGGACGTCCTTCGAATACGTGAAGAGCGGCTGGGGCGGCGTGGTCATGGTGGGGTGGGTGCCGTAGGCGGCCGGGGTCGAGGTGTAGTCCGAATCCGGGGCGACTTGGCCGGCCGGGTGGATCATGATGCCGGGAAGGAAACCCAGGTCGACGTTCACGATGGGGGAGGCGTTGAGGTTGGCCAGGACCGGGTTGATCCCGCCCACGTGGACCTCGAGCGGTGTCCCGAGCTGGCCCAGGATCCCGATGTCGATGTTGCGAGCCGACCGGACGGGCCCGACCAGGGCGACGTCCTGGCACTGGAACACGGCGGCGTAACGAGTGATGCCGCCCTCGACGGGTTCCTCGAAGACGATGTCCGCCTTGTCGATGCCCGCCTGGTGCGGCCGTGCGGCGGGATAGTTGTCGATCTTGACGGCCAGGGCGGGACGCTGCGGGACCTGACCGCTCGGCGCCGGCGCGCCGGTGAGCGGGCAGTTGGGCGGCGGCGTCGTCGACGAGGTGGTGGTGGTCGGCTTCTTCCGTGGTGGTGCGGCGGCCTTGTGCGCCGGCGAGGAGCAGGCGCTGAGGAGTAGTCCGGTGAGGCCGATCGCGCCGATGACGCCCCAGGCGAGCGGTCGGCGCGCCCGCGGGCGAAGTTGGTCTGATCTGGTCATCTCTGCGGGACGATGGTAGGGGGATGGCAGTCGAAAGTGGTGGCACGCCCGGGGTGCGGGCGTGCCCGTCGGCTCCGGCGGGCGGGTCGTTCTGAGTGGGTGCAGGGTAGGGCGCAGTCAGGCTCTCGGCCCAATTGGCAGCGGCGGACGACGGAGGTGCGGCCGGCCCGGACGCCGCTTCGGGCAGGTCAATCGGTTGCAGCCAGGCGGCGGGCTGCTCAGGCCGAATTCGTGGTGGCCGCGCTCCCGGCGGCGGCCGACGAGCCGGTGTAGACCTCGGCCCAGCTGCCGCCCGACGCGCCGCCGTGGCTGGTCGCCGGACCGAGGCCGAAGCGGCTGTAGAGGTTCTCCATGGCCCGGTTGATCTCGTCGGTGACGCCGGGAAACGGTCCGGGGACGACGTTCGGGTAGATGATGCCGGTGGTCGACAGCAACGAGACGAACGAGGCCGACCCGCTGGAGAACACGCCGCCGCCGGTGCCGGGGGCCGTGTAGTACGTCATGTCGGACCAGTTCGGCTGCCCGGGAACGGGGGAGTGGGCCACGACATCGACGTTCTTCGGACCGGGCATGGAAGGGACGTAGCGGTCGTACTCCCCGAGGATCGTGTTCGGAAAGGTATGGCCGTCTTCCAGATTGCAGCCGTTCCAGAACCAGGTGGAGGCGTCGGTCACGATGAGGTCCGCCTTGGCCCCGACGGACTGGTACATGGAGCCGATCAAGTTGGACTCGGGGTTGCTCACTGGGGCCTGGTCCCAGTTGACCGTGGTCAGCGCCGGTTGTTCCGAGACGATGGGGTCCTCGGTCGCGTCCTTGTAACAGACCTGGAGGCGGTTCGGACCGACCGAGGTCGGCTGCAGTCGGATCTGGCGGTAGCACGCGTTGGCACCGAGAAAGGCGAGGTTCACTCCGTCGGCGACGGCCATCGCAGAGGCCTCGCGCATCGGCGTCGACCAATACTCGTCGTGTCCCATGCTGAAGAGGCAGCGGTGGTTGCCCAGCAGCTGGGGGCGGGTATGCAGGTCGACGTCGGTCCAATAGGTGACGTCGGCCCCCAAGCGCTCGAGCTGGAAGACCAGAGGCAGTTCGTTGCCGACGAAGTCGGCCGCTCCCGAGGCCCACGTCTGCGGGTAGGGGCGGTCGAAGGAGACGGCGCGGGCTCGATTGGCGAAGTTCTGGCCACCCTTGCCCGTGGGGCCGTAGTACAGGCTGTACTCGCCGTAGAGGTTGTAGGCCTGCCACGTCGTGACGCTGTTCTGCATGACGTAAGCGGCCTTGGACGAATCGTCGCGCACGGTGAGGGGGACGAACTGCTCTTGTCCACCGTTGCCGACCAGCTTGAGCAGATAACAGCCCGGCGGCCACTCCTTGGTGATGCTGATCGTCATCGTGGGCGACCACGGACAGGACACCGTGCCGATGCCCGGCGACACGACGGGAGGCGGCTGCGCACCTGCCGGCACCATGTCGCTCTGCCAGACGAGCCGTCCACCGAGGCCCTGGTAGTAGCCCATGCGGTAGGCCTGGACCTGCACCGCCTGCGCGGTCGTGTTCACGAACAACGCGACGTCGTCGCCGTGCACGGCGCTGACCTGGCTGGCATACCCCTCGAGCGTGTGGTCGGGCTGGTTGTGGGAGCAGACCCAATTGAGCGTGCCGCGCTTGGCGTTCTCGGCGACGATCCACGAGGCGGTCGGAATGACGACGCCGCTGGCCAGCTTCTTGTTCACGACGGCCGGTGGCTTCTTCTTGCTGGGGCGCTTCGGCCGGGCCGGCTCGTGACGAGCGGGGGGCTTCTTCGGCGCCTGGGCCGCGACGACCAATCCGGCGGCGCCGAAAGCGGAGAATTGCAGGAACTTCCGGCGGTCGAGACGGCTGTCCTCAGGCGGCAACGGATCAGCGGAGGAGGAGCCGCCGTCGGGTGGGAGCGGCTGCACAACAGCAGTTTACCTGGGAGCCCGACGCAGGCCCTGGCACGCGTTCGTCGGAGTGTTGGTCAGACACCCCCTACCATTCCGGAGTGACCTGGGTCCGTTCGATCCCCCGCCCGCTCCGACAGCCGTTGTCCCGCTTGGTGCACGCAGCCTGGGAGGCCGCAGGTGAGCTTGGTGCAATCGGTCCTGATGACCCCCGTGGCCGTCGCTTCGGCCGGATGGGCCGAGGTGCGTGCGTGATCTTCCCCCAGGGGGCGATTTACAACGAGCACCTGATCCACATCGGGGACGAGACGATCGTCGGGCCCGGTGCGAGCCTGACCGCCGGGATGGCGCCGGGGCAGATCATGCCGACCGACCCGGTCGTCTCGATCGGTAGCCGCTGCCTCATCGGGCGGGGCTCGCACATCGTCGGTCACTGGGAGATCGTGCTCGGTGACGATATCCAGACGGGTCCCTACGTCTACATCACCGATCAGAACCACACCTACCTCGACCCGGTCGAGCCCATCGGTCGCCAATGGCCGACCGAGGCTGCGGTGCGAGTCGGTTCGGGCAGTTGGCTGGGGGCGAATGCCGTGATCCTGCCCGGGGCGCAGATTGGCGAACATGTCGTCGTGGCCGCCGGCGCCGTGGTGCGCGGCGTCGTGCCCGACCGCTGCGTCGTGGCCGGGGTGCCGGCGCGCATCGTGCGGCGTTGGGTCGAGGGTCACGGCTGGGTGGACGAGAAGGACCTGGCGCTGCCGTGACGGGATCATCGGCGGCTGTGGCGGCGCCGTCCCCGTACCTGGTGACGGTGAGCGGTCAGGACGGGCCAGGGATCTCGGAGCGTCTCTTCGCCGCGTTGGCCGAACGCAAGGTCGCGGTCGAGGACGTGGAGCAGGTCCGTGTCCACGGACACCTGTTGTTGTGCGTCGAGGTGACCGTGCGGGCGGACGAGGTCGACGATGTGCGCGGCGCGCTGGTGCAGTGGCTCACCGGATGGGGAGTGCAGGTTTCGGTCGACCCGCTGGTCGACGCCGACCAGGGCGGCCAGGCCGAGCACCACACCGTCACCGTGTTGGCTCCCGAGATCGACGCCGGGACGCTCGAGGCGGTGACCGGTCGGGTGGCCCAGAGCGGGGGCAACATCGAGCGCATCGTGCGCCTGGCCGCCTACCCGGTGCACAGCTATGAACTCACCGTGGCCGGTGCCAACCTCGAGCAGCTCCGCCGTGCCGTGGCGGCGGAGGCGGCCACCCGTCAGGTCGACATCGCCGTGCAGGTGGCGGGGCTGCATCGACGGGCCAAGCATCTGATCGTCATGGACGCCGACTCCACCCTTCTCCAAGGTGAGGTCATCGATCTCTTGGCCGATCGGCGCGGGTGTGGCGAAGAGGTGGCGGCGGTCACTGCAGCGGCCATGGCGGGAGAGCTCGACTTCGAGGATGCGCTCCGGCGCCGGGTGGCCCTGCTGGCCGGTCTGCACGGGGAGGACCTGCTCGCCGTCCGCGAGCGGATCGTCCTCACCCCGGGCGCACGCACGCTGGTGCGCACGCTCAAGCGGCTGGGCTACGAGCTGGCGGTGGTCAGTGGCGGCTTCACCCAGGTCATCGCCCCTCTGGTCGAGAGCATGGGCATCGACCACCTGGCCGCCAACGAGCTCGCGGTGGAGGACAACGTGCTCACAGGCGAGCTCGAGGGCCCCGTCGTGGACCGCGCCGGCAAGGCGGCGGCCCTGGTGCGCTTCGCCGAGGCGGCGGGCGTGCCACTGGCCCGCACCATCGCCGTGGGCGACGGCGCCAACGACATCGACATGTTGGCTGCGGCCGGCCTCGGGATCGCCTTCAATGCCAAGCCGGTGGTGCGCGAGGCGGCGGACACCTCGTTGAGCGTGCCCTACCTCGACGCGATCCTGTTCCTGCTCGGCATCTCTCGCCGGGACATCGAACGGGCCGATCGCCTCGACGCGCTGGTTACCTCGTGACCGTGCTGGCCCAGGGAGAGCAGGGTCGAGTCGCCGACAACCGGGGCCAGCGGCCACTTCTGCGTGGCTGGCTCCACGCCGTCGCCTTCCTGGGCTGGCTGATCGGCGGGCCGTTCCTGATCGCGGCCGCGCCCGATACGGCGGCCACCGTGATCCTCTCTGTCTACGTGGCGAGCCAGTTGGTGATGTTCGGTACCAGTGCGGCCTTCCACCGGATCCCATGGTCGGCCTCCGCCTGGCGCCGAATGCGCAGGGCCGACCACAGCGCCATCTTCGTGGGCATCGCCGGGACCACGACCGGGGTGGTTGCGCTGTCGCTGAGCGGATGGGCCGAGATCCTGGTCTTGACCCTGGCGTGGGTCGGCGCGGCGGCTGGCGTCACCCTGCGCCAGGTCTGGCTCGACGCACCGCAGTGGGTGGTGGCCATTCCTTACGTCGTAGTGGGTTGGTGCCCCATCATCGTGGCACCGCAGCTCGTGCGGGCCCTCGGCGGGGTGGGTTTCGCTCTTGTGGTCCTGGGTGGGCTGGTGGATACGGCAGGAGCGCTGGTCTATGCCAGCAAGCGTCCGAACCCTTGGCCACGGGTGTTCGGATTCCATGAGGTGTTCCACGCCTGCACGCTGGTCGGAGCAGCGATGTTCGCCTACGTCGTCGCGTTCATCGCCCTGCCTCATTACTGAATCTCTTCGTTCTTGGGCGCACACGGTCGTCGGTGGCGACCGTTCATCGGTAATGGGATCCGCCCGAGACCTGACAACGACTTCGGCGCTCGATCGCGCCGTGCGTCAGTGCGCTCCCTTGGATCTGGCCACGGTGGCCGGGATGAAGGGCGATCAGTTGGCCTCGGAGCTCGAGGTGTGGCACCGGTTCCGTGCCGTCGCGGACGGGAACATCGTGCAGCTGCTCGGCGAGGTGATGCGCCGAGAAGAGTTCAGGTCCGACGGTGCTGCGTCACCACAGGACTGGCAAGTCGAGCGGTTCGGCCTGTCGGTCGCTTCCGCTCGGAACTACGGCCGGGTGGCCGAACGGGCCATGGACCTGCCTCATCTGACTCGAGCGCTCAGCACGGGTGACATCAGCCTCGACAAGATGCGCGCCGTGGTGGGTCTGGCCACTCCCGAGACCGACCGGGAGTTGGCGGCGCGCGCCGGCGAGCTCACGGTGGCGGAGCTGGGCGAGGTGGCCGGATCGCTCCGACCCGGACCGGACGGGGCGGCCAAGAGGGGGCGGCCGGTCGGCTCGACACGCTTCAACGAGGCCTGCCACACCATGTCGGTGCAGTTCCCGGTGCAAGAGTTCGCCGAGGTGCGGGCAGCCGTCGAGGCGCAGGCCAAGGCGTTGCCCACCGACGGCGAGACGCCGTGGGACCAGCGGCAGTACGACGCCTTCCTCGGGCTCTTCCGGACCGGCACCGGCACCGGCACCTCAGGCCGATCTGGTCGTGGCGACGGGGCGAGTCCTTTCTTCGCCGTGCTCCATGCGCCCCTGGCTGACCTGATCGACGAGACCGGTGACCCCACTGCGTTGGTCGGCGACTTGGAGCGAGGTGGACTGCTGAGTCTCGAGACCGTGCGCCGCCTGCTCTGCGACTGCACATTCGTCATCTCGGTCGATGACGACAACGGGCACACCATGTTCGAGGGTCGCCAGCGCCGAGGCCCGACGGGCGCCCAGCGACGCGAGATTTGGCGTCGGGACCGTTGTTGCCGGTTCCCCGGCTGTCGCAATGCGATCTTCACCCACGCCCATCATCTGGAGTGGTGGATTCGGGGTGGCCGGACCGACCTGGCGAACCTCGCGCTGCTGTGCAAATTCCACCATGACTTGGTGCACTCCAAGGGCTGGACCGTGTCGGGTGACGCCAACGCCGAGATCGTGTTCGTGGGTCCGAGTGGTCGGGCCCTGACGTCTCGACCGTCGCCCCGGTGGACGACGGTGGGACGAGTCGGAACCGGCTCTCGGGCGACTCCTCCCAGAGGCCCGTCGGATTCGCCCGATACATCCTGATCAGCCGATCACGCCGTCGGCCCGAAGCCGCTCCAATTCCTCGGATTTCAGTCCGAGTTCCGATCCGAGAACCTCGTCGGTGTGCTCGCCGATCCAAGGCACGCGCGCCTCGGGACCTTCAGAGACCGAGCCGAACTTCACCGGGAGGCCGGGAATCAGGACCGGTTGCGCGATGCCATCCGTCCGGGGGTGCTCGACGAGCATGTGACGGGCTGCAAAATGTGGATCCGCCACAACGTCGATGTCGGTGGCGACAGGACCGGCGACCAGCCCGGCCGCGTTGAGGGCGTCGCAAGCCTCCCGCTTGGACTTGGTCGATGCCCAGGACTCGAGCGCGGGACGGATCTCGCTTTCGAGATGGTCGAGCCAGCCCTGGGGCGTGGCGAAGCGGGCGTCGTCCGCCCACTCGGGCTTGCCGATGGCCTTGGCCAGGTCGGGCCATTGATGGGCCCGCAGCACTTGGAGCATGAACCAACCGTCCCGGGCTCTGAACCCGTGCAGGATGCCGGGCCAGGGGGTGCCCATCGGCATACCCATCGACCAGAAGTTCGGGACGACGTCGAGCACCGCCAACATGGCGTCGAGCATGGCCACGTCGACCTGCTGGGACTGTCCCGTGCGGTCACGCTGGCGGAGACCGGCCATGGTCCCGATCACCGCAAAGAGCGCAGTCACGATGTCGCCGAGTCCACCCATGGGCGAGCCGATCGGCGGCTGTCCCTCCGGCCGCTTGAACTCGTAGGCACCACTCATGGCCTCGACGATGGAGGCCAGGGCGGGCCAGCCGTCGTAGGGCGACGGCGTCATGTCGCCCACGGGGCGGCCGAATCCGGAGATGGAGAGGTAGACGACGGTGTCGTGCACCGCCACCACGTCGGCGTAGGCAAGTCCGAGTCGCTCTGCCGCACCGGCGCGGAAGTTCTCGGCCACCACGTCGAAGCCGGGCGCCAGGCGCAACACCAGGTCCCGGCCCGCCGGCTGTTTGAGGTCGATCACGACGGAGCGCTTCGAAAGGTTGTTGCGCATGAAGGTGGCCCCGACGCTGCGGCCGGCCGGATCGGTCATAGCAGGCGAGGCGCTGCGACCCAGGTCTCCTTTGCCAGGCGCCTCGACCTTCACCACCTCGGCGCCGAGGCGGCCCAGGAGCTGGGTGGCGTAGGGGAGCGCCTGCATCTGTTCGAGGGCCAGCACCCGGATCCCGTCGAGCGGTTTGCCCCAGGGCGCCGCCTCCGGATT
Source organism: uncultured Acidimicrobiaceae bacterium (assembly GCA_963726545.1). Classification (GTDB taxonomy): domain Bacteria; phylum Actinomycetota; class Acidimicrobiia; order Acidimicrobiales; family RAAP-2; genus Bog-473. The sequence goes on along the minus strand of CAVSCV010000012.1, from coordinate 90,244 downwards.
GGCGACGTCGCCCAGCCTCACGTGATGTCGAGACCGAGCATGGCGATGGCGTTCCCGCGGATGATGCGGTACACGTCGTCGTCACCGAGGTGCTGCACCATCTGCTCCGCCACGGCCCGGGTGTCGGGCCAAGTCGAATCGGTGTGCGGGTAATCCGTCTCGAAGGTGATGCGGTCAGACCCGATGACGTCGATGGAGTCGAGACCGTGCTGATCCCGGAAGAAGCAGCCGTAGACCTGGCGGTGGAAATACGTCGACGGCGCCTCGAGCACGATGTCCTTCACCCCGCCCCAGGCCCGGTGCTCCCGCCAGACGTCGTCGGCCCGCTCGAGGATGTAGGGCAACCAACCGATCTGGCCCTCCGAGTAGGCCAACTTGAGCGTCGGGAAACGGATGAGCACGCCGGAGAAGAGGAAGTCGGTGAGGGACGACATGGCGTTGCCGAAGCTGAGCGTCGCCGCGACGGCCACGGGGGCGTCACCCGAGGTGGCCGGCATCTTGGACGACGAGCCGATGTGCATGCAGACGACGGTTCCCGTCTCCTCGCATGCCGCGAAGAACGGGTCCCAATAGCCGCTGTGGATGCTCGGCAGCCCGAGGTGGGGCGGGATCTCACTGAAGCAGACGGCCCGGACGCCCCGGGCTGCGTTGCGCCGCACCTCTGTCGCTGCCTTCTCGGCGTCCCACAAAGGAATGAGGCAGAGCGGGATCAACGCGCCGCCGCTGTCGCCGCACCACTCCTCGACCATGAAGTCGTTGTACGCGAGGACACATGCTTCGGCTAGTTCCTTGTCCTTGGCTTCGAGAAAGGTCTGTCCACAGAAACGCGGAAAGGTCGGGAAGCACAGGCTGGCTTCCACCCAATTGGCCTCGTTGTCGGCGATCCGGGCCTTGGGTTCGTAGCAGCCTGGTCGCATTTCGTCGTAGGTGATGGGCGACATCGTCATGTCGTCGCGGTCGAAGCCGACCGCGGCCACGTGCCGCTTGTTGATGTAGACGAGGTCCTCGTAGACCCAGCAGTCGGCCTGGGGGCCGTCGGGGTCGAAGGACTGGCGGTAGGTCCCGCCGCCGATGTGCTCCATCTCGCCGATGCCGCGGCGCTCGGCCTTGGGGCCACGGTCCTTGAAGCGGGCCGGCAGCCAGGTCTGCCAGAGGTGCGCCGGTTCGACGATGTGGTCGTCGACGCTGATGATCTTGGGGAGCGGAGTGGTGCTGCCGAGCCTCGGGGCGCTGTCGTTGATCAGGTCAGTCATGGTGACTCCAGTGTTGCCGCGAAGGGGACCAGGGGCGCCAACTGCTCCAGCTGAGCTCTGACCTCGGTGAGCGCTCCGGCCCGGATGCGCAGGACGACCTCGGTGATGCCCATTCCGGCGTAGTGCTCGAGCTTGCTTTCCGTGGCGATGGTGCCGAACGGGACGACGCTGAGAGACGCCGGGTCGCGTCCGGCCTGCTCGGCCTGCGCACGCAGTCGAGGCAAGGCCTCACCGAGGCCACCCCCTCCGATGGGGAGCCACCCGTCGGCGTAGGAGGCGACGGCAGCGAAGACCGACTCGCGGGCGCCCCCGCCGATCAGCGTTCGAACTCGGGGCTGCTGGACCGGCTTCGGCCAGGACCAGGTCGGGTCGAAGTCGACGAACTCACCGTGGAACTCGGCCTGCTCGCTCGACCAGATCGCCTCCATCGCGGCCAGGTGCTCGCGCACGACCGACCAGCGACGCCCGAAGTCGACGCCGTGATCCTCGGCTTCTGCCCTGTTCCATCCGATCCCCACGCCCAGGGTGACCCGCCCACCCGAGAGATGGTCGAGCGTGGCCACCTGCTTGGCCAGGATGATCGGATCATGTTGGGCGGCCAGCAGAATGCCCGTACCGAGTCCGATGACCTCGGTCGCGGTGGCTGCGGTGGCCAACGCCACGAGCGGGTCAAGACAGCGCTTGTAGTCGTCGAGGCGGACGCCCTCGACCAAGGCCGGCGGTGCGTCCTCGCGGACGGGGAGGTGCGTGTGCTCGGGTAGCCAGAACGAGTCGAAGCCGAGCTCCTCGATCGCCGAGGCCAGCGCCGCTGGCGTGACGTCGAGGTCGGTCAGGGCGGCGGTGATGCCGAGGCGCACGGTCAGGACTGCTTGTTGGCGAACTCGGCCAGGGTGCCCGATTGGGCGGCGCCACCGAGGAGGCGGGCGAATGCACCCTGCTCGCGTCGATTCGCCTCGAGGACGGCGTCGCGCCGGGCGGCCCGCAGCAACGACGTGATGGCACGGGTTGCAGCGTGCGGATGGACCGCGATGCGCCGAGCGAGGGCCACGGTCTCGTCGACCACCTGGCCCGGTGCGCTCACCTCGAGTGCGAGGCCCAAGTCGACCAGCTCCGGGGCGGTGACCCAGTCGGAGGTCAGGAGGACGCGGGCGGCGCGCTGCCAGCCCATGGCGGCGGGGAAGAGCACGCTGCTCGCTGCCTCGAGCGGGACGCCGAGCTCGGCGAAGGGCACCCGGAGACGGGCGGACGGGTCGACCAGGACCAGGTCGCAGTGGGCGAGGACAGTGAAGCCCAGCCCGACGGCCACGCCGTTGACCGCAGCGAGGAGCGGGACGGAAAGGTCGCAGATGCAGTCGAGCAGGCCCATGAAACCTTGCCCGGCGCCCTCGACGGCGCTGCCGGTGGCGATGGCGGCCATCTCGGCCAGGTCTTGGCCCGAGGTGAACGCCGTGCCCCGGCCAGTCAGGACCACGGCGCCGACCGCCTCGTCAGCGTCGGCCGTCTGCAGAGCTTCGGTGACCTGGAGGTACATCGTGGTATCGAACGCGTTGCGGACCTCGGGCCGATTGAAGGCGATCAGCCGGACACCGGGCGCGACGTCTTCTGTCTCGATGCGGCTCACCATGCCGTCACTGGTCGGACCCGGCCGCCTCGGCCGCCTTGGCCCGCCGGCCGATCACGCTTTCGGCCGTCTGGTTCATCCCCATCGACAAGGGCCAGCCGATGTAGTGCGTCAGGTGCACGACGACCTCTCGCAACTGGTCGACCGTCAACTCGTCGCGCTCGAGGGCGCAATTGAACTGGATGTCGAGCAGGTCGTTCTTGCCCATGGCCGCCAGGACGCCGATCGTCATGAGGCGGCGGTCACGCACGTCGAGTTCTTCACTCGTCCAGACCGAACCGAAGAGATGGTCGACGGTCATGGTCGTGTACCGCCCCGGGAATTTGTCGGGGTCCACGGAGAAGCCGTAGACCTCCTCCATTTTGGCGATGCCCGCCGCCCGTACGTCGTCGCTCATGCCGGCTCCACCAGCGATGTGATCTGCAAATACTCGTCCAATCCGGCCACGTCCATCTTCCTTCCGATGCCCGACTGCGTGTACCCACCGAAGGGCACGTCGGGGCTGTACCAAAGACCTCCGTTGATCCCGATCGTCCCGGTGCGGATGTGCTGCGACATCTCAATGGCCCTCTCCCGGTCGCCTGACCATACCGATCTGGACGATCCATAGGGCAAGTCGTCGGCGATGGCCACGCCCTCTCCGTCCCCGTCGTGGGGCAACTGGGCCAGGACCGACTCGAAGACCGCGTCCGGACGCCTCGGCATCGGTGGGCCGGTCAGGGCCCACACGGGTCAGCGCCACGAAGTAGGCCCAAGGCGCTGGACAACTGTCTGAACTATGGTCTGGACATATGACCGAAGGCAACGGCGACAACGTCGGGCGGCCCGACTACTCGGGCGAGTTCGACCCCGGCTTCGACTACGAGGATCTCTCGAAAGAGGCGCTGGTCCGGCTGGTCCGTGAGTACGGGCTCATCGTCCACCTGCTCGACCGCTCCATGTGCGCCGCCATCGGCATGAAGTACGGGGCTGATGCCGTCAAGGAGCTGGCCATCGAGGAGTGGGCCGGGGCCAGCCCGGTCTACGGCGACCGACTGCGCCAGATCATGAACGTCGAGGGTGACGGCATCTCGGCCATCTTCAAGGTGCTCCAGCTCGATCCCGGCTTCCCGCACCACTACATGGACGTGCACTATGAGCTTGTCGACGAGCGACATGGCTTCTTCGAGCTGGCCTACTGCGGCGCGCTGATGGACGCCGAGCCCTTCGGGGACGCGATGGTGACGAACATGTGCCACCACATCGAGGACGGCACGTTCGACGTGACGGCGCAGGCCGTCAACCCCAAGGCCCACATCCGCCACGTGCACCGGCCGCCCCGTGTCCCCACGGGCCGGGTGCCGCACTGCCGGTGGGAGGTCGTGATCGAGGACGAGACCGAGACCCTGCCCGAGAAGGACATCACCAAGATCACACGGATGACGACGGCGGCGACCTTCGCCTTCCCCGACATGAAGGACGGGACGCCGCATATCCCGGCACCCACCTCGACCGCGGCGTCGAGGTCCGGCGCATGAGCCTGTTCGAGACGGCCGACACCGCCGACCCGCCGGCACGACGCCACGTGTCCGAGCGCCAGGCCGAGGTGATGGAACGCCTGGTGGCGGCGGCGGCCGACGAAGCCGAGGACCGTACGTATGGTGAGATCACCGTCAGAACGATCGCCCGGCGGGCCGCCCTGGCCCCGGCGACCGCGTATACGTACTTCTCGGGCAAGGACCACCTCCTCGCCGAGGTCCTGTGGCGCCGCATGCAGGCGTCGCCCCACCTGGTCGACGTCAACCAGCCCGTGCAGGAGCGGGTGGCCGAGACCGTCCGCACCATGGGCTTCGGCACGTCGGCGACGCCGGCGGTGGCGGTCTGTACCACCGCGCTGCTGGCCGACGGGCCCGACGTCAAGCGGGTACGGGCCCGCATCGGCGCCGAGATCGGACGACGCCTCGCCAGTGCCCTCGGCCCCGGCTCCGACCCGGCCGTCCGCAACGTCCTGACCGTGACCTACACCGGCGCCCTGCTCAGCGCGGGCATGGGGCACCTCGACTTCGACGCCGTCACCGACGTCATGGTCGAGGCCGTCGGGTTGATGGCCGGGGCAACGACGTCGTGACGACCCTCGCCCCCCTGGCGTACAGCCCCTACGACTACGCCATCCACGAGGACCCGTACCCGACCTACGCCCGCCTCCGAGCGGAGTCGCCCGTCTTCTACAACGAGGACCTCGACTTCTTCGCCTTCTCGAAGCACGCCGACGTCCTGGCCGCCTTCCGCGACGTCGACCACTACTCGAGCGCCTACGGGGTCACCCTCGATCCGGCCGCCTTCGGGCCCGACGCCCACAAGGCGATGTCGTTCCTGGCCATGGACCCGCCCCGGCACACCCGCATGCGCTCCATCGTCGGCAAGAGCTTCACCCCGAGGCGGGTGGCCGAGATGGAGGTGCGCATCCGGGAGCGGGCGATCCAGCTGATCGAGCCGGCCGTCGAGGCCCGCGCCTTCGACTTCGTGGCCGACTTTGCCGGCCGCCTGCCCATGGATGTCATCTCCGAGCTCGTCGGTGTCCCCCCGTCCGACCGGCCCGAGCTCCGCCGCCTCGCCGACCTGCTGGTGCACCGGGAGGAAGGTATCGACGACGTGCCGCCCGAGGGGGCCAAGGCGGCGCTGACCATGGCTGGCTACTACGCCGAGATGGTCGCCGACCGCCGACGCCACGAGCGCGACGACCTGACGTGGTCGCTGCTGCAGCAGGAGATCGACGGCGAGGGACTCACCGACGAGGAGGTGATCTCGTTCCTCTTCCTCTTGGTGGTCGCCGGGAACGAGACGACGACCAAGTTGCTCTCCAACGCCTGGCTGTGGGGCGCCCGCAACCCGGACCAGCGGGCCAAGCCGTTCGACGTCCCCGTCCCCGACGCCACCAAGGTCGCCCGTCCCGATCGGGTCGCCGACTGGGTCGAGGAGACCCTGCGCTACGACACGTCGACGCAGATGCTCCTCCGGGTCACCCGCGAGCCGGTGACCGTCCAAGGCGTCGACATCGAGCCGGGCCGCCGGGTACTCCTGCTCATCGGCTCGGCCAACCGGGACGAGGACGTCTTCGAGAACCCCGAGCGCTACGACCTCGACCGCAACACGCAGAACCTCGTCAGCTTCGGTGGCGGCCGTCACTTCTGCATGGGGGCGGCGCTGGCCCGCATGGAGGCCCGCATCGCCCTGGGCGAGCTCGTCCGGCGGGTGCGCGACTACGACATCGACGAGTCGGGCGTCGTGCGGGTCCACTCCATCAACGTCCGCGGCCTCGCCGCCCTGCCCACCACGGTCACACCGCGCTGATGCCCCGCTTCGACGCCCAACCCGAACGCCGACCGGCCGTGATCACCGGCGCCTCGTCGGGCATCGGGGCCGAGGCGGCGCGCACGCTGGCCCAGGCGGGACATCCGGTCGTCCTGGGCGCCCGCCGCCGAGAGATCTGCGAGGAGTTGGCCGCCCGCATCCGGGACGAGGGCGGGGAGGCGGTCGGCCTCCATCTCGACCTGGCCGACCCGGCGTCGATCGCCCAGTTCGCCAAGGAGGCGCACGACGCCTTCGGGCCGGTGGAGGTGCTGATCTCGAATGCGGCCCGCAACATGCCGGGCTCGGGCCTCGAGACGTCGCCCGAGGACTTCGAAGACGTGCTCCGGGTCAACATCGGCGGAGCGCATCGTCTGGTGCGGGCCTTCGGTGCCGCCATGGTCGAGCGCCGAAGGGGCGATCTCGTCTTCGTGACCTCGGATGTGGTGGCGCACCCCCGGCCCCGCATGTCGGCCTACGTCTCGTCGAAGTGGGGGCTCGAGGGGTTCGTGACCTCCTTGCAGATGGAGCTCGAGGGGACGGGGGTGCGGGCGGTGATCGTGCGGCCCGGGCCGACGCTGACCGGCATGGGCATGGACTGGGACCCCGACGTCACCGGCGAGGTGCTGACCGAGTGGACCCGTTGGGGCTTGGTCCGGCACTCGGGCTTCCTTCGTCCCGAGGGGGTGGCCCTGGCCATCGCCCACGCCGTGGCCGCCCCTCGAGGGATGCACCTCACCATCGTCGAGGTCCAGCCCGAGGCCCCGCCCGACGAGAACCATCACCAGTCGGACGAGGCACCAGGATGACCCCGACCAGCGCCGAGCTGCGTGAGCCGGCCCGGGTGTCGGGCGGAGAGGGCGAGAACGGCCACCTCGACGAGCTCGCCCATGACCCCATCGCCCTGATGGCAAGGGTCCGGGCCGAGTGCGGCGACGTCGGGGAGTTCACCCTGGGCTCCCGGGACGTGGTCCTGCTGACCGGCGCCGACGCCAACGAGTTCTACTTCCGGGCTCCCGAGGAGCAGCTCGATCAGGCCGAGGCCTACCCCTTCATGACGCCGATCTTCGGCAAGGGCGTCGTCTTCGACGCACCGCCCGAGCGTCGTCGCGAGATGCTCCACAACCAGGCTCTGCGGGACAAGTTCATGCGTGGCCACGCCGCCACCATCGCCCGCGAAGTCGAGCAGATGGTCGGCGGATGGGACGACGTGGGCGAGATCGACCTGCTCGACTGGTTCGCCGAGCTCACCATCTACACGTCGTCGGCCTGCCTGATCGGGCCCCGCTTCCGCAACGAGCTCGACGGGCGTTTCGCCCAGCTGTACCACGACCTCGAACGGGGCACCGACCCCATCGCCTACGTCGACCCCTACGCCGACATCGAGAGCTTCCGCCGTCGTGACCAGGCCAGGGTGGCCCTCGTCGAGCTGGTCCAAGGGATCATGGACAGCCGGGCGGCCGCCCCTCACCGTCCCCGTCCCCGTCGGACGAAGAGTCCGACCTCCTCGACGTGCTCATGTCGATCAAGGACGAGGACGGCTCGCATCGCTTCAGCGCCGACACCGTCACCGGCATGTTCATCTCCATGATGTTCGCCGGGCACCACACCACGTCGGGGACGGCGGCCTGGACCCTCATCGAGCTCCTCCGCCACCCCGTCGAGCTGGCCGCGGTCAACGACGAGCTCGACACGCTCTACGCCGACGGCTCGGAGGTCAGCTTCCAAGCCCTGCGGGAGATCCCCCGCCTCGAGTCCGCCATCAAGGAGGCGCTGCGGATGCACCCGCCGCTCATCCTCCTCCTCCGGGTCGCCAAGGAGGACCTGACCTACGGCGACTACCGCATCGCCCAGGGCAAGTTCGTCGGGGCGAGCCCGGCCATCTGCAACCGCATCCCCGAGGACTTCCCCGACCCCGACGCCTTCGTCCCCGGGCGCTACCTCGAGCCGCGGGAGGAGGACCGGGCCAACCCCTGGACCTGGATCCCCTTCGGCGCCGGCCGCCACCGCTGCGTCGGTGCCGCCTTCGCCATGATGCAGCTCAAAGCCATCTTCTCCGTCCTGCTCCAGGGCTGGGAGTTCGCAGCGGCGCAACCGCTCGACACGTACCGCAGCGACCACTCCAAAATGGTGGTCCAGCTCGAGCAGCCCTGCCGGGTGCGCTACCGCCGCCGCACCGCCACCGCCGGGAACGCCCGAGCATGAGGATCGTCGTCGACCGTGACCTCTGCCAGGGCCACGCCGCCTGCGAGGGCGAGGCGCCCGACGTGTTCTCCGTGTCCAAGCGGGGCGAGCTCACCGTGCTCCAGCCCCACCCGCCCGAGGAGCGGCGTGACGCCGTCCTCCTGGCGGTCAAGTATTGCCCGACCCTCGCGCTCATTATCCAGGAGGATGACTGACATGCCCGCTTACCCCCGTGCCGAACTCGAAGAGATGGTCGAACGCTGGCTCGAGGTCAACCGCCAGAGCGAGGCCGAGCGCGACTGGCACCGCCAGGCCGACATGTACACCGAGGACGCCACCTACGGCTGGAACGTCGGTCCCAACGACGAGTTCATGGTCGTCGGGCGCGAGGAGATCCGCGAGGTCGCGCTCGGCCTCGAGATGGCCGGGCTCGAGGGGTGGACGTACCCTTACCAGAGGGTCCTCATCGACGAGCAGCAGGGCGAGGTGCTCGGGTTGTGGAAGCAGGTGGCCGATGCCACCAAGGCCGACGGGACCAACTACGAGATCGCCGGGCTCGGCGGCAGCTGGTTCCGCTACGGCGGCAACTTCCAGTGGTCGTGGCAGCGGGACTTCTTCGATGTGGGCAACGCCGGCGCCACCTTCATGGCGATGATCAAAGCGGGGACGCTGCTGCCCGGCATGCAACAACGGCTCGAGAAGGCCATGTCGGGGGAGCGCCTGCCCGGTCACTACCCACTCGGCGAGGCGCCCGTCGGCTTGTGGGAGGTACCACCCGGGTCCTAGTCCTCGACGCTGAAGACCTGCGCCGTGTACTCGTCGACCTTGGCGTCGGGCAGACGGAAGTGGATCGCCAGCGTGTAGATGGCCAGGCTGAACGCGGCCACCACGACCATGTCCCACCAGAACGGGATCACGGCGCGCCCGCCGCCGAACTGGCCGAGGAACGACAGCAGCGCCATCCCGCCCAGGTAGGGCCAGAGCCAGATGGCCGAGGCCCAGTCCATGTCCCCGGCCTTGGCGTTGGCCTTGGTCTCGCGTGAGACGGCCATGAGCGCGTACCCCAGCAGTACGGCCACGTCGAGCTTCCAGACCACCTGCCACCCGGTCCAGTAGATGATGAGGTTGGAGACGACGAAGGCCACCGGGGCCCAGAACTCGCCCGGCGCGCAGGCGGAACGGGCGCTGGCGCGTCGGGCTTCTGACGCCGTAGCGCCCCGAGGGCCAGTGGTGCGCCGGCGTACATGAGCACGGTGGCCGAGGTGATGAAGCCGACCAGGCTCTGCCAACCCGGGAAGGGCAGGAAGAGGATCAGTCCCATGACGAAGGCGAAGATCAGGCCGACCCACGGGACCTGGGTCTTCTTGGTGGTCTTCTCGAAGGCCTCCGGGATGGCACCGTTCTTGGAGAGGCCGAAGGTCAACCGGCTCGACGTCGTGGTGTAGACGAGCCCGGTGCCGACCGGGGCGATGATGGCGTCGGCGTAGAGGATGTAGGCCAGCCAGCCCAGGCCGAGGCCCTTGGCGATGCCAGCGAAGGGCCCGTAGATCCCGGGGAAGCCGATGTGGTCCCAGCCGTGGCGCAGGGCCGAGGCGGGCAGCGCGCCGATGAAGACGACCTGGAGCAGGAAGTAGATGGTGGCGCCGATGAGGATGGAACCGATCACGGCGCGGGGCAGGTCGCGTTGGGGGTTACGGCTCTCGCCGCCGAGCTGGACCGCTTGCTCGAAGCCGAGGAGCGAGAAGATGGCGCCGCCGGCGCTGACCGCCTCGAGCACACCCTTGGGCCCGTAGGGGGCGAAGCCGCCGCCGCGGGTGAAGTTGTGGATGTCGAAGTGCGTGAAGAACAGCACGATGATGGTCAGCGTCGGAATGACGACCTTCCATGTCGTGATGGCGTTGTTGGCCTGCATGAGCCGGCGTACGCCGTAGAGATTGATGATCGTGAAGAGCGCCATGAGCGCCACCGCCACCAGGTAGCCGAGCCCCGTGAGCACGACGGTGCCGTGGACCGTGTGGGTCAGTCCGTGCACGTAGTTCGACGAGTACTGAATGGCTGCCTCGACCTCGATCGGCGCGGTGCCCGCGGCCTGGAGCCAGGAGAACCAGCCGAAGGAGGCGCCGGCCAAGCCGCCGAAGGCGTAGTGGGGGAAGCGGGCCGTGCCACCGCTCACCGGGAACATGCCACCCAGCTCGGCGTGCACGAGCGCCAGCAGGATCACCGCGAAGGATCCGATCAGCCAGGCGATGATCGCCGCCGGTCCGCCGATGGTGGAGACGAAGAGGGCGCCGAAGAGCCAGCCCGATCCGATGATGGAGCCTTCCGAGGTGAACAGCAGCCCGATGAAGCTGGCGTCTCGCTTCAGGCCCTCGTCGTGTTGCGTGGCCGCGGTCTGCGTCACCGCCGACACCTCATGCCACTGCACCCTCCCCCGGTACGACCCCGTACGGCGTAGCGTGAACGTAGTCCATGGGCCCGCGCGCGGACCAGTGCTTTGATCGTCCAGGAGGCCGGCGTCGACACTTCCATCATCTCCGGGTGGTTGCCCCTCGTGGTCGTGGCCGTCGCAGTCGTCGTCGCGCTCGCCGCGGTGGCCGGACGCGGGTTTTCGTTGCGTCGCTTGCTCGAAGCGGGCGCGTTGGCCGGAGGCGCCGGGGCGCTCGTCGTCCTCGGTCTGTGGCTCTCGGGCTCGCACTTCCCCGCGTCGGCGGTGTGGTGGGCTGCGGCCGCGTTCGGCCTGCTCGTGTACACCCTCTCGAACTGGGGGGCCGTGCGTCGCGGGCTGGCCCTGGCCGGCGTCGTCCTCTTGGCGGTCGTGGCCGTCGGTGCGCTCAACGCCGCCCACGGGACCTATCCGACGCTCGAGCGCTTGGTGCACCTCAACGTGGTGCACCACGTGACGCCGTCTGGCCTGTCGGTGATCGAGCGGCAGGCCGAGGCCGCCCGCACCGTGCCCGGCGAGGGGGCGGTCGTGGTGGAGCACATCCCGGCCACGGTGTCCCACTTCGAGGCGCAGGACGCCTACATCTACGTGCCGCCGGCGTGGTTCCGTTCGCCGCGTCCGGCGCTGCCGACCCTGATGCTGCTCCCCGGCGAGCCCGGCACCTCGTCGGACTGGACGGCCGACGGCGATGCCGACACGACCGCCAATGCCTACGCCGCCCAGCACCACGGGCTGGCGCCCATCATCGTCATGCCCGATCCCAACGGCGACAAGACGGAGGACTCGGAGTGCGTGAACAGCCAGTTCGGCAACGCGGAGACCTATCTGACCGTCGACGTGCCCGCCTACCTGCGCTCACGGTTCGGGGCGGCCACCGGACCGCACTCCATGGCGGTGGGGGGCCTGTCGGCCGGAGGCACCTGTGCGACGATGCTGGCCTTGCGGCATCCTGATGAGTTCGACACCTTCGCCAGTTTCTCCGGCTTCGCCGAGCCGACGTACAAGGACGACGGCGTGCCGGAGTCGATCAAGATCCTCTTCGACGGCTCCCAGGAGGCGTTCGACGCGCACGACCCTTTGGCCCTGGTGCGAACCAACCGATACCTGGGTATGGCCGGGTGGTTCGAGGTGGGCGATGAGGACACGGTGCCCAAGGACCAGGAGGCGCGCCTGGCCACGGCGGCTCGAGCGGCCGGGATCGAGACGTGCGTGCGAGTCCTCTCCGGCGGGCACGACTACGTCGTGTGGCGCCAAGCCTTCGAGGACGCGCTGCCCTGGCTGGCCTGGCGTCTCGGGCTCACCTCGGCTGCTCCATCGGTGACGGCCACTTGCACGCTGGGGAACCCCTGAGGTCAGACGGTGGCCATCTTCTTCGCGCTTCTGTCCGCGTTCTCCAATGCCACCACGGCCGTGCTCCAGCGCCAGGCCTCCGTGTCACAGGCCGAGGACCAGAAGGGCTGGCGCGGTGCCACGGCCTTGGTGCGCGACCCGCGCTGGCTGGTCGGCCTCCTCTTCATGGGCGGCACGTTCGTGTTCCAGGCCATCGCCCTCTACTTCGGGGAGCTGGCGGTGGTGCAGCCGGTGCTGGTCACCGAGCTCATCTTCACGCTGGCCCTGCGCCGGTACTGGTTGCACGACGACATCCGCTCGCGGACCTGGACCGCCGCCCTCATGATCTGTGTCGGCCTGGCCGCATTCCTCCTCGCCGCCCAGCCCTCGGAAGGGCATCGGGTGGCGACCGTCGGGGACTGGGTGTGGGCGCTCTCCATCCGTGGCGCGGTCATCGTGCTCCTTTTGATGTTGAGCCGTAGGGGGTCGCCGGCCCGACGCGCCGCGCTGCTTGGTTGCGCCGCCGCCCTCATGTGGGCGATCGACGCCGCCTTCGTCAAGGCGGCCACCGACCTGCTGTCGCAATCGGGCTGGATGGCCCTGCTCACCCACTGGCAGCTCTACGCCGTGGTGGCCAGCGGCGTCCTGGGCACGATTCTGCTGCAAGCGGCCTTCGCGGCCGGCCCTCTGGCCGCCTCGCAGCCCGCCATCCTGATCGTCGATCCGCTGGCCTCCATTGCGCTCGGTATCGAACTCTTCGGCGAGAAATTGAACACCAGTACCCCGGCGATCATCATGTCCGTGATAGGGCTCTTGATCATGGCGGCTGGCGTCGTGGTGATCAGCGCCTGGGCGCCACCGGTGATGACAGCGGGCAAGCGCAAGCCCGGCGTGCCGCCCCCACCGGGCGACATGGCCGGTGCGACGTGAGTGCGCCCCGGGGGACTCGAACCACCCAACCTGCGGATTAAGAATCCGCTGCTCAACCGTTAAGCTAGAGGCGCACGCTCACCCTAGGAGCGCCGGTACCAGACGGCAAGGATCAGGGGATGGGCGGCGTACAGCTCGTGCCTGGCGGCGGCCGCGGCGGGGGTGTCAGGCCCAGCTTCCAAGCGAGCCACGGCAGCGAATTCTCGAAGGCCACCTGCCAGAAGGCAAAGTCGTGTCCACCGGGCTCGGTGAGGAAGCAGGCCTGGGCGAAGTGCGCGTTGTTGACCGCCAGGTCGTGCAATTGATGCGAGACGATCAGCACGCCCGGATCCTGTTCGCCTGATTCGAACCAGCCCGAGAGCGTCGGGTATTGGTTCTTCCCCATCAGGATGCCCGGGTTGTGCGCGTCGTAGTTCGCCGTGGAGCCTCCGTAGAGCGCCTGGATCGTTTGCTGTTGATCGTCGTTCATGAAGGTGGGCACGAGGTAGCCCGAGTAGTCCGCGAAGACGGAGAACAGGCTCTGGTTGCGCAACGACAAGGTCACGGCACAGGTGCCGCCGGCAGAGAGTCCCGCCACGGCGAAGGACTTCGGCCCTTTCTTGGCGTCGAATTTCTGCCCGCATGAAGTTCGGGATGTCCTGGGTCAGGTAGGTCTCGGCATTGCCGGCCAGCTTCGAGTTGGCGCACTCGGCGTCACCGCTCGGACCGTTGGCGTCGGGCATCACGAGGATGGGGGACACGCCCCCGTGCTTGCGGGCGAAGTTCGACGAGGTCGTGTCGGCGTACGAAGCCCTCGTCCAGTCCGACGGCTGGCCGGGCACCCCGGAGATCATCTCGATGACCGGGAGCGAGGGTTCAGGGCTCTTGAACCAGATCGGCGGCACCCAGACGAAAGCGTCGGCGGCCTTGAACTTCGAGAGGGTCGCCGGTATGTGGATCTCAATCGTGTCGCCGTGTGTGGGGAGTTTCCCGCTGTCGCGCACCTGGGCCCGGATGGCGTTCAACTCGGGCACGGCTACGAAGTTCGCCGCTTCCTTGCCGAACAGCCGCGCCAGGGTCGGGTAGTAGTCGTAGGTCTCGTTGACCACCGTGAAGGCGGCGATCACGCAGAAGACGATGGCCAGCACGGAGAAAGTACGCAGGGCCCAGTGCGCCTTGCGGAACCCGAGCACGGCCACGACGAGTGAGAACAGCATGAGCCAGGTCCACAGGTAGAAGGTGTTGGGGAAAGCATCTGGGACCAGGTTGAAGACGTGGATGCAGATGGCCACGAGTCCCGTCAGCGCAAGGCTGATCGGGATGCCCAGAAGCAGTTGCTCCTTCCAGGCGCCGTCCCACCAACCGATGGCAAAGATGACTGACACGATCGCCACGACGATGACGACGGTCGGGAACCACCCGCTGATGATGGAGAAATTGATGGCGAGTTCCATCGGTGTGCCTCGGTAAGCTACCCACTCCAGGATGCACAGGGGTGGCAACGGCTACCGCAGCGGCGCTCGGAGGAGGTGGGGGTGGAAGAGATCGAGAATCAGTCCACCGTTGATGCCCTGATCAACGAGCGACGGACCAAGCGCGACGCGTTGCGTTCGCTGGGCATCGATCCCTACCCAATGCGCTTCGACCGCAGCGATACGGCGGCCGAACTGCACGAGCGCTACGGCGATTTGGCCGCCGACGCCCGTACCGGCGCGCACGTGCAGGTGGCGGGGCGAGTCGGAAGCATCCGGGGGCACGGCAAGCTCGTGTTCGTCACCCTGATCGACGTGAGCGGGAGCATTCAGCTCTTGATGAGCGCCTCTGCCCTCGAGCCGGCGGCGATCGAGGTGCGTGACCGGCTCGATCTCGGGGACTGGCTCGGCGCGACGGGTGAAGTGGTGACGAGCAGGCGGGGCGAGCTCTCCGTGGACGTCACGGCCCTCACGCTGTTGTCCAAGGCGCTGCGCCCACTGCCCGACAAGTGGCACGGGCTGAGTGACGAAGACACGCGTTACCGCCAGCGCGAGGTGGACCTCTTGGCCAACCCCGATCAGCGGCGGGTGTTCGACGTTCGCTTCAAAACGCTGGCGT
The DNA here is from genome assembly GCA_963726545.1 of uncultured Acidimicrobiaceae bacterium. Classification (GTDB taxonomy): domain Bacteria; phylum Actinomycetota; class Acidimicrobiia; order Acidimicrobiales; family RAAP-2; genus Bog-473. The sequence continues at coordinate 75,087 of CAVSCV010000012.1, read as the reverse complement.
CATTGCGCGAGTCCATGTCGGGCGAGGGTTTTGTCGAGGTGGAGACACCATCCTCCAGAGCCAGGCCGGCGGAGCCATCGCCCGACCCTTCCTCACCCACTCCAACGCGCTCGACATCGACCTGAGCCTGCGGATCGCGCCCGAGTTGTTCCTCAAGCGCCTCGTGGTCGGTGGCTACGAGCGTGTCTTCGAGATCGCCCGCAACTTCCGGAACGAGGGCATCGACACCCGGCACAGCCCGGAGTTCACGTCGCTCGAGGCCTACCGCGCCCTGGGCGACGTCAACGACGGGATGGACCTCACCGAGAAGGCCATCGTTGCTGCGGCCGAGGCCGCGGCGGGTCGCCTCACCTTCACGGTGGCGGACCGCAACATCGATCTCGCCCCGCCCTGGCCGCGGCGGGAACTGCTGGACCTCTTGGAGGATGCCGTCGGCCAGCGAGTCCACCCGAGCGACCCGGTGGAGAAGGTCCGCGCGGTCTGTGAGGCGCACGACGTGGCCTTCCTCGATTCCTGGGGATCGGGCAAGCTGGTGTTCGAGCTGTACGACCATCTACTCCAGAGCGCCGTGCTGAATCCGGTGTTCATCTGCGGCTTCCCGGTCGAGGTCAGCCCCTTGGCTCGCCACCGACCCGATGACCCCACCATGGCTGACCGCTTCGAGCTCGTGATCGACGCCAAGGAGCTGGCCAACGGGTACAGCGAGCTCAACGTGCCCGAGGAGCAGGAGCAGCGCTTCACGGCCGAGGCCGCCGCGGCCGCCGCCGGGGACCTCGAGGCCCACCCGGCCGACCGAGCCTTCGTGCAGCGCGCTGGAGTACGGCCTGCCCCCGACGTCGGGCATCGGCATCGGCATCGACCGGCTCGTCATGCTGCTGGCCGAGGTCACGTCGATTCGCGACGTCATCCTCTTCCCGATCCTGCGCCCCGAGGCGACGGAGTGACAGAAGCGGCAACGGCTCCACCACCGACCGCCGAGCGCGAGGTGGAGTCGAACGGAGCCACCCAGCCACCCGTGGCCCCGGCGCCCGACGTGCCCGATCTGCTCGAGGTCACCGTCCCGAAGGGTGGTCGCACGGTGTTGGTCAGCGACCTCCACCTGCCGGCCGTGGCCACCGAGACCAGCCGGGCGGTCGAGGCCGACCTCAGCGAACTGCTTGAAGGGTGGAGCGGTGCGGGCGCCTTCGTGATCGCGGGTGACGGATTCGAGTTGCTGGCCGGGCCACCCGAGGTCGGCCCCGTTCTCGACGCCCACCCCCGGTTCACCGCGGCGCTGGCCGCCTTCGTCGCCACGGACGAGCGGGCACTGGTGATCTTGCCGGGCAACCACGACGGGCGTTTGGCCTGGGACGGCGAAGCCCTGTCGGTGCTGGGCGAGCGTCTCGGTCCGTACACGATCGCGCTGTCCATCGACCTCCTTATCACCACTGACCATGAGGTCGAACGGGTCCGGGTGACCCACGGCAACCAGTTCGACCCGTTCAACACCTTCGAGGATCAGCGCTCACCGGTCGACACGCCCTTCGGGCATCACGTGGTACAGCAACTCCTGCCGCAGGTCGAAGCGCGCCAGACACCGGGCTCGCTCCTCGACGGGGTGCAGTGGCTCGACGGCGACGTGGCGGACTTCGTGGGCTCGCGCCTCCTCTACCGCAAGGTGGTGGGCAAGATTTGGCTCGTGGCCATTCCGTTCCTGGCCGCGCTGGTGCTGCGCTTCCTCGCGTTCTTCCCTGGGGTCGGGTCCTTGCTGCACCATCACGCCGTTCGTTGGCTTATCGGCTTTGGGCTCCTGATCGCGTTGATCGTCGTCGTCGCTCTCGTGGCGGCCGTGGCCACCATGTTGCGGGTCAATCGCGCTCTTCGCGATTCGGCCATCAGCGACCGAGCGGACCCGGCGACCCACAACAGCCCGGCGCGAGGCGAGGGTTCACGCCTGGTCACCGAGGGCTACGCCGGAATGATCTCGGGCCACACCCATGAGCCCGAGCTCACCGTGGTCGGCAACGGCTTCTATGCCAACACCGGGAGCGGGACCGAATCGGTGGTGGCTCGACCGGCCGCACCTGCGGCTGCCCCGTCCTTATGTCGCCGTGCGACGTTTGTCCTACGTCGAGCTCGAGGGACGCGGCGTCCTCGAGGTCAAGCTCTTCCTGCGCGAGCGGCCAAGCCGGTCGCCCGCATTCCTCGAGCGCATCGCCCTCAAGCGGACCAAATCGAATCTCTCCGACCTGACGTGCATCGCCACCCTGCCGACCGGTCCGACCTGGCCGGTGGACAACACGGTGCTTTCGAGCTGGGTCCACCGCCGGCGGGTGCGTCGGGTCGCCGCCCTCGTGCTGGTGGTGTCCGGACTGCTCAACGTGGTCTTCGCGCTCATCTGGTCGGTCTCGCCTTCGGTCGAGCGCTGGTTCCCGATTGGCTTGCATCCGCTGTCGGGTACGGCCGCCGTCATCGGGGGCCTGGCTCTGGCCGGATTGGCTCGTGGAGTGCGCTTCGGATTCCAGCGGGCCTGGGCGGCCGCGTTGGTCGTCCTTCTGGCTAGCACAGTGGACCGCCTCGTCCACGGCCATGGGCTTGAGGGGTCGGTCTTCGCCTGCCTGTTCGGGCTGTGGCTCCTGGCCGAACATCAGCACTTCAAGGTGAGCCCTAATGGGGTGGCCCGCGTGGTCGGCTGGCTGATCGTCGGCGGGCTGGCGGCCGTGGCCATCGCAGCCTTCATCGCGGCCGCCTTCCAGACCGGCCACCACGAGTCGATCGACGTCATTTTGGTCGTGGTCTTCGGTGTGCTCGTGATGACGACCATGGTGGCGCTGCCCAGTCGGGAGACCAGGCGTACGGGTGCGGCCCGACGGGAGGCCTTCGCCCGGACGCGGGCGGCCATCGACGAGTACGGCGGCGGCACGCTGGACTACTTCGCGCTGCGGGACGACAAGTCGTGGTTCTTCACCGGCAAGACCGTGGTCGCCTACTCAGTCATCAACGGGGTCATGTTGGTGTCGCCCGACCCGATCGGACCGGTGGACGAGCGGGCGACGGCATGGTCGGACACCCTGGACTTCTGCCAGTCGCACGGCTGGCATCCCTCGGTGTTGGCGGCCGCCGCATCGTGGTTGCCCATCTACCGGGGTTCGGGCCTCATCGACCACTACATCGGCGACGAGGCGGTGGTCGATTGCCCGGAGTTCTCGCTACAGGGCAAGGACATGAAGTCGTTGCGCGGTGCATACAACCGCGTGAAGAAGGGCGGCTACAGCGTCGAGGTCCTGGATCCGTTGGAGGCCTCGGAGGAGTTGCGTCGACAGCTGCTCGACCTGATGACCGAGACTCGGCAGGGCGAAGTGGAGCGGGGGTACTCCATGACGCTGTCGCCGCATGTTCGATCCCCGTGACACCGGGCTCCTGCTCGCCGTCTGCTTCGACGGGGCGCACAAGCCGGTGGCGTTCAACCAGTACATCCCCGCCACCCAGGTGCAGGGCTACTCGCTCGACGTGATGCGCCGGACCGGCCGATCCGGACGCCCCGAACGGACTGACCGACTTCGTCATCATCGAGACCATCAGCTGGATGGCCGAGAACGGCTTCCACGGCCTGGGCCTCAACTTCGCCACCATGCGAGAGGTAGTCGCCGGCGAGGCCCGGGGCGGTCCGTGGCTCACCATGGAGAAGTCCGTGTTGCATCGCTTCAGCGACACGATGCAGATCGAGTCGCTCTGGCGCTTCAACAAGAAATACGACCCGGCCTGGATCCCGCGCTACGCCGTGACCGGTCCCAACCTGCGTGTCGCCGGGACCGGATTGGCCATCGCCCGGGCCGAAGCGGTCACTGAGATCCCAGTCGTCGGGAAGTTGCTGCAGTCGCACCAGCCGGCCGGGAGTTCCGAGGAGTCACCCGTCGCCTGAGGAGGGCGCTCGGCGGTAGGGCGGGAACGCGTGGGCGAGCCGGTCGGCGACTTGTGACCGGGAGGACGCGCCAAGCGTTCCGGCTTTGCCCAGCGACCTGGCCAGGACACTTGGCCACGTGACCAGTACGCCCTCCATGAGTGAACGCACGGGCAAACAGTCCGACGTCCACGCCGGTGAAGCAGAGCACTGCCCGTACAGGCGATGTCCTCGACCCAGCACGCGTGCTCGACGATGGCCCGTTGCTCATTGGCCGAGGTGACGAGGCGGCTCTCGTCCCGTCCCTGCCACCGTCAGCACTTCGCGAGCGTTGAACCAGCCGCCGACCTGACGACGGGCCAGCTGGCCTCGGTAGTGCTTGGTGTCGATCACCCACACCCCGGACGCCACCACGACCAGGTGGTCGAGGTTGATCCGGCGACCGGGGACTCGACGGTCGTGCAGCACGACTCCTTCGTCACCCACGACTTGGTCGAGCAGCCGCCCGACGCGTTCCTCGCCCTGTGCGCCCCGCGCCCAGGCCTCGGTCGTTGCCTTCGGTCCCGCAAGGAAGCTGATCGACGGGCGCCAGGCGGCCGAATCGAGCCCGCCGCTGGGCTTCGTCCTTCTCGTGACGGCGCTCGAATTCGGCCCGAGCCGACGCGCCGGCCTGGCCATGCTCGATCGTCTCCCGTTCGTCTCTCCGTCTCGCCCACTAATTCCTTTCCGGTGCTCGGCACCGTCTCATGCCGCCGTCTCCCACGCGCTCTGCGGCACAGGCCAAACCGGTCTTCAGGGCGCAAAGGCCCTCTCACAGGAACGGTCGCAGCCTGGGCCGCTGCCCTTCCTTCGACCGGGACGTGCGACGCTTGTCCAGGTGGTAAGGAGGTTTGTCGGGTCGCGGTTCGGAATCGTCTGGTGTCGTCGGTGCGGCGGCGTTCTCGCCGGGTGCGGCGCGTCGGGGTCCCTCCACCCCGTCCGCGACTCCTGCCTCGTCGACGTCTGCCCACTCGCCACCGCCTGGCCACGCATCGAGCCAGACCACGGCCCGGCACGGTGCGCAATCGAACTCGACCACGCCTCGACCACCCAGACCCCGGTCACGCCGATCGCCTGGACGCCCTGCATGGGCGACCTCCAGTGCGGCACCTTGGTCGTCCCGCTGAACTACGCCGACCCGAGAGGCCCCACCATCCCGATCGCAGTGGCCCGCCACCCGGCCGACGACCCGGCGGCCCGTATCGGATCGCTCGTCATCGATCCCGGAGGTCCGGGCGTCTCGGGCATCGACGACATGACCAACGAGCTCAACGTGCTCACTCCCGGTGTCCTCGACGACTTCGACATCGTCATGTTCGATCCCCGGGGTGTGCAGCGCAGCGATCCGGTCGAGTGCGACCCGCGGCCGGGCCAGCCGGCCGTGACCTCCGTATCCCGTGCCTGTCACGCCGGCGGAGACCAAGTCCACCATGGCCGCCATGCGCCAGTTCGCCGGCGACTGCGAGACCAGCGTGCCCACCTTGCTGCCCTACGTGGGCACCGTCGACGTGGCGCGCGACATGGACCGCCTGCGTCAGGCCCTCGGCGACGCCGAGCCTCACCTACATGGGCCAGTCGTACGGCACCCTGCTCGGATTGACCTATGCCAAACTCTTTCCCACCCACGTACGGGCGATGGTCCTCGACGGCGTCATCGACCCCGCGCTGACCTTCACCCAGGTTTCTCGGGAGCAGGCGCAGGCGTTCGAGTCCGTGCTGGAGCAGTTCTTCACCTGGTGCGCCGGCACGTCCGCGTGCCCGTGGCGCCCAGCCGGCGATCCGACGACCGCGTTGTTGGGGCTCGCTGGGTGCCACGGCGGAAAGCAGTCCGACCCAGACGTCTGGCGCAGGTCAGCTCTACGACGCCCTGCTGGACGGCCTGTACTCGCGGAGCGACTGGCCTCAGCTCGGCGCCACGCTCGCCGCAGACGCCGCGGGGAACACCGCGCCGGCGGCGTCCATGTCCCAGCACTACAACACCAGCGGATCCACGAACGCCGTCGATGCAGTCACGTCCATCGACTGCCTCGACCATCCCGGTGAGTCACAACCTCGGCGCATACTCGTATCTGGCCGACGTCGTTCAAGGCGTCGGCACCGATCTTCGGCCCTTGCTCGCCTGGGGTCGAGGCCCAATGTGCGGTCTGGCCAGCGATCCGCCGACCCGTCGGTCGGGTCCGTGTGGCGCCGGGCGCGCCGCCGATTCTGTTGGTGGGGACGACGGGGGACCCGGCGACGCCGTACAACTGGGCGGTCGACGTGTCCCACGAGCTCGCCCGGTCGTCGTTGCTCACGGTCGAGGGCACGATCACGTGGCCTACTTCTACAGCGGCTGCGTCCGGGACGAGGTCCAGAGCTACCTGGTCGGTGGCGCCACGCCGGCCGGCGGGGCGACCTGCGCCGAGTAACCGAGGTTGGTGCGCCGAGCGGGCGCGGCGGACAGCGGCGCGCATCAGCGGACGGGTTGGTCAGGTCGTCGTGAACCGGTAGCTGCCGCTGCCCACCGAGAGCACGGCCAGCCCGTCGTCGGTCGACACCACGCTGACACTGGGCGACTTCGCCGCGGCAACGCCACCCTCGCGGACGCCTGCGGGGTCCGAGGAGGGCAACTGGACCAGGGCTGAGGCGTTGGCGGGGACGACCAAGGCGAGCGTCATGCCCGGATCCTCGTCGCTGCCACGACACCGTCACCGTCCCGGCCGGCGTGGAGAGCGAACCCGAGGCCCGTGGCAGTCCTGACGTCGGGGGAGTGACCGAGAAGCGAATGGTGCCCGTCGGGTCCCGGTTGGCGATAGGTCACGCCGAGGAGCGTTTCCTGCATGGCCACCAGTGCAGAGGATCCCCAGCCGTGCGACATCGAGTCACCCACCAGGTCGCTCGGTCGCCAGACCTCCCAGGTGAAGGTGCCGCCGGCCGCCACGACGTGGGCCCAGCCCGGTATGGAGGCGTCGGTCAGCGTGCGCACCACGCGCGTCGGGCCGGCCGGCGGCGGCCAGCCCCCGCAGCAACTCGAGCCCGTGGTTCGGCTCGACCGAGATGCCGAGCCCGGCCACGTACGAAGCGACCGTGGCCACGTCGGAGGCCGGCACAATCCCGTAGGCCAGGGCGAGTGCGTTCGCCTCTTGGGATGCGTGCCCACTCTGTGCGCCCGACGCGTCGACACCGTCGACGTAGACCCCATTCGGTCGGCGCAGGGTCGCGTTGATGGCGCTCGTGAGTTGGACGGCGCGCGACATCCCACAGGGCACCGCCGGCAGGATCGGCCGCCACATCCGCCAGCTGGGCCACCCGGTTGAAAGCGTTGACGGCCAGCACGTTGCTCGCCGTGTCGGCCGCCACCGCAAGGTCGTAGCCGTAGACGGGATCGCCGTTGCTGGTGTCGCCCAACCCGTACAGGAGCCCGTTGTTTTCCTGCTGGGCCGTGTACAACCAGGCGGCCACCTTGGCCACCGACGGATACAACGCCACCGCCGTCGCCGTGTCACCGGTGCCCGTGTAGTAGCGCCAGAGCCATTCGACGTAGCGAGCGCTGAAGGTGGCGAACGAGCGCGCCCCGTCTCCGTTGGGGTACACCGCGTTGGTGCGCCCGTCGGGCCAGTAGCGCTCCTGGCCGCGGACCACGTCGCGCAGGCCCTGCCAGCTGAGGTTCTGGTCGCCGTAGCAGCGCATGATCGCCTCGGACTCGTTGGAGGCGTCCCAGGTGAACTGGCCCTTTTCCCGGGTCGGTGTGTCCACGAACTGTTCCTGGCTGCAGTACAGGCACGAGCGCGCGTTGAGCCGCCACACCGCGTCGAGCGTGCGGTTCCCGGTCGAGAAGGTGGCCATGGACACCGCCGGCATCGCGGTGTGCCGGGCCAGGGCGGCCACCTGCCCACGGCCGAGACGCTGCCCCGCGTGGTCGATCTGCAGATAGCGGAAGCCGAGATACGTGAAGGCCTCGAAGGTCTGCGCGCCGTCGCGCATGATGTAGGTGAAGGACAGGTTGGTGCCTTGGGTGCCGTGCTGGGTGGAGACCTGGCCGTCGGGATCGAGCAGAAACCCGACCCGCATGGCGACCGTCTGCCCCGGGAGGCCCGAGGCGAACTCGACCCGGGGGCGGGCGGCGTAGACCGCGCCGAAGTCGGCGACGACGGAGCCGTTGGGCAACGTGTGCAGGCGCACCGGCTCGACGGTCGTCTCCTCGATGTCGGTGCGCTGCGCATAGGTGTGGGTGAACGGTGCCGAGCCGGCCGGCCCGATGACCGTCGCCGGCGCCCACTGGCCGTCGTCGTAGCCGGGGCCCGCCCAACCCTCGGGGTAGGCCCGCCCGTCGATCCACTCGACGAAGTCGCCGACGTCGGAGTTGCGTTGGGGCGAGGGCAGCCATTCGGCCGGATGTTCGCGCCACGTGTCGTCGGTCCCGTAGAGGACGTGTCGGCCATCTTGGTACCAGACCGACACTTGGAGGAGGAGCCCCGGCGCCGACTCCGGACGCCCCTGGCCCGGTCCGTACCAACGGTGCAGGACGCCGAGGGCGTTGGCGTGGCCGGGTCGCAGGGCACGTGTCACGTCGACGGCCCTGACGTACTGCTCGTCGGGGTAGGAGAAGCTCGGCCAGGCGTCGACCGCGACGCCGTTGATGAAGAAGCGGTAGGTGTGCGCGGCGGAGACGTAGGCGGTGGCCCGCTGGATCGTGCTGTCGTCCGGTGGGGAGACCTCCTTGCGCAGGTAGGTGACCCGGTCGGCCTGGGTGGAGGCGCCCGCCGGCTGGAGCCACGACGCCGCCGACCAGTCGGTGTCGGTGTCACGGAGGCCGGTGACGAACGTGGCGGGGTGGGCCGTGGGGCCCCAGGGCCCGGTGCCCGCCTTGGCCCGCACGGTCCACGTGTAGGCGGCGTCGGCGGCCAAGGCCGGGCCGGCGTAGGGGACGAACGCCTGCTGGGCGGAGCTCACGGTGCCGCTGTCCCAGACCGTGCCGGTGTGGCCCGGGTCGGTGCGGCGGACCGTGACCTGGTACGCGGTCTGGACGACGTTGCGTCCTTGCCCATGGAGAGTCCAGGCGAAGGAGCAGTCGTCGGGGTCGACCCCCAACGGGGCGACCGAGCCGTTGACGGTGAGGTCCTGGGTCCGGGGGGCGGCGGACGAGCGGGCGGCCTCGTAGAAATGCTCGATGGTGCCGGTCGACCGCTGGGACGAGGGTGCGTCGGCGTTCGCCGCCCCGGCCGTGTCGGCGACCGCGTCGGCGAGTACGGCGCCGACGGCCACCCCGCCCGAGGAGGCCAGGAAGCCGCGTCGACTGATGCGTCGGCCGCTTCGGCTCACGAGGTCGGGCCGCCGATGACCCGCACTGCACTGAGGCCGGCGTCGCTGACGTAGAGGGCGCCGGTCCCCGAGACGGCGACACCGGCCGCCGTGCCGACGTGGGCGATCACCCACTTCGTGCCGTCGCCCAGCCCGGCCGGGCTGGAGACCGGCACGGCGCCGACCGCGGTGTTGAGGCTGTTGGCGACCATGTGCCGACCCAACACGGTGCCGGTCGTCGCCGGGACCACCCGCACCGCCTGCATGAAGCCGTCGCTCACGAACAGCGCACCGGTGGGCCCGACCGCCACGGCCCGGGGATCGTTCAGCTCGGCCGTCTCGCCGGTGGCCGACAGCCCGTCGGCCAGGTAGGGCCCGTAGCCCCCCGTCCCGCCAACGACGATGCCGATGTCGCCCGCGCCGACGGTCGTGCCCCAGTACGTCCCTCCGGCGGCCGAGGCCAGCAACACCGACTGGTCGCCGCTGTCGGCGACGAGCAGGTCGGAGGACCCGTCGAGCGCGACCGCGACGGGGTTCCAGAGCTCGGCGCCCGCCACCGGACCGCCCTGACCGGCCGACCCGCACACGCCGGTGCCGGCCACCGTCGTCAGGTGTCCGGCCGTCACCGGGTGGTCGAGCACGGTGCCGTCATGGGCCGGCAGGACGCGCACCCGGCAGTTGGCCGTGTCGGCGATGAAGACGTCGCCGGCGCCGTCGACCGCGACCCCGCCGGGTTGGTCGAGCTCGCTCGCCGTGCCGGCCAGCCCGTCGCCGTTGAACCCCGCCGTCCCGGTGCCGGCCACCGTGACCGGCTGCGGCGTCGAACCGTGGCGTATCTCCTGCACCCGCTGGTCCGTTGCCTCGGCCACGAAGACGTCCCCCGCCGGATCGACCGCCAGCCCGGTCGGGTGCCGCGAAGGCGTGGGCGCCGGTGCACGCGCCGCCGGCCATGACGGTGGCGTGCCCGACCCGGACCTTGAACCCGTCGACCGCGCCGCTCCGGGCGGGCAGGACCAGGACCCGGCAGTGGTCCGTGTCGGCGACGAAGAGGTCGCCGGCCGCATCGAGAGCGAGGCCGCCGGGCGAGTCGACGGCCGACGGGCCGAGCAGCGTGCGCACGCTGGGCGACGACGCGCCCGCCGCCGTACTCGCCCCGGCCGTCCCCGTCCCCGGCCCCGCTGCCCCGGTCCAGGTCGAGGTCCCGCCGAGGACGAGCGCCACCAGCATCGTCGGCCCGCCCAGCACCAAGACGAGGGAGCGCCGCATCCGTTCATCATGCCGGTTGCGTCGGCGTCAGGCCCGACAGCCGCGCCATAGTGGTCGGCGCAGCGCACAGACGACGACCCACGCACGAACGAAACACGAACGAAAAGGAGACCAGCTGTGGCAGCACCCGAAGAAGCCCTCTCGGCCAAGAACGTGACCTTCACCGGCTACGAAGGCGCCGAAGTCAACGCCTACCAGGCCCTCCCGGCCGGCGACGGCCCCTTCCCCGGGGTCCTCGTCATCCACCACCTCCCAGGTTGGGACTCGGGCACCAAGGAGATCGCCCGCCGTTTTGCCGCCAGTGGGTACAACGCCATCTGCCCCAATCTCTACGCCCGCCAGGGGCTCGATGTGGATCCCGACGACGCCGCGGCCGCCACCCGTGAGGCCGGCGGCATCCCCGACGACCAGTTCGTGGGCGACGCCAAGGCGGCCATCGAGGCCCTGCGGGCCCTCCCGACCTCCAACGGCAAGGTCGGCTGCATCGGTTACTGCTCGGGCGGGCGCCACTCGTTCCTGACCGCGATCAGCCTCCCGGTCGACGCCGCCGTCGACTGCTACGGCGCCTTCGTCGTGGGCACCGTGCCGGAGGGGTTCCCGCTCAAGGTCACCGCGCTCGTCGACCGCACCCCGGATCTCCACTGCCCGCTGCTCGGGCTCTTCGGCAACGACGACCAGTTCCCGAGCGCCGAACAGGTCGACGAGCTCGAGGCGGCTCTCAAGGCAGCCGGTAAGGAGTACGAGTTCCATCGCTACGACGACGCCGGCCACGCGTTCTTCAGCGTCGAGCGCACGGCCTACCGGCCCGAGGCCGCAGTCGACGGTTGGCAGCGCATCTTCGAGTTCTACGGCAAGCACCTGGGGGCCTGACCATGTGCTCCTACCTCACCGTGAACACCGAGATCGCCGGTAGCGCCAAGGGCCCTCAGGGTTGGTTCAGCGTCACGTCGGCCAACGTCTACTTCGATCACCCGTACCACGCGCCCTTTGCCCACTCGCTCAACATCGACTTCGCCGACCCGTCCCGCGGGCCGGGCGCCCGGGTCGCCGTCGAACTGAGCGCCGAGTCTGCCCGGCGCCTGATCGCCAGCATCGAGGAAGCCTTGGCTGCCGCAGGGGCCGCCGCCTCGTGACGAGCCCGACCGCGCCGGCGGCCGGCGTCCACCTGCCGTGGGTCCGGGTGCCGGCGGCGGTCCGGGACTGGGCGGCGCACTTCGGCCCCGGGCCGCCCGCGGCTGTGCGCGACGTGGTCGGGGGCTTCTCGCCTGGCGCCACCAGCATCCTGGAGTGGCCTGCCCCCGCCCGGTCCGTCTTCGTCAAGGCGGTGGGCAGCGAGCTCAACCCTCACTCGCCCGGCCTGCACCGGCGCGAGATCGTGATCTCGTCCGCGTTGCCGCGGTCGGCCCACTTCCCCCGGCTGCTCGACACCTACGACGACGGGACCTGGGTGGCCCTGGCCTTCGAGGTGGTGGCCGGGCGCCCGCCGCGCCACCCCTGGGAGCCCGACGAGCTGGGCCGGGTGGCGGCCGCCCTGGCCGCCCTGCACGACGAGCTCACCCCGTCACCGGCGCCGGCCTTCGAGCCGCTGGCCGACTACGTACGCGCCCTCTTCGGGGGCTGGTCCGACCTGGCCGGAGCCGGGGCGCCGCCGCCCGGTCTCGATGTGTGGGCGCGGGACAACCTCGATCGACTGGCCGAGCTCGAGGCCTCGTGGCCGGCCGCCTGCGCCGGCTCCACCCTGGTCCATGGCGACGTCCGGTCCGACAATCTGCTGGTCTCCGACGAGGGGGTGGTCTTCGTGGACTGGCCCCACGCCGGGGTGGGCAACCCGGCCTTCGACCTCGTCGCCTGGGCTCCCTCTGTCGTGTTGGAGGGCGGCCCGCCGCCCGAGACGCTGCTGTCGCTCTACGGATCACCGTCGGGGGACATCGATCCCGACATCCTCACGGTGTTGCTGGCTGCCGTCACGGGCTTTTTCGTGTCGCACTCGCTCCGCCCGCCTCCGCCGGGGCTCCCGACCCTGCGCTCCTTCCAGGCCGCGCAGGGCGAGGTCGCCCTTTCCTGGTTGCGACGTCGGACGGGATGGTGAGGACGCTGCGCAGCGTTGAGCTCGCGGTGACGCCTTAAGGTTCGGAGCATGCGCTTCGGACTCCAGATCCCCAACTTCACGCCGGGTGACACGCCAACCGCGATGTTCGACGAGGTGGTCGAACGTGCCACGGCGGCCGAGCAGACGGGCTACGACTCGGTCTGGGTCATGGACCACTTCTACCAACTTCCCCCCATGGGCGGTCCCACCGTGCCCATGCTCGACTCGTACACCCTGCTCGGCGCTTTGGCCGCCCGGACCTCGCGGGTGCGCTTGGGCACCATGGTCACGGGGGTCACCTATCGCAACCCCGCCCACCTGGCCAAGATCGTCACGACGCTCGATGTGATCAGTGGTGGCCGGGCCATCCTGGGCCTCGGCGCGGCCTGGTACGACGTCGAGCACGAGGGCCTGGGCTTCGACTTCCCACCGGCGGGGGAGCGACTCGACCGTCTGGAAGAGGCGCTGCAGATCTGCCGGGCCATGTTCACGGAGGAGACGCCGTCGTTCGACGGCCGCTACTACCGGATCCACGAGGCCCGGAACGTACCCCCGCCGGTCCAGCCCGGTGGGCCGACCATTCTGGTCGGTGGGGGCGGCGAGAAGCGGACGCTGCAGCTGGTGGCTCGCTACGCCGACATGTGCAACCTCTTCGGCGACGCGCCCGAGATCGCCCACAAGGTCGACGTCCTGCGCGGGCATTGTCGAACCGTGGGCCGTGACCCGTCGGAGATCACGGTGAGCCGGCTCAGCACCCTCGTCCTCACCGCCAACGACGAGGAGACCGAGGCGACGAGGGAGTTCCTGCGTCAGGCGACGGGGCAGGACCCTTCAGGGTCCGACATCGGGACGCCGGACCAACTGGTGGCCCGGGTCGAGGAGCTGGCGGCAGCGGGCGTCGAGTACTTCGTGTTCAACATGCCGACCGGGACGCCGGCCACGGTGCGCCAGGTCGGCGAGTTGCTGGTGGGTGCGTTCGGCGCCTGAGATCGCCGGTCGAGCCCCCCGGCCAGGGGTCAGCGCGCGTTGGCCGGCGGAGTCACCGCAGCCCTGAGCTCGCGCAGATTGGCCTCGAGCTCGGCCGTCCGATTGCGGCGTGCGGCGTCGGCGGACGCCAGCTGCTCGCCGCTCGGGTGCTCGCCGCCTGAGCGCATCAGGTGATCCGCCTCGATGGCGAAGGCCAGCCCGCGCAGGCTCTCGGCGCTGCGCGCCGCCATGTTGCGACTGAGGTCGTCGGGGGCGGAGCTGGCTGCCCGCTCCAGGCCGTCCACCGCCTCGTCCACCTGGACGCCGACGCTGGCCCTGCGCTGGGCGTCGTCGTGCTCGGTCTGCGACAGGATCAGATCCCGGGCCAATTCGGCCGCAGTCAGGACCGGGCGTACTGCACGCTGCCAGTCCGCCTCACGACCCTGGCGCTTGGACCGGCCGATCAACAGAGCGACGAGCACGGCGGCGAGCAGGACGACGACGGCCAGGATGATCCAGCCCCACGGCGTGGACGAGGACGACCCGGTCGCCTTCGTGGTCGTGGTCGTGGTCGTGGGGTGTGACGTGGTGGTCGACTCGTGCGTGGTGGAGGTCGTCGGGTGTGTCGTGGTGGTCGTGGACGGCGGCAACGTCGTGGTCGTCGACGTGGTGGTGGGTGGCGCCGACGTAGACGTGGTCGTGGCGTCGGTCGTCGTGGTGTCGGGTTGGCCCCAGGCGGTGCCCGAAGCGGTTCCGAACAGAATGGGGGCCGAGGCCAGGACCAACAGGAGCGCACTCGCCGCTCGACGGCGGCCCTTCGTCGTCATGCTCCTCAGCCTACGGACGCCACGGGGTCCGGGCAGGGACGCTCGCCGGCGCCGACCGGACCGGGACCGGAGGACTCAACAGCGACAGGCGGTACCCTCGCCCCGACGCAGAGAGAAAGGCCGTCCATGGAGCTCGACATCCACGTACCGCGGTTCACCTGGCCCGGGGGTCCGGCGGCCATGGCACCGACGTTCACCTCCTTGGCCCAGACAGCCGAGGCCATTGGCGTGCGCACTCTGTCGGTCATGGACCACTGGTTTCAGATGGAGATGATGTGGCCGGCTGACGAGCCGATGCTCGAGGGCTACACGACACTCTCCTTCGCTGCGGCAAAGACAGAGCGGTTGCGTTTCCGCATGCTGGTGGGCGGCGTGACCTATCGCCATCCCGGACTGCTGGCCAAGACGATCACCACCCTCGACGTGCTGTCGGGTGGACGGGCCGAGTTGGGCCTCGGCGCGGCCTGGTACGAGCGGGAGCACCTGGGCCTCGGCGTCCCCTTCCCACCCCTGACCGAACGCTACGAGCGGCTCGAGGAGACCCTGCAGATCTGCCTGCAGATGTGGAGCGACGACAACGGCGCCTTCGAGGGCAAGCATTACCGGTTGGCCGAAACCCTGTGCGTGCCCAAGCCCGTGAGCTCGCCTCGCCCGCGCGTGCTCATTGGCGGCGGTGGCGAGCGCAAGACGTTGCGCCTGGTGGCTCAGTACGCCGACGCCTGCAACATCATCGGCGACGCGGACACGGTGGCCCACAAGGTCGACGTACTGCACCGCCATTGTAAGGACGTGGGTCGGAATCCCGGTGAGATCGAGGTGACGGCGCTCACGATGGTTCCTGAGGATGCTGATGCCGAAGCCATTCTCCGTGACGCTGAGGCCCTGTCGGCCGCCGGTGCTGCGGCCGTGGTCATCCGTTCGACCGGGCCTGAGCCGGCTCGGTGGCTCGAAGAGACCTGGGGACCGATCGTGCCCCGATTGGCGGACATCGGCTGATTTGACTGACACCGCTCAGTCTCCGACGCTGGCAACGGTCGGCATCGACTCCGAATCGGGGATGACGCCTGACGGGAGTCTCGGCAACGCAGGCTTGTCTGCGCCGGGCAGAAAGGAGGAGCAGCGTTCATGGTGACGTCACGGAGAGCCACTGACGCCGAGGTCGAAACATGGCGCAGGGACGGCTGGGTCTTGTTGAACGGGCTCGTCGGTACGGACGACATCGACGCCTTGGCGGATGACCTCGGTGGCCTCTTCCCCGCGGCCGATGACTTGCACGCCGACCCGGAAGCGGTGACGGAACAGTGGCTGGGCCGTCCGGTCAAGGCCACGCAGGCCTACGTGTGGCCCGAGGAGGGACCGGGTTTCCGTCCCGACCAGCAACGGTGGTCGGCGTCATTTCCCTTCCCCGGGACGGGGGCGCTGAATCGCATCTGCGTGCACCCATCGATCGTGAACTTTGCCGAGCGGGCGCTCGACAACGCCGACATCCGGCTCTATCAGGCGCACGCCAGCGCCAAGTACGCGGGAGTGACCAACTACGAGCAGCCGATGCATATCGACCGGAACCACTCTTGGCTCCCTCCGGGTTCCGAGTCACCCTGGTGGAATCTGGAAGGTTTCTTGTACCTCACCGACGTGACGGAGAACGACAACCCCACCCGACTGGTCACCGTGGGCGAGACGGCTCACGTGGAATCACCATATGGACTGGTCATGCCGAACATGGATCCCGGTGTCTACGCCGCGGAGCGGCCGGCGGCAGGTGTCAGGGGTTCGTACCTGGCCTATCGGTCGGATTGCTGGCACCGTGGTGCGCCGTTCGGGTCGGGCTCGGGCGCCCGGATCGTACTGGCCGTCGCGTTCAAGAACGCCGGTACTGAGTGGATCGGATACGACACCCAGCAATCCCGTTCGACGGGCCTCGAGTGGACGAAGTTTGCCGAGGGCTCGACGCCGCGCCAGTTGGAGCTCTTCGGTTGGCCCCCACCGGGCCACCCGGTGTGGAACGAGGGGTTGCTCCATCAGACGGCTCAGCGTTACCCGGGTCTCGACCTCGACCCGTGGCGAGAGGCACTCCGCCCCGTTGGGGGATGACCTCCCTGCGCGAACCGTCGCGGCCGACGGTTGCGTTGCCGAGAAGTACGACCGCCGTTGGCAAGATTCGCGGTCGGGCCCTCGATCTCATACCCTTTGATCCCGATGGCCGTGGGGCGAGGGTGCCGGTGGGTATGGGGGGCCACCGCACTCGCGTTCGTGGTTGTGGCCGGTGTGGGTACACCACCGGGAGATGCCGCATCAGCTTCTCTTTGGCCTGCCCATCCGAACTGGGCTGCCGACATCCCGGCCCCTCACGGAAACGACGTCCGGCCCGTCGCGGTGCTTTCGACGAGGGGATCGGTGTCGAGAGCCTCCTCGCTCGTCTCGGGTCACGGGCAGGTCACGCTCACCGACCGGGTCGGTGGGCCTGCGGCATCGGTGACCATCGACTACGGCGAGGACGTGGGAGGGATCCCATTTTTCGATGTCCGGTCGGTGATCGGGACGCCGACTCTCACCGCCTCCTACAGCGAGGGACGCCAGTACCTCGGTACCGAGGGAGATCAGGCCCCGAGCGCCAGTCCAGCGGGGGACGACTCACGGGCTGACACCGTGATCGTGGCGTACCCGGGTCTACTCACGACGGGTCTCATCCAGGGTGGTGAACGCTACGAGCGGATCGCCCTGACGACGCCGGGGCGACTCACACTGGTTTCTGCCGGCATCGAGTTCACTGCGATGCGGGCGACAGCTGGTGCCTATCGGGGCTGGTTCGATTCGAGTTCGGCGCTACTCAATCGGATTTGGTTCGACGGGGCCTACACGACCCAGCTCGACGAAATTCGCGCCAACTCCGTACCGCCGCCCTGGCAGATCGTCGACGGCGCCCTGCGCACCGTCCAAGGGAGTGCGCAGCTGCTCTCCGGCGGATCCAATTGGACCGACTACTCCATGTCATTCCAGACCCGGGTGGTGACCAAGAGCACGGGATGGTTGGTGCGCGCCACGACACCGTCCAGTGGCTACCTCTTCTTGCTGGGAGCCGATGCGGACCCCCAACGGGGATCCACTCTCACCGAGGTAGTGCTTGGACACAACCTCTTTGTTCCCGTCGACACGATCGCCCTGCCGGGCCTCGATGTGGCCAGGTGGCATTCGATCCGCACCACTGTCGACGGATCGACTGTGAGCAGCTCCATTGACGGCAAGATGGTGGCAAGCTTCAACACGTCGTCGGTCAAGTCAGGGGTTCCGATCTACCGCCAGGGTGGTGTGGGTATTTTCCCGCTCGCGTCGACGGCAATGTTCCGACGGCTTGATGTCCGCTCGGGCGCCACGACGCTGTTCGCCAACGCTCTCGACCGAAGCTCTGCATTGGCCCACTTCCCCGGACCCGACGTGACGACCCCTGATCCGCTCGCCACCGTTGTCGACGGGGCCAAGCGGGACCGAGTGGTGTGGAGCGGTGATCTCGGGACCGAAGCTCCGACCATCCTCGATTCCAGTGGAGATCCTGCCTATATCAAGGGGTCCCTGCAACTACTGGCCAGCTACCAACAAGTCAGCGGGGCAGCGGGCACGAACGTCAACCCCACCGCTCCGCTCGGGACGTTCCCAGAGCCTGACCCGGCCTACTCGGCCTCGTACTCGACCGACGTGGTCAACGACATGGCCACCTATTACCTCTATACCAAGGACCTCGCCTTCGTTCGGGCGGAGTGGCCGATGATCACTCGTGAGCTGGCCTATGACCATTCATTGGTCGACGGTCGGGGGTTGCTGGTGACCAACGACCAAAATGGTCAGGACTGGGACTACTACGACGGCGACAAGATCGGCGAGGTCACGGCATTCAACGACATCTACTACGAGGGGCTCGTCAACGCCGCAACATTGGCCGATGCACTCGGTCAGCGCGGTGAGGCGACGGCCTATCGATCCGAGGCCGCACTCGTCCGTGGCGCCATCAACCAGTTCCTCTTCAACTCCAACCTCGGGGTCTATGGGATGTCCAACGTCGATCCCGACGTGGTGGCCCAGGACGCCAACGCACTTGCAGTTCAGTTCGGGATACCTCCCGCAGCCCAGGATGTGGCAATCCTGCAGCGGACGAAGCAGTTGCTCCCCGCAACCGCATTCGGACCCGAGGCCTTCACGTCCAACTCGTCGTATCGGACCCAGATCAGCCCCTTCGCGACCAACGACGAGGTCGCGGCCCTCTTTGACACCGGTCAGAGCGACGCCGCGTTGACCCTCATCGAGCAGCTGTGGGGTCATATGGACGCTCCGGGACCCGATGACAGTCGAGCGGATTGGGAACTGGTGGCCGCAGACGGCACCCCCGGCTTCGACGCCAACACCAGCCTGGCTCATGGATGGTCCAGCGGGGCGACGGCACAGTTGTCGAACCAGGTACTCGGTATCACCCCGACCGGAGCCGGCTTCTCCACATGGTCCATCGATCCCCATCCGGGAACGCTGAGCTGGGCCGAAGGCCAGGTACCCACGGCAGCGGGAGCAATCCGCGTCGATTGGGCTCAGGATGTTCGTACTGGCGGGTTCACGCTCGTAGAACGAAGTCCGTCTGGCACGAGCGGGAGAATTGTCGTACCCGTCCCGTCGAGTGGAGGGCTCGTCACGGTGCGTGCTCTGCACACGAATCGACCCTCGAAGACAATCCGGGTCGCGCCCGGGCGTGACCTTGCGACTGTGCCCGCACAGGGCGGGATTTCCTATGAACTCGAGGTCAGGCCGGCCTGACGAGAGGTGCTCAAGGCTCCCCATGCCACCCGGGTGGACTCACGTCGACCAGTGCTGGGTAACGGATACTTTTAAAGGTCGGTTCGTGGCCATCGCAAACGCTCTCGGTTCCCAGAGGTCGGTGTTGTGTTTCGTAAATCTGGACGAAGCCGCACCGCCTCGGGCGCCGATTCAGACGACCGCTGCTCATCCCTCGTTCTCTGGCCAGTTATCGTGCAGGCTCGGGGCCGCTAGCTCATCCGGAAGAGCAGGGGACTTTTAATCCCAAGGTGCCGGGATCGAGACCCGGGCGGCCCACTGAGTCATGTGTTGTTCGGGTGATTCCCGACACGTGTTCGGTTGATATCCGACACCTTGCCCCACCAACCTGCGTTCAGGCGCAGGAGGTGGTTGGATGCTCGGGGGGTTCTGCAAGGTCGAACAGCGTTATGACGCCGTCTGGGCCGTCATCAGAGATGAGATGGAAGTCAACGAAGTAGCCGGGAAGTTCGCCGTTCACCGAGACACGGTGCAAATGTGGCTGGCTCGCTATGAAGCCGGCAGCCTCGCAGGTTCTGCGGGATCGTTTGCAGCGGCCGAGACCTCCTCTCTCCAGATGCCACCCTAGGATCGGCGAGGCGAGAGAGGGAGCGTTGAAATGACCAACTACCAGCCGTCGGACGCGGTCCGGCGAATCCGGGCCGGGCTCGACCACCCCATAATCGACAGCGACGGACACCTCATCGAATTCCTCCCCCTCGTACGCGACCTCCTGGTCGATCTGGCCGGTGAGTCAGTGGCGCAACGATTCGATGCGCTCGTTGACAGCGGCAAGACACTCCAGGGAGTGAGCGACGAGATCCGTAAGCGCCATGGAATCACCCAGACGCCCTGGTGGGGCATTCCCACCCGCAACACACTCGACCGGGCGACTGCGATGCTTCCGCGTCTGCTCTATGAGCGTCTCGACGAACTTGGTCTCGACGTTGCGGTGTTGTATCCCACATACGGCCTCATCCCCATCCACATCAGTGACGAGGAACTGCGCCGAGCGATGGCGGCTGCGTTCAATGCCTACCTGGCTGAGCAGTACGCCCCCTACGGCGACCGGTTGATTCCGGTGGCTTGTATCCCGACGTTCACACCCGAAGAGGCGCTGGCCGAGCTGGAGCACGCCGTCGTCGATCTCGGCTTGCGGGCGGTCATGATGGGTGGGGCCGTACCTCGTCCGATTCCCGAAGGTGGCCCTGGCGCAACCTGGATGGACGGACTTGGCCATGGCTCTCTCTACGACTATGACCCGCTCTGGCGGCGTTGCGCGGAGCTCGGGGTTTCCCCCACTTTCCACTCGACAGGATCGGGGTGGGGCTCTCGAATGTCGACGAACAATTTCGTCTACAACCACATCGGCAATTTCGCTGTCGCCGGTGAACTGACGGCACGTTCGCTCCTCATGGGAGGGGTGCCACTGCGATTCCCCGGACTCCGCTTCGCTTTCCAGGAGGGCGGTACCGCTTGGGCCTGCAACCTTTACAGCGACGTGATTGGGCACTGGGAGAAGCGCAATGCCGAGGCCGTGAGGCGATACGACCCGAAGGAGCTCGATCGGGAATTGCTCACGAGTCTCTTTGACCAGTTCGCTGAGGATTCGGTCCGGAAACGCCTGAGTCGACTCGACGAAGGGCTCAGCCTCTTGTCGGAGCCGATGGTCGAGGGGGCAAGCCTCGACGACTTCGCCGAATCTCTGATCGGTTCACCTAAGGACATTCGCGACGTGTTCAGCAGTCAGTATTTCTTCGGTTGTGAGGCGGACGACCCCATGGCTGCGGTGGCCTTTGACGAGCGTCTGAATCCGCTCGGAGCCCGCATACCTGCTCTTTTCGCCAGCGACATCGGGCACTGGGACGTCCCCGACTTCCGAGGGGTGCTCGAGGAGGCGTGGGAGTTGGTTGAGCACGGTCTTCTCGATCAGGAGGGTTTTCGCGAGTTCACCTTCGCCAATCCGGTGCGACTTTGGGCGGGGACGAACCCGAAATTCTTCGAGGGGACATGCGTCGAGAACGCGGTTGCCGGAGAACTAATTCGTCTCTGAGAATCTCGCCCACAGCGCGCACTCAAACGGTGGATGCATTCGCTCAGTGGCGACGAGGATCATCTGTAAGGGTTTCCGTCTGCAGGGCCGGCGACACAGACGTGAGAATTCGCCCCCGAGGCGTTCGGTTCGGCAAATTCGGCGGCTGAGTGCTCGTGGAGCGGGAGATGATGGCGACCTAGCAGACCGATCCTTGGGTTGATCTGAGTCCAAACAAATGAGCAAAGTGCCGTGAGCTCCATGTCGTGGGCATATGACTGGACCAGAAGGTGCAGGCGAAATACTCATGAGCGGTCGAGGTGGGGCGCATTGCCGCGCGCCTTTCGTCCGTTGGATCTATCGGCGGTCGACTGTTGGCGATTTCGCTGCTTGTCATCGACGTTCCTGTTGGGTTCAACCCATTGGGGGATGCCGGTCGGCCCAGGGGAGTGCAAGCTCAAGGGCGTGGGCCACCTGTAAGAGGAGGTCCTCTCGCCACGGCGCTGCCACGATTTGGACGCCAACGGGGAGGCCCGTGGCATCGTCGTGGTGGACCGGAACCGAAATTGCCGGTTGCCCAGTTACGTTGAACAACGACGTAAACACCGCCATGGGGTAGCTATTGAGGAGTGCCATGAGGGGAACTGCATCGGTTCCGGTTCTCCAGGCGCCAATAGTGGGAGGCAGGCAGGCCATCGTGGGTGTGAGAAGGAGGTCGAAGTTGGCAATAAAACCTTCGACGATGCGACGTGACAAGCGTTGGATCGTCTTTACGCCCTCCGCGTAGGTCCAGGAGTCGATCGCTCGTGCATTGTCACGCAAAGCCCGATTGTGGGGCTCGAGGCGCTCCGGGTCAGCAAGTTGGATTCCGGCGCCGCCGAGATTCCAGATCGTCGTGAAGGCCGCTATGAGGTCCTCTGCCGGCGGCAGTGGAAGACGAGTGTCGACGATCTGGTGCCCCATCGATTCAAGCGTCCGCAGCGTGTTTTCTACGGCTGTCGTGCAGGCCAGATCTACTGGTATTCCCTCGATAGGTGAATCGCTGAGCACCCCAATCCTGAGCCTGCTCGGTGGCGCCATTGCCATGCATCCGACGAAAGATGTCGTTGGCGTCGGTGGTGACCACCACGCGCCGGGATCATGGCGAGCGAGAACATCGAGAGTGGCAGCAGTGTCCGCGACGGATCGGGTGAGAACTCCGCTCGTGGCGAGTCCTTCCACCTCGACGGTGGCGTTAGTGACCAAACCGTGGGTGGCCTTCAGGCCGACCAGTCCGGTGCAGGACGCAGGCACGCGAATCGAAGCGCCGCCATCAGCACCGTGTGCAATCGGCGCCATTCCGGCAGCGACGGCGACGCCCGCGCCACTCGACGACCCACCTGGCGTGCGCTCGGGGTCCCATGGATTGCGGGAGATGCCCAGGGCATCGCTCTCGGTAAAGGGAACAGCCCCGAACTCGGAGGTGGTGGTCTTCCCGAGCAGCACGAAGCCGGCGTCCACGAACCGTTGCACGACGGGGTCTGATCGTGCTGCTGGTGCTTTGCTGGCGCCGGCGGATCCATAGCTCGTGGGCCATCCGGCCACGTCGAGGAGATCCTTGATCGGTAAGGGGACTCCGAGAAACGGTGGGAGGTCGTCGGTCGATGTGGTTCGCGCGACCTGGTCTGTGGCAGCAGCGGCCGCGTTTCGAAAATCGTCGTCGGCGCGGTAGCAGAAAGCATTGAGCTCGGGGTCATGTTTCTCTATACGCGAGGCAACTATCGGCGACCTCAAGCGGGCTCACCTCCTTTCGTTGAATGGCTGCAGCGAGCGTGAGGGCCGTCATGAATGGATCAATTGAGCTGCGCAAGATCAGCTCTCCTTTTCGCTGTCGTGTTTCTGCCACCAGATTCGCCCACTACCCGGACTCGGGTCTTGGATAAATGTCGCGACTTCGCACCATCCGAATGGCTCGTAGCATGAGGCCGTGGCACCCGGCGACTGGGCTCGCGAACCTGCTGCCTTCTGGGAGATCGCATGCCCGCCAACGCCCTGCCGGCTGCCTGGGTTGAGCATGGCTGGTTTTCGCGCTCGATCGACTGACCCCGTCGACCTCCAGGTCATCCCATATCCTGCCGCCACGGTGGTCATCGCCTTCGGTGACGACATCCAGGTCGACGATGCCAGCGGTCGTCAGGAGCGAGGCAGCATCGTCGCTGGCCTTGCACCCGGCATGGTTCGAGGGCGCGGCCGTAGCATCGATTGCCTTCAATTGCGCCTGTCGCCGGTCATCGCCCACGCCGTGCTGGGTGCATCCTCGGAGTTAGGGCAGGCGGTGGTCTCTCTTGGCGACCTTTGGGGGCGCGACGCTGTGCGAATTCAAGAAGAACTGTGCTCTGCTACGTCATGGAACGAGCGGTTCGCTATGGCGGAGGCTGCGTTAATTCGACGATATGAGACGGGAAGAGAAGTCGATCCAGAAGTCGCCCGCGTCTGGGAGGTATTGGTGAATAGTCGGGGCCAATCTCGGGTTGAACATCTGGCCGACGAGGTCGGATGGAGTCGTAAGCGTCTATGGTCCCGGTACCGGTCCCAGGTCGGCATTACTCCGAAGAGAGCCGCTCAGCTCATTCGATTCGATCACGCCGCTCATCGTCTCGCCGCGGGCCACAGCGCTGCGCTGGTTGCGGCAGAGACCGGTTATGCCGATCAGTCTCACCTCCATCGCGCCTGCGTCGCATTCGCCGGGGTGACGCCCACGGCCCTGGCTGTTGCCCCGTGGCTGGCGGTCGATGACATCGCGTGGCCTGCTCCGCACGAAACATCCAGGACATGATTTAGCAACTGTGACGCCGACCGCCTGCTATTGAGTTGCTGCTGACAAGGATGGACTGGGTGGAACTCGAGCAAGCCCAGCGGACTGACCTACTCCACTGGGACCAATGGACGCGATGGATCGTTCTGGACGACCGGCCCGATATCAGCGCCGTCCGTTGACCGAGCGGGCCTGTAAGCGTGGTTTCTTCAGGGACAAGGGCTCTCGTTGTCTCCAAATCGCACTCGACCGGGCGGCCGAGCAGTTGCTGGCGACTACCTTCGGATCCTTTCGCGTCGACATCGTCTTTCCGTCATCGACTTCAGGGTTACAGCGCTGACAAGCGCCGCCGACTGGAATCGACGCATAGCCAGTGCCCGAGGGTCGAGTTCTCCGTCGCGCTGGAATCTTCTCTACCGTTTCTCAGGCGCTCGGGACGATTGATCGTCTCTTTTCGTCGTCCTCGAACTCGGCACGCAGTTGCTGCAAACTCTTGGCGAGGAGGCGACTCACCTGCATCTGACTTACACCAAGACGACGAGCAATCGCGGATTGACTCATTTCGTCTATGAAGCGCATGCGAATGAGCTCCTGCTCTGCGGTTGAGAGTCCTTGCACCGCCTCCATCAGGATTGAACGCGTGTCGGCGGAATCCATCTCGTCGCCCTCCTGTTCAATCGGAGGCGGGTTGACGTTGTCCTCGCGGGGATGATCGAGCGAGTCTGAGCGATACATCCGACCCGCCTCCATGGCTTCAAGGACCGCTCCAACGGGTTCGTCCATCGCATCAGCGATCTCGGCAAGGGTGGGAGGGCGCCCTAGTTGATGCGTCAACTCCTCGACTTGGTGGCTCATGTCCAGGTACAGCTCTTGAATCCGTCGCGGTGCACGTACGGACCATCCCTTGTCCCGAAAATGGCGCTTGAGTTCGCCAACCATGTACGGAACGGCAAAGGAGTTGAACTTGATCGACCGGTTTGGATCGAATCTCTCGACCGCTTTCAAGAGCGCCAGACAAGCAACCTGGTAGAGATCGTCGTAAGGCTCGCCTCGATACGCAAATCGTCCAGCCAAGTGTTTGGCCAAGCCCAAGTGCTCTTCCACGATGGCGTCACGTATTTCCACTCGTTGTGTACGAGCGAGCTCCCGGAACTGCTCCAGCTCCTTGTCGGAGTCTTTGGCCAGTCGATCTGCCACTAGGAGGGGTGAGACTTGCGAAGCCAGACGCAGGGATTTCCTTGATCGTCTGTCGACGATCCGTGTTCATCGACGAGAGCTGACAACAGCTGCAGAGACAGCTCCTTGTCCTGCGACGCGCGGCTGCCATCTGCAGGCGGTGATTCAGATGTTGGATCGAACGTGAGCGATATGAAGACCTCAGAATTCGAGCGATTGATATCGATCGTTGCGTCCCCTTGCCTACGCAGGACTCCGCTCGAGGCATACATCTCGTCGACGGCTAATTGCAGATCCTGCACTTCTTCGATATCGAAGCCAGCGCGAACTGCGGCCACTCCGGCCGCAAATCGAGCCAAGGAGACGAAGTCACCATGGTTTGGAACGGTAAGACGCAGTTGGTCCACGTCCGAAGAGATGGTCGAAGAGGTCACGAGGGAGAGCCAGCCTGGCTCAGGTGGGCGGAGAGAGCGGCCCGGGAGTCAAAGATGGCAAAGCTCGCCGTCAGTCCGGTCAGTTCAAAGACTCTGAGAACCCGTGGATCATCGGCAACGAGGAACAGCCGACGCCCGGAACTATCGGTGCGCTCCAAGGCCCATGTCAGTACACCAAGAGCAACCGAGTCGATAAAGCTGGCTCCCGAGAGGTCGATGATGAGATCTGACTTCTGCTCGAGCGCACTGCCAATGTGGGTCTCCATCGTCGGGGCTATCGCGAGGTCGACCTCCCCAGCGGCGGTGACGATCGGTATTCCCGGGTAGGAACCACTGGTTTCCGTGTGTACTTCTCCCAAGGCCATGCCGGTCCTCCTCGTTACCCCCGCAACGGGGGAGTCCCCTATTGTGATCGCTAAGAAATCCTGTTTCCATCCACCGAATGGAGGGTAACGGTCATACGGCGATAGGAGTCATAGTCCAGCATGGCACCTCGGCGGACCGAGAAGTTCCAAGGGTTCGCTCTACGTGAGCAGGGTACATTTCCCATATCAACGAATTAACGGTCCAGACCAGTCTTCCGCCTATCGCGGCAAGCGCCGCAGTAGCGCGACAGTTGGTGAGCCGCGCCCTCGGCGATTGGGGACTGATCGACGCAGAGGAAACCACGCTCTTGCTGGTGACGGAACTCGTCAGTAACGGCGTGCGCCATGCGAACACGCCTCTCACGCTGACTCTTTCCTACGATGGGGCACGCATACGGATCGGAGTCTCCGACGAGGATAAATCTCCGCCCACCCTCGCTTCGGCTTCTGTCAAGACCCATCACGGCTGGGGGCTTCGCCTTATTGGCGGGCTCGCGTCCAATTGGGGAACCATCATCAATCCCGATGGCAAGACCGTTTGGTGTGACCTGAAAGTGAACGACCTGTCCTCGTCTCAGGCGGGTTGCTCCGGCTCTAGCTAAATCCCCGTACGGGCCGGTCCCGCTGAGTTCAATCGTCGCTGGGGATTGGTGCGTTGCGGTTATGCCCCACGACTCGTGAGACGAGCCGCGATCATCGCGACGTCGTCGTCTTGCGACTTTGGCGAAACGAGCCGCTTGATCACTCTGTCGCAGAGCTCGTTCATGGAGGGATGGACCCTTCCCTCGACCCGCTCGACGAGTCGTTGCAATCCGACGTCGACGAGTTCGTTGCGTCGTTCCACCAGGCCGTCGGTGTAGAGAAGCACAATCGAGTTGACCGGAAAAGGGACAACTGTGTTCGTCCTCGCCGTACGCCTCTTTACGGCCAGCGGCGGGTCCTGGTGGTCCGCCAGGATGTCCGCATGGTGTCCAGGACGAATGGTGATCGGGGGCATGTGTCCTGCGGAGGAGTACACGATTTGTTCTTTCCCAGCGTCGATGAACACGACCAGACATGTGGACGAACGTGCATGGGGCAATGTGGCCGCAAACTGGTCGAGTGCCTCGAGTACGGCAGCTGGATCAGACGCAAGATTGAGGAGCGCGGCCATAGCGCTTCGGAGTTGGCCCATCGCGGTCACAGCCTCAATTCCGTGCCCAACCGCGTCTCCGACGACGAGGGCGATCCGACCATCTGCCATCGGAAGTACGTCGTACCAATCGCCACCCACAGCCAACTCTGCCGCAGGGATGTAGCGGGCGGAGACTTCTAGTCGGGAATCGGCGATGTCGTCGCTCCCCAACATGGAGCGCTGGAGTGTTTCGGCCAAATGGTGCTCCAGCTGGTAAAGCCTCTCCCGATCAGCGAGTAGGGCCAGTTCGCGAGTCATGTCACGTGCGATCCCGACAATGCCACTGACCTGATCGTCTGAAGTACGGAGCGGACTCTTGGTGACCGAGAAGATGTGTGGACCGTCAGGAAACGGGAGTATTTCTTGAAATTGCTTCTCGTCCCCGGATCGCATGACGAGCTCCTCGTTTTGGTGAATGTCCGCTGCTGCTCGGGGGTCGATGAAATCCTCAACAGTGTGTCCGATGATTTCGCTCTCTGCGTTTCCACCGGTCAACGCGGCGGCCCGAGCACGGTTCGCCAGAATGTGCCGGCCCTGGAGATCTTTGGCGAAGAGGCCGTCAGAAGAGGCATCGATCGCCAATTGCAAGAGGACAGCACGATCAGCAAGAGCTCGTTCTTGTTGAGCAGACCGCCGGCCCAGGAGGCGCCACCAGAGCCACATGAGAAACCCGATAAAAACGCCGACGCTGATTGCTACGGCGAGTACGACGATCGAGCGAATCACTTGCGTATGGAGCGATTGTCGCCCAGCGCGAAGATCGCGGGCGACGACGTTGGATAGACGCGTCTGAGCATGGCGGAACTGGTCAAATCGAGACCTCGCGAGTGCCTGTGAGGCGACCACCTGAGCTGCGGGGAGATTGTGCTCTTTGACGTCAGAGATTGCTTGAGCCGCAAGCTCATGCCAAGACTGGAGTGCCCGAAGCGCCGATGTGACCTCGGAACTGAATGGTGCATTGAGACTCACCGAATGCAGGTCTCCGGTGGCGGCCCCGGACTGAGCGCTACCGAGCTGGTAGGGCTGCAAGAAGCTCGGGTCTCCAGTCAAGACGTACCCTCGCATCCCGGTTTCTTGATTGAGAGCGCTCACGAGTAGCTCTGATGCTCCGGCGGAGGCAACATCAAACGTGGACTGTTGGCGATCGAGAGTTTCAAGAGTGCCGACAAGCGTGGGCAAGGTCGCTGCTGCGATCACCACTAGGACGACGAAGTATCCGACGATGAGCATCCTGGGACCCCGCAATAGCCAGGTCCCACCACGATCATCTGCCACACCGCCAATTGGCACCTACGTAGGCTAATGAAGTCGGATCAAATCGAGCGAGAGCGTCCTTCGATTGATCTTGTGACAGCCGGAGGTTGGCATGCGAGAGCCATAGGCTGTGCCTCGCAAAATGGATTGGATCGGTTCCGATGTCGGATCCAGCCGACTCGTTGCGGCGCGTGACTGCGGTATTTGTTCGTGAATCGAAGCACAACCCGGCAAAGCCCCGAAGCAGTGTCGACCCACAATGAGACACGGACGAGATCAGCGCCGGCACGAACAATTGCACGACGCGAGCAGTTATCAGTGCGCACGACGAGGCTCCGCTGGTTTCCGTTCCGTGGCGCACGCCCTCCCTGTAGACGGCGCGCCTTTCCGTCTTCAGATCGAACGGATTTCGCACGCGGCTGCCCGAAGTCGACGCGACGTGAGGAACACGAGCGTGAACGGCGATGGCGACAAGGCCGGGATAGTGTCACCCGTCGCGACACCATCGTGATGTCCGTGCCGGGCCAGAAGGTGAACGGCCGGGTCTGGGTGTCGCGGTGGAGGCGTTGTCTGGCGCCTCTCTCGAGGGAATGTTGCGCATCAACCAGACGCGAACAAGAACCTCGCCGTGCGCTCCGTGGGTCGTGGCTCGCAACCAGAGAGCCCCGACTGTGGCGACCTGTGAATCATCCGAGGTCCCGATCCGACCCAGAGCATCCCCATTTCCGCGTCAGTAGTCATTCGGAACGAAGAGGTAAAACCAGTCGTTGGGTTCGCCTTCGTCGACGAGGACGTAGGTACCTCCGCGCTCGATTATCTCGAGCCTGGGGGGTAGTACTCCAATCTGCTCATGCTCGGCCCGCCGTCGCACACGACGAGGATTCGAGCGCCACGGTGCGGACGGAGCAGAGCCACCTCCGAATTATGTCGGTCATCCTTGACGAGGCCTCAAATTGGAGAAGTCGCCCAGGCGCGTGAACGTGATCGTCGGCGCGGCGAACGCTCGCAGTGCGGGCTTCCCCCCGTTCGGGATAGCAGGTCCCTAACATCGGACGAAGCAAACGGTCGAGGAGGGGTTCGTATGGCGTCCGGTCTCTACCGGCTCGGGAGATGGTGCTTCCGACATCGTGTGTTCGTCCTGGTTGCCTGGCTGGTGCTTTTGGTCGGGTTGGGCATCTTGGCTACCTCGGTGAAGCAACCCTTGAACAACTCGTTCACAATTCCGGGGACGGAGTCCCAACAGGCGCTCGATCTTCTCGATCAGAAGTTTCCCGGGACCGGTGGCACGCAGGCGCAGGTGGTCTTCTCGGTGCCTGCCCCCGGCACGCTTACGGACTCGACGCACCACCAGGCCATCGAGGCGACCCTGGCCCAGCTGCGCAAGGACCCCCAGGTTGTCCTGGTGACCGATCCCTTCCAGACCGGCACCGTGTCGAAGGACGGCCGAATTGCGTACTCGACGGTGGCCTATCCGGTGCCTGTTGGCAATGTGACGACAGCGGCCAAGAACGCATTGCTCAGTTCGGGTGGTGCGGCCAAAGCCGCCGGAATCACCGTCAATTTCGGTGGTCAGGTGGCCCAAGCCAGCACGACCAGCGACACGGAGTCGATCGGGATCCTGGTGGCCTTCGTCATCCTCCTGATCGGCTTTGGTTCGATCTATGCCAGCTTGCTCCCCCTCGTGGCGGCGATCGTCGGCGTTGCCGTGACGGATCTGGCCCTCTCGGCCCTCACGTCTGTGGTCAACGAGTCGAGTACCACACCAATTCTCGCTCTGATGATCGGGCTGGCAGTGGGGATCGACTACTCGCTGTTCGTCATGAACCGGTACCGCCAGCTGTTGATCGCCAACAAGAGCAGCGAAGAGGCGGCCGCCCGAGCAGTGGCGACCTCGGGCTCGGCCGTCTTCTTCGCGGGTCTGACCGTGCTCATCGCCCTGGTCGCCCTCTCCATCGTCAACATTCCATTCTTGACCGTGATGGGCCTCGCGGCGGCGGGTGCAGTTGTCTCCGCGGTGGCCGTCGCGACGACCCTCGTCCCCTCGCTGCTGGGATTCGTCGGCACCCGGACAATTCGGAGTCGATGGGCCAAGGGAAAGATCGCCAAGACGGCAGCGCCTGGGTTCGTTCCGTTGTCACGCCGTTACGTTGGATTGCTCAAGCGAGGGCCGGTGATCGTGACTGCAGTCGGGGTCATCGTCTTGCTCTTCGTCGCCGGACCCTTCATGCACATGCGCCTTGGACTGCCCGACGCCGGGTCTCAGCCCACGAGCCAGACGACCCGGCGGGCCTACGACCTGATATCCGAGGGATTCGGTCCGGGAGCCAACGGGCCCCTCCTGGTGGTCGTCTATGCGCCCGGAGGTGCGACGCCGGCCCAGGTCAAGGGATTCACGGACTACTACACCCAGACGAAGGAACACCTGCCGCCGGGCATCGCCTCTATCGGGAACCCGATCGTCAACCCGGCTAAGGACGTCGCCCTCATCACCATCACTCCAACGACCGGGCCGAACGATCCGGCCACGTCGCAACTCATCAACCGGATTCGAGAAGTCGCTACGGTTGGCCAGGAGAAGTACGGCCTGGAGACGTTCGTGACCGGTCAAACCGCGCTGAACGTGGACATCTCGGCCAAGCTTTCGTCGGCGTTGCCTCTCTATCTCGCCGTCATCATCATCTTGTGCGTGGTGATCTTGCTCTTGGTGTTCCGGTCGTTGTTGGTCCCGATCACTGCCGTCGCTGGCTACGTTCTCAGCGTCCTCGCCGCGTTCGGGGCAGTCACCTATGTCTTCCAGGAGGGACATTTCAACGGTTTGTTCGGGATCGCCAGTCCCCAACCGGTCTTGAGCTTCTTACCCATCATCTTGCTCGGCATCCTGTTCGGATTGGCCATGGACTATGAGGTATTCCTCGTCTCGCGCATGCGTGAGGAGTTCGCCCATGAGGACGACGACGCTGCCGCGGCGGTGGCCGACGGTTACGTGGGCAGCGCGAAGGTCGTGGCCTCGGCCGCCATCATCATGATCTCGGTCTTCGCCAGCTTCATCTTTTCCCCGGACCCCACCACCAAGTCTCTCGGCTTCGGCCTTGCCCTCGGAGTCCTCATCGACGCATTCATCGTCCGTATGACGGTGATCCCCGCCACGATGTACCTGTACGGGAAAGCGGCCTGGTGGCTGCCCCGGTTCCTCGGGCGTGCCTTGCCTGACGTCGACATTGAGGGAGCAAAGCTGGGCTCCGATGCTGGCTAGCGGTCGTCTGCCGCACCCATCTCGCCTTCGACGGGAACCCTCGACCGTCACATTTTGAGCACCTAGGGCAAATACCTCATCGACCTTGTCACATCGGACCGCCGGCCCTTGTCATTGGGCCAGGACTGGTCGGATTCCGACGACACGGACCAGCATGAGCGTCCGACGACCAGGGTCGACGCCAACGACCCGCTCAGGCCGCTGACTTCACTCGAGATGGCGAGATCGTCACGAGAGTGGAGCGTTACCCCGGGTGGACCCGAGGGTCGTGTCGAGACCAAGCGCAATGGAGTCGACGAGGGACAACATCCCCCCGCGTAGTAACGCCAGAGACACCTCTGAATCCCCGAGATCGGCCTGCATCCGAAGGCGCGCTCGGTCAATGACCGGCTCTTCGGCGGGGTGCCACGATTCGGATGCCCTCTTTCGGAGCGCCTCGGCGGCGCCCAGCACCTTGGCTCCAGGCTCAGAGTGTCCCTGGTCGGCTAGGACAACGGCGATTCCTGCCAGGCCATGAACGGCAGCGTTCGGGAGGCCCCGCGAGCGAGCGAGCGAGAGCGCCGCCCTGAACTGTCTCTCCGCGTCGACCATGTCAGATCGATACACGGCGGCGAACCCCGAGTAAACGGTGACCCAGCATTCAAGAGAGGAATGTCCGCCAACTCCGGCAAGGCGGCGTGCCTCCTCGACACGCACGGCCCCCTGGGCGAGCGCGCCGTCGCAGAGATCGAGGAGTCCGAGGTTCGCCAAGCAGTCGCTCATTCCCCAGCGCTGTTCTAACCCGGTGTACAGCTCCAATGCCTCCGAGTAATTTCGGTGAGCAGCCGCCCTGTCGATCCCGCTAGCCGCCAGCCCGTTACTTGCAAAGGCCTTGGCCAAGAGGCGTTGGTCACCTGTCGTAGTGGCCAAGGTCAGGGCTTCGGCGGCGAGACCCACTGCCCGGTTTCCTTCGCCGCGAAAGGCCTCGATGGCGCTGAGACTCGAGAGGATATCGGACTGCAGTGCTTCGTCGCCGGCTTCCTCTCCAAGCGTGAGGCCCTTGCGCAGAGCGTCCGAAGCCGACAGGTCTCCCGCCATGTAGAGGAGCTCCCCGAATATCAGGTACCCCCGCGACAGGAGTGCATTTGGCATCCGCGACTCGTCGTTCAGAAGGGCGCGGATCAGCGCTATGCCGTCCGCCACCCTGCTCGGCCAGTAGCTCCGCAGTGAAATCGCCAACTGGAGCGCATCGGACTGGCGGTCGGGCTGGGCTGAGAGATGCTGCAAGGCAACCTTGAAGTTCGAATAGGCCGAATCGATAGCCTCCATGTCGGGCTCACGGTCGTTCCGATCAAAGTCCATCGATGCACACAGATACGCGTCAGCGTGGGCTTGGCGCGCCCGGTCCAGGTGGTTCTTTCCTTCCTCCACCAGGTGCTCGGATGCGTATTGCCTGATGGACGTCAGAAGGCGGTAGCGATAGCGGCGAGGGCTCCGATCGATCTGCACCAGATTCTTGTCAACAAGTTCACCGAGTGCATCACCGATTGTCGACCTCGGAATCCCCAGAACCGGGGCCATCCGCTCGAGATCGGTGAGGCTCCACGTTTCGACGAAGACAGAGAGGTAGCGCAGCAAGGCCTTCTGCTCATCCGAGAGCGTCTCGTAGGAGCGGTCGATCGAGCCTCGAAGCGAACGGAGGTGCGGCGAGAGGTCCGGGTTCTTCGATGAGAGGAGGTTCAGCTGGTC
Source organism: uncultured Acidimicrobiaceae bacterium (assembly GCA_963726545.1). Classification (GTDB taxonomy): domain Bacteria; phylum Actinomycetota; class Acidimicrobiia; order Acidimicrobiales; family RAAP-2; genus Bog-473. Next base: position 41,715 of record CAVSCV010000012.1, on the reverse strand, counting down.
ATCGAGCCGTTGGGCGAGGTCGAAGACGGATATCCGTGAGAGTTGGGCTGCGGCAAGTTCGAGGGCGAGTGGGATCCCATCGACCTCGGAGCAAATGCTGGCCACGGCGTCCGCGGTGGATGCGTCGAGCGTGAATGTCGGTACCTGTGCCGTAGCTCGTAGCGTGAAGAGCCGCACTGCTGGCGAGGTCTCGCGAAGCTCCTCGGCTCGGGCGACCAAGCCGGATGGCGGTAAGCCGAGAGGACCTACTTGGTAGACCGTTTCCCCCGGAATCTCGAGGGGCTCCCGACTCGTCGCCAAAAGGGCCAGACCGGCACATTGGCTGAGCAGCGTGACTGCGGCAGCTGCGCACGGCCCGCGCACGGTCTCGCAACCGTCCAGCACGAGAAGGATCTCTCGCCCGCTCATTGCGCCGGCGAGAACCTCATCAGGCGGGAATCCACCTGTGAGCGAAACATCGAGGGCAGCAGCAATCGCGGCAAGCACATCGTCGTCGCGCTCCGCCGCTGACAGGTCCACCACATGGACTTCGACCTCATTGCTCACGTGGTGTTGGTGTGCTGCGACCAGCGCGATTCGGGTCTTGCCAACGCCCGCGGGTCCCGTCAAGGTGACGAGGCGGCCCTTTCGGGTGTGATCTTTCAACCAGAGCAGATCCTCGTTCCGACCGATGAAGCTGGTGTGGGGGCTGGGAAGCTCGGCCTCCGGATTCAGAGTTTCGCTGAACTCGGAGTCGGGCTTTCCGACCGCGGGCGAGGTGGCGAGGGACGACCGAACGCCCCCAAAGGTCGACACGTTCAGCAGTATGGATGCCAGATCGACACCCGCTTCGTCTGGAGACCAGTCGAGCTCTGGCTTCTGGAGGATGATCGCTTCCTCGAGCGAGGCGAGCCCAGACGACGGCTCGATACCCAATTCGTCACCCAAGAGCACGACGAGTCTCCGATAGGCCCGTAGCGCTTCGGCCTGTCGGCTCGACCGATAGAGAGCCAGCATCAAGACGGCCCAACCCGTTTCCCTCAGCGGATGTTGGTTGACGATCGCCGAGGCCGCCGCCACCACTTCGTGGTGCTCACCAAGTGAAAGCCGTTCGATCATGAGCAGCTCTTGGGCCGAGCACCGAAGCTCCTCCATGCGGGTGGCGCTCCCGACCGCCCATGATTGATCGCCGGCATCCTCGAAAGCATCTCCCCGCCAGCGCCCCAGAGCGGTGTTGAGAAGACGCACCGAGACCAGATGGTCACCCCGAGTCGACGCCAAGTAGGCCTCGCCAAGCTCGTTCTCGAAGAGCTCGGCGTCCACCTCCCCGGGGGTCGCGACGAGCGCATATCCCGTTGCTTCGGTTCGAATCCGATCCGCTCCAAGTTGATCGCGAAGCAGGGAGATGTGCGCGGCCAGGGGAGAGCGCACGCCTTTTCGCGGCACCGGACCCCAGACGTCCTCTACCAGTCGATCGAAGGACACGACCCGATTGGGCACGAGCAGCAGGCGTAGGACGAGGGAGCGGCGTCGGTCACCGGCCATACGGAGAGGAGCCGATGAGTCGTCGCGGACCTCGAGCGGCCCCAAGACGGAGAAATACATGGCTCGTCAGGTCACCGTCTGAGCAAAACCCGGGCGCAGACGACCGGCGCCGAAGAACCGGCCGTCTGCGGCCGGGACAGTTCGGTGGCTGAATACGGCGTCGTGGGATTTGGGTCGATGGAGGTCATGGCTCATGTTGCTACGACACCGCCCAAGGCCAGAACGTCAACATGACGTCCTGTTTACGGCCTCCCGCCGGTGCACATAGTAGACGGAGGCCTGAGCGCGGTACTGAGAGTTCACGGTCTGATCATCCGTCCGAGCGTCCGCTTGTGTTCGTCCGCAAGACCAGAGCTGCTCTCGGGTCCAGAATCCCGACGAGACATCAAGATTGACGCAATGGATCACAGACTGTCAGCGCGAGTCCGCGCTCATGCGGCCATATGTGTGGGGTCTCCTACCAGTCGAATCCGCGTCACCCATCAGCTGGGTTTGACTCACATTTGATCGTCGTTTGACCGGCCTTCTCGACAATGGCCTCAGTCCGAGCGAGTCGGACTTCCCGAGTTGGCTCCGCCTCCTCCGCATTCCCCTCCAGACCCGGGGGAGTGCGGAAGGACAGCGGTCGTGGGATGGACCTGACGTTCCTTTGGAGCAAGGGACAGAGAGCGAGACGAACAATGACCAAGAAGATCCGACTCATGGCAGGCGCACTGGGAGGGCTGTTTCTTGTCGGAGCAACGACTGGTGTGACGTATGCAGTACAGGCTCAGTCCGGGGTGACGTCTACAACTTCTGATGCGTTGGTGACCACCACTGCCAGTACCAACCTCGAGCGCGTCCGGCGGCGTCAACACGGTGGTGGAGAGCATGAAGCTGACCAAGGGGACGTGGGTCCTGCACGCGGACAACACGGTGGTGAACTTCGGTGATTCCGACTACACCCGATGCGCCCTCATCAGCGGGACCACGTCGCTGAACGCGCACGCCACGATGGTGGGGAACCCGGGAGGCCCGGGCAGTCAGGGCCCGGGCACCATCCTGGCCACGCTCTCCGAGACGGCCTCGGTCACGCTGACCAGCGGCACGGTGATCAGCGTGCAGTGCAGCCACGACACCAGCAATGGCTCCACGCCGTACGTCGACACCGGAGCTGTCCTCTGGGCACACCGCGGCACCAGCGTGGTGGCCACAACGACGCCGTAGGGCCAGGTGGGTGGTGCCCGGGCCGACCGGCCGGCCACCACAGCGGACACGGTGCTCGGGGCGGAGCCACTTGCGGTTCCGCCCCGAGTCCGCGTCCGAGGCGGACCATCTCCCCTGGTCCGCCGGCGCCCGGCACAAGGGAGAGCTCTCGTTGGTGGCGGCGAGAGGTCTCCAGCACGAACGCTCGAAGCTCCGGCTACGGCACCCGGTGCCCGCTGACCTTTCTGGTGCCCTCACTCTTCACCGATCCGCGGCTTGTAGCGTGGGTGGTGCAGTCCGAGCGCAGCTGACCTTGGGAGGAACCGTGGAGACCGAAGCCGCCGTCCTGTGGGAACGCCACGGCGATTGGAGTGTCGAGCCCATCGAGCTCGATCCGCCCAAGGAGGGCGAACTACTCATCCGTCTTGCCGCGTCGGGCATGTGCCACTCCGACGAGCACCTGGTCACCGGGGACATGCCCGTGCCGCTGCCGGTCATCGGTGGCCACGAGGGGGCCGGAATCGTCGAAGAGGTCGGCCCCGGCGTCGTTGGGCTCAAGCCGGGCGACCACGTGGTCCTCGGTTTCATCCCGGCCTGCGGCAGCTGCCCGTCGTGTGCCACCGGCCACTCCAACCTCTGCGACAACGGGGCCATCCTCATGTCGGGGAATCAGATGGACGGCACCGTCCGGCACCACGCCCGCGGCCAGGACGTCTCGACCATGGTCTGCCTCGGGACGTTCTCCAAGTACACCGTCGTGAACCAGGCCTCCTGCGTGAAGATCCTCGACGATTACCCGCTCGACAAGGCGTGCCTCATCGGCTGCGGCGTCACCACAGGATGGGGATCGGCCGTGTACGCCGCCGAGATCACGCCGGGGGACAACGTCGCGGTCGTCGGCATCGGCGGCATCGGTGCCTCGGCGCTCCAGGGAGCACGGCTCGCCGGCGCCGAGATGATCTTCGCCATCGACCCGGTCGAGCTCAAGCGCACGCTGGCCCCGAAGTTCGGGGCCACCCACGTCGCTTCCTCGGTCGAAGAGGCCAAGGGCCTCATCGAGCAAGAGACCTGGGGCCACATGTGCGACAAGGTCATCTGCGCCATGGGGGTCGGCCAGGGCTCAATGATGGAGTCGATTCTCGGCCTGACCGCCAAGCGCGGCCGGGTCGTCGTGACCAACATCCACCCGATGTTCGAGATGGACGTCACGCTGAATCTCATGCAGCTCACGATCATGGAGAAGCAGATCGTCGGGAGCATCTTCGGCTCGGCCAACATCCATTCGGACATCCCCAAGCTGCTCAAGCTCTACCGCAACGGCCAGCTCGACCTGGACTCGATGATCACCAACTCCTACAAGCTCGGTGACATCAACCAGGGCTACCAGGACATGCGCGACGGCAAGAACATCCGTGGTGTCCTGGTCTACGACGACTGAGGAAGATGCAGCCGGGCCTGCGCCCGCTCCGATTCCACCGCCCAGGTCGCCTCAGCCGGCGTGTGAAACCGGCGCGCCCGACCAGATGTCGTTGCAGCGTTCGCACACCTCGTCGGGGATCACCCCGGCGCGGATCAGGAGGCCGAACGTCATGCAGCCCAAGCACACCGCGAAGGCCGACTCGAGCAGGGCCGCGCAGCCCAGAAGCGCCAGCACGACCTCGGCGGCAGTCCACTGGCCGAGGATGGTCAGGATCAACGCCGTCACCGAGAAGGCGACACCCATCGCCTGGGCGAAGCGCTTGGGTGGACCCGCCACCGGGCGCTCCGGGAGTCCCAGTCGTGGCGTGATCACCCGGGTCACCAGCTGTCCGAGCGGGCTCAGGCTCGGTCCGGTGAGGACACGGGCCACGAAGCCATAGGCGATGACCGCGGTGGCCCAGCGCAGGTCGAAGGCGATCGTGAGCACCACCATGAGCAACACGCCGCCCGCCACCAGGCGTGCGGACACCTCGTTCACGGGGTTGGGGAACGAGAGGAGCGCCCGCAGCCGGCTCTCGCCCTTGTTCGCGATTCGGGCGGGCACCGTGGTCGAGCTTTCGGTACGCGTCACGGGGCCTCCTCCCGCTAACCAATGAACTCAGACCAGGTTAGTCGGGTATTCAGTCCTGGAGCCCGGCGACGAGGCTGGGCGAGCCCACATGGAGCTGTGAGCTGGTGCTGCCGTTGGGGGGTGCAGCACTGAGGTGGTGCGGCGATCAGGCAGCGAACGGCGTTGGCCTGATGACCGAACGGTCGGCCGAGCTCAGACCGCCGGAACCGGCTGCGGCGGGGGTGGCCCCACGTAGCGGGCGGCCGGGCGGATCAGCCGGTTGTGCGAGGCCTGTTCCATGACATGAGTGCACCAGCCGATGGTGCGGCCGGCCGCGAAGGTGGGAGTGAACATCTCACGCGGGATGCCGCAGGTATGCATGACCACGCCGGCGTAGAACTCGACGTTCGTATAGAGCTGTCGGCCCGGCTTCAGCTCGGCCAGCACGTCGACGGTGGTGCGCTCGACGGCCTGCGAGAACTCCACGAGGGGGCCACCCAGCTGTTCGGTCACCGAGCGCAGCAGGAGCGAGCGTGGATCGTCCGTCTTGTAGACGCGGTGCCCGAAACCCATGATCCGCTCGCCCCGTTCCACGGCCTTCCGCACGTACTCCTCGGCCCGGTCCGGCGTCCCGATGGCATCGAGCATGTCGAGGGCACGACTCGGTGCCCCGCCGTGCAGGGGACCCGACAGCGCGCCGATGGCGGCGACGATTGCTGCTCCCAGGTCGGCTCCGGTCGAGGTGACCACTCGTGCCGTGAACGTCGACGCGTTGAACCCGTGGTCGATGGTCAGCACCATGTACTGCTCGATGGCCCTGGCGTGGGCCGCCGTCGGCTCTTCGCCGGTGAGCATGTAGAGGTAGTTGGCAACGAAGCCGAGATCGGCCCGGGGCTCAACGGGCTCGAGGCCCTCACGCAGACGGTGGGTGCTGGCCAGGATGGTCGGCACAACGGCGCACAGTGTGAGGCACTGCTCGGAAAGTTCGTCCGCCCCGATGTCGTGGGTCGGGCGCCAGCCGAGCTCCGAGCCCAGCAGCGAGACCGCGGTACGCAACACGTCGAGGGGAGCGCCGCGCTGGGCGATGGCGGGAAGCAGCGCGTGCAGGCCCGCTGGCAGGTTGCGCCTCCGCCGTACCACCTTGTCGAACGCGGCTGACTCCGTGGCGTCAGGCAGCACACCCTTGAAGAGGAGGTACCACACGTCTTCGAGGCTTCGCTTCTCCGCCAGCTCGACCGCCGAGTATTCGCGGTAGTGGTAGAAGCCTTCCTGACCGCGGACGTCGCCGATCGTCGTCTCGGCCACCACCACGCCTTCGAGCCCGGGCGGCACGTCGCCGCTGGTCTCGCTGGCCGGGCGGATGCGCGCCACTCCCATCAGGTCGCGCAGCGACACCACACCGACGCAGCGGCCGTCGTCGACCACCGGCAGGTGCCGGTAGTGATGCGAGGTCAGGCTGCCCCAGGCGGCGTCGACGCGCTCGTCCGGCCCGAGGACATCGGGCCGGTCCGTCATCCAGAGTCGGACGGTCTCGCGGTCCGGGTCAGCCGAGGCGGCCGCCGCCCGCAGGAGGTCCCGCTCGGTCAGGATGCCGACGACCTTCCCCTGGTCGGTCACCACGACCGATCCGGTCTCGGCCTTCTGCATCACGCTCGCGGCGGACGTCAGGGTGTCGTCCGCCGCGCAGGTCACAGCGGGTGAAGTCATGAGATCGCGCACGATGGTTTCCATGAGTCCCACTATGCCTGGACAATCGTGCGTCTGTAAATGTTGATCAAGTCAATGTAGTGTCAGGGGCGTGGAGCGCATGCTGAGCAGCGAGGAGGCGGCCCGGCGCCTCGGGGTGAAGGTGTCCACGCTGTACGCCTACGTGAGCCGCGGGCTCCTCGCGTCCCACCCTGACCCCGCCCGGCGAGGCAGCCTCTTCGACCTCGACCAGGTCGAGGCGCTGGCGACGCGCAGCCGGGGCGGACGGCAGACGGCGACCCGCATGGCCACGATCACGACCGGCGTCACCCAACTCAACCAGGACCTCGGCCCCATCTATCGCGGCCACCTGGCCACCGAGCTGGCGGGGGCGTGGCCGTTCGAGGACGTGGCCGAGATGCTCTGGCAGTCCGAAGGCGGCGACTGGCGGGCCCCCGAGCTCGGTCCCTGCCCGCTGACCGACGACGTTCGACCGCATGCGCTGGGCTCTCGTGGTCTGCGGCGCCCACGATCCGCTTCGCTCGGATCGACGTCCGCCGGCGGTGGCCAGCGCGGCCCGGCGCGCCACCGCAGCGCTGACCGACGTGATCGGCCCACCCCCGGCGGGGGTGACGGAGATCAGTCGATCGCGGCGCGCCTCGCCGCGCGTCTCGACCGGTACGAGTGCGGCCCTTCCCGAGGCGGCCGTGAACGCCGCGCTCGTGCTCATGGCGGATCACGAGTTGGCCACGTCGACCATGGCGGTGCGCCTCGCTGCGTCGGTGCGGGCCGATCCCTATGACGCCTTCCTGGCCGGGCTGGTGACGCTGGCCGGCCCGCTCCACGGCGGCGCCAGCCAGCAGGCCTACGAGTTGCTGGTCATGGCGGAACGGGACGGCGCGGCCCGAGCCCTCGACGACGCGCTGCGCGACCGTGGCATCGTCCCGGGCTTCGGCCACACCGTCTACAAGAGTGGCGACCCGCGCTTCGCATCGCTGCTGGCGTTGGCCGAACCACTGCTGAGCGAGGAGCGGCGAGTCCTCCTGCGCGACGTCATGGAGATCGCGGCGGCCCACGACGTGCCGATGGCCAACTGTGATCTTGCGCTCGCCGCCTTGAGCTGGGGCACCGGCATGCCGCCCGACACCGGCCGCACGCTCTTCGCCGTGGCCCGCATCGCCGGGTGGGCCGCCCACTACATGGAAGAGCTGACCGAGCGGGCCCTGCGTTTCCGGGCTCGAGCCGTCTACAGCAGCGCCTGACTGCACTGACTGTGCCTCACAGAACCTGGGCCTGACACCAGTTGAGCGCGCCTCAACGGCAGAACGATTGCCAGGCGTGCGGGAGCGGCGGATGCGGCGGGTCAGCCAGCCCCGATGACGATGGCCGAGGGGTGACCGCCCAGATGCACAGGCTTGCCGACCTTCCCGGTGGCCAACGTCACCGGGATCATCGAGCCGGCCTGTTGGGTCACCCAGGCCACGGATCCGTCCGCGCTGAGGGCAATGCCCTGGGCGGCGTTGGGCAGGGCGATCGGTGCACCCACGGCCAGGCCCAGCACGGTCTCCGTCACGGGGACCATGCCAGCCCCACCGCAGACGTACGTCATCGCGCCCGCGGACGACACCGCCATGGCGGTCGGGTTGAGCGGCAGGGGCACCGTCCTTCCGGCCTGCAGCGTCGTGGCGTTGATCGGGGTCATGGTGCTGTTGGAGAAGTTGCCCACCAACACCTGCCCCGCCGAGACGGCCACAGTTTGGGGACCCGGACCGACGGCGATGGCCGGGCCGGCCTGCAGGGTCGATACGTCGATCGGCGTCACCCGGTTGCTCCCGAAGTCGGCCACGAACGCGGTCGCTCCGGTTGGGCCGGACGACACGGCCACGGCCACGGGTTGGTGGCCCACGGGAATCGGCTTGCCTGCTCGCCAGGTGCCCAGGTCGACCGGCGTCACGTTGTCCGAGTCCAGGTTGGCCACCAGTGCGATGCCGCGGCCGCCGCTCCCGCCGGGTGCGACCGCCACCGCATCGGGCTCCACGCCAACGACGACCGAATGCACGACGTCGTGGGTGGCCGGGTCGATCTCCGACAGGGTGTCGTTCCCCTGCGCCACCACGAGCAGCCCGCGCTGGCCGGCCGTGTAGGCGAACGCAGAGGGCAGGCTGCCCACCGAGATCTTCGACCCGACCTTGCGGGTCGCCACGTCGACCGGCGTGATGTCAGAGCCGGGCAGCGTCACCGAGGCGTCCGTCGCCACCCAGGCCACGTCGCGGGTGGAGGCGCTGCCGGCCGGCGGCGAGGTGCAGGCCGCCAGGAGCGGCGTGGCCAAGACCAACGCGGCGGCCACGACCACAGGCGCTGGCTCGCGCACTGCCTTGCGCGGTTCGAACGGGGAGAGCGGGCGAAGGAGGGCACGAAGAGCGGGCGGAGGGCATCGCGTCGTCATGAGGGTGGTCAGCCGCGGGCGCACGCCGCACCGGCAGGTCGATCGGACGCGCTCCAGCCGCTGGCCTCGCCGGCGGGCCAGAAGTCGCCTGTGACGGGGTCCTGTTCGTAGGGCACGGGCGCCGGGAGGCCGCCGGCCAGCGCGCCGAGGGCATCGAGCAAGGCGGCGATGTCGTCGCCCGATGTGCCGAGCCCGCAGCTGGCCCGGACCGCGCCGGGAATGCCGCTGCGGTCGCCCCGGCGCACGGCCTCGCGCGCCTCGGCGAACTCGGCCTGGCGCACGCCGAGCAGACGGATGAGGTACGGGTGGGCGCAGAAGCAGCCGTGGCGTACGCCGATGCCGAACTCCGCACTGAGCCGGGCCGCCACGAGCGCGTGGTGCATCCCGCTGACGACGAACGACGCCACGGCGAGCGTGTCGGTGCCCGGCGGCGGGCCGAGCACGGTGACGCCGTCGATGGCGCGCAGCCCGTCGTGCAGCTGGCGGGACAGCGTCCGCTCGTGCGCCTCGATGGTGGCCCAGCCGATGCGCTCGAGCTCGTCCATGGCCGCGCCGAAGGCCACCGCGCCGACCACGTTCGGCGAACCGGCCTCTTCGCGCTCGGGCGGGTCGGTCCAGATGACCTCGTCGAGGTCGACCAGGTCCACCGCCCCGCCGCCGGCCAGGAACGGATCGCCGTCGGCGAAGGTGCGGCGCGGGCCGATCAGCGCACCGGCACCGAACGGGGCGTAGAGCTTGTGCCCGCTGAAGGCGATGTAGTCGGGCCACGGGGGGAGGGGGCGGTGCGGGGCGAGCTGAGCCGCATCGAGCAGGACGGGGATGCCGCGGGCGTGGGCTTCGGCGCAGATCTCTTCGACCGGGGGCAGCCAGCCGGTGACGTTCGAGGCGCCGGTCATGGCCAGGAGGGCGGGGGTGGGGCCGTCATCGAGCACGGCCACCACGTCGGCCGTGGTGAAGGTGCCCTCGGTCCCGCACTCGACCCAGCGCCGCCGGGCCACCCGGGCCCAGGGCAACAGGTTGGCGTGATGCTCGACCACGGTGGTGGCCACCACGTCGTCGGGGTCGAGGCGCAGCCGGTAGGCCAGGTGGTTGATGGCCTCGGTCGTGTTGCGGACCAGCACGGCCACGTCGTCCGCGTCCGGCCGACGGTGGGCGAAGCGGTAGGCGCTCTCTCGGGCCGCCTCGTAGTCGGCGGTGGCCCGGCGCGACTTGTAGCCGGCGCCACGATGCACGCTCGAGTACCAGGGCAAGAACTCGGTGACCCGGTCGGCCACCACCTGGAGGGCGGGGGTGGAGGCACCGCAGTCGAGGTCGCGGTACGGCCGCTCGGTGCCGTCGAGGCACGGGACCGGGACGTGGGCGCCGACGAGGGGGGCGACGGCGGCCTCAGTTGTCACGGCCGCCAGACTACGGAGTGCAACCGCCGCCCGGTCACCAGGCCGGCCGAACCGGCCCCCCGACTCAGGACAGGACGGCCGTCTTCTCCGCCTCGCGGCGACGGGCGGTCAGGACGACGATGTCGTCGGCGCTGCGCCCGTCCGACGTCATGGCGTCGATGACGTAGTCGGCCACGACGCCCGGGTCGTCGACCGGGGCCGCGTCCAGGGACGACTCCAGCACGGCCAAGCGGTCGTCGAAGTGGATCCCGCGCCGCTCAATCAGACCGTCGGTGAACATGACCAGGCAGCCGTCATCGAGCAGGAACGTGTGGTCCTTGTAATGGCAGGGCTGCACGCCGAGCGGCGGCGCGGGCGGCACCAGCAGCTCGGTGGCCTGGCCGCCGCGGATGTGCACCGGCGGGGGGTGGCCGGCCGACGAGAACGAGATCACCCCGGTGGCCCGGTCCAGCATGCCGACCAGCGCGGTGGCCAGGCGCTGCTCGGCACCGAGCAGGCAGAACTGGTTGAGGCGCTCGAGCGCCTTGCCGGGCGAGCGCTCCTCGAGGAGCAGCATGCCCAACGTGCGCCGCAGGTGGCTCATCGTCTTGGCCGCGCTCAGGTCGTGACCTTCGACGTCGCCGACGACGAGGGCGACCAGGTCGTCGGTGATCGGCACCACGTCGTACCAGTCGCCGCCCACCTCGTGGCCGGCCGAGGCGGGCCGGTAGCGCGCCGCCACGTCCCACCCGACCACGGCCGGGATGGCGTCGGGCAGCAGGTTGCGCTGGAGCTCGTGGGAGATCCGGCGTTCCCGGTCGTAGGCGCGGGCCCGGCTCACGACCGAACCGACCTGCTTGGCCAGCTGCTCGGCCAGGTCGAGGTCCTTCTCGGAGAAGCGCCGGCCCGAGCCGCACGAGACCAACGTGACCGTGCCGATCACCTCGCCGTCGCGGGTGCGCAGCGGCACCGTCATGAACGAGGTGTAGCCGAGCTCCTTGAGGATGGAGTAGTGACGCGTGTCGCGACAGCCCTCCTGGAGGAACTCGTCGGACATCTCGGAACTCCACATGGAGCGACCGGTGCGCATCACCTCCATGATCGGGTCGTGGCCCGTGGCCAGCGGGGCGTACCAGTTCTTCAACTCCTCGGCGAGCGGGCGCTTGGCCGGGTCGGCGTGCCAGGCCGCCATCCGGCGCATCCGCTTGTCGTCGTCCTCGAGGTCGATGAGGCACAGGTCGGCCAGCACGGGCACGGCGACCCGGGCCAGGCGCTCGACCATTTCGCCGTAGTCCACGAACTCGGAGAGCACCTGCGCGGCCAGCAGCAGGAATTCGCTGCGCCGCCGGGCCTCGAGCAGCTCGTCGACCAGGCCCTCGCGCTCGGTCTGCAGCGCCGACGCGTGCAGGAGCTCGCCCAGGTGGCCGGCCACCGCGTGCAACAGGTCGACCACGGAGCGGTCGCGTTGGCGCCGTTCCCGGCTGAGCAACTCGACCACGCCGACGCAGGCCCCGCGGTAGAGGATCGGGAAGGCGTAGATACTGCGCAGGCCCTTGGGAGCCAGGGCGTCGTCGGCGCAACGAGGATCCTCGGACACGTCGCTGATCCAGATCGGTTGGCCCTCTTCGATGACGAGACGGGCCATGGTCTCGCTGCCGCAATGCAGACATGGGCTTGTGTTGGCGGCCGACTCCGATGCCGATGCCGGCTCCGACCGCGACCGCTGACCCCGACTCCGTCGTCTCGGCATCCTTGACCCACGCGTCGTGGCACACGAGCTCGTGGCGCGGCGTCACCGTCCACAAGGCCGTCATGTCCCAACCCAGCCGGCGGCCCAACGTCGACAGCAGGCGCTCGGCGGGCGGGTCGTCGATCGGCGCGTCCTGCATGATTTCGAGCAGCTCGGTCGTGAGCTCGGACCAGCGCTGGAGCTTCCGGTCGTCGTGCGGACGGAAGATGCCGACGATCACCCGGCCTGCGGCCTCGTGGTCGAACGTCGAGATGACGAGCTCCGTGTCGACCTCGCTGCCGTCCGCCCGCCGCAGGACCGCCGGGATGCGCCGGCCCAGCAGCGCCGGTATCCGTGAGCGCACGAAGTCCTCGACACCGCCCTCGAGCGGCCCGCCGACCCCATTGGGCACGAGGTCGAGCACGGAACGGCCCACGAGCGAACCCGCCGGCCATCCCATCAACGTGTCGGCGGCCTCGTTCGTGTAGCGGATCAGGCCCTGCTCGTCGGTGGCCACCACGGCGTCACGCAGTTCGTCGAGGACGGAGCAGACGCCGAGCGCAGGCCAGTCCGTCGTGTCCGGCGACGAACGCGAGTCGGGGTCCATGTCGGCACCAGCCTCGAAGAGCCGGTCCAGTCCGTTGGCCGCGCTCGGCTGCGTATCGAGCACGGCCCGGGCCTTCCACTCGAAGGGCAAGGCCATCGGGAACTCCACCGGTCCCGGCGGCAGCTCGGGCAGCGCGGACGAGAACCACACCGTCTTGGCCGGCGGGTCGCGGTGCAGGTCGATGCCCCAGGCGTCGGCCAGCGAGCTGACGATCTGGAGCCCGCGCCCGCGCGGCGCGTCAGCCGGCGCCGTCTCGGGGGTGGGGAAGCCCTCGGCCGTGTCGGTCACGGCAATCCGGAGCGCCCGGCCGCCCTCAATCAGCTCGACCTCCACCTCGAACTCGGTCGCCGCGTGCTGCACCGCGTTGGTGGCCAGTTCGGAGAGCATGAGGGCCAAGGACTCGGCCACCTCGCCGCAGTCCTCGGGCAGAACCTGGCAGAGGAAGCGCCGCGCCAACCCGACCGAATCGGGCCGTCCGGGGAACGTTCGACTGGCGCGCAGCATCCCGTTCCCCACGACGCCAACATCACTGTGAGCGGCCGTGGGCTCGCTCCAGTGAATGGTCGGGCTCCGCATACCGGTTGCACTGGTTTCTTCCCAGGAAGATGCGCTGGTAAACGGATTTTGACACCCACGGAGAACGGAATCGGCGTTTCAGGCCCAACAGCAGCGCTACATTCGGCGCCGATGGAGGAACGCTACGAGTCCGAGCTCACCCGATCGGCCACCGTGCTCGACGGGGTCGACCAGGCCCTCGAACGCCTGAGCACCGGCGCCTACGGCAGCTGTGAGGCGTGCGGCACGGCGATCCTGCCGGCCGACCTCGAGCGCGACCCCACCCGACGACACTGCGAACAGCATCTCGAGGTCGTCGAGGTCGACTGATCCCACGGCCGGCGTCGGCCGGCCCGTCCAACGCAAAAACGGGGCCCCGAAGGGCCCCGTTTCGCATGAGCACGAGTCGGGCAAACGGTTCAGCCCGGAATCTTCAAACCCTTGGCTGCCTCGAGCCGGCCGGCCACGTCGGGCCAGTTGACGACGTTCCACAGCGCGGCGAAGAAGTCGGCCTTCACGTTCTTGTACTGCAGGTAGAAGGCGTGCTCCCAGGCGTCGAAGACCAACAGGGGCACTGAGCCGTTGCCGACATTGCCCTGGTGGTCGTAGACCTGCTCGACGATCAGCCGGCCGGCGAGGGGCTCGTAGGCCAGGACGCCCCAGCCCGAGCCCTGGATCGTCGACGTCGCCTGGGTGAAGTGCGCCTTGAACTTGTCGAAGGAGCCGAAGTTCTCGTCGATGGCCGAGCCGAGTGCGCCATCGGGCTTGTCGCCGCCGTCGGGGCTCTGGTTCTTCCAGAAGATCGAGTGCAGGACATGGCCCGAGATGTGGAAGGCGAGCGTCTTCTCGAGGCCCACGATGGCGCCGAAGTCGTCCTTGTCGCGGGCGGCGGCCAGCTTCTCGAGCGTCTGGTTGGCGCCGGTGACGTAGGCGGCGTGGTGCTTGTCGTGGTGGAGCTCCATGATCTGAGCCGACACGTGGGGCTCGAGGGCTCCGTAGTCGTAGGGCAGATCGGGAAGCGTGTAATCGGCCATGGCGTCTCCTCTGTCGTCTCGATATCGGGGGTTGTCTGCTGGACCCTACCCGACCGAGGCGGCGGCGAGACCAGGCCCGGGCCCATCCCAGACCAGGCCAGGGGCCATGCCGGGGGCCATGGACACGCCGGTGTACCCACCGGGCAGTTCTCGTTGCCAGAGGTGGCGGCATGCGTGTCCCCGACGACGGCGGCCCGCAGAATTGACCAGTTGCCCACACTCGATCGCGCCACGCAGCCATCGACGCGATGAGCGCGGTCGGCGACTGGTACAGAACGTCAGATCGGTCGCCTGTCTGGCGGGCTCGCCCCAGTCGTCGTCGCTGCGGCGGAGTTGGAACCGACCGACTGACCGACTGACCGACAACTGATAACTGGCTGAGCGCCGCCCGCAAAGCAGAGCCTGTCCCGTCGTCCCGCCCGGTGCCGTCGAGGAAAATGGCCGCGGCATCCGGCCGTTGAGCCTTGGTATCGCAGGGATGGTCAGTTACGGTCCCCACGGGGGTTCACCTCGACGATCGCATCGCAGCACTGCGACGCGGCAGTCGGTGGACAAGACGTAACGGGAGGGACCGATGATCCGCAGAGTGGTGTGTCTCGGCGCGCTTGTCGCAGCGTCGACGAATCTCGTTGTCCTGCTTTCATCGGCTGGAGTTGCCGGAGCGGTTCCGCCTCCTGCGACCGGCACGGCGATCTGCAAAATTGCGTCAGGAAGTGGAACGCTCTCGCCGGGGCTGACCACGGCGGGGAGCCCCGGCGGCGTCAAGATCCAATTCGTCGCCACCATGGTGGTCGGTGGATCGTGCGGAGGCAGCGTGACTTCCCCATCGGGGGTGATCGTCAACGGCGGAACGCTGAAGGGACAGGGTTTCTACAATCCGGTGCCCTCGACGGGCAACGGCAGCAGTTGTGCCAACTTCGCCGGTTCGGACATCGTCGGGAAGATCGTGGTCAAGGTCAACTGGTCCGTCACCGGCCCGGCGATCGCCGCCACCAAGGTGGTCTACAAGAACAACACCGGGACCGTCGTGGGGTCGGGCAGCGACACCATCACCCTCACCGCACCGAGCGGGACTGCGGTCAAGTCCGGTTCGTTCACCACGCCGAACAACCCGCACAAGCTCGTTCTCGTGACCAATATTCCGGGGCCGGCGTGCTCGGGGACCACCTCGACCTTCTCGATACTTCCGGGCAGCAACATCTCGATGTAGTCGAGGGCCCACCGCCGTGGTGGCCTTCGAGCGGATTCGGCGAATCAATGTCTCAGTACAAAGGGGAATGAACGATGAACAAGCTCTGTCGGCACGTGATGGTGGCCACCGCAGGTGTGGTGGTCCTGGCGCTCACTCCCGTGGTGGAGGCCGGGGCCGCGCCAACCCCGTTCCCACCCGTCCTTCCGGGCATGGTGACCTGCAATCAGTCTCTCGGCCAGTGGTCGGGGGCGATCAATTTCAGCCCGCCCCTCTTCAGCAACGGCACGGCCACGAGCGAGACGATGACGGTGAAGGCGACGCTGGGCAACTCCGCCAGCCCGTGCGTGACCACCGCGGGCATCGCCGTGAACGGTGCGATCAAGGGCACGATGACCTTCACCGGCGCGAAGGCGAACCGGTGCTCGAAGGTCTTCAACGGACTCTCCCGTGTCCCGACGTCCACCTCGAAGTTCAAGCTGACGTGGACGACCCCGCCGGGGGCGCCGACGGTCTGGAAGCAGCCGCCCGCCTTCTCCGTCGTGGGTGCCGTCGGCATGACCAGCTTGACCGTCACCGGCGGAAAGGTCACGGGGTCGTTCTCACCGTATGCGACACCGAACGCCACGCTCTCGGACGCGAGCTGGGCCACCGCGGTCCCCACGGGCTGCGCGTCGACGGCCGGTCTCTCCACCTTGACCCTGGGGACCTCGGCCGGGACGTGGTAGCTCGCCGGCGGCCGTGAGTCGGCACTGAGGACTGTGCGGGGGCGGGTGCACGTCGCAGCTCACCCGCCCCCACGACATCGGGGCAGTACGCTTGCAAGAGTGAGCACGGACCAGCGCGAGTGATCCGCGAGTGAACACGGACCCCAAGGACCGCTGGCACGATCTCGGGGCGTTCATCCGTGAGCAACGGGGGTCCGCTCGATTGTCCTTGCGCCGTCTCTCCGAGCTCGCCGGCATCTCGAACCCGTACCTCAGCCAGATCGAGCGCGGCCTGCGCCGACCCTCGGCCGAGATCCTCCAGCAGATCGCCAAGGCGTTGCGCATCTCCGCCGAGACGCTCTACGTCCAGGCCGGCATCCTCGAGCCGCCCGACGGGACGCCGGACCTGAGCCGGGCCATCATGGCGGACCAGGCCATCAGCGAGGACCAGAAGCAGGCGTTGGTGCGCATCTACCTCTCCTTCCGCCGCGAGTTCGAGGACGAGCAGGCCCAAGCCGCGGCCGCCGCCCGTGCCGCCAGTGGCAGCAACGGAGGCGAGCCGGCCGCCTCGGCGCACCCCGACCGGGGCGAGGCGGGCTCCGGGTCTTCCGCCGGACCGGCCTCGACGGGCGAGCCCGCCGAGGCCCCGGCACCCGCAGCCGCCGCGGCGTCGACGCCCACCACGGCCTGACGTCGGCCCAGGTCCGGGCACCCTTCGTCGGTCTGGCCGCGGCCGCGCCGGAGCGTCGCCCCGGTTCGCAACGGCGCCCCGCCGGTAGGCTCACCGACGCCATGCGCCGCCTCGCCGTCCTCTCTCTGCACACGTCCCCGCTGGCGCAGCCAGGCACGGGCGACGGCGGCGGCATGAACGTGTACGTGCGTGAGCTGACCTCCGCGCTGGCCCGGACCGGCGTGGCCTGCGACGTGTTCACCCGCGCCTGGTCGCCCGACCTGCCGCCGGTGGTCGAGGTCGAGCCGGGCCTGCTCGTGCACCATGTGCCCGCCGGACCGTTGCACGCCGTGGCCAAAGAGGCGCTGCCCACCGTGGTCGACGAGTTCACGGCCCGGGTGCTCGAGTCGATGCGCTCGGCCGGGAACTACACCTCGCTGCACGCCAACTACTGGCTGTCCGGCTTGTCGGGACACGTGATCAAGCACGAGCTGAACCTGCCGCTCGTCTGTACCTTCCACACGCTCGACCGGGTCAAGGCGGAGTCGATGCCCGAAGAGGTCGAGGCCGACATGCCGCACCGGCGCGCCGAGGCCGAGGCGTCCATCATCGAGTGCTCCGACGCCGTGCTGGCCTCGTGCAGTGTCGAGGCCGAGCAGATCGCCTCGCTCTACGGCGGCGACCCCGGCCGCATCCGGATCGTCCCGCCCGGCGTCGACCACGCCTTCTTCGGACCCGGCCACCGGCCCCAGGCCCGGCGCGCCCTCGGGCTCCCGCTCGACGGGCGCCTCCTGCTCTTCGTCGGGCGCATCCAGCCGCTCAAGTGTGCCGACGTGGCGGTCGAGACGCTGGCCGAGTTGCTCGAGGGCGGGAGCGAGCCCTACCGGCTCGTCGTGGTCGGCGGGCCGAGCGGCCCGCACGGCGAGAAGGCGCTCCAGGGCCTCTTCGACCTGGCCGACGCCCGGGGCGTGCGCGACCACGTGCACTTCGTCGACCCCCAGCCCCACGAGCTCCTGTCCTCCTACTACCGGGCGGCCGACGTCTGCCTCGTGCCCAGCCGCTCGGAGTCCTTCGGCCTGGTCGCCCTCGAAGCGGCGGCGTGCGGGACGCCCGTCGTGGCCTCGGCCGTCGGCGGCCTGACCACGTTGGTCGACGACGGGCACACCGGCTTCCTGGTCGACCAGCCCGATCCGGTCGCCTACGCCGCCGCCGTGCGCCGGGTCTTCGACGCGCCGCTGGCGGCGGAGCGCCTGTCGACGGCCTCGGTCCTGCGGGCCCGCCTCTACACCTGGCGCGAGGCCGCCCGGTCGCTGGTCGAGCTGCACGACGAGCTGGCCGCCGGGCGCCTCGTCGAGTGCAGCTGAGCCCCGCCCCGCTGCGCCGGCCCCGGGGCTAGGCCGCCCGATCATGCCGCTCGTCGATCTTCCCGAAGAGCCCGAGATGGCCGCCGCGGTGGCCTGCATCGACGCCTGGGCCGCGCGCGAGCTGGCCGCCGGCGGGTTCCTGGTGGCCGCCGAGCGCCAGGAGGTGACCGACCGCACCGCGTCGTTCCGCTGGTACCTGCGCTTCAAGGGCGAGGAGAAGGACTTCATCACGGTGTGGTTCACGCTCAAGCAGCGCACCCTGCACCACGAGGCCCAGTTCATGCCCGCGCCCGAGGCCAACAAGGAAGACGTCTACGCCTACCTGATGCGGCGCAACGCACACCTCTTCGGCATGTGGTTCGCCCTCGGACCAGAAGACGCCGTGTACCTGGTCGGCCGGGTGCCGGCCGGCCTGATCGACGACGACGAGCTCGACCGCATCGCGGGGTCCTCGGTGCTCTACACCGACGACCACTTCCCCACGGCGATGACGCTGGGTTACCCCGCGACCTACCGGCGCCGGCCCCGCCGTCGCTGACGCCACGGGTGTTGTCCGTCGCCCACGGCGTTCGTGGGCGGGGGTCGGTAACGTCTCGGCCATGACAAGCCTGCTCATCGTCGGCGGCGGGAAGATGGGCACCGCCCTGCTCGGCGGCCTGCTCTCCTCGGGTTGGGTCGAATCGGCCGACGTGGTGGTGGTGGAGCCCGTGGCCGAACGCCGGGCTGCGCTCGAGGCGGAGTTCGCCGGCCTGCGGACGTGCTCGGCGCCCGAGCCCGGGCTGCTGGGCGACGGGGGCGAGCACCTGCCCGGCGCCCTCCTGGCCACCAAGCCCGACGCGGCCGAGGGCGCCTGCCGCGCCCTGGGCGTGACCGGGGTCACCCGGGTCCTGTCCATCGTGGCCGGCGTGCCGACGCCGCGGCTGGAGTCGGCCCTCGGCGGACAACCCGCCGTCGTCCGGGCCATGCCCAACACGCCCGCCCTGGTCGGGGCCGGGGTGAGCGCCATCTCGGGCGGCTCCTTCGCCACGTCGGCCGATCTGGCCTGGGCCGAAGACGTGCTCTCGGCCGTGGGCACCGTGGTCCGGCTGCCCGAGCGCCTGCTCGACGCCGTGACCGGCCTCTCGGGTTCGGGGCCGGCCTATCTCTTCCTGGTGGCCGAAGCGATGATCGAGGCGGGGGTGCAGATGGGGCTGACCCGGGACGTCAGTCACACGCTGGTGGTCGAGACCATGGCGGGCTCGGCGGCGCTGCTCAAGGAGACCGGGCGCGACCCGGCCGCGCTGCGGGCCGAGGTGACCTCGCCCGCCGGCACCACGGCGGCAGGCATCCGCACCCTCGAGGCGCGGGCGACCCGCTCGGCCTTCATGGAAGCGGTGGCCGCCGCCACGGAACGGTCCCGCAACTTGGCGCGCTGAGGCCGTCGCCGTGTCGACCGGGCCCGTCCGCACCGTCTTCTTCCTCTCCGACTTCGGGACGCAGGACGAGTTCGCCGGGGTGGTGCACGCGGTCATTGCGGCCCGGGCCCCCGGCACCACGGTCATCGACCTGACCCACAGCATCGCGGCCTTCGACGTGCGGGCCGGGAGCCACACCCTGGTGCGCGCGGTGCCGCATCTCGGCCCCGGGGTCGTGCTCGGCGTGATCGATCCGGGCGTCGGCACGGCGCGCCGCGGCATCGGCATCGAGGTGGCGCTGCCGACCGGCGGGACCATGTACTTCGTCGGTCCCGACAACGGGCTGCTGGTGGCGTCGGCCGAGGAGGCGGGGGAGGCCCCGATCCGCCGGGTGGTCGAGCTGCACCGGCCGCAGACGCCGCCCGACCGCGGTGCCACCTTCGACGGGCGCGACCTGTTCGGTCCGGCGGCCGCGGCGTTGTGCGCGGGCAGCGCGCTGCTCGAGCTGGGCGACGTGGTCGACCCGGACTCGCTGGAGCGACTGATCGGCGGGGTGGTGGAGCAGGGGCGGCTGCCCGACGGGCGGAGCTGCCTGCGCGCCGAGGTGACCTGGGTCGACCACTACGGCAACCTGCAGTTGGCGGCGACGGTGGCCGACGCCCGCGTGTCCGGGCTGCCCTCGACTGAATGCATCGAGCTGAGTGCCCCGGGCGCCTCGGGTCGGGAGCACCTCGACGGCCTCTCCTATTCCTTGGTGCCCGATGGCGTGCGGCTGCGCTGCGTCGACGCCTTCGGCGAGCTGGGGCAGGGGGAGTTCGGCCTGCTGGTGGACGCCAACGGGCATCTGGCCGTGGTGGCCGGCGAGGCCTCGGCGGCCCACTGGCTGAACGTGGCGGCCGGAGAGCTGGTCGTTCTGGCCTGGTAGCTGGCGTTTGGTGCCGTCGGGACCCTCCTCGGTACCCTCTTCGCGGTGAGTAGGGACCTTCCCGAAGAGCCCAAGCCGGCGACGGCGCCTTCGCGGCGCATCCCGGAAGCGACGGTGCTGCGCCTGCCCGTCTACCAGCGCATCCTGGCCGAGCTCGAACGGGCCGGCGCCTCGACGGTGTCCTCCGAGCAGCTGGCCACGCTGGCCCGGGTCAACGCGGCGAAGGTGCGCAAGGACCTGTCGCTGCTCGGCTCGTTCGGCACCCGGGGTTCGGGGTACGAACCCGGGTTCCTGATCGCCCAGATCGACCGGGCCCTCGGCGTCGACGCCAACTGGTCGGTGGCCATCGTCGGCATCGGAAACCTGGGCCGCGCCCTGACCAACTCGGCCGGCTTCGCCTCCCGCGGCTGCCAGATCACCTCGCTCTTCGACGTCGACCCCGACGTGGTGGGCGAGGAGATCCGGGGCATGACCGTGCGCCACATGGACGAGATCGCCTCGCTGCGGGTCGCCGAGCGGCCGGACATCGGCGTCATTGCCACCCCGGGCCCGCCGGCCCAGCAGGTGGCCGACCTCTTGATCCGAACGGGGGTGACCTCGCTGCTCAACTTCGCCCCGCGCGTCCTCAACGTGCCACCGGCCGTGTACGTGCGCTACGTCGACCTCTCCATTGAGCTCCAGGTGCTCGGCTTCTACCGGGCCCGGCAGGAGGAGGTGGGCCGAGACGGCGGTGCCCGGACGGGCGAGCAGGCGCCCCTGCTGCGCTCCGTCGGGATGTCCGTGGCGCCCGATTTGGCCTGACCAGGGGACTGCCCACCGGCCAAGGAGCAGTGGTCCACCGGTAACCTGGCGCGGCGGGCCAACCGGGCCGACGGCTCAGGCACATCGCCTCTCCCGGCGGGATTGGCGGTTGGCGCCGCCGCACCGCCACAATTGCGGGCCGACCCAGGAAGGATCCGAGTGTCCGTCGTCGTCGTAGGCCTCCAACACACCCAGGCACCACTCCCTCTGCTCGAGGCGGCGGCCATACCCGACGAGGACCTGCACAAGGTGCTGAGCTCGCTCAGCCACCGGCGCAACGTGCTCGAGACGGTGGTCCTCTCGACCTGCCTGCGGACCGAGATCTATGCCGTGGTCGACCGCTTCCACGACGCGGTGGCCGAGATCTACGAGGTCTTGACCGAGGAGTCGGGCGTCTCGGTCGAGGAGCTTTCGACCCACGCGGCGATCCGCTTCGACGACGACGTCACCGCCCATCTCTTCTTGGTCACCTCGGGCCTCGAGTCGGTGGTCACCGGAGAGACCGAGGTGGTGGGCCAGGTCCGCCGAGCCTTCGAACGGGCCCAGGAGGAAGGCACCTGCGGCCCGGTCCTCTCGGCCCTGTTCCGGCATGCGTTGCAGACGGGCAAGCGGGTGCGGACCGAGACCGCCATCAGCAAAGGCACGACCTCCTTCGCCTATGCGGCGGTGACCGTGGCTCGCGGGCCCGACGGCGGCGGCCTGCGCGGGGCGCGGGTGGTGGTGGTCGGAGCCGGGGCCATGGGCCTCGGGGTCAGCCGGGCGCTCTCGGACATCCCTCCGGAGGACGCGCCGAGCGCCGTCGTCGTGGTCAACCGTTCTCTGAGCCGGGCCGAGGACTTGGTGGCCGAGACCAAGGGCGCGACCTTCACGCTGCGGGCGGCGTCGCTCGAGTCGGTGGCCGACGAGCTGGCCCACGCCGACGTGGTGCTCACCGCGGTGACGGCGGAGGCGCACGTCCTCGAAGACGCCGACTTCGCCGCGGCCGCCGGCCCGCTGCTCGTGATCGACCTGGGCGTCCCCCGCAACGTCGACCCGGCCGTGCGGGCCCGCGCCGGGGTCACCCTGCTCGACATGGACACCCTGCGCGAGTCGGTGACCCGAGCGCTGGGAGATCGGGCCGAGGAGTCCGTGGCCGCCCGCGCCATCGTGGCCGACGAGGTCGAGCGCTTCCGTACGGCCAGCCGTCAGCGTGGCGCCGCCCCCATCGTGGCCTCCCTGCGGGCCCACCTCGAATCCCTGCGGGTGGCCGAGCTCGAGCGGCACCGGGCGCAGCTGGCCGACCTGACCGAGGCCGAGTGGGAGCACGTGGACGCGGCCACCAGGGCCGCCTTGGCCAAATTCCTCCACGAGCCCACCGTGCTCTTGAAGGAGACGGCAGGCACGCCCCAGGGCGAGCGCCTGGTCGAAGCGCTCCGCACGCTCTTCAACCTGTAGCCGGCGCCTCCGGCGCCATGGGATAGTCGCCGTCATGGGAACCCTGCGCCTCGCCACTCGCGGGTCCCCGCTCGCCCTGCGCCAGACCGAGCTGGTGGCCGAACTGCTGCGTCAGGCGCACCCCGGGCTCGAGGTCCAGCCGGTCGTCGTGCGGACCCGGGGCGACCAGGACGCCGAGTCACCGCTCGACCTCATCGGCGGCCAGGGCGTCTTCGTCACCGAGGTGGAAGCAGCCGTACGCGACCGGCGGGCCGACGCGGCCGTGCACTCGGCCAAGGACATGACCTCGGTGATGCCGCCCGACCTCGTGCTCGGGGCGGTGCCGACCCGGGGCGACGCCCGCGACGGCCTCGTCGGGTGCGCGCTGGCCGACTTAGTGCCGGGGGCACTCGTGGCGACGGGGTCGGCCCGGCGCCGGGCCCAGCTGGCCTGGCTGCGCCCTGACCTCGTCTTCACCCAGCTGCGGGGCAACATGGCGCGCCGGGTGGCCGTGGGCGAGTCCGATGAGGTGTCCGCCGTCGTGGTGGCGATGGCCGCCATGGAGCGGCTCGGGTGGCTCGAACGGGTGGCCGACGTGCTCGACCCGGTCGACGTGCTGCCCCAGGCCGGTCAGGGCGCGGTGGCGGTGCAGTGCCGGGCCGACGACGAGGAGACGCGGCGCCTCCTCGCGGCCATCGACCACGAGCCGAGCCAGCGAGCCCTCCGGGCCGAGCGGGCCGTCTTGGCCGGGCTGGGGGGAAGCTGCACGGTGCCCGTCGGGGCCTACGCGCGGTCGGACGGGGAGGCCCTCGACGTGATCGGGCTGGCGGCCAGCGGTGACGGGCGGATGGTGATCCGGCTGGCCCGGCGCGGCCAGGACCCCGAAGCGGTGGGGGCCGAGGTGGCGCGGGCCCTGCTCGACGGCGGCGCGGCCGCTCTCGAGGGCTTCGGCCCCGAGACGATCGGGGCCGAGTCGTGACCGTCTACCTGGTCGGGGCCGGGCCGGGCGATCCCGGGCTGCTCACCCGCCGCGGCGCCCAGCTCCTGCGTCGGGCCGACGTCGTGCTCCACGACCACCTGGTCAGCCCGGCCGTGCTCGACCTGGTGCCGCCCGCGGCCGAGCTGGTCGACGTGGGCAAGATGCCCGACGGATCGGGCGTCCGCCAGGAGGAGATCGGGCGGCTGCTCGTGGAGCACGGCCGGCGTTCGGCCACGGTGGTGCGCCTCAAGGGCGGCGACCCGTTCCTCTTCGGGCGCGGTGGCGAGGAGACCGAGGTGCTCGACGCGGCGGGCATCGACTGGGAGGTCGTTCCCGGCGTGACCTCTGCCTTCGGCGTGCCGGCGGCGCTGGGCATCCCGGTCACCCAGCGCGGACTCGCGTCGTCGGTGACCGTGGTCACCGGACGGGTGGGCGAGACCACCGGCACGGGCAGTCCCGACTGGGATGCGTTGGCCCGCGCCGGCGGGACGCTGGTCGTCCTCATGGGCATGACCACGCGCGACGCCGTGGCCGACGCCCTGATCCGGGGCGGGCGGGCGCCCGACACGCCGGTGGCCGTGATCGGCCGGGGGACCCTGCCCGCGGAGCGGGTGGTCCGCACCACGCTGGCGGGCTTGGCCGGCGTCGAGCTCGAGTCGCCGGCGGTGATCGTCATCGGTCCGGTGGCCGCCCTGGGTCGCGCCGGCCGCAACGCGCCCTCCGGTGGGCCCCTGGCCGGCAGGACGGTGGTGGCGACACGGTCGGGGCAGCGGGCGCGTGGGCTGGTGGACCGGCTCGAGGAAGCCGGCGCGGTGGTGATCCAGCTGCCCCTCACGCGCACGGCCGACCCGGCCGACGGTGGAGAGGCCTTGCGGGCCGCCGCGGCGACGCTCGGTTCGTTCGACTGGGTGGTGTGTACCTCACAGAACGCGGTGGACCGGCTGATGGCGGAGGTGCGCGACGCCCGGTCCCTGGCCGGGGTGGCGGTGGCCGCAGTGGGCCCCGCCACCGCGGACGCATTGCGCCTGGCCGGGGTGGAGCCCGATCTGATGCCGGCGGAGCACAGCGCCCGCGGGCTGGTGGAGGAGTTCGCCGAGGGACCTGGTCGGGTGCTGTTCCCGTGCGCCAACTTGGCCCCCGACACCATTGCTGCGGGCCTCGAGGAGAAGGGCTGGACGGTGGAGCGGGTCGAGGCCTATCGCACCGTGCCGGCCTCGGCGCCCGAGCCCGCGCTCTTGGACCGTGTGGCCACGGCCGATGCCATCGCCTTCACTGCCACCTCGTCGGTGCAGGCCTTCGCCGCGTTGACCGGGCCCGACGGCGCGCCGGTGCCGGTGCCGCCGCACGTCGTGTGCGTCGGACCCACGACGGCGGCGGCCGCCCGGGCGGTCGGGATGCCCGATGTGTTCGAGGCCTGGGGCGCGTCAGCCGAAGGCATGGTGCGCGCGCTGGTCGACCACTTCGGCCACCGCCCTGACGACGCCTCGTAGCATTGACCCGATGACCGACGCCTTCCCCACCCGACGCCTGCGCCGGTTGCGCCGCACGCCGGCCTTGCGCCGCTTGGTGGCCGAGGCCCGCCTCGACGTCGACGACTTGGTGGCACCGCTCTTCGTGCGGGAGGGCGCGGCGTCCCCCGTCCCGATCGCCTCCATGCCCGGTGAGGTCCAGCACTCCCTCGACTCCCTGGTGGCCGAGGCCAAGCGCCTGGTCTCGCTCGGCATCCCCGGGTTGATCCTCTTCGGCGTGCCCGCGCACAAGGACGCGCAGGGCAGCGGGGCCTGGGATCCCGACGGCGTGGTGCAGGTGGCGTTGCGCACGCTGCGGGCGGCCATCGGGGACGAGTTGGTGCTGATGGCCGACCTCTGTCTCGACGAGTACACCGATCACGGGCACTGCGGCGTGCTCGGCCCCTCGGGCGAAGTGCTCAACGACGCCACGCTCGAGCTCTACCAGCGGGTCGCCCTGGCCCAGGCGGATGCAGGCGCCGACGTGGTGGCACCGAGCGGGATGATGGACGGCCAGGTGGCCGCGATCCGCGCCGCGCTCGACGGCGCGGGCCGCGAGCAGGTGGGGATCTTGGCCTACGCCTCGAAGTACGCGTCGGCGCTCTACGGCCCCTTCCGCGACGCGGTCGAGGTGACGATCGCCGGCGGGGGCGACCGGCGGGCGTACCAGCAGGACCCGCGCAACCTGCCGCGAGGCCCTGGCCGAGATTGCCCAGGACGTGGCCGAGGGGGCCGACATGATCATGGTCAAGCCGGCCATGACGTCACTCGACGTCCTGGCTCTGGCTCGGCGGGAGGTGGCCGTGCCCCTGGCGGCGTACCACGTGAGTGGGGAGTTCGCCATGGTCAAGGCGGCCGCGGCCGCCGGCTGGATCGACGGCCCGGCGGTGGCCCTCGAACAGCTGACCGTGCTCAAGCGGGCGGGCGCCGACTTCGTGCTCACCTACTTTGCAGCCGAGGTGGCCGAGGTGCTCGGTGGCTGAGGCCGCGGCGAACAACGCCGACTGGTTCGCCCGGGCCCAGCGGATCATCCCCGGCGGCGTCGACTCGCCCGTGCGCTCCTTCGCCTCGGTCGGGGGCACGCCCTACACCGTCGTCTCGGGCCACGGTCCCTACGTGGTCGACGCGGAGGGCACCCGCTACATCGATCTCGTGCAGTCCTACGGCGCGGTCCTGCTGGGCCATGCCCACCCCATCGTGACCGCGGCGATCAACGCGGCAGCCGCGACGGGCACCACGTTCGGGGCACCGACGCCGGGCGAGGTCCTGCTGGCCGAGGCGATCTGCGCCCGGGTGCCCGGCTGCGAGCAAGTGCGCCTGGTGTCGTCCGGCACCGAGGCGGCGATGAGCGCGGTGCGCCTGGCCCGGGGCGCCACCGGTCGGGACCGGATCATCAAATTCGACGGCTGCTACCACGGGCACTCCGACGGGCTGTTGGCCGGCGGGGGCAGCGGCGTGGCCATGCTCGGCCTGCCCGGTTCGGCCGGAGTACCGGCCGGTGCGGTGGCCGACACCGTGGTGGCGCCCTACAACGTCGTGCCCGAAGTGGACGCCACGGTGGCCTGTGTCATCGTCGAGGCGCTGGCGGCCAACATGAACCTCGTGCCGCCCGCACCCGGTTTTCTGGCCGGCCTGCGCGCGGCCTGCGACGCCGCTGGCGCGCTCCTGATCTTCGACGAGGTGATCACCGGCTTCCGGCTGGGCCCGGGCGGCGCCACCGCCTGGTCGGGGGTGTCACCGGACCTGTGGTGCTTCGGCAAGGTGATCGGTGGGGGCCTGCCCGTCGGCGCCTTCGGGGGCCGCACCGAGCTGCTGGCGGCGCTGGCCCCGGGCGGGCCCGTGTACCAAGCCGGCACGCTCTCGGGCAACCCGCTGGCCACGGCGGCCGGGTTGGCCGTGCTCGACGAGGTGGGACCGGCCGACTACGACGCGCTCGGCGCCCGAGTGGGCGTCTTCGCCAAGGAGCTCGAGTCGGCCATCGCCGGCGGCGGCCTGGCCGTGACGGCACCCGCCGTCGGCCCGCTGGTCGGGCTCTTCTTGGCGCCGGCGGCGGAGGGCCCGATCACCCTGCCCACCGACTACCTGACGGCCAAGGCGTTGGCGGGCAACGGCGTCTACGGCGCCTTCTTCCACGCCATGCTGCGCCGGGGCGTGGCGCTGGCACCGGGGCCCTACGAGGTGCTCTTCCCCGGTCTGGCCCACGACGACGCCGTGCTCAACCGGGTGGTCGACGCGGCGGGCGACGCGGCGGCGGAGGTCAGCCGAGCCGATTGAAAGGCGGCGGTGCGTCGACACGGGTCGCGCACCGCCCGGGAGCCCTGCTTCGGTGTCTGCACCGGGGTTGAGATGCCGGGCCGCCTTCGGAACGACCGGCGTTGCACCCGGTGCGGCCACCGACGGGTCGACCACGGATGCTCAACTCTTGCGTCGAATGTGTCGACACGTTGTGACGTGACACTGATCGGCGGGGCTCGTGCTCGTCGCCGATTCCTGCTGCCCATGGTCGCCATGGCCATGGCGGCCCAACTCTCGGGCCTGATCGACGGCTACCTGCAGAACGTCTGGTTGTGGGGGATCAGTGCCGCGCTCCTCGCCTTGGGCACGGTCGCCCTCATCGGACCAGGTCGCCGGCCGTCGTGGGTGGTCACGATCAGTCCACACGTGTACCTGTGTTCGGCGACGCTGCTCATCCTTTCGCAAACCAACAGCCCGTCGGGTCTGAGCATCATCCTGCTCATCCCTGTTCTGGCCATTGCCGTCAGCGGGACACAGCGCGAGTCCGTGCTCACGGTCGGGTCCATGCTGGCCGCCCTGACGATCGTGTCGGTCGAGCACCACGTCTCGTGGGTCGTCACGGTGCGGGTCGTCGCGCTGTGGGGCGCCATGGGCGCCACCATCTGCATCTCCCTGCACCAGTTCCGGGCGCGTTTGGGGCAGGCGCAGGCAGAGCTGCTTCGCCAGGCCACCACCGACGTGGTCACCGGGCTGGCCAACCGGCGCGGCTTCATCGAAGCGGTGGCGGAGCGCCGCGGGAGGAGCTGCTTCGCCGTGCTGACCATCGACGTCGACGGCCTCAAGGTCGTGAACGACCAGTTCGGCCACGAGGCGGGGGACGAGCTCATCGGGAGCGTGGCCCTGGCCTGTGTGGGCGCCGCCCGGAAGGACGACATCGTGGCCCGCCTCGGCGGCGACGAGTTCGCCATCTTCGCCATCGGCGCCACCTCCGATGACGGCCTGGTGATCGCCGCCCGCCTCCAGCAGGCCGTCTCCGGCATCGTGATCAGAGGTCGGCGGGCCCGGGCCAGCATCGGTGTTGCCGCGGGCGGCCCGATGAGCGATCTCGAGGACGTCATGAACGAATCTGACGCCGCCATGTACACCGACAAGCGCCAGGCCAAGACCCGCACCCGCACCGAGTTGTCGGCCTGACCACGGAGTAGGGCAGGCGTCCGGCCGTGGGCCGTGGACGCCTGGCGGTTCGGTTGGGAGACTGCAGCCATGACGCGCCGTTGGCCCGACCGTTTCGATGCACTGCGCTCGGGCGTCGGCTGTCCCATGTGCGACCCGCCCGAAGCGGACCTGACGCAGTTCGGAGCACGGTTCTTCGTGGGCGAATGGTCGGACGCGGTCCTGGGCCGTCATCCCGTGCGCCCGGGCTACGCCTACGTCGTCTGGAAGGGTCGTCACGTGACGGAGCCTGACGAGCTGGCCCCCGACGAGTCCGCCGGTTTCTGGTCCGAGGTAGCCCGGGTGGCGCACGCCGTGGAAGCCCGCTACGAACCGACCAAGATGAACTGGCTGCACCTGGGCAACGGAGTGCCCCACCTGCACGTGCACCTGGTGCCCCGCCCGTTCGACGATCCCAACGCGGGTGGTCCGGTCGCGGCGGAGGACTTCGAACAGAGCCGGGTGGCGCCGCTCGGCGATGACGAGTTGCGCGCCGAGGCGGCCGCGCTGCGCACGATCCTCAGGTCCTGAGGGTGGAACTGTTGGCCGAAGGGCGCAATGCCGAGGTCTTCGCCTACGGCAACGGCCGCGTGCTCAAGCTCGACCGGCACGACTGGACCGGGCTCTCGCCGTTCGAAGGTGAGATGCTCGGGCTCCTGGCGGACGCCGGGCTGCCCGTGGCCCGCTCACACGGTGCCGTCACCGTCGACGGCCGCAGCGGGATCGTGCTCGATCGCATCGACGGCGTGGCATTGAGTGAGCTGCTGGCGACGGCGGACGCGGCAGAGGTCGAAGCGCTGGCCGAGCGTTTTGTCGCGTTGCAACGGCGCATCAACGCCACCGCAGTCGGAGGTCTCCCGCCGCTGGTCCCGCGTCTGCGCGTCGAGCTCGAGTCAACCATCGACGAGGCCGAACTTCGCGCCGACCTGCTGGCGCGTCTCGACGCGCTCGACGATGGCACGCTCGGCGTCTTGCACTACGACTTCCATCCCAACAACGTGCTCGTCACGCCCGAGGACCGCTGGGTCGTCATCGACTGGCTCACCGTCGCCGCGGGCCCCGCACCGGCCGACCTGGCCCGGACCCTGGTGCTGTGGGGGCAGCAGACGGCCGACCCGATGGCCACGTTCATGAAGACGGTGCGCCGGCTCGGTGCCGACCAGCACGGGATTAACGACGACACGCTCGACGGCTGGGTGCGCATCGTGGCCGCCGGGCGCATGGGCGAGGGTTTCGAGGGGGCCGAGGCCGCCTGGCTGGCCCGCGTTGCCGCGGGTTCGCTGCGGCTCTTCGTCTGATGCCGGCGGGCGCCTTCGAGGGCGCGGCGTCCTATTACGTGCGGGGGCGACCGCCCTACTCGCCCGGACTGCCCGACCTGCTGTGCGAGGAGCTCGGGCTCGACGGCACGGGCCGCCTCCTCGACGTCGGTTGCGGGCCTGGCGTGCTCACCCTGTGGCTGGCCGACCTCTTCGCCGACGCCGTCGGGCTCGACCCCGAGCCAGAAATGCTCGACGAGGCGCGCCGTCGCGCTGCGGTGTCGGACCGGCCCGACATCCGATGGATCGAAGGCACGGCGGAGGAGATCGGCCGGCTCGGCGTCGCGCCGTGTCGAACGGTGACCTTCGGGCAGTCGTTCCACCGCACGGACCGCCCGCGCGCCGCCGACGCCGCCTACGACGCGCTCGAGCCGGGTGGCGCCATCGTGCTGGTCAGTCACACGGTGGAAGGGCGAGCGGTACCGCCGAGCCCGGGGCCACCCCCGATCCCACACGAGGAGATCCGCCGGTTGATTCAGCGCTATCTCGGCCCGGTTCCGGCGGGCGCACCGGGCGAGCGTTGGGAGGAGTCGTTGCGCCGGACCCGCTTCGGAGAGCCGCAGGTCGCCTTCGCACCTGGCGTGCCCGACTACATCCGGGACGTTGATTCGGTCGTGGCCAACTTCTTCTCCATGTCGACCTCGTCCCCGCCCCGCTTCGGCCCGCGCCGGGCCGAATTCGAGACCGAGCTGCGCGCGCTGCTCCGCGCGCGCTCGCCCGACGGACTCTTCTGGGACTGGCCCGGCGACACCGAGATCGTGCTGGCTCGACGGACCTGAGGCGCGGCGGGCCGCCGGTCCACGCCCGAGCCGACCCGGGCGCGACCGCGCTCAGGCGGCTGAGTGCTCCAGGCCGCCGGAGTCGGGCAACAGCCGCGAGACCAGCTCGAGGGCCCGGTAGCCGACCTCGGCGGGTCCGCTGGTGTCTGGCCGCATCAGGTTGGCCATGATGCGGAGCAGGGCGTTCATCAGGAACTCGGAGCGCATGCCGAGGCTCACGCAGAGCTTCATGGCCTCGGGGTGCGAGATGAGATGTACGAACGTCCGGGCCACCTTGTAGTACGGCCCGTAGGCGGCGTTGAGCTCGCGCTCGTAGTCCTCGAGGGCGGCGGCACCCCGGCCGGTCATGGCGCGGCCCAGCGCGGCGGCGGCCAGCCGGCCCGTCTCGTAGCCGTACGCGATGCCCTCGCCGTTGAACGGGTTGATCACCCCGCCGGCGTCGCCGGCGATGAGGACGTTGCCCCCCGCACGCGGGCCGACCGAGAGGCCCATGGGCAGCTTGCCCCCCGTCGCCGGCCCACAGCTCGTCTCGGGGCTCAGGCCCCACGACGGTGGGGCGTAGCCCACGAAGGCGTCCATGAGGTGCGAGGTGTTGACGCCCTTCCAGCGGGCGTCGGTGGACAAGAGGCCGACACCCACGTTGACCCGGCCGTCGCCCATGGGGAAGATCCAGCCGTAGCCGGGGACCACGTTGCCCTCGGCGTCGCGGATGTCCAGATGTGACTCGATGAAGGCGTCATCGTGGCGCTCGGAGCGGTAGTAGCCCCGCAGGGCCATGCCCATGGGCAGCTCGCGCCGGCGCGTCGTGCCCAGCATCCGTCCGACCCGGGAGTTCGAGCCGTCGGCCACCACCACGTAGCGCGCCTTGATCGGCCGGGCCTCGCGAGAGCCCTTCTCCTTGACCAGGACCCCGCTCAAGGTGGCCAGCGAATCCGCAGACGGGGCCGACTCGACGACGATGGGGGCGGTGACCTCCGTGCCTTGGAGCAGCGTGGCCCCGGCGTCGGCCGCCCGCCCAGCCACCAGGCCGTCGAGGTCGTGCCGGGTGATGGTGTAGCCGTAGCTGGGGAAGTGCGGATGCTCGGGCCACTGCATCTCCATGGAGTGGCCGAAGCCATAGGCCCGCAGCCCGGTGAAGCGGTGCGACGACCCGGCCAACGTGTCCTCGAGCCCCATGTCGGCCAGCTGGCGCACCGCCCGAGGCGTGAGCCCGTCGCCGCAGGTCTTCTCGCGGGGGAAGACCTTCTTCTCCACCACGCAGACGTCCCAGCCCGCCTGGGCCAACCAGTAGCCGCAGGAAGAGCCGGCCGGCCCGGCGCCCACCACCACCACGTCGTAGACGTGCTCGGCGGGGTTCGGTCGAGCCGGTGCGCCGGGCGCCTCGGCGCCCGCGCCAGCCTGCTGGTCGGCCGTCGCACGGGCCGGCGCCGCCTTCTTGGTCGCGGCCGGCTTCTTGGCCGCCGACTTCTGGGCCGCCGTCTTCTGGGCCGCCGTCTTCTTGGCCGGTGTGCCCTTCTTGGCCGGGCTCGCCTTCTTGGCCGGCGCCGCCTTCTTGCCCGCCGCCTTGGCCGCCCTCGGCGCCTTCTTGGCCGGTCCGGTGGGAGGGGTCTCGTCGGGAGCGGTCACGAGGGCATCGTAGGTCTGTCGTGTAGGCCCTCTGACCAGCACGCGGATGTGCCCTGGCTGGGGGTCGCATGGTAGAAACGGACCGCTGTGGACCAGTACCTCCCGATCCTGATTCTGGCCTTTCTCGGCTTCGCCTTCACGGTGTTCTCGCTGGTCTCCTCGGCCATGCTGGCACCGAGGAAAAAGCCGAGCGCGGCCAAGCTGGCGCCCTACGAGTGCGGCATCGTGCCCAACGACGAGCCGCCACAGCGGTTTCCCGTCCGCTTCTACCTGGTCTCCATGATTTTCATCATCTTCGACATCGAGATCGTCTTCCTCTACCCCTGGGCCATCGTCTTCCACCAGATCGCCACGTTCGGCCTGATCGAGGTCATCGTCTTCGCCGCCGTGGTGTTCGTGTCCTTCCTCTACCTCATCTCCAACGGCGCCCTCACCTGGGGGCCGCCGAAGACCTTGCAATCGGGCATGCCGAGTCGCACCTCGGAGTCGACAATCACGCGCATCAGTGCGGCTCGCCCGAATCGCCCGGGTGAGGCGGCCTGAGGGATGGGGATCGAGGACCTCCAGCACAATTTCCTGACCGGTCGGATCGAGGACATGGTCAAGTGGGCCCGGCGCAACAGCGTGTGGCCCGCCACCTTCGGCTTGGCCTGTTGCGCCATTGAGATGATGTCCGTCGGCGCAGCCGACTACGACATCAGCCGGCTCGGCATGGAGGTCTTCCGGGCCTCGCCCCGCCAGGCCGACCTCATGATCGTGGCGGGGCGGGTCTCACAGAAGATGGCCCCGGTCCTGCGCCAGGTCTACGACCAGATGATGGAGCCCAAGTGGGTGATCTCCATGGGCGTCTGCGCCTCGACCGGGGGCATGTTCAACAACTACGCCATCGTGCAGGGTGTCGACCAGATCGTCCCGGTCGACGTCTACGCACCCGGCTGCCCGCCCTCGCCCGAAACGCTGCTCCACGCCATCCTCACCTTGCACGAGAAGATCCGCACCGGGGAGATCACGCGCCGACCCGGCTCGACGGTCCGGGCCGGCGAGCAGGCCACGGGCGGCTGGACGCCGACGGTGCCCGACGCCGTCCGGGTGGCCACGCCACGGTGAGCGACGCCGCCCCGACTGCCGCTCCGGCCGTGGCGCCCTCGAACGTCCTGCCCGAGGTGCCGCGCCTGCCCGACCGCCTGGTCGACCAGCTGGCCTTTCCCGGTCGCGACACCTACCGCACCATGGTGGCCGCCTTCCGCGACGCCGGCTTCGAGACCTGCTCGGACCTGTGCGCGGTGGACTACCTGACCCACCCGGGCCGGTCGCTGCCCGACGGGGTGAAGCCCGAGCGCTTCGAGGTCGTCGTCAACCTGCTCTCGCTCTCCATGCGCCAGCGGGTGCGGGTGCGGGTGCAGGTGCCCGAGTCGGACCCCACGGTCGACTCCATCACCGACATCTACCCCGGCGTCGACGCCATGGAGCGTGAGGCCTACGACCTGGTCGGTGTCCTCTTCGCCGGCCACCCCGACATGACCCGCATCCTCATGCCCGAGGATTGGGAGGGGCACCCGCTGCGCAAGGACTACGGCGTCGGGCGCGTACCCGTGCAGTTCAAGGAAGCGCCGGGACCCCGATGAGCGAGCACGACGAGCCCACGGAGGGCGAGGAGCCCGAGCAGGTCGAATTCGGCCTCGAGGCCACCGAGAAGGAGCATCGCGAGGCCGAGGAGGAGCGCTACTTCGTGGCCGAGACCTCCGAGGGCGCCCAGGAGCTCCTGCCCCGCGACACCACCTCGGCCGAGGAGCTGCGTCAGGAGGTGGGGGCCGTGCTGCGCCTGCCCGAGGGCGGGTACGTCGACGCGGGCGACATCGACATCGAGCGGCGCGACGACCAGACGATGATCATCAACATGGGCCCGCAGCACCCCTCCACCCACGGAGTGCTCCGCCTCATGCTCGAGCTGGACGGGGAGACCGTGCTGCGGACCAAGCCGATCATCGGCTACCTGCACACCGGGATGGAGAAGACGGGGGAGGAGCTGACCTACGTCCAGGGCGCCACCAACGTGACCCGGATGGACTACCTCTCACCGCTCCACAACGAGCTGGTCTTCTCCATGGCGACCGAGGCCCTG
The DNA here is from genome assembly GCA_963726545.1 of uncultured Acidimicrobiaceae bacterium. GTDB lineage: Bacteria > Actinomycetota > Acidimicrobiia > Acidimicrobiales > RAAP-2 > Bog-473. The sequence goes on along the minus strand of CAVSCV010000012.1, from coordinate 7,304 downwards.
CTCGGGGTCGAGCTGCCGCCCCGGGCGGTGTGGATCCGCATGCTGATGGCCGAGCTGAACCGGGTCTCCTCCCACCTCATGTGGATGGCCACCAACGGCATGGACCTCGGGTCCACGTCGATGATGATCTACGGCTTCCGCGAGCGCGAGATGGTCCTCTCCTTCTTCGAGAAGACCACCGGCCTGCGCATGAACCACAACTTCATCCGTCCCGGCGGCGTGGCCGCCGACCTGCCCGACGGCTGGGAGGACGACGTCTCCATCATCTGCGAGACCGTGCTGGCCCGGACCTTCGAGTACGACGAGCTGCTCACCGGCCAGCCCATCTTCCGGGAGCGCACCGAAGCGGTGGGCAACATCTCGGCCGAGGAGGCGCTGGCCCTCTCGGTCACCGGTCCCATCCTGCGCTCGACCGGCGTGCCCTGGGACCTGCGTCGCACCATGCCCTACCTGGCCTACGACAAGCTCGACTTCGACGTCATCGTGGGCCGCTACGGCGACAACTTCGACCGCTACTCCGTGCGCCTCAACGAGATCCGCGAGTCCATCCGGATGCTGCGCCAGATCGTCGAGATGATGCCGCCGGGCGACTACCGGGTGCAGGACCGCAAGGTCACGCCGCCGCCCCGGGCCCGCATCGACGAGAGCATGGAAGCCCTCATCCACCACTTCAAGATCTTCACCGAGGGCTTCCGGGTCCCCGAGGGCGAGGTCTACGTGGCCATCGAGTCGCCCCGGGGCGAGCTCGGCTGCTACCTGGTCTCCGACGGCACCTCGAAGCCCTACCGGATGCACATCCGCGGACCGAGCTTCGTCAACCTGCAGGCGCTCCCGCTCCTGCTGCGCGGCGGCCTGATGGCCGACGCCGTGGCCGTCATCTCCTCGGTCGACCCGGTGATGGGCGAGGTGGACCGGTGAGCCACCTGAACGCGGAGATCAGCGAGCAGGCCAAGGCGCTGGTCGCCCTCTACCCCCAGCCGCGCTCGGCTCTCATCCCGCTGTGCCACCTGGCCCAGGAGCAGGACGGCTGGCTCCGCCCCGAGGCCATGGAGGAGATCGCCGAGCTCTGCGGCGTGACGCCGGCCGAGGTGCGGGGCACGGCCACCTTCTACGACATGCTCCACACCGAGCCGGTCGGCACCTACGTGGTCTCGCGTGTGCACCAACATCGCCTGCCTGCTGGGCGGCGCGCTCGAGCTGCTCGAGCACGCCGAGTCGTCGCTCGGGGTGCACGCCGGCGGCACCACGCCCGACGGCGTCTTCACGCTCGAAGAGGCCGAGTGCCTGGCCGACTGCGACCGCACGCCCTGCGTGCAGGTCAACCACCGCTACGTCGGCGGCGCAGACGCCCGAGAGCTTCGACCAGCTGGTCTCGGACCTGCGCTCGGGCACCCTGTCGCGACACCGTGCCGGCGCACGGCACGCTGGTGCGGGTGCGCCGCACCGTCGGACTCGCAGGCCGACAAGCACGCCATCGTGGCCGAGCGGGCCGCCATGGCCGAGGCCAAGGCGGCGCGGGCCGCCGCGGCCGGGGGGACAAGGCCTGATGGCCATCACCGACGCCCCCAAGATCATCACGTCGCGCCTGGGCTACGACGACTCCTTCACGCTGGAGCGCTACCTGGCCACCGGCGGCTACGACGGCGCTGCGCAAGGCGCTGACCATGACGCCCGAGGCGGTGGCGGCCGAGGTCGACGCGGCCAGCCTGCTCGGCCGGGGCGGCGCCGGCTTCCCGGCCGGGCGCAAGTGGTCGATGCTGCCGCCAAGGCCACGCTCACCTACCTCGTGATCAACGGCGACGAGTCCGAGCCGGCCACCTTCAAGGACCACATGCTCATCGAGGGCGACCCGCACCAGATCCTCGAGGGCGTGTTGATCTCGGCCTACGCGCTGCAGGTCACCCAGGCCTTCATCTACCTCCGCGGCGAGTTCGCCCTGGGGCTCGAGCGCCTGCAGACGGCGCTGAACGAGGCCTACGCCCACGGCGCGGTGGGGAGCAACATCTTCGGCTCCGGCTTCTCGCTCGACATCGTCGTGCACCCCGGCGCCGGCGCCTACATCTGCGGCGAGGAGACGGCGCTGCTCGAGTCGCTCGAGGGCAAGCGCGGCTTCCCGCGCATCAAGCCGCCGTACTTCCCCGCCGTCCATCGGCCTCTACGGCGAGCCCACCGTGGTCAACAACGTCGAGACGATGTCGAACATCCCGTGGATCGTCACCAACGGCGGCGCCGCCTTCGCCGCGCTGGGCGAGGGTCGTTCGACCGGGACCCGGCTCTTCGCCCTGGCCGGCCACGTGCGCAACCCGGGCAACTACGAGCTCGAGATGGTCAAGACGACCTTCCGCGACCTGATCTACGCCCCGGTCCTCGGGGGCGGCATCCGGGGCTCCAACACGCTCAAGGCCTTCATCCCCGGCGGCGTCTCGGCCCCGTGGTTCGGCCCGGACCAGGTCGACCTGCCGCTCGGCCAGGACGAGGTGGGCGAGGCCGGCTCCATGCTCGGCTCGGGCTCGGTCGTCGTCATGGACTCGGCCACCTGCGTCGTGCGGGCCGCCTGGCGCATCACCAAGTTCTTCTCCCGCGAGTCGTGCGGCCAGTGCACGCCGTGCCGCGAGGGCTCGGGCTGGCTCGAGCGCATCATGTGGCGAATTGAGAACGGCGACGGGCGCGAGGAAGATCTCGACCTCCTCATGGACCTGTGCGACAACATCTCGCCCGGCGTGGCCTGGCCGCCCCAGCAGACGACGATCTGCGTGCTCGGCCCGTCCATCCCGTCGTCCATCGCCTCGGGCATCCGCATGTTCCGCGACGAGTTCCTGGTCCACGTCAAAGAAGGGGGGTGCCCCTTTGACTGACACGGCCAAGACCGACGCGGGCCAGGCGGGCGCCCCGACCGACGAGCTCACCTTCACGCTCGACGGGCGCCAGGTGACGGCGGCCAAGGGCGAGCTCCTCATCGCCGCGGCCGAGCGGGCCGGCACCTACATCCCGCGCTTCTGCTACCACCCGCGCATGGAACCCGTCGGCATGTGCCGCATGTGCCTGGTCGACGTGGAGGGCCCGCGCGGCGCGACGCTGCACCCCGGCCTGCTTCGTCGCGGTCACCGACGGCATGGTGGTCGACTCCACCAACGACCGGGTCAAGAAGGCGCAGGACGGCGTGCTCGAGTTCCTGCTGGCCAACCACCCGCTCGACTGCCCGGTGTGCGACAAGGGCGGCGAGTGCCCGCTCCAGGACCAGACGCTGGCCTACGGGCCGGGCGAGAGCCGCTTCATCGAGGAGAAGCGGCACTTCGAGAAGCCCATCGCCATTTCCGACCTCGTGCTGCTCGACCGCGAGCGCTGCATCCAGTGCGCCCGCTGCACCCGCTTCGCCGACGAGGTGGCGGGCGAGGCGCAGATCGACTTCGCCGGCCGGGGCGAGTCGGTCGAGGTGGCGACCTTCCCGACCGAGCCGTTCTCCTCCTACTTCAGCGGCAACACGGTGCAGATCTGCCCCGTCGGCGCGCTCACCGCGACGCCCTACCGCTTCACCGCCCGCCCCTGGGACCTCGATCAGGTCGAGTCCACCTGCACCGCCTGCTCCGTCGGCTGCCGGGTGGCCGTGCAGTCGTCGCAGAACCGCCTGACCCGCCTGCTCGGCATCGACACCGAGCCGGTGAACCACGGCTGGCTCTGCGACAAGGGCCGCTTCGCCTACGAGTCGGTCAACGGCGACGAGGTCGACGCCGGTCCCCAGCCCGACGAGGTGGCGGACGAGAACGTCGACGTGGCCCCGGCCACCGCCTCGCAGGTCGTGAGCCTCGGCGTCTCGAGGGGCCAGTTCCTCGGCGAGGTCCGCGAGACCGGCCGCTTCGAACACGGCCGCCTGGTCGAGCCGCGCATCCGCAAGGAGGGCGAACTCGTCCCGGTCAGCTGGGGCGAGGCCCTGGCCGCGGCGGCGGCGGGCATCACCGCGGCCAAGGAGTCCGGCGGTCCGGGCGCGGTCGCCCTCATCGGCGGCGCCCGCCTCACCAACGAGTCGGCCTACGCCTGGGCCAAGCTGGCCAAGGGCGTCATCGGGACCGACTCGGTCGACGCCCAACTGGGCGACGGCCTCCCGGCCGACCTGGTGCTCGGGCTGCCCCGGGCCACCATCGACGAGGCCGGCGCCGGCGCCGCTGCTCATCACGCTGGCCGGCGACCTGCGCGAGGAGCTGCCCGATCCTCTTCCTGCGCCTGCGGGCCGCGTCGAGGGGAGCCCGAAGCTGATCGAGATCTCGCCGACGCCGACCGCGCTGACACCGCTCGCCGACGCCACCCTGGCCATCCGGCCCGGTGACGCGCCGCTCGTGGCCAAGGCCCTGACCGGTGACGACGCGGCCGCCACGGCGCTCGGCACGCACCACGAGGGCAGCGCGCTGGCCGACGGCGCGCTCGAAGCCGCGCCGCGCTCTGCTGGCCGAGCATCCCGGTGGCGACGGCGTCGTCGTCGTGGCCGGGCGCCCCTCCTACGCCGAGTCGGGCGAGGTGGCCGCCGCCGCCCTGCGCGTGCTGGCCGCAGCGCTGCCCAAGGCCACGTTCCTCCCCGCGCTGCGCCGGGGCAACGTGTTCGGCGCGCTCGACATGGGCCTGGCCCCGGGCCTGCTGCCCGGGCCGGGTGACGCTCGACGCCGGACGCGAGCGCTTCACCGCGGCCTGGGGCTCGGTCCCGGCCGCCGCCGGCCTCGACACGGCCGGCGTCCTCGCCTCCATGGCCGGCGAGAGCGCCGGGACCGGCGACGGAGCGGCACCGCCGTCCGCGCCCTGCGTCCTGCTCGGCGCCGACCCGCTGAGCGACTTCCCCGACCACGCCGTGGCCAAGGCCGCGCTCGTCGGCCGGCCACTTCGTCGTCGCCGTGACCGGGCACCCCTCGCAGTCGGTCGACGCCCACGCCGACGTCGTCCTGCCCTGCGCGATGCCAGCACGAGCGTACCGGGCACGACGACCAACCTCGAAGGCCGGGTCACCCGCCTCGGGCCCAAGCTCAGCGCGCCGGGCTTCGCCTGGCCCGACTGGATGATCGCGGCCGAGCTGGCCGCCGCCCTCGGCGCCGACCTCGGTTCGCAGAGCGACAACGACCTGGCGGACGAGCTCGAGCGCACCGCGCCGGCCTACCGCGGCCTGACCCCAGAGGTGCTCCACTCCGACGCGGCGCACGACGGGATCTTGGTGCCGATCGTCGCGCGGCGCCGCCCGCCAGGTCGGCGTCGAGCCCATCGACCCCATCGCGCTGCCCGGCGTCGAGTCGGTCGAGCGCCAGGGCGCACCGCCGCGCGTGGGCACCGGCGGCACCGCTCCCGCCTCGGCTGCGGGCCGCCGCCCTGGGCAGCCAACCGCCTCTGATCGCCGGACCGGGACCGGCGGCACCGAGCCGCTCCAGATCCCCAAGCCCGACAACTACACGCTGCGCCTGGTGGCGGGGCGCCGCCTCTACGACGCCGGCAGCTCGGTCACCGGCTCGCCCTCGCTCACGCCGCTGGTGCCGGCGCTGGTGGCGCGGGCCAACCCCTACGATCTCGACCGCCTGGGCGCCGAGACGGGGGACCGGGTCAAGGTGCGCTCGGCCCGGGGCGAGCTGACCCTGGCCGCCGAGGCCGACGACGGCGTGCCCCGCGGCGTGGTCGCCATCGACTTCAACGTGCCGGGCGGCGAGAGCGTGCCGGGCAACGCGGTGGCCACCCTGATCGACAGCCGCCCACCGGTGACCGACGTGCGACTGGAGTCGGTGTGATCGGGTCCCTCCTCGCCAGCCTCGACCACCACCACCGTGGCGCACGCCGCGTCCAACCTGGGACCGACCGTGCTGACCCACAGCGCCAACAACGGCAACGGCGACCCGCTGTTCTACTTCGGCCTCAACTGGGAGGTCTGGCTCATCGTCATCATCAAGTGCCTGGTCGCCTTCGTGGCGCTCCTGGTGGCGACGGCGCTGATGATCTGGTTCGAACGCAAGGTGATCTCGGACATGCAGAGCCGCATCGGCCCCAACCGGGCCGGGCCCTGGGGGCTGCTCCAGACCCTGGCCGACGGGACCAAGCTCGATCTTCAAGGAGGACCTGCTGCCCGACCGGGCCGACGCCTTCGTCTTCAAGCTGGCCCCGTACCTCTCGGTCATCCCGGCCGTGCTCATCTTCACCGTCGTGCCCGTCGGCGGCATCATCACCATCGGCAGCCACACCTTCGAGCTCCAGGTGGCCGACCCGCCGATGGGGATCCTGCTCGTGCTGGCCATGTCGGGCATCGCGGTCTACGGCGTCATGCTGGCCGGCTGGTCGTCGGGGTCGAAGTACCCGCTGCTCGGCTCGGTGCGGGCCTCGGCCCAGGTGATCTCCTACGAGGCCGCCTCGGCCTGACCACGGTCATGGTGGTGCTGGTCAGCCACTCGCTCTCCACCCGGGCCATCGTCGCCTCGCAGGCCAACGGCTTCTGGAACTGGAACCTGATCCGCCTCGGCTTCATCCCCTTCATCTTCTTCATGATCGCCATCACGGCCGAACTGACCCGGCCGCCGTTCGACCTGACCGAGGCCGAGCAGGAGCTGGTCGGCGGCTTCCACACCGAGTACTCCTCCATCCGCTTCGGCCTCTTCTTCCTGGCCGAGTTCATGAACACCATCACCATGTCGGCCATCGTGGTGACCCTGTTCTTCGGCGGGCCCAACGGCTACATCTTCCATATCCCCGGCGCCACCATCTACATGCCGATCATCTACTTCCTGCTCAAGGTGGTCGCCTTCTGCTTCATCTACGTGTGGTTCCGGGCCGCGCTGCCCCGCCTGCGCTACGACCAGCTGATGGACCTCGGCTGGAAGCGGCTCATCCCCATGTCGCTGGGCTGGCTGCTCCTGGTGGCCGGCATCGTGGCCTGGGGCTGGGGGGGCTCATCCTGCTGGTGCCGGTGGCCTGGCCTCGGTGCTCCTGCTGCGGGCCATCTAGCTCGGCTCGGCCCGCAGCGAGGAGGACCTGGTCATCCCGGCCATCGGGAGCCGGGTGTCCCGGCCACTGCGGCTGGCCTCCCTCTTCCCCAGCGACCCGAACGACGGGGGTGACGAGTAATGGGCGTGGGCGACGAAGTGAGGCACCAGATGTCGTTCCTTGGCGGGTTCAAGCTGACCCTCCAGCACCTGAGCCGGCCGCGGGTCACCAGCCAGTATCCCGAGGAGAAAAAGCCCAAGCAGCCGCGTCAGCACGGCCGCCATGTCCTCAACCGCTACGAGGACGGCATGGAGAAGTGCATCGGCTGCGAGCTCTGTGCCGGGGTGTGCCCGGCCGACTGTATTTAT
>CAVSCV010000011.1:0-139247 GCA_963726545.1 uncultured Acidimicrobiaceae bacterium | reverse complement strand
GCCTGGCTGCACGGCGGGGGTGACTTCGGCGGGAAGCAACCCTCCGAGGTGTTTCAGGATCACATCCTGGCCTGCTACATCACCGACCCGTCCGGCCTGTTGCTGCGTGACCGGATCGGAATCGACATCATCGCCTGGGAGTGCGACTACCGCATACGGACACGACGTGGCCCGAGTCACCCGAGTTCGCCTGGAAGGAGTTCGCCGAGGCAGGCTGCCGGGAGGACGAGATCCACAAGATCACCTGGGAGAACGCCTGCCGCTTCTACGGGTGGGACCCCTTCGAGCACACACCCAAGGAGAAGGCGACGGTGGGCGCCCTGCGCGCATCGACACCCGACGTCGACGTGACCCGGATGCCCAAGGACCAGTGGCGCCGGCGCAACGAGGCGGCCGGATCGGCGCCATCTGACTCGCGTTCCCGGGTCGGCACATCTGGCTCCGGGGACCCGACCGTATTCACCACATCACTTCGAGAAGGAGGGCCAGGCACCGCGATGCTGGTTGCACTGACCGAAGACCAAGAGTTCTTCCGCGAGACGACGGAGCGTTTCCTGGTCGAGCTCGCCCGCCTGACGGCTGCGGCGCTGCGCGACGACCCGGCCGGGTTCGACCCGGCCTACTGGCGTCGCGGGGCCGAGCTCGGCTGGACGTCGTTTCTGGTGGACGAGGCGCACGGCGGGGGGAGCATCAGCGGAGACGGGCTGGTCGACCTGAGCCTGGTGGCGTACGAGTTCGGCCACCACGCCGGCCGGGCCCCTGCTGCCCGTCAACATCGTGGCGGGGGCCCTGAGCGAGCACGACGCCCACACGGAGGTGCTGGCCGACCTGCTGGCCGGCGAGGCCGTGGCCGCCTGGTGCGCGCCCGAGCCGGAGTTCGCGCTCGGCGGGTGGCGTAGCGGAGTCACGGCGCGGCGCGACGGCGAGGGCTACGTCCTCGCGGGATCGGTCGCACCGGTGGAGGCGGCGGCACAGTCGACGCACTTCTTGGTGACCGCCGCTGACGGCGACGGGCTGACCCAGCTGCTGGTGCCGGCGTCGGCCCCCGGCGTCGGCGTGACGGCGATGCAGAGCGTGGACCTGACCAAGCGTTTCGGTGCGGTGACCTTCGCCGACGTGGTGGTCGGGGTGGATGCGCTGGTGGGCGAACCGGGCGCGGCCGGCGCTGCGGTGGAGCGCCAGTTCCTCCAGGCGGTGTCCATCCTCAATGCCGAGGCCGTGGGAGCCATGCAGGCCGCGTTCGACATGACGGTCGAGTGGGGCTTCGACCGCTACACCTTCGGGCGACCTTTGGCCTCGTACCAGGCGATCAAGCACCGCTTCGCCGACATGCTGACCTGGCTCGAGGCCAGCCACGCCATCAGCGACGCCGCCTGCGCCGCGGTGGCGGCGGCGCCCAACGCCTTCGAGATCTCCAGCGCGGCCAAGGCCTACGTCGGGCAGTACGGGGCCGACCTCGTGCAGGACTGCGTGCAGATCCACGGCGGCATCGGGGTGACCTTCGAGCACGACCTGCATCTGTACCTGCGCCGCATGACCGTGGACCGCTCGCTCTTCGGCACCCCGGCCGAGCACCGGCGCCTGGTGGCGTTGCACCACGTCGCGGACTTGGAGGTGGCGGCATGAGCGCCCTGCGCACCGAGGCGCTCGAGGACTCCGACGCGATGGAGGACCTGGACACCTTCCGGAAGCGGGCACGCGCGTGGATCGACGCCAACCTCCGCGAGGCCACGACCGAGGAGCTGCGCTGGGCCCGGGGCACCCTGAGCGAGGCGGAGGAGCTGGCCGCAGGTCGCCCGCGACCGCGAGCTCCAACGCATGCTCTTCGACGCCGGGCTGGCCGGCATCTGCTTCCCCAAGGAGTACGGCGGGCAAGGCCTGACCATGGCCCACCAGCGGGTGCTCAACGAGGAGCTCGGGAGCCGCGAGTTCCCGATGCGTTACCAGGTCCCGACCTTCTCGCCCTGCGCCGCGGTGATCCTCGAGTTCGGTACCCACGAGCAGAAGGCGCGCCACATCCCGGCCATCCTGCGCGGCGAGGAGCTGTGGATGCAGTTCCTCTCCGAGCCGAGCGGCGGCTCCGACGTGGCCGGCGCGCTGACCACTGCAGTGCGCGACGGCGAGCAGTGGGTGCTCAACGGCTCCAAGGTGTGGACGACGGGTGCCTGGTGGTCGGACTGGGGCCTCGTGCTGGCCCGCACCAACTGGGACGTGCCCAAGCACCGCGGGCTGACGGTGTTCATGATGCCGATCCACCAGGACGGCATCGAGGTGCACCGCATCGAGATGCTCAACGGCTCGCACGAGTTCTGCCAGGAGTTCATCACCGACGTGGTGGTGCCCGACCACGACCGAATCGGTGAGGTCGACGACGGTTGGACCGTGGGCACCAGGTGGATGTTCCACGAGCGCATGCTCTTCAACTCGCCCTACGTGAACAACCCGGTGGGCCGCCTCCGCGGCGGGTCCAACGGCAGCACCGTCGCCATGGTGGCCCAGGAGCTGGGGAAGATGGACGACCCGGCCACCCAGGAGCTGGTGGGCGAGGCCCGCATGTTCGAACTGGTGGCCGAGCAGATCCACACCCGGGTGGGCGACAGCATCCGGACCGGGCGGCGCAGTGACCAGGCGGCCGCCATCGGGCGGCTGTTCCACGGCATGGCCACCAGCCGGGCGGCCACCATCGGTTTGGAGGTGGCCGGCACGTCCGGCGCGGCCTGGACCGGTGACGGCGAGGCGGCCAGCGCGGCGGTGAACTTCCTCATGCGCCAGGTGGGCAGCATCGGCGGCGGCACGACCGAAATGGCGCGCAACGTGATCAGCGAGCGCGTGCTCGGCATGCCGCGCGAACGCACGCTGGACCGGGACGTCCCCTTCCGCGACGTCCCGCGCAGCCGGCCGAGCGCGCCGTAAGCGACGTCGGCGCTTCCGCCGACCTGGACAGGGGGTTTCTGCACATGGCACGAGCAACGGTCGACGGGCTCACGCTGGGCTACGAGGTCGTCGGGACCGAGGGTCAGCCCTGGGCCATCACACCCGGGGGGCGTTTCACCAAGGAGTCGCCCGGCGTACGCGAGCTGGCCGTCGAGCTCGCCGCGCACGGCAACAAGGTGCTCATTTGGGACCGGCCCAACTGCGGGGAGTCCGACGTGTCCTTCACGGGCAGCTCCGAGTCGGCCATGCAGGCGGACGCCCTGGTGGCGCTGTTGCAGCATCTCGACATGACGCCCGCCGTGATCGCGGGCGGCTCCGGGGGCGCCCGGGTGTCCCTGCTGGCCGCGGCGCGCCACCCCGAGGCCGCCGCCGGCGTGGCCGTGTGGTGGATCAGCGGGGGCGTGTACGGCCTGCTGACGCTGGCCACCCACTACTGCGGCAACTCGGTCGGCGAGGCCTGGCGCGACGGGATGGAGGCGGTGGCCGGGCTCGACGAGTGGGCCGAGGTGATTGCGAGCAACCCGTCGAACCGCCAGCGCTTCTTGGACCAGGACCGCGACGAGTTCATCGCCACCATGGAGCGCTGGATGCTGGCCTACTGCCCCCGCGAGGGCGAGCACGTGCCCGGCCTGCCCGATGCCGAGGCGCGGAAGATGGACCTGCCCGCGCTGGTGTTCCGGAGCGGGGAGAGCGATCCCCACCACACCCGGGCCACCTCGGAGGCGGTGGCCGATCTGCTGCCGCAGGCCCGCCTGGTCGAGCCGCCGTGGGGGGACCGCGAGTGGATCGAGCGCCAGGGCGTCCACGAGGAGGGCCTGTTCGCCCGCTGGCCCAAGCTGGCGCCCCAGCTGCTCGAGTGGCAGGCGGCGACGCTCGGCTGAGTTCGGATCAGCCGGTGGCGGCTTGGACGGGGCGCCCGGTCAGCGGTGCCCCGTCGTCCTCGAGCCCGAGCGCGCGTACGAAGAGCAAGGTCAACTGCTCGACGCCGGCTTCGAAGTCGCAGTCGAGGAGGCCCTGGACGAACCACATCTCGGGGAAGCGGTAGGTCATGGACCCGAGCGCGGCGGCGGCAATGTCGGGATCGAGGCGGGCATCGGCCAGGCCATGGCGTTGGAGACTGCGGATGGAGTTGGCCACCTCGTCGTGGTTCACCCGGTGGCTTTCGGCCCGCTGGGCCATGATCTCGGGGTCGAACCGGGACACCTGTTCGATGACTCCCATGATGCGCGCTTCGTCGCGGTAGCTCTCCAGGTGCAGCCGGATGGCCTCGCGGATGCGTTCGGCCGGTCGGGCGGAGGACTGGGCCAGGATCACGCTGTTCATCGGCTCGTGCAGCCGCGCCTCCACGTTGGCCGCCACCTCGCGGAAGACCTCTTCCTTCGACTCGAAGTAGTGGTAGAAGGAGCCGTGGGAGAGCCCGGCCTTCTCTGCGATGTCGGAGATGCGGGCATCGAGGAAGCCGTCGCGCTCGAAGACCTCCTTGGCCGCGTCGACCAGGCGGGCCCTCGTCTCGATTCCCTTGCGTGACCGCGGTCCGCTGGGCTTGTCGGTTCCGTTCGTGGCGGTGGGCCGCGCCGTCGTCACGCGTGCCTCCTTCCGTGCCGGCTGCCTGGCCGGCGGTTGGACAAACTTACTGCTGACCCCTGCGGGCGTGGGTGGACTCGGGTCATGGCGATCAGGCTCCGTCCCGCTGCAAGAGCATCACGCCCGAGGGTGTGCCGCCGCCCGACGTCACGACCGCCGTGCGGGCGTCGCCCACCTGGCGCTCGCCGGCGTCGTGGCGCAACTGCTGCACCGCCTCGTAGATGAAGCCGAAGCCATGGGTCCGCCCCTCGGAGAGCTGGCCCCCGTGAGGGTTGACGGGCAGATCGCCGTCCAACGCAATGCGCCGCCCGCCGTCGAGCCAGTCGTAGGCCTCACCGAAGTCGCAGAACCCGAGGCCCTCGAGCCACGAGATCGCGTTGAAGGTGAAGCCGTCGTAGAGGAGGGCGAGATCGACGTCCTTCTGGCGCAGGTCGGTGCGGGTCCAGAGGTGGGACGCCTGCCCGATCACCTGGGGCTCGTGGGTCACCGTGTCCTGGTCCCACGAGACTCGTTCGAGGATCTGGGTGCCGACGGCCTCGATGCGCACGGCGGGGTGGGGGAGGTCGGCGGCCACCGACGCGTCCGAGACGATCACCGCGATCGACCCGTCGCAGGGCACGTCGCAGTCGTAGAGACCGAAGGGAGACGTGATCGGGCGTGCCGCCATGTAGTCGTCCATCGTCATGGGGTCGCGGTAGATGGCGGCCGGGTTCCGTCCGGCATTGGTGCGGGCGTTGATCGCGATGAAGCCGAGCATCTCGCGGGCGAGCCGTACCGGTGCAGGTACTGGTTGGCGTGCATGCCGATCCAGTTTCCGGCCGACATGGCGCCGAAGGGGGCGCGCCACTCCATCATGGAGCCCGTGACCCGTCCGCCCCCGTGGCGGTACTTGCCCTGGGCCATCAGCGCAGCGTGCGTGGAGGCCCACACCGTGCGGAAGCAGAGCACGTGACGGCACAGGCCGGCGGCCACCGCCATGGCGGCGGCGATCACCGACCCGCCCGGGCCGGGCAGGTCGAGGCCGCCGTTGTGCCAGGTCGGATGGATGCGTAGCGCCTCCTCGATCTCCGGCGGGCCACCTTCGCTCATGCCACCGCCCGACAGGCCACCGGGATAGGTCGAGAGCCCGTCGATGTCCTCGAGGGTGAGGCCGGCGTCGGCCACCGCCTCGAGGCAGGCGTCGACGGCCAGGGAGAGGGGGTCGACCATGAGGCGCCGGCCGAGCTTGGACCGGCCGACGCCGCTGAGGACGGCGCGGTGCTCGAAGCGCTCCGGGCCGAGCGGCGGCCGGGGGGTCCGGCGCACGGGGGCCGGCACCCGGTCGACGGGATCGACCGCACCGGTCGGCTCGAAGAGCGGCAACCAGACGTCCTCGCGGTGCTCGAAGCGCACGGCCACCTCTTGTCCGATGCGCACGTCGGTCGGTTCGCAGCCGACGATGTTGGTGGTCAGGTGCACCGTGGGGTCTTCGGCCAGGGCGACGTTGGCGATCACATAGGGCGGGTCGAAATCGGGCAGCCAGCGGTGCTCGTTGACCGTGAACCCGATGACGGTGGCCCGACCCGAGACTTCGGTGGGCTTCGGGGACCGGCCGCGGCAGAAGGGGCAGATGGGAGTGGGCGGGTGCACGAGCCGGCCACAGTCCCCACAGCCCTGGATGCGCAGGACGCCGTCGGCACCCGACGTCCAGAACCACTCTGTGGCCAGACTCAGTTCAGGAAGAGGAGGCACCGAGGCTCCCCAGGGCTCGGCCCGGCCGTCCCACCTGCCCGGGCCGGGCAGTATTGACATCGACGTCGTAATCGAACACGGTGCTCATGCTAGGTCACGGGCGCCCGGCGTGCCCTCGAACCGGGTGGCTCCGGGTGCTCGCGCTCAACTGGGCAGCGGCAGGCCGAAGCAGCCATCATGGTGCCAACCCGGGTGAACCCGGGCCGGCCCGTGCGGTCTCGAAACTAATATTGACGTCTATGTCAAAACTGGATACCCTGGAGCCATGCCGACACCTCTCGACTTCCCCACCTTCGATGCTGACAACCACCTCTACGAGACCAAGGAATCGTTCACGAGGTACCTGCCCGAGCGGTACCGCAGCGCCATCGACTACGTGGAGCTGCACGGGCGCACGAAGATCATGATCCTCGGCCAGGTCAGCGAGTACATCCCCAACCCTACGTTCGAGGTGGTCGCCAAGCCGGGGGCGCAAGAGGAGTACTTCCGCAACGGGAATCCCGAAGGCAAGTCCTACCGCGAGATCATCGGCGAGCCGATGCGCAGCATCCCTGCGTTCCGCGAGCCGGCGCCGCGCATCGAGGTCATGGACGAACTCGGCGTCGACCGCACGCTCATGTTCCCGACACTGGCCAGCCTGCTCGAGGAGCGGATGCGCGACCACATCGACCTGACCCACGCGGCCATCCACTCCCTCAACGAGTGGATGTACGAGGAGTGGACCTTCAACTACGAGAACCGCATCTTCGCCACACCGGTGATCACCCTGCCCATCGTCGAGAAGGCGATCGAGGAGCTCGAGTGGTGCGTCGAGCGTGGCGCCAAGACCGTCCTCATCCGGCCGGCACCGGTCCCGGGCTACCGCGGCTCGCGCTCGTTCGGCTACCCGGAGTTCGACCCCTTCTGGCAGGCGGTCGTCGACGCCGACATCCTCGTGTCGATGCACTCCTCGGACAGCGGCTACACCCGCTACACCAACGACTGGACCGGTCCGAGCGAGATGCTGCCGTTCAAGCTCGACTCGTTCCGCTACATGACCGGAGGCCACCGGCCCGTCCAGGACACCATGGCCGCGTTCGTGTGCCACGGCGTCTTCGCCCGCTTTCCCGAGCTGCGCGTCGCGTCCATCGAGGCCGGTGGGGAATGGATCCGTGCCTTTATTGAGCATCTCGGCGACACCTACAAGAAGATGCCGAACGCCTTCGACGGCGACCCGGTCGAGCAATTCAAGCGGAACGTCTATGTCAGCCCGTTCTTCGAGGACGACCTCGGTGAGGTCATCGACGTGATGGGTGCGGACCACGTGCTCTTCGGGTCGGACTGGCCGCACCCCGAGGGGCTGGCCGAGCCGACCACCTACGTCGACCACCTGCCCAAGGGACTCCCGGCCGAGGACGTCGAGAAGATCATGGGCGGCAACCTCGCTCGCATCATGAAGGTCGACGCGCCGGTCGGCGTCGGCGTCCTGACGCACCCTCTGTCGCTGGGTTCCCTCGCACAGTAGGGTCGGCGCGCCCACGAATTCGATCATGCCCAGGGGAGACTGAGATGGCTGACTACAAGTACGTGCTCTACGAGACGCTCGACTCGGGGCGCATCGCGCGCATCATGCTCAACCGGCCCGATTCCCGGAACGCGCAGAACCGGGGTCTCCTGGTCGAGCTCAACGACGCCTTCTTGCAGGCGGAGGCGGACGACGAGGTCCGCGTCGTCATTTTGGGCGGGATGGGTCCGATGTTCTCCTCCGGGCACGACCTCGGTTCGAAAGAGGCGCGTGAAGAGGGGACGGCCGGCCCGAATCGCCATCCGTCGCTGGAGATCAACGGGGGCACCCGCAAGGGAGCCGAGTCCCTCATGCTCCAGGAGTGGCACTACTACTTCGAGAACACCCTCCGCTGGCGCAATCTCCGCAAGATCACCATCGGGCAGGCGCACGGCGACGTCTACGCGGCCGGCCTCATGCTGCTCTGGGCCTGTGACCTCATCGTGTGCGCCGAGGGGACCCGCTTCGCCGATGTCGTCGGCGCGCGTCTCGGCATGTGCGGGGTCGAGTACTTCGCCCACCCGTGGGAATTCGGGCCCCGCCGGGCCAAGGAGCTCCTCCTCACGGGCGACTCGATCGATGCCGACGAGGCCCATCGCCTGGGCATGGTGAGCAAGGTGTTCAAGCCGGACGAGCTCGGTGACCGCACCGTCGAAATGGCGCAGCGGATCGCTCAGCTCCCGACCATGACCTCGCTCCTGATCAAGGAGGCGGTGAACCAGAGCGTCGACAACATGGGCTTCTACAACTCCCTTAAAGCGTGCTTCACCCTGCACGAGTTGAACCATGCCCACTGGGCCTGGGTCAACGAGAGCCGCTACCCGGTCGCCCTCGAGGATTCGGGCATTCCCAATTGGAAGGAAGCGCCGCCCATCGTGGGCTCGGTGAAGGACAAGGTTCGGGCCGAGCAATAGGCACGGTCGCCTGACCGCCACGCCACGACCGGTCAGGCTGAATTCCCAGGTCAGCGCCAGGGCGCGTTGCCATGCACGACGCGGCGTGTCTCGTTAGTATCAGTATCGACGTCGATGTCAGAAATGCGCCGGGGGAACGGACCGGCTACGAAGGGGTGGGCCAGCAGCATGCTTCAGTTCGTGATCGCCGGTCTGGTGCTGGGGGGCATCTACGCCATCGCCTCCGCCGGCCTGGTCATCACCTACACCTCGTCGGGAATTCTGAACTTCGCGTTCGGCGCCATCGCCTTCTTCATCGCGCGCTTCTACTACTACCTGCACACCCAACACGGTTGGAGCATTGGGCTGTCCGCCTTCGTCGCCATCGTGATCGCGTCGCCCGTACTCGGAGTGGTCCTCTACGCGCTGCTCTTCCGCCACCTCAGGCTGTCGTCGCCGTTGATCAAGGTGGTGGCCACCATCGGGTTGCTGGTGGCCTTCCCGTCGTTGGCCACGATCCTCTTCGGGAACCAGGCCATCAACCAGGCGCCCGGGCTGGCGCCCCAACCCGTGCACGTCTACCAGTTCCTCGGGGTCCCGGTGACCCTGGACCAGATCATCGTGTACGCCTGCGTGGTGGTCACGGTCGTCGCCGGCGCCCTGATCCTCCGCTACACCGAGATCGGTCTCAAGGTCCGTGCCATGGTCGATTCGCCCGCCATGACCGACCTCTCCGGAACGAACCCGACCTTGGTCAGCGTCGGCGTCTGGGCGGTGGCCACCTTCTTCGCCGGTCTGTGCGGCGTCCTGGCCGCACCCATCATCGGGCTTGATCCCATTCAGTTCACGGTGCTGATCGCCGCATCCTTCGCCGCGGTGGTGGCGGCCAAGCTGCGCAACCTGCCTGTCGCCGTCGTGGTCGGGTTGCTGATGGGCGTGGCCACCTCGCTCATCCAGCGATACCTCCCGGCGGACAGCAACTGGACCACCGAGGTCATCGACGCCGTTCCCTTCATCGTCATCGCCCTGTTCCTGATCTACAGCCTTTTCCGGACAGGACGGGTCGGAGCGGACGACGGGTGGGGTGGCGCGCTGGACCGGGCCATTACGCCACAGGGTGAGAGCCGGCTGGCCGGATCGACGAACAGCGTGGTCGAGGAGGCCCAGCTCAGCTTTGCGGGCAAGTACGCCGGCCCGGTGCTCCTGATCGTGCTGGCCGGCGCCCTGCCCATGATCGTGTCGAGCTACTGGGTCGGCCTCTGCGCGGCGGCCTTCGCCTATGCCGTGATCTTCTTGTCCTGGACGATCGTCACCGGTGAGGGCGGCATGCTCTGGCTCTGCCAGATCACCTTTGCCGGGGTGGGGGCCCTCACCACCGCGCAGCTGGCCAACCACTATGGCTGGCCCGTGTTGGCCGGCGTCGTGGTCGGCGGCCTCATCGCCGGAGCGATGGGCGCCATCGTGGGCTTCCTCAGCATCCGCCTGGGCGACCTCTACGTCGCCTTGGTGACGCTGACCTTCGGGCTGCTGATGGAGAATCTCGTCTTCACCCTTCCGAGCTTCGTCAACCAGGGCCTGGGGTTGACACTGAACCGCCCGGAGTTCGCCACCTCGGACCGGGCCTTCTCCTATTTATGTCTGGTCGTCTTCATCGTCCTGGCCCTCTTCATCGTGAACTTCCGCCGGTCGACCACTGGTCTCGCTCTCAACGCGGCGCGCTGGAGCGAGGCTGGCGCACGGACCTCGGGCATCAGCGTCGTGCAGATGAAGGTCATCGCCGGTGCGACCGCCGCCCTGATCGCAGGGATCGGCGGAGGCCTGCTGGCGTTGGCCCAGACGACGTTTCAGCCGAGCGAGTTCGCCACCTTCGCCGGCGTGGTCTGGTTGGCCATCCTGGTCAGCATCGGCGTGCGCTCCAACGCCGCGGCGCTCATCGCCGGGTTGACCTTCGTCTTCCCCTCCGCGCTGTTGCAGTACTACTTCTCGACCGTGACCCTGCTCCCCAACCTGCTGCCGGTGCTCTTCGGCCTCGGTGCCATTTCCGCAGCCAAGTACCCCGACGGTGCTCTGGCCGAGAACAGCCGCAAACTGCGCAGCATGGTCCTGCGTCTCTCGCCCAAGCGGGTTGATTCCCTCTTCGAGGACGGCGACGACATCGAAGCGGATATCGCCGCGGTGGAGAGTGGGCCGCTGGTGGCGGAACAGGTCTCGTGACGACGGCTGCCGTTCCTTCCGTCGAGGAGGGTGGGTCCGCCGCGAGGGCGAACTCGGCGCTCTCCGCCGAGGGCATCACCGTCCGTTTCGGCGGGCTCCTGGCGTTGAACACCGTCTCCATCGATGTCGCCCCCGGCGCCATCGCGGGCCTGGTCGGCCCCAACGGCGCCGGCAAGTCGACGCTGCTCGGGGTGCTCTCCGGACTGCTGCGGCCCAACGCGGGACGGGTGTGGCTCCAAGGTGCGGACGTGACGAATTCCTCGCCGCGGACACGGGCCGGCCGGGGCCTGGCCCGCACGTTCCAGCAGCCCGAGCTGTTCTTGGGCCTCACGGTCCGCGAGCACATGGTGGTGGCTCATCGGGCCCGCGTCTCGCCGCACCGGATGTGGCGTGACATGTTCGACCCGCGCTCGCTTCTCCCGCCCTCGAAGGCGGAGAACGAGAAGATCGACGGATTGCTCGAACTGCTCCGCCTGACCCGGGTGGCCAAGGCGCCGGTGGCCGCGCTGCCACTGGGCATCCTCCGCCTCGTCGAGGTGGGACGGGCCCTGGCCAGCGACCCCCAGGTGCTCCTGCTCGACGAGCCGCTCTCGGGGCTGGACATCAAGGCCTCCGAGAACCTGCTCGGCGTGTTCCGTCACATCGTCGACCAGGCCGATCCGCCGCTCTCCATGATTCTGGTCGAGCACGACGTCGCCGCCGTGCTCGCCCTCTCCGATCAGGTCTTCGTCCTCGACTTCGGTGAGCGCATCGCCGTCGGCACCCCCGAGCAGATCCGTCAGGATCCTGCGGTGCGTGCCGCCTACCTCGGTGACAGTGATCCGCTGGAACGGACTTCGGCGCCGGTGGCGAAACCGGCGAGTGCAGCGGGCGAGACGTGACAGAGCCGCTGCTCGAGGTGCGCGACCTCGACGTGAGCTACGGCTCATCCCAAGCCCTGTTCTCCGTGTCCGTGTCGGTGGAGCCCGGCACGGTCCTGGCCGTCCTCGGCGCCAACGGTGCCGGCAAGAGCACGCTGGCCCGTGCCGTGTCGGGATTGGTCCGGCCGGGCGCGGGGCAGGTGTTCTTCGAAGGTCGAGCCGTGACGGGACTCCCCGCCTACAAGATGCGCAAGCTCGGCCTGACCTACATCCCCGAAGGCCGGGGCATCTTCCCGGGCCTCTCGGTGATCGACAACCTGCGCATGGCGGTGGCCCAAGAGCGACGGGGCGAGCGGGCCTCGTGCATCGACCGGGCCATCGAGCGCTTTCCCGTCCTGGGCAACCGCCGCACGCAGCGGGCGGGCAGCCTGTCGGGTGGCGAGCAGCAGATGCTGGCGCTGGCCCGGGCCCTGGCCGTCTCGCCCAAGCTGGTGATCGCCGACGAGATGTCGCTCGGCCTGGCGCCACTGGTCGCCGAGTCGGTCTTCGAGGGCCTCGAGGACGCCCGTCGTTCGGGGATCACCATCGTCCTGACCGAGCAGTTCGTCCACCGCGCCCTCTCCATGGCGGACAGCTGCATCATCCTGACCAGGGGACATGTGGGCTGGAGCGGTCCAGCTTCGGGTGCGGGCCAGGAGGTGATCGACCGCTACCTCGGGGAGGCAGAAAATCCCACCCCGACTTCCACCGGCGTTTCGACTTCGTTACAATAACCGACCTCACCAGAACCGGAATGGCGATTCTCCGGAATCTGCACTCCGGTTTGCGTTGCTGAAGCACAAGGGATCTCAACCCAGAGATCCGGGGAGGGAGTCGTCGAGATGCCATCAACCCTGTCCTTGCGGACCCGTCGAACCGTCGGTGCCGCCCTGGCCGCCGCCGTCGCCGGGTTGCCGCTCATGCTGGCGGCGGTGCCTTCGGCACCGGCGGGGGCCGCGGTCCGCGCGTCGGCTTCGCCGATCACCATCGCGTACGTCACCGACCTGACCGGAGAGGGTGGATCGGAGAACTCGACCTCGCCCGCCGGCTTCAACGCCCGCATCGCCATGCAAAACGCAGAGGGCGGCGTGCACGGTCACAAGCTGGTCGGGTTGGTCATCGATGACCAGACCGACCCGTCCAAGATCGCCACCGCGGTGCAGGAGGCGGACTCCAAGGCGTTCGGCATCGTGTCGCAGAGCCCGCTGTTCTTCCTGGCCGCCAAGTACCCGAACCAGGCCGGCGTGCCGGTGACGGGGACCTACGACGACGGGCCCGAGTGGGGCACCCAGCCGTACACCAACATGTTCGCCTCCGACGAGGGGAGCGTGAACCCCAAGTACCCGGTCAACACCCAGATCGGCAACTTCCTCAAGCAGCACGGGGGCACCGTCCTCGGCTCCTACGGGTACGGCATCTCCCCCTCGTCGGCCCGCGCGGCGGAGCAGACGGCACAGTCCTTCCAACATGCCGGCGGCAAGGTGGGCGTCCTGGACACGTCGGTCCCCTTCGGCAGCGTGAACTTCACGAGCGCCGCGCTGACCGCGAAGCAGGACGGGATCAACGCCATGGTGCCCGCCATGGACGCCAACTCGAATTACGCCCTGGCCCAGGCGCTCAGTCAGGCCGGCGTCAAGCTCAAGGCCACGCTCTACGCCACGGGCTACGAAGCCGACGCCATCAACTCGCCGGCCTGGAACACGCTGCAGGGTGCGTACTTCCTCTCGCTCTTCCGCCCGTGGTCGCTGCCCAATGCCGGCACCCAGCAGATGCAGGCCGCCATGGAGAAGTACGCGCACTTCACCAAGACCCAGTTCCCGAACCTGGGTCAGTACGAGGCCTGGGCCGGAGCCGACCTCATGATCAAGGGACTGGAGATGGGGGGCAGCACACCATCTCGGTCCGCCGTCATCAAGGACCTGCGCAGCCTGAAGTCCTACAACGTGAACGGGCTGCTCCCGCAGACCATCAACTACACCACGGTCTTCGGCAAGGACCTGCCCAAGCAGTGCACCTGGATCATGCAGGCCGAGAAGACCGGGTTCAAGGCGGTCTCGGCCCAGCCCTACTGCGGGACGGACATCCCCGGCACCTCGACGGCCACTCCGTAGGGGGCCCGCCCGACGGGCGAATCATTTTCCGGGGGCGTTCGGGCGGCGCGCTCAGCGCAGCCGCCACTCGATCCGCTCGCCTTGGAACGACTGCTGGCCGTTCTCGATCTCGTCGTAGTCGGTGCCCAACAGCACCAGGCTCGACATCTGGGCCAAGGCCTCGCGCCGGGCCACTTCGTGGGCCATCCAGACCGCACGGAGGGTCCCTTGGACGGCCATCACCGGTGCAGAGGCGATGGCCCGGGCCACCCACATGGCCCGCTCCCGGAGCTCAGCGGCTGGCACCACTTCGGAGACGAGACCGAGCTGATGAGCCCGGGCCGCCGACATGCGCTCGTGCGCTCCGAGCAGGGCGATGCGCAGCGTCTCGCCGAGGGGAAGCTTCTGCAGCAAGTGGAGTGACTCGAAGCCGGCGACCATGCCGTAGGTGACGTGGGGGTCGAAGAAGGTCGCGTGTTCCGCCGCGATGACGATGTCGGACTCCCCCAGAAGGTAGAGGGCGCCGCCGCAGGCCATCCCGTTCACTGCGGCCACCACGGGCTTCCACAGGTCGTTCTGTTTCGGATTGATGCGGCTTCCCGGATCGTTGTACTGGAAGGGGGTGGCCACGAAGCCCGTGGGGTGCTGGCGCTTGCGCTCGGTCGGATGCACGTCCTCGAGGTAGCCCTGCTCGATGCTCTCGTCCCGATCGATCCCTGAACAGAACGCCTTGTCTCCGGCTCCGGTCAGGATGATCGCCCGTACCGCATCGTGGCCGCGGAGGTCCCGCCACAGCTGCCCCAGCTCCTCCTGCATCTCCTGGTTGAAGGCGTTGTGCACCTCTGGCCGGTCGAGCGTGACGACGGCGACGCCGTCGTCCTCCTCGTAGCGAAGTGTCTTGAACGAAGTCTCCAACTCTCGCTGCTCCCTTGACGCAGCCTGCGCGGGCCCGGGCCGCCTTCGGGGTCACACTAGCGAGAAGCCCGCGAGGCCCTTTCCGGAGCCGTCAGCCCGCCGGCGGCAGGTCGTGCTGGAGGGTGACGCGAGCGTGGTCGAAGCTCAGGCAACCACCCAAAGGTGCAGATTCGGGCAGGGGATCCTCGTAGCTCCACGCGACGTCGTCCACCACCTCGTCGCCGATGCGGGCCGACCAGTAGCTGGCCGTGCCTTTGTACGGGCAGTAGGTCGTGGTGTCGCTGCGCTCGAGTGCGTCCATGTGCACCTGGCCCGGGTGGACGTAGAGCCGCGGGTCCAGTGCCGTCTCGTAGACGACGAGCGTGTCCGTGGTGTCGACCAGTGTCAGCCCGGACACCTCGACCCGCAGCCGCCGCACAGAGCGCAGGCAGTCCACCCGGTGGTACGGGTTGCGCGGATGTCCGAACACCTGTTCGTCCTCCTCGAACCAGGCGTCGACAGCCCCCCAGTCCACACCGACGTAACCGGGGGCATCCGCTTGCGGGTGGCTGTCGATGCCGTCCACGTCGGCTTCGGGAATGGCGTAGATCGGCGGCTGACCCTGGCGGTGCACGAGCAGGACGCCTTCGCTGTCGACCACGGTGCGCCCGCCCTTGGTCGCCCGCACGCGGCGCCGGAAGGGCTCGATGTAGGCGAGGTCGGCCGGCAGCGGGGACGTGAACCGACCCGCCGGTTGCGCACTGAGCGGCCCGCGGCCGGTGGTCAGACTCACAGCGCCGTGCGCTTGTCCCGGGACCGGTCACCGTCGCCGAATGCTCGCACCATCGCGTCCACGCTAAACGAGGCCAGGAGCCGACCCTCCTCGTCGTGCACGCGGCACTCGGCGTGGGTCATCCCGTCGCCGGCGAAGGTGGACAGGTGGCGGTAGAGCATCCACTGGTCGGCCCGGACCTCCGTGTGCAGCGAGAGGTTGATGGCGTTGATGCCCATGGAGAGCGTGCGGTGGGCCTGGTCCTGACCGAGGCCGTCGTGCGGGCGCAGTGCGGCCGCGATGGGGACGTGCCCGGTGAACTGGGCGAGGAGGCCGGCGTGGATCGCCGGGTCCTCGGGCACCTGGCGGAAGCGCACCCAGCAGTCGATGAGGGGCGGTCCGAGCGGCGCGGCAGAGTCATTCGTGTAGGCGCCGTCCACCACCCGCAGGTCGCGTCCGGTGACCCCCATGTCGTAGGGGGGACAGTCGTACGGCCCCGGGACGTCGGGAGCGTCAGCGGCGTGGCGCACGAGCGAGGGGGCCATGGTGTCGAGCAGCAGGGTTCCTGCGGCACAGCACCGACCGCCCTGGCGGACCTGGGCCGAGATGCCGGTGAAGGTCCGGCCGGCGCTGAGTTCGGCCAGCTCGAATTCGAGCGGCCGACCGGCGTCCGCCCCGCGCAGGAACAGCATGTGCGCGGAGACGGCGCGACGACCGGGCGCGTGCCGCATGGCCGCCACGATCGACTGGCCCAGCATCTGGCTGCCCTCGACGACCGGACGTCGTCCGTCGGTCCGGGCCACACCTTCCCAGGAGAGATCCCCGGTCTGGCGCAGATGCAGCATGTCGATGAGGTGGGCGGCGTCACCCCAGGTGGGGAACTGCTTGACGGTGGCGTCCCGGTCGTCCTCGCCGGCCGTGGCGTCGACCACCTCGACCCGGACCCGTTCGGGATCGAACGTCGCGTGACCGCGTAACTCGTCCGGCTCGCTGACGATCGTGAGGACGGACCTGTCGTTTCCGAGACGGGCCAGGTCGATGTCCGACTGGGGGAAATAGAGCACGGCCGGCTCGCGCCGCGGTCGTCGCAGACACAGGCTTCGGACTCGGCCACCAGGTCCTCGCCGAACCACGCCCGGGCCCGGTAGGGGTAGCGCTGGACCGTCACGGTCGTCGGGAGGTCCGGGTCAGAATTGGGGACTGGCCGGGGACGACGACGTGGTCCGCGGCGCGACCGTGACCGAGGGAAGGCTCAGGCTGCCGCCGTGGCGCACGAGGGTGTCCACCACCGTCACCAGCTCGTCGACCTCAATGAGGCTGTCGCTGAGGTACTTGCGGGCCATCCACTCGGTGCCGAACTGGACGGCGCGGTCGGGGTCCCAGTCGTTGGCGAACCCGGTCATGGAGTCACCCTCGCCTCCGGCGCAGTCTCCGACGACCAGGCGGGTGAAGCCGATGCTGGGGTGCTCCGCCCGGAAGGCCTCCACCAGCTTGTCGAGCGCCGCCTTGCTGACGGCGTAGGAGCCCAACCCGGGCCAGGGTGGGGTCAACGACGCGCTCACGGACGAGAGGTAGACGGCGATGCCCTCACTCTTGGCCAGGTGGGGGAGGGCCGCCGTCGTGACCAGCGCGGCGCCGATCACGTTGGTGTCGAAGACCCGGCGCCAGGTGTCCACGTCGATGTCGGTCAGGGCCGCCAGAGGCCCGATGGCGGGCGTGTAGACGAGCGCGTCGATGCCGCCGAGCTGTCGGGCCGCTTCGGCCAGGGCCGTTCCGCAGGACTCGGGGTCGGTGACGTCACAGGCCAGGGCGATCGCCCCTGGTCCCGCCTCCTTTGCTGCGGCTTCGAGACGCTCGAGCCGGCGGGCCAGCAGGGCGGTCTGTGCTCCGCGTTTGGCCAACCCGACGCCGATGCAGCGTCCCAACCCGCTCGAAGCGCCTACGACGACGGTGCGCACTGTCCGGTCCCTCCCATGCTGAGTTCGAAAGGGATGCTAGGCGGAATCTGCGAGTGCCATTCTCGTGGGATTTCCCTCGGGAGGACGTGTCGAACCCGGGTTCGGCACCGCCTTCGGGCACCTGGGGGAGGTCCCGGCCGCGCCCGCGGCGGATCGGCCATGATGTCCGCACCGCTCAGCACGCTGGACGTATTCTGAGCACTCACTGACCCCGGAGGATCTGTGCATCTCTTACTCGGCAGCCTTACACCCTCGTCCGTCAGCCTGGCGCTGCTCCTCGCCCGCCTGGTGCTCGGCGCGGTGTTCCTGGCTCATGGCATCAATCACATCATCGGGGGCGGAAAGATCGCCGGGACGGCCCGCTGGTTCGAGGGCCTGGGCATGCGTCCGGGCATCGTGCACGCGTGGTTCGCCAGCCTGACCGAGGTCGGGGCCGGTGCGCTGCTCGTCCTCGGGCTGCTGACGCCAATCGCCGGCGCCGGCGTCGTCGGGGTCATGCTCGTGGCCTGGATCACCAATCACCGAAAGAACGGGTTCTTCATTTTTCGCCCCGGCGAGGGCTATGAGTACGTGATGACGCTCACGATGCTCGGGGTCGTCGTGGGCACCCTCGGGCCGGGACAGTGGAGCATCGACGACAAGGTGCACGCCCTCAACGATCTGTGGGGCTGGCCGGGATTCTGGATTTCGCTGGGTGGGGGAGCGATCGGAGCCGGACTCCTCCTGGTGACGGCCTGGAGGCCGGAGAAGAAGGTCGAAGCCGGCTGACTCCGGTCGCCCGGTCACCCTGGGCGGCGTCCCTCACGCACGGCGTCGCCGACCAGGTCGATGGCCCAGGTCAGCGTCCGGACGGCCTGCTCGTGGTCCATCTGCCAGTCGGCGGTCAAGCGCTCGTAGGCCCCCACACTCCAGAGCACGTCGAGCACGGCGGCCACGCCGGCGGCGTCCTCGGGCGGCCACTCGGCGGTCCAGGCGACCAGCGCACTGTGCAGCGCGTCGCGCTGGCGCAGGTTGGCTTCGCTCAGGGTCGGGTCGAGGGGGGCTTTGGGCTCGGAGGCAAAGGACGACACGTAGGAGAACACGCGGGCGGCGACGTCCCCGACGTCCTCGAGCCGCATGCCGCCGAGCTCGATGCCCGCTTCTCGCTCCATCCGGTGCATCACCGCGTCACGCAAGCCGCGCTCGTTCGTGAAGTAGCGGTACACGGTGCGCTCGTTGACCCCCGCCTCGCCGGCCACGCCACGGATGGTCACCGCGCTCCAGTCCCGGACGGATCGGTCGTGCATGAGCGCGCAGGCCGCGTCGATGATGCGCTCCCTGGTCTGGGCCGACCGGGCGCGTCGCACCGGACTGTCGTAGGGCCGCGAGGTCTGGGTCCCGCCGGTCTCGGGCTCCGTGGAGTTGGTCATGCCGGGCCCTCTCGCTGTGGCGTCAGCGCCAGCCGACCACCGGAGGATCCGCCGAACGAGCTAGCCAAGTCGGGCCGGCAGCGTCTCGAAGCCGCGCACGGTCGACGTCGGCGAGAGTTTTGCGCTCTCCAGGTCGACCTCCCAATCGGGGAAGCGCGTGAGGATCTCATCGAGCGCGATGGAGCCCTCGAGCCGGGCCAGTGCGGCACCCAGGCAGAGGTGGATGCCGTTGCCGAACGTGATGTGGCGACCGTCGTTTCGGGTGATGTCAAAGCGGTCACCGTCGGGGAACCGTCGGTCGTCCCGGTTGGCCGAACCGATGAGGAAGAGCAGCGCGCTGTCGGCCGGCACCT
This sequence comes from uncultured Acidimicrobiaceae bacterium, assembly GCA_963726545.1. Classification (GTDB taxonomy): domain Bacteria; phylum Actinomycetota; class Acidimicrobiia; order Acidimicrobiales; family RAAP-2; genus Bog-473. The sequence goes on along the minus strand of CAVSCV010000011.1, from coordinate 119,973 downwards.
TCACACCATGGAGGACGATGTCCTGGCGGGCGACGCAGCGCCCGACGTGCGGCCCCGGCGGCTCGTAGCGGAGGATTTCCTCAATGGCGTTGGGGATCAGCGAGCGGTCCGCCACCAGGTGCGCCCGTTGGTCGGGGTGTTCCGAGAGAAGCTTGGCCGTCCAGCCGATGAGGCGGTTCGTGGTTTCGTTGCCGGCGCCCGCCACGACCTCGAGGTAGGTCAGGAGCTCCTGGCGGGTCAGTGTTCGCTCGGTGCCCGTCTCGTCGGTGAACTCGACGTTGAGCAGCTCGGTCATGATGTCGTCGGAAGGGTGCGCGGCCCGCCAGTCGATGTAGTCGCCGAACATCTCGCCGGTCACGAAGTTCTCGCGGACCTGCATCGGCTCGCCTTCTTTGGTCCGCAGGTTGTTGTCGACGTATTCGCGGACCGATTCCTGATCGGACTCGGGGATGCCCAGCAACATCCCGATGACCTGCATCGGCATTTTGGACCCGAAGTCGGCGATGAAGTCCAGCCGGTCGGCTCCGACGAACGGATCGAGGCTGCGGGCACAGAACTCCCGGATTTTGGGCTCGAGCTCGGCCACCCGGCGCGGCGAGAAGGCCCGCGAGAGCAGGCGACGGTGGATGGTGTGCGTCGGCGGGTCTTCGAAGATCAGGATGCCTTTGGGCATCTCGATGTTCGCCTTGATGAGTTCGATGATGCCGCCCCGCCCCGAAATGAAGCTTTGCGCGTCGAGGAAGCCCTTCTCGACGTCCTCGAAGCGGCTCGCCGCGTAGAAGTCGTGGACGTCGTTGTAATAGAGCGGCGCCTCCTCCCGGAGCCGGCGGTACACCGGATACGGGTTGGCGTTGATGTCGACGTCGTAGGGGTCGTAGTAGACGTCCGTCGTACTGGTGGTCACCATTTCCGGCCCTTCTCTCAATTCACGTCAGAGTGTGACATGAAGTTCGGGACGGGTCAATGGGAAATAGTTTGACGTTGAACTATTCTGTGGTCATGGCAGATCGGCAATCCTGGCGCGCGGACTACGAGCGTTCGCCGCGGCACGACACGCGATTCGAGACGATGTCGGGCGTGCCGCTCGAGCCGGTCTACGGGCCGGACGGAGCCGAGCTGCCCGGGCAATTTCCCTACACGCGAGGTCCCTACGCCTCCATGTACCGCTCGCGTCTGTGGACCATGCGTCAATTCGCCGGCTTCGGATCGGCGGCCGACACGAACGAGCGCTTCAAGGAACTGCTGCGGTCCGGTGGTGACGGGCTGTCGACGGCCTTCGACATGCCCACGCTCCTCGGCTGTGACTCCGATGATCCCCTGGCCCGGGGCGAGGTGGGTCGGGCGGGTGTTGCCGTGGACACGCAAGCGGACATGGAGCGGCTCTTCGCCGACATCGATCTGGGCCGGGTCTCGACCTCGATGACCATCAACTCGCCGGCTGCACCACTCCTGGCGATGTACATCGGTGTGGCCGACCGCACGGGGGTGGAGCGAGCGCGACTGTCGGGCACGCTGCAGAACGACATCCTGAAGGAATACCAGGCTCAGAAGGAGTACGTGTTCCCGCCGCGGCCATCGGTGCGCCTGGTGACCGACGTGATGCGGTTCTGCGCGGCGGAAATGCCCCGGTGGCATCCCGTCTCCGTCTCGGGTTACCACATCCGGGAGGCCGGGTCGACGGCCGCCCAGGAGCTCGCGTTCACCTTGGCCAACGGGTTCGCGTACGTCGAGGCGGCGTCGGCGGCGGGGATGGCGGTCGACGAGTTCGCGCCGAGACTGAGCTTCTTCTTCAATGCGCACAGCGACTTCTTCGAAGAGATCGCCAAGTATCGTGCCGCCCGTCGGCTCTGGGCCTACTGGATGCGCGATCGCTACGGCGCAACCGACGGCCGCTCGACCCAGCTGCGCTTCCATACGCAGACCGCCGGCGTGTCCCTCACCGCGCAGCAGCCCGAGGTGAACCTGGTACGTGTCGCCATCGAGGCCTTGGCCGGCGTGCTCGGTGGTACGCAGAGCCTGCACACCGACGCGTTCGACGAAGCCTTGGCGCTTCCGACCGAGCACGCGGCACGCCTGGCCTTGCGGACGCAGCAAGTGATCGCCGAGGAATCCGGCGTCGTGCACGTGGCAGATCCCCTCGGTGGTTCGTGGTTCGTCGAGGAGCTGACCGACGAGATGCAGCGCCAGGCGGAGGAGATCTTCAGCCACATCGACGGCGCCGGATCCGGGTCCATGCTCGAAGGAGTGTTGGCGTGTATCGACGACGGCTGGTTCACGTCCGAGATCGCTGACGCCTCGTATGCCTTCCAATCGAAGATCGCCCGTGGCGAGTGGGTGCAGGTCGGGGTCAACGGTTACGTCGAGGACGACGGTGTGTCGCCCTCGACGCTGGTCATCGATCCGGGTGTCGAGGCCGAGCAGATCGAGCGCCTGGCCACGGTGAAGCGGGAGCGCGACGACGACGCCGTGCGCCGGTCCGTGTCCCGGCTGCGTACCGAAGCCGCCGACCCGGAGGTGAACCTCATGCCGGCGCTCATCGAGGCAGCTCGGAGCCTGGTCACGGTCGGCGAGGCCATGGGTGCGCTCGAGTCGGTCTTCGGGACGTACGTGGAGCGCCAGGTCGCCTGAGCGTGCTGCGCCCACCCCGGCGGCCGGGCCTCGCCCGGTCGCACTGAGCGTTCTCGTGGCCGAACCCCGACATCTGCCATTCGATCCAATCGCCGAGGCGATGCGCCATTGGCGCGATCACGGCTGGGAAGACGCCGTCTCGGGGATGGGCGTGGTGACGTCGGTGATCCGGGTGGAGCAGATCCTGGCCGGTCGGGCCGAGGATGCGGTCCGGCCGTTCGGCCTGACGTTCGCCCGCTACGAGGTGCTGATGCTGCTCCTGTTCTCGACGCGCGGAGAGCTGCCCCTGGGCAAGATCGGTCAGAGGCTCCAGGTGGCCCCGGGCAGCGTCACCAACGCAGTGACCCGGCTCGAGCGCGACCGCCTGGTCTGCCGGCGGGTGAACCCCGACGACGGGCGTGGGGTCCTCGCCGCCATCACGCCGAGCGGCCGGAACCGGGCACTGGAGGCCTCGTCGGCGCTCAACGCCTCGCTCTTCAGTGGAGTGGACCTGTCCCCGTCGGACACCGGCACCCTGTTTCGCCTGCTCGGCAAGTTGCGGCAGCGGGCCGGCGACTTCGACTGACCGGGGCCGGCCGGATCAGCACCTTGGACAGGCTCCCACCGGATCTTCTATTCTCTCTTTAGAAGAACGTGGTTCTCACACCGGGCACCTCGTCGAGCGCAGGCCAGGAGGAGGCTGTCAGTGCCGGAGTACGACGACATCGATTTCTTCCGGGGTGACGAACTCATCTCCGACCCCTACCCGTACTTCGACCATCTGCGGTCGGGCTGCCCCGTCCAGCGCGAGCCAAAGCACGGGGTGGTCATGGTCACGGGGTACGAGGAAGCGGTCTCGGTCTACACGAACACCGCCACGTACTCCTCTTGCAACTCCGTGACCGGGCCGTTTCCCGGTTTCCCCGTCCCGCTCGAGGGCGACGACGTCAGCGACGTCATTGAGCAGCATCGCGATGAACTGCCCTTCAGCGACCAGATCACGACCATGGATCCCCCCAAGCACAAGGCCCACCGCGGGCTGCTGATGCGTTTGATCACGCCCAAGCGTCTGCGTGAGAACGAGGACTTCATGTGGCGCCACGCGGACCGCCAGATCGACGAGTTCGCACACCGGGGCGAGTGCGAGTTCATCCGCGACTTCGCCGGACCCTTCACCCTCTACGTGATTGCCGACCTCCTGGGTGTTCCCGAGGAGGACCACGAATGGTTTCGCGAGGAACTCCAAGGTGGTGGCCACAACCGCGATCAAGGGCTGGGCAGCACCGGCTCACGGACCATGAGTCACTCACCTCTCGAGTTCCTCTACGACAGCCTGTCGAAGTACGTGGAAGAGCGCCGACGCGAGCCCCGGGAGGACGTGTTGACCGGTCTGGCCACGGCCACCTTCCCCGACGGATCGATGCCCGAGGTGATCGACGTGGTCCGGGTGGCGGCCAACGTGTTCTCGGCCGGCCAGGAGACGACGGTCAGGCTGCTCGGCGCCGCGTTGCAGACCATCGGGGACAACCCAGACATCCAGGATCGCCTCCGGGAGGACAGCAGCCTGATTGCGGACTTTGTCGAGGAATGCCTGCGCTTCGAGAGCCCGGTGAAGGGCGACTTCCGCCTCGCCCGGACCGGGTCGACGGTCGGCGGCGTCGACATCCCCGCCGGCTCGACGATCATGGTGCTCAACGGCGCGGCCGGACGCGACCCCCGGCGCTTCGATGACCCGGACCGATTTCGGATGGACCGGCCCAACTCCAAGGAGCACCTGGCCTTCGGGCGCGGGCCGCACGCCTGCCCCGGGGGGCCGCTGGCCCGGGCGGAGACCCGAATCAGTATCGAGCGGCTCCTCGCTCGCCTGGGCGACATCCGGATCTCCGAGTCGGCCCATGGCCCCGCCGGGAACCGGCACTACGACTACGTCCCGACCTACATTCTGCGCGGGCTGACCCAGCTCCACCTCGAGTTCACGCCGACGGCCTGAACCGTCGAGCGCGGCCGGTTCAGGCCGCGGTGGTCCGGAGTGCTCCGATCACCTTTGCGCCGAATTCGGCCACCGTCTCGGCGGGGGCGAAGTCGGTGAACCAGACGTAGATGCGTTCGACCCCGCGCTCGGTGAGCGAGCCGAAGTAGTCGACCAGCTCACTGGGCGACCCGGCCACGATGGTCTGGCCAAACCGGCGCTGGGCGATGGTGACGATTTCCTCGCGGCGATCCTCGGAGGCGATGAACGCGGTCTGCAGCTGCAGCGACGGCCGGGCCCGGCCGGCCTCGGGCCGCATTTCGTCGTAGCGGTCCAGGATCCCGATGTGCAGGTTCCACCAGTCCGCGTAGGTGGCGACCAGCTCCATCGTCTTCTTTCCGGCCCCGCCGATGACGATGGGGATGCGAGTGAGCGGGGTCGGCCTCTGTTGTGCGGCATGGAGCATGAAGTGCTCCCCTTCGTAGTCGAAGGCCTCACCGCGCCACAGCCCGGTGATGATGTCGAGCGACTCCTTGAGCCGGCTGACCCGGAATCGGGGCTCGGTCGACCCGACGCCGAAGATGTCGAACTCGCGGGCCACCGAACCCCACCCGATACCCAGCTCGAAGCGGCCCCCCGAGGCGTGGTCCAGTGAGACCGCCTCCCGGGCCAGCTGCGCCGGATGGCGGAAAGAGTCACACAGCACAAGAGAGCCCAGGGCGAGGCGGGAAGTATGCGCGGCAAGCCACGTCGTTGAGATCATCGCCTCGTACATGGGCTGATCCTCGGCCAGCGGAGGCGCCATGTGGTCCATGCCGGCGATGCCGTCGAAGCCGGCCGCCTCGGCGGTGCGCGCCCGCTCGACCATCTGGTCGAGCGACAGACGCATCTGGGGCAGGTAGAGCCAGAACTCGAGAGACGGTGCCATGGCCGTCGAGACTACAGAGCGGGGTCGCCCTGCTTCCCCATGCCCCTTCGGTCGGGCGACGCGGCCGCCGAGGTCAGCGCCACTTGAAGTCGGGCTCGCGTTTTTCCATGAAGGCACGTCGAGCCTCACGCGCGTCGTCGAATCCCTGCAGCCGTGCCGTGTACTCCTGCTCTGTCCGGTAGGCGTCGCGGAACGAGAGATGCTCGACCCGGTTCATGGACTCCTTGGCCAGCCGCAGTGCGATGGGGCTCTTGGCGGCCAACTGGGTCGCCAGCTCGCGCGCCACCGCGGCCAACTCCGCGCTCGGCACGACGGCGCGGAGCGCACCCAACCGGTACAGCTCGTCGGCAGAGATCTGCTCGCCCGTGAAGAAGAGCTCGCGCGCCTTGTGCCGTCCGACGAGCAGGGACAGGTGCGAGCTGGCCCCGAGCAGGCCGACGTTGATCTCGGTCGTGCCGAACCGGGCATTCTCCGAGGCGATGAGGATGTCGCAGCAGGCGGCAAACGCAACCCCGGCACCGAGCGCCGGGCCGTTGATGGCACCGATGACGGGGACCGCACAGTCCACGATCGCCCACATGGCGTCGCGGGCCCTGCTGCCCGGGTCGGTGACCGCCCGCGCACTGAGCGACTCCGGATCGGCCTGCTCGTCGACGGACTTCAGATCGACGCCGGCCATGAACGCCTTGGTGCCGGTCGCCGTGAGGATGGCCACCCGGACCTCACGGTCCGCGCCGAGGGCCAGGAACACGTCGCGGAGCTCGGCCATCGTCGCCCGCGTGATGGCGTTCACCGGGGGCCGGTCCAGCGTGACGGTGGCGATGTGGTCCTCGAGCTGGACGGTGATGTCGGGCATAGGAGACGGAGCATACCGAGCGCCCGCTCAAACGGACCGTGCTTCGAGATGGATCGATGGGATCGCCCTTCGAAGGAGGAGCCAGCCTCGGGAAGCCGACCCGTGCGCGTCCTCCTGGTCAGATGTAGTCGCTGTGGCGCATGTAGACGAGGGCGGCCCAGCCCCAGATCGGCGTGAGGTATGCCGTGCAGAAGCGTTCGATGAAGACGGCCGCCACCGCCTGGTCCTGGGGGATGCCGGCGGCGGTCAAGCCGGCGATGAGCCCGACCTCGATCACGCCGGCGCCGCCCGGTACCGGCGCGGCCCCGCCGATCATGGACGCCAGGGTGATCACGACGATCAGGGTGGCCAAACTGGCGCTTTCACCGACCGAATGAAGCGATGCGCCCAGACAGAGCGCAATGAGGATTTGGCTGCCGGCCGACCCGCAGAGGACGTAGACCACCTTGCGCGGCTCGACGGCAATCTCCTTGACGTCTTTCCAGATGGTCACGAGGTGCGGTCGCGCTTTCTCGGTGGCCAGACGCCTGACCTTGGGCACCAGGACGACGACCGCGGCGACGATCGCCACCAGGAGGACGACCCCCAGGAAGAGCCAGACCACATCCTTGTGACCGCTCCCGCCGGTGGGTTTGTGAAAGTCGCCCGCGGCGAAGGGCAGGGCCACGACGAACAGCACGCCCTTGACGACCCAGCTCGCAGTGCCGGCGATCGCCCCGGAGCTGATGGCCGACTCGGTGTCTCGACCTTGCCGTTGGAAGAAGCGCACGCGGACGGCAAAGACCGCGGCGTCACCTCCGACGAACGAGGTGAAGAGGTTCGACGTCTCCAGGACGACACACCGACCGAAGGGGATGACACCGGTGACCGCCCCCGTCAGCGCCCAGGCGCCGGTCACGACAGGTAGCTGCGCCAGGACGAAGGCGAGGGCCACCCATGACCACGTGGCGTTACGGATGACGCTGAGCGAGCCCGAGGCACTGGTCAGCACGCCGATGATCAGCCACAGGCCGATCAGGCTGCCGATCACCATCAGCAGGTTGGGCCAGCTGATCCGCTTCGACTCGACCAGTTTGGGCACCTCGACACCGGCCTCGGCGGCGAGGGCCTCGCGCAACGACTTGAGGAAACCCTTGTGGGCGCGGCTCATGTGCTCGGTCACCGGATCGATGGTCGAGCGCTGCAGCGACGTGAGCACCGTCTGCACGGTCTCGGCGTCGAAGTTCCGGTGCGCCGCCTTCGCCGCCCGTTCGATCCCCACGACGACCCCGACCGCAGCGACGGCGGCAGCCAGGTCCTTGTCGGTGCGCGTCGCCGGAGCCGAAGAGGACGCGCGCCGGAAGTTGCGCAGGAGCGGACCTTCGGGGGTGAGCATCACCGTGCTCGGACTCAAGGCACCGTGCGCGATGCCGGCCCCGCGCAGGAGAAGGACCGAGCGGAAGAAGGCGTCGATGTCGGGGTCGGTCACCTGGTCCTCGGTCAAAGCGCCCAGGCGCTCGCCCGCGGGCACCTGCGTGACCAGGGCGGCGTCATGGCTCGGCCCGCATCGTCCGGCGGCGACGATGTCGGGCACGCGCACGCCGGTGTGGCCGGCCAGGAAGGTGAGGTAGCCCTCGTGCTCGACCTGCTGGAGGCGGTTGAACATGAGCGTCGGGCCCGAATCGCGGTACACGGCGTAGCGCCACACCTTGCTCAACCACTGGGCGTCTGCGGCGTCTCGCCCGTAGACGGCCGCCTCGATCCGGTGGCCCTCGCGGTCGCGACCCTCGAAGACCTCCACACCCCACTCCTGCTCGGGCGAGGCCACGAGACCCTCCACCTCGACGCGGAGCTCCCGCAGGGCTTCGGTCACCTCTTCGGCCGAAGGCAGTCCGTTGGGCGCGCCCAGGGCCAGGTGGCAGGCGGCGGCCGTTCCCCACCCGAGGACGAGCGCCGCCACGACGTTGAGCGGGAACCCGTAGCCACCCACGATGGCGGAGACGGCGGCGAGCGACACCGCCAGGACCACGAGTCGCTGCACGGGTCGGCTGAGATAGGGGAGCCCGGTCAGCGCCACCGCCGTGGCGACGGCCAATTGGATCACGGGATAGCGCGGATCGATCCCGGCCACCTGTTCGACGGGCGGGCGCCCTCCGTTGGGCCCGATGAGCAGGTCGAGCAGTAGGCACGCACCCAGCGCAAAGAGCCCGGCCAGAGCCATGCGGCGGACTGCCACCAGCTTGGGCACGAGGAGGCCGACCAGGACGAGGCCGACGATGACCCCGAGCGATCCGAGATACCACAGGGCGGTGATCAGCCAGCGAACGCCCGCGGGGACGGGCGCGATGAGCTCGGCAAATCCGAGCTCGAGCGACGTGTTCGCCTGGATCAGCGGGATGCAGAGACCCACGACCGCGATGGCGACGCCCACACGAACGGCGTCCGACGCACGCCGGCGCGTCCGACCGCCCCCGTGCGGTCCGAGGAGCAGGGCGCGCACCCGCTGCGACCAGCGGACATGGAAGTCGCCGGCCGCCTTGCCCGTCGCCCCGACCTGTTCGCTACTCGAACGTCGGCCCATCACCTTCACGGCGCCGGGCCGTGCTACCGCGTCGACACGTCACGACCCGTGCTGAGAGCGTCCCGCTCGGCCAGGGTCTTGAGGGTCAACAGCTGCTTGCGCATCATGAAGAGGTCACCGGCCGGCAGGGCCAACGACAGGAGTCGACCCCAGATCCCGGGTGCCGAGGCGAGAACGATCTTGGCGACGAGCCGGCAGGAGCCCTCGTCGAGCGGGTCGGCGTCGTAGGTGATGGCCACCCCGCCGAAGAACGCGGTGTGCGAGAAGAGGGTGATCGAACGCTCAGGCTCGACGGCCATGAGTCGGAAGATGCCGGCGAATTGCTGACCGGCCTCGAGCTCGGTCAGGGCCGGGTCGAGCTGGCGGGGGCCGCGACGACCCCGAAGGTCGATCCAGTCGTCGCCGAACGGACCTGCCTGCAGCTGACAGAGCCACTCGTAGACCAGTGTCGACGGCGCTCCCACGGTGACCGCCCGGAAGAGGGTCTCGTCCGCCCGCTCGAGCAGCTGGTCGCAGGGGTAGGTCCGTGCCTGTTCCCCAGCCGAGGAGCCCCAGGTGTCGATCACCCCGGTCAGCATGGGGGCACGGTACTTCCGGCACGAGGGGTGGCCGTGGACCCGGCCGAGGCCCGACGCGCTAAAACCCTATCAATCCCCTAAATACGATTGACTTACTCGGCTTTATCTTCTACCCTCGTGCAATGTCCCGTACCGCCGTCAGAGCCCCAGCCTGGAAGCGCCGCCGCCAGCGCGCCAGTGCGCCTCACCCCGCCCGAGAGATTGGGGCTGATCCGTACGAAATTGCTGGTCGGCTGGCCCCCTTCCTGCGCTGGGAGGAGGGGTCCGAGGTGGTCGAGCGCAGCTGGCGGCTCGTGGCGCGGACGCCCGATTTCGACGCCTGGCTGATCGCCTGGCCGGCCGGTGGCCGGGTCGAGCTGCACGATCACGGCGCGTCTCGCGGGGCGCTCACCGTGCTGAGCGGGACGTTGGTGGAAACCGTTCCGCACCGGGACGAATGGGGTCGGCTGGACCTCCTGCGTTGCGACCTTCAGACTGGGGTCACGCTTCGCTTCGATCACGGCCATGTCCACGACGTCCTCAACGAGGGGCCCGAACCGGCCCTGAGCCTGCACGTCTACAGCCCGGCGCTGACCTCCATGACTCATTTCGAGGTCGTGGGCGATCAACTGGCGGCCCGTGAGGTCCGCTACACCCATGACGGGTGGGAGGACGAGAGCGCGCCGGTGCTCCTTCACCCGGCACCGGCCTTACGGCTCGTGGCGCAATGACCCGGTCGGTCGACGACCTCCTGGCCCAGGCACGCCTGGAGATCGACCGTGTCGACCCGAGCGAGCTGGAGCGGTTGCAGGCTGAGGGCGCGTTGGTGGTCGACATCCGCCCCGAGCGCCAGCGCGCGGAGGAAGGTGAGTTGCCGTTCGGGATCGTGGTCGAGCGCAACGTGCTCGAGTGGCGGTTCGACCTCCTGGGCGATTTCGCCCTACCCGAGGTCCAGGGTTACGACCAGCAGGTGGTCGTGGTGTGCTCGGAGGGTTACGCGTCGAGCTTTGCCGCCGCCTCCTTGCACCAACTGGGGTTCGTCCTGGCCGCCGACCTCGAGGGTGGGTACCGGGCTTGGCGGGCCTGGCGGGGTGACCCCGTGCCGGTGGTCGCCGCCGCCCATTAGCCCTCGTTGGGAATTTCGTCCCAACCTGCCGTTCAACCCGAGCTGACGGCGGCGGCGTTGCCGCGCACCCGCCCTGGGGACAGGGATCTCCCGCTCAGGAGCAGCACCAGCGCCTGGCCCGTCGCGCAGACGACGTCTCCCGTGCCGAAGGACCACTCCATGTCGTCGGCCTCGAGTCGCACGGCGGAGAGCTCGACGCCGAACGGGTTGGGCCCGGCCGGGCTGCACAGAAGGTCGAGTACGGCGCGGACCCGTTCTTCGGGAACCGCTCGATCGAGCGGCACGGCCTCGACGATGTCGAGTTCGTGAATGACGCAGTGCGTCAACGCGCCCTCGACGCCGCCGCCAGGCGGCTGCCACGCGCCCAACGCGTCGGAGCGCAGGTCGTCGAGCAATCGAGTGATCGGAAGCGCACCGTCGCGCGCCGCCACGACATTGGACAGACGGGTGAAGTCCCCGTTCACCGCCTGCAACTCGGCCATGAACGCCGGCCCGGAGTAGCGCGCCGGCATTGTCATGTGTGCCACCACCTCTCGGGTCCGCCAGCCCTCGCACAGGGAAGGGGCGTCCCACACCGCGACGGGGGAGGAGGCGAGGAGCTGGGCCAGGGCCTGGTACTCGTCCGCGACGGCCCCGGCCAGGTCGAGATCGGACGCGCCTTCGTCGCCGACCATCGTCATCGGGCCGAGCGGGACGCGCCGAGCGAACTCAGGTAAGCGGCGAACCGGTCGAGCGACGAGACGAAGCCGGCCTGGGCCTCAGCCGATATGGCCGCGTCGGGCACGTTGACCTGGTGGATCTGCACCTCGGTGCGTCCGTCGGCCAGCTCGAGGAATTCGGACGTCGTCCGCATGCCCGTGCCCGGGTCGGTCCAGACCAGTCGTTCGGGAGCGTGCACCTCGTCGTAGACCGCGTGGGTCGGGTACTCGGTCCCGTCGGCATCGCTGACCATGATCGTCTCGAAGATGCCGCCGGGCCTCGGATCCACCACGATCGTCTCGCGTGGTGTGCTCACGCCGGTCGGACCCCAGAAGTGCGTCAGGTGATCGGGATCGACCATGCACGAGAAGACGAGTTCCCGCGGCGCCTCGAAGACGCGGCTGAAGTGCAGTTCGGCCCCAGATGGCTCGCTCATGATGATGTCCTTTTCTCTCGGTGGTCGGTTCTCTGGATCTCTCGCAGGTGCGCGTCGAGCTTGTCGAACCGCTCCTCCCAAATCTGGCGGTGCTGGTCGATCCAGTCGAGCGCGCTGTCGAGCGTCCGCACCTCCAGGTGGCACGGCCGGAACTGCGCGTCCCGGCGCCGCGAGATCAAGCCGCTGCGCTCGAGCACCTTGAGATGCTTGGACACGGCGGGCAGCGACATGTCGAACGGAGCCGCCAGCTCGTTGACCGTGGCGTCGCCCCGGGCCAACCGGCTCACGATGGCCCGCCGGGTCGGGTCGGCCAGCGCGGCGAAGGCCGCATCGAGTCGCTCGGCGGTGCGTGTGCTCATGATCGTATTTAACCAAGAGGTTAGTTATCTGTCAAGTTAAATAGAAGCCCGGCTTTGCTACCGTGCGGGCAGGAGGGAAGAGCCCGCCACGACAGCCGAGAGGAGCCGCGACATGCTGGTACAGGTCATCACCGGGACCACCCGCCAGGGCCGCTTCAGCGAGCTGGTGGCCGCGTGGGTCATGGCGCGGCTGTCCGGCCGCCCAGACTTCGACGTGGAGCTGGTCGATCTGCGCGAGCACGAGCTGCCCTTCTTCGACGGCGAGGCGCCGGCGCGCACGGGGCGGGACTACGGCAGCGATGCCGTGGCCCGCTTCGGCCAGGTGATCGATCGCGGCGATGGGTACCTCGTGCTCACCGGCGAGTACAACCACGGCTATCCCGCCGTCTTGAAGAACGCACTCGACTCCACCTTTCCGGAGTGGCGCCGCAAACCCATGGCGTTCGTCGGCTGGGGCAACACGGGCGGGGCCCGCGCCGTCGAGCAGTTGCGCCTCGTCGCGGTCGAGTTCGAAATGGCGCCGTTGCGCCACGCCGTCCACGTCCTGCCCGACGTCCTGATCGCAGTGCGGCGAGCGCCGGATCCGACCGACCTGGCCCTCTTCGCCCCGCTCGAGCAGCGGCTCACCCTGCTGGCCGACGATCTGGCCTGGTGGGTACGGGCGCTGGCCGCGGCACGAGCGGCCGACGCTTCGTAGTTGCCCGGTACCCTCCACCGCAACGACAACCTTGGAGGAACAGTCATGGTCGCAAGCCTCAGTGTGCTGCGTGCGTCGGCCGAGCGCCTGCGGTCCACGACGACGGCACTGGACGACGCGCAGCTCGTCGGAGCCTCGTACTGCAACGAGTGGACCATCGCCGACGTGCTCTCGCACCTGGGCTCTGGCGCGGTGATCATGCAGCAGGGTCTGCAGGACGCGCGGGCCGGGACGGAGACGCCGGACAGCTTTGCGCCTGCGGTCTGGGACGAATGGAACGCCAAGTCTCCCCGGGCCAAGGCCGATGACGCTTTGGCGGCTGACCGGGCGCTCGTCGAGGCGCTGGAGGCGGTCAGCGACGAGGAGCGCGCCGCCCTCACGTTCTCCATGGGGCCGATGAGCTTCGACTTCGCGACCTTCGTCGGCCTGCGCCTCAACGAGCATGTCTTTCACACCTGGGACGTGGAGGTGGCCCTGCACGGTGCGGCCACGCTGGCCGCGGACGCCGTGCCGCTCGTCGTCGACAACCTCGACCTGATCGCCCGCTTCACCGCCCGGCCCGTCGGAGAGCCGCGCACCATCGCCGTGCGCACGACGGACCCGTCCCGCGACGTCACCGTGACCATCGGCGCGGATGGTGTCGAGTATGCCGGGTCGGGCTCGGGCCAGCCGGACGTGGTCCTGCCGGCCGAAGCCCTGTGTCGCCTGGTCTACGGGCGCCTCGACCCCGACCACACGCCGGCCTTCACGGGCGACGGGGACGCGCTCGGCGTGTTGCGCCAGGTCTTCCCCGGTCCGTGAGCTGACAGGATGGCGCGACGATGACGGATCCGGCTCGCACCGCCCTGCTCATGATCGAATGCCAGCGCGGCGTGGTGGGCGACCTCTCGGTCCTGCCCGACCTGGCCGCCGCGGCCCGGCCCGTGCTCGAGACGATCGGCCGGCTGGCCGGGGAGGCCCGGCGCTGGGGGGTCACCGTCGTGCACCTCACCTACGCCCCGGTGGCGGAGGGCCACTCGACCAACCAGCGCTCGCCCCTGACCAGGGCGACCGCGTCGACGTCCTCGTGGGGTCCCGAGCGGCCAGGGGCCGAGGTCGTCCCGGCCATCGGGGTCGAGCCGGCGGACCTGGTGTTCGAGCGGCACCAAGGCATCTCGCCGGTGCACCGCACAGAGGTGCTCACCGTGCTGCGCAACATGGGCGTCGACGAGGTGGTCGTGACCGGCGTCTCGACCAATCTGGCCGTGCCCGCCGTCGCGGTCGGTGCGTCCGACGAGAACTTCTCGGTCGTCGTCGTGTCCGACGCCACCATCGGCGTGCCCGAGTCCCATCACCGATCCATGCTGCGGCACGCGCTGGCCTTTGTGGCCGACGTGCGCACGGCCGACGAGGTGGTGGCGGCCTGGCGGGAGGCCGGGCGCAGCTGACCTGGCCGCGTCATGCCGCTGGGTTCGGAGCCGGCCCTGGGCTGACGCGGCGTTTGCCGGGCGGCGGCCCGTTGGCGAGGATGGGTCCGTGCCCATCGCCCGCCTGACGGCCGCCGCAGCACCCGAGGAGGTGGCGACAATGGTCGGCCGCGACGGGGCGGTCGTCGTCGAGGGCGTGGCCGGCGCCGACCTGCTCGACCGCATTGAGGCGGAGTTGCAGCCGTTTCTCCAGGCCACCCCGACGGGGCCGGACGACTTCAGCGGGAACAGGACCAGGCGCACCGGGTCGCTCATCGCCCGCTCTCCCGCCGCCCGTGACCTGGTCATGCACCCCCTGGCCCTGGGAACGGCCGGGACCTTTCTCGGCCATGCCACCAACTTTCAACTCCACCTGACCCAGGCCATCGCCATCGGGGCGGGGGAGTCTGCGCAACCCATCCACCGGGACCAGTGGGCCTTCGATTTCTTCCCCTTCCCGCAGGGCTACGAGGTCCAGTGCAACTTCATCTGGGCCCTGACCGACTTCACCGAGGAGAACGGTGCCACCCGGGTGGTGGTGGGCAGCAACCTCCGCGAGGACCGGATGTCCTTCGGTCCCGACGACACCGAGCCGGCCGAAATGCCCCGCGGCTCGGTCCTCTGCTACTCGGGTTCGGTGTACCACGGAGGTGGCGCCAACCGTTCGGAGCGCACGCGCATCGGGTTGAACATCACCTACAACGTGGCCTGGCTGCGCCAGGAGGAGAACCAGTACCTCTCCGTGCCGCGCGAGGTTGCCGCCACACTGCCGACCGAGCTCTTGCGCCTCATGGGGTACGACCGGGGCGCGTATGCGTTGGGCTACATCGACGACCTGCGCGACCCGATCGAAGCGGTACGCCCCGGGCTCGGCTCGACAGGATTCGGACTCTCGTCAGAGCCCTGAGGGGTCAATCGCTCGCGGGCAGGCCGCCACTACCGTGGAACCATGCCGGTCGAAATCCGCCAGGCCACGGTCGTCGACTACGACGACCTCTACGAGGCCTTCACCCGCATCGCCAACGCGGGCGAGGGCTTCCCCCAGAAGGGACCGGTGGCCCGGTCCGAGTTCAACGACTACTGGATCGACCACTCCGCCGGCGTGTACGTCGCCAAGTTCGGCGGCTACCTGATCGGCGCGTCCTACATCAAGGCGAACTTCGTCGGGCGTGCCGCCCATATCGCTAACGCGGGCTACTTCGTGCTGGCGGCCTACCGGGGCACGGGCTGCGGCCGGGCCCTGGTGGAGCACTCGCTGCGCGAGGCGCGGCGGCTGGGCTTCGATGCCATGCTCTTCAACCTCGTCTTCGAGTCGAACCCGGCCCGCACCATGTACGACCGGCTCGGTTTCGTCGAAATCGGACGCATTCCCGATGCCGTCGAGGGTGAGGACGCGCTGATCTACTGGCGCAGCCTCGACGACGTTCCCGCATGAGCGTCTCCTCCGACGTCACGGTGGAGCGTCAGGGCGAGCACGTCGCCGTGGTCTGCCTGCATCGGCCACCGAACAACTACTTCGACACCGCGCTGGTGGCCGCCATCGCCTCGGCCTACGAGGAGCTCGACACGGCCCGATGGTGCCGGGCCATCGTGCTGGCCACCGAGGGGAAGCACTTCTGCGCTGGTCTCGACTTCGCCGGCAACGCCGGGCAGGACATCGCCGCGCTCTACGCCCAGGCGCGGCGCCTCTTCGCGGCCCCGCTGCCGGTCGTAGCGGCAGTCCAGGGCGCCGCCATCGGAGGCGGGTGCGGCTTGGCCCTCTCGGCCGACTTCCGGGTTGCCGCCCCGTCGTCGCGCTTCTCGGCCAACTTCGCCCGGCTGGGCTTCCATCACGGCTTCGCCCTCAGCGTGACGCTGCCGGCCGCGATCGGGCGCCAGGCCGCGGCCGACCTGCTCCTGACCGGCCGGCGGATCGGCGGCGAGGAGGCGCTCTCCCTCGGGCTGTGCGACCGGCTCACCGCGGACGACGAGGGCGAGCCGCGGGCGGCCGCGCTGGAGTACGCCAAGGAGTTGGCCGCCTCGGGACCGCTCGCGGTCCGCGCCATCCGGGCCACCCTGCGCCAGGGCCTGCTCGCAGAGGTCGAGGCTGCCATGGCCCACGAGTGCGCCGAACAGCTCGCGCTGGCGGGCACGGCAGATTTCGCCGAGGGGGTGCGGGCCACGGCCGAGCGCCGCCCGCCCCGCTTCACCGGGGCGTGAGGGGATGGCCCGTCCGGCCCGGCACGAGCTGAACACCTCGTTCGAGTGGTCAGAGCGCCGCGGGCCCTTTCGCCGGATCACCGCGGCGCAGGCGCGCCAGTACGACGAGTCCGGCTACTTCCTCCTGGAAGACGCGCTGGCGCCGGCGGAAGTGGCGGCACTCGTCGAGGCCATCGATCCGCTCGAGGCGCGCACCGTGGCCGCCCTGCGAGAGCGTGAGGGCGGCCGCTTCTTCATCGCCCGGGCCGACGAGATCACCTTCAGCACCCACCTGGTGACCCACTCGCCCGCGCTGCGCCGGTTCACCTCGTCGCGTCTCTTCTCCGACCTGGGGGCCGATCTGATCGGACCCGACGTCCGCCTCTACTGGGACCAGGCCGTCTACAAGAAGCCGGGCACCGAGTCGCCGTTCCCCTGGCACCAGGACAACGGCTACGCCTTCGTCGAGCCCCAGCAGTACCTCACCTGCTGGGTCGCCCTGACCGATGCCACCGAGGAGAACGGCTGCCCGTGGGTGGTGCCGGGGTTGCACCGGCTGGGCACCTTGGCCCACGTGTATTCCGACATCGGCTTCGTGTGCCTGCGTGACCCCGAGGGCGCGCTGCCGGTGCCGGCACGGGCCGGCAGCATCGTGGTGTTCTCGTCGCTCACCCCGCACTCGACCGGTCCCAACGGGACCGACGCCGTGCGCAAGTCCTACATCGTGCAGTTCGCCCCGTCGGGCGCCGAGGTGATCCGCGCCGAGCCGGGAGGTGCACACATCCGGGTCAGGGCCGACGACTGCGCGCGCCAGTACGAGATCCTGCGCGCCGGCGCGGCGCTCGCGCCCTAGGCGCTGCGCCCCGGGGGAGCACCCGCGCCACGCCCGCCTGTCGCGGGTGGCGTGCCCTGGCCGCCGGGCGGCCCTGTGCTCACCATGATGCGCGAGGCGGACACCGTGCCGTTGCTCTGGGTGGTGCCGCGCACGCCGATGAACGCACCGACCTTGAGGGCGGAGGCGCTCGTGGTGCTGCTGGTGCCCTTGGCGGAGAGCGAGGTGAAGGTCGTGCTGGCCGAGTAGTCGACCGTCGTGGCGCTGTCGTTGCGCGTGCGCAGCGTGATGGCGTTGCCCGAGAGCGCGGTGATCCGTCCGGTCACGGTCGGGCGGGCTCCGCCGGGCCGCTGGCCCGTGGGCATGGTCGCGGCTCTCGAAGAAGAGGCCCCCGAAGAGCCCGGAGCAGAGCCGGGGGAAGAGGAAGCGGACGACGAGCTCGTCGCCCCGGCCGCGCCGGCGGTCAAGCCGAGCACGGCGGCTACGGTGCCGCCCGCCACCGCGACGCGGCCCGGGGCCGACCAGCGCCAGCGGGCGCGGCCGCGAGGTTGGGGGAGGTGCGCCGTCGTGAGCGTCGGCTCGTCGTCGGGGGTGGTCTCCATGGTGTGCTCCTGTCGTGTGCGAAGCGGCGATCTGCCGCCACTCGCACACTGCGCTCAGGCCGTGTGGCCGCCCTGCACGTCACCTGGGGCCGGGAGCACAAACGCGGTGGGTGCCGCGCCGCACCGGCACTAGGGTGGGCCTTTGGGGCACGAATACGCAGGACAGACAGCACGAGCTGGGCCACGGCAGCAGAGCGGCAAGGGGATCGAATGACACAGACTGCGCCCGTCGAGAACTGGGCCACCGATTTCGACGTCATGGACCCCCGTTACCTGGCTGACCCCTTCAGCATCTGGGACGACCTGCGTGCCACCTGCCCGATCCCGCACACCAATCGGCGCAAGAGCAGCTGGATGCCCCTTCGCTACGACGACGTCACCGCCATCGCGCACGACGTCGAGCACTTCAGTTCGGTCAAGGTGGCCGTCATCCCCGGCGACGAGGACGAGGACCCGGAGGGGTTCGACGGCCCCAACCTCGAGTACGGGCTGCCGCCTATCTCGGTCGACCCACCGATGCACACCTGGACGCGTCGCCTCCTGTTGCCCTGGTTCTCCCACACCCGGGTGGACGGCTACGTGCCCATGACCCGCGAGCTCTGCCAGAACCTGCTCGACGGTTTCGCCGGCTCGGGCCAGGCCGACGCCGCGGCCGACTACGCCCAGCAGATTCCGGTGCGCGTCATCGCCCGGATTCTCGGCGTTCCCACCGACATGGCCGACACCTTCACCGGGTGGGTGCGTGACGTGCTCGAGTTCGCCGACGATCCCGAGCGGCGCCAGAAGGGCGCCGAGGGCCTGCTGTACTTCTTCGTCGATCAGCTCGAACACCGGCGCCAGGACCCGGGAGACGACCTCTTGAGCGAGCTCCTGCACACCGAGGTCGAGGGCAAGCCGGTCGACGACGGCATCGTGCTGGGCATGGCCGCGCTCGTGCTGATCGCCGGGGTGGACACCACCTGGAGCGCCATCGGATCGTCGCTCTGGCACCTGGCTTCGCACGCCGACGACCGCCGACGCCTGGTGACCCAGCCCGACCTCATGCCCACCGCGGTCGAGGAGTTGCTGCGGGCCTACGCCCCGGTGACCATGGCCCGTGAGGTCACCGGCGACATCGAGTACGCCGGCTGTCCGATGAAGGCGGGGGACAAGGTCCTCATGAACTTCCCGGCTGCCAACCGCGATCCCGAGGCCTTCGACCAGCCCGACGAGGTCGTGCTCGACCGCGCCCACAACCGCCACGTCGCCTTCGGCTCGGGCATCCACCGCTGCGCCGGGTCGAACCTGGCCCGCATGGAGCTCACAGTGGCCCTCGAAGAGTGGCTGGCGCGCATCCCCGACTTCTCGCTCGCTCCGGGCGAGGAGATCAGCTGGGCCGGCGGGCAAGTCCGCGGCCCCCGAGTCCTACCGGTGGTGTTCTGATGAAAGTCCGAGTCGATCCCGACAAGTGCCAGGGCCACGCCCGCTGTTACGGCCTGGCCCCGGAGATCTTCGACGTCGACGAGTACGGCCAGGCCTCGGTCCTCGTGGACGTGGTCCCGGTCGAGCTCGAGGAGAAGGCCCGCCTCGCCGTGGCCAACTGCCCCGAGTACGCCATCGAGATCATCGAGTAGGGGGCGCTCCGGTGGCGGAGCCGGAACTCCTGCCCGACGCCCCGGCGTGGTTCGCCCGCGCCGTGGCCGTGCCGCGCGAGGACGGGCGAGTCGAGGTCGACGGCGCCGCCGTCCACTACATGACCTGGGGCCGGCCCGGCCGGCGCGGCCTCGTCTTCGTGCACGGGGGCGGCGCGCACGCCCACTGGTGGACCCACGTGGCGGCGACCTTCGCCGCGGAGTTCCGGGTCGCCGCAGTCGACCTGACCGGGCACGGCGACAGCGCGCACCGCGACCACTACGACCCCAAGCAGTGGGCCGACGAGGTGATGGCGGTGGCCGGCGACGCCGGCATCGACGGGCTGCCCGTGGTGATCGGCCACTCCATGGGTGGCTTCGTCACCATCGTCACGGCGGCCCGCCATCCCCACGACCTGGCCGGAGCCATCATCTGTGACTCGCCGGTGACCGAGGCCGACCCCGAGGTCAGCGCACGCGACGCCTTCGGCCGGCTCCGCACCTACGACACCGTGGAGGAGGCGATCGCCCGTTTCCGCACGGTGCCACCCCAGGACCATTACCTCGACTACGTGGTCGACTTCGTGGCGCGCCACTCACTGCGGCGGGTCGGCGCGGGCTGGCAGTGGAAGTTCGACCGCCGCATCTTCGAGCAGTTCGGCGACGGCGTGCGCGAGTTGGCGGTGCCCTACCTCGACCAGGTCGACTGCCGGCTGGCGCTGCTGCGTTCCGAGTACGGCCTGGTCACGCCAGAGATCGGCGCCTTCATGTTCGAGAAGCTCGGCCGGGTGACCCCCGTGATCGAGATCCCCGAGGCCGGGCACCACGCCATGCTGGACCAGCCGCTGATTCTGCTCACCGCGCTGCGCTCGCTGCTGGCCGACTGGGATCACTCAGAACCGCACCACCGCCGCTGACCCCACTCGGTCGAGCGGATCAGCGGCGGTGCATGCGGATCTCGGGGATCGAGCAGGCGCTACACCGTGGCCAGGACCAGCGGCTCCTCGGCCAGCTCCTCCACCGGGGCCTCCTGGTACTTGGCCCGGCGGATGAGGGTGAAGGCGGCCACCGCCGCGGCGGCGAGCACGATGGCACTGAAGGTGAAGGCGCTCGTGTAGCCGTGGATGGCGCCCGCCTCGAGCGAGGCGGCCGACTTCCCGTGCGTGGCCACGTAGGACACGGTGGCGGTGGTGGCGATGGTGTTGATGAGGGCGGCCCCCATCGTCCCGCCCGTCTGCTGGGTCGAGTTCACCAAGGCACTGGCCACGCCGGCGTCCTCGGGGTTCACCCCCACCAGGGCCGTGCTGCTCATGGCCACGAAGGACATGCCCATCCCGAGGCTGACGATGAGCTCGGCCGGCAGCACGATGGAGACGTAGGTCGAGTCCACGCCCAGGGTGCTGAAGAGGGCCAGCCCGAGGGCCGCCATCACCAGTCCCGTCCCCATGGTGGCCCGGGGGCCGAAGCGAGGCAGGAGGCGGCTGGCCGCCGTTGCCCCGCTGATGATGCCGATGGAGAAGGGCACGAAGGCGAACCCGCTCTTGAGGGCCGAGTAGTGCAGCGTGTTCTGGAAGTAGTACGTCAGCGACAGGAACGTGCCCAGCATGGCCGTCCCCACCAGGAGCGAGGCGATGAACGACCCGCCGCGGTCGCGGTTGAGGACCACCCGCAGCGGCAGGAGCGGGTGCTCGGCCCGCATCTCGATCACCACGAAGCTGACCAACAACACGGCGGCCGCAGCGAAGAACTCGAGCGTGGTGGACGAGGTCCACCCGTCGGTCCCGGCCTTGGTGAAGCCGTAGACCAAGGCGAGCAGGCCACCGGTGACGGTGGCGGCACCGGGCAGGTCGTAGCCGTGGTTGGCCGAGGCCCTGCTCTCACGCACCACCCGCAGCGCGGCGAATGCGGCCAGCACGGCGAATGGGACGTTGATGAGCAACGTCCAGCGCCACGAGGCGTACTCGGTCAGGAATCCACCGAGGATGAGGCCGATGGCCGCCCCGCCGCCCGCGATGCCGCCGTAGACGGCGAAGGCCCGGGCCCGCTCCTTGGGTTCGGTGAAGGTGACGGTCAACAGCGAGAGCGCGGCCGGCGCCATGATGGCGGCGAAGGCGCCCTGGAGGGCCCTTGCGCTGAAGAGCATGGCCGAGTTCTGGGCCAGGCCGCCCAGGGCGGAGGCCCCGGCGAAGCCGATCAGGCTGATCACGAACATGCGCTTGCGCCCGAAGTAGTCGGCGATGCGCCCGCCCAGGAGCAACAGCCCGGCGAAGGCCAGGGTGTAGGCGGTCAGCATCCACTGGCGGTTGGCCGTCGAGATGTGGAGCGCCTTCTGCGCCGAGGGCAGGGCGATGATCACCACGGAGGCGTCGAGCACCACCATGAGCTGGGCCACCGCGATGACGGCCAGCGCCTTGAAGCGCTTGGGGTCGCCGTCCGGCGGTGCGGCCATGTCCTGGTCAGGACGGTCGAAGGTCGTGGTCATGATGGGTGTCTCCCGTCTCGTGGGTGTCCCGATTCGCCCGGAGGGCTCCGGTCCGAGACCCCCGGGGGGTGGGTCTCGATTTCGCAACCGGATTGCCCTAGAATCGGAGTATCGGTTCCACTTAGACTATACGGAACGAGAGTTCCGTTTGTCAACGGGGGAAGAGAGGATTTCTGTGGGCGCAAAGCCGACGGTAGCGGGAGGCAGTGACAGCGCCACCACGGCGCGCCCCTTGCGGGCCGACGCGCAACGGAATCGGACCCGGATCCTCGAGGCGGCCGAGGTCGTCTTCGCGGCGGAGGGGATCGAGGTGCCGGTCGACACCATCGCCGAGAAGGCCGGGGTGGGCGTCGGGACGCTCTACCGCCACTTCCCGACCAAGGAGAAGTTGTGCGAGGCCGTCCTGCTCGATCGCCTCGTTGCGCTGACCGAGGACGCCAGGCTGCAGGCCGACGCGGCCGATCCGGGCGCAGCGTTCTTCGGCTTCCTCGACCACATGGTCGAACAGGCCTCGGCCAAGCGTGACCTGATTGCCGCCGTTATGGGAGCCGGCCTAGAATTCGACGAGGTGGCCGCCCCGGTGAAGGACGACCTGCGCGAGGCGGTCGGCATCCTCATGGAGCGAGCACAAGCCGTCGGTGCGGTGCGCGCCGACGTGACGGCCGATACCGTGCTCAGCCTCGTGTCGGGAACGTGTCAGGCGGCTTCGCACACCGGCGCGTGCCCCGGAGACATGGTCGGCATCGTCTGCGACGGTCTGCGCCGCCAGTCTTGACGCCGGCGCAGTCCTGAGGGCTCAGCTCTCGAAGGCCGAGTACGAATCGATCGGGCTGCGCAGGGCCAGGCCGCCGTCGCACTCGACCACCTGGCCGGTCACCCACTCCATGGCGTGCAGAGCCAGGATGACCGGGGCGATGTCCTCGGCCTCGCCGAGGCGACCGAGTGCGGTACGACGGGCCACGCCGGCCAGCCAGGGCGAGCTCTGGGCCGAGGCGCCCCGTCCCAGCATGGGCGTCGCCGTGACCCCGGGTGCGACGGCGTTGACGCGCAGCCCGTCGGCGCCCCACTCGGCCGCCGCCACCTGGACCAGCATGCTCAGCGCCGCCTTCGACGCGCAGTAGACGCCCATGGAGCGGTCGACCAGTCGCGCGCTGATACTCGAGACGGCGACGAACGAGCCGGCCGCCCGTTCCGCCCGCATGACCCGGGCCCAGGCCCGCATGCAGAGCAGGGGACCGCGGGTGTTGACCCGCAGCACCCGGTCGAACTCCTCGGGCTCGATGTCGGTGAGCAGGCCGGCGTGGCCCACCCCGGCGGTGACGGTCACCTGGCTCGGCACGCCCCAACGCCGGCGCGTTTCGTCGACCGCGGCGTCGACGGCGCCGGGTTCGGCCACATCGCAGGTGACGTCGCGCGCCCCGGCGACGTCCCAGACCACCGCGGTGGTCCCGGCCGCCCGGTAGGTGCTGACCAGGGCTGCCCCGATGCCGGAGGCACCCCCCACGACCACTGCGACCGGCCCGGTCTCATCGCCCATTGCGCTCCCTTCCATCCGACCCGGGCCAGACCGTACCTGCCGTGGGATGACAGACTCAGGGCCTTCTTCTCTCGTGACGGAGGCCGCGGTGGCCAGGGTGCACCATGCAGCGATCGGGACGCGCGACGTCGAGGCCAGCCTCGTCTTCTGGCGCGACGGCCTCGGCTTCGAGGTGCTGATGGACCACGCCTTCGACGGACCGTGGCCCGACCTGTTCGGCGGCTCCGCCACCACGTTGCGCTCGGTCTTCCTCGGCGACCCCGGCGGACCCGATTCGGGCATCGTCGAACTGGTCGACCTGGACGGCATGGCACCTCCCGTCGCGGCCGGGCCCGGGCCGGCAGCCGGGTTCTTCCTCCTCTCGCTGTACGCAGACCTCGACGCCGTCCTGCCCCGGTTGGCCACCCTCGGCCTGGGTGGTGAGCCGGTGGTGGCGCCGGTGGGACCAGTCCGTCTCGCCGTGGTGCACGACCCCAACGGGGTGCGGGTCGAGCTGATGGACATGGCCGCGGAGGCCAACATGGGATCGCTGACGGAGACAGGGAAGTGAGCCAGCCGATCGGGCACTGGCGGGTGGCCATCATCGGTGCCGGTCCGGGCGGTCTCGGACTGGCCATCGCCTTGGCCCAGACGGGCCGGCGCGACTTCGTCCTACTCGAGGCCGGCGATGGCGTGGGCGGGACCTGGCGGGTCAACACCTACCCGGGCGCCGCCTGCGACGTGCCCTCCCACCTCTACTCCTACTCCTTCGCCCTCAAGCCGGACTGGACCAAGACCTACGCGACCCAGCCCGAGATCCTGCGCTACTTCGAGGACTGCGCCGATCGCTTTGGCATCGGACCCCACCTCCGCACCGGCGTGCGCATCGAGGCGGCCCGCTGGGACGAGGCCATGCGCTGCTGGGTGGTGACCGACGACGCCGGCCGTCTCTACGAGGCCGAGGTCCTGGTCAGTGCCATCGGGACTTTCACGTCGCCGTCACTGCCCGACATCGACGGACTCGACACGTTCGCCGGGCCCTCGTTCCACTCGGCCCGTTGGGAGCACGAGCACGACCTGACCGGCCGGCGGGTGGCGGTGATCGGCACCGGGGCCAGCGCAGCGCAGATCGTGCCCGAGCTGGCCACGATGTCCGCGCAGGTCGACGTGTACCAGCGCACGCCGCAATGGATCCTGCCCCGCAAAGACGTCGTGTTCAGCGAGGAGGACAAGGAGCGTTTCGCCCGCGACCCCGAGGCCATGGCCAAGCACCGCGAGGAGATCTTCTGGGCCTTCGAGAACACCATCGCCTTCCGGGTCGACGACGACGGTTCCGCCCCGCTCGAGGCCCTGGCGCGGAGCCACATCGACTACCGGATCACCGATGAGGAGCTCAGGGCCAAGCTCACGCCCGGCTATCCCTTCGGCTGCAAGCGCACGCTCGTGTGCAGCGACTTCTACAAGGCGCTGCTGCGCGAGAACGTCGAGCTCGTCACCGGTCCGATCGACCATGTCACTCCGAGCGGCGTGGTCAGCGCGGACGGCACCGAACGCGTCGCCGAGGCCATCGTGCTGGCCACCGGGTTCAAGGCGACCGAGTACCTCGAGGGCATCGACGTGGTCGGTCGAGGTGGGCGGCGCCTGCACGAGGACTGGTCCGAGGTCGCCCACGCCTATCTGGGTCTCACCGTGTCGGGGTACCCAAATTTCTTCATGCTCTACGGCCCCAACACCAACCAGGGCGGCAACTCCATCATCGTCATCCTCGAAGCCCAGGCCGGCTACGTCGTCGGTGCGCTGGAGGCCATGGAGGCCGAGAGAATCGAAGCCCTCCAGGTACGCCGCGACGTCATGGACGCCTACAACCGCGAGCTGGCCGAGGCCCTCGAGGGCACGCTGTGGCAGCACGGCTGCCAGAGTTACTTCAAGAACGCCAACGGGCGCATCGCCACCCAACTGCCACAGACTTCGCTGTGGTACGCGGAGCGGACCAGGGAATTCCGACCAGAGGAGTATGAGCACGCATGAAGGCCGCCGTGTATTACGAGACCGGAGCACCGGACGTCTTCCGTTACGAGGACGTGCCCGACCCAGTGGTGGGACCGGGCGACATCCTGGTCGATGTCGAGGCGGTCAGCATAGAGGGGGGTGACACCCTCAACCGGCTGGGCGGGGACCTCGCCCGGGTACCCCACGTCGTCGGTTACCAGTGCGCCGGGACGGTGGCCGAAGTCGGGTCGGACGTGCGCAACTTCGCGGTCGGGGACCGGGCGGTCACCGTCGGCCTGGACGGGTCGCACGCCGAGCTCCGGGCCGTGCCCGAAAGCTTCGCCTGGAAGATCCCCGACGGCGTGTCGACCGACGAGGCCGCGTGCGTGCCCGTGCCCTTCGGGACCGCCGACGACTGTCTGTTCGAGTTCGGCCGCTTGCAGGCGACCGAGACCGCGCTGATCCATGCCGGCGCCGGCGGTGTCGGCATCGCGGCCATTCAGATGGCCAAGCGGGCGGGCGCTCGGGTGCTCGCCACGGCCTCGAGCGACCAGCGCCTGGAGCGCCTGCGGGACCTCGGGCTCGACGAGGGCATCAACTACGTGACGCACGACTTCGTGGCCGAGGCGCGGCGGTTGACCGACGGGCGCGGCGTCGACGTCATCGTCGATTCTGTCGGCGGCACCACCCTGCAGGGCAGCATCGCCGCGCTGGCCTACCTTGGGCGCTGCGTCACCGTCGGCGACGCCGGACGGGCTCCGGCGGAGCACCTCGACATCTCCACCATGCGCCCGAACAACCAGAGCCTGTCGGGCTACTTCCTCGGAGCGGAGCTGCTGCTGCATCCCGAGCGGGTCCATCCGATGATCGCCCGCCACCTCAACGCCATCGCCCGCGGCGAGCTCTCGGTGGTCATCGATCGCGCCTTCCCCCTGTCTGACGCGGCGGGGGCGCACGCCTACATCGAGAGCCGTCAGGCGTTTGGCCGGGTGGTGCTGGTCCCGTAGGCACCGACCGCACATTGGACCTCGATGCGCTGCTGTAGGACGGTTTCGGAGATGTTTGTTCGACGATCGTCTGCTCGAGACGGTGATACGCCGTGACACGATGGGTCGCAGATCGGTGAGACCAGCTATCCGGGGACCTTTGGGATGTAGGAAGGTGCGTTACGTACCAAGAAGTCGCCTTCGATTGCCCGACACAGTGAGGCCTGTTTCGCCGGAAGCGTGCACGAGAGCACAGACACATCCACGCTGTCGGTGTCGCCGTCGGCGAGCTGTGGGTACACGCTCGCTCCGATCGAAGCGAGCGAGCCACCTGACCCCGAAGCAGAACCGCTCACTTCTGGAGGATCGCTAAACGTCACCACGTCTGGCGTGAGTGTCGCCACCTTCTCACGGGCCGGTGGAATCGGGCAGGACTCTCCGTCGGAGGAGGCGAAGGAAGCAGCCACGGAATGCGGGTAGAACCCACATACCAGGTCGGCTCCTGGGATGTGCCCGGTGTAGTCGTCGAACACTTCGACCACCTGTGCACCTTTGGGGATGGGCACTGCGGTGTAGTCGGGTTTGCCGGGGAGGTACACGGCGAGAGCCTGTCCGCCATCACCCGCCACCAGTGCGCTGCACGCCCAGCCCACAGGCCCTAGGACGGTGATTTGACCGTTGGAGTAGTAGCTCAGGCCTCGAGCCGTGGTGGTAGTCGGCAGCCGGTGTGCCACGAACGGTGTGCCACTCGGAGGTGCGCCGTACGTGGTCGAGCACGAGATTACTGGAATGGCCCTGATGGTGGTCGCGCCCGATTGAGCCGTGTGTCGGCCCTTTGGCGGATTCGACGCTGCCGCAGTGGCGGCGTCCACCGCCGTGATCAACATGACCAGAGACATCAGGGCAAAGACGCGTCGCATTGGGCGAGCGTATGTGACATTGCCCTAGCAAAGGGCCATGGAGCAGGTAAGCCTCTCTAGAACGTCTACGTCGGGACCGCAGCTACGTTCCTCGTGGCCTAGCTCGACGGCGATTGACGACGGCACAGGATCCTCGAGCAAATGCGGGTCGTGCAGGGCTGAGCGCGCCGCCCCGCCCACACATGCCGCACATACCACCGGACGGTGTGACCGCCTAGCAGAGGTAGACAGCCGCTCGAGCGAGGAGCGATAGGGATGCCCAAACGGTCATATCGACGTCGGACCCCGAAACACCGGCCATCCGGTGGGCCGAGGCCAAAACCTTGTCCCGCACGTGCGCGACTTCGACAAGATCCTTCTCGTCTTTCTCGGGTCCGCGGCTTGACCTCCAGTTCGAGCTCATCCTCGCCCTCGATGATCCGCGAGGCGCCTTCACGGAGCAGCGCGGTGTCGCCCGCCGACTCCGGGCCGACGTTCAGTTCAGCTGGGACCGGTGGCTCCGCCGCGCCAGCGCCGCTCGAAGGGCAGGCGCCAACGCCGCGGTGCGATCAGCTCGGTGCTGGCTTCGGGACCCCAGCTCCCCTTGGCATAGGGCTGGACCGGGGGCGGGTTTTCGAGCAGGGGCGTCGCCACCTCCCACAGTCGCTCAATGCCGTCCGCTGTGTTGAAGAGGGTGTGATCGCCGACCATGGCGTCGTGAATGAGGCGCTCATAGGCCTCGAGCACGTCCGCGTCCTGGCCCATCTCGTGCAATGCGAACTGCAGGCTCAGCTTCTCGAGCTTCATACCCATGCCGGGCTTCTTGCCGTAGAAGGACAAGGACAGTTTCGACGAGTCGGCCAGGTCGAAGGTCAGGTGGTCCGGGCCCTGGGTGCCGACGCCGGAGCCCTCGGGGAACATCGACTTGGGAGGTTCGCGGAACGCGATGGAGATGATGCGCTCGCCCCCGCCCAGTTCCTTGCCCGTGCGGAGGTAGAAGGGCACGCCGGCCCAGCGCCAGTTGTCGATTTCGCATTGGAGAGCCACGAAGGTCTCGGTCTGGGAATCGGGCGCCACACCCTCGAGATCGCGGTAGCCGTCGTACTGCCCGCGCACGACCTTGGTCACGTCGAGCGGGCAAAGCGAGCGGAACACCTTGTTCTTCTCCTCACTGATGGAGACCGACTCGAGAGCGGTGGGCGGCTCCATGGCCATGAAGGCCAGGATCTGGAACAGGTGCGTGACGATCATGTCCTTGAACGCGCCGGTGGCCTCGTAGAAGGCGACCCGGTCGTCGACCGAGAGCGTCTCGGGGACGTCGATCTGCACGTGGTCGATGTGGTCGCGGTTCCAGATGGGCTCGAAGAGGCCATTGGCGAAGCGGAAGGCCAAGATGTTCTGGGCCGCTTCCTTACCCAGGAAGTGGTCGATGCGGAAGACCTGGTCTTCGTCGAAGATGGCGTGCACGGCGTCGTTCAGGTCCTTGGCGCTGGTCAGGTCCGTGCCGAACGGCTTCTCCATGATGATGCGGCTCCGCTTGACCAGGTCGGCCTCGCCGAGCATGGTCAGCACGGAACGGGCGGCCGAGGGCGGGACGCTCAGGTAGTGCAGACGCCGCACGTCGCCGCCGCCGATCTCGGTCTCCGCCCGGGCCACCGCCTCGGCCAGGCCGGCGGGACCGGCGCTGGTGGACACGAAGCTCAGCTTCTTCTCGAAGCCGGCCCACTGGAGCAGCGAGATCTTGCCCGTGGCGTACTGGTCGCAGGCGTGCCGGGCCAGGTGGCGGAAGTCCTCGTCGCTCAGATCGCTGGTCGAGGAGCCGATGACGCGGTAGTCGGGCATGAGGCCCGACATCGAGAGATGGAGCAGCCCGGGCAGCAGCTTGCGCGCCGCCAGGTCCCCCGTTGCCCCGAACAGCACGATGACGTGCGGCTGCAGTTGCGTCGTCGCGTGTGCTTCCTCGCTCACTCCCACCTCTTTCTCTCGGTTCGCCGGACGGAAGGACTGAGTCGCTTCGCTCTCCGCGGTGCCGCCCTAGCCAGCCGCGGGCTGGCGGACGTTCAGCTCGGCCACGTTGCCACCCATGATCTTGGGCACCGTGTCCTCGGGAAGCTTCTGGAGTTCGCGCACCCATTCGGTCGGCTCGGGCAAGCCTTCGATGTGGGGCCAGTCGGACCCGAAGATGACCCGGTCGTCTCCCATGAGGTCGACGATCTCGTCGACGTCGTCCTCCCAGAAGGGGTTGATCCAGACGTGGCGGCGGAAGGTGTCGACCGGATCCTCGGGGAAGTAACCCGGCATGCGCCGTGCGGTGGTGCGCAGCTTCCCAAAGAGCGGGGCCAGGAATTCGGAGCCGTTCTCGACCGAGGCCACCCGGACGTTGGGGAAGCGGTGGAACAGCTTCTCGAGGAGGAGGGTGGCCAGCCAGTCGTGTGCGGCCCGCTCTATGGCGAACATTTTGATGTTCGGACGGGTCGGCCCGGACTTGAACGTGGCGGCGAAGCCGTCCACCGCGTAGCCGTTCGACGAGAGGCCGGCGTCCCCGGCATGGACGACCACGGTGAGGCCGGCCTCGTTCACGCGGGCCCAGAACGGGTCGAACTCGTCCGCCGCCGGCGAGCGCGGCCCCGACGCGGTCACCGGCGCCGCGGCCCGGAGCACGACGCTGCGGGCATCCTGGCTCAACGCCCACTCGAGCTCACGGACCGCCTCGTCGACATCGACCAGCGTGATGTAGGGGGCGGCGAAGATCCGGTCTCGGTAGGCCATGCCCCAGTCCTCGGCCAGCCAGCGATTGAAGGCCCGGAACAGCAGCACGACCGCCTCGGGGTCGTGGCGCAGCGCTTCCTCGTAGAGCATGCCCAGGGTGGGGAAGAGCCAGACCTGCGCGATGCCCTGGCGGTCCATGACGGCCAGGCGGGCGTCGCGGTCGCGGTACTCGGGCCGGATGGGCTCGGGCTTCCCCATCAACTCGAGCATCGGCACCCCGTTCGGATTGCCCCGGAAGTAGTCGAAGAGCGCGCCCGCCGGCGAGATCGGGTTGAAGGTCGGGTTGGTGACGGCGTGGTTGATGCGGCCGCCGACGGAGTGGTACCGCCGACCGTTGACCTCGGCCCACTCGATGACCCGGGGCCCGAGCGCCGGGTCGAGGTGGCGGGTGAATGCGTCGAGCGCCTCGTAGTAGTGGTTGTCGGCGTCGAAGACGGGGTAATCCAGCGTGGGCATGGTCAGCCTTCCCAGGTCGGTAGGGGGTGGCGCAACACCCCGACTGTATTAGCTGGGCCGCGGGGGCCCGGCCGAGGTGAACTGCGTGCCCTCGGGGTCCTCGGCCCACTCCGGCGCCTCTCCCCAGCGCTCACCGAACACCAGCTCGGACATGGGCCGGCGGCGCACCGGCCCGTGATGTCCCTGCGGGCGGCCCAGCGTGATGGTCGCCATGAGCTGTGCTTCCTCAGGCAGGTGCAGCAGGGCACGGAGCTCGGCATCGGCGAAGTGGTGGAAACCGGTGAGGACACCGCCGTAGCCGAGGGCCCGAGCGGCGAGGAGCAGGTTCTGGCAGGCCGGGAACACCGAAGCCCCGTCCGTCGCCGCCGTGTGACGGCGGTAGCGCAGGTAGCAGGCCAACACCAGGACCGGCACCGACTCGAAGGTGTCGACGTAGTGCTGCATGGTCCGCGCCATGCGCGCCTTGGGCGAGTGCTCGTCGGCGCCCGAGCCCCGGTCGTAGCCGTCTTCGGCCTTCTTGGCCGCCCAGAACTCCTTGGCCCCGATGCCGATCACCCGCTTGGCCTCGGCGGCCACCAGGCCGTCGCGCAGCACGACGAAGCGGAAGGGCTGGCGATTCGATCCGCTCGGGGCCCGCGTGGTGGCGAAGAGAATGTCGCGCAGGGCCTCGTCGGGGATCTTCTCGTCGGTGTAGCGCCGGATGGCCCGGGTCGT
The DNA here is from genome assembly GCA_963726545.1 of uncultured Acidimicrobiaceae bacterium. Lineage (GTDB taxonomy): Bacteria > Actinomycetota > Acidimicrobiia > Acidimicrobiales > RAAP-2 > Bog-473. The sequence continues at coordinate 88,701 of CAVSCV010000011.1, read as the reverse complement.
GAGCAGCCCCTCGTAGAGCGAGACCTGGTCCTCGTGCGCCATGCGGCGACCCTACCAACGGCGAGACGGTGGACCCCGAGCATCGCGACGGAATTGCTCGAGAAGGGTCCGATAGCTTGACCCGCTGTGTCAACGCACCCTCGCACGCGCTGCGGCGTCCTCCTGATCTCCATCGCCGGCGCGGCGGCGCTGCTGCTCGCCCTTGGGCCACCGGCCACGGCGGTCTCGCCGGGCCGGTCCGCCGCGATCCCGCCACTCGGTTTCCTCCATGTCGTGACGCCCTCGGACGGGAGCGACCGCACGCCCTACCTGGCCGACGCCGCCGGGCGACAGACTCTCTTGCACGGAGCCGCCGCCGTCGGGATGGAGGACGTGGCCTACCCCGACGCCAACGGCGGGCCGGCGCTCTTCCCGGTTTCGCCCAGCGCCTACGACGGGCGATGCCCCAAGGCGTCGCCACTCGTCCCGCAGCCCCCGCTGTGCGAAGTCCAGGCCGCGCAATCGCCGTTCGCCCAGAGCGTTGCGCCGGCCAGCGGCGACGACTTCGCACAGATGCGGGCGCTGGGCTTCGACGTGGTTCGCCTCGTCCTGAACTGGAGCCAACTCGAACCGACCCCCGGTACCTACTCGAAGACGTACCTGGCTCGGGTGGCCCAGGTGGTGTCGTGGGCCCGCCAGCAAGGGATCTACGTCATCCTCGACATGCACCAGGACCAGTTCTCGCGCTACATCCTGCCGGCCGACGCCAAGAATGCCCCCTCGGGTTGCACGCCGTCGGGCGGGAGCGACGGCGCGCCGGCGTGGGCCGTACAGGCCGGCGGTCAGGCGGGCTGCGCGCTCTACGGCATCGACGAGCTCAACCCGGCCGAATCGGCCGCCTTCGCCAACTTCTGGCAGAACAGCCCGGTGAGCGGTCCGCAGGGGCAGGCGCCCGGGACGGGTCTGCAGGACCATTACATCGGTGCGCTCGCCGCCCTGGCCCATCGTTTCGCAGGCGATCCGTCCGTCGCCGGCTACGAGCTGATGAACGAGCCCCAACCCGGCTCGAGCGGATCCCTGCCTGCTGCCAACGGCTATCAGGCGAGCAGCGAAGAGCTCTATCCGTTCTACACCCGGGCCGTCGAGGCGCTGACGGGTGTACGGGACGGCCGTCCCACGTGCCCGGCCAGCGCACCCACCTCGCTCAGTGGTGCCTGTGCCTATCCGCAGCAGGCCTCGGTCTCGCGCCAATCGATCTTCTTCGAGCCGCTGGCCTACCGGAACCTGGTCGACTTCTCGCTCCAGGTGAGTCAGCCCTTCACCTCCTATCCCAACGTCGTCTTCGCGCCCCACATCTACACCTATGCCTTCACGGTGGAGCAGGACCTCTTGGGGATGCCGGCGCGGCCCGGCGGCTACCCGCCCAACTTCACCTTCGGCTATCAGACGGCCGAGGCCGAGGCGCAGGCCATGCACTCCGCCGTGTTCGTGACCGAGTTCGGCGACTCGTCGAGCACAGACGGTTCCATCCTGGCCAACGAGCTCTCGGCCCAGGAAGCGACGCAGACGGGAGCCACCCTGTGGGGCTGGAAGGGCCTGGCCAGGACACCAGGTCCGTGCTGGTGCGTGCGCTGGCTGCACTCGAGCTATCAGACGACGTCGAACGGGACGGCGGGCAAGGGCAATCCGAAGTCGACCCCTTCGCCGCAGGACCGGCTCATCCCGAGCCGCCAGCGTGTGCTCATGCGGGTCTGGCCGGTGGCCACGGCCGGGCGGTTGGGCGCCTACGCGTTCGACCCCTCCACCGGGGCGTTCACCATGACGGCCAGCGCGACGGCGCCGGGCCGCCGGGGCGCGACGGCCGGGGACACGGAGCTCTACCTACCCTCCGATGTGCGCGGCGCGGTGCACGTCAGTGGTGCCGCTGCACTCGACGCCATCGTCTCGCGTCCCGACGGCAGTCGCCTGGCCTACGTGCGCACCACAGCTGGTGGAGGGGCGGGGTACGGCGTGACCGTGGGCGCACCGTCGACGCGCCTGCGCGCGCTCGTGGCGGCCGAGGCGGCCCACCCGCTGCCGCCCATCAGCGAGCCCGCGGCGAGGGCCGCCGCACTGGGCGCCCTCGACGCCCTGGCGCACTCGACCAACAAGTCGGTGGCGGCCAACGCGCAGCTGGTGCAGGGATTGGCGGGTGTCGTGCTGGGGTCCAGCGATCCGAACGCGACGGCGCCGGGGTGAGTCAGGACGCGGTCGGCAGGCCAGCTCCGAGCTCGGCGTAGAGCTCGGGCCGGCGCTCGTCCTCGAGGAGCGCACTCTCGCCCTCTCGTTTGTAGGCCAGGTGGAGGTCGATCCGGTGCACGAGGAGCTCCGCCGGCGTGGCCCGGCCAGGTACGGCACTGCTGGCCTCGGCCACCACCGTCCCGGTCGGGGCAATGATGCGGCTCTGCCCGAGCAGGGTCGACGTGGCGTGCGACCCGGCCTGGTTGGCCTGCACCCACCACTGTCCGTTGGTCAGGGCGACCGCCGGGTGCAGCAGATCCCAGGCCGGCGACCCTTCCACCTCATAGGCCGAGGGAGCCAGGACCAGACGGACCCCGCGCAGGGCCAGGGCCCGGGCCACCTCGGGGAAGTCGCCGTCGAACCCGACCACCAGGCCCACCCGGCCCAGGGTCGGGTCCTCGAAGCTGGTCAGACGGTCGCCGGGGGTGAAGACGGCCGGTTCGAGCGTGGGCGGGTAGAGATGGGCCTTGCGGTGCCAGGCCACCAATTCGCCTCGCGGGTTGAAGAGGAGCGCCGTGTTGTACACGTGGCCGTCGTCGAGCTCGGGCACGCTCCCGGCGGCCAGGTAGAGGCCAAGGGTCCGCGCCGCCTTGGCCAGGCACTCCGTGCGTGGCCCTTCTCGCGGCTCGGCGTCGTCGCGCGCGTCCGAGGCCAGCGATTCGGGGTCGTAGCCGCACGACCACAGCTCGGGGAGCATCACCAACTCGACCCCGCGACCCGCCGCGTTCTCCATCATGCCCAGGGCGACCGACAGGTTCTCCTTGGGCTGTCCGGGGCTCGAAAGCCATTGGGCCACCCCGACCAGAAGGTCCCGCTTCACGTCCCCACCAGGCCCACGCCGCTCCCCTCTGTCGTCGCCGTGTTCGGCACGTTAGGAGCACAACGTTCAGGGACGGTTTCCCGGTTGTGAATGGACTGTTACAAGGTTGGCGGGGCTCCGGCCACCCGGCGGGCCAGGATGGTCACCAGCTCGTAGAGCACGTGAGACGCCGCAACCGCGGTGATCTCCGCATGGTCGTAGGCCGGCGAGACCTCCACCACGTCGGCTCCCACCAGGGTGGCCTCCCCGAGGCCGCGCAGGAGTCCGAGAAGCTCGCGGCTGGTCAGGCCGCCCGCCTCGGGGGTGCCGGTGCCCGGAGCGTGGGCCGGGTCGAGCACGTCGATGTCGACCGAGACGTAGAGCGGGGCGTCGCCCACCCGGGCCCGCATCCGCTCGGCAATGGCGCGCACGCCTTCCTCGGCCACGTCGTCGGTGCTGACCTGCGCGAAGCCCATGTCGGTGTCCTCGGTCAGGTCGCTCCGGCCGTAGAGCGGCCCGCGCAGGCCCACGTGCATGCTGTGATCGCGCAGCAGCAGGCCTTCTTCCCAGGCCCGTCGGAAGGGTGTGCCGTGCGTGTAGCGCTGGCCGAAATAGGTGTCCCAGGTGTCGAGGTGGGCGTCGAAGTGGACCAGGGCCAGCGGACCGTGCCGGGCGGCGGTGGCCCGCAGCAGCGGCAGGGCGATGGTGTGGTCACCGCCCACCGCGACGAGGTGAGTGCCGTCGGCCAGGAGTGCCCCCGCACCGGCCTGAATCTGGGTCACCGCTTCTTCGGTGCTGAAGGGGGTGCAGGTGATGTCTCCGGCGTCGACCACCTGGGCCAGTGCGAAGGGCAGGGCGTCGGCCGCCGGGTGGTACGGCCGGAGGAGCCTCGAGGCCTGGCGCACCGCGGCCGGACCGAAGCGGGCGCCCGGGCGGTAGCTGGTCCCGCCGTCGAAGGGGACCCCCACGATGCCGACGTCCCAGTGCGCGACCTGTGCGGCCGTGGGCAGCCGGGCGAAGGTGGCGAGACCGGCGAAGCGCGGCTCGAGGCTGGCGTCCGCCGGTCCGATCGGGCCGCCCGGGTCGGCCATCAGTCGTCGAGGGCCTGGTACACGAGCGCCCGCAACTGGTTGCGGAACGGGTAGGCCGCCGAGGGGAAGAGCTGGGTCATGAAGACGCAGAACAAATCCTCGACGGGGTCGATCCAGAACGCGGTGCTGGCCGCACCGCCCCAGTAGTACTCACCGGCCGAGCTGGCCACGGCCGTGGCCACCGGGCCCAGGCCGACGGCGAATCCGAGCCCGAAGCCGACGCCCTCGAAGTTGGCTTCGCCGAACCCACCCACGGCGAGGTCGGCCAGGGTCGCACCACCGGGCAGATGGTTCTGCCGCATCAGCTCGAGCGTCTTGCGGCCGAGGACGCGGCGCCCGTCGAGCTGCCCCCCGTTGGCCAGCATCTGGCAGAAGGCCACGTAGTCCGGTGTGGTCGAGACCAGGCCGCCTGCGCCCGAGAGGTAGGAATGCGGCGCCGTCACCCTGGTGGCGAAGGGTCCCTCGAGGAGCCGGGGCGTGTTGGCCGGCCGGTACTGGTAGAGCGCGGCGAGCCGGGACAGCTGGGCTTCGGGCACCCAGAACCCGGTGTCGGACATGCCGAGCGGTTCGAAGAGCTCGGCCCGCAGGTACTGGTCGAAGGGTTGGCCCGAGAGGATCTCGACCAGGCGCCCCACGATGTCGGTGGAGATTCCGTAGTTCCAGTGCGTGCCCGGGTGGAATTTCAACGGGTGCTTCGCCAGCAGCGCGGTCACGTTCTCGAGCGTCTGCTCCGGCCCCAACGCGTCGCGGGCCTCCTTGAAGGTGTCGTCGATGGGGTTGCCCGGGAACAGGGCGCCGGGCAGGCCGGTCATGTGCATCAGCACGTCGCGCATGTTCATCGGCCGCTCGGGCTTGACCAGCTCGATGCTGTTGTCCTCCTTGACCACGCCCACCTGCAGTGTGCGCCACTCGGGGATATAGCGGTGCACCGGGTCGAGCAGCTGGAACATGCCCCGCTCGTAGAGCTGCATCAAGGCGACCGATGCGATGGGCTTCGTCATGGAGAAGATGCGGAAGATCGTGTCGTCCGCCATCGGGATGCCCCGCTCGCGGTCCATCAATCCCAACGTGCGGTGGTAGGCGACGTGCCCGCCTCGCGCCACCGTGATCTGGCAACCGGCGATCTTGCCGGTTTCCACGTACGTCGCGTTGAAGTGCTCCGTGATGCGCTCGAGCCGGCCGCCGTCCATTCCCGCTGCGTCGGGTTCGACCTTCACGGCGTCCTCACGCCTTCTGCTGCTTCTGCTCGCGCAGGTAGCTGGCCGTCCCTTCGAGGAAGGCACCCACGTCCTTGGCCTTGCCGGCCGCGATGCCCTGGAAGTACTCGGGCACGTAGACCTGGGCCGCGCCCGACTCGAGCCCCGCCAGAATCGCGTCGACGGCGACCGACACCGGCTCCGCCTGCACCGGGGATTCGAAGGCGTCGTTGTCGGGCAGGGTGAACAGCTCGGTGTCGATCACCCCGGGGTAGACCACCATGACCTTCACGCCGGCGTCCCACACATCGACCGCCATGGCCTCGGAGAAGGTCGTCAGTGCCGCCTTCGACGCGCTGTAGGCGGACTCGCCGGGGGCGCTCAGTGTGGCCGCAATGGACGACACGTTGACGATGGTGCCCGAGCCGCGAGCAAGCATCTGGGGCAACAGGTCGAGAGTCAAGCGGACGGGCGAGAGGTAGTTGATGTGCATGACGGCGGTCACGGTGTCGATGTCGAGCGCAGTGACGTGGCGCCGCTTGGGGATCCCGGCGTTGTTCACCAGGAGGTCGACGCCCCCGAAGGCGTCCATGACGTCGACGGCCAGCCGGTCGACCGCGTCCGGGTCGGCCAGGTTGACCGCCCACATCCGGCTGTCGGGCGAGTACTCCATGCAGCGTGTGACCACCTCGGAGAGCCGCTCGGCGCGGCGGGCACAGATACCGACGATCGCCCCCCGTTCGGCCAAGGCCACGGCCAGCCCCTCTCCGATGCCCGAGGATGCCCCCGTGACCAGCGTGCGACAACCCTTCAGATCCAATGCCACCGTCCACCCCACTTTCAGATCGCGACACTGGTCACCTTAGGCACGTGGCCGCCGGGATGGCCATCGATGGTGCAGGGGCCGTTCACGATTTGTTGACACCCCGGTGCGCCGCGTTCACGTCGCGTTGACGTCGGCACGGGCAGAGTGGCGGACATGGCTGACTTCTTGGCAATCGTGAGCTTTGCCGCCTTCATCGTGGTGTTCATGGGCCTGATCTGGTGCTTGGAGCGGGTATGACCGTCGTCCAAGGCATCTTGCTCGCCGTGGCGGTCGTGGTCTTCGTCTACCTGGGCCTGGCCATGTTCAAGCCTGAATGGTTCTGATCTAAATGGGCTATTTCTGGGTCATCGTCACGCTCGTCATCGCGCTCGGACTCGCGTGGCGCTACCTCGGCGCCTACATGGTGGGAGTCTTCGAGGGACGCATCCATTTCCTGTCTTTCATCGAGCGGCCCATCTACCGGCTGCTGGGCACCAGCCCGGACCGCGAGCAGTCCTGGAAGCGCTACGCCGGCTCCCTCGTTGTCTTCTCCGGCCTCTCGATCGCCATCACCTACGCCATCCTCCGTTTCCAAGGGTCCCTTCCCCTCAACCCCCAGCATTTCGGCGCCGTTCCGCCTGCGCTGTCCTGGAACACCGCCGCATCTTTTGTGACGAACACCAACTGGCAGAACTACGGCGGCGAAGAGACCATGTCGTACCTCTCCCAGATGTGCGCGCTGACGGTGCAGCAGTTCGTCACGCCGGCGGTCGGGATCGGCGCGGCGCTGGTCATCGTGCGCGGGTTCTCGAAGAAGGAATCGTCCACCGTCGGCAACTTCTGGGTCGACATCACCCGGGCCATGCTCTACGTGCTCGTGCCGATCGCCTTCGTCGCTGGCCTCATCTTCGTCGGCCAGGGCGCGGTCGACACCCTGTCGGGACCGGCCACCATCCACAACGCGCTCAACGGCGTCTCCCAGACCATCGCCCTGGGGCCAGTCGGTTTCATGGAGGCGATCAAACAGCTCGGGACCAACGGTGGCGGGTTCTTCAACATCAACTCCGCCCACCCGTTCGAGAATCCCACCGCTTTGACCAACTGGCTGTCCATTTTCCTGCTGCTGTGCATCCCTGTTTCCCTGACCTACGTGTTCGGAAAGATGGTGGGGTCGGTTCGCCACGGCCTGGCCGTCCTCGCCGCCATGGTGATCCTCTTCGGCGCCTGGACCGCCATCGCCTCGGTCTCCGAGCACCAGCCGAACCCCGCCGTGGCGGCGGCCGGGCAGACCTACCAGCCGAACGGGAATACCACGGGCAAGGAGGTGCGCTTCGGCGTGCCTGAATCCGCCATCTTCGGCGTGGCGTCCACCCAGACCTCGACCGGGTCGGCCAACAGCGCCTACGACTCCTTCACCCCGATCGGGGGTGGCGCGCTGCTCACGGGCATGATGATCGGCGAGGTGACGCCCGGTGGCGTCGGGAGCGGGCTCTACACCATCCTCATCTACGCCATCATCGCCGTCTTCATCGGTGGCCTCATGGTGGGTCGAACACCCGAGTACCTGGGGAAGAAGATTCAGGCCACAGAGGTCAAACTCGCCGGCCTGGGCACGCTCGTGATGCCCTTGATTGTGCTCATCTTCACCGGCATCGCCGTCTCACTCCATGCCGGGCGGGCCGGCCCGCTGAACGGGGGACCGCACGGTTTCACCGAGATCCTCTACGGCCTCACCTCACAGGGGAACAACAACGGGTCCGCCTTCGGAGGACTGACCGGCGATACCACCTTCTATAACGTCATCGGAGGCGTGGACATGCTGATCGGGCGCTTCGGGATCATGATCCCGGCCATCGCCCTGGGTGGCGTGCTGGCGGCCAAGAAGCTCGTGCCGGCTGGTGCGGGCACCTTCCGCACGGACAACCCCATGTTCATCGGGCTCCTCATCGGCGTGATCGTCATCGTCGGCGGGCTCACGTTCTTCCCGGCCGTTTCGCTCGGTCCCATCGTCGAGCAGCTGAGCCACCACCAGTTCTGGTCGGTCGTCTCCGGACCGATCCGTCATCTGAGTCTCGGAGGGCTCCTGTGACCGTCACCGCCCCGAACCCTGCCGCCCCGCACTCGCCGGCCCCGCACGGGGTCGCAGAGTCCCGCAGCCTGTTCGATCGCGAGATCCTGAAGGAGTCGATCGCCGGCGCCTTCACCAAACTCGACCCCCGCGTGCAGGTGAAGAACCCGGTCATGTTCGTCGTCCTGATCGGGACGGTCATCACCTTCATCGAGTCGGTGTCGCACTCCGACCTCTTCAACTGGTCCATCACCATCTGGCTGTTCCTGACCGTGCTCTTCGCCAACTTCGCCGAAGCCATGGCGGAAGGACGCGGCAAGGCCCAGGCCTCGGCGCTGCGCAAAATGCGTTCCGAGGCCACGGCGCGCCGGTTGCGTCCCGACGGCTCCGAAGAGGTCGTGCCGGCGTCCGCCCTGATGAAGGGCGACCGAGTGGTCTGCGAAGCGGGCGACCCCATCCCGTCCGACGGGGAGATCATCGAGGGCGTTGCCTCGGTCGACGAGTCGGCCATCACCGGCGAGTCGGCTCCGGTGATCCGCGAGTCCGGGGGCGATCGTTCCGCCGTCACCGGCGGCACCACCGTGCTGTCGGACCGCATCGTCGTCGAAATCACGGCTGAGCCCGGGCACACCTTCCTCGACCGCATGATCACCTTGGTCGAGGGAGCCAACCGGCAGAAGACGCCGAACGAGATCGCGCTCACCATTCTGCTGGCCGTCCTCACCATCATCTTCCTGCCGGTCGTGGTGGTCCTCCAGCCCTTCGGCCTCTACGCCGGGGCCGACGTCTCGGTGGTCATCCTCGTCTCGCTGCTGGTCTGCCTGATTCCCACCACGATCGGCGCGCTGCTCTCCGCTATCGGCATCGCCGGCATGGACCGGCTGGTGCAGCGCAACGTGTTGGCCATGAGCGGGCGCGCCGTCGAGGCCGCCGGCGACGTGCAGACGCTGCTGTTGGACAAGACGGGCACCATCACCCTCGGCAACCGCATGGCGTCGGACTTCTTCCCCGCCGGCGGCCACAGCGAGCAGGAGGTGGCCGACGCCGCCCAGCTGGCCTCACTGGCCGACGAGACGCCCGAAGGGCGATCCGTCGTCGTGCTGGCCAAGGAGCGCTTCGACATCCGCGAGCGCGAGCTCTCGGGTCCCCACCAGTTCGTTCCCTTCACCGCGACCACTCGCATGTCCGGCCTCGACGTGGATGGCCGCCAGATCCGCAAGGGTGCGGCCGAAGCCGTGCGCAACTGGGTGGTCGAGCAGGGCGGCACCGTGCCCGACGGCCTCAACGACCTGGTCGACCGCATCGCCCGGGCCGGATCCACGCCCCTCGTGGTGGCGGACGGGCCCGAGGTGCTCGGGGTCATCGAGCTGAAGGACGTCGTGAAGACCGGGATCAAGGAGCGGTTCGCCGAGCTGCGCGCCGCCGGCATCCGCACCGTGATGATCACTGGTGACAACCCGCTGACTGCGGCAGCCATCGCCCAGGAGGCGGGGGTCGACGACTTCCTGGCCGAGGCCACCCCCGAGAACAAGATGGAGCTCATCAAGGCCGAGCAGGAGGGCGGCAAGCTCGTCGCCATGACCGGGGACGGGACGAACGACGCCCCGGCCCTGGCGCAGGCCGACGTGGGCGTGGCCATGAACACGGGGACGACCGCGGCCAAGGAGGCCGGCAACATGGTCGACCTCGACTCCAACCCGACCAAGCTGATCGACGTCGTCGAAATCGGCAAGCAGCTGCTCATCACCCGGGGTTCGCTGACGACCTTCTCGATCGCCAACGACGTGGCCAAGTACTTCGCCATCATTCCGGCCCTGTTCGCCACGCTGTACGAGCCAAGGCCCGGTGTGCCTGGGCCGCTCAACGCGCTGAACATCCTGAGGCTCCACAGCCCGGAGAGCGCCGTGCTCTCGGCCGTCATCTTCAACGCGCTGGTCATCGTCGCCCTGATTCCGTTGGCGTTGCGCGGCGTCAAATGGCGCCCGTCGGGGGCGTCCGCCATCCTGCGCCGCAACGTCTTCATCTACGGCGTCGGCGGGATCATCGCCCCCTTCGTCTTCATCAAGTTGATCGACCTCGTCCTCACCGCGTTGCACTGGTACTAAGGAAGATTTCGCATGCTCACCCAACTCCGCCGATCGGCCGTCATGGTGCTCATCTGCCTGGTGCTCTTCGGGCTGGCCTACCCGCTGCTCGGTGTAGGCGTGTCCCAGTTGTTCTTCAAGCATCAGGCCGACGGTTCCATCACTGCCAACGGGTCCACCAGCATCGGGCAGAACTGGTCCCTGACCAAGTGCCCGGGCCACCTGGCCGGCACCTGCGTCTTCCAGGGGCGCCCCGACGCGGTGGGCCCCTACTCGGACACCGGGAAGTACGCCGGCGACAACCCGGCCGGACACCCGGGCGACGACCCATTGGTGGCCAACGGCGCGGCCGGTGAGTCCGGGGCGACCAACCTGGGCCCGCGCTCGTCGGTCCTGCTCAACGACACGAAGATCCTCAGGGCCTACTGGCACCGCCGTGGCGTGAACCCGACGTCGGACCTGGTGACCACCTCGGGCAGCGGCATCGACCCCGACATCACTCCGGACGACGCCCGGGCCGAGATCCCGATGGTGGCCGGCGCCACCGGCCTGTCGCGCACGGCGCTCAACCAGCTCATCAACCAGCAGTCCCAGGGCATGGAGCTGGGCTTCCTCGGGTCCCCCTACGTGAACGTGCTCCAGCTGAATGAGGCCTTGGTCAAGTTGGAGCGATGAGCCCCCGCCCGAGTGCGGTTCAGCCCTCGTCGCGTCCGGCGGGGGAGGGCGCATCGGCCACCAGCTGGTACCCGATCCCCGGCACCGTGCGCAGCATGGTGCCGTCCTCGTCCCCCAGCTTCTTGCGCAGCCGATGGGTGTAGACGCGCAGGTAGTTGGACTCCTCCCCGTAGCCCGGGCCCCACACGTCCTTGAGGATCATGTGATGGGTGCAGACCTTTCCGGCGTGACGGGCCAGGTAGGCCAGCAGCTCGAACTCCTTGGCGGTCAGACTGACCGGCCGGCCGGCCTCGCTCACCATGCGGTGGACGAGGTCGATGTGGAGGTCCCCCACGGACAGCTCGGTTCTCGAGGACTCATGGCTCCTCTCCGCCCCGTGGCGCAGGGCCACCCGCAGCCGGGCCTCGAGCTCGGCCATGCCGAACGGCTTGGTCACGAAGTCGTCGGCCCCGCTGTCGAGCGCTTCCACCTTGCGTCGCTCGTCGCCGTAGGCCGAGAGCACCACGATGGGCACCTGGGAGAACTCGCGGATCCGTCGGCACACCTCAATGCCGTCGAGGTCGGGCAGGCCGAGGTCGAGGATCACCAGGTCCGGGATTTCCAGTGCGACCTGCGTGATCGCTTCGGCTCCGGTGTGGGCGGCCAAGACCTCGTCACCCCGGGCCCGCAGGCCGATACGCAAGGCCTTGAGAAGCGAGGGGTCATCGTCGACGACGAGCACCTTGGTCATGATCGGGCCGGTTCCCGCACGAAGGCCTCACCGGGCACGGTGAAGACCACCCTGGCGCCGCGGGCCACAGCGGGATCGATCCAGATACGCCCCCCGTGCGCCTCGACGAAGGCCTTGGCGATGGCCAGCCCGAGCCCCGCCCTGCCCCCGCCTCCGTTCTGGCTGAACATGTCGAAGACGCGGTCGCGGTCGGCCGGAGCGATACCCGGTCCGTCGTCGCTCACGGAGATCTCGACCCGGCCGCCCGCGCTGCCGGGCGCCACCCGGGCCGCCACCACGATGGGACTCGGTCCCGTCGCCAGCCGGTCGGCATTCTCGAGCACGTTGGCCAGGACCTGGCTGATCAGGACGTGGTCGATCCGCAGCAGCGGGAGGTCGGCCGCCCGTTCGACCGTGACCCGTTCGGGCGCCACGATGCCGCGCAGGGAGTCCAGGGTCTCGTCGACCAGTTCGTCGAGCCCGAGCGTCGTGGGACGCAACTCGAGCGCGCCCGCATCAATCCGGGTCATGTCCAACAAGTTGGTGACGAGCCGGGCCAGGCGGTCGGTCTGCTGCTCGACGAGTTCGAGCAACTCGGCCCGATCGGCCGGTCCGAGTTGGGCGCCCACCTGGCGCATGTTCGAGACAGCGGTCTTGATCGAGGCCAGCGGCGTGCGCAGGTCGTGGGAGACCGCACCCATCAGCGCGCTGCGCCAGCGGTCGATCTCCTCGAGCAGCCGTGTCCGCATGGCCTGCTCGCGCAGCTGGGCCCGGTCGACGGCCGAGCGCGGCCTGGTTGGCAAAGGTGCCCAACAGATTGCGGTCCGGCTCGGCCAGCTGTACGTCCTGGAGGACGAGCATGCCCACCGGGCGCTCGCTCACCACCAAGGCGACCGAGACCCGCCGCGGTCCCGGCGCATCCTCGAAACCGAGGGACCTCGCTTGACCACCTCCGGATGTCAGCGATGTCAGGTCGTCTTCGGACAGGGACTGCCCGGCCGACGCCGCCACCTCGAGCCGGTCGTCGGCCGGACGCGGCAGCACCAGGGCCGTCCAGGTCGGGGAGAAGGCTCCTTGGACGGCGGCCGCGATGTGCGACTGCAGCTGGGACAGAGTCAGATCGCCGATGAGAGTCTGCGAGAGCTCGAAGAGTCGGACCGACTCGTTGGTGCGCCGCTCTGCGGCCGCGCGGGCCTCCCTGAGTTGGGCCACCACCTGCGCCACGACGAGGACCACGATCACGTAGACCACGAGCGTGACCCAGTCCTCGGGGGAGTGCACGGTGAGCGTGTCATACGGCGGCAGGAAGAAGACGTCGTAGAACACGAAGCCGGCCACCGCCCCGATGGCGCCGGGCACGAAGCCGCCGATGACGACGCCGATCAGCGCGGGCAGGACGAAGACGAGCGCCGGAGTAGCCGTGCTCAGGTGCGCGCGGAAAGGCAGGAGGACGGCCAGCAGCACGAGCAACCCGGCCAGGGTCGCCACGGTGCCCAGAATGATCCGCTGGTACGTTCCGACTGTCCCGAGCCTGCCTGGCGTCACCTGTGTCTCAGCTGCTTCCCGTCATTCGGAGCCTCATCCGAGTGTACCGACCGTCCGAGCAGGCACACTGAGGAGGGGACATGATCAGCGCCAGTGGTGAGGACGAGGGTGTCCGGCCGACCGGCCGCTTCCGCGTCTATCTGGGCGCGGCGGCCGGCGTCGGGAAGACCTGCGCCATGCTCGACGAAGGCTGGCGCCGCTTCCAGCGGGGGACCGACGTCGCCATCGGATTCGTCGAGACCCATCGGCGCCCTTTCACCACCCAGCAGATCAGGGACCTGCCCACGGTGCCGCGCAAGCAGGTCGAGTACCGGAACTCCACGTGGGAGGAGATGGATCTGGACGCCGTGCTGGCCCGCCGCCCCGCCTTGGTGCTCATCGACGAGCTCGCGCACACCAACGTGCCGGGATCGGGCCGCCACGAGAAGCGGTGGGAGGACGTGCTTGAGATCCTCGAGGCCGGCATCGCCGTCATCACGACCGTCAATGTCCAGCACATTGAGTCGTTGGCCGATGCCGTCGAACGCATCAGCGGCGTGGGCGTGCGCGAGAGGGTGCCGGACTGGGTGGTCCGGCGGGCCGACCAGATCGAGCTGATCGACTCCTCGGCCGATCAGCTCCGCCGGCGCATGCTCCACGGCAACATCTATCCCGAGGCCAAGGTGCCGTCCGCGCTGTCCGGTTTCTTCCGGACCGAGAACCTTGTGGCCCTTCGTGAGCTGGCGCTCCGGTTTGTCGCCGACGGGGCGGAGGAGGAGTTGCTCGAGTATCTCCGTTCCAACGGCGCGAAGGGCGAGGTCTGGGAGACGACCGAACGGATCATGGTGGCCGTGACGGGAGCCCCGGGGAATGCCGCCGTGGTCCGGCGGGCCGCGCGCATCGCGTCCAGGGTCAAGGGCGACCTGGTCGCCGTGCACGTTGTGTCCGACGAAGCCGCGGCACGCCAGCCCAACATGGCCGAGCTCGAGGAGTTGGTCAAAGCGGTCGGCGGCCGGTGGCAGACCCTGCGCGGTGATGACGTGGCCAAGACGATCTTTGCGGCGGCGGTCGACCAACAAATCACCCAGATCGTGCTCGGTACGTCACGGCTCAGCCGATGGCAGTCGATCACGCGCGGCTCGGTGGTCCAGACCGTGCTGCGTCTGGCCTCGGACAACGACATCGACGTGCATGTCATCGCCCGTCGCGACGCGGCGATCGGCCGAACGGCCGCAGACGAAGAGGACTAGCTGGTCAATACAACTAGCCGGCGGCCAGGAGGTCCTGGCGTGCGGCATCGGCCGCCAGGCGCGCCGCCACCTGCATGCAGCGGTTGAGGTGGGCCAGCGCTTTGGCCCGACGCGGGTCGCGGGCGAGGTACTTGGCCACGGCCACCGGGTCGGCCGAGCCATCGGGCTTGCTCAGCCCGAAGACGGCTTGGTCGACGATCCGCTCGTCGGGGCGGTCGCTGATGCCACGGTAGATGGACCAGTCGACCGCGGCGGCCTCGCACACCTCGGCCACGCCTGCGGCCTCCATGTCCACGGCACCGAAACCCTGCTCGAGGATGGGCCCCCACACGCCCTCGTCGTCGAAGAGGCCATCCGTCGTCATCAGCGCTCCGGCGGCCTGGCGCGAGGCCAGCGGATGGGTGACGAAGCGGTGGCCGTCCGGATAGAGCTGGACCGCCTCGGGCACCATCAGAGCGCCGACGGGGAGCTCGGGGCTGAGCCCGCCCGCTATGCCGATCACCATCACGTGGTCGGCGGGGCCGGCGTCCAGCGCACGCCGGGTGGCGACCCGCGCCTTCTCCGGGCCCATCCCGGTGACCAGGGTCGCAACGGACCACGTCCCGATCCCACCCCGGTGGGTGAAGTCGGGATCATCGGGAGTCGGCTGGAGATCGAAGGAGCGAACGATCTCCTTGAGTTCGGGCTTCATTGGTGCAAGGACGACGACTCGCTTGTTGGGCACCCCATCATCATGGCGGAACGCTGGGTAGCGTGTGCGGTGCCGGTCCACCGCCGAGAGGAGTGCCATGCCCAGCGCCGAACAGGTCGTACGAGAATTCTGCGCCGCCGCCAGCACGCGTGACCCCGAAGTTCTGCGCGGCTACTTCGCGGACGACATCGTGTACCACAACATCCCGATGGATCCTGCCGAAGGGATCGAGGCCACCATGGGCGTGATCAACATGTTCGTCGGCATGTGCGACGCCATGGAGTTCGAGATCCACCACCTGGCCAGCGACGGATCGACGGTCCTGACCGAGCGCACCGACACGTTCACGATGAACGGGAAGACGGCCCCCCTGCCCGTCATGGGTGCCTTCCACGTCTCGGACGGGAAGATCACCGCATGGCGGGACTATTTCGACATGGCCCAAGTCACGGCCATGTTCTCAGGGGACTAGGGCATCGTTGCTACAGGCCGCAGACGAACCGGGTGGTCCAGGGCTGCCAGCCACGCTCGGCGAACAGCCTGAGCGCAGCGGAGTCCTGCACGGCCGGGGGTGAATCCTGCGCCGGCGTACCGAGGCCGGTCAGGGCTTCCCACGTTCCCAGTTCGAACTGGTAGGCGCCGCCGTTGTATTCGCCGTAGTTGTTGCCCGATTCATGCTGACGGATGCAGGCCCAGTCCGCCGTGTTGGTGCTCGAGGCATCCGAACCTGACGCGGCCGACGCCGGGAGCGCGGCCACCGGCCTGGCCACGGCGGCATGCTGCACCGCGGAGCGCTGGGCCGCAGCTGCGGCGGCTTGTTGTGCGGCCTGCTGCTTCTCTGTCTGCAGCGCCTTCAAGTACGCCACCTCGTTGAGGTAGCTCTCTTCCTCGCTGACGGTGACAGCGTTGTAGAAGGTGGCCAACTTCGCCAGCTTCTGGGCTTCTGAGTACGACATCAATTTCATGCCGGGTGTACCTGTCCGGTGATGTGCGGCCGCGGCATGACGGACCGCCCCATGGTGAACGCTTTTGGCGGACGCCACCGGACTGCTGTTGGTTAACGCAAAAATTACCGCTGTAATCAATGTGACGGCCACTGCCGTCGCGAGTGCAATGCGGATCCGCACGGCACCTCCCTTCGTCGGGCGCGCCCTGGGCGCGCCTGGCTCTGCTCGGTGTAGGCGGGCTCCGGCCTTCGCATTCGCGCCCCGAACGGAGAGCAGGGAGGCATCGTCCGTTCTGGCTTGTTGCCGCAGGGTGTGCGGCCGGTTGTGTGCAGCCCTTGGGTGCGTCTGAGTCGTGTCCTCTATTCGTCTTTGTCGGGGCCTGGGGGCAGGCGCGTTGAAACCTTGTCTGATCTGGGTCGATCCGATCGGCTCTCCACTTCGGGTTATGCGGCCAGATCTCCGGTCAGCGCATCTACCCGAAAGACCAATCGGTCTTAGTGATCGCTGAATTTAGCAGGACGCAAACCCAACCCATATGCGACGAACAAAGAGTCTTCTGACCTGGGATGTCTCTCAGAAACTTTGTGAATTTGATCACAAAAGCCCAGGTCGCAGAACGGTAATTGCATCAATGGTCAAATAAAAGAATCCTTAATTTGATGAAAATGCGTGTGACCAGTGCCGATGAGACTTCCGACAAGGAGGAAGAACGGTCGGATGGCCGAGAGCCCGGCAACGTAGGGTCCCGTGCCAAGCGGAGCTGCGCCGAGCTCTCGGGGAGGACCTGCCGTGCCATCGAACGTCGTTGCCGAGAAGGACCGCTACACGGTCGCGGGCCTGATCCGCTCGCTCGCCGCGTCGCAGCCCGACCACGAGATGCTCGTGCAGGACGACCAGCGCCGACGGTGGGACGAGGAATATGCGGTGGCCTGTCGGGTGGCTCAGGCCATGCGGCGAGACGGGGTGGTCGCCGGAGACCGGGTGGCCTTCCTCGACCGCAACGGCATCGCGTACTTCGACTTTCTCTTCGGCGGCGCCTTGATCGGGGCCGTCAACGTCGCAGTGAATTGGCGCCTGTCACCGGTCGAGATGGCCGCCATCATTCAGGATTCCCGAGCGCAACTGCTGGCGATCCACACGGACTACCTGCCTGCGCTCCAAGAGATGCCGAATCTGTCTGACGTCCACCAGATCGTTGTCTTCGGCGCCGGTGAGACGCTCTCCGACCCCCGCGCCGTGCGCTTCGACGATTGGATTGCCGGGTGCCCGTCAGAGGATCCCGGTCATGTCGGATCGCTGGACGAGGTCAGCATGCAGTTGTACACCTCGGGCACGACGGGCCTCCCCAAGGGGGTCATGCTGACCAACGCCAACCTGTCCACCGCGATTTCCGAAGCGGGGCAGACCTTCTCTATTCGCGACGACACCGTCAGTCTGGTTGCCATGCCGCTCTTCCACATCGGCGGGTCGGGCTGGGCTCTCTGTGGCATGTCTCGCGGCGGGCGCTCGATCATCCTTCGTGACGTCGATCCCGTGGTGCTGCTCGAGCTCATCGCGACGGAACAGATCACCGAGATGTTCATCGTGCCGGCCGTGTTGATGTTCCTCCTGGCGACGCCGCAGCTGGCGGACACCAAGCTCTCGAGCCTGCGCCTGATCTTCTACGGGGCCTCGCCGATCTCCGAAGATGTGCTGGTCAAATGCATGGCAGCCTTCGGCTGCGGCTTCTGTCAGGTCTACGGCATGACCGAGACCACCGGCGCCATCACTGCGCTGCGCTTCGAAGATCACGATCCCGATGGACCGCGCCGCGGGCTCCTTCGTTCGGCGGGCCGACCGCACGAAGGCGTCGAGCTCCGCGTCGTCGATCCGGACGGCGGACGTGACGTCGAGCTGGGCGAGGTCGGAGAGGTCTGGACGCGATCGCGCTACAACATGGCCGGCTACTGGCGGAAGGATGCCGAGACCGCCGCGACGATCGACTCCGGGGGTTGGTTGCGAACGGGGGACGCGGGCTACCTCGACGCGCAGGGCTACCTCTATCTCCATGACCGCATCAAGGACATGATCGTGAGCGGCGGAGAGAACATCTACCCGGCGGAGGTGGAGAACGTGCTCCTGGCCCACCCCACGGTCGCCGATGCCGCAGTGATCGGCGTGCCCGACGAAAAGTGGGGCGAGACGGTCAAGGCCATCGTTGTCCTGGCGCCCGGAGCGCGGCTGGACGCGAGCGACATCATCTCGCACTGCCGGGAGAACCTGGCCCACTACAAATGCCCGACCTCGGTCGAAGCGGTGGACGCCCTGCCCCGAAACCCGTCGGGCAAGATCCTCAAGCGCGAGCTCCGGGCCCCCTACTGGGCGGACCGGGCCCGATCGATCAACTGAAGCCCGCTAGCCGAAGGTGAAGTCGTAGGCCTGGACGCCAGGTGACATCGACAGCTGCAGGAGCCCTGATTCGAGGGCCGAGCTGGAGAAGAGCGTGTAGAGCTTCGGGATGCCGGAGACACTGACCGTCTTTAGATGTCGTCCGTTCTCGGACACGCTCACCGTGCCGTCCCCACCCATGACGAGGTAGACGTCGTCGGCGGAGAACTGCAGGTCGAGGTTGGCCTGGGCGCCGGCCGTGGCCTCCTGGCTGTGGACGTTCCAGGTCCCACCGAAGGCCAGGCTGTTCTCCGCGATATTCGACGGAGCCTTGTAGGAGGCCGCCTTGTCGTGCTGGACCGGGGTGCCGACCTCGTTGTCGAGTTGCTCGTAGCCCACGTAGCTCTCGGGGGTGATCTGGCTCGCTCGTCGGCGTCTTGTCGGGCACGTCGGTACGAGCCGGCAGGTTCTGGACGCCGTTCGCCGAGAGCAGCATCCGTATGTTGCTCTCCATCTGTGGGTAGCCGCCTTCACCGAAGTCATACGCCCGCACGATCCCGGTCGGATCGATCAGGTACTCGGCTGGCCAATACTCGTTGTTGTAGGCATCCCAGGTGTCGAGGTTGTTGTCGATCGCCACGGGGTAGTCGATCCCCAGGTTGGCCGCCGCGCTCTTCACGTTGGACACGACGTGTTCGAAGGAGAACTCCGGGGCCGAGACCCCGACGACGACGAGACCGTCGTTCTTGTAGTCGTTGTACCAACCCTCGACGTGAGGCAGCGCGCGCTGGCAGTTGATGCAGGAGTACGTCCAGAAGTCGACCAGCACGACCTTCCCCCGGAGCTGGCTCAGGGAGAGCGACTGGTTGTTCGGCGTGTTGAACCACGTGGTGATCCCGGTGAAATTGGGCGCCTTGCCCAATGCCGGCAGGTTCGTCTTGTTGGCCATGAACACCGCCGGCTTCTGTGGGGCGGTGGTGGTCGGTGTCGCCGGTCCCGTGGTTGTGGTGGTCGTGGGCTTTCCGGCGGCGAGGTGACCGCTCTGTGACTGCCCGGCGTCCGTGGTCGAACAGGTTGCCTTCTTGCCTTCGAGGCGCGGCATTGGCCGCGGCGAACTGGTTCTGGTGCTCGCCGCTGAGATGCTGGAGTTGGACGCACGCAGAGTTGGTCGACTCAATGTGATCTTCGAGCGCGTTCGTGTACCCGGGAACATCACGTTGGAGCCCGCCGAGCCAGTTGAAGGCGATGGCCAGCGTGGTGACGCCGAGCACCACGCCCGCGACCTTGCGCACGGAGGGCAGATGGCGGCGCAGGGACGACCACGTCGTGGCCCGCTGGGCCAGGATCGCCAGTATGAGGAGCGGCAGGGTGAGCCCAAGGGCATAGAAGAGCGTGACCAGGAGGGCGCTGCCGCCTACGCGATGGTGGTCCGCGGCCACCGTGATGGCGGTGAGCACCGGGCCGGCGCAGGGGACGAAGACGGGACCAAGGCTCAGGCCGAGGAGAAACCCGCCACCCTCAGTCGCATAGCGCGTCGAGCCCAACCGGGTGAACGGTCGCTCGAGCAACTCGCCCACTCGGGGGATCATCAGCCCGACCGAGATGGCGCCGAGCAGAGCCACCCCCAACCAGAAGAGGAAGTCTTGAGGGAGGTGGAGGAAGCCGAGCAAGGTGGTGGCGAAGAGCACCGTCAGGCTGAAGCTCAGGACGAGTCCACCGATGATGAGGAAGGGCCGGGCGCGGCTGGTGCTCGCGGATCCCCCGGCCACGATGACCGGGAGGACCGGGACGATGCACGGAGAGAGTCCGGTGATCAACCCGCCCAGGAAGGCAATGACGACAAGTTCACCCATGGGCGTTGGATTCCATCGGTCGCTTGGCCACGCGTCTCCTCGAATTGCTCCCTATGACGAACCTAGCGGGCCGTTCCGACCAAGGGTGGTCGCCCCGGGGTCGCCGGTCGCCTCGCCCGCGCTGCAGACTGTCCGGCAGTGATCAACGAGAACTGGATTTATGTCGGCACCGCAATCGGCGCGGCCGGCACGGCCGTATACCTACGAGACACCCTCCGGGGAACCACGCAGCCCAATCGGGTGACGTGGCTCCTCTGGGCTGTCGCGCCCTTGCTCGCCTCGGCGGTCGAATTCAGTGACGGCGTGGGACTGCGGGCATTGCCGACCTTCATGATCGGCTTCATGCCCCTGCTCGTTTTCATCGGTTCATTCCACAACTCGGCGTCGCTGTGGAAGATCAGGCGCATCGACTACGTCTGCGGCGCCGTCTCCGTGATCGGGACTCTCGTCTGGCTGGTCACCCGCAACGGCACGCTCGCCATCTGTGCCGCGATCGCCGCTGACTTCATGGCCGGGATCCCGACACTCATGAAGAGCTGGACCCATCCGAAGACCGAGACCGTCTACTCCTATCTGGGTGCGGTGATCAGCATGGCCATCCTGCTCCTGACCGTGACGGACTGGACCTTCGAGGTCGCGGCCTTTCCCATTTTCGTCTTGTGCGTGGCCTCCGTCGAGGTGGTGCTCGTGGGCCTCGAGCCCGGTCCTCGCCTCCACCACGCCCGCGAGCCGAGGACGTCGGTGGCCCCGCCTGGCTGAGGCGGATGGGCATCGGTTTCGCCTGGCTGGTAGGAATCGAGGCGAATTCGTGCAGAAGGGAGTCACTGGTGCCCACCGCCCACGTCAACGGGATCGAGATCGAGTACCTCACGGAAGGGGATCCGTCCGATCCGCCCATGTTCCTCGTGATGGGACTCGGGGCCCAGCTGATCACCTGGCCCCAGGAATTCGTCGACGGGTTGCGGAACCGCGGTTTCTTCGTCGTTCGCTTCGACAACCGTGACAGCGGGCTCTCGACCAAGTTCGAAGGTCTGCCCGACCTCGGCTCGCTGCTCGGTGGCGATCCGTCGTCGGCCCTCTACTTCATCGAGGACATGGCCGACGATGCCGCGGCATTGCTCGACGCCTTGGGCATCGGGCGGTGCCATGTGCTGGGCGCGTCGATGGGCGGCATGATCACGCAGGCTCTGGTGATCCGTCGCCCCGATCTCTTCGCGACCGTGTGTTCTGTCATGTCGACCACCGGCGACAAGTCGGTGGGCGCTCCGACGGGGGAGGCGCTCACCGCCCTCTTGCGTCCCGTGGCCACGAGCCGCGAGGAGGCCATCGAGGCCAGCGTGGAGGGCAGCCGGGTCATCGGTTCACCGAAATATCCCACCGACGAGGCCATCCTGCGCGAGCGGGCGGCCGCCGCCTTCGACCGCAGCTACTGCCCGGAGGGAACGGCGCGACAGCTGGGCGCCATCCTCGCCTCCCCCGACAGGACCGACGGGCTGCGCGGGGTCGACCTGCCCTTCCTCGTCATCCACGGCGAGGACGATCCTCTGGTCACGTTGAGTGGCGGTCAGGCCACCGCGGCGGCGGTGCCTGGAGCCAAGCTCATCACGGTCCCGGGCATGGGGCACGATCTTCCGAAGGCGCTCTGGGACGAATTGACCGACGCCATCGTGGCCAACACCGAGCTCGCTGAGCTCTGAGCGCCGTCAGGCGTCGAGCGCGTTGGCCGCGGCTACGGCGGCCAACCAGGCGGCGCTCGGTTTGGGCGTGCGGGCAAAGGTCTCCCGGTCGACGGCAACGATGCCGAAGTGTGGCCGGTAGCCCAGGGCCCACTCGAAGTTGTCGAGCAGCGACCAGTAGGTGTAGCCGCGCACGTCCACTCCGCGCTCGACGGCGTCGAGGACACCGGAAAGGGCCTGACGCACGTAGTCGATGCGCTGGGCGTCGTCGAGCGTCCCGATGCCGTTTTCGGTCACGAGCAACGGGAAAGCGCCGCCCGTGTAGTCCCAGGCGCGTTGCAGGCAGTTGCCGAGGGACGCCGGGTAGAACTCGTAGCCCATGTCGAGCACGGGAATTCCGTCTTCGTACCCGGCCCAGCCGTCCGGTCCCACCGTCATCCTCGTGTACACCTGCACACCGAGGAAATCGTCGCCCGTGGTCGCGTCCAGGTACACGTCTTCGGCGTGGTGTCGGATGCTCTCGAGCTTCTGCTCTCCGCCCGGAGCGGCCTGGTAATCAGTCATCGAGAGGGTCAGGCCGACGGGGATGCCGGGAGCGGCGCTTCGAATCGCCTCGACGGCGACCCGGTGCCCATCGGCCAGATGCTGTCCGACCCGGTAGGACAGCTCCGCGTCCCTCTTGCCGGGTGGGAACATCCCGGCGTGCCAGCCCATGGTGGCGACGATGTTCGGTTCGTTGACCGTGCAGGCCCGGACCATGACGTCCCCGAGCGCCTCGGCCACGACGGTACAGAAGCGACCGAATCGCTCGACCGCCGCCCCCGTCTCCCATCCACCCAGATCGGCCAGCCAACGTGGGGTCGTGAAGTGGTGGAAGGTCACCACGGGATCGACGCCCCGCTCCCGCAACCCGAGACACTGCCGGCGATAGTGCTCCAGGGCGGCACGAGAGAACTCGCCCTCTGCCGGTTCGATCCGGCTCCACTCCACCGAGAACCGGTAGTTGTCCAGGCCAAAGGAGGCCACCAGGTCGGCGTCTTCCGCCCAGCGGTCCCAAGAGTCGCAGGCGTCACCCGAGGGTTCGGCACAACCGGAGCCCTCCTGGTGTTCGAAAACCCACCAGTCATTGTTCGTGTTGCCGCCCTCGATCTGGTGCGCCGCCGTAGCCGTGCCCCAGGTAAAGCCGTCCGGGAACGCTCGTCCTCGCCCCTCCGTCGCCATCCGCGCCTCCCTCCCACCAGAATTCCGCTCGCGTGGAGCACGGTATCGTTACCTGACAATGACGTCACATTCATCGCCGATGACTGACGTCCCCGAGTCGGAACAGACCGGGGTCGACACACCCACGAGCGGGTCGAATGGCGCGCCCATGGTCGAGGCCCACGGCCTCGTGAAGAAGTTCGGCGACTTCGTGGCCGTCGACGGTGTCGACTTCACCATTCAAAAAGGGGAGTCGTTCGGCTTCCTCGGCCCCAACGGCGCCGGCAAGACGTCGACAATGCGGATGATCTCGTGTATCAGCCCGCTCAGCGGGGGCACGTTGCGAGTCCTCGGCCTCGATCCCACGTCCGACGGGCCACGCATCCGGTCACGGATGGGACTGGTTCCCCAAGAGGACTCGTTGGACACCGAGCTGACGGTGCTCGACAACCTCATGATCTACGGGCGCTACTTCGACATGCCGCGCAAGGTCATCCGTGAGCGAGCGGATCAGTTGCTGGAGTTCGCCCAGCTGACCGATCGCGCCAATGACCGAGTCGATCCGCTCTCGGGTGGCATGAAGCGGCGCCTCACCATTGCCCGGGCGTTGATCTCGAATCCAGACCTGCTCATCCTCGACGAGCCGACAACGGGGCTCGACCCCCAAGCACGGCACCTCTTGTGGGACCGCCTCTACCGGCTCAAGCAGGATGGCGTCACCCTCGTCATCACCACGCACTACATGGACGAGGCCGAGCAACTCTGCGACCGGCTGGTCGTCATGGATAAGGGTCGATTCGCGGCCGAGGGCTCGCCCCGCCAGCTGATCGATGAGTATTCGACGCGCGAGGTGGTCGAGCTGCGTTTCGCTCCCGGCGCACACGAGGAGGTGGCCCCGTCGCTCGTCGAGCTGGCCGAGCGGCTCGAGATCCTGCCCGACCGCATCCTCCTCTACACCAACGACGGTGACGCTGCCCTCGCCGAGGTGGCCCGCATGGGCCACGTGGCCCGCAGCACGTTGGTCCGGCGCTCGACTCTCGAGGACGTGTTCCTGCGCCTGACCGGTCGCACCCTGGTCGACTGATCATGGTGGTCGTGGGGGACGGGAGGGCGCAGGGGGCCGGCGCGCTCTTTGCATCCGACGGTGAGGACACACCGGCGAGGATGGCCACGCCGGCCTGGTGGCGGGCGGCGGGTTACTGGGCCTACCAGTACAAGCGGACATGGCGCAGCTCGGTGGCGACCAGTTTCCTCATCCCGGTGCTCTACCTCGCCGCGATGGGGGTGGCGTTGGGCTCGCTCATCGACAAGCACTCGCACGGGGTGGGTGGGGTCACCTACGTGGCGTTCCTGGCGCCCGGACTGCTCGCCGGCACGACGATGCAGATCGGCACGAACGACGCTTCGTACCCGGTCATGGGGGCTATCAAGTGGATGCGGACCTACCTGGCCCAGCTGGCCACTCCGCTCACCGTGTACGACGTGTGGCTCGGCCACTTGGCCTGGATGGCGGCGCGCCTCAGCATCGTGGTCAGCATTTACCTGGGCATCATGGCGGCCTTCGGCGTCATCTATTCGCCCTGGGCCATCCTCGCCCTGCCGGCTGCCGTCCTTACCGGTCTGGCCTTCGCGGCCCCGGTCGGCGCCTGGGCGGCCACGCTGGACAAGGACGCGCCCATTTCGACGCTGTACCGATTCGTGATCATCCCGCTGTTCCTCTTCTCCGGGCTTTTCTTCCCGATTTCCCAGCTCCCGCGGGTCCTCGAATGGTTGGCCTACATCTCGCCGCTCTATCACGGGGTGGCGCTGTGCCGGGACCTCACCCTCGGGCAGGTCAAGCTGTGGGCCGATCTCGGGCACGCCGCCTACCTCGCCCTCTGGATGGCCGTGGGCTACGCCGTGGGCCGCCGCACCTTTGCCACACGGCTGGTGGTGTGATGGCGACGACCGGCACGACCATCGACAACCGCCCGCCGGGCATCGCCACCCGCATCACCCCCCTGGCCTTCTTGGGAGGACGTCACGCCTCGCGAGTGCTCGAACGGAACGTGCTGGTGTACCGGCGTTCGTGGATCTTCCTGGTCTCCGGTTTCTTCGAGCCACTCTTCTACCTGCTCTCCATCGGCATCGGCCTGTCCCACCTGGTCGGGCCCATTCCCGTCGACGGAAAGCTCGTCGCCTACACGTCATTCGTCGCCCCCGGATTGCTGGCCTCTTCGGCGATGAACGGCGCCATGATCGACTCGACCTTCCAGGTCTTCTTCAAGTTGAAGATCGCCAAGACATATGACGCCATGCTCTCGACGCCCCTCGGCGTCGGCGACGTCGCCCTGGGTGAGCTGAGCTGGTGTGTCATTCGCTGCGCCCTCTACTCGGGCGCCTTTCTCGTGATCATGGCCATCCTGGGCTACATCGTTTCGCCCTGGGCCGTGCTCTGCTGGCCGGCGGCGATCCTGACCGGGCTGGCCTTCGCCGCCGCCGGGATGGCCGGAACGACCTATATGCGCACTTGGCAGGACTTCGACATGGTCTCGCTGGCCTTCATCCCGCTCTTCTTGTTCTCGGCGACCTTCTACCCGATCACGGTGTACCCCGGTTGGCTCCAGCTGGTCGTCCGCTGTACACCGCTCTACCAGGGAGTGGTGCTGTGCCGGGCCGCCGACCTCGGCATCTGGAGCTGGGTTTTGTTGGCCCACGCGGCCTACCTCGTCGTCATGGCGATTGCCGGGGTCCTCATCGTTCGCCGTCGACTGGGCAAGCTCCTCTTGCCGTGATCAGCCATCGGGAACGGCCGGTACCGTATGCCCCGACATCGGCGAAGCAAGAGGATCCGGCGCAAATGAACATCGTGGTGAGCAACGTCAAGGGTGGGGTGGGCAAGACCACCACAGCCGTGTACCTGGCTGCGGTGGCGGCTCGCCGGGGCAAGGGTCCGGTCCTGCTGGTCGACGCCGATCCCCAGGGTTCGTCGGCGGAGTGGTTCGACGTCGATCCCTTCGACGGCGTCGAGCTCATGGAGGGACCCTCGGTGCGCACCGTCACCAAGGCCATGAACCAGGAAGAGGGCACGGTGGTGGTCGACACGCCGCCTGGCGAGGGCAACGTCGTGCAGGCGGCCCTGGCCCGGGCGGACGCCGTCGTGATCCCGACGCGGGCCGGGGGGGTCGAGCCGAACCGGGTGGTCACGACGCTCGAGATGACCCCGCGGAACATCCCGGCCGGCGTGGTCATCTGCTCCGCCCGACTCGGGACGAACGACCTGGATGCCACCGTTGCCTGGTGGACCGAGCTGAAAGTGCCGGTCTGGGGCATCATCCCCGAGCGGGTCTCCATCGCCGCTGGGCCCTCGGCGGGGCTTTCAGCCGAGGGGATCGACCTCTATGGCAAAGTGCTCAAGAGGGCCTCGGCCAAGCTGCGCTGAGGTTTCTCAACCTGGGGCCAGCGCGGGCAGCTCAGCGCGAAAGCGGCTGGCGTCCCAGGCCACGGGAGCTTTCCCGTGTAATTGGCCGATGATCTCCGAGACGAACCACCGACGCACCGCCACGCTGGTAGCCGAAGCGGGCAGCGTGAGGAGCTGGGCCGAGAGCCCGAATTCGTCGGCCTCGTCGAGCACCGCCCCGTAGAACTCGCACGAAGCCGCCGCGTCATGGGGCAGCTCGAGCGTCCAGTCGAAGCACACGTCGTTGTTGTCGATCGCTGCCTGCCACACGTCGTCCATCCCAGGCCCGAGTCGGTTGAAGCGCGTCCCCATGTCCGAGACCAGCACGGCCAGTCGTTCGGGCAGTACTGGGGAGGTGTCCGTACTGCCGGTTCGTTCTTTCATGAGTCGAAGCTCCCTGAAGAGCGCCTCGTACTCCTCGCTGGCTTTCTGCAGGAGAGCCACGGGGATGCCGAGGAGTCGGATCTCCACCGTGGCGTCCGTCACCGATCCGTTGCGATGGAGATCCGAACTGGCGATACCCGCAAGGTCGAAGCGGAAGCTCCCGTCCGACACCGCCGTCTGTGGCGCCGCGTAGACCACCGGGAGCTCGAACCACACGATCTTGCCGCCGGTGACGGCTTGCACGCCCCAGTCGGCGGCCAGGGTCTTGAACAGGGTGAGCCCGCGGCCAGTCGCGGCATCGGGCCCATAGTCCTTTATGGCAGGTGAACTGGTGCTTCCGTCGGCGACGTCAATCCGGATGCGGTCCGGCAGGATGTGCAGGGTCACGCACATGGGGGTGGCGGCGTGCAGCAACGCGTTCGTCACCAATTCCGACGTCAGCAGAGCCGCGCACTCTGCTGTCTCGGATGGGATGTCACGCAGGTGGGCCGTGACCCAATGGCGGGCGACGGGAGTGCTCTCGACAACCGGATCCAGGTGGAGCGTCGACATGCCATCACGTGTCGTACCCAGTCGGGGCACCGTTATGCCTTGAGTTGTCGTTCCTGTGAAATTGATGGAGAGGACGACCGAGTCATCTGCTCGCTCGTCCTCTTCGAGGAAGGACGCGAAGGCGACGGCGGGTCGTTCGGGCCACCCGCTTTGGGCGATCTCGGTCGCCGCATCGGCCAACCGGTCCATGCCCTGGGTGAGGAGCTCGCCGCGCCGTTCGATCAGCCCATCGCTGTACATGATCAAGGAGTCGCCCGGCTGGAGGACCATCTCGTCGCGGGGCCGCGGCGCGCCGTTCAGCCCGGACGCGATCAACAGGGATTGTTGGAGCGGACAGAACATGGCCTGCCCATCGGCCCGCACGATCAACGGGGGTGGGTGCCCGGCGTTGCAGAGCACGACCTTGCCGGTCGACGGGTTGATCGTCCCGACGATGGCGGTCACCACCCGCTCCTCGATCAGGTTGTCGAAGAGATGGTCGAGGGAGGTGAGAATCTCGTTCGGCGTCTGCCCTGAAACGGCGTAGGCCCTGATGGAGCTCCTGACCTGACCCATGAGCGCGGCCGCCGGAGCTCCCTTCCCCATGACGTCGCCAACGCTGAAGCAGACCACATCGGGGCTGAGCTCGAAGACGTCGTACCAGTCACCGCCGGCGTAGGACCCGGCCACTCCCGGCCGGTATTCGGCGTCGAGCTGGAGCCCTTCGATCTGGGGCAACGAGTCGGGCAGCACGGCGCGCTGGAGGACCTCGGCCACGACGTGCTCGCGCTGGAAGCGGGTGGCGTTCGAGAGGGCGACCCCCGTCCGGCTTGCCACCTCTGTGGCCAGCGAGACGTCATCGGCCTCGAAGGCCCGGCCCGGCCCGTCGAGGAAGGTCATGACCCCGATGACCTCTCCATTGGCCGTGAGTGGCACGGCCAATGCGGTCGTGGTTCCTCGGTGGCCCTCGTCGTCCATGTCGAGTGATGCCAATTGGGTCCGGCCGGTCCGGTAGGCCAGCGCCGCCGGCGCGTCCGAGTCGAAGGGCACGTCTTCGCCGCCCAGCTGGCGGAACACGGACCCGGTGGCGTTGGGGCCACGTACATCGAGCCGCACGAGCCCGCTGTCGGCGGGTACCTGCACGATGCAGGAGTCGGCCAGGCGGCCTTCGACGAGGCTCATCGTGCGCCGGATGACCGTGGTGGGCTCCAGGCTCGAGCTGAGCAATCTGGTCACCTCGGAGAGAAGGGAGAGGCGCTCGCGGGCCGCCTCGGCCGCCCGGAGGGCCTCTCTTTCGTGCTCGAAGACCTGGGCCCGCTCGAGGGCCTGGGCGGTGAGGGCGGCCAGCGTGGCCAAGAAGCGGACGTCGGGACCACTCAACTCGGGATGGTCCACGAAGGCCAGGGTCAGCACCCCGAGGGTCCCGACCGAGCCCACCAGGGGCTCGGTCACGACGGTGACCGGTCGGGACATCTCTTTCACCATCCGCGGCGCGATCTCCATGGCGATCTCGTCCTCTGGTTCGCCGCGGGCGTCGATGGTCGTCACCACGGTGCGGCCGCGGGCGAAGGCGGCGCCGGCGCGGCTCGACTCAATGGGAATCATGGCTCTCGAGAGCAGGGCGGGGTGCCCGCTGCTGGCCAGGCAGGCCAGACCGCGGTCACCGACGGCAGGGACGCGCACAATGGCCGACTGCGCGCCCAAGGCCCTGCGACCGCCGGCGATGGCGGCGTGGGCCACGTCCCCCGGCGTGGTCGCTGCGGCCAGGGCCGAACTCAGCTGGTGCAGATGTTGGCTTCGTTCCAGGTTGACGAACTCGGTCAGGGTGAGACGGGCCCGCTCGACCGCCTGAGCCGCCGTGCCCGTCATGGTGAGGAGGAAGGAGCGGTCAGGACCCGAGATCTCTCGATCCTCCGACCAGTGCACGATCACGACGCCGATGGTGTGGTCGGAGACAACCATGGGGACCACGGCCAGGGCGCGGAACCGACTCGATTCGACTGCGGCCAGGATGTCGGCTCGCTGATGTTTGAGTTCGTCGAGTGATTCGGCAAAGAGCGCCAAGTGGAGTCCGAGGACGGGCCCTTCCTGTCGGAGTGCGCTCAGCACGCCGTCGACCGCCTCGTCGGGGTCGTAGCCGAATCGGCGCAATGTGCGAAGGGTGCCCATGTCGCCGACGATCGCGAAGGTCGCCGCGTCCACGTCCAGCTCGTCGCGCAGGGCGGCGAAGACGGCGTCGGCCACCTGCGAGGGGTCCGCCGCGGTGGTCAGGGCCCGCGCCATCGCCTGCATGCGTTCGGCGGTCTCCGCGGCCACCCGTCGGCGGCGCTCGTTGCGCGTCTCCGTCCGAGCCGTGGAGAGTTGCACGGTGCGCTGGCCCCGCAGATAGGCCATGTACATGGCCACCGCGGTTGCGGCTAACTGGGTTACCACTCGGAGGACGTGATTCAGCTCCCCGTAGTTGTGGGGAGGCGTGCCGATGACGAGGGCGAAGAATGCGGCGAGCAGTCCGACCAGGGCGACCCGCCAGGGCCGGGCGTAGAGCGCGGCGATGAAGGGGCCGATGGCCAGCAACCCCACGACCGAGATGTTGCCACCCGACATCGCGAAGACGATGGCCACACCGGAGACCCAGACCAGGGCGGCCAGGGTGGCGATGGCTTCGGCGCGGTCCGCCCTCAGGCTGCTCAGCCTGGACGGTCGTTCCTCGTCTCGCTGTTCGGGCACGGTGCTGGGTGGTCCTCGGTCGCGGACTGGTGACCTTGAACGCTACGTCCTTTTGCGCCTCCACCCCCCGCTATTGCGCGGACCCCCCGTTCTGCCTGGGATTGCGTTGGGTCTCCTATCCCCATGTCAGGCGTGGGTACCCCCATGTAAACCGTGGGAAACTGGGGGCGTTTACGTTGTCATGGGCAGGACCATCGAAATCGAAGCCAATCAGCGTTGCATGACCTGCGGGATCGCCCACCATGGCCCCCTTGGTAGTGCGGGAGGAATTCGTGGAACAGGAATTTCGAATCGAAGAGCGTAAGGACGGCTCCATCCCCGTTGTGGCGGTCACCGGGGAGATCGACGTGGCGACGGCTCCCCAGCTCCGCGAGTGCCTTCACCGCGTGATCACCGAGGGAAACGCCACCGTGGCCCTCGACCTGCTCGAGGTCTCGTTTCTCGACTCGACCGCGCTGGGAGTGCTGGTCGGCGGGTTGAAGCGGTGCCGTGAACTGGGTGGCGACATGCGGGTCGTCGTGGTCGACCCCCGGATCATCAAGATCTTCGAGATCACGGGCCTCACCAATGTCTTCAGTATCTCGGACTCGCTTCAGGCAGCAGGCGTTTCGTGAGTCCTTCGGGGGAGAAGCTCGGCGAGGGCGATCGCGTCCAGCTCACGTTCCCCGCCCGCGGTGATCTGATCGTGCTGGCCCGGCTCGTTTCGAGCGCCGTCTCGGCCCGGGCCGGGTTCGACATCGAAGAGCTCGAGGACCTGCGACTGGCGGTGGGAGAGCTCTGCCTCCTGACTCTGCAGGGGAGCGACGCCCAGCATGGGAATCTCTGTCTCGAACTCACCGTGCGCGGAGACGCCATTGAGGTGACCTCCACTCTTGAAGGGGCGGCGGCAGGCGACTCGTCGGCTGACCCGGAGGCGGACGAGAGCGCACGCCTGAGCGAACAGATTCTCGACGCTCTGGTCGATCAACACGGACGGGAGCGCCAGGATGGTTTCGTACGGGCGTGGCTGCGCAAGCAGCGGTTGGGACATGGGGAGTGACGGTGGGCCCGGAGCACGCACCCGGGCCGGATCTCGATGCCTCCGGGAGCGTGCGCCCTGTCCTCGATCCGGCTGAACGTGAGGAGCTGATCGAAGCCAACCTCGCGTTGGCCAATCAGCTGGCCCGCCGCTTCCTCCACCGCGGCGAGCCGTACGAGGACCTGGTCCAGGTCGCCTCCGTCGCCCTGATCAAGTCCGTCGACCGCTATGACCCCGCCCGCGGGGTCGACTTCGCCCCCTTTGCCACCCGCACCATCATCGGCGAGCTGAAGCGGCACTTCCGCGACAAGGGGTGGGCCGTCCGGGCCAGCCGCAGGGTGCAGGAGCTCTACCTCGAGCTCGGGCACTCGTCCGCCTCCCTCGTCCAGCAGCTCGGGCGCAATCCAACCGTGCCCGAGTTGGCCGAGGCCACCGGGTCCAGTGAAGAAGCGGTCATCGAGGCGCTCGAAGCAGGCCAGGGCTATCGCGCCGCCTCCATCGATGCGTCGGAGAGCGAGGACGACCCGCTGCTCGCCCGCCTGGGCGAACTCGACACGAGCTACGACTCGGTGGAGGACCGGGCGCTCCTCGGCCCGGCGCTGGCCACCCTGCCCGTACGCGAGCAGTCGATTCTTCGCATGCGGTTCGTCGAAGGCCTGACCCAGTCGGAGATCGCCGAGGCGGTCGGGGTCAGCCAGATGCACGTGTCGAGGCTGTTGACCTCGAGTCTCCAGAAGCTGCGGGACGGCATCGGTGTGGCCGAGGTCGAGACCGTTGACGAATTCGGGCGGTAAGGGGAGTCACCCACTCTGAAATCCGTGCCCGAATGGGGGACCGGAAGACGAGATCGGAGAAAACCCGAGCAATTCCCGCGCACCTTGAGTATGGTGCGGGCGAAATCCCCCGAGCGAACGGAGGGCGGCCGATGGCGCATCTCGATGCAACGCTGGCGCATCAGAAGGGCTTGCCTGGCGACAAGGGCCTCAAGACCGGTGCCCTCGGATTGATCTCCTCGGTGGTGGTGGGCGTCGCCTCCACCGCGCCGGCCTACAGCCTCGCCGCCACCCTTGGGTTCGTCGTCATCGCCATCAATGGCGGCCTGCAGGCGCCGATCATCACGATCCTCGCCTTCATCCCGATGTTGTTCGTCTCGTACGCCTACAAGGAGATGAACTACGCCGACCCCGACTGCGGCACGACGTTCACGTGGGGTACCCGTGCCTTCGGCCCGACAACCGGCTGGTTCGGCGGCTGGGGCATCGTGGCCGCAGACATCCTGGTCATGGCGAGCCTGGCCCAGATCGCAGGGCAATACGTCTTCTTGTTCTTCGGCGCCGGAGGGATCGGTTCGAACCCGTCCAGCGGCTGGGTGCTCCTGGTCGGAATCCTTTGGATCGTCGTGATGACGGCGATCTGTTATGTCGGCATCGAGATCTCGGCGAACATGCAGAAGGTCCTCCTCGGCATCGAGCTGGTCGTGCTGCTGCTGCTTTCGATCACTGCACTCGTCAAGGTCGGTCAGGGTCACGCACCCGTTGGCCATCTCACTCCGAGTTGGGAATGGTTCAACCCCTTCCACCACTTGTCGTTCACGAGTTTCATGGTTGGTTTCTCCCTGATGTTGTTCATCTACTGGGGATGGGACACCTCGGTCTCGGTCAACGAGGAGACCAAGGACTCGCACCGGATCCCGGGACGCGCCGCGGTGCTCTCGACCTTGATCCTCTTGGTGACCTACGCCATCGTGGTCATGGCCTCGCAGTCCTATGCCGGCGTCGGCACATCGGGCATCGGCCTGGCCAACTCGGCCAACTCGGGCGACGTCCTCAACGTGCTCGGGACGTCGGTCTTCGGCACGTCGGGAATCGACTGGTTCATCACGAAGCTGCTGCTGCTCATGGTGCTCAGCTCGGCGGCGGCCTCCACGCAGACCACCATTTTGCCTACGGCCCGGACCACCCTCTCGATGGCCACCTACAAGGCAATACCCTCCGTGTTCGGACGGGTGCACAAGCGCTTCTTGACTCCCACCGTGTCGACGGTCGTCATGGGTGCCGTCTCGATCGTGCTCTACGTGGCCATGAACTATCTGTCGAACGGCAGCAGTGTCATCGGCGACTCGGTCTCCGCCCTCGGCACCATGATCGCGTTTTACTACGGGCTGACGGGGTTCGCCTGTGTCTGGTACTACCGCAAGAGCCTGACCGAGAGCGCCCGCAGCTTCTGGCTCCGTGGCGTCCTCCCGCTCCTCGGCGGGCTCATCCTGTGGTTCACGATGTTCTGGTTCCTCTGGTACAACTGGACCACTCCGGACAACAGCTACACGACGTGGAAGTTCCCGGGAACCGACCGTGTCATCGGTGGGGTGTTCGTCATCGATGTGGGCGCCATCCTCTTGGGCATCGTGTTGTACCTCGTCTACCGGTCCGTCAGTCCCTCCTACTTCCGGGGCGAGGTGCTGAACCGTGACACGCCGACGCGTGTGCCTGACGACCTCGGGGTCCCAGTCGGGCTGTTCGGGATCGACGAGAGCCAGGCGCCCGGCGGCGCCAAGGAGCCGACCGAGGCCGGGTAGCCCGCGTGGTCTTCCGCGGCGCACCGTGAGGCCGCTGTCCACTAGACCGTGGAGAAGGCCGGTGCTCACGGCCGCAAGGACCGAGGTGGAGGCTGCATGACGAAGAGACTGGAAGGGACGGTCGCGCTGGTCACCGGCGCGAGCAGCGGCATCGGCGAGGCCACGGCCTTGGTGCTGGCCGAGGAGGGCGCGGCCGTCGCGTCTGGTGGCCCGCCGTCGCGATCGGCTCGAAGCCCTCGCCGAGCGGATCGGCGATGCGACGAGGACGATGGTGATCGAGGCCGACATCACCGAGCTGGACCAGGCGCAGCGTGCCGTCGCCGCGAGCGTGTCCGAATTGGGACGGCTCGACACCCTGGTCAACAACGCCGGGGTCATGCTCCTCGGACCGATCGTCGATGCGCCCATTGAGGAATGGCAGCGCATGGTGAGCCTCAACCTGCTGGGCCTCTTGTACTGCACGCATGCTGCGCTGCCCCATCTGCTCTCGGCCGCGGAGACCGATCCCCGCTCGGTGGCGGACGTCGTCAATGTCAGCTCGGTCGCGGGCAGGGTGGCCCGCCTCAACAGCGGGGTGTACAACGCCACCAAGCACGGCGTCGGTGCCTTCAGCGAGTCGCTTCGACAGGAGGTGACAGCTCGCCACGTGCGGGTGACGCTCATCGAACCTGGTGCGACCGCAACCGAATTGGCTTTCCAGAACCGCCCCGAGATCCTCGAGGGCATGGCCCAGACCTTTGGCGGCATCGAGATCATGCACGCCGAGGACATCGCGGAGAGCATCCGCTACGCCGTCACCCAGCCGCGCCGGGTTGCCGTCAACGAAATCCTGGTGCGGCCGACGGAGCAGGAGCGCTGACATACGACGGGTCGTGATCGTCGGGTGCTCGGGTTCGGGTAAGACGACGCTCGCCTCTGCGCTGGCCCGAGAGCTGCGCGTCCCGCATGTCGAGCTCGACGGGATCTTCCACCAGCCCGGGTGGAGCGAGCTGCCCGAGGAGGAGTTCCGGTCCCGGGTCGACCGGGCCACGGCCCCGGACCGCTGGGTGGTGGACGGCAACTATTCCGCGGTCCACGAGGTGATCTGGACCAAGGCCGACACGGTGGTCTGGTTCGACCTGCCCCTCCCTCTGGTGTTGTCGCGCACCATCCGCCGCACCGTGCGCCGGGTCGTGACCCGCGAGGAGCTGTGGAACGGGAACCGCGAGCCCTTCTCGAACCTCTGGTCGCTGGACCCCGAGAAGTCGATCATCGCCTGGGCGGCCACCCGGCACGGCACCTACCGCCGCCGCTACCTCGCCGCGGAGCGCGACCCTCGCTGGTCGGACTTGCATTTCGTACGCCTGCGCTCGCAAGGTGAGGCAGACGACCTGCTCGCGGGCGTGGCGTCGGACGCCGAGAGAGAGGAGTGAGCCGTGGACCTGGAGCTGGCAGGAAAGGTCGTCCTGATCACGGGTGGGACCGACGGTCTGGGGCTGGCCCTGGCCGCGCAGTTGGCCGGGGAGGGCGCATCCGTCGCCATCTGCGGGCGTTCCGAGGACCGCCTTGGTTCGGCCCGCGCCGAGATCGAGGCCGGGGGAGGAGACGTGCTGGCGATCCAGGCGGACGTCTCGAGGCCGGAGGACCTGGAGAAATTCGTCGAGGCCTCGGTCGCGCGCTGGGGTCGGATCGATGCGGTGGTGCACAATGCCGGCCGAGCGTCGGCGGGGACCATCGAGTCCATCGACGACGCCACCTGGGAGGGGGACTTCCAGCTCAAATTGATGGCCTCGGTGAGGCTCACCCGCCTGGCCCTGCCCCACCTGCGAGCGAGCCGCGGCTCGGTGCTCTTCACGCTCGCCTTGGCCGCCAAGGCGCCGGGCGCCGGGAGTGAGCCCAGTTCGGTCAACCGGGCCGCCGGCATGGCCCTGATGAAGGCCCTGTCCAAAGAACTGGCACCTGCGGGTATCCGGGTCAATGCCGTCTTGATCGGGTTCGTGGAGAGCGGCCAGTGGGTGCGCATTGCCACCGGCTCCGGCCTGAGCCAGGAGGAGTTCTACGAGCGGTTCTCCAAGGATGCGGGCATCCCGCTCGGCCGCTTCGGGCGCAGCCAGGAGTTCGCGGACCTCGGTTGTTACCTGCTCTCCGCTCGGGCGTCCTACCTGAGCGGGGTGGCGATCAACCTCGACGGGGGCCTCTCACCTGCCGTCTGAGCGTTACTCGTTGTAGCCGACCGTCTGCACGGCGTCGCCGCCGCCCTCGCTGCTCCAGCCCGATGGCGAAGCCGTCGATCACGTCGATCCGTGTCAGGGCGTCGACGTGCGGTCGCCCGTCGCCGCCCCACTTCGCTTTGGCCGCCCGTCGCGCCGAAATTTCGTCTTCGGCCACTACGAACACCACCTCGTGATCCTCCCCCATGCGCCCAGGACCCAGGTCGCCGCCGAGAAATGCCGCGTAAGAGATGCACGCGGCGAGCGTAGCGAGTACGAAATGAGGATGAGCTCAGACGCCTTGCACGGTTCCACCATCGTCATCACCGGGGTCACCGGCCAGGTGGCGCGCCCCCTGGCCATGGCCCTGGCCCGGGACAACCACGTCATCGGTGCCGCCAGGTTCACCGACTCCGGAGCCCGGGCCGAACTCGAGGCGGCAGGGGTCGACTGTGTGCCGGTCGACCTGGTCGAGGGTGATGTGGCCGGCCTACCGGCCGACGCCGAGTACGTCCTGAATTTCGCCGTCGCCAAGACCAACGACTGGGATCGTGACCTGGCGGCCAACAGCGGCGGACTGGCGTCGCTTGATGGAACACCACCAGGCCGCCCGTGCCTTCCTGCATTGTTCGTCCACGGCGGTCTACAAGCCGGAGGGTCATCGCGTCTTCGCGGAGGACGGCCCCCTGGGGGACAATCACGGCGTCTGGCCCTTCCTGCGCACCTACAGCATCTGCAAGATCGCCGCCGAGGCAACGGCGCGCTGGTGTGCCCAACGCTTCGGTGTGCCGACGACGATCGCTCGCCTCTCGGTGCCGTACGGAGACCGTGGCGGCTGGCCTGCCATCCACCTCCACATGATGTTGTCGGGCAATGCCATCCCCGTGCACGTCGACGCCCCGAGCATCTACCACCCGCTGCACGCCGACGACATCGTTGCCATGGTGCCACGCCTGCTTGCTGCGGCGTCGGTCCCGGCGACCACGGTCAATTGGGGCGGCAGCGAGCCGGTCAGCATCGAGGAGTGGTGTACCTATTTGGCCGAGTTGGTCGGAACCGACGTGCGTTTCGAGCCGACCGAAGCCACGATCGACAGTGTGCAGATCGACACGACGCGGATGCATGAACTGGCGGGGCGGACCACGGTGCCCTGGCGTGAGGGCATGGCCCGCATGGCCCGGGCCCTCCATCCCGACAAGGTTTCGTGAGCGATTTCCGTTTCGAGCGCTGGGATCCCGAGCAGCCGCCCGCTTCCGAGCTGCTGGCGGAAATGCGGATCGAGTTGAACGAGGTGTACGAGACGTTCGACCGGCTCGACAACCCACCCCTTGACCGCGGCGGAGCTGCGGCAGCCGCACGGGGCCTACCTGGTGGGTTTCGATGCCGATGTGGTTGACGCCGGGGGAGGGCTCCGTCGTCTCACCGACGACGTGGCCGAAATCAAGCGCATGTTCGTGCGACCGGCCTTTCGCTCGCGTGGCGTGGCCCGGGCGCTGCTCGCCGCCCTCGAGCAGGAAGCGCGCCGGCTGGGCTACTCCGCCACCCGGCTCGACACCGGGCCGAGACAGGAGCACGGCATGGCCCTCTACCGTTCGGCGGGCTACCTCGACGTCCCGGCGTACAACGACAATCCGTTCGCCTGCTTCTGGGGCGAGAAGACGTTGCCCTGAGGTCCCCGTTCAGAACGCCCAGGCGTCGACCGCCTGCCCGGTCTTCGGGGGGCCCCGCCGGTTCCCTCGCTGGTGGCTCGGGCCGCCTCGTTCTCGTGATCCGTCACGACCCCCATGCCAGGGCACCGGGCGGCGAGGTCGTCATTTGCCCGGGCCGAGCGCCCGGATGGCCTTCACGAGCGAGACGGTTCGGCCTCCGGCCGAGCGCCCAGGGCGGCCCAGATCATCACCGCCTGCAGCGGCAGGCGGGCCCAGGCCAGGACCCGATTGTCCGCCGGTCCCTGCGTGCCGGAGCCGCTGTCCAGCGCCATCTGCACGTTGGCGGGGAAGATCGCGACCAGGACGGCCACGCTGGCCGGGGCGGCCCAGCGGGTGCGCCGGAAGAGCCCGACGGCACAGATCAGCTCGGCGACGCCACTGGCGTAGATCAGGTTGGTGTGATGCTCCTGCGGGATGGCTCTGGGCATGATCGACGCGAAAGACTGGGGTCGCACCAGGTGAATACCGGCGCTTCCGGCGAAGGCGGCGGCCAGGGCCAGCGAAGCCTTCCGCTGAAACGTGTGCATGACGCGGACTGTATCGGCCGGGGAGGCTGGGCCGCACCGCCATAGACTGCCGCGCATGTCGAGACGAGGAGGCATGGCGTGACGCAGGTCACCATCGTTGGGGGCGGCAGTTACCAGTGGGCACCGGAACTCATGGCCGACCTGTTCGGCACGCCCGCCTTGTCGGGCATGCACCTCGTGCTCCAGGACATCGATCCGGCGCCCTTACCCAAAATGGAAGCACTGGCCCACAAGGTCAACGAAGCGCTGAACGCCAAGGCCACGGTCGTCCACGACGACCGACCTGGGCCAGGCTCTCGACGGCGCCGACTTCGTCATCGTCTGCATCTCGACGGGCGGTTTCCGCTCCATGGCGGTCGATCTCGAGGTGCCGGCCGCCCATGGCATCACCCAGACGGTGGGCGACACGGTTGGCCCCGGTGGCATCAACCGCTCCCTGCGCAACGTTCCGGTTTTGGTCGGCATCGGCAAGGCCATGGAGGAGCACTGCCCGGACGCTTGGCTCTTCAACATCACCAATCCCGATGACCTGCCTGACGCGCTCGGTGTGCCGGGAGACGTCGATCAAGACCGTCGGCCTCTGCCACGAGGTGGGCAATTTCACGATGGACCTGGCCATCGCCCTGGGCAAGCCCTGGGAAGCGGTGCAGGCGTCGGTCACCGGCATCAACCACTTTCCGGTGCTCACGGCACTCGAGGTCGACGGCGAGGACGGGTTCGCCATCCTGCGAGAGTTGGTCGAGGAGGTCGGGGGTCTCGACTCCCTGGTTCCCTTCCCGGACCGACCCGAGGCCGAGGCGTTCTCCAAGCTCGACTTCGCCCAGCGGCACCTCTTCAAGCTGACCCTGCTCGACCGTTGGGGGACCTTCCCGGCCGCCGGCGACCGTCACATCGCTGAGTTCGTGTCCTTCGCACTCACGCCGGAGTCCGGAGTGGGGCGCGTCCTACAACATCGAGCTGAGCCCGATATCCCGGCGCGAAGCGCATCAGGCCGACTACGTGGCCGATGTCGACGCCTGGCTCGCCGGGAGCAAGGACCTGCAGACCTGGCAGTCGGGAGAGCTGCCGTCGCCCATGATCCAGGCCATGCTCAGCGGCGACCCCTACGAGGCACCGGTGAACATCCCCAATCGCGGACAGGCGCCCGGACTGCCGCCCGATGTCGTGGTCGAGTCCATCTGCGTCATCGACGGAGACGGGATTCGCGGCCGCGACGTCAGCGTGCTGCCCGCCCCCTACGACGAAATCGTCCGTCGCCACGTCGCCACTCAGGAGCTCACCATCGAGGCCGCCCTCCGGGGTGACCGCGCGCTGGCCGCCGAGGCCTTCGCCCTCGACCCGCTGGCCGGTCGGGGTGACCTGCGCACCATGGAGACGATGGTCGACGAGCTGCTGGCGGGCACGGCCGAGTGGCTGCCCCAGTTCGCGTAGAGCCGGACTGACCCGGTCGGAGGAAAACGCATGCGTATCGGATTCATCGGCCTGGGCGCCATGGGCCTGCCCATGGCCGGTCACCTGGTCACGGCGGGCCACGAGGTGACCGTGGCGTCACGCAGTCGGGGGCCCATCGACGCCGCCGTGTCCCGGGGGCGGTCGACGGGAAGGACCCGCGCGGCGTCGCCGAGGCCTCCGAGGTCGTCCTCCTCTGCGTGCCGAACTCGCCCGAGGTCATCGAAGTCGTCGATGCCATGCTGCCGGTGCTGGGCCCCGGCCGGACGGTGGTCGACTGTTCGACCATCGATCCCGAGGTCGAGCGGGCGCAGCACGAGCGGGTCGGCGCCACGGGCGCCCGCTACCTCGATGCACCACTTTCGGGCGGCACGGCTGGCGCACAGAAGGGAGCGCTGACCCTGATGGTGGGTGGCGACGCCGGCGTGCTGGCCGATACCGAGCCGGCGCTGGACCCTTTCTCGGGACTCATCGTGCACGTCGGTGGCCCGGGTATGGGTCAGGTGGTCAAGCTCTGCAACAACTTGATCTACGCCGCGCAGATGACGGCGACCGCGGAAGCGACCGCCATGGCGGTCAAGTCCGGCGTGGACATGCACAAGCTCTACGAGGTGCTCACCCATGCCACCGGCGACTGTGTTGCCGTGCGCACCCGGCTGCCCGTCCCCGGGGTGGTTCCCGAGAGCCCGGCCTCCAACGGGTGGCAGCCCGGCTTCATGACCGACCTGATGGCCAAGGACATCGATCTGGCGCTGGCCTACGCCGCCCGCACGGGTGTGCCGGTGCCGACCACGGCGGCCGCACGCCAGCTCCTGACGGCGGCCAGCACCGCCGGGTACGGCCGCGAGGACTTCTCGGCCGTGGCCAAGGTGGTCCTGGCGCTGTCCGGCCGGCCATGACCCGCCACCAGCCGCTGCCGACGCCTGCCCTCATCCTGGCGGCCGACCACCGGGCCCGGGCCGTGCTCACCACCGAGAACTGGGCCGACTTCT
Organism: uncultured Acidimicrobiaceae bacterium; assembly: GCA_963726545.1. Lineage (GTDB taxonomy): Bacteria > Actinomycetota > Acidimicrobiia > Acidimicrobiales > RAAP-2 > Bog-473. Next base: position 47,967 of record CAVSCV010000011.1, on the reverse strand, counting down.
TCGGTGCCCTGGCCCAGGCGCTGCCCTCGTGCGACGGCATTCTGGCCACCGCACAGCCGCTGTCGGGTCTGGCCGAGGCGGGCCATCTCTCGTCCTCGCAGCGCACCTACCTCTCGCTCAACCGGACGGGACTCGCCGGCTCGGCCTTCGAGCTGGACGATCGCCTGGTGGCCAGCGTGGGCCGGGCTGCCGTCGACGGTTGGACGGGGATCAAGCACATGACGCGGATCGACATGAAGGATCCCGTGACCGCGGCTGCGCTCGAGCTCCTGGGCCGCGTGCTCGAGGACTCGCGTGAGGCCGGGCTGGAGGCGCTCATCGAACCGCTGCTCTGGCGCGACGGTCGGGTGTGCCGCGAGCCGGACGACATCGTGCTGGCCGCGGTGGTGGCGCACGATATCGGTGCACCCGTGATCAAGGTGCCGGTGCCCGCCGTCGCTCCGGGTGTGGCGCGCCGGCGCGCCGTGGCCCGCATCGTGTCCAGCGTGAGCGTGCCCGTGTTGTTCCTCGGTGGCCCCGTGTCCGAAGGTGGCCGGGAGCGCGTACTGGACGAGGTGCGCGACGTCATGGAAGGCGGCGGTGCCGGCATGGCCATGGGGCGCACGCTCTACCAGGACCCCGATCCAGCCGAAATGGCGGCTCTGGTGCGCACACTGGTGCACGCTTCGTGATCCTCACCATCGACTTCGGCACCACGGTGACCAAGGTCGGCCTCTGGGGCGAGAGCGGCCTGGCCGCGCTGGCCCGGTCGGAACTGACCTCGACCCACCCGCAGATGGGATGGACGGAGCAAGACCCGCTGCGCTGGTGGACCACCGTCGTGATCGCCTGCGCCGAAGCGCGGGCGCAAGCGCCGGCGGCCTTTGGAGCAGTGGATGTGGTGGCCTGCTCGGGAGCCCGGCAGACCTTCGTTCCCGTCACCGCGCAAGGCGACCCGATCGGCAAGGGCATTCTCTGGTCGGACCGGCGAGCCTCGGCCGAGGCTCGCATGTTGGCGGAGCGCATGGGTGGAGACGACATCAATCGGGCCCGCACGGGAATCCCGCTCGACGCCGGCGCGGTGGCCGCCAAGCTGGCCTGGCTGGCCGAATACGAACCGGATCGCATGGCTGCGGCCGACGTCATCCTGTCGCCGCGCGACTTCATCCTCTTCCGCATGACCAACCAATTGGTGACCGACGCCACCTTTGCGTCGCGCAGCGGTCTCTACGACTTCGACGGCAACGCGGTGCGCGAGTTGGCCGGCCCCGCGCTGGGCAAGCTGCCCAGCGTCGTGTCCTCCGACACGGTGATCGGCAACCTCAAGTCGGTCCCGGGCGCCGAGCTCGGGCTGCGCCCGGGCATCCCGGTCGTCATCGGCGCGGGGGATCGCCAATGCGAGGTTCTCGGCTCGGGCGCGTCGGAGGCCCGCCCGATGGTGAGCTGGGGCACGACCGCGAACGTGTCGGTGCCGGTGCACGAGCGCCCGGTGCCATCGCCGGCTGGCGCCGTGGTGACCCGTGCCGCGGACGGGGGCTGGCTGCTCGAAGGCGGCTTGTCGGCGGCCGGGTCCTTCCTGGCCTGGTTGGGGCGCTTGCTCGGGCGGAGCTCCGACGAGCTGGCCACGCTGGCCGCGGCCAGTCCGCCCGGCGCCAACGGGGTGATCGCGGTGCCCTGGCTCGACGGGGCGCGTGCCCCGTGGTGGCGCGACGACGCCCGGGCCGGCTTCATGGGCCTGGGCTCTGCCCACGGACCCGGCGACCTGTCCCGGGCCGTCATCGAGTCGGTGGCCTGGGACGTGTTGCGCTGCATGGAGGTGGTCACGGTGGGTCGCCTGGGAGGCAGTTCCGCCGAAGGGGTGACCCTGGGTGGCGCGGGCACCGGCTTGCCCCTCTGGGTGCACGTCCTCACCTCCATCCTGGGCGTCCCGGCGACGAGGCACCGCTCGGGTGAAGCGGCCTCGGCTGGAGCCGCCCTCCTGGCCGGCCAGGCGCTGGGCATGGACCTCTCCCTCGAGCAACTCGACCCGGTCGAGGCCGTGATCGAGCCCGATCCCGAGTCGGTGCAGGTCTACCGGGCCATGCGCCCGATGGTCGACTACGTCGCCGAGGCGGTGCTCACGGCGACCGAGTCCCTGCCCACGGCACCTCGCGCGGCCCTTTTAGCCTCCGCCAGCACGGGCCCGGGGCGCGGCCACCCTCCCTGACACCGGTGTCAGGGATAAAGTCCCTGGCCAGTGCCCGAGGACCCGCTGTTCGATTTTGCCGTTCCGGACGATCTGCTGCGGGAGGCGGTGTCCCAGGTGGGCGATCCCGAGGTGGTGGCCGACCTCGCCGTGATGCCCGGAACGGGCGAGGGCAAGCCCCCTCCTCTGATCGGGATTCTGCACGGGTACGGCTATGCACCCCTGGTGTTGCTGACCGCCGCCGCGATCGTCCCGGGCACGTTCGGCAACGGCATCGCACTCGTCGGGAAGAACCTCGAGACCTCGTTCCACATGTCCAACGCGTCGCTCGGCGCGGTCGCCTTCATCGCGCAGGTGTCGCAACTGCTGTGGGCGGTCCCGCTCGCCCTGTGGGCCGACCGCGGCAGCCGCAAGCTGGTGGCCGCCGTCGCGCTCCTCGTCTTCGCCGGCTTCGGCAGCCTCATGGCGATCTCCCCGAACGTCTGGTGGTTCGCCTTCCTCTACCTGGCCGCCTCGGTGGGCACCGGGGTGAACAACACGGTGCACAACTCCTACCTGTCCGACGCCTATCCCACCGAGTCGCGTGGCCGCATCTTCAGCTGGCACAACCTTTCGGACCCGCTGTCGCAGACGGTCGGCATCCTGATCTTCGGCTACGTCGTCACCGTCGCCCACAACTGGCGCTTCGGATTGCTGGTCGCGCTGGCCGGCATTCCGCTCGGCCTGGCGCTGTTCACGTTGAAAGAGCCCGAGAAGGGCGCCAACGAGAGCAGCCACATCCTCAAGGCGTCCGGCATGGACCTGCACACCCAGCAAGAAGCGGCGCCGCGCGTCCTGCTCGGTTCGGCCGTGACCCGGCTCCTGCGGATCCGGTCCCTGTACTTCGAGTTGGTGGCCGTGGCCATCCTCGGGTTCGCCGGGACCGGCGCGCCGCTCTTCGGCAACCTCTTCTTCATCGACAAGTTCCACCTGGACACGGCCAGCCGGAGCGAGGTCTACGCCATCATCGGCCTGGCCGCTTTCCTCGGGCTTCCCCTGGCCTACGTCTTCGGGGACCGCTATTTCCGCCGGGCTCCGCAGCGGCCGCTCGTCATCGCGGGCATCTGCATCACCGCCTACGGGGGGTTGTTCGTCCTCTCGCTCTACGTGTCCCAGCTGTGGTTGTGCGTCACGCTGCAATTCCTGGCCAGTGCCGCGGTCTCCCCGCTCGCCATCTGCATCTTCCTGACCCTGGCCGCCACGGCACCGCCCGAAATGCGAACGATCTGCTTTGCCATGTTCGGCGTCTACTCCCTCGTCTTCGGGGGATTCACCGGGTCGGTCATTCTCGGCGCGGTGTCCGATTCCATCGGCGGCCTGCACGGGATCGTCGTGGCGCTGACCCTGATCGGCCCGGTCTGCGCCGTGGGCGGGTTCCTGCTCGTCGTGGGGTCGCGGAGTGTGCGGCGCGACATCACCCTGGTGATCGAGGACGTGATCGAGCGCTACACCGAAGGCAAGCGCCGGCAGAGCGGTGGTGAGATCCCGGCTCTCCAGGTGCACAACCTCGACTTCTTCTACGGCACCAATCAGGTGCTCTTCGACGTCAACGTCGAGGTGGCCCAAGGCGAGATGGTCGCCCTGCTCGGAACGAACGGGGCGGGCAAGTCCACGCTCCTGCGGGCCGTCTCGGGGCTCGAACACCCCCATCGGGGCGTGATCCGCCTCTTCGGCATGAACTCGACCTATCTCGAGCCCGAGCAGATCATCGACGAAGGGGTGGCGCTTCTCGTGGGTGGGAAGATGACCTTCCCGGGCCTGACCGTGCGCGACAACCTGCGCATCGGAGGGCACACCCTGCGGCGCGACCGGAGTCGCATTGCCAAGGCCTACGAGGATGCGCTGGAGACCTTTCCCGAGCTGCGGGCCCGCCTGGACCAACCGGCAGGCACCCTTTCGGGCGGGGAGCAGCAGATGCTGGCGCTCTCACGGGTGATGATGACAGGACCGCGGCTGCTCATGATCGACGAGCTGGCCCTCGGTCTTGCCCCGATGACAGTGGAACGGCTCATGGGCATGGTGCGGCGGATCAACGATGCGGGCACCACGGTGATCCTGGTCGAGCAGAGCCTCAACCGGGCCTTGAGCCTGGCCGATCGCTGCTTCTTCATGGAGCGCGGAGAGATCCGTTTCGACGGTCCCACCGCCGATCTGATGGCCCGGGACGACCTGTTGCGTCCCGTCTTCCTGGGTGCCGCCTCCACGGGGCTGAGCTAGGCCGACCGATGCTCGCGCTGTCTGTCCCCGATTTCGTTCTCGTCCAAGGCGTCTTCTACGGCCTCGGGTACGGGCTGCTGGCCCTCGGGCTGGTCCTCGTGTACCGCACCAACCGAGTGCTCAACTTCGCCCAGGGCCAGATCGGCGTCATCGCCGCCGTCTTCCTGGTCAAGCTCACCGCGGACTTCAAGTTCAACTATTGGTTCGCCCTCGTCCTCTCGATCGGGCTGGCCGCCTCTGTCGGTGCGCTCGCCGAGCTCGTGCTGCGGCGCTTGTTCAACCGCCCCCGCGTGCTCGTGATGGTGGCCACCATCGGCCTGAGTTACGTGTTGCTGGCGCTGACCGCCCTGCCGTTCATCGCGCCGCACAATCTCTCCCAGCCCGTTCCGGTTCCCTTCGACCTCTCCTTCTCGCTCGGGCCGTTCATCATCACCTCGACCGAGGTGCTCACCCTCATCGTCGCCCCGCTGGTGACCATCGCGCTCGTCCTGGCCGTCCGCTTCACCTCCTGGGGTCTGGCCATGCGGGCCATGTCGGAGAACGCCGACTCGGCCCGCCTCTCGGGGGTGTGGATCCGCCGCACCTCGACCGTGACCTGGACGGTGGCCGGAGCGCTCTCTGCCTTCACCGCCATCCTCAACGCGCCGAATCAGACCAGCGCGCTGACCCAGGCCTTGTCACCGGACCTTCTGCTCTTCGCGCTGACCGCCGCGCTCATCGGCGCCATGGTGAACCTCACTGTGGCGTTCATTGCGGGGGTTGGCATGGGCGTCTTCCTCGAGGTCCTCGCGTGGAACGTCCCGTCCCCGGCCAAACAACAGCTCGTCATCTTCATCGTCGTCATGGTCGTCCTTCTGGTGCGGGTCGGTGCGCTCCGCAAGGGCGTCCGCACGGGCGACCGGAGCACCTGGGGGCATGGGGCGGTGACCACGCTGCGCGCCGGGGCGGATCAACTGCGCCGGCGGGTCTCCCTCACGGGCATCTGGCTGTGCGTGGCGGTCGCCGCACTGTTGCCCCTCGTGCTCTCCGTCGGCAACGACGTCCTCTTCAGCCAGATCTGCATCTACGCGGTCATCGCGCTGTCGCTCACCCTGCTGACCGGCTGGGCCGGGCAGGTGTCGCTCGGGCAATTCGGGCTGGTGGCCGTGGGGGTGCTGGTGGCCGTCCATCTCGGGACCTCGCTGCCCCTCATCGTCGTCATGCTCTACGGCGGTGTGGTGACGGCCGTGGTCGCCATCCTCGTCGGGCTGCCCGCGTTGCGCATGCCGGGCCTCTTCCTTGCCGTCACGACACTGGCCTTTGCCATCTTCATGCAGAACGCGGTGATGGCGACGCCGTGCATCACCGTTCCCGGCATCAACAAGACGCTGTGTACCGGATTGCCCAACCCGGCGTACACCTTCGTGAACCGCCCCAACCTGTTCGGCCTCAGCCTGTCGTCGCAGCGCTCCTTCGCCTGGTTCTCGCTGGCGGTGCTGCTGGTGTCGATCTTCATCGTCCGCACGTGGCGCGACCGCGGCGTGGCCCGGCGGTTCGTCGCCGTCCGGGACAACGAGTTGACCGCCGCCGCCATGGGCATCCCGATCCTTCGGACCAAGCTGCTGGCCTTCGCGCTCTCGGGGTTCATGGCCGGCTATGCCGGGGTGTGCTTCGCCTTCGCCACCCAGTCCTTGAACAACACCGACATCACCTTCGACCCGACCACCTCGTTCGTGATCATCTCCATGGTCGTGATCGGGGGCCTGGGATCGATTCCCGGTGCCATCCTCGGCGCGCTCTATCTCGAGGGACTGCCCGCCATCTTCGGTTCGAACCAGACGATCCAGTTCATCACCAGCGGTCTCGGGCTCTTGGCCTTCATCCTCTACCTGCCCGGTGGATTGGCCGAGGTCCTGCACCGCACCGGGGACTTGGTCACCGATGGCGTGCGCAAGCTGACGGGGCGGTACTTCTCGGGGCCCGAGGACACACCGCCGGCGGAGCCCGCGCCGGCTCCCGCTCTGGTCGGCGGCGGGGCCGAGCCGTGACGGCCGCCGCGACGCGCCACCCGGCCGAGTTGTCGGTGGACGGACTCACGGTGCACTTCGGCGGTGTCCATGCGCTCAACGGCGTGACCTTCACGGCCGAGCCGGGTGAGATCGTCGGGCTGATCGGCGCCAACGGCTCGGGCAAGACGACGACGCTCGACGTCGTATCGGGCCTGGTGGCTCCCCAGGCGGGGACGGTGCGGCTCGACGGGATCGACCTGGCCGAGTACCTGCCCGAAGAGCGGCTCGGGGTCGGAATGGTGCGCTCGTTCCAGGACTGCCGCCTCTTTCCCGAGCTCACGGTGCTCGACGTGCTCCTCCTCAGCGAGGACGCCCGCTCCGAGGTGGCCGTGTTCTCGACCACGCTGCGGCTGCCCTGGGCGCGCCGGGCCGAGCGACGCAAGCAGGAGGCGGTCGATCAGGTCATCGCCGCCTTCGGGCTGGAGCGATTCCGGCACCACCGGACGGCCGAGCTCTCGACGGGCACCAGACGAGTCGTGGACCTGGCCTCCATCGTGTTGGCCCGGCCGCGTCTGTTGCTGCTCGACGAACCCACGGCCGGGATCGCCCAGCGCGAGGCCGAGGCGTTCGTCCCGCTCCTGCGTCGACTGCACCAGGTCGCCGACACCACCATCGTGCTCGTGGAGCACGATGTGCCGCTCGTCTTCGAGCTGTGCTCCACCGTGGTGGTCATGGAGTTGGGCCGGGTGGTGGCCGCCGGGCCCCCCGAGGAGGTCCGCGCAGATCCGAAGGCTCTGGCCGCCTACCTTGGTGCGAGCGACGAGGCCCTGATGGCCTCAGGTCCGATCGACGGAAGCGGCCGGGGGGCAGCAGACCGTAGCGAAGGAGGGTGACGATGGAGGCGACGATGGAGGTGGCCACGCGCCGGGGGGTCCTGCATCCCGCGGCCGCGCTGGGGCGCTCGTGGCGTCGGCTGCGCCGGCGACCGCGTGCCATGCAGATCCGCACGGCGATCATCGTCGTGGCCATCGTGGTCGCGCTCATCGCCTGGCTGATGCTGGCGCCCTCGGGCACGCCCGGTGGTGGCGGCACGGCGGGAGCAGCGGAGGTGGCGACACAGTCCAGCTCGGCCCAGTCGAGCGCGGCACCGACGCCGGTCAGCCAAGCCAGCACGAGCACCCGCGGGGTGACCGCCACCTCGATCAACGTCGTCTTCCCGGTCGTGGCGATCAACAGCCTGGCCGGCAAGGAAGGGTTCGCCGCGGACAAGGAGTTCAACGAGCAGGTCACGGTGATCCATCTCTACGTCGACCAGATCAACAAGGCCGGCGGCATCAACGGTCGCAAGATCAACCCCATCATCGTGCAATTCGATCCCACCAACACCGCCAACATGCAGTCGCTCTGTTCGCAGTGGACCCAGGGCAACCCGCCCGTCTTCGCGGTGCTCGACGGCATCGGCACCTGGATCGGGACGAACCAGCTCTGCGTGACCCAGCAGGGCCACACGCCGCTGATCAGCGTGTGGTCGACGGTCACCGACTGGACGAACCTCGGGTCGCCCTATCTCTGGTGGACCGGGCCCGACATGGCCCCCGTGCTGGACGCCACGGTGCAGTGGGGCGTGAGTTCGGGCCGGCTCGGCCACGGCAAGAAGGTCGGCGTCGTCGTCTCCGACCAGGCGGCCGACCAGGCGGCGCTCAACCAATACCTGATGCCGGACCTGAAGAAGGCGGGCATCACCCCGCTGGTCGAGACGGTCGCGGCCAACCCGGACGAGACGTCGACCACCGGCTCGGAGGCCCAGCTGGCCGTCGAGCGCTTCAAGGCGGGCGGCGTGCAGTCGGTCATTCCGCTGTTGCCCGAGAACGCCTTCTTCCCCTACATCGGGGCGGAGTCGTCGCAGCAGTACTACCCCCAGCTCCTGCTGAGCGACTACCAGTCCACGATCGACATCGCCCTCGGCCTCATCCCCGTGCCCTACCTCAAGGCCCTCAACGGTCAAGAGGGTGTCACGACCGAGACGCTGGGCGGCATCGACGACGACCGGCCCCAGGCCCAAGGTGGCTATGACCCCGGCGTGCGCTCCTGCTACACGACCTGGCACGCCTATCACCCAAAGCCCATCCCGGGCACGCTGTACCACTACATCGAGGAGCAGGGTCCGATCCAGGGCTGGTGCGGCGCCATCCGCCTCTTCGCCACCGCAGCCAAGGCCGCCGGACCGAATCTGAACCGGCGCACCTTCGCCGAGGCCATGTCGAAGATCACCAACTATCCCGGGACGCTCTCGCCGGTGTGGACCTTCGGGCCGACCAAGTTCTACGGGCCGACCCAGTACCAGGTGGTCGAGGTGCACAACAACGTACCGAAGTCGAAGCTCTGCAAAATGCCGAAGAGCGGCAAGGCGCAGGGCACGTGCTGGGTGACCGTGCAGCCGTTCAAGCCGCTGCCCACGGGCTGACCCGGCGCGTTCGGCCTTCGGGCCGCACGACGCCTACCTTTCAGCCGAACGGGCCCGGGCTGGGTGGTCGTCCTTCGATGATGTCCTCGTGGCGCAGGGCGAGCGCGGGCTTCATCTCGGGATGGGTGAGGATGTAGAAGGTGCCCTCGCCCAGCGCGTCGAACACGCGGTCGGCCACTGTCGAGGGATCGATCCCGGCATCCACCATCGCTTGAATGAACGACGTCCGCTCGGCCGCCGTCGCCGGGTCGTGCTCGGGAGCCCAGGACGGGCGGTTGCGATCGGAGCGGCCGATGCCGGTCTGGACGAAGCCCGGGCACAGCACCGAGACGCCGATCGGGGCGTCGATGGCCCGCAGGTCCTTGTACAGGCTCTCCGACATGGCGACCACGGCGTGCTTGGTCGCGGTGTAGGGCCCGAGGCCCGGGGTCGAGCTCAAGCCGGCGATTGACGCGGTGTTGACCACGTGGCCCTCACCTTGTTCGAGCAGCAGGGGTACGAACGCGTTGATGCCGTGGACGACGCCCCAGAGGTTGACACCGAGGATCCAGCGCCATTCCTCCTCGGTGATCTCCCAGATCGGTCCGCCCACACCCACCCCGGCGTTGTTGTGGACCAGGTGGGCGCCGCCGAAGTGCTGCAGGGTCCGGTCACGGAGGGCGTGGACCGAACCGGCGTCGGCGACGTCGGTCACCACGGCCAGGACGTCGGCTCCATCGGCGGCCAGGGCGGACGCAGTCTCTTCGAGCACTGCCTCCTCGATGTCGGCCAGGACCACCTTCATGCCGGCCGCCGCCGCACGCCAGGCCACCGCCTTGCCGATGCCGCTCGCCCCACCGGTGATCACGGCCACCTTGCCGGCCAGGTTTTCCATGTGCCCTCCGTCGCTCCGGTCCCTTCGGGCAGTCAAGCATGAACCGATCGACTCAGCTCCCTGTCAGGCCGTCGGGACCGACGGGCGGGGCCGAGGCGGCCCTGGCGTCCCGCCGCTCATGGGTCCTGGAGAAGACCCAGGACGTTGCCGTCGGGGTCGGTGACGGTGGCCACCAGGCGACCACCCCCGACGTCATGGGCCGCCTCGTTGACCGTGGCGCCCGCGGCGACGACCTCGGCCAGCTTCGCTTCGATGTCCGACACCTCCCAGAAGGTCACGGGCGACGTCATGCCCTGTGGCCCGCCTCCGGGGACGAGCCCGATGTGTTGGCCCCCGGCCTCGAAGCCCACGTAGTAGTCCGAATCGGCGTCGGGAGGACCACCGAGAAGCGCGGTGTAGACCGCCTTGGCGGCCGCCAAATCGGTCACTGGGTGCAGCACGATCTTGATTCCTTTGGTGGTCGATCCGGTCATGGTTGCTCCTCAGGGTCGTGGGTGACAATCGATTCGTTGTCGCATCGGGCCCGGGTCAACCTCGACGCCCGGATGTCGACAACCCATCGCCTTGGCACTGTAACGGTGGCCTCTGGAGCGAGGCTTCTCTATTTCTGATCGGTTTGTGCGCCACACGAGAACGCAACGGATGGTGTGCGGGAAAGCAGCCGGACCGCTAGAGCAGGGACAGGGTGCCCGCCTCGAAGAGGACCACCACCCCGATGGCGCACAGCAGCACGGGCACCGCGACCACGCCGAGCCGGGTCATGAGGTCGCGGGCGCGCGGGTGGGTCCCGCTGCGCAGGGCGATCATCGTGACCGCCACCTCGCCCAGGGCGAACACGAGCACGACGATGCCGACGCGCGCGGGTCCGCCCACCCGGAAGAGGGGGATGTAGGTGGCCAGGTTGTCGCCGCCGGCCGCGATGGTCACGAGCAGCGCGGCGGTGAAGCCGCTCCCCACGGCACGGCGGGTCATTGCGGCGTCACCCTTGGTGGTGCGCAGGCGGAGCAGGCCGCGCAGGCCGAGGGCCAGCGGAACCAGGCCGAGCAGGCCCACCACCTTGGGCGAGAACTCGATGAGCACCACCGCCCCAGCGGCGGCGAGCGCCACCACCGCGGTGAAGCCGACGACCTGTCCCGCGGCGATGCGACGGGCGCGCTCGGGCGGCGAGCCGGCGATGAGCGCCGCGGTCACCACCGCGTTGTCGATGTTGGTCGCGACGAAGGCGACGGCGGCGATCCCGGCCTCGGCCGCCAGGCCCGCGCTCAGGAGGAGGGCAACGGCATGGCCGGACCGTAGGGCTTGTCGCCCCGCAGGGTGACACGGTGAGCGTAGCGGCCGGCGTCGCCGTAGTCGTCGAGGGCGTAGTGCAGGGTCGCGCGGTTGTCCCAGAACGCGACCGATCCGGCGCGCCAGCGGAAGCGGCAGGTGTACTCGGGCTTGATGCAGTGGTGATAGAGCATCTCGAGGAGCGCGTTGCTCTCGTTGTCCGACATCCCGAAGAGTTGCCGGGTGAACTGGCGGTTCACGAAGAGCCCGTTGCGCCCGTTCTCAGGGTGCGTGCGCACGACCGGGTGCAGCGCCGGCAGCAGCTTCTCCTGCCACACGCCGTCCCATTCGTAGCCGCCACGCTCGGCCACGTCCGCCGCGAACCATGGGTCGTGGTGGATGGCGATCAGCTTGTCGCACATCTCTCGTACCGGATCGGCCAGCCCGTCGTAGGCGTCCTGCAGGCTGGCCCACATCGTGTCGCCGCCGACCTCGGGGGCCTCCAGCATGTAGAGGATGGAGCCCATGGCCGGCGTCTGCAGGAAGGTGACGTCGGTGTGCCACCAGCTGGCCCGGTCCACCCGGCCGTCGATGGCCAGCACCTCGGGACTCTCCTCAATGGAGGGCAGCACCGGGTGCGCCTCGGTCACGGTGCCGAACTGGCGGGCGAAGTCGGCCTGTTGCTCGGCGGTGAGGGACTGGTCCCGGAAGAAGATGACGTGGTGGGTCGTCCAGGCCTCGCGGATGGCCGCGACCACCTCGGGGGCGAGGGGGGCCGAAATGTCCACGCCGCTGATCTCGGCCCCGATGGAGGGGGAGATGGGGTGGACGCCGATACTGGTCGCGAGGGTCACCCGCCAATTGTGCACGGATGGCGCCACCTCCTCAATCTGTCCCGTCCCGGCCGCCCCGCCTACATTGGCCGTCCACCCGCGAGGACAGCAGACGAAAGGGTCCGCCATGACCGATGACACCGGGGCCGGCGGGCTCGTCTTGACCCCGCCGGCTCGCAATTACTCCCCCTGGTACCAGTGGATGACCCGACTCAGCGCCACCACCCACGAGGACCCCCTGCCCGAGGGAGATCCCGCGGCCTTCGGTGCCTGGCTCGAGCGCCGGCGCCGGGTGCTCGTCGAACTCCTCGGGCCCGAACCCGAGGCCGTGGCCCTCGACCTCGAGACGCTCGAGTCCACCCAGTGCGACGGCTATCGCCGGGACAAGGTCGTCTTCGACAGCGAGGACACCATGTCGGTGCCCGCCTACCTGCTCGTGCCGGACTCCCGCGCCGAGGGCGCACCGGGGGCCGCCGTCCTGGCCTGCCACGGTCATGGACCGGGAAAGTCGCAGGCCGTGGGCCTCGAGCACACCGATATGCCCAACGCGGACTACGCGCTCCACTTGGCCCGTCGGGGCTACGTCGTCCTGGCTCCCGATCTGCGTTGTTTCGGGGAGCGCCTGGACTGGCAGCCCGAGGACCACTACGCCTGCGACACCAACCTGGTGCACGCGACCATGGCCGGCTGGAACCCGCTGGGTCAGAACGTCTGGGACCTGCGGCGCTGCCTCGACGTCCTCGAGCAGCATGACCTCGTCGACCCCGGCCGCCTGGGCATGGTGGGGATCTCCTATGGGGGCACGGTGACGCTGTTCACCGCGGCCCTGGACGATCGGGTGGCCGCCGCCGTCGTCAGTGGCTATTTCTCGTCCTGGGCGGAGTCCCACAAAATGCCCTGGAACATGTGCGGGTCCCAGGTCATGGCGGGCATGCTGGGGCGACTCGAGCACGAGGACCTCGGGGCTCTCGTGGCCCCCCGGCCCCTCCTGATCGAGAGCGGGACCGGGGACTATCTCTTCCCGGTGGCGACCGCGACCGAGTCGGTCCGGCGCACCCGCCTCGTCTACGACAGCCGAGGCGCGGGCGACCGGTTGGAACACGACATCTTCGAAGGCGACCACCAGTGGCACGGGACCGAGGCGCTTCCGTTCCTGGATCGCTGGCTCCACCACGACCCTGCGGCGTGAGGCGTCAGTCCGCCTGACCGTCCGGATCTGAGGGGGTGCCGGTCCCGACTTCTTCGGTACCCGCGACCGCAGCGGTGTGGTCGGGCGCCAGTTCGTCCTGGTCACGGGCGCGCGCTGCGGCCGCCCGTCGGAGCAACTGGTCGAACGTGTCCGACGTTCCCTTCCCGTCCAGCTCCGCCATTGCATCGGCGTCGCCGGAGGGCGCCGGCACTACAGGAAGCCGCGCAGGACCGCTGCGAAGGCCGAAGCCAGGACCAGGTTGCCCGAGGAATCCCGAGAGGTCGGGACTTCGACCGGGTGAGCCGTGGGCACGTTCATCAGGGACAGGACGGCCGAGACCGGAGTGCCGGGCCCGAGGTAGATGTGCGACGCCACCGCTCCCAGCAGCGATGCGGTGCCGGTGGGGTTCGAGATCATCGACGTGATCGAGAGCTTTCCGCTGGCCAGTTGGCCCAGGTTCGAATTCGGGCTGACCGTGTGGAGGTCGACCCCGACGTAGTGGCTGACCGGGATGCCCAGTTTGTCGAGCCCGCCGATGATGACACTCGGCTTGTGGATGTCGAGCGACTTGAGCGGGCTGGTGCGACCACCCGCGACGGGCACGGCGAGCGCGCTCGGGATCGTCAGGACCTTGGTGTTCGACGCTGTCTGGTGAAAGACGTAGGCCTCTTCGCTGTGGTTCGGGCCCTGCACGATGGCCAGGAGGTCGTTCTTACCCTTGGCCAAGAGCGCGGCTGGGACCCCCACGTGGTGCACGTTGTGGTCGATGCGCCACACGCTCACGCCGACCAGAGTGGCCAAGGTTGCCACCACGGCGAGCAGCGCTCCGCCGGCGACGAGGAGGACTCGTTTGACCAGTCGGCGCCGCCGGGACCGCCGCCGCGGCGGCTCAGCCGGCGTGTCCCCGTCCAGTCGCCCACCGGCGATCGCGATCGTCAACGTCCCCCCTCCGTCGGGTGGGCCTCGACTGCTGGCTCCACCCGGCTCTCCGGAGCCGAACCGTACGCAGCAGCCATTGCCTTGTCGTAGCCCTCGGGGTGCGAATTGGTTGCCGTGGGCTCGGTGGGGAAACGGGGGATGGGGCATGCTAGGTCAATGGTCCGGACCTCCGGCAGTCGCCCACCGGAACTGGGCTGACGTGCCCATCGAGCCCGACGGCAAGGATTGGACCTGGGTCTTGGAGCGACCGTGTCCCGAGTGCGGGTTCGACGCCTCGGCCTTCCCGTCCGTCGAGGTGGCCGACCTGATCCGGTCAAACGCCGCGGCCTGGGAGCGGCTGCTCTCGGAACGAGCCGAGGAACTGCGCCGCCGCCCGAGCGACGAGCGTTGGTCGACCCTCGAGTACGCCTGCCATGTGCGCGACGTCTGCCGCCTCTACGACGAGCGCCTCGACCTCATGCTGCGGCGGGACGATCCCCTCTATGCCAACTGGGACCAGGACGCCGCGGCGGCCGAGGAGGACTACAACGCGGCAGGACCCGGCGACGGTCGCCGCCGAGCTGCGGACCGCCGCGCTGGGGTTGGCCGGCGCCTTCGACCAGGTGGTCGGGGCGCAGTGGCAGCGCACGGGCCGGCGCAGTGACGGCGCCGTGTTCACCGTCGACAGCTTCAGCCGGTACCTGGTGCACGACCCGGTCCACCATCTCTTCGACGTGACCGGGGAGCGGGCCTCGTCTGCGTGAGCCGCCCAGCCGGCTGAGCGCCGGCCCGGCGCGGTGTCCCTCCGTCAGCCGGGGAGCAGCCGGGCCGAGTCCGGATCGAGGTGGATGGTGGCGTGGTCGATCGTGCGCAGCGCCGTGGCCGGACAGTCGGTGCCCACCGGAGCGCTGAGGGCGGCCAGCACCGGCTCGGCCTTCCTGGCCTCGGGGACGATGGCCAGCACCTCGCCCGCCCGCAAGAGGGCCGGGACCGTCACGGTGATGGCGCGGGCCGGCACTGCGTCGACGTCGGGGAAGTGCCCCTCGTTGACCTGCTGGGCCCGGCAGGCCTGGTCGAGCACGACCACCTTGACGTCGAGCGGGTCGTCGAAGTCGGCCACCGGGGGATCGTTGAAGGCGAGATGCCCGTTCTCGCCGATCCCGAGACAGCACAGGTCCAGTGGGTGTGCCCGCAACAGGTCGGCGTAGCGCCGGCACTCGGCCTCCGGGTCTCCCAGACCCTCGACGTAGAACGCCTCCTTCGGATGGGCGGGCTCGACGATCCGCTGGCGGATCCAGCGTTGGAAGCCGGCTGGGTGGTCGGGGCCCACCCCGACGTATTCGTCCATGTGGAACACGACGGTCTGGGCCCATGGCACATCGGGGGTGTCCTCGATCAGCGCGGCGATGAAGGCCAGTTGCGAGTTGCCGGTGGCGAACATGGCGTGCACGACGCCGCGCGCGGCCGCCGCCGCCCGCATTACCTCGGCCGCCTGGTCGGCCGCCGCCCGCGCCATGCGGGCCCGGTCGGGATGCACGACCACCGTGGCGCCGTCGACCGTCCAGGTGCGGGTCTTCGTCATGTCGGTCAGCATGCCAGTCCCGGCGCGGCCAGACTGAGTCGGTGCGCGACGTGACGATTCCTGGTCCCGCCCACCTCGAAGGAGCATGGAAGGCCGTCCGGCGGTTCCTGCCCCCGACACCGGTCGTGGAGGCGCCCCAGCTGGGTCCGTCCGTGGTCCTCAAGGTGGAGACGGTGCAGCCCACCGGCTCGTTCAAGGTGCGGGGCGGGCTGACCGCCGTCTCGTCCACGCTCGAGGACGAGCCCGGTCGGGCCGTGGTCGCCTCGTCTGCCGGCAATCATGGTCTGGGGCTGGCCTACGCCGCCTCCAAGCTGGGGGCCCAGGTGACCGTGGTCGTCCCGACCGGAGCCTCCGCCGCCAAGGTGTCGGCCCTGCGTCAGTTCGATGTGCGCCTCGTCCTTCATGGGGAGGGCTATAGCGAGGCCGAGGCCCACGCTTTGGAGCTGGCGGCGGCCGAGGGCAGCCGCTACGTGTCGCCCTACAACGACCCCGACGTCATCGCCGGCCAGTCCACCCTGGCCCGCGAGCTGCTCGACCAGGTGCCTGGGCTGGGCACCGTCGTGGTCCCCTGCGGGGGCGGCGGCTTGTTGGCCGGCGTGATCCTGGGCTTCGAGGGCACGGGCGTCCGGGTGGTCGGTGTCGAGTCGGAGGCGTCCCCGTCGATGAGCGCCGCGCTGGCCGCCGGGTCCATCGTCCCGATCCATGTCGAACCGACCGTCGCCGATGGCCTGGCCGGGAACCTCGAGCCGGGGGCCGTGACACTGCGCATCGCGCTGGACCATCAGGTCGAGGTGCGCACGGTGAGCGAAGCCGACATCCGCTCCGCCATGGCCTTCTCCGCCCACAAGATCGGGCTGGTGCTCGAGGGCGCCGGTGCGGTGGGCGTGGCCGCCCTCCGGTCGGGTGTCATCACTCCCGACGCCGACGACGCGCCCACCGTCGTGCTCCTCACCGGCCGCAACGTGGCGCCGAACCTCTTGTCCGAAGTCCTCCATGCCTGAGGTCACGACGAACGGGGCGACGCTCGTCTACGAGGTGACGGGGGAGGGCGAGCCTCTCCTGCTCATCGCCGGCTGTGGGCAGCCGGCGATCGCCTGGCACCTCGGGCTGGTGCCTACCCTGGCCGCGGCCGGCTACGCGGTGGCTACGTACGACAACCGCGGCGTCGCGCCGTCCTCGTCACCACCCGGCCCGTACAGCGTGGACCAGATGTCCGACGACGCCGTGGCCCTGCTGGACCATCTGGGCTGGCACGAGCCGGTCCGGGTGGCGGGCCACTCCCTGGGGGGCTGGATCGCCGAGACCCTGGTGCTCGACCATCCCGGGCGCGTCCTGGCCGCGGCGCTGATGGGGAGCGCCAACCGCCCCACGACGTGGGAGATCGCCATCACCACCGTCGAACGCGACCTGGCCCGGCTCGACTACGACCTGCCACCGCTCTTCTACGCCACCGAGACCCTGCGCTACCTGCCCACCTCCGACATTCAGGACTCCGACGTGGTGAGCGAGTGGCTCTCGATGATGGGCGACCTTCCCCCCTGGCCGAACCCGGGCCGGCTCGGTCAGTACGAGGCCGCGCTCGGCGTGGTCGACCGATCCCGCCCGCACGACCCGGTGGCCGGAGATCCGGACCCCGTGCTTGGTGCTGGCCTTCGAGCACGACGTCGACTCACCACCCCGCTACGCCCGCCAGGCGGCCGAGGCCATCGCTGGGTGTGAGTACCGCGAGGTGGCGGGGTCGGGACACATCGGGATCATCACCCATCCGGCCGAGGTGGCCCAGATGCTGCTGGAGTTCTTCGGCCCCCCCACCTAGCGACTCGGGGGCCGCGGCGTGTCCCAGTCGATGGTCACGCGGCCCGCCTCGTCGGGATGCTCGTGCAACCAGCGCCGGGCGAACGGGCACCAGGGCACCACGGCCAGGCCCTCGCGTTCGGCCCGGTCGAGCGCGGCGCGCACCAGGCGGCCGCCGAGCCCGCGCCCGCTCAGCGCGTCGGGTACTTCGGTGTGGATGAGGACGAGGCGGGACCCGTTCAGGTGGTACTGCAGCTCGGCCTCGGCGCCCGGGCCGCGAAAGACGAAGCGGGATTCGTCCGGCACGTCGACGATGGCGGGGGATTCGGCGGCGTCGGTCACGTGGGCCTCCGTGAGGGGTGGTGGGGGGCAGGGCTGCACCCTAAGGGGTGCGCCGGCGTGCGCGCCCGGCGCATCCGATATAGGAAGGTGTGGTGAGCGGACCGGTGAGCGCCGACGACGTGGGCACGGCTCCCGAGGTGTCCCGGGCCACCGAACGCGAGGTCCTGCTCGAGCCGGGTCGCCGCACCTCGGTGGGAGACGTGCCGGTCCGCCGGGTCCTGCCGCAGCGGCCGCGCCGCACCGTCGGGGCCTGGTGCTTCGCGGACCACATGGGTCCGGTACCGGTCAGCGTCACGGACGGTGTCGACATCGGCCCGCATCCGCACATGGGCCTCCAGACCGTCACGTGGCTCGTGTCGGGCGAGGTGCTGCACCGCGACAGCCTGGGCTCGGAGCAGCTCGTGCGGGCTGGACAGCTGAACCTGATGACGGCCGGTCGTGGCGTGGCCCACTCTGAGGAGAACACCGGCCGTTTTCAGGGCGAACTCCAGGGCATCCAACTCTGGGTGGCCCAGCCCGAGGCCACCCGGCACGGCGGGGCCGCCTTCGAGCATCACGCCGAGCTGCCCCTCGTGGAGCTCCGCGGCCTGCGGGGCACCGTCCTCGTCGGCGCGTTCGCGGGCGAGGAGTCCCCAGCTCGGCGCGACACGGACCACGTGGGCGTCGACCTCGTCTTGGACCCACCGGGCACGGTTCTCCCGTTGCGGCCCGAGTGCGAGTACGCCCTGATCGTGCTCGAGGGCTCGGTCGCCGTCGGGGACAAGTTGGCCGAGCCGGGCCTGCTGGCCTACCTGGGTGAAGGATGGGACGAGTGCCGGCTCGAGGTCCGAGCCCCGGCCCGTGCCCTGCTGCTCGGCGGCGTCCCCTTCCCCGAGCCCCTCTTGATGTGGTGGAACTTCGTGGCCCGCAACCGCGACGAGGTCTCCGAGGCCCGGCGCCAGTGGTCGGCCGGAGACCAACGCTTCGGGGTCGTGCGCTCGCCGCTGGCCCGCATCGACGTCGGTCCGCCCCCCTGGGAATGAGGCCGGTCGGGACTTACCAGTCGCCCCAGCCCTGCGGGCTGACCGTGCCGGTGATGGTCCGGGGATCGACGGGGGAGCGCGTCTCGGCCGCCTGGTAGACGCCGAAGCACAGGCGGAGGACGTCGGTGGCCTCGGCTGCCGTCATGGACGCGGGCCTGCCTTCGAGGAGCGAGTCGATGAAGTGCTGGGACGAACGGACGAATCCCGATCCCCAGTCGGCGTCGAGGTCGGTGAACTCGGTGGTCTTGCGCTCCGACGACGTGCCCGTGAACAGCATCACCGGGGCCAGGTCGAGCATTTCGCCGGTGGCCCGGGTCACCCAGATCTGCCCCTGGTCGCCGGTGATCTCGAAGAACTCGTCAGCGCCGTAGTACGAGGAGCGCATGTAGAAGTCCGGCGCGTACTGCACCTCCATCATCCCGAGCACTTCGGGGTTCTCGTACTCGAAGATGACGGCGCATGGCTCGAAGAAGAGGTCCCGCCGTCGCACGACGGCCTGGACGGAGGTGATCTCGAGGTCGAGCAACCAGAGCGCCATCGTGTACTTGTGCACCATGTCGTCGAACAGGTGGCCTCCGGCGCTGCGCTTGTCGAGGCGCCACCCGTACCCTTCCGGGCGCAGGCCGGCCTGGAACGGCGAGTCGGTCTGGCCGACCAAGGTGCGGATGCGCAGCGACGTCGGCTTGCCGATGGCGCCGTCGGCCACCAGCCGCTTGGCCAGCTCCAGGGGCGGGTAATGGACGAAGCACTCGCTGACCCGCAGCGTGCGCCCGGCCTTCTCGGCGGCCGCCTCCATGGCCAGTCCGTCGTCGACCGAGTTGGCGATCGGTTTCTGGACCGAGACGTGCTTGCCGGCCTCGAGCGCCTCAATGACGTGGTCGCGGTGAAGGAAGGTCGGGGTCAGAATCTCGACCGCGTCGATGGAGTCGTCGGCCAGCATGCGGGTCAGGTCCGCGTAGTACGTGGCGCCTCCCCAGTCCTTCGCCGCCTGTCGGCCGATGGCTTCGTCGGTGTCGCAGACGGCGACCACGTCGCAGCGCGGGTCCTCGAGGTACCCGCGGACGTTCAGCACCGCGATGTTTCCCGGCGCCGACCACGCCCAGCCGGACTCGCTCCATGTGTCCTCCCTCCCGCCAGCTCCTAGCTGTCGGTCCCGAATGCCCCTTCGCCGCGTGCGGTGGCAATGCGAGCATCGTCGTAGCCGAGCACCGAGCGCAAGACGTCCTCGGTGTGTTGGCCCACCGTCGGAGCCTTGGCCGGGTGCGGGAGTTCCTCGCCCACGAAGTGCAGCGGCGTGAAGATCTGGTCGTGCCCGACCTCGGCCGCCGGCAGCAGGGGGAGGCGGTCGGCGAACTGGGGGTCGTCGAACAACGTCTTGGGCGTATTGACCGGTGCGATCGGCGTGTTGATCCGGCCCCCGAACTCGAGCCACTCTGTGGCCGTCTTGGTGAGGAAGATGGCGCGGAGCTCGCCTTGGAGCTCACGGTTCCCCCGCGCGTGATCGGCGTACTTCGACCCGGGCCAGCGCTCGAAGAGGTCGGTGCGCTCGACCGCCTCGCAGAAGTTCTTCCAGAAGGCCTGCTCCGACGCCATGAAGAGGACGTGCTGGCCGTCCTTGGTCTCGTAGACCTGGTAGCGCACGCCCTCGATCATCCCGGCGGTGCCGGGGGCACGGCGTTCGTAGTTGTCCGCCTTGTTGCCGGTGACCTCGGACTCGGGGCGCTCGTAGGCCCGAAAGCTCTCCGAGCGGTACCAGTCGATGGCGGCGGCGGCGTCGGACTGCGCGACGTCGATGTAGGAGCCCTCGCCGGTCTCCCGGGCCCGAATCACCGCGGCCAGGATGCCGAGCGCCCCGAAGACGGGACCGGCGTTGATGCCGATGGAGACGTGCTCGGGGATATAGGTGAAACCCTCGTCGTCGGTGGCCACCTTCACGATGCCGGCCCACGTGTCGTAGGCCACGCCATGGCTCGGGTAGTCGCGATAGGGACCGGTCATGCCATACCCCGAGATGGTGCAGAAGACGATCTTGGGGTTGATGGTCCGCAGGTCCTCGTAGCCCACGCCCCGGCGGGCCAGCGATCCCGGGCGCATGGCCTCGACCACGACGTCGGCCCCCACAGCCAGTTCCTTGAGGATGGCCGCACCGGCCTCGGTCCGCAGGTCGAGCACGAGCGAGCGCTTGCCCCGATTCACGTGGAGGTGCATGAGCGAGGTGCCCTCGACGATGGGCCAGGTCATTTCGCGGATGTAGTCGCCGGCCGGCGGCTCGATCTTGATGACGTCGGCGCCCAAGTCGACCAACGCAGTGGTGATGGCGGCCGGCCCCAGGGCCGAGCATTCGATGATTCGCATCCCGTGCAGCGGTGGCGTGGTCGCCATGATCCTCCTGTCGTCGAAGGCCGGATCGTAGTGGCCGCCGATCCGAGCACTCTTCCGGGCGCTTGGCCATACTGGGAGCCGACCGGCTCGGGGGAAGGGAGACGCTGGTGGACGCGCTCGACGACGCCTTGACCGTCTTCGCCGCCACGGCACCCAACTACGGTCGCCTCGGGCTCGCCAACCACGGGCCCATGGCGGCCGAGGCCCTCCACCACCTGGGACGGAGCGACGCCATCGAGGGCTGGGTGGCCCAATACCGGCCCCGGCTCGACGACGCCCCGCCCCCGGCCCGCCCCCTGGCCGAGGGCGACTGGCCGGACGCCCTCGGCGACGAGGCGCGCTATCCCGAGTGGCTCGCTCTCTTCGAGCGCGAGCTGGCCGACCGGCCGTCGGGTGCCGTGGTCGGTGAATGGGTGCCCCGGCTGCTGCCCGGGACCGTGGGCGCCGCCACCCACGGACTCATCCGCACCGCGCACGCCCTGCGTGGCCTCGGGAGTGCCGACACGCCCGCTCGCCGGCTGGAGCTGGCGGCGGGCCTCGCCTTCTGGGGCTCGTCCTATCAAGAGCTGCCGGGCCCGCCCCTCCTCATCGGCCGCCAGCGCGTGCCCGAGGCCCTGGCCGCGCTGCCCTACCTCCCCGAGGGCGCCCCGAGCCAGCTGCTCATCAGCGACATGGTGGCCCAGGTCACCGCCATCGCCGAGGAGTTCGAACAAGGCGTGTCCTCACTCGCCGCCGGCGCCGACGCCACCGAGCTGCTCGACCAGTTGGCCTCCGGCGGTGCGTTGGCCTACTTGCGCAACGCCGACGGGGGCGGGGCCATCGGATTGCTCCATTCGGTCACCTCGCCCCTGGCCTGCGAGCTCCTGCTGCCATGGCTCGAAGAGGAGGACCGCGACGCCGCCCTGGGCTACGCCTGGCAGGCGGCCGCCGCGCTGCACGTGGCCTACGCGCTGGACCGCCACGGTCCCGCCCCGGCCCGGGGTGCCTCGTCGGCCGAGGCGCTGGTGGACCTGGCCATCTCTTCGGGGGACGAGCACGCCATCAAGCTGACCGAGGCCGCGCTGCGCGCCTACAAACGCTGTGGGGATCCGACGCTGTTGTGGGCGGCGGCGGATGCCTGCGCCCGCCTCTGAACCTGGAGAGGACGGACAGGCGGGCCGCCGGGCCCCCTGGGTAAGGTCGGTCCGTCGCACATCGGAGGGAGTCAGTCATGGAATACCGCGTACTCGGTCGGACCGGGGTGAAAGTGAGCCCGCTCTGCCTGGGGGCGATGATGTTCGGGAGCTTCGGCAACCAGGACCACGACGACTCCATCCGCATCATCCACCGGGCCGTCGACGCCGGGATCAACTTCATCGATACCGCCGACATGTATTCGTTCGGCGAGTCCGAGGAGATCGTCGGTAAGGCCTTGGCGCAGATCAAGCGGCACCAGATCGTGCTGGCCACCAAGGTGCATGGAGCGATGGGGCGCGACCCCAACGCCCAGGGGAACTCGCGCCGTTGGATCATGGCGGAGTGCGAGCGGAGCTTGCGCCGGTTGGGCACCGACTACATCGACCTCTACCAGATCCACCGGCCTTCGCCCGACACGGACATCGACGAGACGCTCGGCGCGCTGACCGACTTGGTGCGTGCGGGCAAGATCCGTTACTTCGGCAGCTCCACCTTCCCGGCCCACGAGATCGTGGAGGCGCAGTGGGTGTCGGAGCGCCGCTCGCGCGAGCGTTTTGTCACCGAGCAGCCGCCCTATTCCATTCTCGTGCGGTCCGTCGAGAAGGACGTGCTGCCCATGTGCCTGAAGTACGGCATCGGCGTGCTCTCGTGGAGCCCGCTGGCCGGCGGCTGGCTCTCGGGGGCCTTCGGTCCGGGCAAGGAGAACACGAGCCGTCGGGCCGCGGTCATGCCTGACCGCTACGACACGAGCATCCCCGGCAACCAGGCCAAGGTCGAGGCGGTCGGGCAGCTGAGCCGGCTGGCCGACGGCGCCGGCCTGAGCCTCATCGAGCTCGCCCTGGGCTTCGTGCTCGAGCACCCGGCGGTGACGTCGCCCATCATCGGTCCGCGCACAATGGAACACCTCGAGTCCCAGCTGTCGGGGCTCGAGCTTCGCCTGAGCCCGGATGTGCTCGACCGCATCGACGAGATCGTGCCGCCCGGCGTGGACCTCAACGACACCGACGTCGGCTGGGTGCCTGAGTCGATCGCCAACGCGGCGTTGCGCCGCCGCCCGCGCTAGCTGCCCAGGGCCTCGGCGATAGCGCCGCCGGTGCGGCGCGAGTTGAGGTAGGGCTCAGGCGCGTGAAAGCGATGCCCGTTGTCGATGAAGACTTCCTCGATCCGCGGACCGAACTTGTCGGCCAGCGAGGAGGCGCACGCCTTGTCGTTGAGGGCGCGCACGTTGATCCAGCGCTGCCACGTTCCCCGGCCACACGCCCTGGCCGCCGACCGGTGCCGGGTTGAGCCCCTCGAAGAGCGCGGGCGCGGCCATCGGTGAGCCGAGGGTGACGAAGGTGTGCACCGGCCACTCGGGATGCGCGGCCAGGGCGCTGTAGGCCACCACGGTCCCGAAGGAGTGCGCCACCAGCACCCGGGTGTCGTCCTGGATCACCGCCTCGATGCGCTCGCGCAGGCGATCGCGCATCTCGGGTTCGGCGGTCATCACGGCCACCATGTCGACCGTGCGTTCGAACACGGCCTCGCTCGCGGCGTCGGCGATCGCGGCCAGCGCCGCGCCGCCTTCGAGGTCGCCCAGGATCTCGGCGATCCCGGGGCGGGCCTTCTCGAGCAGCTCCTCCTCCTCGGTCCCGGGGTGGCGCCGGAAGAGGTCACCGTAGAAACAGACGTCGACGTCGTCTTCGGACACCTCGACGCCGTGGTGCCAGAGCCCGTCGCGGACAGCGGGCAGCCAGCGGGCCTTCAGTTCGTTGGGCCCCCAGAGCTCGTTGAAGGCCCCGTGGACGAGGACGATGCGTGCCATGGGGCGACATCTTCGCGGACTGGCGTCAGGGTGGGGGAGCGAGGAGCACTCGCAGGGCGGCGCCGGCCTGACGCCCCACCTCCTCGGGGGCGAGCTCGTCCAGTGTGTCCGAGAACACCTCGACGCCGATCGGCGCGTTGGTGCCGGTGGCCCGCAGGTCGGCGATCAGGCCGACCAGGTCGAGCTCGCCCTGGCCGGGCAGCAGGCGCTGGTGCAGTGTGGCCCGCAGGGGATCGGCTTCGGGCGTGGCGGGCGCGTCGCACAGTTGCACCCCGACGATGCGCTCGCCCGGCACGGTGCGCAGGGTGCCTGCCTCGGCCGACCCGCTGCGGAAGTAGTGCCAGGCGTCGAGGGCCAGGCCGCCGTTGGGTGCCCCGGCCTGTTGCACGACGGACCAGGCCGCGTCGAGGTCGGGGATCTTGGACCAGGGCAGGAACTCGAGCTGGACGAGCAGCCCGTGCTCGGCGGCCCGCCTGCAGAGGGCGGCGAAGCTCTCGGCGGCGTCGTCGAGCGACCACGAGCCGCCGAAGATGTCCACCGCATTCAGCGAGCGGGCGCCCAGGGCGTCGGCCACGGCGAAGAGCTCCGCCTCGCCGAAAGAGAAGATCCGCTCGGTGTCGTACTCGGGTGCGATGTACACGTCCGCCGCGCCCGGCAGCCACCACCAGGCCGGGTCGAGCTCGGCCACCGACAGCCCGTGGTCGTCGAGGATGACGCGGCAGGTCGCGGTCGCTCAGGCCCTCGTTGCGCGCGTCGCGGTAATCGCGTCCCCAGAGCGACAGGTGGTCGAAGCCGCCGGCCTGCGCCGCCTCGACGCGGGCCTCGAAGGTGATGCCGGCGCGCAGCGTGCCCGAGCAGAGCACGGTGGCCTGCTGGCCTCCGGCCGCCCCGGGCGGGCTCATGAGAGAGCCGTCACCCGGCCGAGGGTTCCAGCGGCGGCGCGGGCACGGCCATGGCTGGCGCCTCGGTCCCCCCGTCGATCTCGAACACCTTGCCGGTGACCCAGGAGCTGGCGTCGGAGGCCAGGTAGACGACGGCGCAGGCGATGTCCTCGGGTTCGCCCGGACGGCCCATCGGGGTGTTGGCCAGGAACTGGGTGCGCAGGGCGTCGTCGGTCAGCACGATGTCGAGGGAGCGGGTGGCGACGCCACCCACGTCGATGGCGTTGACCCGCACCCGGGGAGCCAGCTCGGGCGCCACGTTGCGGGTGAGACGGTCGAGGGCCGCCTTGACCGCCCCGTAGGCCGCGAAGCTCGTCTGGGTCATGCTGGCCGAGCGCGAGGAGATGTTGACCACCGCCCCGCCGCCTGCCGTGTCCACCATCGCCCGGGCAGCGAGCTTGGTCAGCGTGAAGGGTGCGGTGACGTTGAAGTGGAACGCCCGCTCCAAGAAGCCCTCGCTCGTGTCCATGGCGGCCCGGGGCATGGCGCCGCCTGCATTGTTCACCGCGATGTCGAGGCGACCGAACTCGCCCACCGCGGCGTCGACCAGCTGCTGGAGTTGCGCCTGGTCGGTCACGTCGGTCGGCACCACGAGCGCCCGTCGGCCCGCCGATTCGACCAGGGCGGCCACCTCCTCGAGATCGGACCGGGTGCGCGCCGCCAGGACCACGTGCGCGCCGGCCTGGGCCAACCCGACGGCGATTCCCCGTCCGATGCCGAGCCCCGCCCCGGTGACGACGGCCACACGGTCGTCGAGTCGGAAGCGGTCGAGGATCACGGGACGGCCCGGCCTCGGCGCAGCGGAAGTGCGGCGCGCCCGGCGACCAACGGCATCTCGAGATAGGTGCGCAGTCCGGGCTCGGCCGCGCAGACGTAGGGCACGGCGTTGACACAGTGCAAGGCCGTCGCCACGATGCCGGGGTTGCGGGCCAGTCCGGCCTCGATCGATGCGGGGTGGAGCTTGCGGAAGGTCACCAGGCAGTCCGGGTCGCCCGTGATCTCGACCTCGAAGTGCTCACCGTCTGGGCCGAAGCGCCACGGCGGGTCGAGGTGTTCCTCGCCCATGAGCCAGTTGACGGCGGCGGTGACCACGGGCTCACCGTCGACCAGGCCCTCCCACTTGAAGCGTTGGGCTGCCACGCGGCCCGGGGCGATCGGCCCGATGGGCGAGTCGATGGGGGCGGTGGCCACCGCCATCTCGTGCGTGGTGCGCAGGTTGGGATCGAGGTCGAAGCCGAGCTCGTCGGCCACCATGTGGACAGACTGGCGGAAGCCGCCGCCCAGGGCCTCGGCCATGATGCTCTGGCGCGATTCTTCGGGTGTCTTGCCGAAGAGCATCCAGTCGCGGATGACGTCCGGTGCCCCGTAGGTGCGGATGTCGGAGAACTCCTCGGCCCGCACGCGGGTGATGGAGCCGGACAGGGCCGAGACCATGAGCGGAAAGCGCTCGGTGATGCCACCGGGGTGGATGCCGGTGCCGTGCAGGGTGACGCCGGCAGTGCGGCACACCGCGTCGAGCTGGGCTCGCTCGTCGCCCGGCGGGTAGAACCAGCCCAGCGGCGTGACCAGGTTCTTGCCCGACTCGAGGATGCGGGTGACCACGCCTACGTCGGCGAAGATCGGGCTGTAGACCACGCAGTCGGCGTCGAGGGCGAGCAGCGCGTCGACATCGGCGTGTGCCGAGATGCCGAGCGGTTCGCGATCGATGAGCGTGCCCACATCCATCCCGTCCTTGTCCGCAGAGTGCACCCAGCAGCCGGCCAGCTCGAGATCGGGATGGGCCAGGATGCCTTCGATCGAGGCTCGGCCCACGTTGCCTGTTGCCCACTGGATGACTCGGTACGGCACGTTTCCACCCCCCACGGGTCGACTGCGCGGCCAACCATAGGGGACCGCGGCGACGGTCGGGCCGGTCCTCGCCGGCAATGCGCAGGAGGACTGCTCAGCGGTTTCGGTAGATCACGAGTCCCGCCAGGTAGGTGGCGGCGCCCACGAGACAGAAGAGCAGGAAGGGCCAAGCCGGCTTCGCGAGTGCGGAGGTCACGATGACCCCTCCGATCGCCACGAGGATCAGCACGATCCCGGTCAGGGCGGTGGATCTCATGCCGATGCTGGCTTGGCGTTCGTCGGGCCGCGATCCCATGAGTGCTCCGAGATCGCTGTCTCTGCTCCCGAGGAAGTAATAGAGCACTGTGCCGGCGATGGTGACCGCTTCGATGCCGACGGCGGCCCCCCAGCCCGAACCGATCCACGCCCCCACGGCGATGGCCGAGCCGAGCACGAGGGCGCAGCCGGGAACGACGAGCCGAGGGTGCCGTGACGCGATCACTTTTTGACCTCCTGGTTCGGGTCGAACATCAGGTCGACGGACGTTCCGAAGAACCGGGCGATCTGAAATGCCAAAGGGAGCGACGGTGAGTACCGGCCGCTCTCAATGGAGATGACGGTCTGGCGAGAGACGCCCAGTGCAGCCGCCAGGTCCGCCTGTGAAAGGCCGCGGTCCGAGCGCATCTCGCGGACCCGGTTCTTCACGAAGTAAAGGTAACTTTACGTGGCCGGCAATGTCAAGCAACCTTTACCAGGTGACCTCATGACGACGCTGCGCGGGGAGTGGGCCAGGACCTCTGCCCGCGGTGTTGCGTTATCGTCCGAACGCGCCGAGGTGCGTGCGCAGGTGCGCCGGGCAACGGGGGCGCGACCGGGACCCGGGAGGTACCGCGTGGGGATCGTCGACGAGAACCGGACACTGATCGAGGCGTTCTGGGCCGACCTCTACCGACAGGACCTCGAGGCGGCGGCGGCCCGCTTCACGCCCGAGGGCGAGTACACCGACGTGGAGACGCCCGAGGACGACGTGGCCCGCGGGCCCGACGAGATCGTCCGGCGCCTGACGCTCGCCTTCGGCAAACTCACCGAGCTGCGCGACGAACGACGACACCTGGTCGCCGGCGACGACGTGGTCATGACCGAGCACATCGAGCACTGGGCCTGGCCCAGCGGGGAGACCATGGCCCTGCCCGTGGCCTCCGTGCACGAGGTGCGCGACGGCCGCATCACCCGCTGGACCGACTACTGGGACATGAACGTGCTCGTGGCCGCCGCTCCGCAGTGGTGGTTCGACCACGTGATCACGGGCTGGAAGTAGGCGGCCCGCTCATGGCGCGCCTTTTTCTGCGCAACGCCACCGTGCTCGATGCGGACGGACTGCGCCCGCAGACCACCGTGGTGGTGGAGGAACGCCGTATCAGCGCCGTCCGTCCCGCCGCCGCTCCGGTCGAGGCCGGGCCGGCCGACCGGGTGGTCGAGCTGGCCGGCCGCACCGTCATGCCGGGCATGGTGAGCAGCCACTACCACGCCACGTACCACGAGCTCGGTTCCAAGGCGACGCCCTTCGGGCTCGAGGAGCCGCCGGCGCTCCAGGCTGTCCGGGCCGCCCACCACCTCGAGCTCCTCCTGCGCAGCGGGTTCACCGGCGCGGTCAGCGCGGGCGCGCCCTTCGCCATCGACGCCTCCATGAAGGCGGCCATCGCCGAGGGCCTCTTCCCCGGTCCGCGTCTCATGGCGGGCAGCCGTGACGTGAGCACGACCGGGCATGCCGGCGACAAGAGCTTCCCGTGGTACTGGGACGTCGGGGCCCGCGGTGCCATCAACCGCTCCGACGGCCCGGCCGAGTTCCGGCGTGCCGTGCGCGAGGAGATCAAGCAGGGGGCGGAGATCATCAAGATGTTCGTCACCGGCGGCCACGGCACCGTCGCCCCGTCGGAGCAGACGGAGATGACGTTCGAGGAGATCTCGGCCGGCATCGAGGCCGCCCACCAGCGCGGTGCGCTCGTGCGCGGCCACATCGCCAACCGCAGCGCGCTGCACATGGCCCTCGACGCCGGCATCGACGTGGTCGACCACGGAGACGGCCTGGACGAGGCGGCGATCACCCGCATGATCGACCAGGGGACCTTCCTCGTGCCGAGCCAGCTCTTCCCGGCCCGCTTCGCCGACCTGATGGCCGGTGGAGGCCTCGGGTTCACCGCCGCGATGGCCGAGGACATCGAGCGGGCGCTGGCCATCCTGCCGGTGGCCAACGCCGCCGGGGTGAAGCTGCTCGTCGGCGACGACTACGGGGCCATCGGGCTGCCCCACGGCCGCTACGCCGACGAGCTCGAGTTCTACGTCAAGGAGGCG
The DNA here is from genome assembly GCA_963726545.1 of uncultured Acidimicrobiaceae bacterium. Taxonomy (GTDB): domain Bacteria; phylum Actinomycetota; class Acidimicrobiia; order Acidimicrobiales; family RAAP-2; genus Bog-473. Next base: position 18,793 of record CAVSCV010000011.1, on the reverse strand, counting down.
GGCATCCCCCCACTCGACGTGATCCGCTGGGCCACCCGCAACGGCGCCGAGCTCATGGGGCGTGCCCACGAGCTCGGCTCGGTGCGCGAGGGTTACCTGGCCGACCTGGTGGTGGTGGACGGTGATCCGCTGGCTGACATCGGTGTGCTGCAGGACACGGCGCGGCTGTTGGCCGTCATGAAGGGCGGGACGCTGGTCACCGACGAGCTGGCCACCGTGGAGGCCGCCGGCTGAGCCGGTACCCTCCCGTCTCATGATCATCATCGCCGGCTCGCTCAGCTTCGACCCGGCCGACCGCGAGGACGTGCTGGCCAGCTTGGCCGAGGTGACGGCGGCCAGCCGGACCGACGGCGGCTGCGTGGAGTACTTCTGGTCGGAGGACCTCGAGGCACCGAACACCTTCCGCTTCTTCGAGTGCTGGGACTCCCAGGACGCGCTCGATGCGCACCTGGCCGCCCCGCACGAGGCTGCGTTCGGGGAACGGAACCTGAGCCGGCTGGCCGGGGCGACCGCCACCACCTACCAGGCCGCACCGGTCGCGCCTTCGTGAGCGGAGCGTTCGTGAGGCCGTGCGCGTGGACCTGAGACGCCCTCGCCACGCCGCGTCCGCGCTGGCCGGGCGAACGGTCGACGCACTGCCGAGCGGGCCCCGTCGGCGGGTCCGCGCCGCCCTGGGCCGGCCCGGACCGCGCCAACTCACCTTCGACGAGCTCGACGGCGAGCTGGACCGGGCCACCGCCCTCATGGCCGAGGCGCCCGACGAGGCGCACGCCCTGCTGCAGTCGTTCGTGCTGGCTCCGCCCTCCGCCCCACCGGCCAACCCGTTCTCGGACGCGTACCGCGAATGGACCTGGGAGCTCTACCGCCTCATCTCGGGGCGCGACTCCTACGACACCTCGCACGAGGCGTCGCCTTTCGACGTCGCTCTGGCCCGGGAGCGGCCGTTCCCCTACCAGAGCGGCTCGCTGGCCATGGTCGGCCGGGACCTGGCGGCCCGGGGCCATCTGCTCCGTTGCCTGTCCGACCTCGACCCGCAGCGCGTCGTCGAGTTCGGTCCCGGGTGGGGCAACGTGACCGCGGACATGGTGGCGACCGGCCTCGACGTCACCGCGGTCGAGGTGGACGAGAACTTCTGCCGTCTGCTCACCGAGCGCGGTCGGGGTCCGGGCAAGCTCAGCGTGGAACAGGCCGACATGCTGACCTTCTTCGCGGGGAGGCGCTACGACGCCGCTGTGTTCTACGAGAGCTTCCATCACTGCGCCGACCACCTGGCCATGCTGCGCCACCTCCACGGCATCGTGCGGCCCGAGGGTGCCGTGTTCTTCGCCGCCGAGCCGGTGCAGCGCCTCGAATACCCCTGGGGCCCCCGGCTCGACGGGCTCTCGGTCTGGTCGAGCCGCACCCACGGCTGGCTCGAGCTCGGCTTCGACGAGCGCTACTTCTTCCAGGCCCTGGGCCGGACCGGCTGGCGCGGGGAGCGGCACCAGGCCGGCGCCCGGCCGGGCGAGATCGACGTCATCGTGGCCCGGTCCGCCTTCAGCGGCGGCGAATCGGTCATGGGCACAGACCAGGCGGAGACATAGACCGAACGAGAACGGGACAGACGTGCCGGGACCCGGACGTCCGGCGGCCCTATCATCCGCTCCGGACCGCTCCGGGGTCCCGCTCGGTGCGGGTCCTGCGGCGCCGGTCGGAGGAGCAACCGGATGCTGACCCAGAGGTGGATCGCCGTCATCGCCGTCCTGACCGTGGCGCTGGCCACGCTGGCCGGAACGGCGCCGGCCGGCGCCGCCAACGAGAATGCCCTCTACGCCGCCTCGGCCACCCTGAGTGGGCCGGTCACCACGGGCCAGATCATCGAGCCGCTCTCGGGTGTCGGCACCAACCTGGCCGCCACCGGCTACGTGGAACAGGAGTACTTCGCGTCGGGGACGGCCCACGCCTTCAAGGCGACGTCCAGCCCGTCGAACGGTCACCTGACCATCGAGCCCACCACGTCCGCCCCCTACGAGACCCGCATCATCGTGCGGCGCCCGTCGTCGCCCAAGAAGTTCAACGGCACTGTCGTGGTCGAGTGGCTCAACGTGTCGGCGGGCGAGTCCTCGCCCGACTGGGACTACCTCAACCCGATGCTCATGAGCGAGGGCTACGCCTGGGTCGGCGTCACCGCCCAGAAGCTGGCCATCGACGGCGGTTCGTCCATCCTCGGGACGAGCACGGGCGGCGGCCTCGTGGGCAAGGAGCCGAGCCGCTACGGGTCCCTGCATGATCCGGGCGACCAGTACGCACTCGACATGTACGCCCAGATCGGCCTGGGCCTGCGCAAGGCCAAAGGGGCCGACGTGTTGGGGTCTCTCCACCCGCGTCACATCGTGGCCGTCGGCGAGTCCCAGTCGGCCTTCTACATGACCGACTTCGCCGACGCCCTGCAGCCGTTGACCCACGCCTACGACGGCATCTTCATCCACAGCCGCGGTGGCAGCGGGTCCGGCATCGGCTCGGGCAACGGGCTCAAAGGCGATCTGCGCATCCGGACGGACCTGTCGGTCCCGGTGTTCATGTTCGAGACACAGACCGACCTCACCACCCTCGGCTACGCCGCGGCGCAGCAACCCAATACCGCCCATATCCGGACCTGGGAGGTCGCGGGCACCTCGCACGCCGACGCCTATGTGGTGGGCGGCAACGGCGGGCTCCTCGGTTGCACCCAACCCATCAACGACGGGCCAGCGCACGAGGTGGTCCAGGCCGCCTTCAGCGCCTTCGACAAATGGGTGGACGACGGGACCGCGCCGCCCACCCCGGCACCCTTCCGCCTGGCCAGCACCAATCCCGTCACCTACGCCACGGACCAGAACGGCAACGTCATCGGCGGCGTGCGCACGCCGGCGGTCGACGTCCCCATCTCCACCTTGAGCGGGCAGGCCCCGGCGGGAGCCACCGTCATCTGCTCCCTCTTCGGCTCGGCCATCCCGCTCAGTGCGCCCACCCTGGCCGCGCTGTACCCGACCAAGGCGGACTACATCGCGGACTACACCAAGAGCTTGGACAAGGCCATCAAGGGCGGCTACATCCTGGCGGCCGACCGCTCCGAGATGCTCGCCCAGGCCGAGAAGGCCCCCATCGCCGGCTGAGACCTCGTCGCCTCACCCACTCCAGGCTGCTTCACGTGGCACCTTCGGACGACCACCAGCGACTCGAGTAGCGGATCAAAGAACTCAGGGCATCGCTCGCGACGTACGAAACAGGTGCCGTGTAACTCGATCCAGAGGCCATGGCCGACCTGACAAGGTCCGCGCATGACATCGGTGACCATCTCATGGACTTGCGGTGCATCCGTTCTGCCTCTGCCGAGACAGCGGCTGATCCTGCGACTGCCTCTGACGCCAGGAAAGTGGGTCCCGCCGCGTGACCTTGGCGCCACCTGCCTTTCGCCTCGGTGATCGAGCGACACGGCGTTCTCCCGCTGGCGCAGGCGCAAGAAACGCAAACGTGGAAGTGTCCCCCGCGCGGCGACTGATCGGCCCTTGGTCGGAGACCATACGCAACGAAATTCCTTGTCGACGTTGACCTCGGTGAGTTGACCCAGGCCATCACGTCGTCGTCAACGATGCGCTAAATCGGTCCGTCGCTCTGCGCAGGAGTGTCATCCACGTGACACTTTCACCGTCACGCGAGCGACAGACGTCCCGCTCCAACAGGTGCACCGTGGAGTCAAGCTCGTTTTGGCATGAGAACAACGGAACGAGCCATGAACAAGTCGGTCGACCATCAATCGCCCAACCCGCTCACCGTGAGCATGCTTAGCAAACGAAAGGAAAGAACTATGAACGCAACCACGAAATATCGGATCGGGGCCGCGCTGTCGGCCTGCGCGATCTCGGCGGCGGGGTTCGGCCTCGCGGGGGCGAGCCCAGCCGGAGCTGCGCCCAGAGACATCACCGTGGGCGGAGCCAGTACCCATGGCACACCCGCACCCCCACCCGAAGCCGCAGCGACGGGTACCTATGAGCTGTTCATCAATTACGGATCGGGATTCGGCGACGAAGGCCAGCTCTACCTCAACTCCGACACCTCATGGTCCCTGCAGGATTTCAGCGACGGAGGCTCGTGGTCGACGGTGGGCCAGACGTTCGGTATGAGTGATTTCAATGCCGGATACGCGAACGGCGCTGCGTGGGGCGCGAAGACCTCAGGCACCAACCTCGGTTCGGCCACGAAGCCGGGCAAGGAAATCGCGGCCGGTCTCGGATCGTTCACCTGGTACGCGGTGTTCACCTCGCCGGCTGTTCCGGCCCATGCCGCGCACTCGGACGGACCCCTTCTCACCGCCGCCGTTGGACCCCAAGCCAGCAGTGCCACATTCCCCGGCACGTACAACACGGTCGTCGTCTCGGGATCTGACTCTCAGACCGTGTACAACTCGGACGGCACGTGGGCCTCGCAAGGGGGTTTCTGCAACAAAGGCTCGTACCTGAGCCTGAAGGTCAAGAATGGGTCAGTGATTACGTACACGGACATCCAAGCCGACATGGGTTGTGGGGTTGATCACCTGTGGATGGCGAAGGAGCACGGCACCACGAAGCTGGGCACCGCCACGAAGCCCGGCATCATCTCGGAGGCTCCCGGCGGCGTCTTCAACCACTTCTACGCAGTCCTGGCCAGCTGATTGCGTGGATCCCGGCCGGGTGGTCCTTCGAGCCCTGACCGCACAGAGGCTTGTGATCACCTGAACGGCGGAACCGACCCCGGGCCATGGCCCGGGGTCGGTTCGCGCCCCCGGTACGTCGACGAGCGGTTGGGGGGCGTTTCGTCACGGCTGCATCAACTGAGCGTTGCTCGAGCGCAAAGAGAATGTCCGGGGGAGCTCTTCCGTAGTGGCGCCCGATTCAACAGGTGGCACCTCCTGTCAGTACGGGGCACCCTCCACGGCCTACGGATGCACGAGCCGAATCATTGCTGGAACGCCCCGGGCGTGCGACCGCTCCAAGCACGAGAAGCGTCAAGCCGCTCGAGGCCCGGTGCGTGGCGGGTAGGTATGGACTCGGCGCACCTGTTCTCATTGTTGCTCAAGTCTCGTAAGGCGGCTCCGGCGCAGCAGACCGCCAAGTACAGCTCGGTCAGACCCGTTCCTGCTTCGGCATCGCCTGGTGCTCGGGCACCGGGTAGACCGGCATGTCCTTGTCGAGGTTGAGGATCTGCACCTCCGTGATGCCCTCGGCCATGATGGCGGCCATCGGGTCGTTGGCCGTGCTGGGCAGCGCCGGCACCGAGGCGTCGGCGTGGCCGGGGTGCAGGGTCGAGGTCAGGTCGCCCGCCGTCTTGCGGCGCCAGGCCGAGATGTTGGGGGCGCGCACGCCGAAACGCTCCTCGAGGAAGCGCATCTGCGAGGTGTGGTCGAAGACCTGAGACGCCACGTGACCGCCCCGGCTGAAGGGCGAGATGACGAGCAGCGGCACCCGGAAGCTCATGCCGACCGGGCCGCGGATCCCGTTGGCATCGGACGGCAGGGTGTGCTGGGTCAGGAACTCGCCGGGCGTGCCGGCCGGCGGGACCGGCGGGGGCACGTGGTCGAAGAACCCGTCGTTCTCGTCGTACATGTGGAACAGCACCGTCTTGGACCACACCTCGGGGTTCGAGGTCAGCGTGGCCACGACCTGGCTGGTGTACCACTCGCCCAGCGCGGGCGGGGCCGAGGGGTGCTCGTCGTAGCCGGCCGGCGGGATGAGCCAGCTCACGGCCGGCAGCTGGCCCGACGCCACGTCGGCCACGAAGTCGTTCGGGTACTGCGGGAGGAAGGCCTTCTGGTACAGGGCCGAGCTCGGGTTCTTGTACTGGGCGAAGTAGGGGAGGATGGCGTCGCTGAGGATCCCGTGCTGCTCGAAGAACGGCGGCTCGGTAAGATCGTCCCCGTCGGGTTGTACACCTTCCAGCTGACGCCGGCCTCCTCGAGCACCTCGGGGATGGTGTCCCAGTGCGCGCTGTAGATGACGTCGGCCGACGAGTTGGTCTCGAGGACGGGGCCGCCGGCGTGACCCGAGGGGTCGACCGTCCCCGAGAGCGCCATGAGGCGGTTGGGGTGCGTCGGCCCGAGCACCGAGCAGTGGTAGTTATCGGCGATGGTGAAGGCGTCGGCCAGCGCGTAATAGAAGGGAAGGTCCTGGCGCTTGTAGTAGCCCATGGTGAGGACGCCGTGCTCGGGCCCCTCGAACTCGGGCTTGACGTGCGTGCGCACGAAGGCGTCGTTGGCGCCGCTGCCCCGGCTCAGGTGCTCGCCCTGCCAGCTGTGGTCGAGGTCCGCCGTCGTCTCACCGATGGCTTGGGAGGAGTCGAGGTGGAAGGGCAGCAGCCTGCGGTCGCGCCCGCCCGGCCAGGCCTGCGCGAACGCGCCGAGGCTGCCCCTGGGGTGGTCGTCGAAGCCGCGCACGCCGGGGTAGGTGCCGTAGTAGTGGTCGAAGGAGCGGTTCTCCTGCATGAGGAAGACCACGTGCTCGATCGCGCCGAGGTCCGAGCCCGCCGGCTTGGTGGAGGCCGCCGCCCGGGCGATGGCCGCCCCGGCTCGGGCGGTGTCACCTCGGCTGGCCGCCGCCAGCACCGCGGCGCCGCCGGTGGCCAGCGCGGCGGAGAGGAGCGTGCGTCGGTCGAAGCGGGGAGTGTGGGCGGTCACGTGGGCATCCTTTCAGGGCCCGGTGTCCAATGACGTGGTGTCATGGCGCCGGGGCGATGAGCTCGGGGTCGTTGTTGCGCACGTTGCCGATGCGCGGCCCGACCGGATGGTGGGCGACCGTGCCGGCGGGCAGCGGCGCCAGCAGGGCGCGCAGCTCCTCGGTGTCCTCGTTGGCCGGGTCGAGCCACAGGTCGAAGGTGGCCGGGTCGAGCAGCACGGGCATGCGGTCGTGGATGCCGTCCATGTCGGGGCCGGCCGACGTGGTGATGACGGTGCAGCTGCGGATGACGGGGGCGTCGGGGGGCAGGTTCTTGTCGCGCCAGCGCTCGGCCAGGCCGGCCATCGCCATGGGGGCGCCGTCGGCCCGGGTGAAGAAGTGCGGTTGCTTGCCGCCGCTCTTGGTGCGGCGCCACTCGTAGAAGCCGTCGGCCGGGACGATGATGCGGCGCTTCTCGAAGGCCTCGCGGAACGAGGGCTTGGTGAGCACGCTCTCGCGGCGCGCGTTGATGAGCCGGCTGGCCGACTTGGTGTCCTTGGACCACCACGGGATGAGGCCCCAGCGGAAGGTCATCAGCGTGCGTTCGGGCGGCCCCCCGTCGGTCGGTCGGTCGCGCACGCCGAGCACCTCGTCGGTCGGCGCCACGTTCCAGCTCGGGTGCTCGCTCTCGGCCCCTTCGCCCAGGGAGGCGCCGAAGTAGCGGGCCAGTCGGGCCGGTGGGGTGTAGAGAGCGAAGCGTCCGCACATGCGGGCTGCATTGTGGCGTGCGGAGGCCTCCCGCCGCGCGTTCACGTCACTGACCTGGTCCTTTGGCTCCCCGGAGCAGGAGGGGCCCGGCGTCGGTACAGTACGAACATATGTTCGCTTTCCAGGCAGGGAACCCGCCGTCCTCCCGTTCGCGCACCCTGCCCGCCGGGCTGGCCGACCGGGTCAAGCCGGCCACGCCGGTGGCCGGGCGCACCCTGCCGGTGCCCGGGCCGCTGGCCCCCTTCTTCCCCGGTGGCTCCCTGCGCCGGGGGACGACCGTCACCGTGGAGGGGCAGCCGGGGCACGGGGCCACCACGCTGGCCCTGGCCCTCCTGGCGGCGGCCACCCAGGCGGGGAGCTGGTGCGCCGCGGTCGGCCTGCCCGATCCCGGCGTGGTGGCGGCGGCCGGGCTCGGGCTGGACCTGCGCCGCGTCGTCTTCGTCCCCCATCCGGGGCCGGGCTGGGCGGAGGCCGCCGGCGACCTCCTCTCCGGCGTCGACGCCGTCCTGGTGCGCCCGCCCGGCCGGGCCGGCCTGACCGCGGCACGGCATCTGAGCGCACGGGCCCGCGACCGCCAGGCCGCGCTGGTGGTGCTGCTCGAGGGACCGGGCCGCTGGCCCGTGGGCGGGGACCTGGCGCTGTCGGTGGGCGAGGTCGAGTGGGAGGGGGTGGGCCGGGGGCACGGCTACCTGCGCGGCCGGCGGGCCCAGGTCCGGGTCAGCGGCCGCCGCGCCGCGGGCCGGGTCGGTGAGTGCTCGCTCTGGCTCCCGGCCGGTTCGGGGACGCTGGCCGCGGTGGCGGCCGAGGTGGAGGAGGGCCCGGCGGACGCCGGTCCCGGTGGCGGGCCGGAGGCGGCCTGAGCGGCGTGGTGGTGGAGAAGACGTGGAACGGCTGGTCGTCATCTGGTGTCCCGACCTCCTCGAGGAGGGGGAACGGGGAGAAGAGGCCCGGCGCTTCGCCGGGGTCGTGGCCCGGGCGGGCGAGCTGTGCCCCTGGGTGCACGCGGTCCGTCTCGGCGTCTGCGCCCTCCCGGCGCGCGGGCCGGCCCGCTTCTTCGGCGGGGAGGAGGCGGTGGTGTCCCGCCTGGTCGCAGCCGTGGGCGAGGAGGCGACGGCCGGCGTGGCCGACGGCCTGTTCGCCGCCGTGCTGGCGGCCCGGGAGGAACTGATCGTCCCGCCCGGCGGGACGGCCGACTTTCTCGCCCCGTGGTCGGTGGCCACCTTGGCCCGGCCCGACCTCGCCGTCACCTTGCAGCGGCTCGGGATCACCACCCTGGGCCAGTTCGCCGCGCTGCCCGCGGCCAACGTCTCGGACCGCTTCGGGCCGGACGCCGCCGCCTGCCACGCCGTGGCCCGGGGCGAGAGCGGGGAGCTGGCCGGTCTGCGCGACAAGGGTATTGAGCGCCGGCTCCGGGTGGCCCGGGGCGAGGACCCCGATCGGGGAGACGCCCCCCCGCCCCCCTTCCAGCCCGGCTTCTTCGGCGGCGTCTCCGAGGCGGACCGGCGCGCCGCCCGTTCCTTCGTCAGGGTGCAGGAGCGCCTGGGCGTCGAGGCGGTGCTGATGGGGCGGGTGCAGGGCGGGCGCGACCCGGCCGGCCGCTCCGTGCTGGTGCCCTGGGGCAGCCCCGAGGCCGACCCCGGCCCGGCCGGCGCCCCGTGGCCGGGCCAGCTGCCGCCGCCGGCGCCGACCGACGTGCTGCGCGCGCCGCCCCGGGCCGAGCTGATCGACGCCGAGGGGAACGCCATGGTGGTGAGCGGGCGGGGGTTGCTCACGGCGCCGGTCGACCGGCTCTCGGTCAACGGCGGTGCCTGGGCCCAGGTGGTGGGCTGGGCCGGTCCCTGGCCGGTGACCGAGCGCTGGTGGTCGGTGCGCCGGCGCCGGGCCCGGCTCCAGGTCGTCACCGCCGACGGGGTGGCCCGCCTGCTCTGCACCGAGCGCGGCCAGTGGTGGGTGGAAGCGCTCTATGACTGAGCGCTACGCCGAACTGCACGCGCACTCGGGGTTCAGCTTCCTCGACGGGGCCAGCGACCCCGAGGAGCTGGTGGCCGAGGCGCACCGGCTCGGGCTGGAGGCGTTGGCGCTCACCGACCATCACGGGTTCTACGGCGTGGTGCGCTTCGCCGAGGCGGCGCGGGCGTGCGACCTGCCGACGGTGTTCGGCACCGAGGTGACGCTGGCCCCGGCCAGCCCGCGCACGGGCGAGCCCGATCCGACCGGTGCCCACCTGTTGGCGCTGGCCCGTGACCCCGAGGGCTACGCGCGCCTCTCCACCGTGCTGGCCGACGCCCACCTCGCGGGCGGGGAGAAGGGAAAGCCCGTCTTCACCCTCGACGCGCTGGCCCGCGCCGCCGGCGGGCACTGGCTGGTGTTGAGCGGCTGCCGGAAGGGGGCGGTCCCCGCCGCGCTGATGGATGCCGGGCCCGGCGCGGCCTCCCGGGAGGTGGGGCGGCTGGTCGAGGCGTTCGGGCGGGCCAACGTCGCCCTCGAGCTGTGGGACCACGGGGACCCGGTCGACACGGCGCGCAACGACGCCCTGGCCCGCCTGGCCGTGGAGTGGGGGGTGGACGCCGTGGCCACCAACAACGTGCACTACGCCACGCCGGCCGGGTTCCCCCTGGCCACCACCCTCTCGGCGGTGCGGGCGCGCCGGCCCCTGGCCGAGCTGGAGGGCTGGTTGCCTTCGGCCCCGGCGGCCTGCCTGCGCTCGGCGGCCGAGCAGTCGCGGCGCTTCGCCCGCTGGCCCGGTGTGGTCGAGCGGGCGGCCGAGCTCGGGCGGGCCTGCGCCTTCGACCTGCGCCTGGTGGCGCCGCGGCTGCCCGACTTCCCGGTGCCCGAGGGCCTGGACGAGCAGGGCTACCTGCGCCAGCTGGTGACCGAGGGGGCGCTGGCCCGCTACGGGCCGCCCGAGCGCGAACGGGTACCGGGGGCGTGGAAGCAGATCGCGCACGAGCTCGACGTGATCGGCCAGCTCGGCTTCGCCGGCTACTTCCTCGTCGTGTGGGACATCGCGCAGGTGTGCAAGCGGTTGAACATCTACTGCCAGGGACGCGGCTCGGCCGCCAACTCGGCCGTCTGTTACGCGCTCGGCGTCACCAACGTGGACGCGGTCGACCTCGGGCTGCTCTTCGAGCGCTTCCTCTCCCCGGCCCGCGACGGTCCGCCCGACATCGACGTGGACATCGAGTCGGGGCGTCGCGAGGAGGTGATCCAGTACGTGTACGAGCGCTACGGACGGCGCCATGCCGCCCAGGTGGCCAACGTCATCACCTACCGGCCGCGCTCGGCCGTGCGCGACGTGGGCAAGGCCTTCGGCTTCACCCAGGAGCAGGTGGACGCCTGGTCGGCCGGGATCGACGCCGGGCACGGGCGGGGGCCGTCGTCGGTCGCGGCCGTGCACGAGGCGGTGGCGACGCGCGACGAGGTGCCGCCGCTGGTGGCCGAACTGGCCACCGAGCTGCTGAACCGGCCGCGCCACCTCGGCATCCATTCGGCCGGCATGGTGCTGTGCGACCGGCCGGTGGTGGAGGTGTGCCCGGTGGAGTGGGGGCGCATGCCCGGCCGCTCGGTGCTCCAGTGGGACAAGGACGACTGCGCGGCCATCGGGCTGGTGAAGTTCGACCTGCTGGGCCTGGGCATGCTCGAGGCGCTGCACCGCATGGTCGACCTGGTGCACGACTTCTTCGGGGTGACCGTGGACCTGGGGCAGCTGCCCCAGGAGCCCGAGGTCTACGACCTGCTCTGCCGGGCCGACACGGTCGGGGTGTTCCAGGTGGAGAGCCGGGCCCAGATGGGGACGCTGCCCCGGGTGCGGCCGCGCAGCTTCTACGACATCGCCATCGAGGTGGCGCTCATCCGGCCCGGGCCCATTCAGGGGCACGCGGTCAACCCCTACATCCGGCGCCGCCGCGGCGAGGAGGAGGTCACCTACCTGCACCCCCTGCTCGAGCCCATTCTGGAGCGGACGCTCGGGGTGCCGCTCTTCCAGGAGCAGCTGATGGAGATGGCGGTGGCCATCGCCGGCTTCAGCGCGGCGGACGCCGACGAACTGCGCCAGGCCATGGCGGCCAAGCGTTCGGCCGCCCGCATGGAGAAGATGCGGGCCCGGCTCTACGAGGGGATGGCCGAGCGGGGGGTGACGGGCGCGGTGGCCGACCAGGTGTTCGACGCGCTGGCCGCCTTCGCCAACTTCGGGTTCCCCGAGTCACACTCGGTGAGCTTCGCCCACCTGGTCTACTCGTCGGCCTGGTTGAAGCTGCGCTACCCGGCGGCGTTCACCGCCGGGCTCCTCAACGCACAGCCCATGGGGTTCTGGTCGCCCCAGTCGCTGGTGGCCGACGCCCAGCGCCACGGCGTCTCCGTGCGCCGGCCCCACGTGAACCGCTCCGAGGTGGGGGCGTCGCTCGAGGGCGAGGTGGCCGACCCCGCGCTGCGGCTGGGCCTGGGGTCGGTGCGCGGCAGTGGGGGAGGCCACGGCCGAGCGCATCGTGGCCGGCCGGCCCTGGTCGGGCGGCGAGGACCTGGTGCGCCGGGCCGGGGTGACCCAGACGCAGCTCGAGACGCTGGCCGCCGCCGGGGCGCTCGACCCCGAGGGCGAGGAGGCCGACGCGCTGCGGTTCGATGACGGCGGTGCGCCGCCGCCTGCTGTGGGCGGCCGGGGCGGCGGCCCAGGGCACGCCCGACCGCCTGCCCGGGGTGGTGGTGGGGGCGGAGGCGCCGCCGCTGCCCGAGCCCAGCCTCTACGACTCGGTGGGCGACGACCTGTGGGCGCTCGGGCTGGCCCCGGAGCGCACGGCCATGCATCTCGCCCGCGAGCGCCTCGAGGCGATGGGCGTGGTGACGGCGTCGGATCTGGAGCGCTGCGGCCGACGGCGACCGGGTGACGGTGGCCGGGGTGGTGACGCACCGCCAGCATCCCGAGACGGCGCGCGGCGCGGTGTTCGTCAACCTCGAGGACGAGACGGGACACGTGAACGTGGTCTTCTCGCGCGGGGCCTGGGCCCGCTGGAAGCACGTGGCCCGCCACGCACCCGTCCTCCTCATCCGGGGCCGGGTGCGGCGGGGGCAGGGGGCGATCAGCTTCGACGCCGAGCGGGTGGAGCCGCTCGTGGTGGGGACGGCGGTGCCGGCGAGCCGGGACTTCCGCTGACCCGGTCGCTCCGACCGGCCAGACTGAGGGGCGAACCAACCAAGGAGCCGACATGATCCGCCTGAGCGTCCTCTACCCCGCCGGAGAAGGAGCCACCTTCGACCACGACTACTACCGGGAGAGCCACGTCCCGCTGTGCGTGCGCACCTGGGGCCTGGCCGGTGCCGAGATCGACCGGGGGCTCGACGGGCCCTACGTCGCTGCGGTCCACCTGCAGTTCGAGTCGCTCGAGGCCATGCAGCAGGCGATGGCGAACGAGGGCACCGGCGGCGATCATGGCCGACGTCGCCAACTACACCAACATCACGCCCGTGCTGCAGACGAGCGAAGTCGTGGACTGACGACGAGCGCGTCGACGCGCTAGGTCACGACCAGGCCGCGGCCGGTGACGAGGGGCAGGTCGAGCGCGGTGACCAGGCCCGGCGGGGCGGCCACGACGGCGGGCACGGCGTTGACCAGGCGCATGGCGGTTGCCTTGAGCCCGGCCGTGTTGTGGTCGCCGTCGGTGCCCATGAGCTGGAGATCGAGCGTGTAGTTGGGTTCTCCGGTGATCTGCACCCGGTAGCAGCCCTGTCCGGCGGGCTGGGGCCACGAAGAGCCCAGGTCGTCGCGCAACCGGGTGACGTGCTCGAGCACGACGACCGGCCTTGTCACCGACCAGGCCCCGCACCTCGAAGTGGAGCGCGGCGGCCGTGCCCTTCTCGATGGTGCCCGCGGCGACCTCGAAGTCCTCGGGGGCGGGCTCGCGCTCGTACCACTCGGTGACCTCGGTCAGCGTGACGCCGAGGCCCGCGGCGATCTGGCGCACCACGCTGCCCCAGGCCATGGTCAGCACGCCCGGCGAGAGGAGGAAGGGCACGTCGTCGAGGGCGCGGCCGAAGCCCATGATGTCGAAGAGGACCATGGGCTGGTTGTAGGTGTTGTAGTTCAGCACCTCGGAGCAGCGCACCTCCTCGATGCGCTCCCAGACCCCGCTCAGCACCAGCGGCAGCGCGTCGTTGGCGAAGCCGGGGTCGACCCCGTTCACGAACAGGGAGACGCCCGCCTTCTCGGCCGCCGCGATGACCGGCGCGGCCAGCGGGTCGTCCGGGGCCGGGTACTGCAGCATGACCGGGCTGGAGGAGACGACGTTGATGCCGGCGGCCAGGAACCGTTCGAGGTCGGCCAGCGCCTCGAAGAGGCGGTCGTCGGCCATGGCGGTGTGGACGATGCAGTCGGGCCGCAGCGCCAGCAGGGCATCGACGTCGCTCGATCCGGTCACGCCCATGGCGTGGCCCAGGCCGGCCAGCTCGCCGGCGTCGCGACCGACCTTGTCGGGGTTGGAGACGAAGAGCCCGACCAGCTCGAGCTCGGGATGGGCATCGATGCCGGCGAGGGCGTGTCGGCCCACGTTGCCGGTGCTCCACTGCACGACGCGGTACGGCATGGGTTACTCCTTTGTGCCAGTCGGCCTAGAGATCGGGAAGCGGCATCTCGAGGTTGGGCGACTGCAATCCGCCGTCGACCTCGAGCACCTTGCCGGTGACGTACGACCCGCCGGCGAGCACAGTAGAGGATGGCGGAGGCGATGTCCTCCACCTGGCCGAGCCGCTTGAGCGGCGTGGCCTTCTCCATGGCGGTACGCAGCTCGTCGCTCGACATCACGATGTCGAGCGCGGAGGTGGCGGTGGAGCCGACCCCGATGGCGTTGACCCGGATGCGCGGCGCCAGGTCGCGTGAGGCCAGGCGGGTGTACTGCTCCAGGGCGCCCTTCACCGTGCCGTAGCCCAGGTAGCCCCGGCCGGCCACGTGACCCATGACGGACGAGATGTTGACGATCGACCCACCGGTGGTCGCCCTCGAGCATGCGGGGCACCGCCGCCCGCACCAGGGCGTGCCCGGCCGCCACGTTGAAGCGGAAGGCCTCCTCGAGGAAGCGGGGCGAGGTGTCGAGGAGCGGCCGGGGCATGGTGCCCGCCCATGTTGTTCACCACGATGTCGAGCCGGCCGAACTCGCTCCAGGCCCGCTCGGCCAGCGAGGCCATGAGCTCGTAGTCGGTGAGGTCGCCCGGAACCACCACGGCCCGCCGGCCCGCCTCCTCGACCTGCTCGGCCACGCCGCGCAGCTGGGCTTCGGTGCGGGCGGCCAGCACGACGTCCGCACCGGCCTGGGCCAGGGCGACGGCGGTGGCGGCACCGATGCCGCGCCCGCTGGCGGTGACGACGGCGACGTGGTCGGTGACGAGGAAGCGATCGAGGATCATCCGAGGAACATAGTTGTCCGCCCGGACCCGGGCTCTCGACGCCAGGTCAGGCCGGGCCTTCGACGGCGCCGTCCGGCGCCGGGACGGGCATGCACGGGCCCCAGCCCGAGCAAGGTGGTGAGCATGAGCACGGCCTTGTCAACAGCGCTCGGATGGAAAGCAGCCGTGAAGGTGTTTATCGCCGGGACGACCAAGCCGAAACCAACGCCGAGGAAAGCGGTCGCAACGAGCAGAAGGCCATCAGGCGGGTCCCTGTGTCGTGGTACAAAACGCGCTGGTGATGAGCAGGGCCATGGAGACCAGATCGGCGACGTGCCCGGCGAGGTACACGCGCTTGAGGCTGGAGCGCTTGGCGAGTGCCCCTCCCAGCAGTGACGCCGTGATGGCGGTGACCAACTGCGGGAGGAACATGCTCCCGTACTGCGTGCTGGACAGCCCGTAATACGCCGGACTGGTAAAGATGGTGCCGGCGGCGGGAAAGGTGACGAGGGCGATGCTTTGGACCATGCCGGCCAAGTAGACGACCGAGACCTCTGTCCTCGTTGCCGGCATCGAATGGCCGGGTCGTTCGGCCAAGCGATCCAACAGGTGGTCTCCGACCCTGAGGGCATTCGCGATGATGGTCAAGGTAGGGTTGACCGCGCCGATCGAGACAAAAAGAAGCTCGAGTCAACGACATACAGATTGCCGAGTTCGTGGGCTTTGCAGTTCACATCGAGCACCGAATCGGCCGCGTCGGCACCGAACCGAGCCGTGCCCGCCTGGTGGGCAGTGGCGGCGATGTTCATGCCCTCGTGGAGATAAACGCCTCGCTGGTGGCTTTCTTTGTGGAAACCCGAGGTCGGCCAGCATCGAGTCGAACTTTCTTGCGCATCCGAAGTCAGTCCCTCAGACGTTGTTGTCCTTGGGGAGTAGAGACATGCGAACGGTCCCGTCCCTGTCAAGGGTAATCCGGGTGTCGGCGCCTGGCAGGTCTTCCGACGACATCCAGAAGTCGACCCCGTGGCGCGCGGAGCGTCCTCGAGGAACACCCTTGGGGCGTCAGCTTCGCCCCCCAGGGCGAGGGGGGGCCATCGGCCCGGGTTGCTCGGCGTCGGCTTGCCCAGCATCTGGATGCCGCCCACGGGTAGTCCCAGTCCTCGCCCTTCAGGTACCAGTCGTTGAGTGGGCGAGCGTCTTCTGCAGGCGGGTGTGGTTGGGCGTTCGGGACAGCGCCATGACCGCAAGGTTGTTGTGGCGCACGTAGTTGCGACCCACCTGGTCGGAACCGTTGGCCAATCCCGTGTGGATGGTCGTCGTTCCTGCCGAGCCCAGCAACAAGAGCGCCGAGTTGGGCGCCCCGCCGGACACCACCACCACGTCCCCGGAGAAGCGGACGTCGAGCCGTCTGCCAGCTCGGTCACCACGCCGGTCACTTGCCAGGCCGCCGTCGTCGGTTTCGAGGCTCTTCACATGCGCATCGGTCACCAGCGTCACGTTGTGGTGGGCCGAAGGGCGGGTCCACGCACACGACCTGGGCGTCCGCCTTGGCGTCGACCAGACAGGGGAAGCCGTCCACCCGGTTGCAGCGGATGCGTACGTGGAGTGGGTCGCCTCCCCGTGCTCGTCCTGGTGCAGGTTCACCCCGATCGGCAGGTGGAACGGGTGCAGGCCCAGGCTCTTCCAGGTCGTCGTGCAGCTCCTGGATGCGCGGCTCGTGCTCAACCGGCGGGTACGGGTAGTCCGCGCTGGCGTGGCCCCTCGGTCGGGTCCTCGCCGTGCCGCCCATGCACCCGGTAGAGCTGCTCGGCCTCGGTGTAGTACGGCTCGAGGTGTCGTAGTACGAGATCGGCCAGGCCGGCGAGAGGCCGCCGTGGTGGTGGATCACCCCGAAGTCCTCCGGTCGCAGCCGGAACAGTGCCGCGCCGTAGAACTTCGTGTTGCCGCCGACGTAGTAGTTCACCTCGGGCGGGAACTCGTTGCCGTCCTTGTCCACCCACTCGTCGGCGCCCTGGTACTTGCCCCGGACGAAGACCGCGGTGGACTTCCCAGTTGTCGCGCTCCCGAGGAGGTAGTCGCCGCGCTCGAGCAGCAGGACGCTCTTGCCCGACGGCGCCAGCTTCCAGGCCAGTGTCCCGCCACCGGCGCCGCTGCCGATGATCACAATGTCGTAGTGGTCCTGTTCTGGCATCTGACCTCCTCGGGGCTATAGAGTCGGCTTGAGGCGTTTCTGTTGCGACACGCAATCAGTCCGATGAGAAGACCGGCGGCTTGCTCCGAGCGCTCTTGTTGTCCTAGCCGCGCCCTGCTTCGTTGTGCCCGCGGTCCTCGGCGCTTCTGTTATTGCCATCTCTTCGGCCTTCGATTCGGCTTGACCCTTTCGCTCGCGTCGGGTTGCAGCGACGCCGTGTTCGCCACACGCTCCGCCCAGTCCGGCACGCCGCTCGGCGACCGGGAACGCCGAGGGCATGACCTTGGCCTTCACCTCGTCGGGCAGGCTCAGGTCCCCGCCGGTGTGGCCGACGCTGAAGACACGTTCGGGCCGGGAATGCCCGATCATGGATTGGAACCAGCGCAGCATGGTGCCGAGCGGTGCCGAAGCCGTTGAGGAAGCCGATGTGGACGAAGAACCAGACGACCCAGCCGGAAAGCCGCTGAGGCGGATCCCGTCGCACGCTCACGATGGCCTTGAAGCGGCCGATGGTCGCCGCACTGCCGAGGTCGCGGTACTTGAACGGGACGCTCTCCTTGCCGCGCGCCGCCGCTTGATCGTGTTGGCGGCGTGCAGCCCGCCCTGCATGGCCACCTCGCAGACCCCCGGGAGCTGGTTGATCGACGCCATGTCCCCGACGGCGAAGACCTCGGGGTGCCCGGGCAGGCTGAGGTCCGGCTGCACCGCGATCCTGCCGGCGCGGTCGGTCTCTGCGCCCGTCGCTTGCGCCAGGCAGGCGGCCAGGGGCGACGCCTGCACGCCGGCCGCCCAGATCACCGTCCCGCACTCGAAGCGCTCTTTTCGCCGGCCGCGCCTGGGCGTCGACCCCGAACGGATCGACGCCGACGACCCGCAGCCCCATGCGCAGCTCGACCCCCATCTTCTCGAGGTCGCGCAGGCGCGCCCGAGAGCCGGTCGCCGAAGTTGGCCAGCGGCTCGGACCCGCCGTCGACCAGGACCACCGCACGGAGGTCGGGTCGATGGTCCGGAAGTCGCGGCGGAGGCTGCGCGCCGCCAGCTCGCGGATCTGCCCGGAGAGCTCGACGCCGGTCGGCCCCGCCCCGACCACGACGAAGGTGGTCCAGAACCGCTGCGAGCGCGGCATCCGGCATCGTCTCGGCGAGCTCGAGCGCGCCGTAGACGCGGCGACGCAGCTCCATGGCGTCGTCGATCGTCTTCATGCCGGGCGCGATCAGGGCGAACTCGTCGTGCCCGAAGTACGACTGCCCGGCGCCCGCCGCCACGATGAGGCTGTCGTAGGGGTACTCGTCGAACCGGCCCGGCACCGACTGGGTGTGCACCACGCGCCGCTCGAGGTCGAACGCGGTGACCGTCGAGAGCACGACCCGCACGTTGGGCGCTTGCGCAGCATGTGCCGCAGGACGGGGGAGATCTGGCCGGGGGAGAGGATGCCGGTCGCCACCTGGAAGAGGAGCGGCTGGAACAGGTGGTGGTTGCCTGCGGTCGATCAAGGTGACCTTGACGTCGTCGGAGCGGGAGAGCAAGCGCGTGGCGTGGGCAGCCCTCCGAAGCCTCCGCCGATCACGACGACCCGGTGAGCTGCGGTGTCGCTCACGTTCGCGCTCCACCGAGACCTTGATGCCGTCCTCTCGCTCAGCCATTTCCACCAGTCCTCCCGGTCGCTCTTCCACGCCTAGGCGAGGAACCCGCCGTCCTCCGTATCGCCCCGTTCAGGCATGGCCATCGGCGCTTTCCGCTTTTTGCGATGAGCCGACCGACCGCGGTCGAATGAGGGCCAGGTGGGTGAAGGCCTGGGAGGCCCGGTGCTCACCGGTCGCGG
>CAVSCV010000010.1:0-38882 GCA_963726545.1 uncultured Acidimicrobiaceae bacterium | reverse complement strand
TTCCCTCCCTCGGTTCGAACGCAGTCAGTTCCTGGTAATGCTCGGTGCCCGGTGCTCAATCAACTGTGCACAGTGCTGGGCTGCTCTGTTATGCGGGGATTCGAACCCCTGTGCGTTGCCCTTGCGCTCGCCGTGAGCCTTTTGAGGGCTTGCTTCTGGTTTGGCCCCCAGAATGGGCTGGAACTCGCTCTGCGTCTTTGCCTACCAACTTCACGCGTCGTTACGAACTCATGCTTCCCGTAGCTCGGTGGTCCAGTTGACTTCTTGGATCCGAGCATCGAGCTCACGAGCACGCCGGGCGACGTCTGAACCCTGCTGACGCAAGCTCCGGACGTCAAGGTCGCTCATGAGCTTGAGCTCGGACCTGGTGGCCCGCATCAATCCAAAGGGCTGCTGCCCACCCGAGGCGGCATCGGCCGAGACCTTGAGCATCGAGTACCGGAGTCGGAGCACATCGCGCTCAGCCAGAGCCTCGGTCACGGTGCGGCCATCGCCCATGACGGTGCTCGAGTTGGTCCGATTGATGTCCCGGATCAGACCTTCGAGCTCGTCAAGCACGGTCGATGCAGCAGACACGAGGTCGCGCGCGTCCTCGGGTGGGTTCTCACCCTCCTGATACCGCGCGCTGACCTGGATGCGCTGCTTGATCTGCTCCAGGGTCCTATTGCGATCGGCACGCAGCAGCAGTGCCTCTGCCAGCTTCATTGTCTTTCTCCTTCGTTCAAGTTCTTTGGATTTCGATGGGGCCCTCACGTCCCCTTGAGGTTCACCACCTGGTGCAGCTCGTGGACGACCTCGACCAGGTCGGCCTGGTCAGCCATGACCTGAGCAATCGGCTTGTAGGCATCGGGATGCTCATCGACCAACTGGTCAGCGATGCTGTCGTCCCACGCCCTACCTGCCATGGCGGTTCGGAGCGACTCGGTGCTCAGCTGACGGAACGCCGCCTTGCGGCCGAGCCGGCGGCCCGCCCCGTGGGAGCTCGACTGGTACGACGCCTCGTTGCCCTTGCCGCGCACGATGAACGACGAAGCACCCATGGAACCCGGGATGACGCCCATATCGGAGCGCCCCGCCCGAATGGCTCCCTTGCGGGTGATCCATACCTCTTCGCCGCGGTGGGTCTCCTTGACGGCGTAGTTGTGGTGGCAGTTGATGCGCTCGGTCTCGAGTGCGTGGGGAACGGCTGCCCGCAGGGCGGTCAACGCAGCATCCATCATCTGCTCGCGGTTGCCCCAGGCGTAGCGCTGAGCCCACAACATGTCCGCTACGTACGCGTCGAACTCGGGTCGGCCCTCCGCCAACCAGGCAAGGTCTCGGTCCTCCAGGACCTGACCTTCCTCCTGGGCAACCAGTCGAGCCGTCTTGATGTGGGCCGTAGCCAGCTGATTTCCGATGCCCCGGCTACCCGAGTGCAACACGATCCAGACTCGGTCGCGCTCGTCCAGGCATACCTCGACGAAGTGGTTGCCACTACCGAGGCTGCCGAACTGTGCTGCGATGGTCGTACGCTGGCGGTCGCTGAGCTCGGATTCCGAACCCGGCGGCAGTCCCAGCGCCACAAGCGCGGCGGACCCTTCGGCCTCGGTACGGCCATGACCCTTGCCGACCCCGGCCGGGATTCGGTCGCGGAGCAAGCCGTGCAGCTTGTTGAGATCGTCCGGCAGGTCCATTGCGGTGAGATTGGTCTCCGTCGCCACCATGCCGCAGCCGATGTCGACGCCGACCGCCGAGGGCAGGACGGCATTCTTGGTCGCGACGACGCTACCGACGGTCGCTCCCAGGCCGAAGTGGGCATCCGCCATGAGGCAGACAGGCCCGGCCAGGATCGGCAAACGAGAGGTCCGGAGCGCCTGCTCGAGGGCGTTGTCGTCGAGCTCGCTGGCCCAAGAGGTCAGGTTCGGGTTGATCTGGTTCGGCATCGGTGCGCTCTCCGTCTGTGTGATCACACTGACAACCAAATAGTGCGCCAGATTGGGGCGTCGCCGACCGGCGTTCGAGCGGGGAGTCGGAACCCGGAGGTTCGTCCTGTGCTCCAGCTCCTCGGGCTGGCTGGCGCGTCTACCGTTCGACCACGCAATACGCGATTCAGGCTGAAGGCCTGCGGAGCCGGTGGAGAGTGTCGAACTCTCGCGCTCCCGCGTACGAAGCGGGCGCTCAGCCACCCGAGCATCACCGGCGAGGTACCCCTGACACGATTCGAACGTGCACGCGCTGGGTTTGGGCCAGCTGCCTCTACCGTTTGGGCTACAGGGGCCAGATGGTTGGGGCCCCGGGTGCTGACCCCGACGCGGATGGTTGATAAGACCGTCCTGGGCGACCGGCCCGGCCCCAGTCGCAGCGCTCCGTACTGACCGGAGATCTTCGGGCGTATGAGACCCGTGAGGTCACCATCCCTCCCCGCTGCGTTGCGGGTCCTGAGACCCAGGGTGAATGAGGAGAATCGAACTCCCTGCTGGGTGGGTCACGACCACCCGCCTCTCCATCCGGCTCCATCCACCATGTTGGCGTTTGCGCCTTCGTGCATCCGGGAGGTGCTGACCCTCCGACTTCCACGGTGTGAACGTGGCGCTCTGCCGTTGAGCTACGGATGCGTCCAATACGTGCTGGCGGCCGGGCTCGAACCGGATCAGACGGGATTAAAAGTCCCGAGCCCGTCCCGTCGGGCGCCACCAGCGCGTCGTCGGCCCGCCCCGTGTCGAACGAGGCCTTCCGCTGTATCAGAGCGGCGTCGTCACCGGCTGACTCCGGGCCGTGAATGATCGGGTGGACACAGGGCGTTTTGGAAGCCCGACCTCCGCATGTCGTGCCGGCGCTCTGCCTCTGAGCTATGCGTCCAAGGTGGTCATGGGTGGTTTCGATCCACCGCCTCGCGCGTTTCAGGCGCGCGCTCTCCCAACTGAGCTACACGACCAAAGGGGCCGACCCCGGGACTCGAACCCGGATCAACTGGGTTACAAATCCAGCGCCCATCCCGTTGGGCCTGGCCGGCACTTCTGAAGTTGCGTTGACGATCACGCCGCGTCGTCCGGATTCGGTCCTTCGTCGGCGTCCACGCCGCGCAGCCGCTGGACGGAACAATCCGGCGTCGGCGGTACCACGCTCAACTCCGTCGAGCCGCCGGTCGCTTTTGCGCTGTCTTCGCCAACGACGAGCTTCAGCCAGTTGTGCCGCATCGATACACCTCCTTTCTTCAGATGGTTCGGGAGGAAGGTGTCGAACCCTCATCTCAAGGACCAAAACCTTGCGTCCTGCCATTGGACGACTCCCGAAAGTGGGTGATGGAAGGGCCAATGGGTACCGCCCCCATTACTCGTGGGTGGAAGCCACGCGTGTATCTGTCAACACCTTGACCCCATGGAGCAGTAGGCGGGTCCTGACCCCGCGGCCTTCTCGTTGGCAACGAGACGCTCTTCCAACTGAGCTACTACTGCGTTGGAGGCACCGGCTGGATTTTCACCAGCGTGGCCCGGTTTGCAATCGGGTACCTAGATCCTCGGTCACGGTGCCAGGGCTGCGGAGGAGGGCATCGAACCCCCGACGACGGTGGTTAACGGCCACCCGCTCTTCCGCTGAGCTACTCCGCATTGCAAAGGCAGTCCGATGGGAGTGCCACGTACCGCCACGGGGTTCCGACCCCCGGCTTCCGGGTTGAGAACCCGGTGGACTGCCACTATCCGATGGCGGCTTGGTGACGCAGGTCGGTTTCGATCCGACACCCTCCGGGGTGAAGGCCCGGCGTGCTTCCGTTGCACCACTGCGTCAGAGCGGAAGGTAGAGGTGTCGAACCCCCACGGCAGGGCCGTGTCACTGTTTTCGAAACAGGGTGCCCCCAGCCAACGAGGCATACCTTCCAGGGCGGAGGGGCAGCGGATCGAACGCTGGCGAGGTTGCCCTCGGCCATCGCTTAGCAAGCGAGCACCTTTCCTCTCGGTCAACCCTCCAATGCAAGAGTCGGCATGTGCATCAGTCAGCCGACGGCGCCCCCGGCTCGATTCGAACGAGCATCCTCCGGTGTAGGAGACCGTTGCGCTGTCCAGTCGCGCCACGGGGGCAATCGGACCCTGATCGGTCCAGAGCCACCACCCGGAGCCGACCCGGGGACCTCAGCCGTACCAGGGCTGCGCTCTTCCCACTGAGCTATGGCGGCGTGGCCTCGTCGACTGGACTCGAACCAGCGGCCTCTGCCTTCGGAGGGCAGCGCTCTTGTTCCGTCTGAGCTACGACGAGATGGCACCCCGGCCAGGACTCGAACCCGGAACTGGAGATTCGTAATCTCCTGTGATCATCCGTTTCACCACCAGGGTTTGGCGCCACAGACGGGTTTCGATCCCGTTGCCTCCGCCTTGACGGGGCGGCGCTCTCCCGATTGAGCTACTGCGGCTTGCTGAGGTTTTGACCGGACCTCGCCGGTGCTCGGGAAGATGGATTCGAACCACCGTCTCTCGGTCCAGAGCCGAGCGTCCATACCGCTGGACCACTCCCGAATACTGCGGTGCTGGATCTCCGCTGGTCTGGTTGAACGGACTCGAACCGCTGACCCCCCGGTCCCGAACCGGGTGCTCTGTCCAAACTGAGCTACAACCAGGTGTGTCGACCAGAGGATTCCGGCCGAGTGCGCCCCGAGGGACTCGAACCCCCGACGACATGGATTAAGAGTCCATCGCTCTACCAGCTGAGCTAGAGGCGCCTGGTGCGGGCGGAGAGAGTCGAACTCTCACGGGCGTGAGCCCACCGGGGTCTGAGCCCGGCGCGTCTTTCCTGTTCCGCCACACCCGCGTGGTGGACCCAGCCGGGCTTGAACCGGCACGTGTCTCGATGCAAACGAGGTGCACTGCCACTCGTGCTCTGGGCCCAGGGTCCCGGTGGGTCGAATCGAACGACCGCAGGCATATGCCGCGCGGGTTACAGCCGCGTTCCTCTAGCCAACAGAGGTCACCGGGGCGGGATCGGTCGGTGTGACCAGGCCAATAGGCGTGGTCCCGATCCCCAATCTGGCGTACTATTTAGTTGTCAATGTGCGGTGATTTCTTTGCCTCTTTAGGCAAAAGGGCAAGGCTTCGCCCAGCAGGGGTGGCAGGAGTCGAACCCACGTCCGCCGGGTTGGAGCCGGCTGTCCGTTCCGCTGGACTACACCCCTTCGAGTGGTTGGTTATTCAGTTGTGCGACTGGCCCAGGAATACAAAAGAGCCGCCCCCTTTCGGAAGCGGCTCCTCAACGAACTGGACGTATGTAAGTCCTAGTTATGCCGTTGAGGGCGCCTCCTGGGGGTCGGTCGCGACCCAATTGAAGGATTGGGCCTTCAATATCTGGGCCATGACGTGCCCGCGCGACGTCAGAAGGCCTTTGAGGCCTTCTGAGTGCCGGTAGGCCCGGCAGCTATCCGCGTAGACGTACTTCATGCTGAGAATGGTACACCGGTCCGTCTCATTGTGGGAACACTTTCTCATTTCCGTACATTTTCCTCGACTGCTATTTAGATATATGCGCTAGAGGGCTCTGTCATATCTCGAAATGGAACAAAACCGCGAGTCCAACTCCCTTACCTCGGCCTCTGGTCTCGAGGACGCTTGTCTTCTGACTCCGTCGTCAATCGCTTCTGCCGACTCCGCCGCGACGAGCATGATTGAGCCATGGACGGACCACCCTTACCGTCTGGGATGATCCCTCTCGTCGGAGCGCGTTCGGCCGCTCGGCCTCGGCTACCCGGTGGCGGTGGTCACGATGCGAGGGCGATCGTGCACAACGAGCCAGATGGGTTACCTAGGCTTGATCCGAGCATGCCAAGTCGACTTCAGCGAACGCGAAGAAGGGGGGCAAAGCTCCCGGCCGAAGCGATCGTGGTGACGCGCCCAACCAAATGGGGTAATCCGCATCCACTGGACCTGGGCCGCCAGGAGGCCGTGCGTCGGTACCGGGAGGACCTCCTGGCTGGAAGGCTGCTCGTCAGCGTCGACGATGTCCGTCATGAGCTGCGGGGTCGCGATCTGGCCTGCTACTGCCCACTTGACGGTCCATGCCATGCCGACGTACTTCTCGAACTTGCCAACAGCTAGTTCAACCCAGACATTCAAGGCGCGTCCCCCGAAGGGATTCGGTCTCATCGATCGACCACCTGCCGGGCTGGAAGGAGGACGCAGCGTCAAAGTTCGATCCGGTAGCTTGCGTCATGAGCCGAGATTGATAGTCGCAAGAGGCGACGTCGACGGGGGAGCAGCGATGGCAGCGATTCGATCTGGGGACGACTGACGTGGAGGACCGATGTAGCGACGTCCTGTATCTGGAGCTGGGTGACGCTCTCGAGGGAGCAGGCGAAGCGAGAGCCAGTGATCTCGCTCGTGTCCCCGGCGCCCACAGAGTGACCTGGTGGGAGAACTGCGCACTCGGACGGACCGATCTACCCATGCGAATCCGGGACGGGTCGACCCTCCTCGTCGTCGAGGCGGAGGAGGGCTTTCGTGCGCCGGCAACGCCAGAGGCAGTATCGGAGGCTCATTGCTTCCGGCGCAGTCCTCGCCCGAGCCAGGGAGTGTTGACTGACGGCGCGACCCTGGGATTGATGATCGTGTGGATCAGCCCGAGAACTCCGGAGGACGCTCGAAGTCTGCGAGATTGGGGTGACTTCGTTCATATTCGTCACATCGCGGCCGCCGGCATACCCGGCTTCACTCAGATCTCGGTATACGAGAACGCGGCCGAGTCAGACCCTGGGTATATGCACTTCTACGAGTTCGACAACGCGGACGCCGAGGGAACTTTCTCCAAAATGATCGACTATGTCGCACCTCGACTCGGGGGACTCGACAGCCCGCTGTACACCGAGTGGGCGGATTGGCGGGCACCGGGGGGCAGGCTCTTTTACTGCAATACGTTCACTCGCCGGGGCGAGACGACGGGCCATCTCACGTAGCTCGCCGTGTCCGTGATTCGGTTGCTGGAAAGCACCGAACGGACGGGGGATCGTGGACGGATTCGGAGCGCGTGCTCCCTGTACCGTGGTGCATGTCGCGACGAGCGCTCCTGGGTGGTGCTGTGCTCACTCTTGCCAGTATCGCTGTGGCGCTGGGAGGAGGGGCACCTCGAGCATCTGCGGCGACGGTCGCACCCGCACAGGACCACGCCTGCATCGTGGGGAAGCCACCTTCGAGCATCGATTGGTCCGCTCTGACCAATCCCGTCCTCTCGTATCCGAACGTCGGAGTCAAAGACCAGGCACTGCAATGGTCCGGCGGCACCTGGCACATGCTCTTTAGCGACATGACGCAGACCAGAGCAGCCCCGCATGTGAAATTCGATGTCGCGATTGCGCAGAGCCCCGACCTCCGTCGGTGGTCGACTCCCAGAGTCATCGCGACCAACGCCGCCTCGCCCGACATCGTCCGCGATCCTGCCGGCGATTTCGTCGTGACGTACCAGACGCCGAACGGACTCGAGTACCGAGTAAGTACGGACGCCTCTTTGCGGAGGTGGTCGCCCGCGCATGCGCTGGGTCACGGGCTGGCCCACCGCATGATCGACGCAGCCCTGGCCTTCACCAAGCATGGGGTCATCCTGGGGTTCAAGGCGGGGACGACCACGCAACACTTCGAGATCGCCTGGGCGCCGTCGCTCACCGGCGCATTCCGTCTCGTGGGTCGGCCGGACATCGTCGTCTACGGCGACACCGTCGAGAACTACGAGTTCCTGACCGTCAATGGGGCCTGGAGCCTCGTGGCCACTTCGAACACGCTGGACCAGCCGTTCATCTTCACACTGGATCCAGGCGATCCGAACAGTCCCAAGACGTGGCTGCGCTGGTCGACCGGACGCGAGCTGATGCTCCCGAGCCAGCCCTTCGACACGGGACAAGGCATTTCGAGCGTGAACTTCGAACACGCCAACTCCGCCTTCCTCTGCGTTGGGCCCCAAGGTGAGAACTACCTGACCTATGCCGGCAGCGAGGAACTCACGGCATACGGCGGTTGGGGACACGCCCGAATCGGCATTGCAAGGAGTTCGGATCTCGTCAATTGGTTGCCTCCGTCAGGGTGACGGAAGAACAGTCGTCGTCTCTTCGTGAGTCCTGAAGCGCGCCTGTGGATTGCGGATTCACAAGCAGCTGCTTTCATGTCACGGTTCCGACACGCAATCGCAACAGCTCGTCGGTCGGGCACCCCGGCAGGCCGGCAGATCCGTTCTGATTCGCTTGCGTGCGCGTAGGAGATACGTCCGCATCACAAAATGTGCGTCTGCTCGAGGTCCCGCGAGAACCCGTGCTCACGGCATCGCTTCCGGCTACCATCTGCAGCGGCGGAGAAATTAGTCGCGCCCCCCGAGGAGGACCCTTATGAAGTTAGATCGTCGACTTACGCGTCTGTTGGGCGCGTCATGGCTCACTGTCGGTGCGCTGAGCATCACCGGCATCGCAGCATCGTCTTTGCTGCAGGCAAGCGCAGCCGGGGCGGCGGGTTGCACCGCTGCCGGCACGACAGGACTGACGGCTGCCATCGTCGCGACAAATGCTCAGACCATCGACCAGACGACCGTCGGATCAGCAACGGTCAACGCAACCGGATGTGACCTCGGCATCTATGTCGGCCCCACGGTCGCCGGTGTGACGATCGGTGGGTCTTCCGCCTCGGAGGGCCTCACGATCAGCGGGGCGAATGACACGGGCATTTTCGCCGAGCAGCAGCCCGCTGGCGTCATCATCGAGAACAACACGGTCCAGAACAACGGCGTGAACCCCAACCCGAAGATCGGATCGTTCGGCGGCATCGTGCTGGCCGGCGTGACCGACGGATCGGTCGAAAACAACACCATCATCAACAACGGTGGAGGCGGCGTCTTCGTCAACGACAATGGTCCGGTCGACCCTGGTATCCCAGGTGCCGGAACTGCCGCGGTCACTCCGTCTGGCGACGACACGGTCAGCAACAACACGATCTCGGGCAACTTCGGATCATGTGGAATCGTCTACTCCACCCACAACACGGGCGGCGCCATCACGGGTGGCACCGTCTCTGCCAACACCATCACGGGTCACATCGGCGTATTCAAGGCCACTGGTCCTGACCTCGGTGGCATCGTGCTGGCGACGGCTTCGTCGAACGCGACCCTCAGCGGCACGCTCGTCAACGGCAACACCATCACGAGCTCTTTCGAGGGCGGGATCATCGTCCACAGCCACGCTCCCAACGACGTCGTGAGTGGCGTGACCATCACCGACAACACCGTTGGACCGGCCAACAACTGGGGCCAGACAAACGGCCCGCCCACCACGGCTGGGATCATCGTCGGGGTGGACGTGCTCCCACCGGCGATCGCTCCGAAGATCACCACGACCCAGGTCACCGCCAACCGGATCAGCGGGCAGTTCTACGGCGTCTGGATCAGCGGGGTGACGGGTATCACGATGAACCCGGCCAACACGATCACCACCCTCACTGGCGGCACCGCCATCTACAACACCCCGGCTCCGGGGAGTGGGTACTGGCAGGTCGCCTCTGACGGCGGCATCTTCAACTACGGCAGCGCCGCCTTCTACGGCTCGACCGGTGGCATGAAGTTGAACGCCCCGGTCGTGGGCATGACGGCGACGCAGGACCAAGGCGGCTACTGGCTGGTCGCCTCCGACGGTGGCATCTTCAGCTACGGCGACGCCACGTTCTGGGGGTCGACCGGCAGTCTCAAGCTGAACAAGCCGGTCGTCGGTATGGCATCGACGCCGTACTCGCCTGGAGTGGGTGGCGCACCGGCCAGCCCGGCTGGTCTCGGCTACTGGCTGGTCGCCTCCGACGGCGGCATCTTCAACTACGGAGACGCCACCTTCTTCGGCTCCACCGGTGGCATGACGCTGAACAAGCCGATCGTTGGCATGGCGGCGACGCCGACCGGCAAGGGCTACTGGCTCGTGGCCTCCGACGGCGGCATCTTCAGCTACGGCGACGCCACCTTCTTCGGGTCCACCGGCGGCATGACGCTCAACCAGCCGATCGTCGGGATGGCGGCGACGCCGGACGGCAAGGGCTACTGGCTCGTAGCCTCCGACGGCGGCGTGTTCAGCTACGGCGACGCCAAGTTCTTCGGCTCCACCGGAGGCATGAAGCTCAACCAGCCGATCGTGAGCATCTCGTCGACGGCGGACGGCAAGGGCTACTGGCTCCACGCGGCGGACGGCGGTGTCTTCAGCTACGGCGACGCCACCTTCTTCGGCTCGGCCGGCAGTCTCAAGCTGAACAAGCCGGTGGTCGGCGCCACGGCAGTCGGAACCACCTTCTCGGGCTAGCGCGCCCTGCTCGGTGAGCGGTCGTCACGTCGAATGCTGACGGCCGGCCGTTCACCGAGCCATCGCGCCGAGTGGTGTCAGCAACCACGCTGTCGACGACAGCGGACGCGTACAACAGGAAACGGCCGCCTGCAAAGGCGGCCGTTTTCGTGTTCAGGAGTTAGCGGGCCCCAGCTGACGCCGTGGCGGCCAACCCGTCGAGAATCATCTTGACGAGCCGCCGCATCTGATCATCGGGGATGCTGGCGTTGGTGCAGATCGGACTCACCAGCTGGGTGAGGTCGTGGCCGCTGACGTCCTGGCGGACCACCCCGGCCTCCTTTGCTCGCTCGACCACCAGGTCGAAGGCGGCATCGATCCGCTCGCGCATCCGCGAGCGGAGCTCGGGATTCTTCTCGAAGGCCTGCTGCAGTTCGCTGAGAAGCGCCTGCTTCGTCTTGGCATAGCGCAGGAAGGCCTCGAAGAACGCCTCCACCGCCTCCCAGGGCTCGAGGTCTTCGGTGGCCTGTTCGGCGGCGCGGACGAGTTCTTCCACATCGTCCTGGTAGACGGCCTCGACGATGTCGAAGCGGTTCGGGAAGTGGCGGTACAGCGTCCCCACGCCCACCCCGGCGTGCTTGGCGATGGCTTCCATCGAGGCGCCTGAACCTTGCTCAGCGAAGACCTCGCGAGCGGCGGCAATCAGGCGTTCGCGGTTCCGTCGGGCGTCGGCCCGCATCGGTCGGCCGCCATCGAGCGCGTCGTCGGCAGGGGACTCAGTGCGGGACTCTTCGACTGCCTGCTTCGACGCCATCTCCATACCTCGGCGAATTAGAGGGTTGCTAAACGGAGGCACCCTCCGTATAATAACCGGAGGAAGCTTCCGTTTGTTCAGAATACCAGCGGAAAGGTCAAAGTCAATGCCCCTCTCCTCCCTTGGTCGTGCGCGGCCCGCGAGCGGCGAGCAGAACCCGGATCTGCCTAAAACGGCAGGTCGGGGCGTGTTCAGCCGCCTCGCCAGCCCGAGCGTCCTCCTCTTCGTCATCCTCACGGCCCAGCTCATGGTCGTGCTGGACACGACGATCGTCAACGTGGCGCTGCCCCACATTCAAGAGAGCCTCGGCTTCTCCACCGGCGGCCTCTCCTGGGTGATCAACGCCTACATCCTCACCTTCGGAGGCTTTCTCCTCCTCGGGGCCCGGGCCGGTGACCTCTTCGGGCGGCGCCGGGTGTTCCTGGTCGGGATCGCCCTGTTCACGGCGAGCTCGTTCCTCGGTGGGCTGGCCGCATCCGGTTGGATGCTCCTGGCTGCTCGCGCCCTCCAGGGCCTCGGGGCGGCGCTGGCCGCACCGTCCGCCCTCTCGCTTCTCACGGTGTCGTTCTCCGAGGGTCCGGCTCGGGTCCGGGCCATCGGCCTCTACACGACCGTGTCGGCCGCGGGCGGCGCAATCGGTCTCATCGCCGGCGGTCTGTTGACCCAGTTGGTGTCCTGGCGCTGGGTGATGTTCGTGAACGTGCCGATCGGGATCGCCGTCTTCTTGGTCGGTCGGATGGTCTTGGCGGAGACCGAGCGACGCAACGGGCACTTCGACCTCTTCGGAGCGATGAGTTGCACGGTCGGCATCGGCGCCGTCGTCTTCGGCCTGGTCGAGGCGGGGCAGGTCGGTTGGGCCAGCCCGACGACGGTCGTCGCGTTCGTTCTGGGCGCAGCCCTGGTCGCCGCGTTCGTCTGGCACGAGGGTCGGGCGCTCGAGCCCATCCTGCCGCTCAAGTTGTTGGCCAGCCGCACCCGCAGCGCGGCCAACGCGGCCCGGGGGTTGCTGTACGCCGGCTTCTACGGCCTGTTCTACTTCCTGGCCCAGTTCCTCCAGGACGTGCACGGCTACTCGCCGCTGCGGGCGGGGCTGGCCTTCCTCCCGATGCCGTTGGCGGTCTTCTTGTCGTCGCAGTTCACCACCCGGGTCCTGGCCCACCGCCTGCCCGAGAAGATGATCATGGTCATCGGAGGCATCTCGGCCACGATCGGGCTCGTCCTGGCGACCGAGATCGGGAAGAACACCTCGTATCTCCAGATGGTGGTCTCACTGCTCTTGATCGGAGCGGGAAGCGGCATGGCTCTGGTGGCCCTCACCTCGGCCTCGCTGGCCGACGTCGAGCCCGAGGTCGCCGGGGCCGCCTCCGGCTTGGTCAACGTCTCCCAGCAGATCGGTGCCGCCATCGGACTCGCCGTATTGGTGACGGCGTTCAACGCCTTCCTCGGACACGGCCAGCTCGCCGCGGTGGCCGCGGTCGATCCGTCCCACGTGGTCCACTCGTTCGATGCCATCTTTGGGGTGTCTGCGCTCTTCAGCCTTGCTGCGCTGCTGATGGTGATCTTCGGCGTGCGTGGCGTGAAGGCCGAGGACGTGGTCCTCGACGATCTGACCGGGGACACCGGCCTCGCCGAGAAGGGGCGGGTCTTCGAACTCGCCGCCACCGACTAAGGGCGTCGGAGCGGCGGCCACCTGGTGCCGCCGGTCCGACGGTCGATGCGGCCGCATCAGATCCGGCCGCGTCCATCCCCGGAGTTGGCGACGCGGATCCGATCGCACGTGCAGAATTGACGAAGGGGCGCACCAGGCGGTGCGCCCCTTCGTCGTGCGCTCGAGTCCCCGACGACACGGGAGCCCTCGTTGCGAGTTCTTTACTCGAAGCCGATGACGACCGCAGCGAGTTTCTTCCCCGTCGTCGTGACGACGGCCACGGTGCACGGAGCCTGGGCGGTGCAGGCGATCACGGTCCCGCCCTCACTCGTGTAGCGCGAACTCACCGGCAGGCGCGTCTTGGCCAGCGTGCCCGTGGCCGCGCTCATGCCCGAGACGGCGCCGGCCACGTTGCAACCGGCCTCGGTCTGGTTCGCCGAGGTGCACTCCATGATCCTGACGGCTGTGTCGACCGGAAAGTTCTTCCCGCTGACCTTGACGGTCGCCTTCTTGGCCAGGCCGGTGTCGGGGTTCACCCGGATCTTGGGGGTGGTTCCGGCGCCGGCCGGAGCAGCCACCAAGGCCAACGAGGCGATACCCAGGCCGACGGCCCCCACGGCAATCCGAAGACCGATGACCCTCTTCGTACGACGCATAGCGGCGTTCACTCTCCGATGGCCTGACCTTCTGTCACGGCGACTGGCGTGCCTGCACTGTATGCGCCAAAAGGCCCTTCCTTGGAAACGACTGGATGCGACCTGTCACGGGACTGAGTTATTGCACGGCCGCTGTCAGGATTTCGTCGGCGCGGCGGGAGCGCGCTCGCGTTGGGGAAGCACGTACGGGTAACGGGTGACCGAGCGTTCAAATCTCTGGACAGGCCAGGCCACACACTCTCTTCACGTTGTCCCCGGGCACGTCACCGAGCGTAAGAGAAACCTGGCAAAGACGGATGCGTGCGTGGCGAGAATCCACACGCGTTGGAAGCGTTTCCTGTGGCCGGTCATCGCTTGGTGACGGGTCAACCCCGGTGCAGCAGGAAAGACGATTCGGATCGGGTTCTTGCCCCGGTCATGGCGCGACCGAAAGATGGCAGGCGCTCACCGTGCTGGTCGTCGATTCGTCGCGTGGGCATCCCCGTAGATCGCTTCGTTACCCAGCCTCGCGGCAAGCGATCGATTGTTTGTCGGTTGAGCGAGACGAGACCGGGTACAACAAATTCGCGGAAGCCAACCAGGGGAGGGTCAGATGGGTTGTCCCCCGCAGATGGATTCTCCCCGTCACCAATTGAGATGAAGGAGAAATACACGTGCGAAACAATCGAATCATGCTTGGGATTATCGCGGGCTCGGCCGCGCTGATCCCGCTCGCCGGAATGTCTGCGCTGTCGGCCGGACCTGCGGGAGCGGCGACGCCGAAGGGAATCACCTGTTCCGCGGCAACCGGGAAGGTCAACGCGACGACCGGAGTCGCCAAGATCAATCTGAAGACGTGCACCGGGAACACCGGTGGGTCCGGGAAGACATCGGGATCGGCGACGTCGACTTCTGGCACCATCACATGGGCCAACGCAAAGAAGACGACCATCTCCGAGTCGACCTCGGCTGGCTCGAACTGCAAGGCCAGTGCCACGCTGGTCGCTGACGAGCTCATCACGGGCAGCGTCACCGCGGACAACACCAAGAGCACAGTCGTGGGTGCGGCTGCATCCGGTGAGTTCTGTGCCAACAGCACAGCGACTGGGGCGATCAAGATCACGATGGCCCCGGGTACGAAGTTGAAGATCGCGGCCTAGTCGGCTTCGCGATTCAACTCACGCGAAGGGAGGCTCGCCCGAGCGGCGAGCCTCCCTTTTCGCGTCTCCGACCCAGTTGCTTCGCCGTCAGAGCGCGAGCGTGGTGTGCGTCGAATCGGCACGCATCTTCGAAGGTGAGCGAAAGGACGAGCCGACGACGCTGTGTCAGAGAAGCGATCGTGATCCAGCGATGCGCTGTCGGGCGTTTGCCCATCCTGCGGTGGATGGCAGTCCCTCTCGCCTTTCCTTTGGCGAGGTGGGGCGACCCAAGCCCGCGCATCGGACCAATTCGGGGTCCTCGACACGTCGATGGGCCGTGCAGGGCCGGTGGGAGTCCACCCCAGAGGGCATCCCCGAGTGAAGGGTGGGCTACTCAGGCCGGGATGGTGTCGGAGACCGGGGAGTCGGTCCGTCGGACCCAGACCCGTTGCTTCTCCTCGAGACCCAGGTCCGCGGCGCTGCCGCGACTCAGCTGCACCCAGCAGGTGCCGCCCTCGGTCAGCTCGACGTCGACCCGGACCTCGAAGCCCAGGTGGGTGATGCGGGTGACCAGGCCCTCGGCCGACTCCGGCGGTGGGGTCCCGTCCTCCACCCGGTGGATGGCCAGGTCGTGCGGCCGCACCCACTGGTCATGCAGGCGGGTGGCGCTGCCCAAGAAGGTGAGGACGAACTCGTTGGCCGGGTGGTCGTACATGGCGGTCGGCGCGCCCACCTGCTCGAGGCGGCCATGGTTGATGATGGCCAGAACGTCGGCCACCTCCATGGCCTCCTCCTGGTCGTGGGTCACCAGCACCGTGGTCACGTTCAGGGTGTCGTGCAGCTCGCGTAGCCACTGGCGCAGTTGGGTGCGGACCTGGGCGTCGAGGGCACCGAAGGGCTCGTCGAGCAGCAGCACCTTGGGTTCGATGGCCAGGGCGCGGGCCAGGGCCATGCGCTGGCGCTGGCCGCCCGAGAGTTGCGACGGGTAGCGCTCGCCCAGGTGCGAGAGCCCGACCAGCTCGAGCAGCTCGTCCACCCGGGCCTTGATCTCGGCCTTGGGGCGCTTGCGGATCTCGAGCCCGAAGGCCACGTTGCGCCGGACCGTGAGGTGGCGGAAGGGGGCGTAGTGCTGGAAGCAGAAGCCGACGCCGCGGCTGCGGGCCGGGGTCGACGTGAGGTCCTCGCCTTCGATCAGCACCGTACCGGTGTCGGCCGAGTCCAAGCCCGGCGATGATGCGCAGCAAGGTCGACTTCCCGCCGCCGCTCGGGCCCAGCAACGCGGTGAGCGAGCCCGTGGGCACCCGGAGGGACACGTCATCGAGGGCGACCGCGTCGCCGAATTTCTTGGAGATGTGCTCGACGCTGATGCTCATGCCGCTGCCTTCCCGTGCCAGTCGTCCCGCTTGCGGTCGGTCACCGTGAGGACCGTCAACACGAGCAGCGCGGAGAGGCACAGGGCCACCGCGCCGGTGTACGCCGCTTGAGGGTCGAGGTTGTCGATGCTGTCGGAGATGAAGAGCGTGAGGGTCTGGGTCTTGCCGGCGATGGCGCCCGAGACGATGGCCACCGCGCCGAACTCGCCCAGCACCCGGGCCGTGGTGAGCGTGACCCCGTAGGCCAGGCCGCGGCGGATGTTGGGCAGGGTGATGCGCCGGAAGACGGTCAGGGGGCGGGCGCCGAGGGTGCTGGCCGCCTGCTCCTGTTCGGTGCCCAGCTCCTGGAGCACGGGCAGCACCTCGCGCACGACGTAGGGGAGTGAGACCGCGGCCGAGGCCATGATGATGCCGGGCAGGGAGAAGATGACCGTGATGCCGCGTGCGGCCAGCCAGTTCCCGAACCAGCCGGTGTGGCCGTAGACGAGGATCAGGGCCAGGCCGATAACGACGGGGGAGAGGGCGAGCGGGATGTCGACCAGCGCGTCGAGCAGCCAGGCGCCCGGGAAGCGGTGGCGGGCCAGGATGATGGAGACGCCCACGCCGAAGATCGTGTTCAGCGGTACCGCGATGATGGCCACGATGAACGTGAGCCACAGCGCGTGCAGAGCGTCCGGCGTGGTGATGGCGTCCCACGCCGCACCGAGTCCGTGCTGAAAGGCTCGGTAGAACACGTCACCGACGGGCAGGAGGACCAGCAGGGCCAGGTAGAGGAGGACGGCGTAGCGCAGGGGGAGGCGCCAGCGCCGGGCGCCGGTCGGCGCGCTCACACCTTCTCCGTGACGTCGAAGCGGCGACGGGTCCAGCCGATGGCCAGCAACACGGCCAGCGAAATGAGGACGAGCACGATGGACACGGCGCTGGCCGCCGGCAGGTCACCGCTCTGGGAGAGGCTGAAGATCCAGGACGAGGCCACCTCGGTCTTGAAGGGCAGGTTGCCCGAAATGAGCACGACCGAGCCGAACTCGCCCACGGCCCGGGCGAAGGCCAGGCCGGCGCCGGCCAGGACCGAGGGAACGATGCTGGGCAGGATGACCCGGCGCAGCACCTGGCGCCGGGTGGCGCCGAGGGACTCCGCGGCTTCTTCGATCTCCGCATCGAGCTCGGCCAGCACCGGTTGGACGCTGCGCACGCAGAAGGGAAGGGTCACGAAGAGCAACGCGGCCACGATCCCGAGGCGGGTGCCGGCCAGGTTGATGTGGAACGGGCTGCTCGGCCCGTACAGGGCGAGCAGGGTCAGCCCGGCCACGACGGTGGGCAGCGCGAAGGGAAGGTCGATGACCGCGCTGACGAAGGCCTTGCCCTTGAACTCGTCGCGCACCAGCACGAAGGCGATGGCCAGTCCGGCGATGGAGTTGACGATGGCCACGATCAGGGCGGCGACCAGCGTCAGCTCGAGGGCGGCCACCGCCTCGGGCGTGGTGACCGCCTGCCAGAAGGTGCTCCAGCCGTTGCTGAACGCGTTGGAGATGAGGGCGGCCACCGGCAGGAGGACGAGCAGGGACAGGTAGGTGATGGCCAACGCGGGACCGCCCGCCCGGGCGGCCACCCGTCCGGCCGTGGCCAGGGCCGGCGGGGGATCACCGAGGGGGCGGCGCCGTCCGTGGCGCCCCGAGTTGGTGGAGGACGCACCGGTCCCGACGGCCGGCGCGAGGTCGGCCACGGCGGGGACGCCGGTGCTCACACCTGTCCTAGCTGCTGGCCGTGGAGACGCCGAGTGATTCCTCGTCCTTGGCCACGATGCCGGTGGTCGGGTCGAAGAACTTCGTGTTCACCGTCGTCCAGCCGCCGAGCGAGTCGATGGTGAAGAGCGTCTTGGGCTGGGGGAAGTTGAACTCCTTGGCCACCGACGCGAGGACGGGGCGGTAGCCCTGCTGGCCCCAGACCTTCTGGCCGGCCGGCGACTCGAGGTAGCTCACGAACGCCTTGGCCGAGGAGCTGGCCGTCTTGGTCACCGCGATCGGGTTCTGAATGAGGATGGTCTGCGGAGGCGTGATGACGTCGACCGCCTCGCCCTGCTTCTTGGCGTAGAGGCCGTCGTCCTCGTAGTCCAGCAGCACGTCGCCCTGGCCCGAGAGGAAGGTCTGCAGCGCGGCGCTGGCGCTGGTCGGCTGGGCCACCGCGTGGTGCAGGAGCTGCGACAGGTACGCCTGGGCGGCCGCGGGCGACTTGCCCTGGTGCACCTCGGCCCCGTAGGCCGCCATGATGTTCCACTTGGCGCTGCCCGAGCTGAAGACGTTGGGCGTGATCACGCCGACGCCCGACTTCACGAGGTCGGCCCAGGTCTTGATGTGCTTGGGGTTCCCCGGTCGCACGATGAAGCTCACGATGGAGTCGGTCACCATGCCCTTGGTCGGGCCCTTGGCCCACGAGCTCGAGACCAGGCCGGCCTTGACCAGCTTGGCCATGTCGGGCTCGAGCGAGAAGTTCACGACGTCGGCCGGCAGCCCGTCGACCACCGAGGTGGCCTGGGTGCCCGAGGGGCCGAACGACGGCGAGATGCTCACGCCGCTGCCCGCCTTGGTGGCGGTGAAGTCTTGATCGAGCACGGTGTACGCCGGCTTGGGCGTGGAGTACGCCACCAGGCCCACGGAGCCGCCCGAGGCACCGGCCGGGAGGGCGGTGAAGGCCAGGGGAGCCAAGGAGAGGGCGCCGATGCCGGCGATCCGGCCGAGGCGACGAGTGGTGCTGGTGGACGCCCGCACTGGCACGTCCAAGTCAGGGCATACGCGGTTACTCATGTGGCGAGATTAATGCTCTCGAATTCGTAAAGCAAAGCGTCTTAGTCACATTTTAGGTGCAAATGCCCGCCTGTCCAGTCCGTTTCGGGCGTCGAACTCATTGCATGTGCAGTGCAGCGTGTTGGAAGCGGACCCGGCTCGGGTCCAGGTCAGAGCGCCAGTTGCGGGCGATCATTCGCAGCCCCGGTTGATCCCCCTGGCGGCGCGCTCCCTGGCCTACACTGCCTTTGGCAACCGGGGGTGCACTGGGGTTGGATTGCCCAACGCCTGCACAATGAAAGGGTTCAGTCATCATGAACACGTCCCTCACGCCCCGCCGCGCCTGGTGTCGGAGCGCGTCAGCCTCGGCTCTGGCCGGGGTCGCCGCGCTCACCGTCGGTGGTATCGCCCTCGCCCCGAGCGCCGGTGCGGCGGGCCTCGCGCCCGCCCTCACGCCGGCCGGTGGCGGCGCGAGCTCCTCCACCTTCCTCGGTGGATTCCAGGCCGTCCCGACCGCGGGGCTGGCCAGCGCCAGCGCCACGTTCACCATCCCAAGGGTCACGTGCACTCCGGCCCAGGACGTGCACGGCGCTGCGCTCTTCAGCGGCGTGTTCACGGACAGTCTCGACGCGTACGCGTTCGTCACCGCGCAGTGCAGCACGGGCGGACCGCAGTACGGGTTCAACTTCTCCACCCCGGCGGGAGGATTCGTCGAGGCGGGCGCGAAGGCAGGAGACGTCGTCGTGACGTCGCTGTTCGAGTCGCCGACTGGGGCCCAGGCCGAGATCCACGACATGACCCAGTCCGTGTACTGGGTGTCGGGTACTCCGGGCGCCATCAAGGACACCATGATCGACATCGGGACGTACAACGAGGCGAGCATCGGGCTCCCGCTGGCGAACTTCGGCAAGGTGACCTACACCAACACCACCGTCAACGGCGACTACCTCGGGTTCGATGCCCCGACCAAGTTCAACTCGTTCAACGGCGCGGACACGCTCGTCAAGACGGGCGCGCTCAAGACGACGCCCACCGGGTCGACGTTCACCGCCACCTTCAAGAAGAGCTCGTAGTCGACCTTCGACGTCGACGGAGCGTCAGCACCGTCGGATCCTGCACGGGAGGGCCGCGTCGTCGGCGGCCGGCCCTCCTGCAGGGACCGGGGCCCCGCCCCGGAGCCGAGGCGGGTGACGCCGTCGTTCAGGTGACGGGCGTGGCCCGCCCGGTCCAGGTGGCGCTCCGCGTTTCCCACACGTCGCGGTCGGCCCGGGCGATCAGGCGCTCGAGCGACGTCGCGGACCCGGGCGGGCGGGTGACCCAGCCGAAGGACACGGCGGCCTGGGTGCCGACCAGGGTCAAGACCTCGGGCTGGTCGAGCCGTGCCTCCACCCGGCGCACCACTGCGGGCCGGGTGGCCGAGTCGAGGGCGTAGGCCAGGACCAGGAAGCCGGTACCGGCGATGCGGGCCAACACGTCGTCGGGCCCGAAGGCACCGGTGAGCGCGTGGGCGAGGCCGACGAGCGCCGCGTCGCCGCCGCGGCGCCCGACGCGCTCGTTCAGCTCGGCCATGTTGTGCACGTTGAGGTAGAGCACCTCAATGGGGGCACGCTCGCGGTCGGCCCGGGCACAGAGCTCGGTCCCGGCCACGATGAGGCCGCGCCGGTTGGCCAGGCCGGTGAGCCGGTCGGTCAGGGCGAGCTCCTCCAGCCGGGCGCTCAGCTCCTCGATGGTCCGCTCCGTCGCCGCCCGGGCCGTCACGTCGCGGAACACGCTGAAGGACAGGACGGTGCCGTCGGGGTTGGCGAACAGTCGGCTCTGCACCGCCAGGTCGACCACGCGGCCGTCGCCCCGGCTGAACCGCTTCTCCCCGGCCCCCACGCCGGTGCGGGCCCGCTCGGCCAGCCAGGCCTCGAGCTCGGGGTCGTCGGGGTCCTCGACCAGGGCGGACCGGCCGCGCCGGCGGATCTCCGCCTCGGTCATGGCCAGCATCCGGCAGGCCGCCGGGTTGGCCGCGTGCACCTGGCCGTCGAGCGTCGAGAAGATCATGCCCTCGGGGGCGCGTTCGAACAGGGCGCGGTACGCCGTCAGTCCGAGCGACCCATCGAGCTCAGCGTTCCCCATGTCCATGCGACCTGTGTGCCTCCGCGCTCGTGCCCGACGGCACAGCGCTGGCGCTCCTTGCAACGGTGATGTTAGGAAGCGCGCCCGGCCGAGGGAAGGATGCACGGAGCTTTTTTGCCTTTTGGACGCCCGAGCCACCGTTGGCCGGCGGCGCGGGCCGGCCCGGGCGCTGGGTCAGTAGGTGGCGGTGCGGCGGGAGCGGGCCGAGCGGCCGATCAGCTCCTCGAGCGAGGTCTCGTCGCCGGGCCGGCGCGTGGTCCAGCCCAGGCGCACCTCGATGTCGTCGCCCACGTAGCGCACCGTCTCCACGTTGGTCAGGTGCTCCATGATGCGCTTCTCCACGCCGTCGCGCTCGTCCTCGCGCAGGTCGAGGGCGAGCACGGCGAAGAGCGTCCCGCCGATGCGCGCCACCACGTCGGAGCGGCGGAAGGTGACCCGCAGGGCCCGGGCCACCGCCTGGAGGGCGGCGTCTCCGGCCTCGTGGCCGAGGCGCTCGTTGAGGTCCGACAGGGCGCGCACGTCCACGAAGAGGACCTGCATGTCGCAGTCCTGCTGGTCGGCCGCCTCGAGGAGCTCGGCGCCGGCGCTGGCCAGGCCGCGCCGGTTGGTCAGCCCGGTGAGCTCGTCGCCCACGGACAACTGCTCGAGGCGCATGGTGAGCTCGGCCACCCGGGCCTCGGCGTCGACCTGGGTGGTGACGTCGCGAAAGATGACACAGCCCCACTTCAACCCGTCCGCGCCGGTGAAGTGGTGCGCGTTGACCTCGACCTCGATCACCCCGCCGTCGCCCCGGCGCACCCGAGCCGAGCCGACCACCTGCCCGGTGCGATGCGCGATCTCGTAGCCCAGGACCCAGCGGGCGTCGTCGGGATCCCAGATGCCGTCGCGCCCGCGGCGCAGGATCTCCTCCTCGGTCATCCCCAGGATGGCGCAGGCCGCCGGGTTGGCGGCCAGGACGCGGCCCTCGTCGGCGTGGGTGAAGACGACGCCCTCGGGGTTCAGTTCGTACATGACCCGGAGCGCGGTCAGCCCGTCGTTGTCTTCGAGGTCGTGCTCGGACACCTGCACCTCCCCTCCGACTCGAAGATGACCTGATGTCGCCGTGTCATGGAGCGTACCGAGCGCCGGGTGCCCAGAGGCGGGATGGTGTGCCGACACACCTCCGTTGCTATACCCAACCGACGCCGCCGGCTCACACGGCGACCGGGTGTGAGCCCGGGTGACGCCGGGTCACGGGACAGCCACCCCAGCGCCGGGGCACCCGGGAGGGACATCGTTCCTGCTCAGAGCGGGTTGTCCTCGTCCGGCCCGCCCCGCCTACCCGACGAGGCGCCGCCCCCGCTCAGCTGATGCCGAGTCGGCTGTTGTACGACGAGATCGTGGTGTTGACCGACTGCTCGGCCGTCTTCACCGCGTTGGCCGCCGAGACGCCGTTGGTGTACATCGCGATCTCGGCGTTGGCCACGTCGGTGCGCACGTCGGCGTAGGGGCCGATGACCGAGCCGGAGGTGGCCGGCGTGTTCACGCCGTTGTTGATCTCGTTGTAGGCCACCTTGTAGCCCGGGCTGGTCGTCCAGAGGTGCTGCACCGTGGCGGTCTGGGCCGACGACTTGCGCACGGGGATGTAGCCCGTGCCCGCGGCCCAGGTGGCCTGCGACTGGGTGTTGCAGATGTAGGACAGGAACTGCCACGACGCCGCCTGGTCGATGGCCGGCACCTTGTTCGAGATGTACACGCCCGACCCGCCCGGCTCGATGCCACCCTTGACCGACGAGCTGTACACCGGGAA
Source organism: uncultured Acidimicrobiaceae bacterium (assembly GCA_963726545.1). GTDB lineage: Bacteria > Actinomycetota > Acidimicrobiia > Acidimicrobiales > RAAP-2 > Bog-473. Next base: position 16,337 of record CAVSCV010000010.1, on the reverse strand, counting down.
GGGCCCGATGCCCAGCTTCACGCTGGCGTACTGGCCGCCGCTCAGCAGCTGGGTCACCGTGCCGAGCGCGGCCGACGTCTCAATGGTCATGCCGTACTTGCCGCTGCCGATGCCGAGCAGGTTGTCGTACTCGTCCGGTCCGCTCGAGGGGTTGGTGGTGGCCGCGCCCGACGACACCAGGCCCTTGAGCTGGTTGAAGATGCTGACCGACGTCTTGTTGTTGAACACGCCCTGGGTGGCGCGGCCGGACCGGCCGTTCTTGTTGTTCACGAAGAGCGTGTTGGCCGAGGCCAGCCACGTCTCGAGGTGCCAGGGGTCGAGGACCAGCCCCATCCCGCTGCCCGCCGCCTTGAGCGCCTTGGCGTCGCTCACCATCTGGGGCAGCGTCAGCGGCGGGTCGGCCGGGTTCAGCCCGGCCTTCGTGAAGGCGTTCTGGTTGTAGTACACGATCGGCGCCGAGACGGCGAAGGGCAGGGCTTCTTGCACCCCGTTCACCTTCCAGTAATTGAGGGGGCGGGTCAGGTAGTCGCTCGTCGAGTACTTGGCCGCGTTCATGCACGACTGCACCGGGAGGAAGGACTGCGTGTCGATGGCGGCCTGGGTGCGCTGGTCCTCGAGCTGGACGGCGTCGGGCAGCTGGCCGTTGGACAGGCCGGCCTCGTACTTCTGCCAGGTGTCGTCGTAGCTGGCCTGGTTGACCAGGGTGACGTGCACCTTGGTCTGCGACGAGTTGAAGGCGCTGGTGATGGCGGCCAGGGTCTGCCCGTTGGCCTGGACCATGGAGTTCCAGAAGGTGATGTTGACCGTGCCCTTGTGGCTGGCCAGGGCCTTGAGGTTGCAGCTGGGCAGGCTGGCCGCGCCGGCCGGCGCCGGCGCGCTGCCCGCCACGGCGACCGTGGTGGCCCCGGTGGCGCTGGCCACGAAGAGCGCCGCCGCGCCGAGACGAAAGAGACGTGGGGTCCGCATGCCTATTGCCTACCACCCGCCGACCCGGAGTCGGTGGGCACCCCGTTACTTCACGGCCCCCGCGGTGAGGCTGCGCACCAGCTGCTTCTGGAAGACCAGGAGCAGGATGACCAGGGGCACGAAGGCGATGACGGCACCGGCCAGCGACACCGGGATCTGTGACACCTGGGTCCCGATGAGTTGCTTGAGCCCGATCTGCACCGTGTTGAGCGGCGTCGTCCCGCCGGTCGAGACCAGCGGCCACAGGTACTGGTTCCAGGCGCCCGAGGAAGGAGAAGACGCCCAGGGCGGCCAGCGAGGGGCGGGCCAGCGGCACGGCCACCCGGGTCATGAAGCGCAGGTGCCCGTAGCCGTCGAGCTGGGCCGCCTCCTGGAGGTCGCGGGGGATCTGCAGGAAGGCCTGGCGGAGCAGGAAGATGCCGAAGCCCGTGGCCAGGAAGGGCACGGCCAGGCCCTCGGTACGAGTTGAACCAGTGCAGCGAGCTGATGGTGTCGAGGTTGGTGATGAACGTCACCTCGAGCGGGATCATCAGCGTGGTCAGGCAGAGGACGAAGAGCGTGCGCTTGAAGGGGAAGCGCAGGAAGGCGAAGGCGTAGGCGGCCAGGGTCGAGGTGACGATCTGCCCCACCACGATGGCCACCGTCATGATGGCCGAGGTGGCCATGTACTTGGACATCTGCCCCGAGGTCCAGGCCGTGGCGTAGTGGCTCCACTGCGGGTTGGTCGGGAAGAGCGGGGGCGGCTGCTGGACCAGCTGGTCGGGGACCAGCAGCGAGTTGACCACCGTCACGTAGATCGGGAAGAGCACCACGATGGCCCCCACGGTGAGCAGCGAGTAGCTGCCGATGGTGCGCCAGCGCCGCGACGGCCGGTGGACCCCGACGGCCGGCAGCGGCCCCGACCCGGGCGGGGACACCCCCACGCTCGCCGCCACCGCTCCCTCGCTCGACACGCCCTCGGGCCTTTCGTCAGCGGGCATAGGTCACCCGCCGTTCGAGCAGCCGCATCTGAATGAGGGTGAGCCCCAGCAGAATCAGGAACAGGACCGTGGCCAAGATGGCCGCCGCCCCCGGGTTGTTCTCGATCTGGAGCGTGTTGACGATGTTGTAGATCAGCACGTTGGTGTGCAGGCGCACCGCGTTGGGCGCCCCGATGAGGATGTCCACCGCGCCGAAGGACTGGAAGGCGTAGATGGTGCTGACCACCACGGCGAAGAAGATGGTGGGGGAGAGGAGCGGCACCGTCATGCGCCAGAAGCGGGTCCAGGCGCCCGCCCCGTCGATGCGGGCCGCCTCCATCAGCTCGTCGGGCACCGACGACAAGCCCGCCGACATGATGATGAAGGACAGGCCCAGGAACTGCCAGATGGTGATCACCGCCACCGCCGGGAGGGCCCAGGTCGAGCTCTCCAGGGCCGGCGGGGTCGGGTTGATGCCGAGCCAGGGCAGCAGGCCGACCACCGGGTTGAGCAGCGTGCCGAAGACCACCGAGGCCACCGCCACCGAGCTCACCACGGTGGAGGAGAAGATCATCGCGGTAGACGCCGATCCCCTTGAGCTTGCGATGGGCCGACACCGCCAGGGCCAGCCCGAGGATGAGGCTGATGGGCACCACCAGCACCACGAAGACCAGCGTCGTCACCAGGCTCTGGGTGAACTGGGTCGAGGTGATGGTGGGGACGATCTGGTGCAGCCCCACGTAGTGGGCCGGCAGCCCGGGCACCGGCGGCGTCTCGTAGAGCATGAGCTTGAAGTTGCGCAGGAAGGGATAGAAGGAGAAGACGCCGAAGAGCACCATGGCCGGCAGGAGCAGCGCGTAGGCCAGCAGTGCCTCCTTGCGCCGGCGCACCGTGAGCGTGCTGGCGCCGCTCACGACGACCCCAGCCGCTGCCCGCTGGCCCGGTCGAAGAGGTGGTACGCCGAGGCGTCGCCGTCCACCGCGATGTGCACCGCCTCCCCGATGGAGGGCCGGGGTGCCGCGGGCGACTGCCGCACGATGATCCTCGTGCCGTTCTCGCTCTGGCAGATCACATGGGTCTCGGCCCCGAGCAGTTCCACGATGATCACGCTGGCCGCGATGGGCCCGCCCGGATCGAGACGCAGCGCCTCGGGCCGCAGCCCGAGCACGACTTCGGGACCGGCCCCGCGCAGGAGGTCGCCGACCGCCTCGGGCAGCGCCACCGAGCCGCCGGGGAAGGCCACGGCCAGCGGGCCCCGCTCACCCGCCGCACCCGAGGCCGCCCCGCTCTCGACCAGCATCCCCTCGAGCAGGTTCATGCCGGGCGAGCCCAAGAAGTGGGCCACGAACGTGTTGGACGGCCGGGCGTAGAGGTCCTCGGGCGTCGCCACCTGCTGGAGCGAGCCGTCGCTCATCACAGCGATGCGGTGCCCCATCGTCATGGCCTCGACCTGGTCGTGGGTGACGTAGAGGGTCGTGGTCTTGAGGCGCGCCTGCAGCTCGACGATGTCGGCCCGGGTCTGTACCCGCAGCGCGGCGTCGAGGTTGGAGAGCGGCTCGTCCATCAAGAAGACGAGCGGCTCGCGCACAATGGCCCGGGCCAGCGCCACCCGCTGGCGTTGCCCGCCCGAGAGCTGTCCCGGTTTGCGGCCGAGCAGGTTTCCCAGCCCGAGCGTCTCCGCCGCCTGCTTCACCTTGGCGCCGCGTTCGGCCTTGTCCACGCCGCGCTGGCGCAGCGGGAACTCGATGTTCTTCGCCACCGTCAAGTGCGGGTAGAGGGCGTAGCTCTGGAAGACCATGGCCACGTCGCGGTCCTTGGGGTCGACGTCGTTGACCACCCGCTCGCCGATGGTCACCGTGCCTTCGGTGACGTCCTCGAGCCCGGCCACCATGCGCAGCGCCGTCGTCTTGCCGCACCCCGAGGACCCGAGCAGCACCAAGAGCTCGCCGTCGGTAACCGACAGGGTGAAGTCCTTGACGGCGGTGGTGTCACCGAAGCGCTTGGTGACGCCGTCGAAGCCCACCTGTGCCACCGGGACCCCTTTCGCACGGCGGCCGCCTGGCCGCACCGGAAGTGAGGCGCACGGTAGCGAAGTGTCGGGGCCCCGTCACTCATACCGGGGCATTTCTCTTCAGAGTGGACCGTGCCGGGCCCGCACGGGGCGTCCCGCTCAGGTGGCCGGGATCTTCCAGCCCATCGACTCGGCGATCTCCTTGCAGGTCGGGCACAGGCCGTAGCGCTTGGGGTCGCGCCCGGGCACCCACTCCTTGCCGCACAGGGCCCGCACCGCCGTGCGGTTGACGATCCCCTCGACCACGCTCGGCCCCAGGGCCACGTAATCGCCCCCCTTCTTGGGCGTATAGCCCTCGAGGACGATGTGGGCGAAGCGGTCGTGGTCGCCGTCGTCGATGTCCGGTTCGGGCCGGGCCGGGGCCAAGGTGGTCGAACCGGCCGGGTGGAGCTCGATCCCTTCGGATGGTCCCTCTGATCTGACCATTGCCCCAGCGTAGGCCCCTGGCGGGGCCGCCCGGCCGTTCTGCCGGGCCGCCCGGCGGGGGGTGTGGCCCGGGAGCCGCCGGGCCCGGGATCCGGCCCCGGACCTGGCCTGGGACGACGCCGGGCCCGCGGCGGAGCCGGCCCCGGGGAGTGCACGGGAATGACGGCGCCACCCATATGGTTGACCAGTCAGAGGAATTGCCATTACGGCATTACAAAAGGACACAACCCGATGACGAACGAGAATGTGACACTCCCATTGCTTCCCCTCAAGTCCGGGGTCGTGCTGCCAGGGATGGTTTTCACCATGGCGCTCGAGTCGGACGAGGCGCGGGCCGCCGTCGAGGCCGCCCGGTCCTCCGGCGGTCGCCTGCTGCTGGTGCCCCACATCGAGGGCCGCTTCGCCCGCGTCGGCGTGATCGCCGAGGTGATGGAGGAGGGCGACCTGCCGGGCGGGCTGCCCGCCGTGGCCATCCAGGGGGTGCAGCGCGCCACCATCGGGACCGGGGTCCCGGGGACCGGCGAGGCCCTCTGGGTCGAGGCCGAGCCCCTGAGCGACGTCGAGCCGACGCCGGCCGTCATCGAGCTGGCCCGCGAGTACCGGGCCGTGCTCGAGAACATCTTGCACAGCCGCGGGGCCGGCCGCATCGCCGCCGCGCTGCGCGACATCACCGAGCCGAGCCGCTTGGCCGACATGTCGGGGTACTCACCCGACCTCTCGCTGACCCAGAAGGTCGAGGTGCTCGAGACCCTCGACGTCGAGGCACGTTTGCGCCTCGTGCTGGCCTGGGCCCGCGACACGCTGGGTGACCTCACCTTGCGCGAGAAGATCAAGACCGACGTCGAGGAAGGCATGGAGAAGACACAGCGCGAGTTCCTCTTGCGCCGTCAGCTCGAGGCCATCCGCAAGGAGCTGGGACAGCTCTCGGGCCATGAGGCCGACGACGACCCCGACGACTACCGGGCCAAGCTCGAGGCACGTGACTTGCCCGAGCACGTCCGCGCCGCGGTCGAGCGCGAGGTCGACAAGCTCGAGCGCACCAGCGACCAGAGTCCCGAGACCGGGTGGATCCGCACCTGGCTCGACACCGTGCTCGAGCTCCCCTGGGGCGTCGAGTCGGAGGACCGCCTCGACATCGCGGAGGCCAAGAGCATCCTCGACGCCGATCACGACGGCCTCAAGGACGTGAAGGACCGCATCCTCGAGCACCTGGCCGTGCGCAAGCTCCAGGCCGAGCGCGGGCTCGCGCCGGTCGACGGGCGAGGCTCGGGCGCCATCTTGGCCCTGGTCGGGCCCCCCGGCGTCGGCAAGACGTCGCTGGGCGAGTCCGTGGCCAACGCGCTCGGGCGCAAGTTCGTCCGGGTCTCCCTGGGCGGCGTGCGTGACGAGGCCGAGATCCGCGGCCACCGCCGCACCTACGTGGGGGCCCAGCCGGGCCGCCTGGTGCGTGCCTTGCGCGAGGCCGGGACCATGAACCCCGTCATCGTGCTCGACGAGGTGGACAAGTTGGGCAACGACTACCGGGGTGACCCGTCGTCGGCCTTGCTCGAGGTGCTCGACCCGGCGCAGAACCATACGTTCCGCGACCACTACCTCGAGGTGGACCTCGACCTGTCGCGGGTGTTGTTCATCGCGACGGCCAACGTCATGGAGACGATCCCGGGACCGCTGCTCGACCGCATGGAGATCATCCGGCTCGACGGCTACACCGAGAACGAGAAGGTCTCGATCGCCAAGCACCACTTGGTCGGGCGCCAGCTCCGTCGTGCCGCATTGCGTGACGACGAGGTGGAGTTCACCGACGAGGCGCTGCGCACCGTCGTGGCCGACTACACCCGGGAAGCCGGCGTGCGGAACCTCGAGCGTGAGCTCGGGCGCCTGCTGCGCAAGGCGGCCACGGCGCTCGCCTCTGGTGAGCGCACGGCCCCGATCGTGGTCGACGGTCCCGACGTCCGTGAGTGGCTCGGACGGCCGCACTTCTTCTTCGAAGCGGCCGACCGCACCAGCGTGCCGGGCGTGGTCACCGGCTTGGCCGTGACCGGTGCCGGCGGCGACGTCCTCTTCGTCGAGGCCAGCGTGTCCGACGGTCCCGAGGGCCTCACCCTCACGGGCCAGCTGGGCGACGTCATGAAGGAGTCGGCGGAGATCGCCCTCTCCTACGTGCGCTCGCACGCCATGGAGCTCGGGATCGACTCGGGCGCCTTCAGCGGCAAGCGGTTCCACCTCCACGTTCCAGCAGGTGCCGTCCCCAAGGACGGGCCCTCGGCCGGCGTCACCATGACGACGGCCCTGGTCAGCCTGCTGCGCGGCGTGCCGGTGCGCCCAGTCGTCGGCATGACCGGCGAGGTCACCCTGCAGGGCCGTGTCCTGCCCATCGGCGGGGTGAAGCAGAAGGTCCTGGCCGCCCACCGGGCCGGCCTGACCGAGGTCGTGCTGCCCGTGCGTAACGGGCCCGACCTCGAGGACGTGCCTGAGGAGGTGCGCGACGTCATGACCTTCCACCTCGCCACCACCATCTCCGACGTGCTCACCCCCGCCCTGGCGGGTGGGGAGGGCACGCCGGCGGTGGAGGAGCAGCGCAGCGAGCTGGTCGCCGCCGCCTGAGCGCGGGCAGACTGGCACGTCGGGAACCAGGTGATGGGAGCAACATGGACGACCAGGACATCGTGACGCGGATCAACGAGCTGGCTGCCGAGGAGCAGCGGCTCGAGGAGGCGCACGTCGGCGAGGGACTGAGCGACGAGGAGCGCAAGCGCAAGCAGGAGCTCGAAGTCACCCTCGACAAGATGTGGGACATGTTGCGCCAGCGCCGGGCCAAGCGGCACGCGGGGCAGGATCCCGATGCCGCCAGCGAGCGCTCCACCGGCACGGTCGAGGGCTATCTGCAGTAACCGGCACCATCGAGGGCTCCCTGCGGGGAGCCCTCGAGCTGTTGGTCTCCTCAGCCGGGGGGCAGCGTGCGGTTGAGCGACGGGACGATCAGGCCCACCAGGGCACGCAGGTTCCCGATCGTCACGTCGAGCCAGTCGAACGAATCGCGCCAGACGGCGATCTTCCCGTCGCGCACCACGAAGCGGCCGTAGACCCAGAAGCAGGTGGCGAAGCGGCCGAAGTTGAGCTCGTCGATGCGGTCCGTCAGCACCACGTCGCCCTCGGCGGCCACGTGGTTCAAGTGGACGTCGAAGCCCATGCGTCCGGGGCGCAGGAGGGGACGGGCCAGCCGTTCGAGCGCAGCCCGTCCGTGAATGGTGGGGAGCGAGACGTTGATGTACTCGAGGTCCTCGTTCACCAGGTCGAGCGCGGCGTCGAGGTCGTTGCGGGCCAGGGCCAAGAGGAAGTCGATGACGATCTCCTCGGGGCTGTGCCCGCCTCCGGTCGACGATCCGTTCCCCGCCACCGCCCCGCTTTCGCTCATCGACTCAGTGTGCTCTCGGTGAGCCAGTTTGCGCTACCCCCGCCGTGCCCGAAGGCCGCACTGGTACCGAGGCCGGAGTTCGAGCTGCCGCCGACGGGACCCTGCCCTGCGCTGGCCGAGCTCGAACCGCCGCCGACGTGCATCGTCGTGCACACGGCGGCGTTGGAGTTCGTGCCCACGTTGTGGCAGTGCTCGACCGTGTTGGCCACCGCGGCAATCAGCACGACCCAAAAGATCAGGCCGAGGACCCCGAGGAAGCCCAGGATGATGCCGGCCAGGGCCAGGCCCTCACCGGTCTGCCGCCCTCCACTGTCCTTGATCTGTTTGCGCCCCACGAAGCCGAAGATGACGGCCAGGATCGAGCCGATCCCGAATACCCAGACGATCCCGAGCACGAGCGACGCCACCGAGAGGCCGTTCGTCCGCTGTAGCACCGTCAACGGGGCACCCTGGGAGAAAGTGGGACCGGAAGTCGCCGCGTCGTAGAGCGGTGGCGGAGGGGACGTGCCGTACCCAACCGGTGGTGGTGGCGGGGTGCTGTACCCAGGTGGTGGGGGAGGCTGTGTGCCGCCAAGCGGAGATCCGGGTTGTACCAAAGGTGTGGCCGGCGACCCCATCGCCACTGGTCGACCGCAGCCAGCGCAGAAGGGCGCGTCGTCCGCCGTGGCCCGACCGCAGGTGCTGCAGACGCGTCCGGGAGCGGTCACGGTGTCGATCCGGCAGGTTCCGAGAGGTTTTCGTGTCTTTGCCGCTCGTCGCTCATTGACCAGTCGGCTGCCACTGCACCAGCGTCTCTCACGACGTCAGTGTGCTCCGAACAACGCCCAGTTCGCTACTTGCATCACGGCTGAAGGAGTTGACTGTGCCGCAACTCGAATTCGTTGACCAACCGATCGGCCTCGTGTCCGGCCCCCCCGTGGAGTCGCTTGGCTGAGCCCGCCTGCAGCGTCGAGGGCACGCTTGTGACAACTGAAATTCGATTGGATCAGTAGTTCTTTGCCTGGCGATCAATCCCGAATGACGACGGCGACTATCAGCCGTGATCAAACAGTCCTCACCTGGAGGCGAGGGCCAGTGGCCGACGAAAGGCATCGGACTTCACTGCTCCGGAGGCTTTGCGTGCATGTTGATTTGGAGGGCCCCAGCGGATCGAAGGTGTGGCTTGGTGACTCTCCGCGAGGACGCCGCATACACCCGAGCGGCCGAGCGTGGGGCGGCCCTTGAAACCCCTATGTGCACAACCTTGCAAGGGGGGTTATCCTGCGCCGACGAAGGTTCCACTTTTCCTGATCGCAAACGGGAGGGCACTGAATGGCTGCGTGCACGAGCTGCGGACACCAAGTCGATGCAGGTGACGCTTTCTGTATTTCTTGCGGAGCCAGACAGGTCAGCCTGGTCGAAAGCGGTGCGTTGTCGGGCCCACCGGAGCCCCCGGTCGGGACAGGGGCGTCGGCGCTTCCCGAATGGCCAGGCTCTTCGGTGAAGTCACCCGACCACACCCGCAAGCCAGGATCGCTAGGCGAGGGGCAGCCGGCAGCCGAAGGATTCTCAGATTTGCTTGCGTCGGACCAGCTCTTGGGTCAGGCGGCACCAAACACGGTGTACCTCGGTCAGCGGATGATGTACGAGAAAGAACAGCAGCTTGAGGAGTTTGACCCACTCCGCAGCAGCAGGTTCCTGTTCGAGGTGCTTCGGCGCTGGCTTCTGATGACGCTCGTCTGGGCGGTTGGCTGCATTCCGATCTTTATCATCGGGACAATTCTGGGGGTCGCAAACCACACATTTGGCACCGTTATTGCGGTGCTGCTCATCCTCGGCTGGTGTTTCGTGATGGCCTGCGTGTTTTGGCTTTCCAAGTTGCCTGGCCAACTTTCTGAGTGGAAGTTTTCCGTGGACGACAGGGGCCAAGCAGCACCCGTCGTCTTCGACCACATCGCCTGGGCACTACAACGGCGGAGAACACCGATGGACTCGCTGCAGCTACGGCGCTTCAAAGTGATGAGTCAGGGACAGCGAGATGTGCTGGAGATCAAACAAGGCATCTTCAGTGGATTTGTCTCCTGTTTCGAAAACGGCGGTGATCTCTACGTTGGATGGACGTTCTGGCTCTATCTCTCGCCGGCGAGGTATCTGTGGACAGGTTTTCGCCGGCTCCTATGGGAGCTGCGCAACAAGGGACACGCGATTTACGTCAGTCTGCAGTTCGATCGCGCCAAGGCTCTCCGCGAAGCTTTGCATAGTGCTGTCCGAGAAGGCGTCGATGTCGCGGCCGGTCAACAGGCTGCACAAGGACATGGGACGATTGGTTCGGTGGTGCCAGTTGTCTCGGACACCACGCCATGGGAAGCAGCGGATGAGCAGTTGCTGACGGTATCTCCGCCGACTCGATCTCTCTAGTTCGCGTCGTTTTGGCGGTACTGGCCGAGGAGTCGCGCTGACTGCCGTCATCACTACCAGTTCGCCTCGACCGAGGATCTTCTGGGAAGAGGCGCGGTTTGACGTCCGTAGTGCCTACGGCGCGCTGAAGATCACATCCGCCGTCAACCTCTTAGAGGACCGCGCCTATGGTCAGCTGGACCGTCTCGAACGCCTCTCCGTCCTTCTCCGGGAAGAACAGTCCTTCATCAGCGCGATGCGCGATGTCGGGATCCCAGTCGCTTTCGACCTCCGCATTGTGGCTGAACCAGACCGGTCCATTCCTCTTGAGATCGCACTGATCGCAAGGGTGTGGGAAGAGAATCCGACTGTCGAAGACCCGCACCAGCTGGAAGAGTCGCTGTCCGGCGTTCTGGCGCAACTGAAATCAAGTTTGCCGCGGCACGTTACAGCTGAGCTCGTTGATGACGCGGCGGAATTGCGGTCTCTTCTCCAGCCATTTGATGCGGGAGTTTCAGTCAGATCCGCGGTTATCACCAAGCGGGAGGTCCTCGGTGATCCGAAACGACCTGATGCGAAGGTCGGGTACTACTTTAGTGTCCTTCCGCTGAACTGGCTTGAGAACGACTGGACACAGCTCTATTCGATGCTGGCGGCCACTCGAGAGCGTGTTGTGGTGTCGGTCGGCCTGATCCCGATGCAGCTGTCCCCCCAGTTCTCCGACATGCTGCAGCGGATGGCGACGTTCTACGGTCGGCTTGCGCGACCGGACACGTTGCAGGGCGGTCTGTACTTCGGACAACAGACCCTGCCTCCCGATGCCTTCGCAGTCGATGCCGAGCGGACGTTCTCCGACTATGCCCGGCGCTACGTCGAGAACGCCTTCGTCTTCCGGATCCAGGTATCGTCCTCGAGCCCGTCAGTGCCGCGAGGCCTTGTGGAAATGCTGGGCTCGCTCGTCTCGCCCAGCGAGGCAGGTGGGGGAAGCCACCTGGCACGAGACCGGATTACGTCGGCCTATGAGATCCGCATTCCGGCCTCGACGGAGGAGGAGCAGCTCGCACGCTGGAACCTCGACGCGATCGACTTCATCGGGTTGCCCGGCAAGTCAGAAATCTGGTCACGCCCCGATCCGCCCTCGGCTCAATTGCGCGCACTCTGCGTTCTCGCAGACGCGAAGGACGCAAGCTCGGCGTTCCGCCTGCCGGCGGCAGTTGACGGCATGGTCCCTGGATTTCGGGTCCGCAAAGGACAGCTTGGGCATTCAGAGGCGTACCAGGTTCAGGGCGACAGCGTCACCATCGGACTTCTGCAAGGCGGTCAGCAGACCCTCAGTCTCCCGCTCAATTCTTTGACCAAGCATGCCCTGTTCGCAGGCAGCACAGGGTCGGGCAAGACCACATCGGTTATGGAGCTTCTGCGCCAGCTTTGGGTGCAGCACCAGGTGCCATTTCTCGTCATCGAGCCGGTCAACTCTGAAGCCAACGATTACAGAAAGCTGAAGTCTCTCGAGGGATTTGACGAACTTGAAATCATCACTATCGGGGATGAGGACGCGACGCCACTGCGCTTCAACCCGTTTGAAGTTCCCAAGGGGGTGCTGGTAGGCGAGCATCTTGCCAACCTGCTTGCGTGTTTCAAGGCCGCTTTTGGGCTGTGGGAACCTTTGCCCGGCATCTACCAGGACGCGCTGAACATCACCTATGGGAGAGCCGGGATCCTCGGCTCCGAGAGAGCAGGCGGCGTAGAACGGCGCTGGCCGACCGTCGTCGAGTTCATGAAGGCCATGAAGGAGGTCACCCAAGATCTCGGTTACGCCGGTGACGTCAAGTCGAACATCGAGGCAGCTTCGATTCGCCGGGCGCAGCAGCTTGTGTCGGGACCGACTGCCTCGTCGTTTCTCACGGATCGACCGCTGGACATGCGGGCACTTCTCGATCATCCAGTTGTCGTGGAGTTGAAGTCGCTAGGGGCCGGCGACGAGCAATCTCTCATGATCGCACTGCTACTGAACGCCATGACTGAGCACTATCAGGCCGAGCGCGGAGCTTCTCCGAACCTCGTGCACGTCACGGTTATTGAGGAGGCCCATCGACTCCTCGCTCGGCCGCAGGGATCTGGCGGTGCTGACGAGGCCCAGGCCAAAGAAAAGGCAGCGGAAGCTTTCGCGAACACACTGGCTGAGAACCGGAAATACGGAGAGGGTGTCGTCATAGCCGAGCAAATTCCGACCAAGCTGGTCGAGGATGCCGTGAAGAATACAAACCTCAAGGTGATGCACCGTCTCACCTCCGAGGAGGACCGGCAGTACCTCGGGCGATCGATGGGTATGGACGATGCTCAGATGCAGTTTGCAACGCGGATTCAGACGGGAGAAGCACTTGTTTACAGCGACGAATATGCCGAGGCGGCGCATGTGTCAATCCGTCGAACGATCACCTCGGCGCAGTCAGTACCGCTGACTCCCATCAGTGCACCTCCCTTTCGCGGATGCGAACCGTGTCGAAACAAGTGCGCATATCGAGGTGCCGCCCTGTCGATGGTGCGAGATACGAGATTGCTCACCAAGCTGGCGAGCGCTACTCGAGCACTGAGATCTGCGGGTCTGCCACGAACTGAAGTAGACGCCAGATGGCAGTCGTTAATCGGACTGCTGCGCGACGAAGTGAAGCGGTTCCCTGCCCTACCGTCGATTGAGCCGAACATGACGGATGCCGCATTCTGCTTATTCGTTCACTCTCAGGCCATTCGGGACATGCAAGCTTCGACCAAGTGGCCCATCGCTGTGGCAAAGCGGCTCGGCATCGCGATTGATACCAAGGATGTCTGAGACCGGCGGAGGGGGCGGTGGTGGAGATGGAGGCGGCGGGGGCGGCGACGCCGGCGGAGGGGGCGGCGAGACCGGAGGTGGAAGTGGCGAAACTGGGGGCGGAGAGGGCGGTGAAGGCGGCGGCGATGGTGCAGAAACCTCCGACTCTTCTGCCGGTGCAGAGGATGGCTCAGGCGAGGACGATGGGGAGCCCGAGGAGGGAGCAGAAGGCCAGGGTGAGGCTGGCGGAGAGCCTCAGGAGGTCGTAGACGCAGGCGCTGAGGACGGGGGACCGGACGAAAGCGATGACGCAGACGACGGCGAGCCTGAAGAAGGCGAAGGCACTGACGAAGGAACTGATGACGGAGAGCCCCAAGAGGATGAAGAGGACCAGGGCGAGGGCGACGGCCAGCCCGACGAGAGCGATGGGATAAACGAGGGCGGACAGGACGGGGAGCCTGAAGCGGAAGACGCCGTAGACGATGGCGAGCCCGACGAAGGCGAAGAAGACCCCGAGCCCGACGAGGGCGAAGAAGACCCCGAGCCCGACGAGGGCGAAGAAGACCCCGAGCCCGACGAGGGCGAAGAAGACCCCGAGCCCGACGAAGGCGAAGAAGACCCCGAGCCCGACGAAGGCGAAGAAGACCCCGAGCCCGACGAGGGCGAAGAAGACCCCGAGCCCGACGAGGCGAAGAAGACCCCGAGCCCGACGAGGGCGAAGAAGACCCCGAGCCCGGACGAGAGCGGCGATCCGGAGATGACGAAAATCAGGAGCCTGGCGAGCCGGGTGAGGGGCGATCTGGCGACGGCGGACCCGAGGCACCGGTGAGTCAGGCGAAGGTGGCTCGAGTGACGGCCGAGAGCCTCGATGTAGTCGCCGAGCCCGACGACCGCCGAGCCGCGACGCCGCAGAGCCCAACCAGGCCGGGCCGGGCGAAGGTGACGCCGACTCCGACGCAGGCGGTGGGCCAGACGAGAGCGGCGAGTCCGGAGATGACGAAAATCAGGAGCCTGGCGAGCCGGGTGAGGGGCAATCTGGCGACGGCGGACCCGAGGCACCTGGTGAGTCAGGCGAAGGTGGCTCGAGTGACGGCCGAGAGCCCGATGTAGTCGCCGAGCCCGACGAAGGCGAAACTGATGACGCTGAGTCCGACGAAGGTGAAGCTGACCAGTCCAAGCCTGACGAAGGAGATAGCCAACAAGTCAACGGAGAACCAGAAGACCGAGACGTCGACGAACTCGATAGCCACGACGACGAGCCAGAGAAGGGCAATGGCGAAGATGAGCGTGATGGTGGGCTCAGAGATGGCGAACAGTCCGATGAGCGTGCAGCCAGCGAGCACGCCGAATCCAGCGGGGCGTTAAGTCAGGAGGCCGGCGATGGCGACGATAGTGAGCTTGGCCAACATCCAAATGACGCCGGAGATGGTGGGTCCGAGCGTGGCACCGGTAATGGGAACGATGCAAACATTGAAAACCACTCGGAAAATACGGACAATGCAACGAATCAAATCGGAGAAGCCGTTGAGCAGGTTATTCCAGATGGACGTATCGCTCGTATTACGGGACAGCCATCGGAATGTGCCGAAAAGGCTCTAGGTACGCAGGGGAACAATTCTCTAGGATACAAAGGAGTCTGTGGAGTTGTATCGTGCGCGAATTTAGCAAACCAGTTCGGGGGCAATGTCTCAGAGGAGCAAGCCGTGCAGTACGCAGCGAAGAACGGTCTTTGTGGTACAGGGGACAATCCAGCGAACCAGGGCGGAACCAACCCAGAATCGCGGGAGCAAATTCTTCGTGGTCTGGGAGTTGAATCTACTCAGGTCCCGATTGACAATCTTAGTGACATTGCGAAACCGATTGAGAATGGACAAGGTGTAATCATAAGGGTTAATGCGGGTGAGCTATGGAACCAAGGAGACTTCTTTGGAAAGGGACAGTTCAATCATGCGATCCAGGTTACCGGCGTAGCCCGTGATCCTGATTCAGGGAATATTCTCGGCTTCTATGTGAACGATAGCGGTCTTCAAAACAACAAAGGATCGGGCATGTTTGTGGCGTCAGATCGAATGCAGTCGGCGGCATTTCCAACAAATTGGTTTGGTCGATCCTCGTCGGGACAAAATATCGCAAACGTGACGACGGCTAAGCGCAACTAACTGTTCGTGGTTCCTCGGAGGAATTGGACGATGCAAATCAACGCTGATGAGACGATGTACCGGGTACAGCAAGATCCTATTTTTAGATATGGATTTACCGACAGTTCGCTTTTATCCGAGATACTGCCGACTAAGAGGTGGCCCAAATATCTCTTTTGCATTTTCTCCTGCCCAACCTCAATGATGCTCGGCTCCGAGTCCGCCTTGAGCCCTCCGGACCGATGGGCAGCATTCGATGCCTACACGGGTTCAATGCAACTCTTTGCGTCGATGGATGTGTATCCCTTTTCGGAAACACTTGAACAGCCACCACACGAACAGTTTGCGAATCCAGGTCAAACCCTGTCTGAGGCGCGGCAACGTGTGGCAGAGGTGCAAGCGCTAGTCGCGACGTTGGCACCTTATTTTTTTGATGATGATCGCGGGGATCATGTTTCGAGAAGAAGACTGCTGGACCTCCTCGAAACTCCAAAATCTCATGGGATCAACGTTTGGGAAGAGGCGATGGCGCCGGACTTTTTCGCTTGGCTTAGAGCCGACTCCTAACTTGTTGGCGTCTGTCGTGGCTGAGGAGCAAACCACAACTGGTGTCCGTGGCCACGGACACTGACCCTCAGATTCCACTCGGCGAATCGCACTGAGCTCGTCGCGGGCCATCAGGTAAGCCTAAACAATCAGGGGACACCTAGAGACTCGAAGACTGGAAATCAGCGATGGCACTCGGGGAAGAAGATATCGAAAGGCAGATGCTCCCGTACTAGGCGTTCATCGTCAGTAGAGAGTTGGCGAGTTCGTCTTATCGGCCGGTACGAAGATGACAGTACCTTGACCGTTGTCAGTCATCGAGTTGGGTGAACATGGAACTCGCCGCTGCTTCAATGGTGTCGATTCCGTAGGTTTCACTAGGACTTCCGGTGGTCAGGACAGCTAGCACGTAGTTGCGCCCAGCTCCATCAACCCAACCGATGCTGTTGACTTGCCAGTCCGAGCCCGAGGAACCGAGAGGAAGCCATCCGTTCTTCAGGGCCACCGTTGTACCAGCCGATGCTCCGGCGGAGACGCCCCAATCCTGATCAGTTTCGATCTGCTCCATCAGGCCTAATCCGTAGTTTCGTGAGCTTGTCGACAACGAGGCGTTGGGATATGCGAACTTCGA
>CAVSCV010000009.1:0-407105 GCA_963726545.1 uncultured Acidimicrobiaceae bacterium | reverse complement strand
CGTGATGAAGCGAGAACATGGCAACACCGCGAGTTGTGAGGGGCCCCACAGTCTGCCGCTCGATGACAGCGGTCGCGACGAGTGGAGATTCGGCTTCGTTGTGGCCTTTGCTTTTGGCGAATCGGTTGAGCCGGAGGTGGACGGGTGCTCGTTCCTGGGGATGGACCGAGCTCAGAAAGGAGCGCAAAGGTCGATATGACATGGGTACGAACGAGGAGCGAAGAGGCCGGAGACAATGCAGCGGGTCATGTCGGCACTCCGACGATCGTGGTCGGCGTCGACGGCTCAGCACCGAGTTGGGACGCGTTCGCATGGGCCGTGGGCGAGGCGCTGCGAAGTAGAGGTCGGATCGTCGCCGTCTTTGTGACGTCGCTGATGGAGCCTGGGGAGGCGCTTGGAAGCACCGCCCGCTCGGGTATACGGCAGCGTCGGACGCCAGGGACGAACTGGCCGAGGGGATGGCGGAAGAAGTGGCGCAGCGGGCCAACCTCCTCGGAGTCGAGGTGAAATTTGTGCGGGGGATAGGTGATGCATCACGTGCCCTGACCGAAGTGGCCCGGACTGAGCACGCCGATCTGATGGTTGTGGGCCGTTCGGCAAAACTGCTGCATCGGCTGGTCGGATCGGTCAGTCGGCGCCTCGTATTGAAGCACGACGGTCCGGTGATTGTGGTGGTGCCCTAAGGGGGTCGACGCAGCCGATTGGCTGCCGGCCGCGATCGACGGCTCCTCCGTTCTTGCCTCTTGCTGCAGCATGAAGTCCAGGATCGTGTGCGTCCTCGAGTGCCTGCCCGTGGGACGGAGTCGGATGGGCGCTCAACTGCTGGAGCTTTCGGCGTCGATGGTCCCGCTGACGGGGACTGCTAGGCGGGTCCTACCAAAGCTTGGTCAGAAGTCGTGGACTCACCGCCGGTGCTGGGGGTTAATTTGGCTCCGGTTGTTCCTTTTGTGGACCAGAGGACCAAATGAGATCCGGACGTACGCGATGTCATCGGCCAATGCGAGCAGTCGGGGGTGGGCGCGCCAGCTCCACCTCGACGTGGTGCGGCGAGAGTCGGTTTCGGCCGGCTCATCCAGGGCGCGCGTGACGGTCGAGCGGTCGGCCAATGTGAAGGCGTGATCTGCGAGGTTGTCGGGTGAGCTCCTCGCTCGGAAGCACAAGCATGCCGCTGTCTTCACCATCGGGCCGGAAGGTCGCCATCATCACCGGGGGCTCTCAGGGTATTGGAGCTGGGCTCGTCTCCGGCTTCAGGCGAGCGGGATACGCCGTTGTCGCCACCTCACGCTCCATCGACTCGGCCGACGAGGACGATTACCTGACGGTGAAGGGTGACATCACCGACGATCGGACCGCTCGTGACGTGGTCGACCAAGCGCTCGGTCGATTCACGCGGATCGACTGTCTCGTCAACGACGCGGTGTGTTCATCGGAAAGCCCTTCACGGAATACACCCTCGACGACTACGTCACGATCACTTCGGTGAACCTGGCCGGCTTTTTTCATCTGACCCAGCACGTCATCGGTCACATGGTGTCGCAGGGCAGCGGCCATGTGGTCAACGTCACGACCAGTCTCGTGGAAAGGGCCAACAGCCACATACCGGCTGCGTTGCCTGCCCTTACGAAGGGCGGCTTGGCGGCCGTGACGCGCTCGCTTGCGATTGAGTACGCGTCACGCGGAATTCGGGTGAACGCCGTGTCTCTGGGAGTCATCAGGACGAGCGACGACGCCGCCTCCTATGCAGGCATGGCAGAGCTTCATCCCCTCGGCCGGCTGGGCGAAATCGGCGATGTCGTCGACGGGGTCCTCTATCTTGAAAGGGCCTCGTTTGTCACCGGAGAGACGCTCCATATCGATGGGGGCCAAACCGCTGGAACCTGACCTATGGGGCGAGGCCTCGGAGAACCCGGCATTATGCAGGTTCGGCCTTGAACAAAGGGAGTTGCCGTGGCGCACGCGATCCGACATTTGACGGGAGCAGCCAAGCCTGGGCCGCCTAGTGACCGGCCGCCCGCTCCCGCAGGGCCGCCTCCGCCGCGGTGGCGCATGTGGCTGCTCCCCGCGGGAATCCTGATCACGCTGCTGTTGTTCACGATTCCCCACATGTCGGGTACGACCACGAAGAACCTCACCTATTCGAAGTTCTTGTCCGAGGTCACCTCTGGCGACGTCCGCACGGCGTCTGTCAATCCGGGCGGTGCGCTCTCGGGCAGCCTCAAGGGGGGCGACAACTACACCAGCCAGATCCCGACGGCCATCGATGACACCCAGTTGGCCCCGACCCTGAAGGCCCACAACGTCGACGTCACCGGAGTGGGAGCGGGCTCAGCCCTCCTGACCGATCTGCTTTCCTTCCTTCCCTTGCTGCTCTTTGTCGCCTTCTTCATCTACATCGGGCGGCGCAATGCCAAGCAGCTGTCCGGCGGGATCATGGGCTTCGGGGGGTCCAAGGCCAAGGTTTACGACGAGGAGAAACCGACTACTCGATTCGCTGACATCGTGGGCTATGAGGGATCCAAGAGAGAGGTCGCCGAAGTAGTCGACTTCTTGAGCCATCCCGAGCGCTACGCCCGAGCGGGGGCGGTTGGTCCCAGGGGGGTGCTGATGGTCGGCCCACCGGGCACCGGCAAGACACTGATGGCCCGGGCGGTGGCCGGCGAAGCGGGCGTGCCGTTCCTCGCCCTCACCGGGTCGAGCTTCGTCGAGTTGTTCGTCGGCGTGGGGGCATCCCGGGTCAGGGATCTTTTCGCCGATGCCCGCAAGCGGGCCCCCTCCATCATCTTCATCGACGAGATTGACGCCATCGGGCAGCGCCGGGGTGGCAATGCCTTCGGATCGAACGACGAGCGCGAACAGACCCTGAATCAGCTTCTTGCCGAAATGGATGGCTTTGACCCCACCACCGGGGTGGTGGTCATGGCGGCCACCAACCGTCCCGAGGTCCTCGATCCCGCCCTGCTCCGCCCCGGTCGCTTCGATCGCGAGGTGGAGATCCCCCTGCCCAATCAGGCCGAACGGGCCGCCATCCTGGCCGTGCACGTCAAAGGCAAGCACCTGGCCCCCGACGTCGATTTCGGAGCCGTGGCCCGGGCCACCCCCGGATTCTCCGGGGCTGATCTGGCCAACCTGATCAACGAGGCCGCCATCGTCGCTATCCGTGACAACCGCGACGTCATCTTCGCCCGCGACATCGACGAGGCGAGGGATCGCGTCCTCCTGGGCCGGCGCGACGGATCCAACGCGCTGCTCCCCGAGGAGAAGCGGTCGGTCGCCATCCACGAAGCAGGGCACGCGCTCGTCGCCTTCCTCTCCGAGCATGCCGACCCGGTGGCCAAGATCACGATCCTGCCTGCCGGCCGGGCCCTCGGAGTCACCGAGCAACTGCCGGTCGATGAGCGACACCTCTACTCCGAGAGCTACCTCTCCGACTCGTTGGCCGTGCGTCTCGGCGGCCGTGCCTCGGAGATCCTGGTCGTCGGTGAAGCCTCCACCGGAGCGGCGAGCGATCTTTCGGGCGCCACCCAGTTAGCCATGAAGATGGTGACCGAGTGGGGTTTGTCCCCCCGGCTCGGGCCTATCGGGTACGGATCGGGCGATTCCCCGCAGGCCGCTCCCGTTTTCGGCCAGGAGCGACCCTATGCCGAGGGCACCCAACAGATCATCGATGAAGAGGTGAGTCGGCTGCTCGGCGAAGCTGAAGACAGGGCGCGCGCGCTGCTCAGCGGCAATCGGGACGCGCTCGATGCGGTCGTCGCTGCCCTCCTCGAGAAAGAGACGATCTCGGGCGACGATCTCGCAGACATCGTCGGGCGGAGCCAACAGAAGACGAGCGGACCACCCTTGGTCGTCGGCACGTAGCCGAGTCGCGTCGTGCGGCAGGCATGAAGAACACCTCAACTTTCGGTGGCCATAGTGTGTGGGAGATGCGGCTCTTGTTGGTGGCATATCCGGGTGCGGGAAAAGGCACACAGGCAGAGAAGCTGGCCGACCGATACCACATCGCCCACCTGTCGAGCGGAGCGTTGTTGCGCGACGAGGTCGCCAAGGGCACGAAGATAGGAAAGGTTGCAGCCGATTACTTGAGGCGTGGTGACCTCGTACCGGACGAGTTGGTGTTCGAGATGCTGGTGGCGCCGGTCATCGAGGCCGCTGGCAACGGTGGCTACGTATTGGACGGCTTCCCAAGAACCCTCCGCCAAGCGGAGGAGGCGTACTCCGTGGCGCAAGAGATCGAGACGATAGAGCTCCAGGCCGTCGTTTATCTGAGGGTCGGCCAGGACGAGCTGCACAAGCGACTGCGCCTCCGCGCCACCCGAGAAGGACGCTCGGATGACGACGAGGTCGCCGTTGCCCATCGCTTCGAAGTGTTCAAGACCGAGACGGAGCCGCTCCTGAGCTTCTACGCAGGTCGGGGCATCCTGCTTGAAATCAACGGCGAGCAGCCCGTCGACGACGTGTTCAGTGACATCACGAGCGCGGTGGATCGTCTTCAGATCTAGCGGAACGCTGTGGCGAATGATCGCGGCCCGGTCCTATACGGCTCCGGAACCGGGTCGCCGCGCACCAAACTTTGGCATCAATCAATGAGTCCAGCTGGAATGAATGACGCTGGCCTTCGCGCGCGGACGAGCTGACTCAGACAGTCCCGCGCTCCAGTCAGGGCCCTTCTGTCTCTGGTTCACCTGCTGCTTCTTGAGCGCCCCGGAAGAGTTCGAACCTTCGCACACGGTTTCGGAGCTCTACGACTGTGGGTTATGTGCCGTTCGAGGTGTGCACAATGCAAGTCGCATAATCCCTCGTAGGACCGCCACAACTCACGGCTGTTTGGAGACTGTGAGGCCCGTTCTCCGGCCCTTCCGGCTCACGCGATGAAGGGCGGATCCGTGCTTGCGCACTGTGGACAGCGGATCGTCAGGCCACCTCGTCGAACGCGACTGCTCCCGGCTCGCCAACGGCGACGCCCGACCGCCTCGCTGTGATTTCAGGGCGTCTATCTCAATACGCTAGACAACAGTCGTGGAAGCCAGCGACATGGCGGACGAGCAAGACGCAACCGACCGCCCTTTGATCAGCGTGATCATGCCGGTGCTCAATGGGATGCCGTGGGTGGAGCAACAGCTTGCGGCCTTGAATGTGCAAGAGGCGCCGGGCGAATGGGAGGTCATCGTGGCGGACAACGGCTCCTCCGACGGCACCCGCTCGTGTGTGCAGCAGTGGTCCGAGCGTGACCCACGCGTCCGACTCGTAGAAGCCTCCGCTCGTGCCGGGCCGGGAGCGGCGCGCAACATCGGCGTCGCGACGGCCGGTGGCCGGATTCTCGTCTTTTGCGACGCAGATGACGTGGTGCAACCCGGCTGGCTGGCGGGCATGGTTGCGGACCTGAACGACGCGGATCTCGTTGGCGGCGTCTTCGACTTCGGGTCCCTGCAAGGTCGGGCCCAACCGAACCCTGTCCCCGCGGCCACGACACAAATGGGATTTCTCCCATTCGCTCTCGGGGGGAACCTGGCTGTCCGCAGGAATGCCTTCGAAGCTTCTGGCGGCTTCAGCGAGACCCTCATGGCGGGAGAGGACGTCGACTTTTGCTGGCGATTGCAACTGGCCGGGTACCGATTCGCCATCAGTGAACGAGCCGTGGTGGCCAGACGCGAGCACACGACCGCCCGGGATGCGTTCCACGGAACCTGGAGGTACGGACAGTGCACCGCCTTGCTCTATCGGCGCTACCGTGCCCGCGGCATGCGGCCAGATCTGCGGGGAGCGGCAAAGGCATGGGTCTGGTTGGTCGTCGCCCTCCCCGGCCTGATCAAGCCCTCGCGGCGCCCTGAGTGGATGCGCGCCTTCGGCATACGCGTTGGCCGACTGGCCGGATCAGTGTCCCACCACACGTTCTTCCCCTAGCGGCGCTCCCGGGTCTTCGACTGGTGGCGTGCCGGCAACCGTGATCTGCCACGGGGCGCCGATCTGGGAGGAACGTCCCGTCCGGCGACACTGATCTTGTTGCTCGGCCACTGATCGATGGTGCGTCCCGGACTCGGCCATGCGCAGGCCGGCCACGATCGGACACACCGTGCCGTTTGGCCATAATGTCGCGGAGTCCGACGAGAGGAGAACTCGATGCGATGCAACCACATGGAGCTGACCCTGTTCGCCGAAGGCCTGTGCCTTCCCGGCGGGACGCTCCTCTCGACTTCGGATCAGAACCGGATCATCGAGACGGTCCTCGCCGCGGCGCCCTGAGAATCTTGACCCCCCCGCCCGAACGTTCTTCCTCAGACGCTTCAAGGGACCGAACGAGTTTTGCCTATCTGCTTCTCACGCATACGAGACCTCGGCAAGTGGAGGATCTTGGTGCCCGCCTTCTCCAGTTGAGCCCGGGGGCAGACATCGTGGTGCACCACGACGCGTCGGCGCCCGATCGGCCCTGGGAGGGACAGTCGAATCCCCGTATCCATTTCGTCGACCGAGGCAACGTGCGGTGGGGCGGTTGGTCAATGATCGACGCCACAGAGCGGCTCTTGCGCTACTCGGTCGAGAATCTGGCCAGCGAATGGTTCGTTCTCCTCTCGGGCGACCACCGACCGGCGACGGATCTCACTGCGTGGGAGGGCGCTGTCGCCCGGGCATCAGTTGACGCGTACCTGCCCGCCGAGCGGCTTCCCGGACGGCTGCGGTTCGGGAGAAGCCATGTGGAGGAAAATCGCTATCTGGCTCGGGCGCGACATCGGTGGACATCGATCCCGCGCCCGAAATCCTCGGGATTGCACAGGGGTATCGGTGGCCTCATGAAGCTTTCGCAGTGGGTGCAGCCATTCGTCACCCTCGAATTCGTTCACCGGCGCGACGGATGGGCCATCGGAATCCGGCGTAACACTCGAGAGCTCCACGGACTGACGTTCTATCGGGGATCGCAATGGATAGCCCTGAACCGCCGGGCCGCCCTTGCGGCGCTCAACGTCGAACCACAACTGAGGGAGTGGTTCACGCGGAGCTGGATCCCGGACGAGACCTACTTCCACACCGTCCTGCGCTCAGCCGGTCTCCGGGTCAGTGAAGCCCCAACCACGTTCGTGCCCGAAGAGCCGGCACAACCCACTGCAGGGTGGATGCAATTGAAGCTCCAAGACCTTCCGGCGGTCTGGGAATCCCACACGCCGTTCGCCCGCAAAGTCGACCTCTCGAGTCATCCCGAGGTTGCAGCAGCGATTGACGGGGTCGTCGACCGTCGCCGCCTCAGCACTGCCCCAGACGGATCCGCCGAAGCCCCCCAGGACCGGTCTCGTCCATGAACTTGTGCGTTTTTACCGCGTCTACACTCCAAACCGTCGAAGTCGGAGCTTCATCGATGGTGCTGGTGCATGAATCGAAGACAGCGTCGCGAACGTCACGAAACTGACAGAGGGGTCGAGAGGGCACCAGGTGCAGACAGGCACGTCCGTCGGGACGGAGCGAGCGGGACCGACAACGTCTCCCACTGTGGCTTACCTGCTGCTGACCCACAAGGACCCCGACCAGGTCGAAAGGCTCGCAGCGCGAATTCTTTCCCTCAGTCCAACGTGTCATCTCGTCGTGCACCACGATCTCAAAGCCGGAACACTGCCTTGGGACGGCTCGCCTCCGCCCAGGGTCCACCTGATCCACGAGCGCGTGACGGTTGAGTGGGGTGACTGGTCGATCGTCGAGGCGACGTTGAGAATGTTCCAGTTTGCCCACGAGCAGATCGGCGCAGACTGGTCCGTCGTCATCTCCGGTGAGCACTGGCCTGTCATGGACCTCGCGGAATGGGAATCCATGCTCAGCTCACAAGGAGTCGACGCCTACCTTCCGACTCAGCAGCTGCCGCCTCACCTTCATTTCGGTGCGAAGGATCTCGACGGCAACCGATTCCTTGCTCGGTGTGTCCTCCGATGGTTTCGGTTCCACCGACCCAAGTCCCACGTTGCGCACAGATTGTTGACCGGCGCGGCGAAGGTGAGCCGGTGGACCCATCCGGTCCTCAAGCTCGAGTACTCCCTCCGTGGCGACTCATGGTTCGTCGGGACTCCACGCCGCAAAGGTCCAATTGCCGGATGGGATCTCTACAAGGGATCCGAGTGGATTGCGTGCAGTGCCCGGGCGACCGGCATCTTACTGCGCACCGACCCGGCCGTCACCGCCTGGTTTCGACGTAGTCACATCCCTGACGAGTCCTATATCCAGAGCGTCTTGCAGCGTGCTCGAGACCTCGTCGTGAGGAATGCCGATGTCACGTGGGTGCCAGTGGAGCCGACGGCCCCGACAACAAAATGGATGTTGCTCAAGTTGGATCAATTGCCGGCCGTCCACCGCGCCGACGTGCCCTTCGCCCGCAAGGTAGACCCGTCCTGGAATCCAGAGGTGATCGCGCGCATCGACGCAACGGTCGATCGCGCGCGTGTCGTCGAAGAGGACGCATGACTCAGCATCCGTCTCCGGATTCAACCATGGCGAGACCGATCCTCTCTCGGTCGAGCGATGACTGACCAAACCCCTGGCGGGATCGAAACCGTGTCCGAGGCACCCTGCTTTGCCTACATGCTGCTGACGCACAGGGACCCGCACCACGTCGAAGAGCTGGCAAGTCGTATCCTCGACCTCAGCCCGGCGGCCCAAGTCGTGATCCACCATGACGTGGCGGCCGGCGATCTCCCCTGGCAGGGGCGTCCACCGGACCGGGTGCACTTTGTCGAGCGTGGGCGCGTGCTCTGGGGAGATTGGTCCATCGTGGCGGCCACACTTCGAATGATCCGATTCGCTTATCAGGATCTCGGCGCCGACTGGTTCGTCATGCTCTCGGGCGAGCACCGGCCCGTGGTCGACCTGCGACAATGGGAGCGCTCCATCATGGTGTCCGGTGCGGACGCATTCTCAGAAGCCGAGGCGCTGTCGCCGACCATCCACTTCGGGCGGTCCGGCGAAGACGCCAACCGGTTCCTCGCACGCTGTCTGCACCGCTGGGTCACCGTCAAGGAGCCACGCTCCGCGAGCGGCAACAAGGTCTTCAGCGGTTTCTGGAGAATGTCCCGCTACGTTCTGCCCTTCTGCGCGCTCGAGTATGCGCATCGACGGCAGGCCTGGTTTGTCGGCTTGCCTCGTCGCCGCGGCCGGCCCGAGGCGACCACTTTCTACAAGGGAACCCAGTGGATCGGGTTCAACAGGCGCTCGGCCGACGCCGTCATGGGAACGGACCCAGCGGTAACCGAATGGTTCAAGCGCAGCCATATCCCCGACGAAACGTATCTCCAGACGGTCCTTCACAACGCGCCTGGACTCAATGTGAGTAATGACCTCGTCACCTTTGTCCCTGAGTCTCCGCTACGCCCAACCGCGCGTTGGATGGTCCTCAGCCGTGAGGACCTTCCGACCGTCTGGCGATCCGAAGCAGCCTTTGCCCGCAAGGTGGATCCTGACGCGCGAGCTGACGTCATCAAAGCCATTGACGAGAAGGTGGAGACCGAGCGGAGGTCTCGGGGTGGCTCGCAGACGAAGGGGCCTCGGGCATGACCGCGACGGGGGAACGTCAGACCAGCGAGTCATGCATCGCCGTCGTCGGCATGCATCGGAGCGGCACGTCGGCCACCGCCGGCCTTCTCATTGGCTTCGGCTTGGCCGGCCCTCGAGCCGACGATCTCGTACCGGGTGACAGTACAAACGAACGGGGACACTGGGAGAGCCGCGAGGTGCAACTCTGCAATACGCACCTCCTGGCCGCCCGTAATGCCACAACCTTCGCGCCGCCACCCTTCATTGAAAACTGGACCGGCATACCCGTCTACGAGTCGGTCAAGGCGGAGGCGCAACAGTGGTTCAATGCGACCTTTCAGGGCCGACCGCTGGTCATGAAGGATCCCCGGATGTGTCTCACCATGCCGTTCTGGCGCGCCGTACTCCCGGCCCCCATGGGTGCGGTGTTCGTGTTGCGCGATCCCTTGGAGGTGGCCCGCTCCCTCGAGGCTCGTGACAAGATTCCCGTTCTCTTGGGCCTGGCCATGTGGGACCGCTATATCCGCTCCGCGAGTTCGGGGCTGGCCGGCCTTCGCACCCTGGTCGTCACCTACGACTCCATGCTCGGGGATCCCATGAAGTCCTCGAGGGAAGTCGGGACATTCCTCGAGTACATGGGAGTACGGCTTGAGCCCGGCACGTCGGATGAAGCGGCGCAGCGCCTCGATCCCCGATTGCGCCATCAGGTCCAAGGACCCGACGAGTACCACGAACTGGTCCAAGCCCAGAGAGAGGTACTTTCTCTACTCACGGAGCGAGCAGGGCAGCATGCAATTTGGGAGGCTCCCGCCCTCCCGCCGCCCCCCGCCTGGGTGGACGACGTACTGCGCCTTCGTCATGACTACGCGGGCAAAACCAAAGAGCTTTACTGGGTGAAGAAATCGCGCGCCTACAAGATGGCCTCTTCGCTGTGGCGATTGACCGGTCGACGACCGCCGACGTTCGACGAGTCTGTCACTGAGGTGCAGAACGCGGGGTGACCGCGCCTCGGATCAGCACCAGGTCGTAGCGGTCGGGGTGCACCGCGGCAGCACGTCTTCCAATGCGGGAGCGATAGCTCCCCTATGACTCGCGAGGCCGTATCGAGTTCGATTCGGGGTGGCTGAGAGTCAGCGTCAGGTGGCTCGTCCACGGCGGATCAGGTTGCGCCGGGGAGCGAGGACGACTGTTGGCCGGTCGTAGGTGAAGGGTTCGCCACCGCCGGGGCGGCGTTGGGGCGGACGTCGGGGCTCGACCGTGCCCGATCGCATGTGATGCCGCGGACCGGACCACGGAGCCGGTGGCACCGTGAACCGGTCGGCGAGTCTGTAGGCGATGCTCTCGTAATTGACGCGCCAGCCACGAAAGTCGGCCCACGCCTCCTCGGCGCTTCGCTCGGTGGCAAAGCCCACGCCCACGAGCATGACCACCGCCCGCTCGAACTCAGGGAAGGTCAGTTGAATGGGTCCGTCGGGGTTCGGATCCTCGTCTACCTCCATGCGGAGCGTCGTCGCGACCCGGTTGAGCAGTGTGAATCCCATACGCAGGCACAGGCGGGCCTGGGAAGATGCCTGGCTCGGCGCAAGCGCCAGATGCATCGCCGCGGCGTCGAGAACCGCGAGCAGCCCGAGCAACCACGAGTACCACGGCTCGGGGGAGCGGAAGAGAAGCAGGACGGGGTACGTCGTGTGGCTTTCGGCCACGTCGGCCGCCCAACCCTCCCAGGAGGCGTAGAGATCGGGGAGCGTGTCGGTGATGCCGACCAGCTGGTGCCGGGCCAGGAGCTCGGGACCCCACGCCGGGACTCCGGCCCGACTCTCGAGCAGGGCCACGAGGCTTTCACGTCGGTTGAACGAGCTGTAGAGGGCCGGCAGGTAGGCAATCTGCAGGGCGACGATCACGACCCAGATGGCGCCGACAGAGATGTCCACGCCCGTGTCGGCCTCTCCGCCACTGTGGACGGCTCCCACCGTGAAGAGCGCGGTGAGGGCCTGGAGCAGCCCGTCGGCGAACGAGTACCCCGCACCAACGAGGATGAGTCCGAACCCGAGCACGAGGAAGGCCGCCCAGAAGAGCAGCTGCACCATGAGGGCGACCGGGCCGGTCGGGGCCAAGATGGCGTCCTGGCGCTCGTACGTCCTGGCCAGACGGGACGCGAGGACGAAGCACACCCGGACGCTCCGGTTGACCTGGAGGCTCAACCGCTCGAGGCCCGACGGCCGTCGCGGCAGGACCATGGTGAACACCACATCGCCGACCGTCATCGCCACCACGAGGAGGCCCACGATCGTCGCGACGACGTTCATCGTCCGGCCACGCGAATATCCAAGGGAGACACGGGCTTGAGCGTATCGAGCGCCGCACCCGACGTCGGAGGTGCAGATCCTGCTCCTGCCGACCAGAGGAGTGAACCACCTGAACGCGTGTCGCACGTTCACGACCCGGATGACAAGCTGTCGCTTGGTCGAGGGCCAGGTCACGTCAGCGAAGACGGGACAGCCCAGGCCCCACCGAGGAAGGAGACACCGATGAATCGTCAGCCCGGCATGTCCGTTGGCACATGACCGATGCGGCGGGCCCGCTGCGCGGGGTGCGGGTGCTCGATCTGAGTTGGGGGGTCGCCGGGCCGGTCGGCGTCCTGCTCCTAGCGGAGCTCGGTGCCGACGTCATCAAGGTCGAGCCGCCGGGTGGCGATCCCTTTCGACGCCAGCCCGGCTACCACGTCTGGAATCGCAGCCGACGGTCGGTCGTGCTGGACCTCAAGGCGGTCGAGGGTCGGGACGCCTTCCTGCGGCTCTGCGGGGATGCCGATGTGCTGGTGGAAGCGTTCAGTCCGGGCACGATGGATCGGCTCGGGCTCTCCTATGCGGATCTTTCATCGCAGTTTCCCCGCTTGGTCTTCTGCTCGGTACCGGCCTATCCGCCCGGGCATCGCTTCGCTGATCGTCCCGGCTGGGACGCCACGGTGCAGGCCCGTTCCGGCATGCAGAACGAACAGCCGGGTTGGCGACCCGGGCCCACGTATCTCCACTTCCCTGCCCCGAGCATGGCTGCGTGCTTCCTCTTGGCCTCGGGCGTGCTTTCCGCCCTGATCTCCCGCGAGACGACCGGGCGCGGGCAGCACGTCCAGACGTCGCTGTATCAGGGGGTGCTGGCGTACACCACGCAGATCTGGCAGGAGCACGAACGAGCGCCCGCCGGCTTTCACGCGATCATGGCGAAGACGTATCCACCGGGAGTCCATCAGACGTCGCTCTACGAGTGTGCCGAGGGTGAGTGGATCCACGCCGCAACGATGAACGGCCTCACCCCCACACGTACGCCGGAAGAGATCCTGGGACTCGACCCGGTCGACCCACGCGCGCTCTACGGCGACCCCGAGCTGCGCGCCCGTCACGAGGCCCGGCTCCGAGCCGCCTACCTGGAGCGACGGCGCGATGAACTGATTGAAGAATTCCACCAAGCCGGTCTTGGCGCCGAGGCCGTGGTGCCGATGGCCGATGTCTTCTCCCATGCCCAGTTCCTCGCGAACGGGATGGCGGCAGCAGTCGAGGACCCTGAGCTGGGGTCGACCACTCAGGTTGGGATCCCTGCCGTGTTGTGCGGCACCCCGGGAGCGATCCAGGGTGGTCAGCCTCGCGCCGGTGCACACAGCCGCGAGGTGTTGACGGAGGCGCGATATTCCGCCGACGAGATCGATCATCTGCTCGAGGCGGGGATTGTGGAGGACATGTCGTGGGTCCGTTGAGCGGCGTGGTCGTCCTCGACCTGGGCCAATACCTCGCCGGGCCGTTCGCACCGATGCTCCTCGCTGATTTGGGGGCCGAGGTCATCAAGGTCGAGCCGGTACGCGGTGACGGCATGCGGATGGCCGGGATGCCCTTTGTCGGGTGCCAACGCGGCAAGCTCGATATCGCCGTCGATGTCAAGGATCCCGAGGGACTCGAGGCAGTCATGCGCCTGGCCGAGATCGCCGACGTGGTCCATCACAACATGACGAAGGGGACCGCAGCACGCCTGGGCATTGATTACGAAGCGCTCAAGGCCCGCAACCCGGACCTGGTCCACTGCAACACGTACGCCTACGGCGCTGAGGGACCTCTGTCTGATTTTGGTGGCCTCGACCCGCTGTACCAAGCTGCGTGCGGCCTCGAGTACGAGGCGGGCCCGGTGGCCGAGGGCAACCAGCCCCTGTATCTCCGCTTCGGGATGACCGACACCGCCAACGCAATGATGTCGGCGGTCGGGGTGCTCGCCGCCCTGTACCACCAACGTCGTACCGGCGAGGGACAGGACCTCTGGACGTCGCTGCTCAACGGTGCGGCAGTGTTCAGTTCCGACGTGTTCCTCGTCGACGGCCATCCGGGTCCCGTTCGTCCCACTCTCGACCGCGAGCAGACGGGCGTTTCGCCCTGCTGCCGCCTGTACAGGACTCAGGAGGGGTGGGTCCAAGTCGCGGCATTCGCACCAGGTCAATGGGCGCAGCTGTGCCGACTGGTGGGTTTGCCCGAGTTCGAGCGATACGAGACGTTCGATGAACGGGTGGCGGCCGGGGAGAAATCGAAGCGGCGTTCGAACCGGTCTTCCTCACGCGGACCGCGGTGACCTGGTTCCACCTCCTGGCCGAGGCGGGGGTGGATGCGGAGGTCTCAATGGACAGCAACGACGGAGAGGCCGTCCTCCATGACGCTGACAACGAGCGTCTCGGCCTGGTGGCGGAGTATCCCCACCCGACCCTCGGACAGCTGCGCCAGTTCGGCACGCTGATTGATTTCTCGGACACTCCCACGGGGCCGTATGGTCCTCCACCCTTGGCCGGGGAGCACACCCGACCGATCATGGAGCGTCTCGGCTACTCGAGCCAGGAGATCGAGGACCTGTTGTCCCGGGGAGTCGTCTACGAGCCGACCGAGGACTATCGCTGGGCGCTCTGACCCTTGCCCCCATCATCCTCCGTGGAATCGATCCGCCGATCCACGTGTTCTTCCTCTTGTCAGTACCCGCGCGATGAACAAGGACACGAGGATTTGGCGGCTGCTCGAGGAATGAGATGGCTTGAAAAGAAGGGTTCCATCGGCGGGCGATGGGGACCGAGACCTGGTCCAGGTGGTCGGTGAGGCAGCCAAAGGTTTCGATCCTCGATTTAGCGCCGATCAGGCGGGGAGAGACCGCTGGTGAAAGTTTCGCTGCCAGTGTGGTGCTGGCCCAACGGGCGGAACAGCTGGGGTACCAGCGCGTCTGGTACGCCGAACATCACAACATCGCGGGGATTGCCTCCTCGGCAACCAGTGTCCTGATCGCACACGTTGGAGCTCAGACCACGAGCATTCGGCTCGGCGCCGGCGGGGTGATGTTGCCCAATCACGCGCCCCTGTTGATCGCCGAGCAGTTCGGCACGTTGGCCGCGATGTACCCAGGGCGGATCGACCTCGGCTTGGGCAGGGCACCCGGATCGGATCAGAACACGATGTATGCATTGCGTCGTGATCTGCGCGCAGCTGACACCTTCCCACAGGACGTGCTCGAGCTTCAGGGCTACCTCAGCGGAGAGAGTCGGGTCAAGGGCGTCGAAGCAATCCCGGGGCAGGGTTCCCGTGTCCCGCTCTACGTCCTGGGATCGTCACTTTTTGGCGCACAAATGGCGGCTGCCTATGGGCTGCCCTACGCCTTCGCCTCGCACTTTGCGCCGGACGCGCTCCACGTCGCTCTGAAGACCTATCGCGGGGAGTTCCAGCCCTCCGAGCAACTCGAACGACCGTACGTCATGGCCGGGATCAACGTGATCGCCGCCGACACGGCTGCGGAAGCCCAGGCCCAGTTCGAGGGTATCCGGCGGATTCGAGCGATCAGCCTCTACGGCCGCCAGCTCGGCGCGCAAGAACTCGACATGACCGACGAACAGGCAGATCAACTGCTGGCCGCGGGCGCCTCGCAGCATGTCGATCACATGCTCACGTACACGGCGGCCGGTACCCCCGGCCAGGTCCGCACCTCAATGGACGAATTCGCTCTGCTCACCGGTGCTGACGAGCTGATCACCGTGCACCACTCGACCTCCACGGAACGCCGTTTGCGTTCGGTCAGCCTTCTTGCCGAGGCGGTGAACCTCGGGGCTGCATGAGGAGGTGCCGGGTTCGCCCGAATGGGACGTGGCGCCGACGCGACGATCGGGTTTCTGAATGCAATCGTGGCCTTCGTCAGGCCAGTGGAACGATCACTTCACTGGAAGGATCGTTGGTCATGCGGACAAAGGGTCCACATGCTGCGCCGACGAGTGCCGCCACACCGGCCACCAACATCGTCACGTGCAGGCCGTCCATGAACGCGGCATGGCTCCCCGCGGTCACGGCTCGGGCCACCTGAGCAGAAGTGCCATGGGGGACGGGGGCCAGGCCTTGCGAAACGTCCGCCGCCGATCGGGCGACCACATGAGCGACCTCCGGTGGCACGCCGACGCGCAGGAGGTGGCCCACTAGCCCGCTCGCCACGATTGACCCCAAGATCGAGCCACAGACGGCCGTGCCGAGCACGCCCCCCAGCTGGATCGCCGTCGTCTGGATCCCGCCGGCAACCCCCGCCTCGTCCACCGGGACGTTGCCCACAATGGCGTCGGTCGCCGCGGTCACCACCAAGCCGATGCCGAGTCCGATCAGGACGAAGGGTGGCCAGAGATGGATGTAGCTCGAGTCCACTTGCAGTGTCGAGAGGGACAGTAGGGCAATGGCGGTGGCCAAGAGGCCTCCGGTGATCGGTACCGCTGGCCCGAATCGCTCAGTGAGACGAGCTCCAAGGTTGCCCGAAATGGCGAAGGCAATCGTCAATGGGAGCAAGCGGACCCCGGCCTCGACCGGACTGTAGCCGTGCACGCTTTGCAGGTAGAGGCCCACGAAGAAGAGGACACCGAAGAGCGCGAAGAAATCGAGGAGAACGATCGCCGTGCTCAGCGACACTGACCGATCGGCAAAGATCGAGAGCGGCACAAGGGGGTTCTGCCGCTTGTGCTCGACGATCACGAACGCGACCAGCAGCAGCAGCCCGAAGGCGATGAGGCCAAGGGTTCTGGTGCTTCCCCAACCCCATCCCTGGGCGTTGATCAGCGCGTACACGATTGCCAGCAGGCCGATGGCCAGGCAGGCCAACCCGAGAACATCGAAGGGACCAACCTTGCTCTCGCGGGACTCACTCAGTACGAGCGCGCCGATGACAACCGTGACGATACCCACGGGAATGTTGATGAAAAACACGCTCTGCCACGAGACGTGCTCCACGAACAGCCCGCCGACGATAGGGCCAGCGGCGGTTGCGGTCGCGGACGCGCTCACCCAGATGCCGACGGCGCGGTTGAGTTCTTCGGGTGGGTAGGCCGCCCGCATGAGGGCAATTGTGTTGGGGAGCAACAGCGCGGCAAAGGCGCCTTGGAATCCGCGCAGCACGATGACGCCGTCGATGGTTCCCACGAGCCCGATGGCCAACGATGAGACGGTGAAGCCGCAGACACCCACGAGGAACACGCGTCGTCGACCGAATCGGTCTCCGAGCTTGCCTCCAAAGATCAGGGACACCGCGATGACCAGCAGGTAGGCGTTGGTGATCCACTGCAGATCGGAGAGCGAGGCATGGAGATCCCGTCCGATGTAGGGGTTCGCGACCGCGACTACGGACCCGTCGATACCCACCATGACGACCGCCAGGGACACCACGACGAGGGTCAGCCACGGCTTTCCACGGAACCGGGCGGGCGCCACGACCTCTGTGATCGTCTCCGTCAACGTGGGGTCCTTCCTGACCGGGCGATGAAAGCAGTTCCTCGGGATGGCGGTTTCTGCCAGAGTGACAGTTTCTGCCGTTTGAGCACAAATTCGGGTAGGCTGGCTCGATCGTCAGCCGACTTGGGAACCTGGCGAGCACGGGGGCGCAGGAGTGGGAAAGTGAGCGGAGGCCTCACGGCGCGGAACAAGGACAGGACTCGCCGCGAGTTGGCGGAAGCAGCCTCCCGGCTCTTCGCCGAGCGGGGGTACACGTCGACGACAATCCAGGACATCGTTGAGGCAGTCGACGTCTCGCCCCGGACGTTCTTCCGTTATTTTCCGTGCAAAGAGGACGTCGTGACCGCCCTCGCCAGTTTCAGCATGGACGACGTGATCGGTTTTGTCGCAGAACACAGTCCCGCCGAGCCCCTCGAGTCGGTTCTGCGGGCAGCCTTTGCCGAGCTTCTATCTTCTGTGCGCTCTGCACCTGAAGCGGCACGCTCTTTTCAACGGACTCTCCGTGAGACACCGACACTGCGTGGGCGTTGGCTCGAGGAACAGCGCCGCAATCGTGATCGGCTCGCCGAGGCTCTGGTCCCCTGGTTCCCGTCGGAATCGTCATCCCTCGTCGCGCACCTCGCCGCCGGCATCGCACTCGTTGTCGTGGACGAAGTCATGGCGCTGTGGGCCGATGAGTCTTCCGAACCGGACCCCCTTGACCTTCTCGACGAGGCGTTCGACGCTCTTGGAGGATCGTTGCTTTCCCGGTTGAGCAGTGAGAAACCAGCTATATCGAAGACGTCTTTGCCCTAGAGGATTGGACAGTCCTCGTCGTTGCTCACGATCAGAAGTTCTAGCTCCTCCCAAATCCTCACGGAGATTGAGGAGCCCTCGGAGTCCGGCGGAGCGGCAGAACGGTGTGCGCACGGAATCGAACGGGTGGGTGTATGCATCACGTCGAGCTATTCAATAGGGTTGTCCGCGGAATGGGATATGCAGGCTTTCACTTGGATGGACCATTCACAGTTGGGCGGTAGAGTTCGGGGTTTGACGGCCGATGCCATTGGGAGGCAACGTTCATGAGTACCGAAGACGACAACGTCAAGACTGCAGCTTCAAACCTCACGAACGCGATGAGTGGGTTGGTGCGTGCAATCGACGCGATGGGAGACGATCGCGCAGCGGCCGGGAACATTCCCGATGACTTGCCCGGTGAGCTGGAGCGGCTCGCGGCGCGCCTAAACGCCACTGGCGGATTCAGCAACTAGCCGCGGGCAGATCTTGGGCGGAAGCTCCCGCGCAACTTGCACGCCCGATTCGTGCTCCAATCGTCGGCCGGCTTCTCAACATGGGTCCAGCAGTGCCTGGTAGGACTCTCTCGTAGGTTCTCTAATGTCCGACCCCAAGGCGCGGTATGGACGGACCTTTGTTGACACGTGACGCCCTCGGCACTGATCTCGGCGCCCGAGAGGCGTCTTTGGACTGTGTCATCGCCTCCGGACGCACCTCGGATTGAGTTCCAGGTGGCCGATCGCGGTCGGTGCCGCGATGGCGCATGAAGGTGACGACTGACCAGGCCAGGATTCCCAAGATCAAGAGCTGCACCAGGTTGACAGCGATCCAAAGACTCCATGGCCCGAAGCCGATGTCATAGGGAGACTGCATCATTCGGGTGGCCTCCTTTCAGCGACCGGATTCCGATGTCCATGGATCGAGTAGAGAACATCTTCCAGCGGCAGCACAGTCGATGCCGAACCGCCGCACTGGCTGCAGTCCCGAGTGTGTCGCCAGGACCGGATCAGGCGGGTTCGAGCCGGGTTGAGGTAGACGGTGAAGCCTTCCCCCTCGAAATCCAGCTGAAGCTGACTGTAGGGGCGCCATTGCGTGAAAACTGGTCGACCTTTGAATGCGACTCCTTTCAGGATGCGACGGAACCTCAGCCGGCGAGGATCAAAGATCCACGTGCTGTGACACGAATCGAGGGCGAAGACATCGAGAGAATGAGGTCCGGCTTCGGAAGACTGTGCTGTCGCTGACGGGACGTGACCTTTCCCATCATCACCGACCCATCTCGAGGGTGAGGTGGTCGTTGTCATCGGTCCGCACCGATCTTGAAGGTTGGACCTGATCGACTGAGGGGCTCAGGCGGTGTCGACTTCGACCGTGGAGTCGCCTGGCGACGACGAGGTCCTGGGCTGGCGATACGGACTTCGTCGGGATCCAATGGTTCATTGAGCACCGAGCCGTCCGAGATGCGTCTGACGTGGTATCCGTCGGCCGCGATCTCGGCGATCGTGAAACCAGGCGCCCATCTCCCGAGCTCATATCGGGTGTGTACCTCGACCCGAGCACCTACGATAAGTTCGCCTCTGTTGTGGCATATGGCAATTGAGGTGTCCATGTGTCTCCACTCCTCTGGCTCAGCGGTAGAGCGGCGACGGTCCGGTTCAGAACCGCAATCTCGTTCCCGGTACCGAGGCGCTGTCACACCATCAGTCAATCTCGGGGTCGTGCAGATCCTGTCGTGCCGATATGGAGGCGATGTGGAGATTGAGAGAGATGTCGGCTACACAGCGGGAATCGTCACGATGAACTCACTGCCGCGACCTTCTTCGCTCGCCGCGGTGACCTGACCCTTGTGCGCGTGGACGAGCTCTTGAACAACGGCCAATCCAACGCCGCTGCCAGCGGTGTGTCTCACACCCGGTCCGCGCCAAAACCGGTCGAAGACGCAGCTCAGATCGGCTTGAGAAATTCCTCTCCCTGAGTCTTCGACGGCAATCCGGGCCAGGTGATCGCGCGAAGAGACCGTGACCGTGACGGATCCTCCGGCCGGCGTGAATTTGATGGAATTGGTAAGGAGATTGGTGACGACTTGGTGCAATCGGTTCTTGTCGCCCCGAACGACCGCTGGCTGCAGATCGCAGGTCAGGGAGAGCCCCGCGGTCTCGAACTGCGGCTTCAGGGCTTCGATCGCCTTGCCGGCAACTCCCGCGAGATCCACCGTCGTGAGGTCCAGCGCCAAGACGGCTGCTTCGGCCGACGCGAGGACCTCGAGGTCCTCGACGATGCGACCCAGACGCAGCGTCTCGTCGTGCAGTGAGGACAACGTCGCTGGGCTCGGCTCGGCGATGCCATCAGCTATCGCCTCGGTGGTGGCCTGAAGAATGGCCAGCGGGGTTCGCAGTTCATGAGCGACGTCGGCGACGAGAACCCGCCGGAGATGGTCTTCCGACTCGAGCATGTCTGCCATGTGGTTGAAGGTCCTCGAGAGGTCTCCCAGTTCCCCCGGCGCCTGATTGTCGGCCACTCGGACACCCCGCTGACCCGACGCCATCGCCCGTGCTGCTCCCGTCAGGGCGATCACGGGGCGGGTGATGCGCCGAGCGAATACGACTCCGGCAATGATGGCAAGAAGAGCCAAGACCAAGGCACTCCAACCGATGCCCGTGGCGAGAGCGCGGCGAAGAGAGCTATCGGCGGCTCCGATTCCCGCGGTGGTCGTTCGCACCGAGACCGAGCCGACCGGAACACCGTCCGCCGTGACCGGGATCACGAGCGGTGGGCCCAGCAAATTCGGACGGATTCCCTTGGGAGTGGCTGAGTCCACGAGCGCGCCCGCCTTGTCGCGGACCTGCACGGCGACACCCGCCTGGCTGGCCAGGGTCAAGGCTGGTGAGAGGTCGGTGGCTTCCCACGTATGGGTCTGCTCGTAGCTCACCCTTACTGCGCTCGCCACGGCATGTCCCAGGTCGATCTGCTGTCGACTCGTGAGGGTGGTGACGTCGCTGTTCGCGAACACCAGGGTGACCGCAGCCAGGAGACCGAGGGCGACCAAGGCGACCAGGGCGATGAGGAGTGCCAAGCGTCGGGCAAGGGGTGAGAAATGGGTCCTTCTCTGACGGTCCGCCGCCAGAGGCGCGAGAGGGCCAGTCTCGACTGCTCTTTCGGGAATATCGCTCCTTCCGAGTTCACTCATCCCGCGCGAGGCCGAGCCGGTAGCCCGCACCCAGAACGGTCTCGATGACCTGGGGGGACCCCGGATCGAGTTCGATCTTTTTCCGAAGGTTTTTCACGTGTGAATCGACCGTGCGCTCATAGCCCTCGAACTCATAGCCACGGGTTCGGTTGATGAGCTCGAAGCGGGAGTACACGCGCCCTGGCGTCGTGGCCACGGCCAGGAGAAGTCCCCACTCCGTGGGCGTCAGATCCACGAGGGTCCCGTCGACGAAGACTTCTCGTCTGGCCTCGTCGATGACGAGTCGGCCTGCACCGAACGAGAAGCGATCGCCTTGTCGGAAAGGTTCTCGCCCTCTGCGCAGGATCGCCTGGGCTCGTAGCACCAGCTCCCGTGGGCTGAATGGTTTGGTCATGTAGTCGTCTGCGCCGAGTTCAAGCCCGTGGATTCGGTCGCTCTCCGACGCCTTTGCCGTCAGCATGAGAATCGGAATGTCCACAAAGGACCTGAGTTCCGCGGCGACTTCCTCCCCAGGGACGTCCGGGAGTCCGAGGTCAAGAATGACGAGATCAGGTTGGCCTTTACGTGCGAGGTCGATTGCGTCACTACCCGATGCAGTGGAGAGCACCGCCATGCCTTCGCGCTCGAAGTACGAGCGAAGGAGGTCCCGAAGTTTGGTTTCGTCCTCGACGATGAGCACGGTGGTCGTCATGACAACAGCTCCATGCGAACATTCTCCACCTCGGAGCGCTGATCATGTCGCCGCCCTCTTTCGATTCGAGGTCAAAGGCGGATGAAGTCGGTCAGTAGGCGGAGAATGAGAAGAGAAAATCCAGGCGCTGGTCAGCCTGCCTCCGAGCGGATTCACGGTCCAGGCCGAGGACTGGGCAAGCGTCATTTCCATCGGCACGACCTGTGCGTATCCATCCATTCGATTCAAGGCCACGGCCAAGGTCTCGGGATCGCCCGTAAGTCCTGCTCCGAAGCGATCAGCTGCGCTCTCTCGATCATCCGAAATGGCGAAACGGAGTAGACGTCCCGTCAGGGACAGCACCGAAGCCATGACGATCCCGGGACTGACATTTTGGTGTCGTCGTTCGGCTCCGACCGAAGGCTTCATCAGCTCGACGAGGACGAGGATGTAGCTGGCCATCGCTCCCGCGATCGAGGTCGCAAGAATGTCGCGACGGCACACATGACCCAGCTCATGGGCGAGTACGGCATGGACCTCGGCCGGCTCGAGAAGAGAGATGAGACCCTCGGTGACGACGATCGTCGCGTGGCGGGAAGACCGTCCAACTGCGCACGCGTTCGGTTGGGGGATCGGTACGAGGTACAGCCTGGGAGGGGGAATCCCAGCTCGTTGGGAGAGTCGGCCCAGCTCGGCGTGAAGTGCCGAGTCGCCTTCTGTCACGACGTGGGCACAGGCGGCCCGCAGGACGAGTCGAGCGGAAAGACACCAAAGGCCTGCTGCGACCGTGACGCCAATGCCGAATCCCATGAGAAGCCCTTTTCGACCCCATACGGCGCCGCTACCGACAACGATCGTGCCGACGATCGCACCCAGCAAGACGGTCGTGCGCACGGTGTTCTCGATTGCCGCCCGCCTCACTCGAGAGCGAGACAGCCCCTGATCAGGACCCACGAGTGCGTGGTGGGCCGTGCGCGGATGTCGTTGTGGACGCAGTCGGACGGGGGCCGACCCGCCTGCTCCCGTGATCTTCGATCAGGTGCCATTCAACCTCCGAGCTTGAGACGAACCGGAGCTCGCAAAGAGGGCATTGATGGATGGCCATGGTCCACTCCTTCGTGTTTCTGGTTGAAGTGCCATCAGACAGCGCTCATGTGAGCTGGGCATGCCGTTCGTATGGAGTTCCGATGGAGACCCGGCGCGGGAGTGTCAGGGCGTTTGGGAGCACCGGCTGCGATGTTCACATCGTCTCCACATCACGCACATGTCCGCTTCACCGCGGGCTGGTCATGTGTGTGGTGTCGTGCGGGACGCAGTCCCGCCACAGGTCGAATCTGGCGTTGACAAGGAGGAGTGGTTTCGATGATCGGAAGGCGCGTCTGGGTGGACCCGATGTTCGCGTGCCATCCGGCGACATCGCTTTGCCCTCTCTCGTCGTCGTCCAGATCAACACTTGATCGGGACGAGAGGCCCTTCGGAGTCTCGGCCGGTCGATCTCCTCGTCCAGCTGCCACGGTGCCAGGGCCAAGCGAAGAGGTCCACGACC
The DNA here is from genome assembly GCA_963726545.1 of uncultured Acidimicrobiaceae bacterium. GTDB lineage: Bacteria > Actinomycetota > Acidimicrobiia > Acidimicrobiales > RAAP-2 > Bog-473. The sequence continues at coordinate 383,661 of CAVSCV010000009.1, read as the reverse complement.
AGGCTTTCTCGGGCTGACGGTCCTCACTATGACGACTCCTTTGTGGTGCTGGCTGGCCGTCAGCGCGCTCATTCTGGTTCTGCTCGCATTGGATTTTGCGGTGCACCGAGGAGAGGGCGCACCTACCCTCCGGAAGGCACTCCTGGTCAGCGGCGGTTGGATTGCTGTGAGCGTCGCCTTTGGGGTGGTGCTTGGTGTCCTGGGAGGATGGGAAGGCGCGGGGGAGTATTTCGGCGTCTATCTGACCGAGAAGTCGTTGAGCATCGACAATATCTTCGTCTTCGCTCTCCTCTTCCGAGCCTTCGCCGTCCCGGTTGCGTATCAGCGGCGGGTCCTGTTCTACGGCGTGTTTGGTGCGCTCATCTTTCGTGGTGCCTTGATCGCCGCCGGCGCGTCACTGATCGAGCACTTCGATTGGGTGCTCTACATCCTTGGGGCGATCCTGATCATGTCGGGAACGCGGCTGGCGCGTGGGGGAGAGCTCATCGATACGGACCGAAATATCGCGATTCGGGTTCCTTCGCAGCCATTTCCCGGTGACGCCGACCTATCACGGACAGAGCTTCGTGGCCCGGGTGAACGGGGTTCTGATGGCGACGCCATTGTTGATCGCGCTCCTGGCAATCGAGGTCACGGACCTCGTCTTTGCGATGGATTCGATCCCCGCGGCCTTTGGGATCACGAGCCAAGTCTTCGTGATCTTCACCGCGAATGCATTCGCCGTGCTCGGTTTGAGGTCCCTGTATTTCGTCCTGGTGGGTGCAATGGATCGGTTCACGTACATCAATGTCGGTCTTGCCGCGCTCGCTCATACTGATCGGCAGCAAGATGCTGCTCGAACCGTTCATCTCGGTTCCGATTCTTGCAAGCGTCGGTGTGATCGTCGTCGTCATCGGTGCTGCGATTGCCGTCAGCCTTTGGCGTAACCCCCGGAACGACGACGTGCCGTCCGTCAGATCGGCGGAGACGTCTGGGGTGAGGTCGTGAATCATCTCTTCGACCTCCAACCTGATTCCATATGGTCCTATCTCGTCGCTGTTCTGTTTCCGGCGCTCGACGCGGTGCTCCCCGTTCTTCCGAGCGAGACCGTGATCGTTGCTCTCGGCGTCGCAACGGCGGGAAGTCTCGACCCGCGCCTCATCCTCCTGGTGATCCTTGCTGCGGGCGGTGCCTGTCTCGGTGACAATCTCTGCTATCTGATCGGACGGCACTTCGGTCCGTGGGTCGACCGACGGATGTTCGCAAGTGAACGGGGGTCCAGGCGTCGAGCCTGGGCCCAGAGGACCCTCGAGCATTTTGGCGCTGGCCTGATCGTCGTCTGCCGGTTCATTCCGGGTGGGCGCACGGTGGTGACCTTCACGTGTGGCGCGGTTGGTTACCCATGGCGCCGGTTCTTCCCGGTCACGGTCTTGTCCGGGGTGATCTGGGCGACCTACGCCTTCGCCGTGGGCCGGGTCGGAGGAACCGCATTTGCAAGCCGACCGTGGCTGGGTCTGATTCTGGCTCTTGGTCTTGCGGTGGGTGTCAGTCTGATTGCGGAACTCGTCCGCCGGATCGTCCAATGGAGAGGAAGCGGCAACGTGGATCGCACGAGAGCCGGACCGCCTGAACCGCGCTCGCCTGACACATGTGAATCCGTGTTGGACTTACGTGGTCTTGATCAATCCGCCGTCGATGACGTAGTTGGCTCCGGTCACGTTGGAGGTGCGCTCGGAAGCGAGGAGCACAACGAGCGTCGCTACTTCCTCCGGAGTACTGAAGCGTCCCGTCGCTAAGTCCGCCCATACCGGCGACAATCTGTTGCCGGGCTGTGTCGGCGTCGACGCCGGTCTTCGCCGCGACCGTCTGCGCCACGCCATGCTCGCCGAGCCACAAATCCGTGCTCACTGGCCCTGGCGAGACGGCGTTGACATGGATGCCTCTTCGGCCCGAACTCCTGGGCCAGGGATTTCGTCAGGTTTGCGACGGCGGCCTTGGCTGCGCCGTAGTCCACCGTGGCGCCGTCGGGTTGGTAGAACGCGTTGACTGAGGCGACGTTGACGATGGCGCCGCTACCGTGGGTGAGCATGGCGGCGAGCGCGGCCCGGCAGGCTCGGAGCGTCGTGAAGAAATTCATCTGCAGCGCCCACTCGAATTCTTCGTCTGGCGATGGCAAGGAAGCCGTCGAGCCGGATTCGGGTGGCACCGACATTGTTCACGAGCACGTCGATGTGCCCGTGATCGTCCAGTGCACGATTGACCAGCTCGGCTGGTGCCGCCGGATCCGTGAGGTCGAGAGCGACGGCCGTCACGCCCGAGATGCCGGAGAGGCCCTCCGTCGTCCGCGCGCCGGCGACCACCCGGGCCCCTTCCTGCACCAGTGCCTTTGTCACGGCGAGACCGATGCCTTTGCTGGCTCCCGTCACCACGGCCACTTTGTCGGCCAGCATCAGATCCACATCGACCCCCTTGGTTGGTGTCTCCCGATCCTGTCCCAAGGCGGCGGTGTCCACACCCTGACGCCCGCCAGTTCGCTCCAGCCGGAGCGAAGTGGACTGATCGCTCCGCTTCGCCTACCGTAACCGGAGTGAATTCTCCGGATAAGAGCCCGGCGGCCGCGCGGAGCGAGGCCGAGCGCGACAGCGGTCGGCCGACCAATCCGGAGCGACGCCGCGGAAGAACCGGGAGCGCCTGCTGGTGGCGGCCGGCCAGGTCTTCGAGGAGAAGGGGTTGGAAGCCAGCGTGGCTGACGTGGCGCGGGTGGCGGGCGTCGGGATGGGCACGCTCTATCGACGATTCGCCTCGAAGGATGCCCTCATCGAGGCGCTGGTCTGCGAGGTGCTGGAGGCCACGATCGCCATGGCCCGCGAAGCGGCGGAGTGGCCGGACGGCACGGGGCTCGAGCACTTCTTGGAAGCGTCGTGCTCGTATCAAGCGGAGCATTTGGGCTGCCTCCCCAAGCTCTGGAACACCGACCATCACCTCATCAAGCCGGCGCGAGTCCTGATCGACGGGCTCCTCTCCGACGCGCAGGCGCACGGCCGGGTCCGCATGGATCTGGTGAGCACCGATCTCTCACTCGTGATGTGGTCGATGCGCGGCGTGCTCGAGACCACCCGCGCCAATGCCCCCGAGGCGTGGAGGCGGCATCTCGATCTCCTGATCGCCGGCATGCGACCGGCGGAGGGCGTCCTGCCGCACCGTACCGCTCAGCCAGGCCCAGGTCGACCGGGCCGTCTCCAAGCGCACTCGGATCGTTGGCCAAGTGCCGCGGCGTGGACTCGTGACCACACTGCAGAACTCCACCGAGGCCACCGCATCCGGCGGGACCAGCCGGGCTCACTGGTGGATCCTGATCGTCATTGCGGGCGCCCAGCTGATGGTGGTGCTCGATTCGACGATCATGATCATCGCCCTGCCGTCGGCCCAGCACGCTCTGGGCTTTTCGAACACCGACCGGCAGTGGGTGGTCACGGCGTACACCCTGGCGTTCGGCGGGTTCCTCCTCCTCGGTGGACGCATCAGCGACATGTTCGGTCCAAAACGAACGCTGATGGCCGGGGTCCTCGGTTTCGCACTGGCGTCGGCTCTGGGTGGTGCCGCTCAGACGACCTTGATGTTGATCGGTGCCCGCGGGCTGCAGGGACTCTTTGGCGCCTTGCTGGCCCCGTCGGTGCTCTCGATCCTGACCTCGACCTTCAACGAGCCTCGGGAGCGGGGCCGGGCCTTCGGGATTTACGCCACCATCGCCATTGCCGGCTCGGCGTTCGGGCTGATCCTCGGAGGCTTCCTGACGGAGTACGTCGACTGGCGCTGGTGCCTCTACGTCAACCTGCCCATTGCGGCGCTCGTCCTCTTCGGCGCCTTCACCCTGATCCCCGAACGCGAGCGGGTTCGCGGCGTGCGGCTCGACGTGCTCGGGGTGATCCTCGGCTGCGGTGGCCTGGTCTCGCTGGTCTACGGGCTGGGAGAGGCGGGCACGAGCGGATGGGATTCCACCCACGTGATCGTCGCCCTGATCCTCTCGGGCCTCCTACTGACCGCGTTCATCGTCTGGCAGAGCAAGGGTCCCAACCCGCTCCTCCCGCTCCGCGTCCTGCGCAACCGGAATCGCGCCGGGTCGTACCTGACCATCCTGCTGGCCGTGACGGGCATGTTCGGCACTTTCCTGTTCCTCACCTACCTGCTGCAGACGGTCAAGCATTACTCACCCCTCTTGACGGGCGTTGCTTTCCTCCCCCTCTTGGCGCTCAACGCGTTGGCGGCGACGCAGATTGCCAGTCGCCTGTTGCCGCGCGTCCCGACCCGCTGGCTGGTCGTGCCCGGTCTTCTGCTGGCGGCCATCGGCGCCGCGCTCTTCACGACCCTCACGCCCGACGCCGCCTACGTGACCCACGTCCTCCCGAGCGAGCTCCTCCTCGGGCTCGGGTTGGGGCTGGCCATCGTGCCCTGCATCAGCACGGCTACCCAGAACGCAGAGCCCAAGGATGTCGGCGTGACCTCGGCCATGACCAATACGTCGCAGCAGATCGGGGCGTCCATCGGGACGGCCCTCCTCAACACGATCGCCGCCGCCGCCACGACGACCTACCTGGCCACTCATGCACGCAGTCACGACCTGGTGGCCAAGGCAACGGTGCACGGGTATGCCACGGCCAGCGCCTGGGTGGCGGGGATCTTCATCCTGGCCGCGGTCCTCGGCGGGGTGCTCATCAACGTGCATCCGGGACAGCAGGTGGCTGACGCACCCGATGCAGCTCCGGCCGAAGCTGAACTCCTCCCCACCGAGGCCTACTGAGCAAGGCCCTCCAAGTCCCGATTCACGGGGTCGGCGCGGGATCTTCGGCGGCCAGCCGGCCGCGGGAATGGGTTGCCAGCTCTCCAGCGAGAGACCGGATGTCCCGTCAGCAAACCGCTGCTCGGTGCGGCCGACTCTCGATCGGCGCTCCTCCAGGTCCGCTTTGGGCGCATCGTCCGTCCCCTCCCTCGCCGATAGTGTGGCCCGCTGATGGACGGACGCGTGCCCGCACCGGCGGTCGAGATCGGCGCATAATCGGTGCCGGGGATGAACCGGACACTTCAGTCCGGGAACTCAGTCATCGTTTCGGCGTTCCATACCTCGCTCTTGCACCAGTTGCTGCTGGTCTTTCTGATCGGGACGCTGTGCGCCATCGCCTTCAACGTCATCAGGACGATCCAGTACCGGCGCGTGCGCGGGGTGGGACAGGCATCCTCCCCTGCGGCGCCGACGACGGCCGTCGCGGAGCCCGCAGCACGGCGGATCGTCCGAATCGGCTTCGGCTGCCTCTGGATTCTCGACGGCCTGCTCCAGTTGCAGTCGTCCATGCCCCTCGGCCTTCCCTCGAACGTGATCCAACCGTCGGCCGCCGGCTCGCCGCAGTGGGTGCAGCACTTGGTCAACATTGGCGTCACCGTCTGGACCGACCATCCCGTCGAGGCGGCGGCAGCAACGGTGTGGATCCAGGTAGGGATCGGTGTCTGGCTTCTGGTTGCGCCTCGCGGACGCTGGTCACGTCTCGCGGGCGTCGTCAGTCTCGGGTGGGGGCTGACCGTCTGGAGCTTCGGCGAGGCCTTCGGCGGCATCTTCGCCCCGGGACTCACACTGCTCTTCGGGGCCCCCGGCGCGGTGCTGTTCTATTGCATCGGCGGCGGCCTCGTCGCCCTACCCGAACGCGTCTTCGAGACGCCTCGCCTCGGCCGGGTCCTACTGAGGCTCGGCGGCGGCTTCCTGTTCGGAATGGCCATCCTTCAGGCCTGGCCCGGACGCGGCTACTGGCAGGGACGCGGGGGCGCGCTGTCGGCCATGGTCCAGACCATGGCGCAGACGCCTCAGCCACGAGTGCTGGCGGCAACGCTGCGTTCATTCGCCGCATTCGACACGGCCCACGGCTGGGCGGTGAACCTCTTCGTGGTGATCTCCCTGGCGGTCATTGGTGCTTTCTTCCTCAGCCTGCGTCGGCGCCTCGTCTTGGGCGGATTGATGGGTCTCGCGGTGCTCTGCGTGGCCGACTGGGTGCTCGTCCAAGACCTGGGTGTCTTCGGGGGTACCGGCACAGATCCCAATTCGATGCTGCCGATCCTCCTCCTGTTCGTCGGAGGCTACGTGGCCGCCTTCCGGCTTCCGGCGGCGACGGCGGCCCCGGCAGCCGACGCGCTGCCGGTGGCCGGCGATGCCGCGGTCATCGTGGAGACCCATTGGTGGGACCGGATTTCGCCCGCGTACCTGGGCCGCTGCCTCGCCGCTCTCGCCGCCATCGGAATCGTGCTCGTGGGCACCGCGCCGATGGCGGTGGCTGCGGTGAACCGGAACGCCGACCCGATACTGACGGAGGCCCTCGACGGCACCCCGAACGCGCTGGACACTCCGGCGCCGCCCTTCAGCCTGACCGACCAGCACGGGCGTACGGTCAGCCTGGACAGCCTGCGGGGACATGTCCTGGCGTTGACCTTCCTCGACCCGGTCTGCACGTCGGACTGCCCTCTCATCGCCCAGGAATTCCTCCGTACTGACGAGCGCCTCGCCGGCCAGGGCAGGGGAGTGGACTTCGTGGCAGTCGTGGCCAACCCGATCTACCGATCAAGGTCCTTCACCCAGCAGTTCGACAACCAGGAGGGCCTTGCCGGTGTCTCCAACTGGTACTACCTGACTGGATCGCTGCACGAGCTCGAGCACGTCTGGGATTCCTATGGGGTCCTGGTCGACACGGTGGCCAACGGCGCCATGGTGGCTCACAGCGACCTGGCGTTCGTGATCGACGGGCGCGGTCGCGAACGAGCGGCCCTTATTGACGACCCGGGTCCGACCCAGAGCTTCGCCTCGTCGTTCTCATCCCTCCTCATGAACCGGATTCAGGCCGTCCTGCCCTCATGAAGTCCTCCGTGCCGAGGGTTTTGACCGGTTGAGGCGCTCTATGGCGGTCGCGCTCGGCGCGATGGCAGCGGTCTCGGTCGGGTACACGGCGAGCGCGGGCGCCGCGGCCGTCGGTGCATCGCCGCTTTCGAGCGGCGTCGCGACGACGGACGGCTCCTGGGTGGTGCTGCCGATGGGTGAGTTGTCGGACCAGGCGAACACGTTCTGGCAGGTACTACGCGCGGTACCTGGAACATCGCACTGGTCGGTGGTCACCCCCCGAGGCGTCGCGGACAACGGAGGCCTGGTAACCGGAGCGACTGCGGGCTCGGTCGTGATTGGGTTTCTACCCAGCCAACTGCTCCGGTTCTCTCCACTGGCCGTCAGCAGCAGCGGGGGTCGTACCTGGAACCCTCAACTCCTGCCTGTTGCACTGGCAGCCGATCCCGACGCGCTGGCCTCGGGGCCCGCTGGCAACGCGGTGGCCGCAGTCGTGGGAGACAAGGTTCTTGCCGCGCCGGCGGGTCTGTCGCACTGGTCCTCCCTCGTGACCGTCTCTCGTCTGGCCCGCCTGTTCCCGCAGTGCGGTGTGGCATCCATCGGAGCGGTGGCAGTTCTACCGAGTGGCGCGCCATTGGTGGCAACCGGGTGCGACCGTGCGGGCATCGGCATCTTCACCGAGACGGACGGGACCTGGAGCGCGGACGGCAAGGCGTCGGGCACAGCCTGGAAATCCGCCACCGAGGTCCTGCGGCTGCAGGCCACCGGTCCAACGGCGACCGCTCTTGTGCGAACCGGTCGTGACCACCCCGTCTTCGTCGGCGCCTGGCAGGGGCCGGATGGCATCTGGACGTTTTCGCACTCACTGTCGCTCCCGCCACGGGCGCTGATCCGGGCCACTGCGGTCGGGGACGATGGCACGCTTGCCATGGTGGTCGACTCAGACGCCGCCGTGTCCGCCTACACCATCGATCCGAACGGCGCCTGGCGACGGCTGCCGGCACCTCCTGTCGGAACGACCGCGATCTCGATTCCCACGAGGTCGACGACAATCGGTGCCGAGACCATCGACGCATTCACCGTGCGGGGCGGCGCTCTTGGGGTGTACGCGCTCACCCAGTCGGGGACGGGGTGGGTGCGAGTGCAGTCGAGTCGGGTTGCCATCGCCTACGACTCGTCTGGCTGACCGCTCGCGCTACGGTGTCGCCCATCCCGGGCACAAGGGGACTGCTCTATGAGCTATCTGGTGGAGAACTGGACCTTTGACCCTTTCGCCGTCGGCGTCGCCCTGATCGTCGTCCTTCACGAGTACGGCCTGGCCAATCTGGCGCACCGGTCCTCGCGGCAACACACCCGTGTGCGAAGGCGCAAATCTTTCCTGTTCTACAGCGGGCTGGGCCTGCTCCTGCTCGCTGTGATGTCACCCATCGACTACTGGGCCAGCGACTACTTCTTCGTACACATGATCGAACACATCGTGATTGCGTTCTTCGCGCCGATCCTGATCGTGGCAGGTGCCCCTTGGATTCCGCTGTTGCATGGGCTGCCGGTGGCGCTACGGCGTCGGCTGCTGCGGGGTCTCCTTCTCCGGCCTTGGTCGAAGAGCCTGCGGACCGTCGGCCGATTCCTCGTCAATCCGTGGACAGCCCTGGTCTCGTTCAACGCCGTGATGGTGCTCTGGCATATCCCGACCCTCTTCGACGCGGCCGAGGAGAACCAACTGATCCACGTCGGTCTGATGCATACGAGTTTCTTCGTCACGGGCGTCCTCTTCTGGCTGCAGATCATCCCCTCCCACCCGTTCCGTCTTAAGGCGTCGCCTCTGTGGCAGGTCGGAGCGATCATCTCCACCAACGTCGTGATGTTCGTCCTTGCGATGTCGCTCTCGCTGTTCTCGGCGGCCAGCTGGTACACGGTCTACGCCCACGTTCCCGGGGTGAGCCTCTCGCCGTATGCAGATCAGCAGATCGGTGCGGCCATCCTCTGGATCTGCGGGGACTTCTGGGCCGTACCCGCCTTGGCCGTGACCATCCGCCGGGCCATCGACTCGGAAGGCGGCTTTTCACTGGGCGTCGACCGGCTGTTTCACCGTGACCCGGTTTCAACCCTCGAGACCTTCCGGTCCTCGGCGGCCGAACGGGGACCCCGGCCCTGAGACGCAACCCCCGCTGAGGCGGATGTACTCATCGGCCTTCGGGCTGCCTGGCCGAGTCCGATCATGCTTCTGCGAAAAGGATTGACGCCGTTGCACCCAAAACGTAACGTCATTCCTGAAGGTCGCCTGAGGGTGGTTCGGGGCGGTCGGATCGGGGGTTGGCAATGAGCATGGCGTGGAAGGTGGCCGTGACGGCCGTCCTCTTCGCTCTCGCGGCCGTGGCGGCGGTCGTCCTCATCGTCAACCTCCTCGGCTCGCCGCCCACCGTCGATTTCACGGCCGACAGCTCGGGACAGGTCAATGTGACCATGCAGACGGTTGGCAGCTACGGCTCGGGAAATCATGCGCCCTGGGTGTCGTACCTGGTGCGTTCGTCTGACGGGCAGTGGGTGCACACCACCCTCTTCCAGTTGCCCCAGCACGTACGGGTCAACGTGACGATCTATCAGTACGACTCCGGGAGTCCCTTGCGCAACCAGCAGCTGGGCCAGGTGAGTGGAACGTACGGGAACCTGGCCACCCTCAACGGCAAGCCGTTCCGGGTCATCAACGCCAACGTAGGGAACGGGGTCGGCCATACCTTCTCCATGCCCTCCATAGGCCTCAACGTGCCCCTCTACGCCAACAACGGGAATGCCAACCTCTGCGCCGCTGCTCCCTGCACCAGGAAGTCGCCCTACAAAGTTGTCAAGTTCTCTTTCACCAGTCCCGGCCCCGGTAGCTACCGCTGGCAATGCTTCGTCCCCTGCGGTGGTGGGTACCTCTTCGGCAACGGCGGCCCAATGTCGACGTTGGGCTATATGGGCGGCTTCATGAAAGTGGTGGCATGAGCGACGCGGAGGCAGCCGATCCGGCCGCGCCCGCCGTCCCCGGACCGGACGCCGTGCCGCCGAGCGACGGCTCCCGTCACTGGTGGCGGCTGATCGCCATCTGGGTGGTGCTTTCGGCCGTCCTGGACCCGCTGTTCTATTTCCTGGCTGGACCGCACATCCCTCCCGGGACGATGACCGACGCGGCGCAGGGAGCACAGTTCGATTTCAACATCTTGTTCGTCATCGCCCTGCCGGTGCTCCTGGCCGTCTGGATCTACATGATCTACGCCATCGTGATGTGGAGGGCGTCGCGGGGCGGGCCGGAACCGGTCGGCGGTGCCGCGGCCTCCGGGCATTATGGGATTCAGCTCGGATGGATCCTTGTCACCACCGTCATCGTCCTCTTCCTATTCGGGTTCGGCACCTACCAGCTCGTCCAGCCCGGTGGGGCCGGCGGAGGCCAGGGCTCCAGCCCGATCTGGACGCCGGCGTCCAAGACTGTCCTGCCCATTCAGGTCATCGGCCAGCAGTGGAAGTTCACGTACCGTTACCCGACTTTCGGTGGCTTCGAGACGGACGAGCTGGTCATCCCCGACGACACGACAATCCAGTTCAACGTCACGTCGCTCGATGTGATCCACAGCTTCTGGGCCTACCAGCTCGGGGTCAAAGCCGATGCCAACCCCGACTACAACAATGTCGCCTTCGCCACCACCCAGCAGCTCGGGTCTTTCGAGGTGCGCTGCGCCGAACTGTGCGGCATCTGGCACGGTGCCATGTACAACTCGGGTGAGGTGGTCACCCCCACGCAATTCGAGAGCTGGGCGAAGCTGACAGCAATCAGGCTGCACAAAAACACGAAACTGCTGCCGCCGTACGCACTTACGTACACGCCCGACGCCAATGGAGCTGACGGCGGCTACTACCCGGACAACGTCGACCCGTACTCCAAGGTGGAAACGTACGGAGCGCGCCAGCCAAAGGGAGGTGGGTGACGTGGCGATCTCCACGTCGCAGAGCGGAGACGTCTACCCGGGTGAGGAGGACCTCGGGCCCCTCCAGCGGGACATCCCGGCCTGGCGCCGCTCCCTCTGGTTGCGCCCACACATCGGGTGGGCCGCCGTTGGTGCTGTCGTCGGCTACCTCATCGGCCACTGGCTCGGAAACGTCATGGCCAGCGGCTACGGCCAGGTCGCGACCGCCCAGAATGACGTCGCCATCGTCCTTGGCTTGACTTTGGGTGTGACGGGTTGGATGGCGGGCATCGGGGGGTTGAACTACCCGTTGGCCAAGATCCTCGGCTACGAGCTCTCACCGACTCCGCCAGTCAAGAGTTGGGTCCGCTATTTCCGCATGACCGACGACCACAAGGTGGTGGGTTGGCAGTATGCGGTCGGCGTGTTGCTGTTCCTGTTCACGGGCGGTCTGCTGGCAATGCTCATCCGGACCGAACTCCTCAGCCCGACCAACCACGTCTTCGGGCCCGGCACCTACATCGCGATTGTCGGCGAGCACGGCACGATCATGATGATGATGGCCTCCTCGGCGGTCGTCGGACCCCTGGGGAACTGGCTGATCCCGTTGATGATCGGTTCGAGGCGCATGGCCTATCCGCGGGTCGAGGCGTTCTCGTTCTGGATCTTCATAGCCGGGTACCTGGTCATCGTCAGCGCCCTGTTCTTCGGCGGCTTCCCGACCGGCTGGACCGGCTACGCCCCGCTGCAGACCCAGGCGCCGGGCGGCATGGACGCGTATCTGGTGGGCTTTGCCGTCATCGGCATCGGCATGATCCTGGCCGGGTTCAATTTGGCCGCCACCATTATCAATTACCGGGCTCCTGGCATGACCTGGGGACGGGTTCCGATCTTCGTATGGGCCGTCCTGGCCACCACCGCGCTCCTCACCCTGGCCACGCCGACGCTCGTGGTGGCGGGCCTCTTCGGCGTCCTCGACCGCACGGCGCAGACCGCGTTCTTCGTCAACGAGCACGGGGGAAGCAACTTCCTGTGGCAGAACCTCTTCTGGTTCTTCGGCCACCCCGAGGTGTACATCATGGCCCTGCCGGGTTTCGGCATCGTGATGGAGATCCTGCCGGTCTTCACCCGCAAACCGCTGTTCGCCTATCGGGTTGCCGCCGCCGGAATGCTCGGAGTCGCCCTACTCTCCTTCTTCGTCTGGCAGCACCACCTCTTCCAGAGCGGCATCAACCCGGACATGCGCCCACTGTTCATGCTGACGACGGAGCTCATCTCCATCCCCACCGGCTTCCTGTACCTGGTCACCCTGGGAACCCTCTGGAAAGCGAAGATCCGCTTCGACACTCCGATGCTCTTCTGTCTCGGCATGCTGTTCAACTTCCTCATCGGCGGAGTAACGGGCGTGTTCCTTTCGGATGTACCCGTCAACGTGACGGTGCACGGAAGCTTCTTCGTACTGGCGCACTTCCACTACACGATCATGGGCGGGCTGATCTTCGCTCTGTTTGCCGGCTTCTACTTCTGGTTCCCCAAGATCACGGGGAAGACCATGAACCGCAAGCTCGGCAAATGGCATTTCTGGACGTTCTTCATCTTCTTCAACGGGACATTCTTCCCGCTCTTCCTCGTAGGCTTGCTCGGCCAACCCCGTCGCGTCTTCGAGTACGCGTCGAACCTACAGACGCTGAACGACATCTCGAGTATCAGCGCGTACCTCCTCGGCGCGTCCTTCATCTTCTTCATCATCAACTTCATCTGGTCGATTTACCTGACGCCCCACGCAGCACCCGACAACCCGTGGAACTCCCTCGGGTTGGAATGGCAGACGCCCACGCCGGTGCCCTGGTACAACTTCGAACACATCCCAATCGTCCTCAACGACCCCTACCACTACGGAGAGCCGGACGCAGCTCCCGTGGCCGACCTCGGGAGAGCCATGTCGGTCGTGGGTGCGCCGGCCGGATCGGTCGGCCAGGACGAGCTGGGTACCGGCGTGGAGGGCGACGGTGATCCCCGTCCGCCCATACTGTGAGGCAAGAAGACATGACGCAGAACTCAATCGACAACCAGCAGTTCGAAACCTTCCCCCAACTGAGCGAGACACCCGAGGAGATCGCCTTCGAGCTGCGGGCCCAAGAAGGAGCGTTGTGGACGGGCGGGCGGCTCCTGATCGGGATCTGGGTTTTTGCTTTCGCCGCACTGGCCTTCGCATACTTCTACCTTCGCTCGGCCAACGACGAGGAACTCTGGCGGCCCGGCGGGATCACGGCTCCGACCGGGATCGGCGCTGCGATCTTCGCCATCACCGTCGCCGGTGCGCTCTTGGTTCAGTTCGGAGAGCGGCGCTTCCGCAACAACGAGACGCTCGACTGGCAGGTGGCTGGCTGGACGGCGGTCCTTGGCGGGCTGCTCGCCATCGGCCTCCAGATCTGGCAGCTGACCGAGCTTCCCTTCTTCCCGGGATCGAGCGGCTACGCCTCCTGCTTCATCGGCTGGGCGGCCATGAACATCGCCGTCCTGCTGGCGGGGACCTACTGGCTCGAGACGATCCTGGCCAGGGAGATACGTTTGCGCCGCGCGATGTCACAGGACGGCGGCGCACCGAACTCGACGCTACCGGTGGCCCGGCTGTTTCGGGCCAACCTCAACGGGTGCACCTATTTCTGGGGCTTCATGGCCATCATCGCTACATTCTTTTGGGTACTCTTTTATGTCATCTGAGCCGGGAAGGATGAGCACGTGATCTCCGACATCGCCGGCACCCAGGCACTGACCTTCGCGATACCCCTCGGGGTCCTCTGCGCCGTGTTGCTCTGGGGCTTCTTCCAGCGCCGCCCTTCCCGGTGAGCGCTGGGGCTGCCGCCGCGCGGCCCCGCGAACCGGTCGCAGCGTGGCGCGGCTGGTGCCTTGCTGGCCGCGCTCGCCGCGCTGGCGGTTGCGTTGGTGCCCCCTCTGGCGACCGCAGCCCGTCGCACCGAGTACGCCCAGGCATTGCAGTTTTCCCTTTTTGCCGTCGCCATTCCCGCTCTGGTGGCACTCGGGGCGCCCTGGTGCCGCTTACGTCCGGCGGGGAGCTTCCTATGCACGCTCGCCGACCGGGTGGCCGATCGGAGGTGTCACCGACGGGAGCTGGGACGCTCGCTGGGGTTCGTTGCCTGCGACCTCGTGGCGGCGATCGCCTGGCACACCCCAGCGGCGGTGGTCGCATCCGCCCGTCACGGTTGGTTGGCCCCATTGGAGGCCGTGTGCCTGCTGCTCTTCGGCCTGGGGCTGTGGCTGGAGCTGGTGGCGTCGCCACCGCTGGTCCCACGCTCTGGCCATTTACGGCGCGCCGTCCTGGCCGTCCTCGCCATGTGGGTGTTCTGGATCATGGCCTACGTGTCCGGTCTCTCCTCCCATGGCTTCTACCGGAACTTTCACCACGTCATGGGTGGGCTGAGTTCGGCCGCCGACCAGCAGATTGCCTCGGCCGTGCTCTGGCTCGCGGCGACCCTGGCCTTCGCCCCCCTGGTCTTCTGGAACGCCCTCCAGTGGCTCAAGACCGAAGACCCCGATACGGAGCTCCAGGCCCTCACGCGGGATGAACGGCGTCGAGGAACGGCGCCACTGAAGGGCCGGATGGGCGGAGGGGCTCAGCTCCCATAGCTCAACCCGAAGCCTCGATTCGCACAGAGGGCAAGTCGACGGTCGCCAAGTGCGTCGCCGAGGTCCTGGTCCGCCGCAGCCTCCTGTGAAAGTGCCGTCCGACGATCGGCGGCCATTTGCCGTTCCTCCTTGGCCAGGTTGCGTTCCGTTGCCGCGTTGGTCGGGTCGCTCATCAGCGTCTGGACGTCCTCGATGGCCCTCAGGGCGTCCGAAGTGGTCCACAACGTGGCGGTCGCCACCATCTGACCCAGCTGCTTGCCCGCAGGCGTTCCCGGGACCTGAATGCCCGTCAGGTCGAAGATGTCCTCATTGGTGAAGGAGCAGGCGGTCTGATCGTCGCTCAAGAGGCCCGGCGTCGGGGCACGCTCGGCGGTGGTGAGCTTGTGGGCGGACTGCAGGTCCCAGATCCCGATCGCCTGGTGGATGGCCAGAGCGCATCCCGCCAGGTCAGTGTTCACCTCGGTCATCACGCTGCGCTCCTCGCTGATGTCGTCCGCCCGTGAGGTGCTGACGGGCAGGTCGGAGAGCACCGTGATGAGGAGCACGGCGAGCACCACGGCGGCGACGAGCAGGCCGCGATGGCGTTGCCAGATGTGGGATTTGCTCACCGAGGCGGCCTCGCTCATCGGTCGAGAAGACTACGGCTTGCGTACGTGGCGATCCCCTGGCCCCACCGTTCGATGCTGGCGGGCGAGAGGCTGAAGCTGCCAGTGCCGCTTTCGTCGGCAAACGGCGTGGCCTCGTAGGCCAGGTCGCCATGGGCGTCGATGAAGTCCATCACGTTGGTATGCGCCTCGAGGCCCGTCTTCTCGGCCACCGTGATCGACACGCCATAGGACCGCCACACCCGGTCGAGGGACGCCAGCGGGCCCGTCACCATCCGCCAGTTCGGCAGGACATCCGAGGCCGGTCCCTTCGAGAGACGGGATCTCGTCCGTCTGGGCCAGCGCGGAGGGATCGGTATTCACGGTCACGAAGTCGACGTCGGCCGCCGAAGATCCGAGGTCGTGATCCGCCTGTTCGATCTCGTCGGCCAATACCGGGCAGATGTCGTTGCAGGGGGCGTCGAAGAACGTGAGGACGACCACGGTCGGCGCCGGAGCGGGCACCGAGGCTGCAGTGCCGTGCTGGTCGGTCAGCGTGAATGCCGGGGCAATATGGTTCTTGAGCACTCGCAACCCCATGAAGGACGAGAGTGGCGCCCCGAGGGACCGCACCGGCGTGGGAGCCTGCGGGATGAGCGCGGGATCGACGCGCACGGGTGCCTTCGGCGTGGTGGTCGCCGTGGGGTTGAGATCTGCGGAAGAGAAGACGTGCTCCCCCAGCAGGCCTCCGAGGCTCAAGACGAGGACGGCGGCGAGCACCCAGAAGCCGAACCTCACCGGAATCCCGGGCGCCCCCTCGGCCAGGGCCGCCGCACGGTCGAGGGGTGCGGCGGCCGGCCCGGCCCCGAGCTCGGGGCCCGAGGTCGGAGCGCCCTCTGCGCCTGCGGGCCGGTCGCTCACCGGGGGGCCTCCAGCCTGGCGACCCAGCGCTCGAGCGAGGTAGCCGTCTGTGGGCCGAGTGCCGTACCCACCACGTGTCCGGTGGCATTGAGGAAGTAGGTCACCGGCAGCGCCTGGACGAGGTACTGCGTCGCCACTGTCGCGTCCGCGTCGACGGCGACGGGGTACGTGGCGTGAGCCGCAGACAGCAGCCGGTCGGCTGCGGCTTCCGAGTTGTCGTTGGAGTCGACGCCCAGCACCGCCACCCGCCCCGTGCTGGCCCGAGCGGCGGTGGCCACTGCCGCCAGCTCAGCGCGGCAATCACGGCACCACGAGGCGAAGAAATTCACGACGACCGGCCTGCCCTGGAAGGCCGAGAGCGAGACAGGTTCCCCACCTTGGAGGTTCGGCAATGAGAAGGCAGGGTGCGACGGTTCCGCGAGCGAGAAGCGACGGTGGCGCCGCCTCGAGCGCCGACGAGCCCGACCTGGGTGGGCCGAGTCGGACCGCGCACGACGACGAACGCAATGAAGCCGACCAGGCATACGGCGGAGACCAGGGCGATCCTCTTGAAGGCCCTGTCCGGCCTTCTCACCGGGGTTTCCGTTCCCCCGGCGAAGGTGCCCCCCTGCGTCGAGCCCGTGCCAGCCCCTCGATCCACGCCGTCAGGCTAGCCAGCCTTCTTTCGCGTTCCCTGGTCTCCGCCAATGGACAACCCTCTCCATCTGGCGGCATTCAGCGGACTTCACCATTCCGCCGCCCGTTCGGCGGGATCTCGAGCTCTCGCCTTCGTGCGTGCGGCGCGCTGGGCGGGGTCCTCGTGGATGAGATGCCACCATGCCGCGATGGCGATCCCGGCGAAGATGGGCCATTCGAACGTGTAGAACCAGCTGAGGTCGTTGCCGTCGAGCGCCCTCGTGGCCTGCCACCACGTCGCAGCGGCGAACCCGGCAACGAGCACGAAGACTCCGATGTGCAGACGTAAGGCGCGCCAGGAGAGCCATCGTTGCATACCTCAGAGATGGTAGATCCCCCGTCCCGGAAGGGGACGACCCGCCGGGGAGGTCCTCAGTCACATCAATAGGGGTGAGGAATCGGGCGGGGGGTGGTCATGCCGCCAGGATGTGGCGAGCGTTGAACGCGAACCACTGGTGTTCCGCGGCGAAGTCGTGGTCGACGAGTCGCCTCGACGTCTGAGGGGTATACGAGTGGGGAACGAGTTCACAGGATGCAGACAGGTCAGGCCCATGGGGTTGCTAGGCCCGGTCAGCGAAAGTGGACGCATCGCATCCATTCCGAGAGGAGGTGACGGGCCCTCCGCCCGAATCCATGGCAGGTATGTACTGGTTGATTCTCGTCCCGCTCATCGTTGGTGCAGTCGCCATCGGTGTCGTTCCGGTTCTGTACGGAACCCTCAAGCACGAGCACTGGGAGCGGCACGAAGCCACGCTCAAGGAGCGCCAGCGTTCGGGGGAGGTCATCGACTCCGTAGACGTAACCCGGGTGCATCAGTCCGATCTGCACCTTGCGCTCCGGGACGCGCGCGCCGAGGCGCGGGCCCTCCTTCTTCGCATCGAACATCTCGAAAGTGTCGGTGGGGACTCCGCGCACGAGACTGCAAAAGCGGCGCGACCGTTGGCATCCGCGGGGCACGTCACGTCGAGCCGGTAGATCCGAGCGCGTCGTCGCCACGTCGAGGGAACACTGCAGTGGACACGGCTCGCCAGAGCCTGACCGCGACGCCGGAGCCGACGCGGCGAAGTGCACCGCGATCTCGGTTCTATTCAGCACTGATCCGGTCGCCGGGGTCAGCGAGGGGCATCAGGTAACCGAGGAGCGCCACCATCGTTCCCATCAACATGAGGAGCAGCCCCGCCCACCGAGTGGGATGGTACGCGGTCAACATGCCGCCGCATGCGCCGAGTACGAGGCCGGCGAGCCCGATCCGTACTCCGGCGCGCCCGATCCGCTCTCGCGGGCTCAGGTGCAGCAGCAAAAGGGCAGCGAGGGTCAGACAGCCACCGAGCCCGGCATGAACGAGGTACACAACCTGACCCTGCACGGGGAGCAACCCGCTGGAGCGATCTACCGGGACAACGAGCAAGGCGGCGACCCCGGTCAGGAACTCGACCACGATGCCGATCAGCATGAGTGCCCATATCCACCGGCCCACGCGCACGACGGGTGTCGAGGGCTGGTCCGGCACTGAGCCTCGACCACTTTCCTCCGCCTGAGGGTTTGGCTGGGCGTGACCAGACCCGTGTTCGGATGTGGTCACGGATGCCAAATTTAGGACTGATTGGGCAGTCGTACGAGGGGACTCAGACGGATCGTCACGGAGGCGACCGGCGCCCTTCGTGATCCTGAGCAATGCCGTCACCCTGGACCTACGCTGGGATCGCCATGACCACCCAGGCCCCCGCCGTCCCCGACCACCAATCCGGGGCGCTGGCCCGGGCCCGCAGCACGGCCGGCGCCTACGTGGCGCTGACCAAGCCCCGCATCATCGAGCTGTTGTTGATCACCACCTTGCCCACCATGGTGGTGGCCCAGCGGGGCCTGCCCCCCCTCTGGCTCATGGGGGCCACCCTGGCCGGGGGTGCCCTGGCCGCCGGGGGCGCCAACGCCATCAACATGGTGGTCGACCGCGACATCGACCGCCTCATGAAGCGGACCAAGAACCGGCCCCTGGTCACCGGGGCCATGACGCCGAGCGCCGCCCTGGTCTTCGCCCTGACCCTCGAGGTGGCCGCCTTCGTGGAGCTGTGGCTGGCCGTCAACCTGCTCTCGGCCGTGCTCGCCGTCTCGGCCACCCTCTTCTACGTCTTCGTCTACACGCTGTGGCTGAAGCGCCGCTCGACCCAGAACATCGTGATCGGCGGCGCGGCCGGGGCGGTGCCCGTGCTGGTGGGCTGGGCCGCGGTGACCAACTCGCTGGCCTGGGCCCCGGTCGTGCTCTTCGCCATCATCTTCATCTGGACCCCGCCGCACTTCTGGTCCCTCGCCGTGCGCTACCAGGACGACTACCGGGCGGCCCACGTGCCCATGCTCCCCGCCGTCGCCTCCATGAAGCGCACCACGACGCAGATCGTCTATTACACCGTGGCATTGGTCGCGGTGTCGTTCCTCTTCGGCCCGGTGGCCCATCTCGGCTGGATCTACATGGGCACCGCCGCGGTGCTCGGCGGCGGCTTCCTCTACATGGTGACGCGCCTGTGGGGCCTGGCCCAGAACGAGACGGTCAGCGGCCGTGACGCCATGCGCGTCTTCGGCTACTCCATCACCTACTTGAGCGTGCTCTTCATCGCCATGGCGGGCGACGTCCTCATCACCAACCAGCTTCACTAGGTTCGGGGGGCGATGTCCACTGACGTGCCCACGGCGAATTCTGCTTGATTCGCTCTCTGGCGAGAGCGCGCGGTGATCGACCGGCACCTGCGAAGTCGCCGGAGACGCGGTGCAGCTCACGGCCGTGCAGCGGACCCGGCTCGACGGACTGGGCCCGGCGGCCGGCGAGCACCACAACGAGGAGCCGCTGCGCTGGTTCGAGCGCTGATCGTCCCAGGCTCTTGCATCTCAGTAACCCTCCTGTTACGGTAACGAAAATGTTACCGAGCTCGTCCCGACTCGCAGTGACGAGGTGACGGGCGAGTCGGCCGCGTTCGACGCGCTGGCCGATGGCCATCGGCGGGAGATCCTCGCCATGCTGCGGCAGGGGGATCGCGCTGTCCACGAGATCGCGGAGGAGCTTCCGATCAGCCGGCCCGCGGTGTCGCGCCACCTACGCCTCCTGAAGGAGGCCGGTTTCGTCGAAGAGGAGGCCGTCGGCACCCGTCGTCTGTACCACCTCAGGGACGAAGGAATCGAGGCGGTGCGTCGCTACCTCGAGACGGTCTGGGGCGACGCAGCGACGAGGTTTCGCATGGTGGCCGAGAACGTCGACGGATCGGCCCCATGACTGAGCCGCTCCAGCTGGCCTTCGAGGTCGCGTCCGCGCCCGCGGCGGCCTTCGCGATGTGGACGACGCGCGCATCCACGTGGTGGCCGGCGGATCATTCCGTGAGCGGCGAACGTGGGCTTCAGGTCGTCTTCGAGGAGGGCGTGGGTGGCCGCATCTTCGAGCGGACACCTGCAGGCGTCGAACACGAGTGGGGGCGCGTCACGGCGTGGGAGCCGCCAACGCGGCTGGCCTACACGTGGCATCTGCGCTTTGCCCCAGAGGAAGAGACGGACGTGGAGATCCGGTTCGTCGACGCCGGCGGTGACCGCACCCGCGTGGAGATCGAGCACGGCGGATGGGAGCGCCTCGGTGAGCGCGCACCGCAGCGTCGAGAGGGGAACCGGCTCGGTTGGACGTCGGTCATCCCGTATTTCACCGAGGCTATTGCGAAAGGAGACAGCTGATGGCTGCCGGAACGAAGGACGACCCGTGGGTTCTGAAGACCCCTCCGGGGACGTCCGAATATTCGATGTACCGCGATGACGAAGCCGACCCGGCGATCATCGTCTGTCAGGTCGGTTCGACCAAGCTCACCTATCAGGCCCGAGCCATCGACGACCTGGCCGCGTGGCTGCGCACGCAGGGCGACTGGGTGCCCCTGGGTTCCGCCGACGAAGGCAAGGAGCCGGCGGCCGGCACGGTCGAGCAGTTCGGGCGTTCAGCGTCGAATCCCGTCGGCGGGTGGTACGGGATGCGCAAGGGCTACCGCGGCCGCTTCGGCATGTACCTGCCACCGCTCCTCGAAGAACTCGGGTTGGCCGAGGTCACGCACGAGGCGCGGAACAACCAGATGCGGGCGAAAGGAAAGTCATGAGCACAATCAAGGTGGTTCGGTACCGGACGAAGCCGGAGTGCGCCGAGGAGAACGCCGAACTCGTTCGGGCTGTCTTTGCGGAACTGGCCGCGGATGACCCCGGTGGCCTCCGCTACGTGACCTTTCGATTGGAGGACGGCGTGACCTTTGTGCACGTCGCCACGATCGAAGGCGAGACCAACCCGTTGGCGTCGTCATCAGCGTTCGGTCGCTTCCAGTCCGAGATCGCGGCCCGGTGCGAGGAGGGGCCGCTCGCCATGGACGCCACCGTCGTCGGTTCGTACCCGATTCCCGTCACCTAGCCCGCTTCGTTCGAGCACGCCCCTCGCTACCCTGGAACGGATGCATTTGGCTCGTCCGGTTTCGGGTGCGTGTGGCTCTCGGATCAGCTCATCGACCTTCGGATCCCCGGCGGCCGTGGGAGCTCGAGGGGGGCCATCGGTGCCCGTGGCTCGCTGGGCTCAGGCGCGTGCCGGGCTCTCGTTCCAGGTCGTTTTCACGACGGCGAGCCCGTTGGACTCGCTGGCACGAATCGACCGATTTGGTGTGAGACTGGGCGAGACCGAGGTCAAGGAAGGGTGACATGACAGACGAATACCGGAAGGACCCCGAGGCGGTTGCGCAGCTGAACCAGCGCCAATACGCCGTGACCCAGGAGGCGGCGACGGAGCCGGCCTTCGACAACGAGTTCTGGGACAAGAAGGAAGCCGGCATCTACGTGGACATCGTCTCGGGTGAGCCGCTCTTCGCCTCGACGAAGAAGTTCGACAGCGGCTGCGGCTGGCCCAGCTTCACCATTCCGCTCGAGCCGGACAATGTGCTCGAGAAGACCGATACCAGTCTCGGCATGAGTCGCACGGAGGTTCGGTCGAGCCATGGGGACAGCCATCTGGGCCATGTCTTCAACGACGGTCCTGTCGACGAGGGAGGCCTGCGGTACTGCATCAACTCGGCTGCCCTGCGCTTCGTACCGTACGAAGATCTCGAGGCTGAAGGCTATGGAAAGTACAAGGGCCTGTTCGACAAGCCCCAGCACGCAGAGGAGGTTGCCGGATGACCGAGCGCACCGAGAAGGCGATTCTCGCCGGAGGTTGCTTCTGGGGCATGCAGGACCTGATTCGGAAGCGGCCCGGAGTCATCTCCACCCGAGTCGGGTACACGGGGGGAGATGTCCCCAACGCCACCTATCGCAACCATGGGACCCACGCCGAGGCGATCGAGATCACCTTCGATCCCGAGAAGACGTCCTATCGAGACCTGCTCGAGTTCTTCTTCCAGATTCACGACCCGACGACCAAGAACCGTCAGGGCAACGACATCGGCCTGAGCTACCGCTCCGCGATCTTCTACCTGGACGACGAACAACGCCGGGTGGCCGAGGACACCATCGCCGACGTCGAGGCCTCGGGCCTCTGGCCCGGCAAGGTTGTCACCGAGGTCAGCCCGGCGGGGCCTTTCTGGGAGGCCGAGCCCGAGCATCAGGACTATCTCGAGACCTACCCCAACGGATACACCTGTCACTTCCCGCGGCCGGGATGGGTGCTACCCCGTAGGAACGCCGTCGCCTGAAGCCCGGACGGCTCTGGCCGAGGACCGATGGAACGAGTCGCAGTCTGACTCGTGAGTCCTTCGGGAGACGAGGTCCCTACCCATTGCTCGAGCGGAAGTAGTGGCCCTGGTCGAGGTCCTCGAGCAGGCTCGGCCCGGTCGGCTGCCAGCCCAGGAGCTCCTCGGTGAGTGCGGCCGTCGCCGGACTGTCCAAGGCGGCGAAGTGGCCCAGGTGAGAGAAGTGCTCCGGGGCCTCGCCGGGTGCGACCGACACGGTCGGGACGTCCAGGTGACGACCAATGGTTTCGGCGATGTCACGAAACGGGACACCCTCGTCGCCCACCGCGTGGAGGACCGACCCGGCCGGTGCGGCTTCGACGGCCAAGCGGGCCAGCCGGGCTGCGTCGGAGCGGTGGATGGCGGGCCAGCGATTCAGGCCGTCGCCGACATAGCCCGAGACGCCCTTCTGGCGGGCGATGTCGACAAAGGTGGCGACGAACCCGTGATCGCCGTCTCCATGCACGGTCGGGGGAAAGCGCAGCACCGACGAGCGGACCCCGACGCCCCTGAGGGACAGGGTGAGCAGCGCCGTCGCCGATCGCAGTCCGGCCGGGTTCGCACGGACGGTGGCGTTCGGGACCAGCCCGTCATTCTCGGTGGCCGGCGTGCCCGGAGTCAGCCCAAGCATCCCCGAGGCAAGCACGAAGGGCCGATCGGACCCGGCCAGGGCTGCACCCATGGCTTCCACAGCCCGACGATCGGCCGCCGCGGCAGCGGGGAAGTTCCCGCCGAACGCCACCTCGTGCTGGAAGGCCAGGTGGATCACCCCGTCGGAGTCGTCAGCCGCTTGGGCCAGGCCGTCCGGATCGTCGACATCGCCCCGCCGCACGAGGGCGCCCAACTTCTCGATCTGACGGGCCGATTCGTCTGATCGGGCCAGGCCGACCACCTCGTGGCCTGCCCCCAGCAGCTCGGGGACCACGCCCGAACCGATCCAACCGGATGCGCCGGTGACGAAGACTCTCATGGTGCGACCTCCCTGTGACGACAGTTACTGACATCAAATCTAAGCCTGATGTCAGTAACTGTCAACACCTAAGCTGATGGCATGGGTCGATGGGAGCCCGACAGTCGCGGTCGGTTACAAGAAGCAGCGCTCGCTCTCTTCTCCGAGCGCGGGTTCGACCAGACGACGGCGGCCGAGATCGCAAAGCAGGCGGGCGTGACCGAGCGCACGTTCTTCCGCCACTTCGCCGACAAGCGCGAGGTGCTCTTCGGTGGGTCCGCCCTTCTCCGGGAGCGAATCGTGACCGGGGTGGTCGAGGCCCCCGAGGGAGCTGCCGCGCTCGACGCGGTGGCCAACGGTCTCGACGCCGGCGCCTCGATGCTCGGCGAGGGTCGTCGGGACCTCGCGGCCCAGCGTCACGCGGTGATCGCGGCGAACCCCGAGTTGACGGAGAGGGAACTGGCCAAGGGGGCCGACTATTCCGGAGCCGTGGCAGCCACACTGCGCGAGCGCGGCGTGGTCGAACCGCAGGCGACCCTGGCGGCCGGGATGGGGATGACGGTGTTCCGTGTCGCGCTCGAACGGTGGGCGAACGGCGAGGACGACCGGGACCTCAACGCGATCATGCGGGCGGCCATGGCCGAACTCAGAGACGTCGCCGCGCATGGCTGAACCCGCCCACCCGAGCCGGTCGGTCGACCTGAGTCCGTGGTCGGGTCCGTGGTCGGACGACGACCCCGACGCCAATTTCAAGGCCGATGTTGCGTTGTACGCCCATATCGATCCGATGACCACGATCGCCAACCTGGCCCACGCCATGGATATGCCCGAGGGGGCGATCGTCCGGTACGTGTTGGCGAAATGGGCGACGGCGGGCAGTGGAGGGCTGCTCGAGCTCGGACCGTCCATGATCCACCGGTTGTGGCAACCCGTCGAAGAGGCCGAGGCACTGGGCACCGACGGGGACCGCCTGAAGGCCTACGACCAACTACGCCAGATGTTGTCCTGGCTGCGCCTGCCGCTCGTCGACCCCGACGCGGCCGGCTACGGCCGACGCGAGACTGATCGCTGACGACCGCGTCACGTCACCGCGCAGGCGCAGGCGTGGACGACACGGGCGGTTCGCCATCCCCTGAGTGAGCTGAGCGTGGCCACGGCGTGCGCAGTGCACAGATCCTCCACCGTGATCACTCGCTCGACCAGACGACCCGCGGCCAGGTCTCGGGCCCGTTGGATTCCCGGCAGCAGCCCGCACTGGAGCGGGGGCGTGGACCACTGACCGTCGAAGCACACGGCCACGTTGGCGCGTGTGGTCTCGGTGATCTCACCTCGTTCGTTGACCAGGACGACGTCGTCGGCCGCCGGGTGTCGACGCGTCCGTTCGTCATAGCGAGCGCGGTCCGTCGTCTTGTGAAACAGCGTGCTCTCCGAGGAGTCGATGGGATTCAAGTCGACACAGAGCGAGAGAGCGGACGTCGGAGCCGAAACGTCGAGCATCGATGTCTCGAGTTCGATTCCTCCGCCTGCTTGCAGGACCAGGCGGACGCGTGCTGGCGCCTTCAGCCCTTCGACGGCGTCGTCGAGCAGCTCGACGGTGTTGGGCGGCAGGCACAGTCCGAAGTACTGCGCCGAGGCGCCGAGCCGGGCCAGGTGATCGCGCAGGTGGCGGATGGTCCCGCCACGCCCGGCGGCCGGGTCGAAGGCCATGGTCTCGATCAGCCCGTCGGCCGACGAGGCCAGCGATGGCGGTCCCTCCAGGGCGCGCGCCTTGAGGAGCACCTCCGCCCACTCTCGGGTGGCCGTCGAATCCCAGGTGATGCCGCCGCCCGAGCCATAGGTCGCGGTCCGGTGGGTCGGATCGAGAACCGCTGTCCTGATGGCCACGGCAAAGCGGGCGGATGGTCCCACCTCGGTGCCGGGTGATGCCGGGCGGACGAGTCCAACGGCTCCGCAGTACACGCCACGAGGCGATTCCTCGAGGTCGCTGATCACGGACATCGCCGAGACCTTCGGCGCGCCGGTGACCGACGCACAGGGAAAAAGGGCTCCGAAGATGTCCCGCAGGCCGATGGGTTCTGTTGTCGTCGCCCGGATGGTCGAGGACATCTGCCAGACGGTGGGATGCTGCTCGAGATCGCACAGCGATGGCACGCCGACGCTTCCCGGTACGGCAATCCGACCGAGATCGTTGCGCAGCATGTCCACCACCATGATGTTCTCAGCCCGTTCCTTGGGTGAATTGACCAGCTGATGCGCCTGACGCTCGTCGTCGCCGGACCATCGGCCCCTCGGCGCAGTTCCCTTCATCGGACGGGTGACGATGTCGTGCGAACTCCACTCGAAGAACAGCTCGGGTGATGCGCAGGCGACGGCCCAATCGGGCGTCTCGAGGTAGGCGTGGTAGCCATTCGCATAGCTCCCGACCAACCGACAGTAGAGGTCGAACGGGTCGTCGTCGGACGACCACGCTCGTCCGAATCGGGTGGTCAGGTTGACCAGGTAGGCGTTGCCGGCCGCGATCTCCCGGCGGATGCGGGAGACGCCGCAGGCATGCGCTCCTTCGTCGATGTCACACTTCCAACGGTCGGCGTCGAGTCGATCGTCGACGGCGGGCCCGACTCGGGCTCGAGGCAGCGGGGCGGCCGGGGAGGCGTCGGAGAAGAGCCCGAACCAGGCCAGGGGGATCTGCGGTGCAAGATCTCGCGCGGCGGCCGGCGCGGGCACTCGGAAGGCTTTGTCGAAGGCGGGGGCGGCGTCGTAGGCGACGAATCCCGCTGCGTACCATCCTCGACGCGCCGCGGCCTCCACCTCACCGAGCAGCGTCACGACGTCCGAGACCGCACGTGGTCTCCAGCTGGCCCTGGAAGTGACGAAGCTCGAGGGCGGGTTGACCGGCGGCCGTGTGGTCGATTCGGCAACGCACGGGGGGCGTGTCTAGCTGGCGGTTCGGGTACGCCGCCACTAACGGCGGTCCGTCACTGGGGCGGATGCCACACGGAGTCGGGGCTCAATGCACGCGGGCGCTCGATGGTGATGACAGTGGGGCCGCCCGCACGTCCTCGCCACGTCGACCACCTACGCGGTGGCGGCCACGGCTCCGCCGGGCCGCATGGGCGTGTTCTGTCCAGCGGCGAGCCACCAGGCGCCGTCTTGGCGTCTGAGCACGTACAGGGCCAGCTCGGAGAACGGCTGATTCGAATCGTCACTGGGAGGAAGCGGCTCGCCGTCGTCGCCGAGGGCAAGTCGAGCGATGTGGGCGACGATGACGTCCTCACCCAACGCGAGGACGTGTCGAACGGCGTACCGGAAGGCGGGGGTGCCGGTCGCCTTCTCCTGGAAGCGCACGTGGATCGGATGGAGCTGCGCGTAGCCGTCGACGAGTGCTCCGTAGGGGCTGCCCCAGACGACGTCGGTTGCGAATTGCCGGTTGAGGACGTCGGCGTCGCGCTGGTCGTGGCCGGCCTGGAGGCCGGCGGCGAACTCCTCGACCACGCGCTGGGCCTCCGCAGATACCGTTCCGAGGGTCGGGCGTCCGGCCGTGGGCGGAGACACCAGCTACGCCTGACCGTCGTGGACAGATTTCCGTGGTCCGAGGTTTCCGGCCTCCGGGAATCCCCGGCCCTCCAGGTTCCAGCTCCACGAGACGGTGGGTGTGACCTTGAGGGTCTGACCCGACTCGTCATCTCGTTGGACGACGCTGCCCTTGCCGTAGACGCGTACGAACCTCGGGGTCCACGGAGTCGTCGCGGCGACGTCGTCGATAACCAGCGCCACGAGTTCGTTGCCCGCAGCCACGTTCCGATACTTGCGTGTCGAGAGGAGGTCGAGCCCGCCGATGAAAAAGTCACCGCCGTCGAACTCGAACCCGACCGGGACCACGTCCGGTTGGCCCTCGGCGGAGACCGTCGCGATGCGGGCGAGACGCTGCGAGTGCAGGTACGCCTTCTCCTCTTCGCTGAATGACATGGAAGCGTTCCTCCTCGCCCACCGTGCGATCGTTCCTCCAACCTAACGATCTCCCCGAGGCCATCGGCCCGGGACCCGTGACACGAGAAGGGTCTTCGCCACCCCTCCTTCGAAAAGGTCTCAGGCTGGAATCCGGGCGGCCCTGGTCGGTCAGCCCCACTGGCCGGGGACATAGTCGCCCGCCGGCTGTCGCGTGAGGACGTTGAGGCGGTTGTAGAAGTTGATCAGCGCAATCAGGGTGACGAGCGCCGCCAGCTGCTCCTCGTCGAACTGCTTGGCGGCGTTGAGCCAGGCCTCGTCGCTGACCCCGTGCGGCGTATCGGCAATCCTCGTGCCTTCCTCGGCGAGCTCGAGGGCGGCCCGCTCGGCCTCGGTGAAGACGGTGGCCTCTCTCCAAACCGCAATCAGGTTGAGTCGCTGCGAGGTTTCCCCGTTGTGCTCGGCGTCTTTGGTGTGCATGTCGGTGCAGTAGGCACACCCGTTGATCTGGCTGGCCCTGATCTTCACCAGTTCCTGGGTGGCCGCGGGCAGCGCAGACTGGGTCAAGACCGCTCCGGCAGAATTGATGTGCTTCGAGAGCTTCCCGGCCAGGTCGCTGTGCTGGAGGTCGAGTCGAGCATCCATGACGTGTCTCCTTTGCTTTGGTGGCGTCACGATGTATGACACCTCAGCCCGGCAGAATGTGACATTCGACCCGGCGGGCGCCCGCCATCGAAAGGACCGACGGGCCATCGAGGCTCTTGAGATGGGTCGGGACCCTGTCCACCGGTCTGCGTGTACCAGGATGGTCCACACCGACAGCGAGAGGGGTGACGCACATGGCGACTGTTCAGACGGTCCGAGGGCCGGTCGACTCAGCCGAGCTCGGAGCGACCTACATGCACGAGCACGTGTTCGTCCTCAACCCCGACGTGCAGTACAACTACCCGGCAGAGTGGGGAAGTGAGGACGATCGCGTGGAGGATGCGGTCGTCAAGCTCAGGGCCCTGGCCGCACAGGGCATTCGGAGCATCGCCGATCCCACGGTGGTGGGACTGGGCCGCTACATCCCCCGCATCCAGCGCATCGCCGAGAAGGTTCCAGAGCTCAACATCATCCCGGCCACCGGTTGCTACACCTACGACCAGGTCCCGTTCTTTTTCTTCTACCGGGGTCCTGCCTTGTCGGCGATGGCCGGTACCGAGGTGCCCGATCCGATGGTGGACATGTTCATCGGCGACCTCACCGAGGGCATCGCCGGGACGGGTGTGAAGGCTGCCTTCCTCAAGTGCGCCATCGACCATCAGGGCATGACCGACGGCGTCGCCCGGGTCATGCGTGCCGTGGCGCGGGCGCACCGTCACACCGGCGCTCCCATCACCGTGCACACCCATCCGGGTACGCACACCGGACTGGCCGTGAAGGCACTGCTGTGTGACGAAGAAGGGGTTGATCCGACCCGAGTCGTGTTGGGTCACTCCGGCGACAGCCCGGACGTGGACCACCTCAGTGCGCTGGCCGACCAGGGGTTCCTCCTCGGCATGGATCGCTTCGGACTCAATGTGGAGACGAGCTTCGAGGCGCGCGCCGACACCGTCGTGGCCCTGTGCGAGCGCGGCTACGCCGACCGGATGGTGCTGGCGCACGACGCGGCCTGCTATATCGATTGGATCGATCCCAACGTCATCGCGCTCCTGACGCAGTGGAATTACCTCCATATCCATGATGAGGTCCTGCCGTACCTGCGCGAGCACGGGGTGAGCGAGGCGCAGATCGACAGCATGCTGGTGGGGACGCCCCGTCGTTACTTCGAGAGCAACACCGCCTACTGAAACGAGCTCCCGAGGTGTCTCGAACAGCTGCGTTGCGTCAGGGGGGACCACCGACGGTCGGTACGGTCCCCGACATGGTGAGACTTCGGACGTAGAGGCCGCGGCTGTTGGGGAACCCGACCGCGCCCGGGTTCCAGGCCGCGAAGGCGATCCACGAGTTGCCCTGGGCATCTTGGAAGATGGATTCACCACCGGGCCCGGCCATTCCGTTGCCCGACGAGAGGATGGCCGTCGGGGAGGCATCGGTGCAGGGTCCCAACGGTGCGGCACACGTGGCCACCCCGACCCCGTAGCTGGCCGTGCCCCAGTCGTTGCCGGAGTAGAAGAGCAGGTAGCGACCGTTCACGCTGACGAGGTCGGGGGCTTCGACGGTGCCGCCTTCCCACGGCTGATCGGGCGAGAGAATGTTGGTCGGGTTCGAGCCTGCGGTGAACGACGTACCGGTCGGGTTCAGCTGCTCGGCCCAGATCTTCGAGTTCCCCGGACCGCCTGATTTCCAGAGGAGGTAGGGCGTCCCGTTCGAGTCGACGAAGACGGTCGGATCGATCGAGCCCCCGAGCGTCGGCTGGCATTCGAGCGGTGCGCCCGAAGAGTCGGTGAAGGGTCCCTGCGGCACTGCTGCGGTGGCCACCGAAATGCACTCCGTGGTGCTCCCGACGGAGTCCACCGCGTAGTACAGGTTGTAATGCCCACCGCTGCGGGTCACCGAGGGCGCCCAGGTGTCCCCGGTGGCGGCCCAGGACGGGAGGTGCGGCAGCGCGTTGCCAACGGCGGTCCAGTGCTTGAAGTCGGTCGAGTCGATGATCTGGATGTTGCCGGCGACCGAGTTCGTCGCGTAGGCGTAATACGTCTGGCCCACCAGGATCACGTCCGGGTCTGGGAAGTCGAAGGGATAGACGAGGCCCGAATTCGAGCCACCCGCGAGCTCGGTGCACGCATCTGAGACGACCGAGATGTCGCTGGCCGCCTTCGAGTTGTTTCCGAAACGGATGGCGTCGAGCGCACTCTGGACGCCGCCGAGGCACGTCTCGAGCGTGCCGATGTTCACGCCCAACAGGAAGGCGGTCTGTTTCGTCGAATTGAGCGACGAGTTGGTGTTCCCCAGTTGGCCCAGCGTCACCGCCATGTACGCCTCGAGCTCGCTCCGCTTGGTCGCCGTGGCCGTCCGCGTGGCCACCGTGGCCGTGACCTGGTGGCGAAGCGACGTCAGGTGTCGATTCGCCGCTGCCAGTCTCGCCGTCTCGTTCCGGGCCCGGTCCCGGGCGTCGGTGTCGGTCCAGACCGCTGCGATCAGCAGCACCGTGCAGGCCGAGAGGACGAGGAGGAGCCGCCGCCTGCGCCGGCGAATGCGCGACTGATCAGCCACCGGACGCCGTCGTACAACTCGTCGACACCGAGCTCAGCGCGGTGATGGCATTGGCCTGGCTCCCCACCGCCAGGGCGTTGAGCGCCTGCTCGACCCCTCCCAGGCAGGTGTGGAGCGCGGCGATCCTGGAGGTCTGTTGCGAGACGTCGACCTGGGTCTCGGCCAGCTCGGACTGGGCCGCTTTGAGCTGGGCCGCCTCCTGGCCGTAAGCGGTCGTGTCGCTGCCGACCCGGGTCGCCAGGACCTCGACGTCGTGGTGGAGTTTGGCCAACTGATGCTTGACGCCAGCCGTCTTGTGACGCGTCACGGCGAGCGCCGTCTGCGCCCGGTCGGTCTGGCCGTGTGCCTGGACCTGGTCGTCGATCAGCCAACCGAGGGCCGACAGGAACAGGGCCGCGGCAACCATGGCCACACTCCAGCGAACAAAGCTCCTCAGACGATGGGGCGGCTCTGGTCTGCGGGCCGGTGGGGGGCGACGTCCCGTCTCGAGCAGGTCCATCAGATCCGGGCTTCCTCCCGGTCCAGCTGGGCTCCCACGCGAAGAGCAAGGTCGACGCGGCAGGAGCGTTCGGGTGCCAGGAAACTGAGCTCGGTGCCGCGATCGTCCGGGTTGGCCAGGACCAGGGTGCTGCGGTCGGAGGATCCTCGTATCCGCTCGGTGATCACGAACTGCTCCTGCTGCCGGCTCGGTTACCTCTGACGATGATCCACTGAGAAGTGTAGGACCTCAGGGCTGGGGCTTCGGTGTCACCCCACGTCCCAGATCAGGTCGACCAGCGACACGCCGGCTCGGCGGGGATCGCCTAGGGGTGGGTGATCTGGTTCCCCGGCATGGAACGCTCCATCATGCCGTGGGCCGATTCGCCGTCCCAGGTGTAGTGGGTGATGGCCTGCTGGAGGACGGGGAAGTCCGGGTTGGACCCGACGCCGCCCATGACCATGAAGTTGGACATGACGGACCTGGCTTCGATGCGCGTCCTGCCCTCTGCGGTCTCCAGGACGACCGAGACGTCCTCTCCGGCCGGCTGCAGCTGGCGCAGCCACGGCGCGTCCACGACCCAGGCCGGGACGAGTCCGCCGTCTCCCTCGAAGAGGTAGCCCTCGTTGTAGGTCGCCAACCCGTCCTCGCGGGACGGATAGGTGATGTACCCGAAGGCCCGGCCGCTGGGGAAGACGGCCGATTGCCAGGCGTGACCCCGGAACGTCCCCAGTCGGCGAATGCCCTGCCGGCGGACCCGGAGGGCGCCGCCGTCGAACGGGTGGGCCTCGTCCCCGATGCGGACCGTGCCGGTCGCCCGGGACAGTTGCTCGTAGCGAGGACCGCCCATCAGTGCGCCCTCGTCCTGCTCGTCGAGCACGCGTTCTCGCCTCGGAGAGGAGGGCGCCGTTCTCCCACGGGGGGACCGCGGAGCGGATGTCGATATCGATGCGCACCGGGACGTCCGGTTCGGTGCTTCGGCGGCCGGCGATCTGGTCCTCGACGGTCGATGACGCGGCGAGGCCGTCAAAGCGCAGCTTCCAGTGCCCGAACGGCTCGACCAGTTCGAAGACCAGCGGGCCCGCACCGAGGAGCCGCGGCTTCCCGTCGGCGCCCAGGGGTGGGTGGACCGGGCCGGAACCGAACAGGTTGAAGTTCCGACCCGCCGTCGTGGTCAGGTTCAGCTGGAGGTCATGGGTCTCCCACTGGTCGCCGACCGCCTCGACGCCGACTCGCGGCAGGCCAACGGGCCCGCCCGCATCGTGCCAGAGCCATGCGTTGACCGACTCGCGGAGATCCGGGTCGTCCGGCTGCGCACCGAAGACGAACTCGCGTGCAGGCCCGAGCCCACCGGTGAGATCGACGGTCATGTGGTGTCTCCCTCCGCCGTGGCGACGTCAGGGTTCGGTCCTGCCGCCGGCGGCTAGCCGTTGACGGAGGAAACCCAGGCCTTGGCGACGTCGGCCGGCTGCTCCTGCTTGGCCGTGACGTCGAGGTTCAACTTGGAGATGGCGTCGGTGGTCAGCTTGGCGTCGATCTTGTTGAGCACCGAGGCCACGCCGGACGTGGCGACAGACTTGCGGATCACCGGCACGATGTAGTCCGCCCCTTCGAGGTGCTTGTTGTCGGTCAAGGCGACGAAGTTGTTCGACACGACGTTCCCGTCGCTCGAGAACAACTCGACCACCTGGACCTCGCCGTTCTTGAGGGCAGCCACGCTGAGCGGGCCGGCTTCGTCCAACGACTTGAAGCCAGCGAAGTTGAGGCCGTACACCTTCTTCAATCCGGGCTCGCAGCCGGCAAAGGTCGGGCACTCCGGCGGGCCACCCAAGGTCAATTTCGAGGCGTAGGGCTTGAGGCTCGAAAGGGTGGTGAGGTGGTCCTTGGAGGCCGTCGCCTTGGTCACCGCGAACACGTTGGTGTCGAGCGCCTTGGAGGCCGGCAGGACGGTGACGCCGTGCGAGGCGAGAGCCTTCTGGTCAGCCGGGATGGCCGTCGCAATGTTGCCGCCGGCGGCCTGCGGCTTGCCGCCGTGGAGGAACCCGAGCAGCGAGGCCGCGTAGTCGGGCTCCAGGTTGATCTGCCCCTTCTCGAGGGCGGGCACCACGATGGCCCGCGTACCGAGGCTCGGCTCGACCTTCACCGGGTAGCCCGCCTTCTGGAGGACGTCGGCCCAGATGTTGGCCACGATGGCCTGTTCCTCGAAGTTGGTCGAGCCGATCACGATGGAAGGCTTCGAGCTCGACGCGGACGCCGACGCGACCGGGACGGCGAGCGTGGTGGCCAGCAGAGCGAGAGCTCCGAGAGCAAGTGGACGCGTGAGGCGCATGTGGGGATACCTGCTTGTTCGTCGGACGGCGGTCTCGTCGACAAGACGCAGCGCAGCCGTCACGGGTGGTCGGGAAGGGGAATCCTGACCTATCAGATCAACATTTGCAAGTAGGGGTGCCCTACAGCGTCGGGCGGGCCAGCAGCCGACCCGCACGAGCGGCGCGCGACCCGTGCAGTCGGCGCAGGGGGCGTGGCGTCAAAGCCCTGGTCAAGAGGCCGAGCACCAAGGCCACGAGCCCGGCCATGGCGGCCACCAGCAGGGCGCCGCTGAAGGCCAACACCGAGTCCTCGGTGTTGAGACCCGTGATGACGTAGGTCCCGAGGTCGGAGTAGCTGACGTACGCCGCCAGCGTGGATGTGGCCACGACCTCGATGCACGCCGTGCGCACGCCGGCCATGACGAACGGGACGGCGAGGGGCGCCTCGACCGTGCGCAGCACCTGGCCTCCGGTGAGCCCCATGGCCTTCGCGGCGTCGCGCACGTCGGCATCGACCTCGCGCATGCCGACGTAGGTGTTGGTCAGGATGGGCGGGATGGCCAACGCAGTGAGGGCCAACCAGGCGGCCAGGAAGCCGTTCCACTTGAGCGAGATCGCGGGTTGGATCGCCAGCAGGGTGAGGAGGGCGAGCGTGGGCACGGCGCGAACGCGTTGGCCGCGTTCACGGCGACGAGCCCGCCGCGCCCCGTGTGCCCGAGCCAGACGCCGAGGCCGCCGCCCAGAGCGACGGCCGTGACGACCACGGCGAAAGAGAGGGTCGAATTGATTCCAGAAGAGTTGGAGGATCCCCTGGGGGCCGGTCCAGTTCGACGCCGTGGTGAACCAGTCGAACACCTGCGCGAGGAAGGACATCTCAACCCTCCCGGTCGCGCCGCGCTCGGGTCCAGGGCACGACCAGGCGCTGCGTGCCGACGAGCAGGAGGTCGGCCACGGCCGCCAACGCAATGGAGAGCACGAGGCCCACGATGATCGGCGTGTTGTAGCCGATGGTGAAACCGTAGGTGATCTGCTGTCCGAGTCCCCCCAGGCCGATCAACGCGGTGACGGTCACCAGCCCGATGACGGTGGCCGTCGCCACGCGCAGCCCGGCGAAGATGTACGGCAGGGCCAAGGGCAGATCGACCTTGATGAGTGCGGCGGTCGGGGAGTACCCGAGAGCGGTCGCCGCCTCGCGGGCGTCCGCCGGCACCGCGTCGAGACCGGCCACGGTGTTCCAGATGAGGATGAGGAGCGTGTAGCCGACCAGCGCGATCTCCGCCGTGGTGTAGGACACGATGCCGGTGATGGGCACGAAGATGGCGAACAGGGCCAGCGAGGGGATGATGTAGAGGGCGCTGGCAAAGCCGAAGACGGGCGAGCGGATGATCCGGTAGCGCCAGGCCAGCACGGCAAGGGGGATCGAAATGGCGGTCCCGATGGCGACGGCCAGAAGGGTCAGCAAAATGTGCTGGAGCAGGTCGCCCTGAATCTGGTCCCAGTTGTGGGTGACGTAACTCCATCGGAAGAAGGGGTTGGCGGTCCCCAGCAGCATCCGGCCGACGTTAGTGCCCGTCGATCCACCGGCCCCCCTTGGTCGCGGCGGTCGGTCGGTAACCTGGTGCCGATGATCACGCTCGACGCGGTCAGCAAGCACTACGGCACCGATTCGGTCGCCGTGGCCGAGCTGAGTCTGGCCGTGCCCGATGGCGAGCTCTGCGTCCTGGTCGGCCCGTCGGGCTGCGGGAAGACCACGACCCTGCGCATGATCAACCGCCTCATCGAGCCCTCCGCTGGGCGGATCCTCATCGACGACACCGACGTCCTCAAGCTCAATCCGGTCCAGCTGCGCCGCAGCATCGGCTACGTCATCCAACAGGGCGGCCTGTTTCCCCACCGCCGGGTGGGTGACAACGTGGCCACCGTGCCCCGCCTGCTCGGCTGGGACAAGAAGCGGGTCGAGGCCCGGGTCGACGAACTGCTCGATTTGGTGGGGCTCCCACCGGCGCAGTACCGCCGCCGTTTCCCCTACGAACTGTCGGGTGGAGAGCGTCAGCGGGTGGGCGTGGCCCGTGCCCTCGGCGGTGATCCGCCGGTCCTGCTCATGGACGAGCCGTTCGCGGCGGTCGATCCCGTCACCAGGCAGCGGCTTCAGCAGCAACTGCTGGAGCTGCAGGATCAGCTGCACAAGACGATCGTGTTCGTCACCCACGACATCGACGAGGCGACGATTCTGGGCAGCCGGATCGCGGTGCTGTCCAAGGGCGGGCACCTCGAGCAGTACGACACGCCGAGCCAGGTACTGGGTCGGCCGGCGACCGCCTTCGTGGCCGACTTCGTGGGAGCCGACCGGGGTGTGCGCCGTCTCGCCGTCATGCCGATCGACGTCGAATCGCTCTTCCGTCCACCCGAGGTGGCGCCGGACCTCAGCATGTTCGAGGCCCGGGCCGCCGCGGCGGGGGCGGACAGTCGTTGGGCAGTCGTGGTCGACGGGACGTCGCGCCTGCTGGGATGGATCGACCTCGAGCCCGGGCTCACCGGCACGGTCGAGGAGAATCTGGTGCCTTTCGAGGTGCAGGTCCCTCTGGGCACGTCGTTGCGGGCCGCCTTCGGCGAAATGCTCCAGCACGACGTCAACTGGATCCCGGTCGTCGACGGCGAGCGCTACGTCGGAGTGCTCACCCCGAACTTCCTGCACGCCGCCGTCCGGCGCTCGGTGGGCGGCGAACCCCTCGAATCCTGACTGATCGCCGCCGCAGTGTCGTCGTCAGCCGAAGGCGGTGGTGACCACCTGCTCGGGCTCGACGAGGTAGACGACGCGGTCGATGTGCTCGGGGTAGGGCCCGCCGGTGTAGACGGTCGCGATGCGGTCGATGATCTCCCAGGCCAGGTCGCCCTCAATCCGCTCGGACACGCGCCCGCGGATGCTGGCCATGGTGAACGGCTGTTCGCGGTCGGTGATCGAGATCGCCACCCGAGGATCGACCTCCACGTTGCGCGCCTTGCGCGAGCCTGGCCCGGTGAGAAAGGCGACGCGGTCGCCTTCGAGGCCGATCCACAGCGGGACGCTGTGTGGCGCGCCGTTGGGCAGGATCGTGGCCAGGTGGGCCTGGTTGGGACCCTCGAGCAGGGCCCGCACCGCGGGGGGTAGGTCGGTCATCGGCTGTCTCCTTTCTCGAGCACGGGAGCCGTCATGGCCCGGAGGTCGTCGGACCACAGGCCGGGCAGGCCGAATGCTGCGAAGAGGGCGTTGTCGAAGGTCACCGTGGCCGCGACCTGCCCGTCGAGCACGGTCAACACGTCGAGCTTGTAGGCCACGAAGTCGTCCTCGCCGGGCCTGCGCACGTAGCAGGCCGCCGCAGGTTGGCGGTTGGCCAGGACAGGCACCGCGTGCCATTGGCCCATCCCGTTCGGACCGAAGGCGATGTCGATGTTGCGCGCCATGGCGGCCAGGCCACGTACCGCCAGGGGCTCGGGCGGCATGGTGGCGACCACGTCCTCGCGCATCAGGGCAGCGACGCCGGCGGCGTCGCCCTGTTCGTGGATCTCGATGAAGCGGTGCAGGACGGCTCGCTCGTCCGCGGAGAGCTCCGTGTGCCGCCAGTGACTGCGGTCCTCCGGCAGGCGGCGGCGCAATGTCTCGCGCGCCCGCTGCAGCGCGCTGTTGACCGCGGCCGGTGTCATGTCGAGCGCTTTGGCGATCTCGGTGGGCGCCCAGGCCAGGCCGGTGCTGAGCACCAGCACGGCCCGTTGACGGGGCGGCAGGGCCTGGATGGCGGCGATGAAGGCCAGCTCCATCGTCTCGCGGGCCACGGCCACGGTCTCGGGTGCGTCGTCGGTGGCAGCGATCTCGTCCAGCGCGGCGTCGGGGTACGGCTCGAGCCAGGTGACCTCGGCCAGCTCGCCCGCGACGGGCACCTGCCGGTGCTTGGACCGGATGGTGTCGATGCAGACGTTGGTGGCGATGCGGTAGAGCCAGGCCCGCAGATTGGTCCCCGCCTCGAACGTCTCGAGGTTCCGCCAGGCCCGGAGGAGTGTCTCCTGCACCAGGTCCTCGGCCTCGGTGTACGAGCCGACCATCCGGTAGCAGTGCACGTGCAACTC
The DNA here is from genome assembly GCA_963726545.1 of uncultured Acidimicrobiaceae bacterium. Taxonomy (GTDB): domain Bacteria; phylum Actinomycetota; class Acidimicrobiia; order Acidimicrobiales; family RAAP-2; genus Bog-473. Next base: position 346,339 of record CAVSCV010000009.1, on the reverse strand, counting down.
CCGGCGGTGCGTCTCGACGGCGTGGTCGAAGTCAAGGGCGGGCATGGCGGCCTCCATCATCGAGCCTGGGCGTTGGGTCGTGTGCTGCCCGTGGGCAGTTGTGGTGCGCATGGTCATGCCCGGTACAACGACGGCCGGGGCCGCTCGTCATCGGTCTTCATCGATATTCTCGCCGGCAACCCCCGTCGGCGCACCGGACCCCTTGACGAACCCGGTCGGCTTCGTGATACTTCTATCATAGTTATGAATATGAAAGTATCTTCTCTCGGTCCACCCGCTGGGCCCGGTGCCCCGGCGATGCACGAGCTGAGTCGGCCGCGGCGGATCGGAATCCTGTTCATCTGCTGCATGAGCCTGCTCATCGTCGGCCTGGACGTGACCATCGTGAACGTGGCCCTGCCGTCGATCGGGCACGACCTCGGCGCCAGCGTGTCGGGCCTGCAGTGGACCATCGACGCCTACACCCTCGTCCTGGCCAGCCTGCTGATGCTGTCCGGTTCGACGGCCGACCGGTTCGGCCGCAAGCGCACGTTCGTGGTGGGCCTGGCCGTTTTTTCGGCGGGCTCGCTGCTCTGCAGCCTGGCCCCGAGCCTCGGCCTGCTCATCGTGTTCCGCATGCTGCAGGCGGTCGGCGGTTCCATGCTCAACCCGGTCGCCATGTCGATCATCACCAACACCTTCACCGATCCGAAGGAGCGGGCCCAGGCGGTCGGGGTGTGGGGTGCGGTGGTCGGCGTATCCATGGCTCTCGGCCCCGTGCTCGGAGGGATCCTCGTCTCCTCGGCCGGCTGGCGTTCCATCTTCTGGATCAACATCCCCGTCGGCCTGACCGCCATCGTCCTGGCCGTGCGCTACGTGCCCGAGTCGCGGGCACCCCGGGCCCGCCGCTTCGATCCGGTGGGTCAGGTCTTCATGGTCGTCTTCCTGGCTGCGCTGACCTACGGCATCATCGAGCTGCCGAGCAAGGGCCTGTCCTCGCCCGTCATCGTGGCCGCGTTCTCGGCCGCGCTGGTCGCGCTGGTCGGCTTCATCCTCTACGAGCCTCGTCGGCGCGACCCGCTGATCGACCTCCGGTTCTTCCGGTCCATCCCCTTCGCCGCGGCGACGGTCACCGCGGTGGCCGCGTTTGCCGCGCTCGGCGGCTTCCTCTTCATGAACACGCTCTACCTCCAGGAGGTGCGCGGCCTCTCCCCCTTGCGAGCCGGGCTCGATACCCTGCCCATGGCGTTGATGGTGATGCTGGCCTCGCCCGTTTCCGGCCGCATCGTCGGCCATCGCGGCCCCCGATTGCCGCTGGTCGTCGCGGGCGCCTGCATCATGACGGCGTGCGCCATGCTGACCGGGATCGATCCGGTCACGCCGTTCACGTGGCTCTTCGCGGCCTACGTCATCTTCGGTCTCGGCTTCGGTCTGGTGAACGCGCCCATTACCAACGCCGCCGTCTCAGGGATGCCGCGGGCCCAGGCCGGGGTCGCCGCCGCCATCGCCTCCACCTCGCGCCAGATCGGCCAGACTCTCGGCGTGGCAGTGTGCGGCGCGCTCGTCACCTCCCGGGTCGGCGGATCGGTGCACGGCGGCTTGGCCACGATCAGCCCCGCCGCCTGGTGGGTCCTCACCGGCTGTGGCGCCGTGGTCCTGCTCCTCGGTTTTGTGGCCACCTCGCGCTGGGCGCTCGCCACCGCACAGCGGACGGCGGCCGAGCTCAATCCCGAGAACCTGACCGTGCAGCCGGTCGCGGCATGAACCCGCCCCGTTCCGGCGCTGCCCCCGACGCGGCCGCCACTCCCGCCAACGACCTGGCGGCCCGCGAGGTCTGGGCCCGCATGTGCGATCTCGTGCTCGACAACGAACGGCGGCGCGAGGTGGCCGACGCCGTCGGCCTGAGCTTTGGCCGCATCAAGGCCATCCGCCGGGTGGCCCGGCGCTCCATGTCGATGCGCGAGCTGGCCGACGAGCTCGGCATCGATCCTCCGAATGCCACCGGGGTCGTCGACGACCTGGAGTCCCTCGGCCTGGCTCGCCGCGTGTCGCACCCCACCGATCGGCGGGCCAAAGTGGTCGAGGCGACGCGCAAAGGCAAGGAGATCGCCAAGCGGGCGAACGCCATCATGAGCACGCCGCCACCCGCGCTGAGCGCCCTCAGCCCCGACGACCTGGCCCAGCTGGGTCGGATTCTGGCTCAGCTCGACCCTTCGGCCGAGCGGGACTGAGCGGGGGAGTCCCCGCCCGGCTCAGCTGCGCCGAAGCGCGATCGCCGCGTCGGGCTCGACCACGCGGAAGCTGAAGCTCTCCTCGATGTACAGGCGCACGACGTCACTGTCGTGGCTCCGGTAGCCGATGGAGAGGTCCTGGCCGCTGTCGAGCACGAAGTCGCCGCCGCGCAGGCTGAGCACGACACCGCCTTCGACGCCGGGCGACCACACCAGTGGCCCGTCGAGGATCTGGCGCAGGTGGTCGAAGAGCGTGAGCCCGCCGTGCTCCGCCGTCTCCACGATGCCGGTATAGATCTCCGGGCCGATGGCCAACCCGTAGGGGCCACCGATCCCCGAGCGCCGCAACACGTCGACGGCTTGGGCCACCACCGTGGGGTAGAGGTCCATGTTCTCCGTGAACGTCAGTGGTTCGTGCGAGCTTTCCTCGGTGATGCCCAGCATCCCGCCGGCGGCGTAGCCGTGGAAGACGCTCGAGTTCTCGGCCAGGGCGATCTGGCGCACGGCCTCGTCGAGCTCGGGCAGCTCGATGTTGTCCGCACCCCGGTCGGCGTCGTCCAGCTCCTCGCGGGACACGGAGAAGTCGGCTCGCAGTTCCACCAGCGGGAGCACGCGGCGTTGCAACGCGGCCACACCCTCCGAGGGGCTGGCCACCTCGTCGACCCGCCCCAGGTCGGTGGCGGAGTGGCTCCATCCGTGCGGCCCCACCAGGTCCACCAGCTTGCGGGCGGCCAGGTAGGTGACGAGGCGACCCTTGGCCTCCGATTCGATCTGCTCCCAGGCCGCCTCGGAAACGGGCGCCAGTTCGCGGTAAAGGTGATCCATCACTCGCCTCCCTTTAGGCTACCGATGCCGAGCGAACCGCCCGCCGGAGCGGCGGCTTCGGCCTCGTGTTCGACTTCGGTCACCGGTTCGGTCGTGAACAGGTAGGTGCGGAGGTTCCGATCGAGTGCCGGATCGCGGCGGCGGAGCCATTCGAGCGTCATGCAGGCGTGCTCCTTTTCCTCGTCGCGGTTGTGGGCCAGGATGTCGGCCAGGCTCGAGTCGTTCGTGGCGTGCACCCGCTGGTCGTACCAGTCGACCGCCTCGAGCTCCTCGATCAGCGACGTGAACGCTCGGTGGCGGTCGATCGTCGGTTCGCCGAGCAGCTCCGCCGGCTCGTGTAGTCCCTCGCTCCCCATCTTCACCTCGTCCCGTTGGCGCGAATACCGTCAGCATGAAGCTCGAGCCGTGCGGCTCCGTCGAGACACTACCGGCCGTCAATCGGCCCTTCGGCGGGTGAAGTCGATGGACCAGGGTCAACGCCACGGGCCGTTGACGTGCCCGGCGCTCGTTCCCGTGGCGCCGAGGCCGCGCGTTTGCCGCTCACAAGCGCCGGCGCAGCAGAGGTGCTCGCCGGGATCCCAGGGCTTGGCCGACACGTCTCGAAATTATCTTTCCTCGGGTATAGACGGAGAGTATACCTTCAGTTTATAGTGGGGGATATGAGCGTTCCCCTTGCCCTGTTGGGCCTACTCGAGCGTGAACCGAGCTACGGCTACGACCTCAAGCGCGATTACGACACCTACTTCGGCCGAGGCAAACCGCTTCAGTTCGGCCAGGTCTATGCCACCTTGGCCCGCCTTACTCGTGATGGGAAGGTCGCGCCCGGAGAGATGGAGGCAGGAGGGGGGCCCGATCGAAAGCTCTACGCCATCACCGAAGGCGGGAAGCACGAATTCGAGTCATGGCTGAGCCAACCAATCGAGCCGGCGCCACACCTTCAGACTGATCTCTTCGTCAAGGTGGTCTTCGCACTGATGTTGGGCCGATCCGCCGAGCGCTACCTCGATACGCAGCGGGCGGCGCACCTGCGCAGAATGCGCGAGCTCACCTCGCTCAAACGCGAGGGCGACCTCGTCGACATGCTTTTGGCTGACCATGGCCTCTTCCACCTCGAGGCCGATCTGCGGTGGATCGACATGACGGCGGCTCGGCTGCCCGCGCTCGCCGAGGTGGTGTTATGAGTTCGGCGAGTGGTTCGGTTGAAGTGCTCGTGCGTGGCGCTGTCCTCGAAGCCCGAGACCTCTTGCTCTCGTTCGGAGAAACGCCAGCACTTCGGGGGGCCAACCTTGCGGTGAAAAAGGGTGAGGTCCTGGCCATGATGGGACCGAGCGGCTCGGGCAAGTCAACCTTGCTTCACTGCTTGGCCGGCATCCTCGTTCCCGACTCGGGCGAGATTCACCTCGACGGCAAGCGCCTCGACACGATGAGTGAGAAACAACGCAGTTCGCTGCGACGGGATCGTTTCGGCTTTGTCTTCCAGTTTGGCCAACTCGTCCCCGAGCTCACCGCAGAGGAGAACGTCGCGCTACCACTCCTCCTCGGGGGAGTTCGCCGCCCGGAGGCCCTGCGCGTCGCTCGGACCTGGTTCGAACGACTTCAACTCGAAGGCTTGGAACGTCACCGCAGCGGAGAGATGTCCGGTGGGCAGGCGCAGCGCGTCGCTCTGGCCCGTGGGATGGTCGCCCAGCCTGAGGTGCTCTTCGCCGACGAACCGACGGGATCACTGGATTCGCTGACCGGAGAGATCGTCATGGACCTCATGACCTCGGTGGCCCGCGAGGAGGGGACGACGGTCGTCCTCGTCACCCACGAGGCTCGCGTCGCCGCCTACGCGGACCGCGAAGTGATCCTGCGCGATGGTGTCGTGACCTCGACCGAGGAGATGCTCGGATGATCCGACTCGGGCTTCGGCTCAGCCTGAGCGGAGGCAGAGAGGCTCTGGTCCGCGTTCTCGTCACCGCGGTGGCCGTCGCGCTCGGCGTCAGCCTTCTGCTGACTGCCCTGGCCGGTGGCAACGGTCTGAACGCTCAGACCGACCGCGGCGCGTGGCTCGACTCGGCAGCGCAGGCCTCAGGACCGACGTCGTCATCGGACGGGCTGTGGTGGCTGCCCAGCGTCGATCAGTTCGGAAGTCAGGCGATCGATCGCGTCGACGTTGCCCGCGCCGGATCGAACGCTCCGGTCCCGCCGGGGATTGTCCACCTACCGGGACCAGGTGAGTACTACGCCTCGCCGGCTCTCACGACACTCATCGCGTCCCAGCCGGCGAACGAGCTCCGTGACCGATTTCCGGGCCGCCAGATTGGGACGATCGGGGCCGCGGCGCTTCCGTCCCCGAACTCGCTGATCGTCGTCATCGGCCACACCGCGCGGCAACTCTCTCGGGCGCCCGGTGCGGTCGAGGTGGGAGCCATCCGGCGGACGCCCGCCAACTGCTATGCGTGCCAGAACCCCATCGGGAGCGGACCCGATCTGCAGTGGATCCTGGCCGGAGGGGCCGTCTTCCTGTTGCTGCCGGTGCTCATCCTGATCGCGACCGCGAGCCGTCTGTCGGCCGCGCGGCGCGAGGAGCGTTTCGCCGCCATGCGGCTTGTCGGCGCTACGCCGCGGCAGATTTCTGTGGTCTCCGCGGTCGAGACAGTGGTCGCGGCGCTCGCTGGCGTCGCCTTCGGTTTCGCCCTCTTCTTCGCCTCTCGACCGCTGCTCTACCGGGTGCCGTTCACCGGAGCGCCCTTCGCACAAGGAGACCTCTCACTTCACGGGGTCGACATCGTGCTGGCTTTGATCGGCGTCCCGATCGCCGCTGTGGTGTCCGCACTGGTCGCGCTCCGCCGGGTCCAGATTTCGCCGCTGAGCGTGAACCGGCGAGCGTCGTCACGCCCACCGCGGATGGTGCGGATCGTCCCGCTTCTGGCCGGCATCGCCGTACTCGCGTACTTCGACGCGCACGGCAAGCCGGGCAGCAATGGTGGCCAGCTTCTCGAGCTGCTCGTGGGCTTCGTGCTCCTTGTCGTGGGGCTCGTTCTCGCCGGACCGTGGTTCACGACTGCTGGTTCCCGACTCATGGCAAAGCGGGCCAATCGCCCCGCCACGCTCATCGCCGGCCGCCGGCTCCTCGACAATCCCAAGGCGGCCTTCAGGTTCATCAGTGGGCTCGTGATCGCCCTCTTCGTGGCCAGCGCTCTCGTCGGCGCGCTCAGCTCCATTGGCGGGATCACCAGATCTGGGGGCGGAAGCGCGGGGAAAGCGACCATCGCCGAACCGTTCTGCAGCTTCTCGACGTCGAACTGTGCCGCTTCCGCGCAAGTACCTTCGGTCCCGGGCCAGGTCCTTGCCGAGCTCCACGCCACACCGGGCGTGCGTGGCGTGGCGGTGGTCCACCAAGTCCCGACTGGTCTGCAGGCGAACTGGGGCGGGCCGTCTGGGGTTGTCGTGTGCGCCCAGCTGGCCAAGACCCCGGCGATCGGAACATGCGCTCCAGGAGCGACTGTGGCGCGTGTCGGCTACTTCCTTTCGAACGTCCTAGGGCACAACTCGCACGCATCGTCGACGGCCTGGCCGTCAGCGCATCTGTCGGTAGCGAAGGCCGAGCGTCTTCCCGTGAACGCGGTTGTCGTCGCCACCGACGGGTCCTCGGGATCGCTCGAACGGGTACGGACCATACTTGAACGGGCGTTTCCCTTCCAGGGACAGCCGCTGGGAGTCGAGTCGCTCGATCCGTCGAACGCGCGCCTTCTTACGATGATCCAGGACATGACCGACATCATCATCGTGGCCAGCCTCATCATCGCCGCCTGCAGTCTCGCTGTGAACATCGTCGCCGGGTTGGGCGAACGCAAGCGGCCGTTCAGCTTGCTCAGGCTCACCGGCGCCCCCACTGCCCTTTTGCACCGTGTCGTCGCACTGGAGACTGCGCTGCCACTGCTCCTCGTCGCCACGGTGTCGATCGTGGTTGGTCTGGCCTCGGCTGCGCTCTATCTCCACTCCCAAGTGGACGTCGCCTTCAGCCTCCCCGGAATCGCCTACTGGGCGACTGTCCTAGGCGGGCTTGCTGCTTCGCTTGCGATCATCGCCTCGACCTTCCCGCTCCTTGATCGGATGACGGGACCCGAAGTGGCCCGAAACGACTGACCCGCCACGTCGGGCTGCGCTGCCTTCTTCGTCGGTCGACCTCAGCGTGCGCGTAACTCTTGTGCGCCGGCCGGGAGGCGCCCGGGTCGTTCGGGGTGGAGCAACTCGCCGAGGAGCTCGACGCCGTCGACCACCCGGGGCCCCGGGCGCGAGAAGAACGCATTGGCATCGACGGCGACGATCCTTCCGAGCCGCGCCACTTCGGATCGCCCGAGGAACGAGTCAGCCTGTTCCACCGAGCCGGCCAAATCGAAGCCGCACGGGCTGAAGACGGTGACGTCGATCTCGGCGCCCGCGATTTCCTCCCAGCCCAACCGGCGAGAGCGCGCCCGTGCCTCGGCCAGCACGGGTTCGCCCCCGGCGGCGTCGACCATTTCGGGCACCCAGTGGCCGGCGTTGAACGGGGGATCGGGCCATTCGAGGACGAAGACTCGTGGCCGTGGTCTCCCCTGCACGCGGGCCCGTACCGCGGCCACGCGACCGCGTAGCTCGTCCATCAAGGTCTGGGCCAGCACCTCGGTGCCGGTGGCTCGCCCGACCTGGCCGACACAGGCGATCACCTCGTCGAGGCCCTCGGGGTCGAGCGAGACGACGTCGGCCTGGCACCCGATCACGTCGAGCGCCTCCTCGACCGCACCTGACGGCACGGCGCACACTCGGCAAAGGTCCTGGGCCAGGATCACGTCGGGGGAGATCGATCGGATCCGGGCGTCGTCGAGGGTGTAGATGGACTCGCCGGCGGAGATCAACGCACTCACCTCCGCGTCGATCTGGGCGGCGTCGCGTGGTTCCTCTTCCGTCGGGAGCACGGTGCCAGAGACGATCGGTACCGCACGGGCTGCGGGCGGGTAGTCGCATTCGAAGCTCACACCTTCGAGCTGATCCCCGAGGCCCAGGGCGTAGACGATCTCGGTGGCCGACGGGAGCAGAGACACGATCTTCACGGCCCTATTCTCCCTCGTCACCACGGCGCCCCCAGGGCCAGGCCATCTATGTGGTCCCTCTCGCTGATTCGGGCACCCGTGTTACGGTGGCTTCGCCTCCATGGCACCTGCAGTAACTGCCCGAAAGGGGAAGCCGGTGAGATTCCGGCGCTGGTCCGCAACCGTGAGCGACTCACCGCAGAGGTGCGTCGTGCAGCCGGGATACCTCGAAGGCAGCAGAGTTCCCACCTGTCGAGACACGTGGACTGGGGCTCGGTACGACCCCGTGTATTCGGAGTTTCCGGGCTGAGTCCGGGAAGCGAGTACGAATGCACATCGCCCTCAGAACCCGGTTGGTTACCACCGCCGGTACGTCCGCTGACGCGAGCTGAGACCATGCGCATCGGCTCGAAGACCGGCATTCTCGTTGCCCTGACCTTGTCCGTCGGGAGCCTGACCGCGCTGGCCTTGTCCATCTCTGCCGGTGCGGCGGACGGCCAGGTGTGCATGGGAGTGGTGTTGCAGGACGGGTCGGCGGCGACACCATCAGTGCAGGCGGCCACTGTCGACCCGGGCACGAGCGATCTCCAGGCAATGAGTGCGGCGGGGGACGTGCCGACCCAGAACAACTCAGGGTTGATCTGTGCCATCAACAACTACCCGGCGAACGGTCTGAACAACTGCCTGAGCGCGCAAGGCGGCAAATTCTTCTACTGGTCGTACTGGCAGGGTGACCCCGGCACCAACACCTGGACCTACGCCAGCGTCGGCCCCGCCTCGCACGACGTCAACGCCGGGCAGGACTACGTCGAGGGCTGGCGCTACCAGGACCCCGGTTATGACAACCCCAACGCGCCGCCGCCGACAGTGACGCCAGCCGCCGCCTTCGCACAAGCGTGCCCTGCGACGACGACAACGACGACGAGTGGGGGAGGCGGAGGGTCAGTCGGTGGCAGTGGCGGATCCGGTGGCTCTGCGCCGAGTACGGCTCCACCGCCAGCTCCGACGACCCAGCCGACGACGGCAGCGGCCTCTGGCACGGGCCCGCACAGCCCGGGCAGCGCACACGCGGTGACCACTACCACGAGTCCCAAGGCTGCGGCGGGGACGGCTCCGCCGTCGTCTGCAGCGAACGCCAGCACGACAACGAGCAGCACCACCATCGGGGCGGGGTCCTCTGTGAGGGCCAAGCCGAGCCCGACCAAGCTGGCCGAGGCCGATGCGTCCGCTCACGGTCACGGTGGTGGTGGTGACTCGGCGCTGCCCATCATCATCGTTGTGGTCCTCATCCTCCTGCTGGGGGGTGCGTCGTGGTACCGGTGGGCCCGCAAGCCGGCCGAGGAATGATCCGCTCGCGCCCGAACCGCCCGGTGCATCCTCTGGCCTGGTGGGCCTGGGCGGCGTGCCTGGCGGTCGCTGCGATGCAGACGATCAGTCCCAATCCATTTCTCCTGCTGTTGATCGGAGCGGTCGCCTGCTTCGTCGTGGCGAGCTGTCGAGGCAGCGATCCCTGGTCCCGCTCCTTGGCGTTCTTCCTCCGCATCGGTGCCGTCGTGATCGTCATCCGCGTCGTTATCGAGATCCTGTTCGGAGAGCGTGGCGGCCTCGGGCGTGTGCTGTTCACCATGCCCCGCGTCCCGCTGCCGTCGTGGGCGGCCGCGGTGAGCATCGGGGGCGCCGTCACCCTGGAGTCGATCGTGACCGCCGCGGTCCTTGGCTTGCAGATCGCCGTGATCCTGGTGTGCTTCGGCGCCGCCAACTCCCTCGTCAGCCCCTATCGACTGCTCCGTTGCCTGCCCGCGGTGCTCTACGAGGCGGGTGTTGCGGTCACGGTTGCGCTCTCCTTCACCCCCGAGCTCGTCGCGACGATCGGCTCCGTGCGCCAAGCGCGGCGTATGCGAGGCATTCCGACAAGTGGTCTCCGGGGCTTGCGCGGTATCGCCGTACCTGTTTTGGAGGGCGCGCTCGACCGCTCCCTCGAGTTGGCCACCTCGATGGACGCTCGGGGCTACGGCCGGCGCAGCGACGTGCCCAGCGCGGTTCGGACGATCGCCACCGGAGCCACCATCGCCGGACTCCTGCTGGCCGCAGTTGGTGTGTATGGGGTCACCGATGCTGGCTCGGAGTTCGGCTTGGGACTGCCGCTGATGGCGGCGGCTGCGGTTCTGTGTGCGGTCGGGTTTGCCGCACGGGGCCGACGCTTGCAGAGGTCGCGCTACCGACCCGATCGGTGGGGCGCCGTGGAGTGGCTGATTGTCGGGTCGGGACTGGTGGCGCTCGGGACGATGATTCTGGCCCATGCCCTCAAGATTTCTGGCATGACCGTCTCCTTTGTGTCCACGGTCGCGGCGCCACCACTGCCTCTCCTGCCGGTGATCGGCATCCTCGTGGCCGCCCTACCTGCCTTCGTGGTCCCGGCGCGGCGCGTTGTCCCAGTCACGCCGACCAGAGAGCTCGAAGCGATGGTGGCCACGTGATCCGCTTCGAGCGCGTGTCTTTCAGATATCCCGAATCCCCCACCCCCATTCTCGACGAGCTTTCTCTTGTGATCCCGGAGGGTGAGCTGTGCGTGGTGGTCGGTGAGACCGGGACCGGGAAGACGACGCTGTTGCGTTGCATCAACGGCCTGGTCCCGCATTTCAGCGGTGGAACGCTCGGCGGCACGGTCACGGTGGACGGTCGGTCCACCCGCGACCACCGCCCGCGCGACCTGGCTGACCTCGTCGGCTTCGTGGGCCAGAACCCACTGGCCAGCTTCGTGACCGAGCGTGTGGAGGACGAACTGGCCTACACGATGGAGAACCTGGGCGTGCCCGCCGAGGCCATGCGTCGGCGGGTGGAGGACACGCTCGATCTCCTGGGCCTGCAGGAGCTGCGCGATCGGCCGTTGCGCGCCCTCTCGGGCGGTCAGCAGCAGCGGGTGGCGATCGGCGCGGTCCTCACCGCCTCCCCCCGGGTGCTCGTTCTCGACGAGCCGACCTCCGCGCTCGATCCGGCCGCGGCGGAAGAAGTCCTCAACGCGCTGGCCCGCCTGGTCCACGATCTCGGTCTGACCGTCGTCATGGCGGAGCACCGGCTCGAGCGGGTGCTGCCCTTTGCGGATCGGCTCGTGCTCGTCCCCGGCGGCGGACGGCCCCTCGAGGTTGGCCCACCCGAAACCGTGATGCGCTCCGCACCCGTGGCACCCCCGCTCATCGAGCTGGGCCGAGCGGTGGGGTGGGATCCCCTTCCGCTGACCGTCCGTGACGCCCGCCGCTTGGCCCCCGACCTGCGTGCCCGCATCGCGTCCCAAGCCCCTGCCCGCGCCGCAGCCCACACCTTGCGGGCAGATGAAGAAGCGGCCTCGGCGCGGCATCTCGCCGTTCACTACGGGCCAGCGGTGGCCTTGGTCTCGGTGGACCTCGAGATCCACCCCGGAGAGATCACCGGCCTCATGGGGCGCAACGGTTCGGGCAAATCCTCGCTGCTCACGGTGCTGTCGGGCGGACGGGCACCCAGCCGTGGTTCGGTACAAATGGGCGGACGAGACCCGCGGCGGATGAGCTCGGCCGAGCTGATCCGATCGGTCGGAATGGTCCCGCAAGATCCCGGGTTGCTGCTCTACGGGGAATCGGTCGCCGATGAATGCCGCAACGCTGATCGCTCGTCGGGCTTGGACGAAGGCACCACGAGGAGAACGTTGGACCGGCTCCTGCCTGGAATGCCGTCCGATCGCCACCCTCGGGACCTCTCGGAAGGCCAGCGGCTGGCCTTGGTGCTCGCCATCGTCCTGGCGCCGCAGCCGCCTGTGCTCCTCCTCGACGAACCGACCCGGGGCCTCGACTACCCGAGCAAGGACCGCCTGGTCGCCATCCTTCACGAGCTGGCGGAGACCGGCCACGCCATCGTGTTGGCGACTCATGACGTCGAGCTGGCCGCACGGGTGGCCCATCGCGCCGTCGTCTTGGCGGAGGGTGAGGTCATTGCAGACGGACCGGCACATGAGGTGGTCTGCCACTCCCCGGTCTTCGCGCCACAAATATCCAAGGTCCTCGCACCCGACGAATGGTTGACCCTCGACGAGGTCGAGCAGGCGCTCGCAGGGATCTCATCATGACGATTCCGTTGGAAGGGCCTCGGCATCACCTGGTGCCGGCCATACGGCTTGGCCATCGATCGTCGTTCCTCCTCGGCGTCACGACCGTGTTCGGGATCGCGGCGTTCTGCTGGCCTCTCTTGATCCACCAGAGTTCGGCCCAGAACTCCGCCCACAGCGGCGATGCGCCGTGGATCTTCGTCGCGCTGGTCCCGTTGCTGATTGCCATCGTGATGGCTGAGCTCTCCGAAGGCGGCATCGACGCCAAGGCCATTGCGCTGCTCGGCATCTTGGCCGCGTGCTTCTCTGCCCTGCGCATCGCCAGTCCCGGGATCGACGGCTTCGAGCCGGAGTGGTTCCTGCTCATCCTGGCCGGACGTGTGTTCGGGCGAGGGTTCGGCTTCGTCTTCGGCGCGGTGGCGCTCTTCGCCTCGGCTCTCGTCACCGGCGGTATCGGTCCGTGGCTCCCGTTCCAGATGCTCGCGGCCGCCTGGATCGGCTTCGGGGCCGGGACCCTTCCCGCGGCGCGCGGCTTCGCAGAGCGTCTCCTCCTCGCGGGCTACGGAGCAGTGGCTGCGCTGGTCTACGGGATGCTCACTAACTTCTGGTTCTGGCCCTTCGTCGGGAGCGTGACCAGGTATTCGTTCGTGCCTGGGGCCGGCGTCGTCTTCAATCTCCACCGCTTCTTGCTCTTCGACCTGGCCACGTCGATGGGATTCGACCTGACGAGGGCCGTCACATGCGCCGTCCTGATCCTCGTGTTGGGTCGCCCGGTGCTGGCCGCACTGCGCCGCGCCGCCCGTCGGGCCGTCTTCGAGCCCGCTCCCCAGTTCGTGGATTGAGGACGGTTGTCGATTGAGCGTCCCGGGGTGACAGACTCGGAGATCGCCCTATGACCGAGTCAGTCGAACGAAGCGCTCCCCGACGAACGAAGACCTCGAAGAGGTCGCAGAGTCGCGAGCACCAGAGAGTGGTGGCGGGCGGCGATGCCCGGAACCGCCAACCCCGGGGTGACCGTCGACGCCAGCAGATCCTCGACGCCGCCGTCGAGCTCTTCGCCGCAAAGGGCTACCGCGGGACCGGTGTGGCTGCCTTGGCCGATCGGGTCGGGATGACGGCGACCGGCATGCTCTATTACTTCGGCTCCAAGGAGCGTCTGCTCCAAGAGGTCGTGGCCGAACGCGATCGGCGCGACGTGTTCGACCTCGATTCGCTCACGCTGTCGAGTTTCCGCGACCTCGGGCGCCACAACGCCGAGACGGCGATGCTCACACGGCTCTACGTCGTCTTGGGGGCCGAGAGCCTTGACGCGGATGATTCACTGCACGACTTCTTCATCGATCGCTACGAGACGGCTCGAGCGTTGGTCCGCTCGGTCATCGAGCGCGAGCGTGACGAGGGTAACTTTCGGGCCGATCTCGATGTCGAGCAGATCGCCCGCGAGGTCATCGCCGTGCTCATGGGGTTGGAGATCCAGTGGCTGGCCGACCCCGAGCGGGTCGACCTGGCCGAGGCGATGGAGGCCTACTTCGATCGCCTCGTGGCCGAGCTCTCAGCCTGAACCCGTCGCGGTGATCAGCTCGCCGCAGTCCCTCCGATGGAGCGGCCGCTCGTGAAGCCCACGGCGGAGCCGAGGTACGGAGCGCTCCCGAAGGCGAACGTCCCACCGTCGGAGCCGAAGAGCCAGTAGCCGGTGTCCCCGGCTGTCGCCATGCCGATGATGGGCTTACTGACGCGGACACCGAGTCCCGGGAGCGAACCCAGGTAGGGCGCGTCACCGAAGGCGTAGATGGCGCCGTCGGCCCCGACCATCCAGTAGCCCTTCCCATCGTGTGTGGTGGCGATCGCCGTGATCGGTTGTCCAGGGGTTACGTGCAGTCCGGGCAACGAACCCAGGTAGGGCGCGTCACCGAAGGCGTAGATGGCGCCGTCGGCCCCGACCAACCAGTAACCCCGTCCGTCCGGCGTGGCCGCGATGCCGACGATCGGCTTGGTCGGGGTCACGTGCAGGCCGGGGAGCGAGCCCTCGTAGGGCGCATCGCCGAAGGCGTAGATGGCTCCGTTGCTGCTCACCATCCAGTACCCCTTGCCGCTGGGGCTCAGGGCGAGGCCGACCACGTTGCTGACCGAAATACCCAATCCGGGGAGGGAGCCGGCATACTGCGCGTCGCCGAACGCGTAGACGCCGCCGTTGCCGCCGATCATGACGTAGCCCTTCCCGTCCGCCGTCCCGGCCATGCCCACCACCGGCTTGGTCGGAGTCACGTGCAGACCGGGCAGGGAGCCCTCGAAGGGCGCCCCGTAGCTGTAGACGCCGCCGGCGGTGTCGCTCAACCAGAATCCGGTGGGGGTGGCCACGAGGCTTGCGGCCTGGCTGATGGCCGTCCCGATCGCGTTGTGAAACACGGCTCGGTATTGGGCACCCGCGGCGGGTGTGACGACGGAAAGGCTCGGAGAGGTCGCGCCGGCAACGTTCGCCCAACTCGCTCCGCCGTCGAGGGACTGCTGCCACTGCACGCTCGGGGTTTGGTCGAGACCGACCGCGGTGGCGGACGCAGCAAACGACACTGACGTGCCCGGCGTGGCCGCGACGTTTTGAGGCTGCCCCGTCACAACGGGCGCGGCGGCGAAGTTGCCGAGCTGGGATTCGTCAGTGGAGCTCATGCACTCGAGGGCCGTCGGCGTCAGTGCCGCCAACCGGGCCGAATCCGATTGGGAGGCGGGAATGGACGCGTCCGCCACCGCGTAGTTGCCGATGATCACGGTCTGGCCGGCCCCCACGGTGAACCGGTAGGCCCAGGTCGGGTTCTGGTTGCCGTTCGTGATGTCGACGACGGTCGCGCCGACAGCCGCGCCGGTGGTCTGCAGCACGTGACCGAGCCGGGGGGTGACGCTGACGTTGCCGGCGAAGCCTCCGAACGTGGTCACCCATTCGTCGCCCGGCGCGGCCGTCGTCCCGCCCAGCGACGTGCCGGTCACTGCGGTCGTGCTCCCCGAGCCGAGGGTGTTGGCAGTGGACATGGTGACGGTCACGGGCGCACCCGTGGGGTTGTTGAAGACATTCAGTGTTCGTTCGAAGTGGTCGTCACTCGGGATGTAGACCCGACGAGACACGTTGAGGCCGAGGATCGGGGTCGAGTTGAAGAGGATCTCGCGACCGTTGCAGTCGCTCTGTGTCGGGCCTCCGTTGGCGTACACCGCGCAGCCCGGCGTCGAGCTGCTCGTGCAGACCGTGGTGCCATTGACGCTGAGGAGGAGACCCCCGTATCCGAGGTACGGACTGCCGAGGG
Source organism: uncultured Acidimicrobiaceae bacterium (assembly GCA_963726545.1). GTDB lineage: Bacteria > Actinomycetota > Acidimicrobiia > Acidimicrobiales > RAAP-2 > Bog-473. The sequence continues at coordinate 330,885 of CAVSCV010000009.1, read as the reverse complement.
CCGACTGGGTCGTTCCTCCTCCCGTGGTGCTGGCCGCCACCGGGTGGGTGTAGCCGGCCTGATCGTTGATGGCGCCGCTGGCCGAACTGGCAAACGTGGTCGTCGTTGCGTCCGTGTTCACGTCCCAGCGGAATCCCGCCGCGTCAGTCAGGCTGGTCGCCGAGAGGCTGTGTGCTCGCGAACCTGGCGTCCCGTCGCCGTGACGTTGGTGAGACCCGACTTTGACGCCCGAGAGCGTGCTTCGTGCGGACGCGTCCTGCGCCGCCGCCACGATGCCGTCCCCGGAGCGCTGCGCTGCCGCGACCGGAGTTCCACTGAGCAGCACTCCGGCGACCGGTGCCACGGCCAGAGCCGCGGCAACCGGAAGGGCAACGCGGAGCGACCTCGTGCTGGTGGCCGGCCAGCCACCTTGTGCCGCACCGCGGCCCCAGTCGCGCAGAGCCCGATCGGTCAAGGCATCGTGATCCCCGGCACTGATGCGGCGGGCCCTCTTTCCCAAGGCGCGTGCGGAGAGCCAGAGTGCACTCGACGTAGTCCAGGGCAGCTCGGCCGAGCCCAGCAACAGAACAGGAGAGGGCAGCTGGGCCAGGTGCCACGTGGCCCGGAGGAGCGATCCGTCGTAAGAGAGCACCCCCGCTCCGTCGTGATCGATGGCGGCGCGCGCCGCGACGGGAGCCAGCGAGCCCGTGCCGGCGAAGAGGATCGGGAGTCGGACGGCGCCGCCCTGTGTGACGTCGGCCACGGACTCGGCCACGGTCGCCCGCAGCACCGCTGCGGGGCACCGCGACTCTGGATGCAGGCTGAGGACGGAGAAGCCCTGGTCGAGCAGTCGCTGCGGGAGCTGGGCCGAGACGCTGGCGGGGCTGGTGTCCGCCGGCTCGAGCAGCACGACCCAGGCTGAGGCATTCGGCGACTCGCTCCTGAACGTACGTATGGACGCGGTGCGAGCGTGAGACCTGGACATGCAGTAGCTCCCTGCTGATCGACGCGAGACCCACCCACGGTACGCGACGGCATCCACCGCATTCGTGATGGTCAGGGTGCCTCGGGGCGCTCCACCATGATCGTCGAGTGCGAGACCGAGTTCCTGGGATCGACCACGGACGCGCTGCGCGCCTCGGGAATGACTGCGACTGAGACGACGGGACCGGCATGACCCGCGAACCAGGCCTCTCCGATGACGGTCCCACGCATCAGATCCACCAAGCTGAACCCGTCACATGGGGGTGTGCCCGTGGGGACCCGGCCGCCGGCCAGACCGCTCACGCCGGCCCGCGTGGCGGCACTTGATCCGACGATTGCATGGGAGCCGTGCACGGCGAGACCGCCGGCCACTCCGGGTACTTCGGTCACCGTCTCGTGCGCCTGGCGCGCCGGGTCCACCGCAAGCAGCCGGCCCGTGCCGCCCTCGACCACCAGCAGCGTCTCGCTCCACCAGCGGGGATGGCGCGGATAGGTCAACCCGCCGACCACTTCCGCACCGTCGGTGGTGAGCACGAGGCCGGCGCCCTCGAAGTCGCGATCGGCTTCGGGCTCGTCACTCTTGGCCGTCAACGTCACCGTGTCGACCAGGCCGTCGCGTACGGCCATCCCGCTCAGCCCCGTTCTCGACTCGGGTCGAAGGGCGCTCACCCACGGGGGCGCCCAGACCGGCCGGAAGGCCAGTCGCTCGTCCGGCACGGCGAGGCAGCTGAACAGGGAGGAAGCCAGAACCGGACCGGTGGAAGTGAGGGCGAGGTCGCTGGCCCCGACGAGCCCGAGCGTGTGGGCGGATTGCGGGAGAAGCAGTCGTCGGGTCGCGCCGGTGGGCGCGCCGGCCAAGGCATCGACGAACCGCCAGAGCTGCCAGCGGTCGAACGTCCACAGGCTGTCGTCGCCCCAGGCGGCGGCAGCGATGCCGTCGAGGGTGATCTCGGGCGTCTCTCCGACCTCGCGCGTCGCGCTGACCAGGACCAGGCGCCCGCCCGCCACGACGGCCACCGAGACGGATTCGTCGGCCAGCCACTGCAACAAGCCGTCGGAGCACAGCAGCTGGTGGCGCTGGAGGACCTCAGGCTCGATCATGGGTTCAACGGCTGCCGGCCCCGACCGATGAGCCTTCGACCACGGGGAGCTGGTCGTCGAACCACAACTCGGTCTGGATCTCGTCGCTGCGCAAGCCGAGGGCGGCCGGGCGAACGGCACCGGTCAGTGCACAGACGTCGAACAGTTCACGCACTGGTCCCTCGATCAGTAGCCACTCGACCAATTCGCCCCGGCGCAGGTCGACGACGAACAAGCCGAGGTGCGGCTGGACGTTCCGCTCTTCGAGGGCGTCATCGAGCGCGAGGCCCGAGTAGATGTCGCCGCGTCGCGGTTTGGAGGAACCGACGATCGCATAGTCGCCGACGAAGCACAGGCCACGCAGGAAGCCCGGGCCGAAGACGACCGGCTCGAAGGCGCCTCGCTCGAGGTCCACCCGGCCGAGCTCGCCCGTCCCCGCGTTGGCCAACCACAACGCGCCGTCGTGCCAGCGGGGGGAGTGGGGCATGGAGAGCCCGCCGACCACGACCTCCCCGCTCGCCACATCGATCACGACACCCTGGTCCCGCCGTCCGTTCCTCCACTCGTCCACTTCGGTGCTCCGGCTCACACAGGTGACGTAGCCCGCCGCGCCGTCCACCATGGCCAGGCCGTTGAGGTGGCAGGTGTCGCCGGCCTGCGGTCCGGGGAGGAACGGTGGGTGCCAACGCGGCACGAAGCTCGCGGTCTCGCTGGTCGAGGCGAGGCAGCCGTAGCGGGTGTTCACCCACAGATCGCGCCCGTCGGCCTGGAGGCCGAGGTCGTGCACGTTGAGGTCACCCACGACCGAGCAATGCCGGGGAATGAACAGGCGATCGTGGCCGTCCGCGGTGCGCTGACCAGGGGCGAGCACGTTCTCGAAGCGCCAGATCTCGAAACGGGTGGCGATCCAGAGGCGATCGGCTCCGTCGGTCGCCAAACCCATGACCTTGTCGAAGACCCGGTCGTAGACGGAGAGCTCACCCCTGTCGTCCGTGCCCAGGAGCCACAGCTTGTGCGGGGGCGTGCCGAACACCAGGCTGACCCTTTGGGCGACGAGCCAATCGGCCAATCCCTCCGAGGCGATGAGGTCGAGGTCGTCGGCGACCGATGCTTCCGCGCCATCCGAGTTGTCTGTCGCCACACTCACCGCGTTGCTCTGCGCCTTCCTCTCGGCACCACAGGTGAGGCCGGCGCCCAGGGCAGCGACCATAGTGGAGCGGTCGTGAGGGTCCTCGTGGGGGGCCTGTCCGAGTCGTCGGAGGTGACGACCGGGTAGACCAACAAGGAGGACGAGGAGGGATCGTGGAACTCGTACCGAAGCAGCCGTCCGTCAAGGGCCCGTCCGAATGGTTCACCGGCGACGTGTACCTCGACGTCATCGCCCGCGGCGAGGAGCCCTCCCGCGTGCGGGTCAACGCAGTCCACTTCACCCCCGGTGCCCGCACGGCCTGGCATTCGCACGCCTTGGGTCAGACCCTTTACGTGACCGAGGGCGTCGGGTTCGTCCAGTCCCGCGGCGAGGCCATCGTGACCATCCGTCCGGGCGACATCGTCCACGCCCATGCCGACGAGGAGCACTGGCACGGCGCCACCCCGGACCACTTCATGGCCCACCTCTCCGTCACCGAGGGTGTCGGTGACGGCGTGAAGCCCGAGACCGACTGGCGGGCCCACGTCACCGAGGCGGAATACCGCGGTGACGTGGAGCTCGAGTGAGCGGGGCGGATCCGGGTCAGGTGTAACGCGCGGGCCGCTGCCGCGGCCTGGCTGCGGTAGCCGCCACCGAAGAGCACGGTGTGCACCAGGAGAGGGACGAGCTGGAACAGGTGGACCCGGTCCTCCCAGCCGTCGGCGAGCGGGAGGACGTCGGCGTAGGCGCGCCGTACCCGCTCGGGGATCGCGCCGAACAGGGCAAGCATGGCCAGGTCCTCTTCGGGGTGGCCCCCGTGGGCCGACGGATCGATGAGCCAGGCCCGCCGGTCGGCACCCCAGAGCACGTTGCCCCACCAGAGGTCGCCGTGCACCAGCGCTGGGCCGCCCGGAGGAAGCAGTTCGCCCAGCCGGCCGACCACCGGGCGGAGGGCGTCGGTCAGCCCGCAGCGCTCCGCAAGGCCCATGAGCCGGGTGCCGTAGAAGGTCACGCCATCCACCACGGGACTCGCATCGACCGGGCAGGCGCCGATCCGCGAGGAGCCCCCGCCCCACTCGCCCCAAGGGTGGGTGTGCAGGTGGGCCAGGTCATGTCCGAACGCTTCCTCGTGCTCGGCCGCCCGTGACCTCTGCTCGACCGCGGCGGTGACCAGGAGGTCGATCTCGACCAGGACGATCTCGGGCACGGGCGGGGCACCTGGCACCCCGGCCAGCGCGCGCAGCCCCTCGGCCTCGTCGTGTGCTCCGGGGCCCAGCTTGGCCACGAATGTGCGCTCGCCCGCCTCGACCATCCACGCCTCACCGCCCAGCGGGCGCGGTCGTCGCAGCGGGCCGACCACGGCGGCCAGACGGCGCGTCCATCCCGACGGATCGTCTTCGCCCACCGGGTCACTCTGGCATCTCGGGAGGCCCGGGCGGTCGAGCACAATGGGGCCATGCCCGCACGCGGACCGGTCGGACTCATCCTCACGCCTGGAGCGAGTGCGCGTCGTGACCAGTCGGGCCTGGTGAGCATCGACGAGGCCGTCACCGCCCGAGGTCTGGCCGTCGAGCGAGTGGAGTTTCCGGGACAAGCTTCGGGGAAGCGGCGCACCGACCCGCCCGCCGTCTGCATCGACACTGTGCGGGGCGCCGCGGCCGCTCTGGCCGAGCGGCTCGGCGTGCGCACCGGCCGGATCGCCATCGGCGGCCGTTCCTTCGGGGGCCGCATGTGCTCCCTGGCCGCGGCCGAGGGCCTCGACGTCGCCGCACTCGTCCTCGTCAGCTATCCGCTCCATCCGCCGGGCAAGCCGGATCGCCTGCGGACCGAACACTTCCCCCAACTGAACGTTCCGTGTCTGTTCGTCTCCGGCCGCAAGGACGCCTTCGCCGCGCCCGCCGAGCTCGAACGCGAGGTCGCCGCTATCAGCGGTCCGGTGACCGTGTCCTTCGTCGAGGGCGACCACTCGCTCCGTCGGAGCGAAGCGGAGGTCGCCGCGATCGTGGCGTCCTGGCTGGCCGGGCTCGGCTCATCCCGACGGCGCTGATCCGACGCCGTGGCGCCGGCTCTAGGCAACCGCCTCAGAATGTGATATCACTTTAATATCATATTTTGAAGGAGTCCCCATGAGCATCACCGAACCAGTTGCCGCACCACAGCCCGTCGGACACCAGGGAGCCCGGGTGGACATCGCCCAGCGCCGCGCCGTTGCGGCCAACGGGTGGTTTGCCGTCATCCTGCTCGCCGTCTGCGGCTTCGGCATGTACCTCAGCGCCAAGAACGACCCCGGCCTGATCTGGCTGCCCATCATCGTCTTCGTGTTGGTGGCGACCTCGCTGGTCATCGTCCCGCCCGGGCAGACCTCGGTGGTCCAGTTCTTCGGCCGTTACGTGGGCAGCGTCACCAGGCCAGGCTTCTGGTGGGTCTTCCCCCTCACGGTGCGCCGGACGGTCAGCCTCCGGGTGCGCAACTTCGAGACGAACCACCTGAAGGTCAACGACGCCGACGGCAATCCTGTCGAGATCGCCGCCATCGTGGTCTGGCAGGTGGTCGACACGGCTCGCTCCACCTACGCCGTCGAGAACTACGAGAACTTCGTGACCGTGCAGGCCGAGTCGGCCCTCCGTCACGTCGCCACCAGTCACCCCTACGACGACACGACCGGCGCCGGCACGTCACTGCGCGGCTCGACCGACGTCGTGGCGGCAGAATTGGCGCGCGAGGTGGCGGACAAGGTCGCGGTGGCCGGCGTCGAGATCGTCGAGGTCCGCATTTCGCATCTGGCCTACGCCCAGGAGATCGCCCAGGCCATGCTGCGCCGGCAGCAGGCCAACGCCGTCGTGGCGGCCCGCTCGCGCATCGTCGAGGGAGCGGTGGGCATGGTGGAGCAGGCCCTCAACCGCCTGACCGAGAACGGCGTGGTCTCGCTGGACGAAGAGCGCACGGCCAGCATGGTGAGCAACCTCATGGTGGTGCTCTGCGGCGACCAGCCGGCCTCGCCCATCATCAACGCGGGCTCCATCTATTAGTGAGCGACCGTCGCCAGGTCCTCCTCCGGGTCGACCCTGCCGTGCACGACGCGCTGGTCCGCTGGGCCAACGACGAACTCCGCAGCGTGAACGCCCAGATCGAGATCGTCCTACGCCGGGCCCTGAGCGACGCCGGGCGCATGCCCAAGCAGGCGGGGGGCCTGCCCAGGCGGGGCCGCCCTCGCGGCGAGGCCAAACCGACTGGGCGCGACACCACGTAACACCGGTTCATGCAACGGTCACGCAACAAAAAAAGGCCCTCGCACCGGCCATGCAATAGTTATGCCGTGTCCTGCTTCGATCTGGACCGCCTCTCCGAGCCGGCGATCTCGGGCCTGACCAGCCGCTACGGGGCGGCAGCGCCCTTCCCACACGTCGTGCTGGACGATTTCGTGCTGGTGGCGCCCGATGTGATCGAGGCGGCATTTCCGGGTCCGGAATGGGAACACTGGAAGGACCGCTCCTCGGAGCACCAGCCGGCCAAGTCGAGCTGTCGCAAGGTCGAGGTCATGCCACCGGTCTTGCGTGAGATGGTGCACGAACTGGGCGAGCCCCGCTTCCTGCGTGCCCTCACCACCCTGACCGGGTTCGAGAACCTCCTGCCCGACCCGTGGCTCCACGGGGGAGGCCTCCAGCGTTGGGGCAAGGGAGGCGAGCAGATCGCGCATACCGACTTCCCGTTCCACCCGGCCCTACCGCTGTGCCGGCGGGTCAACGTCCTCGTCTACCTCAACCCGGATTGGAAGGAAGGGGACGGCGGCAAGCTCAGCTTCTACGCGGTGGGCCACGACGAGCCGACCGTGTCGATCGCACCGAAGTTCGGCACCTGCGTGATCTTCAACACCGATCCGTGGTCGGTGCACAGCGTGCAACCCATCTCGGACTCGTCGGCGGCCCGCCGCACGATCGGGCTCTACTACTTCACCGTCGAATCCGACGATGTCATCTGGCGGGAACGCTGGCCCAAGTGGTACGAGGACGGCAACCTGTCCGCCTCCTCGCCGTTGGGCAAGGTGCGCATGCGGGGAACCAAGACGGCGCTCGGGGCGTCTCGCGCCTTCTCCCACTTGGCCAACCGGCTCGATCCGAGACGAATCAGCACGAAGTAGCGCGCCTCAGGTGGGAGCGGACGTCAGGGCGTCACGCAGGGCGCGCAGCCCTGCCGAGGCCTGTCGGACGAACTCCTCGTCCCGGCCGGGCTCGCCCCGCTCCAGCCAGGTCAGGGTGGCCTCGACCAGCCAGCCGAAGAGGGCCTCCGCCCGCCAGCCGTCGAAGAGGGCGTCGCCCGAGTCGAGCCCGGTGAGCTGACGCACCACGTCGACCGAGATGGCGCGCAGCTCCGAGGCGTAGGCGGCGAACTGGGGCTCCCGGGCGGCGTGCCGCCACAGGAGGGTGAAGGCGGCCGGGTCCTCGCGGGCCACGGTGAGCAGGGTGCGCGGCCCCAGGCCGCTGTGGGTGGGCTCGGCCAGTTCGCTGCGCAGCTCTTGTCCCAGGTCCTCGAAGACCTGCTGGAGGATGGCGCGGTAGAGATCCTCCTTCGACGCGAAGTGTCGGTAGACGATCAGCTTGGTGACGCCGCAGCGTGCGGCCACGTCCTCCATGGACGTCTGGGCGAAGCCGGCGTCGGCAAAGGCACGCGCCGCGCTCTCGAGGATGGCGGCGCGTCGCTCGGCGCGCGGAAGGAGCTTGCTCTCGATCTGTATACGTGCCAGTGTACACTCTCGAGTAACAGCACAGCGGGGATCTGCAGGGGAGGACCGGGCATGGGCACGGCACAGGTTGAGTTCACCGAGGACGAGCTCCTGAGCGACCTGGCGGTGAGCGAACCGCTCCTCGCCGGTGGGGTGCGCTGCCACGGCGGCTTCGACGCCTCCGGCAGCTACGTGTCGCCCCGGACGCGCTGTCGCGCCCCGGCCATCGCGGCCTGGGGTGAGCAGAACTGCGAACGCTTCGCCACCGAGTTGATCGACGTGCCGCTCGAGCGCTGGGCGCGTTCGTACCCCAACGTCGAGCAGGCGCGCTTCCTCATCCGCGCCGGAGTGCCCGAACCGCTCATGGCCACGCTGACCCGCATCGGGACGGTGGAGGGCTACGGCGCCAACATCCGGCTGCTCAAGCCGAAGGACATGCAGCGCCACTTCGTCGAGGACGTGCGCGGCACCGCCATCGACCATCTCGGTGGCGGTCTCTTCGAGGCGCACGGCCGCGACGAGGCGGGCTGGGAGGAAGAGGCCGGTCACCGCGACATGTGGTTCGCCGCCCGCGACATCGCCTTCGAGCGCCCGGCCGACGAACTCGACATCGAGGCCATGCTGGCCCGCATGGGCTTCGGGCTGAACCGGCCCGGCGCCGGCGGCCCGCGCCTGTTGCCCGACGACATCTCGCCCGATCTCGAAATGATGGTCAGCCTCATGGTGCGTGTCCTCTTCATCGAGATCTCGGCCTTCCACACCTTCGCCTGGGCCGAATCGTGGATGGCCGACACCGAGCTGGTCGCCGGGGAGGGCGCCGCGGCCGCACTGGTCGGCTACATCCGGGCCGACGAGACGCCGCACGTCGGCTACCTGCGCACCGCGCTCTCCGAAATGCGCGACCGGACCTGGGTCGGTGAGACGGGCACACCCCACGCCGGGACCGACATGATCGGGCGCATCTGGGACCCGCTGCTGGCCCAGAGCCTGGGCCCGGCCCGTGAGGAGGGCCGGCGGGCCACCCGGGCCGAGGTCGAGCACTGGTGCGCCCGCCGCGCCGACGGCGCCGACGTCCTGGCCGAGTTCAACGCCCTGGGGGACGCATGAAGTTCGGCGTCTTCTACGAGCATCAGCTGCCCCGGCCCTGGGCGGAGGACAGCGAGTACCGGCTCCTGCAGGACGCGCTCGAGCAGGTGGAGCTGGCCGATCGCCTCGGTTTCGACGTCGTGTGGGAGGTGGAACACCACTTCTTGGAGGAGTACAGCCACTCGTCGGCCCCCGAGGTCTTCCTGGGCGCGGTCAGCCAGCGGACCGAGAACATCCGCCTCGGGCACGGCATCATCCAGACGGCCCCCGGGTACAACCACCCGGCCCGCACGGCCGAGCGCGTGGCCACCTTGGACCTGCTCTCGGGGGGGCGGGTCGAGTTCGGCTCGGGCGAGTCGGGCTCGGAGGCCGAGCTCGGCGGCTTCCTGGTCGACCCGGCCACCAAGCGCGCCGCCTGGCTCGAGGGGCTCGAGGTGTCGCTGCGCTGCATGACCGAGACGCCGTTCACCGGGGTCGACGGCACCTTCGTGCAGATGCCGCCGCGCAACGTCGTGCCCAAGCCGATGCAGAAGCCGCACCCGCCGCTGTGGGTGGCCTGCTCGCGGCGCGACACCATCCTCCTGGCCGCAGAGAAGGGGATCGGCGCGCTCACCTTCGCCTTCATCGACCCCGAGGAGGCGGTCAAGTGGGTGGCGGACTACGAGCGCACCCTGGCCGAGTCGTGTGTCCCGGTCGGGCAGGCGGTGAATCCGAGCATCGCCTGCGTCACGCAAATGATGTGCCACCACGACGAGGAGGAGGCTCTGGCCCGCGGGCTCGAGGGCGGCAACTTCTTCGGCTACTCGCTCGGCCACTACTACGTCTTCGGCGAGCACCAACCCGGGTCGACCGACGTGTGGGAGGAGTTCCTCGACCGCCGGGGCGATCACGGCTTCTCGCCCGAGGTGGAGGCCGCCCTGCGCCAGGAGCGCCTCGGGGCGAGGCTGGCCGCGGGGGACCGCACCGGCCTGCGCGGCGCCACCGGCACGCCCGACCAGGTGCGCGAGTACCTCGAGCGCTTCGAGGAGGCCGGCGTGGACCAGGTCATCTTCGTGCTCCAGGCGGGCAAGAACCGCCACGAGGACATCTGCGATTCGCTCGACCTGTTCGGGCGTGAGGTGCTGCCCGCCTTCAAGGAGCGCGACGAGACGCAGGCCAAGGCGAAGGCCGACCGCCTGGCCCCCGCGCTCGAGGCCGCCCTGGCCCGCAAGGCCGACCAGCCGCCGCCCCCGGCCCTGCCGGCCGACTATGCCTTCCCGGCCATGCCGCGGCGCTGGGCCGAGGAGACGGGGAGCGTCGAGCTGCGCGAGTGGCTCGAGCACTTCGCCGAGTCGCGGGCCAAGGGCATCCGCGAAGAGGGCCTGGGCATTTTGGGCAACTGACTACCCAGAGCGGGTTCGTCCGGTTCGTCCGCCCGGGACCGCGGCCTAGCGCTGGCGCAGCAGCCGGTCGAGCTGGGCCACGGTGAGGGCGCGACGCTCGGGCTCGACCACCGCACCGGGGCGGAACCCGTCGAGCATCAGCTCGAGGAAGCGCAACGAGGGACGCCCACCGGGCGTGTCGCACACGTCGGCGATGGCCCGCACCGAGAGCAGCCCGACCACGATGTCGGTCACGGCCAGGTCACCGCGTACCGTCCCCGCCGCCTGGCTGCGGGACAGGATCTCGTCGAGCAGCGGGGCCAGCCGGTCGAGCCCGGTGCCGGTGGAGCGCCAGGGCGGCGCCTCGGTGGTGGCCCGCCAGCAACTGGGGGCGGCCACGCAGCGGCGCACGAACTCGAAGACCGCCTCGCCGTCGGGCACCTCGGCCAGCACCGCCTCGGCGATCTCGCGGTTGCGTTGCTTGGCCTCGTCGACCACGGCCTCGAAGAGGTCGGACTTCTGGGGGAAGCGCCGGTAGAGCGTGCCCACGCCCACGTCGGCCCGCTCGGCGATGGTCTCCATGGAGGCGCCGTAGCCCTGCTCGGCGAAGACCAGGCGGGCCGCGTCGAGGATGCGGGCCAGGTTGACCTCGGCGTCGCGGCGCAGCGGCCGGCCCGCGGTGCGGGTCGCCCGGGTCACGCCGGCTGCTCGGGCACGTAGGCGATGGCGCCCACGATGGCCTCGCCCTCGGCCGTGAGGCCCGGGTGGGACTCGCCCCGCACCACCGTCTCGCCGCCGCGGGTGGGGATGAGGCAGGCGGCCGCCGCGGCCACGACCAGGCCGATGCCGCTGACCGCGAAGGCCAGCACGTAGCCGGACTCCTTGGGGAAGCCGTCGGGCAGCACCTGGCTGACCACCAGGCTGGTGGCGATGCCGGCCCCCAGCGCCTGGCCGATGGTGCGGACGTTGGTGTTCATGCCGGTGGCCACCCCCGTCTGGTCGGGCGGCACGTTCTCGATGATCAGGTTGGCCAGCGAGGCGAAGGCCGGGGCCAGGCCCACCCCGAGCAGCCCGGCCGCCACGTAGATGGCCCAGGACTGGCTGTGGCCGACCACGAGCACGGCGTAGGAGGCGGCCGAGATCAGCGAGCCGATGATGAGCACGACCTTGGACCCGATGCGCAGCGAGAGCCAGCCGGTGAACGGCGCCACCACCACCATGGCCAGGGCGAAGGGCAGGAGGTAGAGCCCCGACTGGGTGACCGAGGCGCCGAAGCCGTAGCCGGCGCTGGTCGGCGTCTGCACGTACTGGGGCACGGTGATGAACATGGCGAACAAGCCGAAGCCGTAGAGCAGCGCGGCCAGGTTGGTGGCCCACACGGCGCGGATGCGCATGATGCGCATGTCGACCAGCGGGGACTTGGAGCGCTGCTCGGAGAGGACCCAGAGGACGGCGAGTACGACCGTGGCCGACGTAGAGCGCCACCATGGTCGCGCTGAGCCAGCCCCAGTTCGGCCCGTAGGAGACGGCGATCAGGCCCGTGGTGAGCCAGCCCGACATGAGCACGGCGCCGGTCCAGTTGATGCCGGCCGGGGCCCGCACGGGCGACTCGGGGACGAAGAAGAAGGTGGCCACCGTGGCGGCGGCCGACATGATGAGCGGCAGCCAGAAGAGCCAGTGGTAGTTCAGGTGCACCAGGATCGGCCCGGCCAGCACGATGCCGGCGCCCGACCCCACGCCGAGGATGGCCGACATGAAGCCGATGGCCCCGGCCACCCGCGCCGCGGGGAACTCGTCGCGGATGATGCCGAAGGCGAGCGGGAAGATGGCCCCGGCCACGCCCTGGATCACCCGCCCGACCAAGATCACCGCCAAGGTCGTGCCCAGCGCGCTGATCAACGTGCCCACGCTCAAGGCGATGAGCACGCCGACGATGACCTTCTCCTTGCCGAGCGTGTCGCCCACCCGCCCGAGGACGGGCGTGGCGATCGCTGCGCTCAGCAGGTAGGCGGTCAGCAGCCAGCTGGCCCCGGACTCGGAGGTGTGCAGCGTGTGCTCGAGCTGGGGGATGGCCGGGATGATCAGCGACTGCAGGAGGCTGAAGGCCAGGGCGGCGGTGGCCAGCACGGCGAAGGTCAGCCCGTAGTGGGTGCGCCGATCGCTCACGCCTGTTTCCTAGCAGAAGCGGAATGAGTGATTCCAGTTGTGGGCCTCCGGAACGACCGGAAGCGGAGAACGCCGAGGTCAGCCGCCGCCAGGCGGGCCCGGAGGCGGGATGTCGCGCAGGACGGAGGCGTCGAAGGCCGGGGCGCCGGCGACCTGCTTCTGCACGAACGACCCGAGGTGGGCGAACGACTCGTGGCTCTGCTCGGTCCAGGGCATGAGGATCTGGAAGACGTGGAACATGCCCTCGAACTCGTGGGCGTGGGTGGGCACGCCGGCGGCGCGGCAGGCGGTCGGCGTAGCGACGGATGGGGTCGCGGAACATCTCGTCGGCGCCCCAGCCCACGAAGGTGGGCGGGAACCCGACCAGGTCGGCGTTCAGCGGCGAGACCGACGCGCTGGCCGCGTCCTCGCCGTGCAGGTAGCTGGCCGTCGGGATGTTCCAGGGCAGGATGTCGAGGTGGGCGTTCTCGGTGACCGAGGGCTCGTCGAGGCGCAGGTCGACCTCGGGTGAGAACAGGAGGAGCCCGGCCGGGCGGATGGCTTTGAGGTGCGGCACACGCGAGAGCAGCACGCTGTTGGCCAGCCCGCCGCCGCCGGAGTCGCCGGCCAGGAAGAGGCGCTCGTTGGGCACGCCGAGGTCGCGCAGGGCTTCGTAGACGGCGGTGGCGTCCTCTTCGCCGGCCGGGTAGGGGAACTCGGGCGCCAGGCGGTAGTCGGCCACGAACACGGCGCACCCGGTCTCCTTGCACACCCGTGCGGTGAAGAAGGCGTACATCTGGGGCGACGTGCCGATGTAGCCGCCGCCGTGCAGGTAGAGGATCACACCGGTCGGCTCGGACGCGCGCGGGCGGTAGAGGATGCCGGGTACGCCGCCGAGCTCGGCCGGATGTCCCTTGACGTCGAGGGCGCGCACGACGGGCGGCATGATGACCTTGCAGATGTCATCGAGCACGAGCTCGAGGCTGCGGAACTCGGGGATGGGCAGCGACGACGAGTAGCCCATGAAGCTGCGGATGACCTCGCGGGTCACGCAGATGCCGAGGTTGGCCGCCGGGTTGGAGGCGCCCTGGCGCATGGGGCGACGGAAGGGCACCCGCACCAGGGCGGCGGCCAGCTGCTGGGCCAGGAGGGCGACGTCGAGGGCGCAGATCGGTGCCTGGGCCGTCTGCACCTCGGGCCGGTTGCCCATTGCCATGGGGCACAGCGTAGGAGGGGCGGCGGGTCCACCCCGACGATCCACCCGACGATCCACCCGTGGGTGGACGCCGGCGCCACGCCCGATCCCGACACTGGGGGCATGACCTTTTCCGACTACGTCATCGACATCGCCCTCATCTCCATCGTGCTCGTCCAGATGCGGGGCCGGCAGCTGACCACCCGATCGCTGCTCCTCCCGGTGGGCCTCGTGACGTACGTGGCGATCACCTACCTCAAGGCGATCCCGACGAGCGGGAACGACCTGTTCCTCATCGTGGGATGCGCCGTCGTGGGCGCCACGCTGGGCGGCTTGGCCGCACGCTTCACCACGGTGCACGCCAACAGCGATGGCATCCCGATCGCCAAGGCGGGACTGGTCGCCGCCGCCCTCTGGATCCTGGGCACCGCCGGACGCCTGGCCTTCCAGGTCTACGCCTCGCACGGGGGCGGGCGGGCGATCGAGCACTTCAGCGTGACCCACTCGATCACGGCGGCGACGGCGTGGACGGCCGCGCTGATCCTGATGGCGCTCAGCGAGGCCATCGTGCGCACGGGCGTGCTGGCCTGGCGGGGCCACCTGGTCCAGCAGAGCCTGCGCGACCAGGTCCAGCCGCTCGGCGCCACCTTCGGGGCGTCACCGACCACGACCACGACAACGTCCTCGGTCTCCGGCACGCAGTCGGCCCGGGTCTCGACCTCGGCCGGCTGTTCCTGAACCACCCGCCCGGCTCCGGTTCGCCGCCGCCCGCACACACGGTCAGTCCGATCCAGTCCGATCCCCAACGCGGCACCCCCCACGGGCGGCCCGGGTCTCCACCGCCCGGGCCGCCCGGCCGCGCCCCCACCCGTCCGGCGCCTGGGAACATGGAGCTGGTGCGCTCGTCGAACCCGCAGGTCGATCCACTCCCGATCCCCCAGACGAACCTGGCCAACGCCATCGCCATCGTGTCGCTCGGGCTGCTCACGTGGTCCACCCTCAGCGAGATCCGCAAGTACGAGCACGGCATCGACACGACCGTCGGCCTCATCCTCCTCGCCGCCACCGCCTTGGCCTGGCTCAGCTGGATCCTCGTGCGAGGACGCGTCGGGTGGGCCACCGCCCCGGTCCTGGTCACCCTCTCCCTGGCGGGCGGCGCCCTGGCCGCCTTCGCCCCGGTGGCCATCGTCTTCACGGCCGTGGCCACGCTGGGCGCGGCGATGGCCTGGAGCCTGCGGGGGGCCGCGGTCATCGGCGCCGGCGGCTGGCTCGCCATGCTGATCGCCGTCGTGGGGTCGGACCAGGCCATCGGCATCGCCCTCGGCGGCTTGGCCGCCATCCTGGCCGGCGCCCTCATCGGCTACACCCGGCGTGAGGTCGTCGTGCGGACCCACCAAGCGGCGCAGGTGGAGGTGGCCGAGACGCGGGCCGAGCTCGAGGGCACCCGGGCCGAGTTGTTGGGCGAGCGCAATCATCTCGCCCGCGAGATCCACGACGTCCTGGCGCACACGCTGGCCGCCCTGTCGCTGCAGCTCGAGGCCTTCGCCACCGTGGTCGACTCCGAGCCCCAGACCAGCCCGGCCGTGCGGGCCCAGCTGGAGAAGACCAAGCAGCTGGTGCGCGAAGGTCTCAACGAGGCCCGCGGCGCGGTGCAGGCGCTGCGCGACGACGCGGCGCCGCTCGACGACCAGCTGCGCCGGCTCTCGGCCCGGCATCAGGCCGACTTCACGCTTGGCCGGGCCGCTGCAGCCGCTCTCGGCCGGGGTGGTCATGAGCCTGTACCGGGTGGCGCAGGAGGCCTTGACCAACGTGATGAAGCACGCGCCCGGCGCCCCGACCGCCGTGCGCCTGACCTTCGAGCCCGACCACGTCGCCCTCACGGTGGACAACGCGGCGCTCGGCGGTCCCGGCAGCAATGGCGCCACCACAGGCGCCACCAACGGCGACACCAACGGCGACACCAACGGAACCGTCAGCGGCCATGGGTCCGACTTCCTTGCCACGACCGGGGGCGGCTACGGGCTGCGGGGCATCGCCGAGCGGGTGGCCCTCCTGGGTGGCCACGTCGAGGCGGGTCCGACGGCGGAAGGGTGGCGGGTCGAGGCGGTGGTACCGCTGGAGCCGGTCATTGAGGAGCAGACGGTGCAGGCGTGAGGGTCCTGATCACCGACGATCAACGGGTGGTGCGCGAGGGCCTGGCCACCATCGTCGAGGGCTTCGCCGACACCGAGGTGGTCGGGTTGGCCTCGGACGGCGCCGAGGCTGTGGAGCTGGTCCGGTCCGAGCAGCCTGACGTCGTGCTCATGGACCTGCGCATGCCGCGCCTCGACGGGGTGGAGGCCACGAAGGCGATCCGGGCCGAGCATCCGGGGGTCGCAGTCGTCGTCCTGACCACCTATGCCGACGACGAGTCGATCATGGCCGCCCTCTCGGCCGGCGCCGCCGGGTACCTGACCAAGGACGCGTCCCGCGACGACATCCGGCGCGCCCTCGATGCCGCCGTGGCCGGGCAGGCCGTCCTCGATCCCCGCGTCCAGGCCTCCTTGCTGCGCGCGGCCGAACACGGGACCGACCACGGGTCCTCCGGTGGATCCGTGGTGCCTGCCGGTGGCCGGACAGGTCCGCTGCCCGACGGGCTGACCGAGCGGGAGGCCGAGGTTCTGGCCCTCATCGCGGCCGGGCTGTCGAACACCGAGATCGCGGAGCGACTGTTCGTGGCCGAGACCACGGTGAAGACGCACATCAACCGGATCTTTGCCAAGACCCAGAGCCGCGACCGCGCCCAAGCGGCGCTCTACGCGCAGCGGCACGGCTTGGCGACCGGACCGGCCGAGGCGGTCTAGCTCCGGCGAGTCGGCCTCGATGGCGTGATGGCCCGGACCTCCAGCCGATGTCTCCCACGCTGACCCCCGAGCCGGGGGCCAGCGTGGGATGCGCTCACGGACCGAACAATTTCAGGGTGTTGTCGCCGTCATCGACGAAGAGCACGCCGTGGTTGTTCGGGGCCACGATCAAGCCGAAGAGATCGCCTCCCGCGTTGAGCGGGTCGATCTGCGCCGTGTCCACCTGCTTGCCCAACGGCGTCGTCTCCACCGCGTTCCCGTCACCGCCGTTGACGGTCAGGATGTCGCCGTTCGGTGCCAGTGCCATCCCGAGAGGCGCGTTGAGCGACCCGCCCCAGGTCAAGGTGAAACCACCACCGAGCATGGGGGTCGACCGGGTCGTGGCATTGGGCACGACGGCGATGCGGTTGTTGATCGGATCGGCCACGTAGAGCGTGCCGGAACGGCTGACGGCGTCGCCCGTAGGACCGAGCACCAGTGCGGAAGCGTTGAGTTGCTCGGTGAATCCCTTGGCCACCGTGGTGGAGCCGAAGAGCACTGGCGGCTTGCCATTCGGAAGGTTGATGTCGAGGCGCACGACGGTGCCACCGTCGACCGGCTGCCCGGCGGCCGCCACCGTCTTGTTGAGGACGTTCGTCACGAACAGTTCGTCAACGTTGCCGGACGGCACCATCGTCATGTCCCATGGACCGTTGATCTGGCTGCTCGCCCAGGTCTCGATGGGCTGGCCGTTGGGGTCGAGCACAATCAAGCAGCCCGCTTCGGGCGTGCCGGTCCCGGCCTTGGTCACGGGCAGGGACCCCACGACCACGTAGCCGTCGCCCAGCACGGTGAGCGCCGTGGTGAGGCCGACGCCGCCCGGACAGGGGCCGGGCAGATCTGCGCGGTGGATGTGGGCGAACACCGTTTGCGTCCCCGAGGGCGAAATCTCCACGATCGTCGTGCCCGTCCCTTGCAGGTTCGACCGGGCGTTGAAGTTGGAGATCAGGGTGTCGCCTGCGACAAGCGTGCCGGTGCTCATCGGCACGGAGACGATGCCGTAGGGATTGACGTCGCCGTTTGGCGGGACCGTCGACGCCACCGTCATCACCGAAGTGAATTGGGAGAGAAACGGTGGTGAGGCGGCGCCGGCGGTCCCGGATGCGGTTCCCGCAATGCCGAGAGTCGCGAACCCTGACGCGGCGAGAAGCGAGACCCCGACCGTCACAGCCCGACGGCGGAATCCTCCGTGTACCCGGCTGGAAGGGCAACGCAGGCTATGCCGGCTGGTCATGACGACCTCCTTGAATTGTGGTCCATCGCCGCGTCGGGACTCGAGGCCCCTCGGCACCGGTGATACGGCCGGGGCCAGCACAGGGATTTCACAAGATTGGCGAAGATTGCCCAAGATTCGCCAAGAATCGCCGGAAGACGGGCCGCGATCCCCCCGACCCTCCCGACCGGTGCCGCCGGCTGACATGGGGATTGAGCACCCCATACTCACGACATGGCGGGTCAATTGCCCGATGCTGGAGTTGGCTCGCCCCCTGGAATCCCCCGGTCCGGGGGCGTTGCCGCGACTGAGTGAGGAGGGACGGATGGGCATCTTCAAGCAGATGAAGGACCTGAAGGCGACCACCGCTGCCGCTCCTGGCCCGATTGACGAGGCGGGCCAGCTGGCCGAACAGAGCAGGCCGCTGGCGGGGACCCTGCAGTCCGCCGAAGGGATGGGCAGTGCCGCCACCGCCCAACGGGCCCTGGCGGCACCGGCACGAGGGCCCGACTTCGATCCGATTGCCGGCGTCAGCCTCGAGCTGTACGTGGAGATCTCAAAAGGCTTGGCCGCCTACAACTACGACCAGTCCAAGGCGGCGGACGTGGCGGCGTCGAAGGGGGTCTCCGGGTCTGACTGGACGATGGCAGTGGATGGGTGGAACGCCCGCCTGCGGGCGAACTCGAGCGTGGGGCAGCGTTTCAACGCGCTGTACCTGGCGGCCTGACGTGAGGTTCCTCAAAGACAGCAAGACGGTCGGCAAGCAATCCGAGGAGAGCTCCGAGAACTCTGATCCCGGGTCGGCGATGCAGGGCGGCGTGGCCCGGATGCAGGCGTTGAACGAGCAGCTGGCCCAGATGAACGCCGCCCTCTCGGCTCCCCCCGGTGACGCCGTCGAGGCGAGCGCCCAGGTGATGTCGATGGGGACGAGCACCGGCTCGCTCAACAACGATCCGATCGTCCCCCTCGAACTCATCATCTTCCAACCAGATGGCCCTCCGCGCCCGATTGCCATATCGGTCGTCGTGCCTCTGACGCAGTTGCACCGGCTGGCTACCGGTGCGACCGTTCCGGTCAAGCTCAGCGCGTCGAATCCTGACGCACTGGCCATCGACTGGTCCACGCCGGCCTGACGGCCGGTACCGCTGCCGGCCGGTCTTCAGGCGGGGCCGGCCGGCCGCGGCGCGTTCTCGCTCGAGGTCTCGCCCACGGCGCCGCTGCCTTCGGCGGTGTCGCGCAGGCGGGCGGCGAGCTGGTGGCGACCCGTGACGCCGAGTTTCGTGTAGATGCGCTGCAGGTGGTTGTCCACCGTCCGCTTCGAGACGTAGAGCCGTTCGGCGATGGCGCGACTCGTCAGCCCGTTGGCGGCCAGCAGCGCGACCTCACGTTCACGCGACGACAGTCGTTCGACATCGCGGGCCAGTGAGAGGGCGGGCGTGTTCGCTCCCTCGCAACGCCCCGCCAGGCGCTCGGTCGCGGCCGAGGCGGCGGCGGCTCGCCGGTGAAGACCACGGCGACGAGAGAGACGGTGGTCGAGCGCGGCAGACTCGGCCGCCAGGAGCAGCGCGCCGATCGACTCGAACTGCTCGGCCGCCTGGCCGGCGCGGACTGGGTCCTGCTCGACGATCGCCTCGGCGTGCGTGACGCGGGCCGCCATCAGGTCGCCGTCCACGTGTCCGGCCAACCCGCGGAGCTCCTCGATCGCATCGGTCTCCCCGATGCGCATGAGATCGAAGAGCGCGTCGGCTTCGCCCGCCTGCTGCCCCCACTTTCCGGCCAGGTGCTTGGCCTCCCACAGCGTCTCGCGCGCCGTGCTCAGGTCGCCTGCGGCGACGTGCGCCCAGGCCTGCCCGCGCAGCACGTTCACGTCCATGAGGCGGACCGAGGGGAGGGGCATGGCGGCCAACTCGGACACGGCGGCCTCGCAGCTCGCCTGGTCGCCCATCTGCCCGGCCGCGAGGGCGATCCCGGCGAGGCCCCAGCGCTGTCCGGGGTGATTGAGCTGGGCGAAGAGCCCGGACACCTCGCGGAAGTGGTTGACCGAATGCACCAATTTCCCCTGCATGAGTCGGATGATGCCGAGGACGGATCCGAGCCAGGCCTGTCCATCCACGATGCCGCGCTCCACGGCGACCTCGTAGGCCACTTCGGCCGTGGCGGCGGCCTCCTCGAGCCGGCCGGCGTAGGCCAACGCCAGGCTGTGCGCCACGATGTAGACACCGGTGCGCGAAAGCTGGAGCTCGTCGTCGAGATCGAGCCGGACGGCCAGCGCGGCCGAGGTGTGATCGATGGCTTCGGTGGTGCGCCCGGCCAGGACGAGGGCGGTGCCCACGTCGAGGGACGCCTGGGCGAACGCGCCGTCGGCTGGTCCGTCCAGTAGCGGCTGGTCGACTTCGATCGCCCGGGCCACGTCGCCGGAGAGCAGGAGGTGGTCACCTTCGAGTGCGTGGAGTTCGCGCAGACAGGCAGGATCGCGGACCCTTGCCGTCGCATCTTCGATCACCCGCTGCGCCTCGTCGGCGCGGTCGAGCGTGCGGAAGAGGAGGGAGGCGCGGCGCACGGCCAGGCTCGTTCGCTCTTGGTCAGAGGTGGCGCGAGGCAAGGCCTCGGCCAGGATCCCGTCGGCCTCCGCTGCGCTCCCGAGCAGGTCGAGTGCTTCGCCCAGAACGAGTGCGGCATCGGCGCGTTGCCACATTTCCCAGCCCGCCCGCCCCAGCCGTTCGGCCAGCCGGTAGTCGTCGGCGCGGAACGCGCTGCGCGCTGCGTTGGCGATGAAGTCGGGTCGACCCCCGCCGCCGTCGAGCCGCCAGACGGCAACCCGCAATACGTCGGAACCGGTGACTTCTCCGGCGTCCTCGACCGCGTCGGCCAGCGCTCGGCTGAGCCGGGCGCGGCGGACCGTGGGCAGCGTGTCGCGGACCAGCTCGCCGTAGAGGGGATGGGCCAGGCGCAGCTCGGGCTCGAGACCGTCGGTCCCTGCCTCGAGCAGGCTCCGTTCCTCCAGCCGCTCGACCGCGGCCACGGACACGACCGACTCGAGGACCGAGAGCGGCAGCGGCTCGCCGATGGCCATCAGTTCCAGCGCCGTCCTCTCCTCGTGGTCCAGGCCGGCCACGCGGGCCTCGATCAAGTCGCGCAGACGGGCCGAGGAGGCCAGAGAACCCGCCAGGCGCCAGATGCCGTAGCGGGCCTTGAGGATGCCCGACTCCAGTGCGCCCTGAATGAGCTCACGCAGGAACAGGACGTTGCCTGCGCTGGCGTTGACCAGCTGGCGCAGCGTTGCCGCGTCGACCGGCCCACCGAGGTTCTGGGACGCGATCTCGCGCATGGCACCGGCGGGCAGGGGGTCCACCTGGACGCGCCTGACCCGCATGTCCTTCCACATGTCCAGGGTGCCGGCGCCGCTCGGGGCGCCCAGCCGCACCGTGAGAATGACGAAGATGGATTCCCGGTCGACCATCTGGTCGAGCAGCGCGACCGACGCGTCGTCGAGCTCGTGGGCGTCGTCGACCACGACCACGAGCCGTTCGTCGCCCCGCGCGGTGAGCGCCTGGTCCACGGCGCGGAAGATCGTTCGCTCACCCTCGAGTGGCACATCGAGCCGCGCCAGCAACGGCGCGAGCGCAGCAAAGGGGATCTGAGAGGCGCTCGAGGTCGCGCGTGGACCACTGAGGTGGAGAGGCCCAGTTCGCGCGCCAGTTCCTCGGCGCGGCGGGCCAGTGCGCTTTTGCCGACACCGGCGGGGCCGACCAGCGCCACTCCGCCGGATCCCGCGTCGGCCAGGGCGCGTCCGATGATCGAGAGTTCCGCGTCCCGTCCGACGAGCTGCTGTTCCGTCGGCACGAGCGGGAGCGTATCTGCCGCTGCTGGCGATCAGAACCTGCGTAGTGCTGCCGTAGAGCATGGACGAGGAGTGGTGCGCGACCTCACGGGAGTCCAACATTTGCTTGGGTCGCCGGCGGACTCGACCCGAGCTGGCGCAACGTCGATCCCGGGCCCTCGGGCGTCTCGGCCCGAGTGCGCCTCGCTCACTCCATGCAACCCCGCGGACAGGCGCGCCGGTCGCTACAGTCCCAGTGCAGATGTCGGACTACGACGCCATTGTCATCGGAGCAGGGCACAACGGGTTGACCGCGGCTGCTGTCATGGCCCGCGGCGGCATGCGGGTGCTCTGTGTCGAGAAGAACCACTTCATCGGAGGGATGGCCTCGACGACCGAGCTCATCCGCGGCTACCGCTTCGAGCTGGCGGGGTCGATCCAGTTCCCCGTGCCCAACGAGGTCTACGTGGACCTCGAGCTCGGGTCGTGTCCGATCTATGAGCCCGAGATCCAGTCGGCCAGCATCGGCCCCGCCGACCAGCCCCCGCTGTTCTTGTACTCGGACCCCGAACGGCTCTTGGAGCACCTCGGTGAGGCGCTCGGCATCGAGGCGGTGCTCGGGATGGCCGAAGTGGCCGCCTGGGCCGAGGCCCCGGCCCGGGCCATCGGCCGCTTCGACGTGCGACGAGGGCCGCGCTCGCTCGACGAAATGTGGGAATGCGCCACCAACGAGACGGAGCGAGAGGCGATCCGGGTCGCGCTGTTCGGCAGCGTCATGGACGTGATCGACCGTTACCTGCCCGACAAGTCGAAGCACGCCCCGGTCCGCAGCATGCTCAGCTTTCTGTCCGTCAACTCCACCTTCCGGGGACCGGCCACTCCCGGGAGCGCGCTCTGCCTGGCCTTCGCGCTCGCCTCACCGGGCACGGCCACCATGTCAAAGGTGTGGGGCGGGCTCGGCACCATGGCGGATCACCTGTGCGCCATGTTCGAGCGCAACGGGGGCGAGTTGCGGCGCCACGCCAAGGTGACGAGGATCGTCGTCGACGGAGGCGCCGTGTGCGGCGTGGAGCTCAGCGACGGAAACGTCGTGACGGCGCCCGTCGTCGTGTCCAACCTCGATCCCACGGCGACCTTCGTCAATCTGATCGACTCCGAGTCCCTGCCCGACGCCTTCGCGCGGCGAGTGGCGGCGATCGACCACCGCGCCGCCTACTTCCAGGCCCACTTCGCCCTGTCCGGTCTGCCCGAGTACCGCAGTCCCTACGAAGAACTCAACGGCACCACCTTCGGGCGCAACGTGACGTTCTTCGGCACGGCGGAGGACATGCAGGCCGACTTCGAAGGTTGCGTGCGCGGGCTGGTGCCCGCGTCGCCGTCCTTCAACCTGCAGATCCCTTCGCTGGACGATCCGAGCCTGGCACCCGAAGGCATGCACGCGGCAAGCAGCTTCGCGTTCTATCTGCCGGTTGCCTCGGATCGCGAGTCGCAGAACCGTCTGCGCGACGAGATGGCCGACCGCCTCGTCGCCAAGATCACCGCGGCGGCACCCAACTTCCCCGACCTCATCGAGCGGCAGCTCAACTATCCGGCGTTCACCTACGAGCTGATGTTCGGCTGCACGGGCGGGGACTTCACCCACGGCCTGCTCCAGCCCGAGTTCATGGGACCGTTCCGGCCCGGTCCCCGCGGCTGGCCCGACAACCCGGTGCCGGTCGAGGGTCTCTACCTCTGCGGTGCGGGGTGCTACGGCGGCCCCGGGGTCACCTTCATTCCCGGCTACAACTGCGGGTACGCCGTCTTGGAAGCGACGGGCTCTCGGCTGTAGCGGAACTGGCGCTCCATGAAGGCGAGGAACAGCGCGATGGCGAAGGCCAGGCTGGTGAACAGGCTGATGACGAAGAAGATCCAGGCCCAGCGCAAGCCGCGACGCCGACCTTCGACGATCGTCCACAGCGGGAGCAGCACGACGTTGACGATGATGTAGTCCTGGGCGGCCGAGTCCGCCGCCCAGTTGTTGAACAGCATCTTCGTGTAGTTGATGTAGCTGGCGTTCGGATACAGGTGGGTGTAGCGCACGTTGAAATACCACCCGAGGACCACCGAACAGATACCCACGGCGTAGTAGACGCCTTCGAGGAGGCTCACCGGTCCCGCCCGCCCGGTCCGCCCCCCGCTGAAGAGGTGCCCGTTCACCCGGAAGGCCACCACGGTGCTGGCGATGCCGAGGATGCCGAAGATCAGCAGTTGCGAGGTCATCCGTCCCCCTTTGTCCGGCCCACTCCGGGGCCGGCGCGGCCTGATCACCCTAAGTCACGTCAGGCCGTGAGCCGGGGTTTGGGCTCCGGCGCCTACTCAGAGGAGATCGAGGACGCGCTCGGGTGGACGGCCGATGACCGCCTTGCCGTCGTGGACGAAGATCGGCCGTTCCAGAAGGATGGGATGGGCGGCGATCGCGTCGAGCAGCTCCGCCGACCCCTTCTCGTCCAGGGCCAGTTCGGTGTACACCGCGTCGCCTGTCCGCATCATGCGCCTGGGGTCGTCGATCCCCAGCAGTCCCATGAGGTCCTCGAGGTCTGCCCGGGTCGGTGGATCGTCGAGATAGCGCACCACCTCTGCCTCGATGTGGTGCTCGTCGAGAATGGCCTGCGCGCTGCGGCATTTCGAACACGACGGGTTGAAGAAGATCTGCGAGGACATCGGATCACCCTACGCGGAGGTGCCGAGCGCGGGCAGTGTCGGCAGGACCTGGCTCCAGCGATAGGTGAGGGCCGAGACGGGCGCAACGGCCACGGCCAGGGTGACCGCCATGGAGGTGCCCCCGTTGTCGCCGCTATGGGTATCGCTCGTGGTGTCCAGGGCCGCTCCCATCACGAGGTTGGTCCCCGAACCGAAGTCGTCGAGGATGCCCTTGCGGTGGCCCCAGCAGCCGGGGTCGTCGCGCCGCAGACAGTCCAAGTTGCCGCTGTCGAACCCGTCGTCGTACATCCACCCGTAGACGGCGTCGAGGCCGTTCGACGACCCGCCGGCCCACTCGGCGTCGTCCAACGCGTAGGCCCCTCTCGGCTCGGGAGGGTCGTCGGCGTTGTCGGCACCGCGTTGCGCGTTCTGGTCGAGCGCCGTGGTCAAACCGACGAAGGGCGCCAGGCCACGGTCCACCCGCTCGAGGTTGACGGCGACGAACAGCTGCTCGGGCACGGACAGGTGGCCGTAGTCGGCGGGCAACACCATCGGCCGGATCCCCTCGAGCGCATGGGCCCGGTTGACCGCGGCCAGGACGGCCCCGATGCACGTGGGCGAAGAGTCCAGCCCACTGGGCGCGCAGATCCGCGTGTAGTCGGGAACCGGTTCGACGTTGGTGGACGGATCGGCGACGCCCGTGTCCGACTCGGACGACGGGATGGCCCGCAGGGGCTGGAGCGTCCCGAGGGCCATGGCCGACAGCGCCTGCTTCCAGGTGTACACGTCGCCGCTCGTAGTGCCCGACGCCGTGAGGGCCATCGTGGCCGCGAGCGACGACCCACCGCGATCGCCGGGCGAGGTGTCGCCAGCCGGGTCGTACCCCGCGCCCATGACGACGTCACCGGAACCGAAGCGGCTGAGTGCGAACCGGCGATCGTCCCAGCAGCCCGTGGTCTGCGCTCCCGAGCAATCCGGCACGCCACTGTCGAGCCCGTCGAAGTACAACCATTGGTAGTCGGCGTCGAGGCCGTTGTCGACGGCACCGATCCACTCCAGCTTCACCTCGGAATACTGGCGGCCGGGCCGGGCGGGGAGCAGGGCCGCGTCGGCGGCCTGTTGGGCCTGGTCATTCAGCGCGGCGGAGAGTCCGGCAAAGGGGGCCAACCCCCGATCGACCCGCTCCGCATCGAGGGCCACGAAGAGTTGCTCGGGGATGCTGAGCTGGGCAAAGTTGACCGGGAGGGCCATGGGCCCCAGTCCTTCCTGCGCCCGAGCGGTGTCGATGGCGTCGAGGGTCACTTGCAGACACGTGGTGGAGTTGTCGGCGCCCAGCGGAGCACACACGTCCGTGTAATTGGGCACGGGCACGACCGAGTGAGAGGGATCCGCCAGGTCGCGTGGGGCCTGAGGCCCTGATGAACAGGCCGCGCAGAGGGCCGCGACCAGGGCGAGCGACGCGACGGCCCATCGGCGCACCCCGGCCCGACGAGTGCTGTGATCGGTGGCCCCCATGAGTTGCTCCAACGTAGCCAGGCTCGGTTGGTGCGAGGCCCCACCACGGGCCCGAGGGCATGGCGCCCGGTCAGGACTCGGGAGCCACCATCTCGTGGCCGTAACGGGGTGGCCGCTTTTCCAAGAAGGCCGTCACCGCTTCTCGCATGTCCCCGGTCATGGACGAGAGGACCTGCGTCCGGTTCTCGAGATCGATGCCGGCCTGGAGCGAGCCAACCTCGAGCTGGGACCACATGACTTCCTTGGTCATCCTGATGCCCCAGGGGCTGTTGGCCACAATGAGTGCAGCCGTGTCCAGCGCGGCGTCGAGCAGTTGGTCGTCGGGCGACGACGCGTAGCACGAGCCCGATGCGGTCTGCCTCGTCGGCGTCGATGATCCGCCCGGTGAGCATGAGCTCCCAGGCCCTGGAGGCGCCTATGAGTCGGGGGAGCAGCCAACTCACGCCGATGTCGCATCCCGAAATGCCCAGCCGGACGAAGGCGACGTTGAACCGGGCGGAGGCGCCGGCGATGCGGATGTCGCTGGCCAGGGCCAGAGCCAATCCACCGCCTGCGGCGGCTCCGTTGACCGCGGCGATCACCGGTTGCGGCATGGCGCGGAGGCGCGGCACCAAGGCGGCGATGTGGGTCTGGGTGGCGAAGGTGTCCTCGACGCGGTCCGCGCCCGTCCGCGCTGGGCGCCTGCCCGTACCCGGAGAGATCGACCCCTGCGCAGAAGCCCCGACCGGCACCGGTCAGGACCACGACCCGGCACGAGCGGTTGTGCGCGATGGACTCGAGAGCTTCATGGAGCTCTCCGACGAGCATGGCGTTCATGGCGTTCAATCGCTCTGGGCGCTGCAAGGTGATCAGTGTGACGCCCTCAGCGGGCTGATCGATGACCAGTGTGGACATGGGACGCTCCTCCGCTCGGATGGCCCATCTTCTCCCAGCGGGTCTGCACGCGGCGAACCGTCGGCACTCGAGGCGCCGATGCAGCGATTGTGCGCCCCAGGACGGCCCGCATGGCGCGCTGCCCGGTTCGGCGCGAGGGTCTAAGGGGGTCCGGATCCCAGGGAGAGGGGCGCGCCGTGGGCCTACGAGCTTCGAACCTGATCGAAGCACCGATCGACGAGGTCTTTTCGTGGCATGCCAGGCCCGGAGCGATCCGTCGCCTCACACCGCCCTGGCAGCCGGTGCGTGTCGTGCAGGAAGCATCCTCGTTGCGCGACGGCCGGGCAGTGCTCCGCCTGCCTGGCGGGGTGCGCTGGGTCGCCCAGCACGAGAGCTACGAACCACCCCACCTCTTCGTCGACACCCTGGTGTCGCTGCCGTTGCCCTGGCGTCACCGCCACGAGTTCGACGCCGTCTCCCCGATGCGTACCAGGCTCACCGACGTGGTGGAGACCCCGATTCCGGGGTCGTTGCTCGACGAGATGTTCCGTTACCGCCACCGCCAGCTCGTGGGCGATCTGCAGGCACACCACGCACTGCGTGCCCTGTACCCAGACCCGCTGACCGTCGCGGTCACCGGCGCCTCCGGACTGATCGGATCGGCCCTGTGCGCGTACCTGACCACGGGCGGGCACCGGGTCATCCGGCTGGTGCGCCGGGCGGGCCGGTCGCCGGACGAACGAACCTGGGATCCCGATGCGCCAGACCCGCGGTCGCTCGCCGAGGTCGACGCGCTCGTGCACCTGGCTGGCGCCTCCATCGCCGGTCGCTTCACGGACTCGCACAAGGCGTTGGTGCGACGGAGCCGGATTGAGCCGACCCGACGGCTGGCCGAGACGCTGGCCGCCATGTCGGACGGGCCCAGGGTCCTGGTCACCGCCTCGGCGGTCGGGTGTTACGGCCCCGACCGTGGCGACGAAGTGCTGACCGAAGACAGTCTGCTCGGAGACGGCTTCCTGGCCGACCTCGTGCGCGACTGGGAGGCGGCCACGGCCCCGGCCGGCGAAGCCGGGGTGCGAGTGGTGCAGGTGCGCAACGGCATCGTCCAGTCGCCGGTCGGCGGGATGCTGCGCCTGCTCCGACCGCTCTTCAGCGCCGGCCTGGGCGGATCGCTCGGTGGCGGCCGCCAGTGGGTGCCGTGGATCGGCATCGACGACGTGGTCGACGTGCTGGCCCGGTGTGTGGTCGACCCCGAGCTGCGCGGGCCGGTGAACGCGGTGTCCCCCAACCCGGTACGCAACGGTACGTACGCCGCCACCCTGGCCAGCGTGTTGCGACGGCCGGCCCGACTGCCGGTGCCATCGTTCGCGCCGGGCCTGCTGTTGGGCGAGCAGGGTGCGCGCGAGTTCGCCCTGGCCGGCCAGCGGGCCGTTCCCGAACGGCTCCTCGAGGTCGGCCACTCCTTCCGCCACCGCACCCTTGAAGCATGTCTCCGCCATCTCCTCGGGCGGGTCGGGCCGTACGGGCTCGGCGGCTGAGCCCGAAGATGCGGTTCCGCCCCGCCCACCCATAGTGTCGGGCCATGACAACCAGCACACCCAGGTCGCGCCGCGCGGCGACCGATCCGTCCCGATGAGTCAACCCGCCTCACTTCCGGTCCACGGCAGCGCGGTGGTGACCGGTGCCAGTCGTGGCATCGGCCGGGCCGTCGCTCTCGAGTTGGCGGCCCGCGGCTTCGACACGGTCGCGACCATGCGTGACCCCGCCGCGGGGGCGTCAATGCCGGCGGAGGCCAAGGGCTCGCTCGAGGTGCGACGTCTCGACGTCACGGACCCCTCGACGTTCGAATTGCCCGGTGACCTACGGGTCCTGGTCAACAACGCCGGCATCGACGTCGACTACCTGCCGGTCGAGCACGCCAACGTGGACGACTGGCGCCGCCTCTTCGAGACCAACGTGTTCGGGGTGGTGGCGCTCACGTCCGCGGCCATCCCGCTCCTGCGGGCCAACGCTCCGGCCGTGGTCTGCACGGTGAGCTCGTCCTCGATCTTCGCCTCGGTGCCCTTCTACGCGGCGTATCGGGCCTCGAAGGCTGCGGTCTCGGCGTTCGACGACAGCCTGCGCACGGAGGTGGCCCCCTTCGGCATCCGGGTGGTCGAGATCCTGCCCGGGCCGGTCGACACCGACATGTTCCGGCTCAGTTCGGGCGAGCAGGACGCTGAGCGTTTCGAGCACTACCGCGCGTTGGGGACCACGGCGGCCCGGCTGCGCGAGGAGCATGCCGACCCCCGGGTGGTCGATGCGGCTGATGCAGCGGTCGCCATCGTCGATGCCATTCTCGAGAGCGGCGGTCCGATGCGCTACGGCTGCGACCCCGTCTCCTACGAGTTGCTCGAACTGTGGCGCAGACATGATGACGAGACGGTCTACGAGCTGACCGGACGCTCGCTCCTCGACGCCACGTCAGCCGGGAGTGGCGCCGACACCTAGCCGGCCGACCTCGGCGGGTTGTCGATCTGGCGGAGGATCGACTCGAGCTCTGCGCGCCGGTCGCGCGGACGGTGCCGGGACTCGACGTCCCGGGTTGTCGGCGATCTCGTCACCCAGCTCGCTCAGAGAATTCTCCAACACCACCTGCAACTCGCCGCACTGCTCTTCGGTGAGATCGATCTGCAGCACTCGCCTCCGGCGCATCCGACGGCGGACGCTGGCTGCGCTCCTCGGGAGCAACGCCCGTCCGACGGATCCCCCGAGCGAGTGAAACGCGCCTGGCGCGCTACGTTCGGTCGCCCGGCAAGAAAGGCCCGCCTTGCAGTTCAACGTCATTATCGCCGTCTTCCCCATCATCTTCCTGGGCGAGCTTCCGGACAAGACCATGTTCGCGTCCCTCGTGCTGTCGACCCGCGGGCGGCCGCTGCTGGTCTGGGTGGGGGCGGCCGCGGGTTTTGCGGTGCATGTCGTGATCGCCGTGACGATCGGCGTGGCGCTCTTCCATCTCCTCCCGCATCGGGCTCTCGAGATCATCGTCGCCGCCATGTTCGCGGTCGGCGGCGTGCTCGCCCTGCGCGAGGCGGTCAAGGAGCGCCAGGAAGAGGAGTTGGTCGAGAAGGAGGTGGCGTCACATCAACGGGTGGCCGTCACCGCGTTCCTGGTGATCTTCCTGGCCGAGTGGGGCGACCTGACCCAGATCCTCACGGCCAATCTCGCCGCCCACTATCACGACCCTCTCTCGGTTGCTGTGGGGGCCGTGCTGGCGTTGTGGGCCGTGGCGGGACTGGCGGTGGTCAGCGGTCAGAGCTTGCTTCGTCTGGTGAACATCAAGACCGTGCGCATCGTCACGGCCGTCGTTCTCTTCGCCCTGACCGGCTACGCCATCTACGAAGCGACGCGCTGAGCCCTTCAGGCGCGAGGGGGTTGTGCCGTCCCGGCTCCGGGTCCGGCCGCACGGTCACGGCGAGCCCGGCTGGCCACCAGGAGCTCGGCCGAGCTGGTCTCGAGGAAGGCCCAGGTGTCCCGCATCTCGTGCAGGCGGTCGTTCGCCTTGCCCGCAGCCGCCGCGACGGCCTTCTCCGCCACCTGACGGATCTCGTTGAAGGCGCGGAAGCGTTGCTGGAGCATGACCTCCCAGCCGTCGGTGTTCATCCGGTAGAAGATGCGGCGGTCTCCCGGGCGGCTGACTCGTTCCACCAGGCCGATCTCGTCCAGGTAGCGGAGCGAGGTCGACACGGATCCGGCCGAGAGTCCCAACTCGCTTTGCACGTCGGCGGCGGTCTGGTCGGATGGCTCGCACACGACCATCCACCCGAGGACCCGCATCAGGGCACGGGGGGCCCCGTTGACCAGGACCATGCCACCCATGTCCTCCACGAAGCCTCGACGCCAGTCCGAATCGTTCGAGGATTGAGGGAAGTCGGGGGCAGTCACGGCCTTCAGTATCTGGTGAATGTGTCGCCGAGCGTAGGGCACAAGGTCCTCACTTGCGCTGGTGAACGCCTCGGCCGGCATCTGTGCGCACGCTTGGAGCCGGTCCTGCGCCCCGGCGGCCCCGGATCCGCCTCCGGAGCAGGGCGGTTCAGGTCCCCGGCAGGTCGCGCAGGGCGTCCGCCAGCTCGCGGCGATGCGAGACGCCCAGCTTCTGATAGGCCCGGTGGAGCCGGTTCTCGACCGTGCGGACAGAGAGCTTCATCAGCTCGGCGATCTGCTTGTCGGTGCTGCCCGTGGCAGCCTGCAGCGCGGTGTCGAGCTCAGCCGGCGTGAGCTGGGCCCGGGCTCCGATGGCCCGCACGAAGGGGGTCACCGCACCCTCACAGCGAGCCAACAGGCGGGCCGCCCGCTGTTGGGCCGCCGCCGCCTCCCGGGTCTGGCCTTCCCGGCGGAAGTGCACGGCCGATTCGCCCAGCGCCTCGGCCGCATAGAGCAGCGCGCCGATCGCCTCGAAGCGGCCTGCCGCTTCCTCGAGCAGATGACTGTCCCGGGCCGCCGCGGCCAACGTGTAGGCCAGGCGTGCCTGGGTCAGCTCACCCTCGACCTGCTCGGCCAGGGCGCCGAGCTGGTCGGCCACCTGGCGGGCCCGACCCATCCGGGCCAGGCCGTGGAGGGCCCTGGTGACGCCGAGGAGGTCGCCCACCTCATGACCGAGGTCGACGGCGACCTCGAGGTTGTGGCGGGCGGTGGCCATGTCGCCGGCGGAAGCCCACGCCCAGGCCCTGGCCTGGAGGACGTCCACCTCGTACTCCATGTCGGTGGGCAGACCGAGTGCGTCGAGGTCCGCCAGGGTCTCGGTCGCCTTGCCCGCCACCCCGGCCAGGGCCAGGGCCAGGGCCATGACGGCGTACGAACGTCGCGCGCAAACCGGCAGCCCGAGGTCCACGTAGATGGCGGCGGCGCTGGTGGCCTGGCGGAACGAACTCTGGACGCGACCTTGCTCCAGGCGCAAGGCCGACAGATTGGCCGCGACCACCGCACTCTCGATGGAGCCGGGGTGCGAGGCCGCTTCGCCGTGCGCCGCCACGAGCAGCTCCTCGACCTGGTCCAAGCGGCCCAGCTCGAGCAGCGTCAGCCCGTAGCTGCCGACTGGGCTCCACAGCTCGGCCCGTACCGCCGGGCGAGCGGGAGACGCGTTGGCGTTCGCCGAGGTGGGAGCCAGGAGCGTGAGCGCCTCTTCGAGCCGGCCGGCCCGGGTCAGGCAGTCGCCGACGACGGCGTGCAGGCTCGAGCGTGCGTCACCGGGCTGGCGCGTGGGGACCGTACCGACGGCTTCGATCACCGCACTAGGGCCTCCGGTCAACTCCTCGAGGAGCAGGCGCCGGGCCAGCAGTTCGTCCTGCCAGAGGGGGTCGCCGACCAGCCCCAAGAGGTGTTCGATGGGCCCGACGTCGGCGCTGCCGGTGCTGAAGAAGGAATGGTCGAACTGCAAGATGGCCACCCGCACCTGCTCGGAGACCCCTGTGGCCTCGAGCGCCAGCCCGACCAGCTCCTCCTCCGCCTGGGCTGAGCGACCCTGGGCGTGGGCCGCCTCGGCGGCCAGCAATTTGGCCTCGAAGCCCGCACCGCTGTCGATGGCGGCTCGGGCCATCCGCTCGCTCAACGTGAAGTCGCGTTGGTCGCGGGCCGCCTGAGCGCCGGCCACGAGGAGTTCCGGGGTGCCCCCTCCGCCGACCAGCCGGAGCGAGGCCAGGTGCAGGGTGTCCTCCTGGCGGCGCTCGCCCGACGCCTCGGCCAGTGTCCGGGCCAGCGACCGCTCGCGCCGCGCACTGATGCCCAGTCGCACCACCTCGCCGAAGACCGGGTGACCCAGGACGACCTGGAGTCGTCGACCGTCCTTGCGGCTGGTGATGACACCCCTGTCCTCGAGCGACGCCACCGCGGCCGGATCGGCCAGCTCGTCGAGCGTCGACTGGGCCAGTGGTTCGGCCAGGGCGATGAGTTCGAGGACGTGGCGTTCGCTTTCGGAGACCGGGCCCAGTCGTGCGGTGACCAGCTCGACGAGACGGGGCGTCGGCTGCAGCGGCCCGCGCAGGCGCCAGACACCGCCCTCGTCGACCAGCAACCCGGCCTCGAGCGCGCCGTCGACCAGCTCGCGCAGGAAGAGAGGGTCGCCCAGCGTGCTCTCGACGATGAGGCGTGCGGTCGCGGTGTCGACCGGGCCACCCAACACGGCCAGGAGCACCTCCTCGACCGCCTGTTCGCCGAGCGCCCCGAGCTCGATCCGCTGCGCCGAGTGGTCCTTCCACAGCACGACCATGGCGTCAGGCGCCGGACCGAGGGTCCGTCCCGACGCCCGCACGCAGGTCAAGATCGTGGCCGAACCGGTCTGGGAGAGCTGGTGCACCAGCATGGCGGAGCCGTCGTCGAGGAGATGGGCGTCGTCGACGAAGACCAGGAGCGGGCGCCCGCAGGCCTCGTCGAGCAGCTCTCGCGTGTATTGGCGCAGGAGCTCGGCGTGGGACTCGGGTCCCGCCGGGCCCGGCGTCAGACCGCGGGGGAGCAGCGACGCGAAGGCACCGAAGGCAAAGCCTCGGGCCGACTCCGTCCCGGCCACTGCAGCCACCGCCATGCCCTCCTCGCGGGCGAAGTCGACGCCGACGGCGGCCAGGGCGGTCTTGCCGGCGCCGGCCGGTCCGGTGATGACCGCGCCCTGGCGCCGGGCAATGGCCTCGCGCAGGAGGGCGATCTCGCGCGACCGTCCGACCAGGGGCCATCGGTCTCCTTCGGCGCGCTGTCGTACCTGCGTGCTGCCGACGTCAATCGCCATCAGTTGTGGTCCCCCTCGAATTTGGTTCGAGAAGTCTCGTTCTGGCCGGGTTCATCCCCCATTTGAACTATCACACATGGACTGCAGGGACGTCGGTCCGCTCGTTTCGGACCCCGGCCACAACCGGGTGACAATTCCGGGTCATGTCCCGCGCCGCGAGTGTCGGCGCACCTCAAGTCCCTTCGGCGTGCCTCCGATACCACCGCTACGGCAGGGGTCGTCCCGATGAAAAGCGGAGCGTCCCCGGCTGACGGTTGGCACGGATGCATAACCAAACAGGCACGGACGCAAATGATTCCACTCACAAGGCTCAACGGCGATCAGGTCGCGATCAATCCCGACCGCATCGAGCGCGCTGACATCACGCCCGACGTGGTGTTGACGATGACGGACGGATCCAAGTTCGTCATCCACGAGTCCCTCGATGAGTTGATCGATCGCATCCGCTTGTTCCGCGCCTCCGTGCTCGCCCTGTCCCACCGCCTCGTCTTCGAGGGCGACGACGGTTCCGGTGACGGCCACCTGCCGCGTGGTCCGCGGCGCCGCCTCCGGCACGGTGGTCGACACCCACGAGTTCATCCGGGCTACCCGTCCGGTGAACCTGCACGCCGTCGACGGTGGTGATGACGACGGGTCGGCCTTCACGGCTCGGCACGCCGCCTCGATCCCCGACGCCACTGATGCCGTCCGGGACGCCTCCGGTGACGGCCTCGCCCCATCCGGTACAGCTGACGGGCTCCGGCCATGAAAGACCGCTTCACCCTCTTTGCCATCCTCGGGGCCCTTGGGTGCGTCTTCATCTCCATGTTCATGGAGGGCAGCAACCCGATGGTGCTCTTCAAGCCGGCGCCCCTCATCCTGGTGTTCGGCGGCACCACCTGCGTGGCCTTGGCCGGCTTCCTCAAGAGCGACACGAAGAACTTCAAGGCGGTGTTCTCCAAGGCCATGGGAGGCACGGCCCAGGACATGAACGAGCACATCGGCCGGCTGGTCGAGCTGGCCGAGGTGGCCCGGCGTGAAGGGCTGCTGGCCCTCGAGAAGGCGGCGACCGAAGTCGACGATCCCTTCTTCAAGCGGGGCATCGAGATGACCGTCGACGGCAACGACCCCGAAGAGATCCGCGAGATCCTCGAGGGCGAGATCCACTCGCTCCAGCAGCGCCACAAGGCCGGCGCCAAGTTCTTCAACGACATGAGCGGGTACGCGCCGACCCTCGGCATCCTGGGCACCGTCATCGGCCTGATCCATGTGCTGGCCAACCTGTCCAACCCCCAGGTGCTCGGTCCGGCCATCGCCGAGGCCTTCATCGCCACCCTGTGGGGTGTGCTCTCGGCCAACCTGTTCTGGCTCCCCATCTCCAACAAGCTGAAGCGCTCGAGTGAGTGCGAGGCTCAGGGGCGCCGCCTGGTCATGGACGGCATCCTCGCCATCCAGGCCGGCAACAGCCCGCGCATGGTGCAGTCGAAGCTGCTCTCCTACCTGCCGCCGAAGGATCGGGAAGATGTCCGCACACAAAAGGCAGCCTGATGGCCCGGCGCGAGCACCACGAGGAGCCCGAGGAGGCCGAGGCGGGCATGGAGCGCTGGCTCCTGACCTACGCCGACATGATCACCCTGCTCCTGGCGCTCTTCGTCGTGCTCTTCGCGTTGAGCACCATCAGCACGAAGAAGTTCACCGCGCTGGCCAACGCCCTGCGCGACACGTTCTCGGGGCACACCACGGTGGTGAAGAACGACACCGGCCTGTTGCAGCACAACAGCCTGATCGATCATTCCGGTCAGACGCCGGGGATCCACCCCCAGCAGTTGGGCCAGAACACGGCGGCATCGCCCGGAGTCACGACGACCACGGGTGCGCCGGCCGGGCCGCCGGGCAGCCAGCCGCTCAGCACCATCAATGCCGAGCTCAACACCGCGCTGGCCGCCGCCGGCCTGTCGCACGACGTGTCCATCAGCCAGAACTCGCCCACTCCGACCACCTCCGAGCTGGTGGTGCAGATCCTCAGCGACCAGGTCTTCTACACGAACGACTCGGCCTCGCTGGGTGCGAACGGCAACAAGGTGGTCGACACGATTGCCTCGGTGCTCCAGACCAACACGAACAATGCGGCGGTACAGGGGTACACGGACGATCAGGCGATCTACGGCGGCCCCTACGCCACCAACTGGGAGCTCTCGGCCGAGCGGGCGGTGCACGTCGTCGAGCGGCTGACCACCACGGACAGCATCAGCCCGGATCGGCTCGAGGCGGTCGGCTTCGGCCAGACCCGTCCGGCCGTCCCCAACACCACGGCGGCGAATCTGGCGGAGAACCGGCGCGTCGACGTCGTCATCCTGGCCCCGGGGGAGAGTGAATCGTCGTGACGACAACCATGTCGGGCCGCGCCGCGGCCCAAGAGGCACCGGCGGCCGAGGCAGCCGAAGAGCCCGAAGAGAAGAAGAAGGGCAAGGGCAAGAAGATGATCATCATCGTCTTGGGCGTGGCCGTGCTCGGCTTCGCCGCCTGGACCATGGTGCTCAAGCCGATGCTGTTCCCACCGCACTACAAGCCCGGTGAGAAGGTGCCCGCCGGCAAGATCATGAGCCTGCCCCAGAACACCATCAACCTCTCCGATGGCCACCTGTTGCAGGTGACTGTTGCGCTCCAGCTCACCGCACCGGCCCAGGAGGCCTCCCTGACGCTCGAGGACCCCAAGTTCCTCAACGCGGAGATCGACGTGTTCGGCGCACTGACCATGCCCGATCTGTTGAACCCCACCGGACGGGTGGCGGCCCAGGCCAGCCTGCTGGCCGCGGTCCAGAAGATCGCCGGCCGCTCGGAGGGCGCGCAGCAGGTCAGCGCCATCTACCTGACGCAATTCGTCACCCAGTAACCACGCGCCGGACAACACGGGGCGCCCGGCCAAAAAGGGCTTTATCGAGGTCGCTGAGCTGCCGATACAGCACACATGGGTTTCGACGAACTGTCGACTCGTTTGTGGCGCGAGCGCTGTGTGTTGGAGCTCCTCCGCTTCAAGCTGGCCGAGGAACACCTCATCCTTGCTTCGGGACATCACGCCTGGCTCGATCGGGCCACGGCCGAGGTCGAGCAGGTGGTGGAAATGCTGGAGCTGGCCGACACCGAGCGTGAGGAGGCGGTCGCCGCCGTGGGCCAGGAGCTTGGTCTCGGAGCGACGCCGACGCTGGCCGAGTTGGTGGCCACCGCCCCGGAGCCGTGGAACGACATCCTGGCGGGGCACCGTCAGGCCATGGTCGACCACTTCGACGAGATCGAGAAGGTGTCCGCGGCGAACCGCGAGATCCTGGCCCGGCGCATGGCCGCCACGGCCGACGCCTTGTCCTATCTGGGCGTGCAGCCCGCCGTGGCCTATGCGGCCTCGGGTGCGCCGACCCGGCGTTCGCGCAACGGCGTGCAGCTGGTGAACGCCACCGCCTGATCGTGCGAGACCTGTTCGTGCGAGAGACGCCACTGATGACAGAGATCCGAGAGAGGGCGACGGGTGGCTGACAACGGCTTCGCCATCGCGGCTTCCGGCCTCGAGGCCGACCGCGCCGCGATGGACACCATCGCGAACAACCTGTCGAACGTGAACACACCGGGCTACGCCTCGGAATCGCCCGTGCTGACGACGACGCCGGCGGGGGACCAGCTCGGGATCGGCGCCGGGGTCACTGTGCTCAACGTGAGCCAGGCCAACGATGCCGTGCTCGCAGCGGACAATCTGGCCGCCTCGGCGGCAGCCGCGGGCAGCTCGGCGTTGCAGCAGACGTTGACCTCGATTCAGTCGATCTTCCCCGAGCCGGGCTCGAACGGGCTCCAGGCCCAGCTCTCCACCTTCTGGTCCTCGTGGGACGCCATCGCCACCAACCCCTCGGAGACCGCGCCCCGCACCGAGGTCATCAACCAGGCCGAGAACATCGCCACCACGCTCAACCAGGCCACGGCGCAGCTGACGCAGACCTCGAACGACACCTCGACCGAGATCGCGTCCAACGTCGGGCAGGTCAACACCTTGCTCGGCCAGGTGGCCTCGCTGAACCAGTCCATCGTCGCCACCGTCGCCTCGGGTGGCCAGCCCAACTCACTCGTCGACCAGCGCAACAACCTGGTCAGCCAGCTGGGCCAGGACATCGGGATCACGACGATCCGGCAGTCCGACGGTTCCCTCAACGTCTATGTGGGCGGGGTGCAGCTCGTGCAGGGCAGCACGTCGGACTCGCTGACCATGCAGTCGGCCGGGTCGCCGCCCACCGTGTCCATCGTGTCGAACAACACCGGCGTGGCCGTTCCCGTCTCGAGCGGCACGATGGCTGGACTTCTCACCGCGGTCAACGTGAACATCCCGGTTACCAGTCGCAGCTGAACACGGTGGCCAACAATCTGGCCAGCTCCGTCAACGGCGCCCTGGGCCAGGGCTACGACGCCTCG
This sequence comes from uncultured Acidimicrobiaceae bacterium, assembly GCA_963726545.1. GTDB lineage: Bacteria > Actinomycetota > Acidimicrobiia > Acidimicrobiales > RAAP-2 > Bog-473. Next base: position 293,042 of record CAVSCV010000009.1, on the reverse strand, counting down.
GGGAACACGGACGTGGCGGCGGGCACCGGAGTGGGCCCCAACAACAGCGCGCCGCTCTTCGTCATCGGCAACGCCTCGGGGGCCGCGGCCACCATCGGGGTCAACCCGGCCGTGGTCAGGAACCCCGCCTTGCTGGCCGCGGCGACCGCGTCCACCAACGGCGCCAACGACGGTTCGAACGCACAGGTGCTGGCCGAACTCGGGTCGTCGGCGACGGGACCGGACAAGACGTACCAGACCTTCGTCACCAACCTGGGCTCCCAGGTGCAGACGGTGACCAACCAGGCCCAGGCTCAGCAATCGCTCAGCCAGTCGCTGGCGGCCTCCCTCGCGTCGGTCACCGGCGTGAACACCGACCAGCAGACGGTGGCGATGCTGGGCTACCAGCAGGCCTACCAAGCGTCGGCCAAGGTGATCTCGACCATCGACCAGATGGTCCAGTCGTTGTTGGCGGCCGTATGAGGCGCGACGGCGTGGTGCTGCGACGTCGTGGTATCCCAGGCGACGCCGACCAGGGCGGTACGCTGGCGGTACTCATCCGGGCGGGCCGGACGGGAGGTGTGACTCGATGACAGTGTCGATGAGTGGGACGTTCATGCCGTCGATCCAGCTCACCCCGTCGGTGATGTCCGACGAGATGATCTCGAACCTCAACAACGAAGAGACGTCCATCGCGCAGCTGCAGGAACAGCTCTCCACGGGCACCGTGGTGAACCAGCCCTCGGACAACCCGGCGCTGGCGGCCAACATCATGCAGATCAACTCGGCGCTGAGCCGGGCCACCACGTACTCGAACAACGCGAGTGACGGGCTGGGCTGGCTCCAGACCGGCAACTCCACCATGAACGAGATCGTCAGCACGTTGCAGTCGGTGCGCCAGGGCGTCCTCTCGGTCAGTTCGGCGTCCTTGTCGGGCTCGCAGTCGGGCCTCCAGGCGCTCGCCGACCAGATGAACCAGGCCCAGCAGACGCTCCTGAACCTGGGGAACACGACCTACAACGGCCAGGCCATCTTCGCCGGGACCGGCAACGTGAGCACCGCGTTCGACGCCACCGGCGCCTACGTCGGCGGCGGCGCGGCACCCACCCGCACGGTGGCCCCGGGGACCCAGGTCGCGGTTTCGGTGACGGGCGACAGTGTCTTCGGTACCGGCACCACCGGGCTGCTGAGCACCACCCCGGGAAGCTTGGGTGTCCTGGCCCAGCTGGCCCAGGACATCGGGACGGGGACGCCGGCCTCACTGGCCGCGGCCAACGGGCCGGACCTGCAGAACCTGGACAACGCCATCAGCGCCGCTGAGAACCAGGCGGCCCAACTGGGCGCGCAGTACCAGCAGATGCAGGCCCTGCAGACCCAGGCCACCAATACGCAGGCCGCCCTCAACACCGAGCTGTCGGGGATCCAGAGCGTGAACCTGCCACAAGCCATGACGAATCTGACCCAGCAGCAGAACACCTACCAGACCGCCCTCTGGGCGACGGCCAATCTCATGCAGCCATCGCTCGCGAGCTTCCTCCAATGAGCGGATCGAGCGACGACGTGACCCCGCCGACCTCTTCTTCTGCGTCTGTCGTGCTGGACCGGACGTCCTCGTCGGACGAGGTGCTGGCGGTGACCTTCGCCGGCGGGCTGCCTGGCTTCGACTCGCTGCGTTCCTTCGTGATAGAGCCGATGCCGGGCGACCTGGCGCCGTTCTGCCGCCTGCGGGCGACCGACCCGCCGGGCGTCGAGTTCATCGTGGTGCCCCCGGGCGTGCTCTTCCCCGATTACCAGGTCCACGTGGACGAAGAGACGGTCGAGCGCCTGGAGCTGAGGGCCGAGGATGCGTCCGTCCTCTCCATCGTGACCCTGTCCAACGACGGGAGCGCACCGACCGCCAACCTGCTGGGACCGATCGTGGTCAACCGGCGCAACGGTGCAGCGGCGCAAGTGGTGCTGCACGACTCGAGCTATCAGGTGGCTGAGCCACTGGTGCCGCCCCCCGTGGCTTCGGCCTAGCCCGACCCGACCCGACCCGACCGTCCAGCTCAGCCTTCGCTGTCGGCGTCCGTCCCCGTGTCGGGCGTCGCGGCAGCGGCAGGCTTTGCGCTCTCGGGCGCCCCGATCCCCACGATCTGGCGGAGAGCGGTGGCCGCAGCGGCGACCGCCGCTGGTGCGGGCGAGGCGGCCGACAAGTTCGCCGTCTGAATGGCGTCGTAGACCTCCTGGCGGTGCACCTCGATGTCCTGGGGTGCGTCGATGCCCAGGCGGACATGGTCACCACGGACCTCGAGCACCGTGACGACGATGCTGTCGCCAATCCGGATGCTCTCATGGGACCGGCGGCTCAGGACCAGCACGGGCCGCCTCCTCGGGGAACTCGCCTCAAGCTGCGAGTATACGTCCGGCTGTCTTCTCCCTTGAGGGACCTCAGCGGGCTTCGTGTTCCGTCGGGGGCGTCTGGTTCTGCGCCCGCGCCCGTGATATCTGCACCTCGTACTCGCGCCGGGCGGCCGCGTCGGCGTAGCGATCGAGCACGGCTTGGACGATCGAGGCCAGGATCCAGCAGACGAGGATGGCGCCGAGGAAGCGCACGAGCGCAACGGTCGTCCCGATCGCGCCGCTCATGACGTCGGGCACCATCGGGAGGCACACGACCACGGCGGCCGCCAGGATCCACTCGGGTCGGCGCACACCCATGGCTCAGGCTCCCTCGATGACGCCGGCGCCGGAACGACTCACGGCACGGGCCAGGAGCAGACGGGCCGCGATGAGCGCGGCCCACAGCGCTGGCGTGGCGTGCCGGCCGTCGAGGCTGGCCACCGGGATACCGGCGGCGAGAACGTCGGCCGGGCTGGTGGTGGCCGAGAGGTCTTCGAGGGCGAGCGCATCGAAGCCGCCGAGACCGTCGGCCCAGGCGGCCAGGTCCTCGGACTTGTGCGTGGCCGAAGCCACACCCCAGACGGCGGTCGGCGCCAGTGCGGCCAGCATGCGGGTGGCCCACCGGTCGGGCTCGGCCGAGACCGGTGCATGGAGGGCGACGATGAGCGGGTGGGGCAGGCGCCGGCTGCGCTCGGCCAGGTCGGCCGCCTCGTCGGGCGCGGCAACGAGCTGGCGCGAGGCGACGCCGCGGCGGTGACGGGCCTGCGAGGCCACGACCACCGTGTCGAGGTCGATGCCTTCGCGATCGGCCAGCGTGGCGGCGCACTCGAGGGCCCGGTCCAGCTCGCCCGCGATGACCAGCAGGCTGCCCGGCCGTTGCGGGGGCAGTGGCGCGTCGGGCAGTTGCTGGAGCGCCGAGGTCAGCGCGACTTCGACGTAGGTCTGGGCGTCGTCTGACGTGCTGAGCGCCTCCAGGCAGGAAAGCACGGTGCTCTCGGGCAACAGGCCGGTCGGCAGGCCGAGTGCGGCCAGACCGGGCTGGACGAGCGACCCGGCGCCGGACTCGTCACTGCATTCGTCGATCTCGTCGATCTCGTCGATCGTGTCGACCTCCGCGGTCTCGGCCGCAGCGTCGTCGAAGAGATCGGCGGCGAGCACGGGAGCCGTGTCCGGTTGCGGGGCGGCCGCCGCGATGGCGTCGATCCAGGCTCCGCTGAGCGTCCCACCCGCGGTGACGGGCCAGGGCGGTGTGGCGGCGACCGCCACACGCGCCGTCGGCGGCTCGTTGGACGCGGGCGGGCTCGGGCTCGGGATCACCGTCGGGATGTCCTCGGGGGTGCTGTCCTCCGGGGCGATCTCGGACGTCCCGGGCGACCCGACCGCATCGAGCAGCGTCCGGGGAGTTGGTCGTGTTGACCGTCGTGGTCGCCATGCCGTCCCCCGTGACCGTGTCGCGGGCGATGGCCGAGAGCATGGCGGCGAAGGAGGCCTTCTGCGTGGAGGGCATCCGGGCTTCCGAGCCCAGGGCCGGTGGCGTCGACGACGTCGGCGTGGGCGACGACGTCGCAACGGCCGGGGACGTCCCCGAGATCTCGAGCACGTCCTCGGATCCGTCGATCAGTTCGGACCAGCTCCGGGCGCCGACCGGCGCAGCGCCGTCGGCGGCACCGAGTCCGCCCGCCGTCACCGAGTCCGGGAGGCCGGACGCGGCGGCCTCGGCCGGGACGTCGTCGAATTCCACGACGACCTCGAAGTGCTCGCGGGCGAAGAAGCCGGCGATGCCGCCCCGTCGGACCCGGTCCGCGCTGGCGACGCGCCCGCCGGGGCCCGCCTCTGTTATGGCCCGGGCCAGGAGCTCCTCGAGGTCCGGTCCGTCAAGCTGCAGCGATTTCGTGGGCAAGGTGCACCGTCCCCAGTCTCTCGAGTTTCACGTTGGTCGCGACTTCGTTGACCCCCATCACGTGCAGGCGCGGCACGGGGCCGTGCAGCATGCGCTGGAGCGCCGGGCGCAGGCGTGACGAGCAGAGCAGCACCGGCTGGTGGCCCTTCTGCTCGGCCTGCTCGGCCAGGCCGCCGGTCTGCTGGACCATGCGCTCGGCGAAGCCCGGGTCGACGGCGAGGACGAGACCCTGCTCGCCCGGGGCCACCGCATCGAGCAGCATGCGCTCGTCCACGGCGTCGATGGTGATGACGAACAGCGTGCCGTCCTCGGCGTAGAGCGCGGTGATGGCCGGGCCCAGCGCGTGGCGGGCCGCTTCGAGGAGGGCGTCGGGGTCGTGGGTCACGCGGGCCCGCTCGCTCACCGCTTCGGTGATGCGGCCCAGGTCGCGGATGGGCACACCCTCGTTGAGCAGTTCGCACAGGACGCGCTGGAGTTCGCTCAGGCCGAGGTTGGCCGCCGCCATCTCCTCCATGACGACCGGCTCGCGCTCCTTGACCAGATCGAGCAGCGTGCGCAGCTGTTGGGTCGAGAGCAGGCGACCGGCGTTGTCGGCGATCACCTCGCCCAGGTGCGTCGTGATGACGGACGAGCGGTCGACCACGGTCACGCCGGCCATGAGGGCCTGCTGGCGCAACTCGGTGGGCACCCACTTGGCGGCCAGCCCGAAGACGGGCTCGACCGTCGACTCGCCGGGCAGCGACTCGATCCCGTCGCCGATGCACAACAACCGTCCCGGGGGCGCCATGCCCCGGCCCGCCTCCACCCCGTGCAGGCGGATGCTGTAGCAGCCCTGGGCCAGGTCCAGGTTGTCGCGGGTGCGCACGGGCGGCACGATCAGTCCGAGGTCGCCGGCCACCTTGCGCCGCAGCCCCTTGACCCGGTCGAGCAGGTCGCCGCCGTCGCCCACGAGGTCGATGAGGTCGAGGGCCAGCTCGAGCTCGAGCGGGTCGACCCGGACCTCGCCGGCCAGGGCGGCGGGGGAGTCGACCTCGGGGGCCGACTCGACCAGCTCCTCGACGGGGATCGGGGCGTTGACCTGCTTGCGGAAGCGGCTCGAGGCCAAGAAGAGCAGCCCGCCGACGATCAGGAAGGCGATGTGGGGCAGGCCAGGGACGAGGCCCAGGCCGACCATGACGACGCCGGCCACCCGCACGGCGTTGTGCTGGCGGCGGAGCTGGGCCAGCAGGTCGGTCCCGAAGTCGTCCTCGGTGCTGGCCCGGGTGACCATGATGCCGGTCGAGATCGACAGCAGCAGGGCCGGGATCTGCGAGACCAGGCCGTCGCCGACGCTGAGCAGGCTGTAGGTGTGGATGGCCTCGCTGGGCGTGAGGTGCTGTTGGAGGATGCCGACGGCGAAGCCGCCGATCAGGTTGATCAACGTGATGATGATGGCGGCGATGGCGTCACCACGGACGAACTTGGAGGCCCCGTCCATGGCCCCGTAGAAGTCGGCCTCGTTGGAGATCTCTGCCCGGCGCGCTTTGGCCTGCGCCTCGTTGATGGAGCCCGAGTTGAGGTCGGCGTCGATGGCCATCTGCTTGCCGGGCATGCCGTCGAGGGTGAATCGAGCGGCGACCTCGGCCACGCGGCCCGATCCCGCGGTGACCACCACGAACTGGATCACGATCAGGATGAGGAAGATGACCATCCCGACGATGAGGGAGTCGCCGACGACGAAGCTGCCGAACGACTCAATCACGGCGCCGGCGTAGCCGTGCTCGAGGACGAGCCGGGTGGCGCTGACGTTGAGGGCCAGCCGGAACATGGTGGCCACGAGGAGGAGCGCGGGGAAGGCCGAGAACTCGAGCGGCTTCTTCACGTGCATGCTCATGAGCATCACGACGACGGCGGCCGAGATGTTCAGGCTGATGAGCACGTCGAGGAGGGCCGGCGGCATCGGCACGATCAGCATGACGACGATCCCGACCACTCCGGCCGGAATGCCGATCAGGCCAATCCGATTGCGCGTCATCACACCTCAACAAAAACAGGGTTCGGCCGGTCCCTGGCCGAGGGTGTGAGCGCCGTCCAGTGGCTGCTCGTGTACTCGTTCTCCCCTGCAGTATCGGCGCAGGAGGAATGGGGCTTTAGCTGGCCCGGGACAGCGCGTTGACCGCCTTTCGGACAACATTTGCGCCGACGTTGCCGTTGCCGCCACCGCCGCTGTTGTTGTCGCCCCCGTGTGTCCCCGCCGGTCCGGACGAGCCGGATGCCCCGACCGATGCCGTCTCGTCCGTCACGGTCACGTGGGGCGGGGCCGTCACGCCACTCAGGACGACGAGGCCGTCCCGCAGCTCGAAGGCATGGTCGTCGTCGGCACTCGAGCCGTGGCCGGCCAGGAAGCTGCGCACAGCCATGTTGCGCCCGCTGTCGGCGTAGTCGAAGGCGAGCGACGTCCCGAAGCGGCCGAGCAAGCTGTGGGCCAGGGCGTCGTCGATACCCATCCCGATCACCCGGCAACTCACCACCATGTGCGTGACCCGGCGGCTGGCGGGATCGACCAGTGCGGCGGCGACGAGCCCGTAGTCGTTCGAGGCGTCACGGGTGTGCGCCACCACGAGCCGCCGCCCGGCGGCGAGCGCCCGGGACACCTCGGCCTCGTTGATGCGCCCGCCATTGAGGTTCCACTGGTTCGTCTTGTTGACCAGCTGCACGGCCCGCTGGGCCGCGGCCGAACGGGCGTCGACGACCTCGGAGACCCGGCACGACAGCCCGAGGGCGGCCAGGAAGTCGTCGCCGGTGCCCGCGGCCTGATGCTGCTCGAGCAACGCATGCTGGCGCACCGTGGACGAGCGGTTGGCGTCCTCCGCCATCACGTACGCCCGCTGGGTGAACGGGCTGAACAGGAGCTCACGGCGCACGTAGTTGAGCTCGGCGCCCAAGATGCGCATGGCCGGGAACGCCGCCTGCACCTCCTCACGCTCGAGCGGGTTGTCGTCGACGAACACGACGCTGTCGGCGCCGATGTTGAGCTCGCTGAGGATCTCGCCGATCGTGACCGACTTGGGGCGGAAATCGATGCGTACGACGTCGAAGTCGTCCAGGCTGAGCTGGCACCCGAGTGGCACCTCCGCGTAGTCCCGCAGGATCCGGTTCCAGTGGGTGCGGATGTAGGCCTCGTCGTTCTTGCTCGCCACGGCGAGGAGGACACCGCGCTTCTTGAGGACCTTGAGGGCCTCGACGAGGCCCTGGGGCCGTCCGTTCCACGAGCCCACCACCTGGTCGGAGGCCAAACCCCGCCACAGTGTGTTGTCGAGGTCGACGATGACCGCCTTGACCTGTCCGAGGCCCGAGAGCACGACGAGTCGGGTGCAGACCTCGCGCACGATGGCCCCGTAGAACAACGACGAGCGGATGTCGAAGCTGCGGTGGACCGGGACGGTGGCCACGGGCTCGTCGCGCTCGACCCAGTCGTCGTAGGGGTCGAAGGGGATCCGGTGGGCGTAGTAGGTGATCGGGCCCTCGTCCACGTAGTTCTTGCCGATCATGGACGCCGTCTCGTTGGCGTCGATGTACCAGGCCTGCGTGTGCACGTCGCACCACTCGACGATGACGTCGTTGAGGCACCGCACGAAGAACTTGAGGTTGGACAGGTCCGGGGTGTGGAAGGACGCGCCGAGCGGGTTGATGCAGGGCTCGATGAAGCCGCTGACGAAGTGCGGCGTGTCGTCGTGGCCGACGAGGACCGAGTCCAGGTAGGCCACGAGGTGGGCCCGGGTCTCCTCGAAGAGCCGGCGGTGGTCGGGATGGACCACGATGTCGTCCAGCATGTCGTGGTGCATGTAGCGCAGCGGCGGCACGACCAGTCGGGCCGTGGCCTGCGCCCCGCCCGAGGGGGGCGAGGAGATCGGGTGGTTCTGCAACGTGTGGTACGAGGTGATCTGCACGCCCAGTTGGGCGGCCACCGCCTGGACCTGCTGCTCCATGAAATAGGCCTCGCAGTTGCCCACGATCTCGAGCGTCATGGGCTCATTGGTCCAGTCGCGTGGGTAGAGGTTCTCCGGGCTGTAGAGGGCGGTGGTGGCGCAGTGGGGCAGGTAGACCCCGTGCAGCCAGCGCTCGTAGGCGATTGACAGGCCGCCCCAGTCGAAGATGACGTCGGGCGGGACGGTGGTCAGGATCTGCTGGGTCTCCGCCTTGTTGGTGCTGAGCACGCCGTGGAGACCGGTGCCCACCAACTCGGGCGGCGGGTCCACGACGATGCGGTCGCGCAGGTGCACCGGCAGGCGCGCCGCGGCATGGGCCGTGACGTCGCCGGGAAGGAGGGACACGAGGCGCAGGTGCGGAAAGAGCCCGGTGACGCAGCGTCCTTCCATCCCCTCGAGCGCGTCGAGTTGGTGGAATGCCACGAAGAACTGCAACGGGGGTCCCTCCTTCGATCGTGACGCCGGACCTGCCTGCCCACCCTTGAGGACGTGCAGCGGTTTGATCACCTCAATGCCCGATATCGGCCAACTTTCAGTGATCCTTGAGAGTTCGTCCGTGGGTGGAGACGGGCCGCGGGGACTGTGTTGGACCCGGGTGGTCGACCCATTTGATGGACCCACGTGGTGGACCCGGGTCCGGGTGGTGGAGTGGAGGGCCGGCTCCGGGAAATCCCCTCAACACGAACGCCGTTTGCGACGACCCTCTATGTCGTGCCCCAAGGCGGAAGTCGCAAGTCCGGCAGTCGTTCGCGCTCGGGCGGGCGCGTGACGCCGCGCCGTGCCCCAGGCGCAGCCGGTGGCCACCGGAACGGCGCCCCGACCACTCCATCCTCTCGATTCGGCTCGGTCGGCGCCTCCGCATCCGCCGGCGCCCGGACCACCGCACCCATCCCGCTGCTCTGGCAGGCACCGATCTTCAACTTCAGTGGGTACGGCGACGAGGCCCGGGCCATGATCCTGGCCATGCAGCACCGGGGCTACCCGGTGACGGCGCGCTCATGGGGCGAGGATCTGCCCGAGTTCGTGGACCAACTGGCCGAGTCGGCGCCCGACCGGCTGCTCGCTCTGCACCAGGCGACGGCACGGCCGCTCGGGCACCCCTTCGTCTCCGTGCTCCACGCCCCGGGCTACGCGGCGACGAGAATCCAGGGCGCTTCGGCCAACGTGATCCGCACGATGTTCGAGACGGACTCCGTCCCTCAGGACTGGGTGGGCCGGTTGAATCAGATGGACGAGGTGTGGGTGCCGACCTCGTTCAACGTCGAGACGTTCACCAACGCCGGCGTCACCGTGCCGATTCAGGTGGTGCCGGGCGGCGTGGACGCCACCTTGTTCCGACCCGGCCTGCGTCCGCTGCGCGTGCCCGGCGTGCGGGGCACGGTCTTCCTCTCCGTCTTCGAATGGGCCTTTCGCAAGGGCTGGGACGTCATGCTCTCCGCCTGGGCGGAGGCCTTCGGCCCCGACGACGACGTCTCGCTCGTGTTGCGCACCGCCAGCCCTTCGGGTCCCGTCGGTGAGGCCGTGCCGATTGAGCAGCGCATCGACGCCTACCTCGAAAGCCTGGGCAAGGCACGATCCGACGTCGCGCCCATCGTCGTCCTCGATCGCCCACTCAGCCTGGCTGACCTGCCCCGGCTCTACGCCGCGGCCGACGTCTACGTCAGCGCGTCGAGGGGCGAGGGGTGGGGTCGGCCGATGCTCGAGGCCATGGCCTGCCGGATCCCGGTCGTGGCCACCCGCTGGAGCGGGAACCTCGAGTTCATGCACGACGAGAACAGCGTCCTCCTCGACGTCGAGGGCCTGTGCGAAATCGACCACCGGGCCGAGATCGCGTTCTACCGCGGCCACCGCTGGGCCGAGCCGTCGGCGGCCCACCTGATCGAGGTGTTGGGACGCCTGGCCTCCGACCCCGCGCTGCGCAAACGGATCGCTGCCCGCGGCCGCAGCGATGTCGAGCGGCACTGGCAATGGAAGCAGGTGGCCGAGAAGGTGGTCGAGCGGGTCGACACGCTCGCCGCAGCGGCCGGCTTCGCCGCTGCGTCTTCGCCCGGTGCGGGCGGGGGAGCGTCCTCGACCGGCTCCGCTGAGCTTTCGCCACCCCACGTCGCCTGGGAGGGCGACTTCTACGCCCACCACAGCCTGGCCGGGGCCAATCGCGCCCTGGCCGGACGCCTGGCCGCGGCGGGGATCGTGAGTGTGACGCCGCTCAGCCGCGAGGCGCCACCGTTTTCGGCCGACACCGCACTCGAGGTCGAGCGCATCGTTCGCTCGCGGCCGCCGACCGGTGCACCGAACCGGGCCGACCTGGTCGTGCGTCATCGCTGGCCACCCGACCTGTCCTCGGCCGGATCTTCGCCGTTCGTGCTGATGCAACCCTGGGAGTTCGGCGGCATCCCCTCGGCCTGGATCCCCCAGATCCAGCGCAACGTCAGCGAGGTCTGGTGCGGGACGACCTGGGTCAAGGAGTGCTACGTCCGCAGCGGGGTACCCGAGTCCAAGGTCGCGGTCGTTCCCTACGGCGTGGACACGCAGCGCTTCAACCCGGACGGCCCGTCCTACCCACTGGCCACGACGAAGTCGTACAAGCTGCTCTTCGTCGGGGGGACCATTCAGCGCAAAGGCATCGACGTCCTTTTGCGGGCGTACCTCGAGAACTTCAGCGCGGACGACGACGTCTGCCTCGTCGTCAAGGCGTTCGGGTCGGGCCACGTCTACGCCGGCTCCACCATCGACGACCAGTTGCGCGCCGTGGCCGAGGATCCGCGCTCGGCCGAGGTCGAGCTGATCGACGACGAGCTCAGCGATGACCACGTGGCCATGCTCTACCGGAGTTGTGACGTGCTCGTGCACCCGTACCGGGGCGAGGGGTTCGGCTTGCCGATCGCCGAGGCCATGGCCAGCGGCCTGCCCGTGATCGTCACCGGCTACGGCGCCTGTCTCGACTTCTGCAACGAGGAGAACGCCCTGCTGGTGCCGGCCACCGTCACTGCCGTCGAACTGCCCGACATTGGCCCGTCCTCCATCGGCTACTGGTGGGCCGAACCCGACGCCGACGCCCTCGGTGACCTCCTCCGTGGCGTCGTCGACGACCCCGCGTCGCTCGACGGATTGGGCCAGGCCGGACGCCGGCGCATCGTGTCGGACTTCACCTGGGAATCTGCGGCGGCGACGGCGGGTCAACGCCTGCTCGCCTTGGCCGAACGGGCCTGTCGCGGCTGACGCCGTGGCCCGGGCGCACGCCTGGGCCGGCCCGCTCGGGTGGTCCTTCCTTTTCGACTGGCGGGTCGGCGCCCGCCGGTGCCTTGCGTCAGCGCAGCACGGTCGGTGCGTGCGTCAGCGCGGGTCGCCCGAGAGCGCCAGTCCCGGCTCCTCGAGCAGAGCCGGGCAGAGGACGGCGGTCTCTTCGGCGATGATCGCCCGCTCTTCCTCGCTCGCCACCCGCAGGATGTCGCCGAAGCACGGCGGCAGTCTGGGGTCGCCGAACAGCTTGAAGCCCGCGGCGACGGCTCGGGCTCGTTCCACGGTCGCCCGCTGACGGTCGTTGGCAATGACGACGAGCGGACACGAATTGTCCAGCCCGCAGTCGCGCAGTCGGGCTGACCACTGCAGGGCACGTTCGAGCGGCAGGCGGCGCGCCAAGGTGGCCGCGGTCGCCAGCACGGCAAGGGAGTCGGTGGGCCGGTACTCGAAGCAGGCCTCCAGGACCCGGTCGGCCACGTCCTCGCGGAGTTGCAGCACCTGGGCCAGGAACTGGGGGAGTTGTTCGGCGGGCAGGGCAAGGGCCAGGTCCTCGAGGGTGCGACCGGCCCGGTCGAGGTACTCGACCACGATGCCGAGGTGCGAGTCCAGAACGCCCCGGTCGGCCATCACGTTGAGCAGTGCGTCCGCCGCCTCACCGGAACGGCCGAGGGCGGCGAGCGACTCGGCCCGTTGCTGGGCGAACATGGTGGCGTCGTATTCGAAGCCGTCGTCGTCGAACTGTGACTGGTCGACCACCTCGAACAGGGCAAGCGCCTCGGCGTGGCGGCCCTGCTGGCGGGCGATGTTGGCCTCGAGAACCTGGACCAGCACGGTCTTGTCGCTGATCTGGCGCAGATCGTCGAGCGCCACGAGAGCGTCGTCGAAGCGACCGAGCGCCATGAGCGCGTCGACGATCGTGCGGTAGGCCAGGCGCCGGGTGATCGGGTTGGTGGTCGACTCGGCGCCGCGCCGGCAGTAGTCGAGGGCCTGCTCGGGCTTGCCGGCGGTCATGTACGACCGCCCCAAACTGGTCAGCGAGAACCCCTTGTCCCAGCCCTCGGACCGCTCGACCTCGGCCTCGGCCACCCGCAGGTTGCGTTCGGCCTTCCCTCGCGAAGACATGGCCTCGGCGGTGTAGCCCGTGTGGTGGATGCGAACCGTATCCATCAGCGCCGTCGTGGCCACGGGACGGTGCGTCCCCCGCCCGGCCACCTGCTCATGGAGGCGGCCGGCCCACTCGCAGCGCGAGCGGCGGAAGAAGCGGCAGGCCGAGTGGACGAACATGGAGCCCACGCCGGCGCCGGTGGTGTTCTCGATCACGACGCTGAAGCCGTCCACCTCCGGACCGGTGCGGCCCAGGTAGGCCCGAAGCGCCGGGACGTCGGGGCAGCGCAGCGTCTCGTCGGCGTCGAGCCAGGCGATCCAGTCGCCGGTGCAGGCGGCGAGCGCCTCGTTGCGGGCCCGGGAGAAGTCGTCGTCCCAGTACCCCTCGAGGACCGTGGCTCCGTAGTCCTTGGCCACCGCAACAGTGCGGTCGGTCGATCCGGTGTCGTAGACGACGACCTGATCGGCCAGGCCCTCGAGCGAGGCCAGGCACGAAGGCAGATTGGCCTCCTCGTCCTTGACGATGAGGCAGGCCGAGATCAACGGGAACGGCTTGGGCGCTGCCGCACCCCAGCGCTGTTCGAAGCGCGATCGGTTGGCGTCGCGCCGGGCGAACCAGTCGACGCCGTTGGCCACGTACGTCCGGTGACCGGCGTGGTGCACGAAAGAGCCGTCCGCCACGCGCAGCTGCCAACCCTTGGCGCTCAGGCGCCGGCAGAGGTCGTCCTCCTCGATGCCGCTCACCAGCGCGTCCTCGTCGAAGCCCAGGATCTCGTCGAGCGCGGCCCGCCGCACGGCCACGCAGAACGCGCTCAGCTGTTCGGCCGTCGAGACGGCACTTCGATGCGACCGTTCCCAATCCCGGGCGAACTGCCGCATGGCGGAGGTGTCACCGTCGAGGTACGACGCACCGTCGGCGGCCTGGGGTCCCGAGCAGAAGTTCGACCGCGGGCCGACCGCACCCACCGCGCCGTCGTCGAAGGGCGAGAGCAGTGCATCGAGCCAGTGCCCGGTCAGGACCGTGTCGTTGTGCAGGAACACGATCAGGTCGTGCTGTGCCAGACCCGCTCCGATGTTGTACGCCTCGGCCACGCCGAGATTGGTCTCGTTCGTGACGACCTCGGCCCACGAGAAGAGCTTCAGTCGGGCGGCCGTGGCGTCGGTCGAGCCGTTGTCCACGACGATGACCTGGTCCTGGACGCCCAGCGTGGGACGGAGCGACTCGAGGCAGGCTTGGGTTTGGTCCCAGGCGTTCCAGGCCGGCACCACGACACTGGCGGGGGGTCGGCGCATGCACTGGTATCGGGCGTCCTTTCCCGAGGGTTGAGGGCCGGACAACGCCCAGACAAAATCCAGGATCCGTCCCTCAAGCCGCGTTGCGCGGGGCCGAAGTATTCAACGGTGCCCAGATTCGGGCGAGGAGGGGGAACCCAATGACCTCGTTGAAGGGAACCATTATTGGAATGCGCCCCATGGAGGGGGCTTTAACTAGGAGGAACGGATGTCTTCCCTTGTAGTGAACACCAACGTTGCGGCGATTAACGCCTACAACAACTTGAACGCTACCGACACAGAAATGTCGAAGGCGATCTCACAGTTGTCGTCGGGTCTGCAGATTCAGAGCGCCGCAGACAACCCGGCTGGGTACGTGGTCTCTCAGGACCTGCTGTCCCAGTCGAACGGCTACATGCAGGCAGTGTCGAACGCGCAGAACGGCGTGTCGATGATTCAGACGGCGAACGGCGCGCTCAACCAGATCTCGTCGCTTCTCCAGACGATGGACTCGCTGGCCATCAACTCTTCGAACGGTGCCACCAACAGCACGCAGTCGCTGTCGGCCAACCAGCAGGAGTTTGCGGCTCTGCAGAACCAGATCGACCAGATCGCTCAGACGACGTCGTTCGGTTCCACCAGCCTGTTGGACGGCTCGTTCTCGGGTCAGGTGCTGCAGGTCGGCGCCTTCGACAACACGAACCAGCAGCTGACGATCACCATCCAGGCCGCCACTGCGGCGTCCCTGGGTGTCTCGACGACCTCGATTTCGGTGGGTAGCGCCGTGTCGGCTCAGGCCGCGATCTCAGCTGTCCAGGCCGCCATCAACACTGTGGCGTCCATCGAGGCCAATGTCGGGTCCGTCCAGGACCAACTGACGGCCATCGTCGCCAACCTCACGGTTGGTCAGCAGAACCTCCAGTCCGCCTACAGCGGCCTGGTTGACGTGAACTTCGCGCAAGCCACGGCGAAGTTCAGCACCGACCAGATCCTCATGCAATCGGGTGTGTCGATGCTTTCACAGGCGCAGCAGGAGCCTTCGCTCGTCCTGAAGCTCCTGCAGTAACCAGTTGTGTCCGTCGTCCCCGGAAGTGGTCCACGTGGTCCCGACCGCTTCCGGGGACGCGGCGCATCAACGTCGCCCTAAGGCTGCCGCCGCCGGCAGCCGACGTGTCGAGAAGTCCCGCCCCCGTCTGTAGGAAAGGAGCCCGAGTTCATGTCGATTGCATCCTCCGGTTCCAGCACGGGTGGTACACCATCGATCGTCGACAACGGGATCGTCTCGGGTCTCAACACCCAGGCGATCATCCAGGCCCTGATGACCAGCTATCAGGAGCCGATCACCGATCTGCAGAACCAGCAGAGCGGATTGAACTCGCAGGCGGCTGACTACCAGTCCATCAACAAGGACCTCCTCGCCTTCCAGACCGCGGCCCAGGCCCTTTCCGCCAGTTCCGGCTGGGGAGCAGTCAAGGCCACCTCTTCCGATGCTGCGGCGACGGCAACCGCCGCTTCGGGCACACCGTCGGGATCGGTGTCGTTCAACGTGCTTTCTCTCGCCGCGGCCAACTCGCTCGTCTCGTCCGGCACGGTCGCCTCGACCGCCGACGTGGTCGACACCAACCCGTCCTTTCTCCTGGCCCAGGGGGGCGGAGAGTTCGGGCTGGCCAACCTCGCCGCCGGAGCGGGCCTGACCATCGGCTCTCATTCCATCGTCGTCTCCCAGGCCTCAGCGGCCGCCTCGACCACGGGCACGGGCGCGGTGGGTAACCAGACTGCCGTGATGATCGGATCGGGCAACGACACGGTGAGTGTCGCGGTCAACGGCACCGGCTACACGCTCAACCTGGCCGACAGCCCCGCCGGTGGGTACTCGGGTTCGGGGCTCCTGAGCGCCGTGCAGTCCGCGATCAGCGCGGCAGGAGCGTCTGGTGTCCTCCAAGCCGGCTACGACAACAACGGCAACCTGGTCCTCTCGTCCGCCGACCAGGGCAGCTCGCAGAGCCTGCAGGTGACCGGCGGATCTGCGCTGGCCACGCTCGGGCTGAGCACGATGGCCGGCGCGGCCTCGGGCGTCGACGGCGTCGTGACGGTGGACGGGACGGCCAATACGCTCACCGACGTCGCTGCTGGGGGCAAAGTCACCCTCAATTCTGGTTCGGGCGGCACCATCTCGGCCACCCTGAACGCGCTGAGCTCCCTGCCCACCGTTAACAGTTCGCTGCTCTCGACGGGCACGGTCACGGCGACCAATATCTCGACGGGGAACGGGTCCCTGGCCAACATGGTGGCGAACATCAACGCGGCGGGCACCGGGATCATCGCTTCCGCGGTCCAGACCGGGACAAACAAGTTCATCTTGCAGCTCTCGTCCTCGACCACCGGCAGTGCCGCCGATCTCTCGATCGACGCCGGCGCGTTCTCGTCGTCCTCTCTGGGCGCGATGCGCACCGCCACAGCGGGCTCCAACGCGGAGATCCAGGTGGGAGGTTCTGGCGGCTACACCCTCAGCTCGCAAACCGACACCTTCGCCGGGCTGCTGCCCGGGCTCTCGGTCACCGTGGCGTCGCCGACGACCAACCCGGTGACCGTCACCGTGGCCCCCGATGCCTCGGCCATGTCGACCGCGGTCCAGAGCATGGTCACGACCGCCAATACGGTGCTGTCGGACATCCAGCAGTTTGCGGGCTTCAATGCGGCCACCAAAGTTGCCGGGCCTCTGATGGGCTCGGCGGTGCTCCAGAACCTGCAGAACCAGATCCTCGGAATCTTCGCGGCGACCGCGGGCTCGTCGTCGTTGGGCAATGGCGCGGCCGTGGGGGTGACGCTCGCCAACGGGCAGATCAGCTTCGACCAGTCGAAGTTCGAGTCCGCCTTCAGCGCCAATCCGACCGGGGTGGCGAACCTCTTCACCGAAGGCGGCACCTTCGCCCCGTCGTCGCCGACGTACAACGGTGCGGTCAGCTTCTCGTTCGCGTCGCCGTCCTCCCAGGCTGGGAGTTACGACGTGAACATCAGCCAGTCGGCCACGCAGGCCACCGACGCCGGCTCGACCGTGGGCGGTGGCGTTGTCAGCGCCGCGGAGACCTTGACCATCGGGGCCAACGGCCTGAACGTGAACTACGCAACGACGGCCGGGGAAAGCCTGTCCGACGTCGCGAGCGGGATCAATGCCGCACTGGCCGGCGCCGGCATCTCCTTGTCCGCTCAAGTGCTCAACGGACAGCAGCTCCAACTCACCTCCTCGGACTTCGGCAGCTTCGCCGCCTTCTCGGTCACCTCCACCAATACGGGGGCGGGGACCACCGGATTGGGCGGTGCCACCGCCGGAACGGCGGCCTCGTTCAGCGGGACGGACGTGGCCGGCACCATCAACGGGGTCGCCGCCACGGGATCGGGACAGTTCCTCAATGCGCCCGTCACGGATCCCACGCTGGCTGGGCTCTCGTTGCAGATCTCGGTCAGCGGCATCACCACGCCGACCGACCTCGGCAACTTCAACTACCAACCGGGCATCGCCCAGAGCCTGAACAGCTTGACCACAGCGATGTCGAGCCCATTGAACGGCGCCATCACGCTGGCCGCGGAGGGTCTCACCACCCAGGCCACCAGCATGAACACGGAGATCTCGTTCGATCAGGCGCTGGCCGCGGCGGAGCAGAAGTCGCTCCAGGCCGAATTCAGCCAACTCGAGGTGACGCTGGGATCGATCAAGAACCAAAGCTCGGCCCTGTCCAGCGCGCTGGCCAGCCTGGGCTGAGCGGGCGTCATGCAGCAACACACGACGAACACGAACATGAACACGAACGAGTAGAGGCGGGAGGGGAATCATGCCGTCACCGGCGGCCAAAGCCGAGGAGATGAAGCGGCGCTACCTGCGCGAGGCCGTCATTACCGCCACGCCGGCGGCACGTCTGAACATGCTCTTCGACAAGATGATCTTCGAGCTCGCGCAGGCCGACAACGGCTTCGAGCTGGGAGATCTCAAGGCGGTGAGCGACGGCCTCTGTCGGGCCCAGGAGATCCTGTTGGCCCTGCGCGGCACCCTGCGCACCGACATCTGGGAGGAGGCGAAGGACTTGTCCCAGCTCTACTTCGCCCTCTACAAAGAGCTGCTCGAGGCCAATATGCAGAAGAACAGGTCCCAGGCCCAACGAGTCCTCGCGGAGGTCCAGAACCTGGCCGACGCCTGGCGCCGGGCCGGGGACCAGGAGTCCGGCGGCCGCTTGGTCATGAGTGCAGTGGCGGCGGGCGCATGACGGCCCTTGGACGGGAGCGTGGGCCTGAGCCCGGGTCCGGCTCGCCCAACCTCGAGGCCTGGACCAGCGAACTGGAGGCCATGGAGGCCTACTTGAGCGCGCAGCGCGACGCCTTCGCCTACCGCGACGTGGAGCGCCCGTCGCTGCGGGCGCCCAGCGCACTGCACGAGTTGGGCTCGCTGCCCGAGTGCCTGCGACCGCGGGCCGAGGAGCTCTTGCGGGCCACTCGCGCCTTCGAGGGAGAGATCGTCGACGCCCGGGCCTCGGTGGCCACTGCGCTGCGTCACGCCGATCGTGGGCGCCGTCAGCGTGCCGCCTACGTCGACGCCCGCGTCTGACACAGCACCAATCGGTCAACACCGCTCGGCGCGGCTAAAGCCTCTCAGGCATTTCTCCGAGAAAGAACTTGCGGGCAGGGACTGCCAGCGGTAAACGGCCCAGGAAGGGCACGGAGTGTGTGTCGCACGCGCAATCGTGTGCCGCGATGCCGTCGACGTGACGTCCAAGAGGTGGTGACCGTGTCCAGCAGTATCCGTAGGGCGAATGACGACGCCCGCACCTGGCCTGAGGCTTCCCCGTGGTAATCCCGCCGATTCCGCCGTCTCCACCGTCGCCGCCCGCCGCCCCGGCCGCCGGCGCGTCATCCGCCGATGCGTCGTCCGCCGGCGCCGCGTCGGGCTCGGACGGGTTTTCCAACAGCATCCTCAACGCGGTCGACCAGCTCCAGAGCGCCCAGACCAACGCGACCAGCCAGGCGGCCCAGGTGGCGACCGGCCAGGGCAACATCGGCGACGCCATGATCGCCGCCACCCAGGCGTCGGTTGACACGCAGGTGACCCAGGCCATGGTGACCAAGGCCCTTGGTGCCTTCAACTCCATCATGGACATGAGTTTCTGATGGCCCTCGTCGCATCCGCCGACGTCGACCGCTGGCGCGCCGGCGCCCGCCGTTTCGCCGACGGCTTCACGCCCGGCCAGAAGGCCGTCACCGTCGTGGCCATCCTCGTCATGGTGGTCGGCGGATATTTCTTCATGAGCCTGGTCTCCAAGCCGAGCTATGCGCCGCTCTTCACCAACCTCCAGCCCTCCGACGCCGCGTCCATCACCCAGAAGCTCGCCTCGGACCACGTGCCCTACCAGCTGCAGAACGGCGGCACGTCGATCTACGTGCCGCAGAACGACGTCGACCAGGAGCGCATCACGATGGCCTCGGCCGGGCTTCCCGCCGCCAGCTCGAACGTCGGGCTCGGGATCCTCGACAAGGAAGGGATCACCAGCTCGCAGACCACCCAGCAGGCCGACTACCTCCAGGCTCTGCAGGGCGAACTGCAGACGACGATCGAGGCGATCCACGGCGTTACGGGGGCCCAGGTCAACCTGGCCCTGCCCCAGGCCAACACCTTCGCGGTGAGCAACGCCACCCCGACCGGCGCCTCCGTCCTGGTCGACACCTCCCAGGGGAGCACGCTCTCGGCCGGTGAGGTGCAGGCGATCGTGCACCTCGTGGCCAGCTCGGTGCCCGGGCTCAACTCCTCGCAGGTCACCGTGGCCGACTCCAACGGCGACCTGTTGTCCGGACCGGGGGTGGACACCTCGGCCGGCTCCAACAACAACGCCACCAGCAACTTCGAGACGTCCCAGCAGGCGAAGATCGCCTCGTACCTGGCCAGCGTGCTCGGACAGGGCAACTCGGAGATCCAGGTCAACGCCCTCCTCAACTTCAACCAGGTCTCCACCGTGACCAACGGCTTCCAGACCGACGGGTCGGGCAAGCCGGTCTCCGTGCCGACCCAGACCCAGACCAGCACCGAGACGGCCACCGGGGGCGCCACCGCCGGGGGGACGCTCGGGACGCCCACCGCCTCGGGCAACAGCGGCTCGGGCAACTTCTCGAACTCGTCGGCCACGACCAACTACTCCACGGGCACGGTCACCCAGACCGAGAAGAACACGCCGGGCACTCTGGAGAATCAGTCCATCGCCGTGCTGGTGAACCAGAAGAGCATGCCCAAGGGCGTGAGCCTGGCCACCCTCAAGCAGGGCGTCGCCGCAGCCGCCGGTGTGAGCGCGGCGCGGGGCGACACGCTGGACATGAGCGAGGCACCGTTCTCGACCGCCACCGAGGCCGCGGCCAGCAAGGCAGCCGCAGCCGCTCAGGCCCAGCAGTCCAAGGCGTCCATGAGCTCCCTCATCCGCACGGCGGTCGTCGTGCTCGTCATCGTCGCCGTGCTCTTCCTGCTCTGGCGCTCGGCCAAGAAGAACCGGGTGCCGCGCCGCACGCCCGTGCTCGTCCCGACGCCCATGGCGGTCGCGCTCGACTACGACCAGTCCACCGAGGCGACCTCCCAGGTGCCCGCCCTCGGGGGCGACCACCACGAGGTCGGGGACCGCACCGCCGAGGTGGGCAAGTTCATCGATTCGCAGCCGGCCGAGGTGGCGGCATTGCTCCGGGCCTGGACCAAGGAGCGCGAGACGTCCTCCGTCGGACATGCATAAGCACCCGGTGATGGAAAAGGACTCTTCATGCCCACGCTGACCGGACCGCAGAAGGCCGCCACCGTGCTGGCCCAGATGGACACGCACCGGGCCGCGCTGGCGCTCAAGTCCATGAGCGAGTCCGAGGTGGTCATGCTCATGACCGAGATGGCCAAGCTGCCCCAGCTCGACGCCAACGTGGTCTCCGACGTGATCGTCGAGTTCCTCGAAGGCGTCAACGGCATGGTCGCTGTCCAGCAGGGTGGGGCCGAAGCGGCGCGCGCCCTGCTCAAGGAGCGGCTGGGGGCGGACCGGGCGGACGAGGTCATGGAGCAGGTCTACGTCGGGGTCGACGGGCCGCTCATGCTGCTGCACCGTCTCGATCCGCTCCAGGTGAACGCCTTCCTGGCCGAGGAGCATCCCCAGACCATCGCGGTCATCCTCGTGCACCTGGCCTCGGACCACGCCGCCGAGATCCTCGGAAAAATGGAGGAGAAGCTGCGCGTCGACGTGGCCGACCGCATCGCCACCATGGGCCGGATCGACCCGCAGGTCGTCCAGGACATCGCCACTGTCTTCGAGAAGAAGTTCGCCACGCTGCTCCAGCCGGGCGGCGCGACCCGCATGACGGCGGGCGGCATTCCGGCGCTGGTCAGCATCCTCAACAACGTCGACCGCGCCTCGGAGAAGCTCATCCTGACCGAGCTCGACGAGCTCGACCCCGAGGTGGCCGAGAAGATCCGCAACCAGCTGTTCGTCTTCGACGACGTGGTCGCCCTCGACGACCGCACGCTCCAGCGGGTGCTGCGCAACGTCGTGCCCAAGGACCTGGCCGTCGCCCTCAAGGGCGTCGACGAGTCCGTGCGCGACAAGTTCCTGCGCAACGTGTCCGAGCGGGCGTCCGAGGACCTGGTCGAAGAGATCGAGATGCTCGGCCCCACCCGCCTCTCCACCGTGGAGTCGGCGCAGATGCAGCTGGTCAAGATCGTCCGCGAGATGGAAGAGGCCGGCGAGATCGTCCTCATGCGAGGTGACGATGACCTTGTCGTCTGAGCCTCGCCCCCGCGTGGCGCCCGGACGCGTCACCCGCGTCCTGCGCGGGCACGCCGTCGAGCATGCCCAACCCGCCGCGCTGCACGTCGAGCACACGGCGAACGCGGCGCCCCGGCACCAGTCCCCGGCCGAGAGGGTCGACACAGCCCGCCAGGAAGGGTTCGACGACGGCTTCCAGGCCGGGCTCGAGGCAGCCCGCGTCTCGGCCGAGGGAGCCCGCCAGGAAGCACTTCGCAAGGGCGCCGAGGCCCTGCACCAAGCTGCGGCCGCCATCGAGGCCGGCCAGACCAACGCCATCGCCATCGTCGAAGAGGACGCCGCCACCCTCGCCGTCGAGCTCACCCGCACCCTGGTCGACCACGAGCTCTCCCTCTCCGATCACCAGGTCTCGGCGGCCATCCGCCGGGCCCTGCGCCTGACCGCGCCAGGCGAGGACCTAGTCGTGCGCCTCCACCCCGACGAGGTCATCGAAGTGACCGAGCTCCAGGCCTACGTCACCGACTGTCGGGTCACCGTGGTGCCCGACGAGTCCGTCGAGGCCGGCGGCTGCGTCATCGACGCCGGACCCTGTCGCATCGACGCCCAGATCGAATCCGCCCTGGCCCGGGTGCGCTGGGCCCTGCTTTCGGCGACCGCCCATCCCTCTGATTCGTCCGAGTCCGAGCCCGAACCCACGCAGGGACCGCTCCTCGAGCGCGCCCGGAGCCGGCGATGACCGTCTGGCCCGACACCACCCTCGGCGCGGCGCGCCAGGCCTGCGCCCCCCGGCGCACCGGCCGGGTCAGCCGCCTGGTCGGGTTGCGTCTCGAAGTCGAAGGCATCGAGGCCGCGGTCGGCGACGCCGTGCGTGTCTGGCGCGACGGCGGCGTGCTCGATGCCGAAGTGGTCGCCGTCCAGGGGGACAGCCTGGCCTGCATGCCCTTCGGCGACCTCAAGGGCGTGCACTTCGGCGCGCCGGTCGAGGCCACGCTCAAGCCGATGGGGGTCGAGGTGGGCTCGGGCCTGCTCGGCCGCATCCTCGACGGCCTGGGCCGGCCCATCGACGACGGCCCCGCCTTGGTCGACACCGAAACCGTCACGGTCGAGGGCTCGGCGCCCCACCCGTTGCGCCGCGAGATGATCGACCGCCAGCTCGCCCTCGGCGTGCGCGCCATCGACACCATGACGCCGTGCGGGCGCGGCCAACGCATGGGGATCTTCGCCGGTTCGGGCGTGGGCAAGTCCAGCCTGCTCTCCATGATCGCCCGGGGCACCGACGCCCCCGTCGTCGTCCTGGCCCTGGTCGGCGAGCGCGGCCGCGAGGTGAACGAGTTCATCCACCACGATCTCGGACCCGAGGGCCTGGCCCGCTCCGTGGTCGTCGTGGCCACGTCCGACGAGCCGGCGCTCGTGCGCATCCGGGCCGCCTTCACGGCGACCCGCATCGCCGAGTGGTTCCGCGATCAGGGTGAGGACGTCGTCCTCATGATGGACAGCCTGACTCGATTCGCCATGGCCCAGCGCGAGGTCGGCCTGTCCGCCGGCGAGCCCCCGGTGACCCGGGGCTACCCGCCGTCGGTCTTCTCTCTCCTGCCCAAGTTGCTCGAGCGGGCGGGCACGTCGGACAAGGGGAGCATCACGGGCCTCTACACGGTGCTCGTCGAGGGTGACGACATGAACGAGCCGATCGCCGACGCGGCGCGCTCCGTGCTCGACGGCCACATCGTCCTCTCGCGCCGCCTGGCCACCGCCGGGCACTTCCCGAGCATCGAGGTGCTCGACTCGGTGTCCCGGGTCGAGCCGGCGATCACCACCCCCGAGCGCCGGGCCATGGCGAGGGAGCTGCGCAAGCTCCTGGCCGCCGCCCGCGACGCCAAGGACCTCATTGAGATCGGCGCCTACGTCTCGGGCACCAACCCCGTGGTCGACCGCGCCGTCGCCCTGTCGGACTTCATCGAGGCGTTCCTCTGCCAGGACGTCCAGGTGACCGAGGAGGCCGAGCGCTCGTGGGCCCTGCTGGCCGCGCTGCTCGGCGCCGCCATCCCCGACGTCACCCTGTCCTTGGCCCCGGCCCCCGTCCCGGTCCCGGTCCCGGTCCCCGTCTCGTGAGCAAGCGCACCTTCCGTCTCGAGACCGTGCTGCGCGTGCGCCGGGCCCAGGAGGAGACGGCCCGGGCTGAACTCGCCCGCGAGAACCGTGAGGTCCACAACGCCGCCACCGGACGCGACACCGCCGCCCAGCGCTATCGCGAAGTCCCCGTCTCGAGCGGTCCCGTGGCGGCGTCGGTGTTCCAGCGGGAGGCGGCCTCGGCCGACCTTGCCGCGGCCACTCTGCTCGATGCACACACACGTCTCTCCCTGGCCGAGGCCCAGGCCGCCGTCGCCCTGCGCCAATGGCGTGAGGCGGCCCAGCGCGTCGAGGCGCTCGAGCGGCTCGAGCTGCGCCGGCTCGAAGAGCTGCGCACCGACGACGCCCGCCGAGAGGCGGCCTCCGTCGACGACCTGGTCACCGCCCGCTACATCGCGGCCGACCGCGCCCAACGCGAGCACGACGACGACGACGCGCCAGAGGGCCCGCCGTGACGTCGGTCGCACCCACGTCGGACCAGGCCTACGTCCCGCCCATCGTCCAGCAGGTCTCGTCCGTGCAGTCGGCCGTTCAGGGCCTGGGCCAGACCATCCAGAGCGACGCCGAGCACGGTGACTTCAGCGACATCCTCACCGCGATCCAGGGCGCCATCGAGGGCCAGGCCCCCGG
Source organism: uncultured Acidimicrobiaceae bacterium (assembly GCA_963726545.1). Classification (GTDB taxonomy): domain Bacteria; phylum Actinomycetota; class Acidimicrobiia; order Acidimicrobiales; family RAAP-2; genus Bog-473. The sequence goes on along the minus strand of CAVSCV010000009.1, from coordinate 268,674 downwards.
CTCGAGCGGGTCCGCGTCTGCCTCCGCCTCCGCCTCCGGCTCGACCTCCGCCGCCACCTCGACCGCCGGCTCGGTCGGCGCCTACGCCAACGGGGCCGCCGGCTCGACCAGTGGACAGTCCGTCGTCGCCGACGCTGTCCAAGTTCCTCGGCGTGCCCTACGTCTGGGGCGGCACGACCCCGTCGGGCTTCGACTGCTCCGGGTTGGTGCAGTACGTCTACAAGCAGGAGGGCGTGTCGCTGCCCCGCACGAGCGAAGAGCAGGCGACGGCCGGCCAGGCCGTGCCCTCGATCGCCCAGGCGCAGCCGGGCGACCTCGTCTTCTTCGCCGGCAGCGACGGGACGGCCTCGTCACCCGGTCACGTCGGCATCTACATCGGCAACGGCCAGATGATCGATGCGCCCCACACCGGCACCTCGGTCCAGGTGCAGTCGGTGTCGGCGGCGGGCCAACCCGTGGCCATCCGCCGTGTGCTCCCCTCGAACGCGTCGGGTACCGCCCCGGCCTACTCCGCAACTTCTTCCCTGGGGGCTTCCGTCTCGGGCTCCCTCAACGTGCCGTCCAACTTGGCGCCGATGTTCCTCTCGGCCGGTGCGACCTACGGCGTCTCGCCGACGCTGTTGGCCGCCGTGGCCAAGACGGAGTCCGGCTTCAACCCGTCCGCCGTGAGCTCGGCCGGCGCCGAGGGGTTGATGCAGATCATGCCCTCGACCGCCAAGGGCATCGGCGTGAACCCGATGGATCCCCAGCAGGCCATCAACGGCGCCGCCAAGATCCTCTCGGGCGACATCGCCAAGTTCGGCTCGGTGCCGTTGGCTCTGGCCGCCTACAACGTGGGCGCCGGGGCGGTCGAGAAGTACGGCGGCATCCCGCCCTACGCCGAAACGCAGCACTACGTGAGCACGATCATGAGCCTCATTGGAGGTACCGCATGACGGCCGCTCCAGCGATGGCCGACCTGTTGTCGGCCTCTCCCCGTCTAGCGGCACCGCCGTCCGAAGGCTCGGCGTCCGCTTCCGCCGCCGGTGCGGACGGCGGCTCACCGTCGAGCTTCACCGACGCGCTCGATGCGGCCGCGACGCGGGAGTCCTCCGCCGGCAGCTACGAGGATCACGCCTCCGCAGCCACTACATCGAACCCGCCCAGCGCACCCGCCCCTCCGTCCTCGACGTCGACCAATTCGACGAACCCGGCCGACGCCAGCGACGGCGACGACGACGACGTCGACGCTGCACCGACCACAGCGACCAAGACCTTGGCGACGTCGACCGGTGCCCTCCCGACCTCCACCATGTCGAAGGGCCGAGGGTCTGCGGCCTCTCGGGCCAACGGCACGGCTGGCGCCACCGGCACCCGTGGTGCTCACCACCGAGGTCGCGACGGACGCCGCGGCGTCACCGACCCCGTGGCCCCGTCATCGGACTCCCTCGATGCGACGCCCGGCGCGGCGTCCGCCGAGACCACCTCCGCCGCGACTGCCGCCGCGGCCACGGCCACTGCCACGTCGGCCACCGCCGACGACGAAGGCGCAACAGCCGCAACGGGCACCACGACAGCTGCCATCGCCACCGCCACGCCTGGGACCGCCACTCCCACGGCAACGGCCGGCGGGTCGGAGGATGGCGACCAAGACGGCATCGCGGGTGCATCGGCAGCGATCGGCCATCAGATGGCGGCGCCGATCCGATCCGTCCGAGACGCGCTGCCGGACGACTCTGAACAGTCTTCAAGCCTCGATGACTCGCCGACCGATACCGTCGCGTCAGCGGGCCACGTGATCAGCCCGGACCCATCGGGGCGCAACGGACAATCCACCCACGTGTCCACGTCGGTCGAGGCCGTAGCTGACGAATCGGGATCGGACGCCGACCCTTCGGCCACCACGCCCGCCGCCACGGCGTCGACCAATGGCACGACCGCCGGCGGAGACGGAACGACGCGGGACAGCGGCACGCGCGGGTCGGACATCGCCCAGTCCTCCGGGGCCACTCAACCGGGGAATCGTGCGGGCGCCGCAGCGGCCCGCGAAGTTGAAAGCCTGGGATCGAGTCCCGCCGCGTCACCGTCCGAGAGCGCCGCGGCGCGGGTGGCAGCGGCGGATGCTGCCGGACCAGCCCCACTGGCAGCCATGCCCAACCCGAATGTGCCGACCAGCTCAGTCAGTGCCTCCACGGCTGCCGGGGCAACTGCGGCCGAAAGCACGTCCGAAGCCTCGGTGCCGCAGCAGGTGCTCTCTGTCCTCAATCCCTTGCAGGCAGGTGACGACGGCAGTCACTTCGTGACCATGGAGCTCCAGCCGGAGGGCCTCGGCAATGTGCAGGCGACGGTGGCCGTGGCCGGCCAACAGATCTCGGTGAGCCTCTGGGCAGACTCGGCGACCGGGCACGCCGCGTTGTCACAGACCATGAGCCAGCTCCACAGCCAGTTGAGCGACGGGACCGATCACCACGTCACCGTCGACCTGGCCGACTTCGGATCCGCGCAGCCCGACGCACGCCAGGGCCACGCGACCAACGGTCATGGTGGCGCCGGCACGGCTGCGCAGCCCGCGACGTCACGCGACTACCTGCCCGACGAGGACCAGGTCCCGCAGCAGGCGCCCGTGGTCGGCGCCCACCGGGTCGATCTGCAGCTCTAGACATGCGCAGCGCATCCGCACCGGTCTTCGTCGCCTGCAACGCGCGCAGCGGTTCCACGCTGCTGCGCTGGCTGATCGACGCGCACGACGAGATCTCGTGCCCGGGCGAGACCGACGTCGCCGCCTTGCTCGCCTCCTACGTCGACTCTGCCCTCGCCACCGGGCTCAACGCCGACGAGGCGCTGACGCGGGCACGCGCCGTCGTCGACGACCTCATGGCGACCCACCTGGCGAAGGTCGGCAAGGCGCGCTGGTGCGACAAGTCGCTCTCGAACGTGATGGCCCTGGACCAGCTGGCCGCGGCCTGGCCGGACGCCCGCTTCGTGCTGCTGCACCGACACGCCATGGACGTCATCGCCTCCGCGCTCGAGGCCTCGGAATGGGGTCTCGACACGTACGGGCTGGCTCCGTATGCCCAGATGAGTCCGACCAACAGCGTGATGGCGGTCGCCGGCTACTGGATCGAGCGGACGTCGGCCATGCTGGACTTCGAGGCGCGGCATCCGGGACGTTGCCTTCAGCTGCGCTACGAGGACCTCGTGACCAGGACCGATGCGTCCATGGAGGGGGTCTGGCGCCTCTTCGGCGTGGACGGCTCCCGGCGCCGGACCGACCCTTTCAGCGCCCCGCACGACCCGCTGGCCCCGGCGGACCACAAGATCTGGCACACCCAGTCCGTCCATGCGGCGTCGATCGGTCGCGGGACGCGTATCCCGCCCGACCGACTCGGCATCCCCGTGCGCGATGCCATGAACCAGCTGTTGACCACGCTGCGTTACCCGCAGGTCGACGACCGCTGGGGGAGTGGGGGCGGCGAGTTCGTGCACGGCGTCCGCGACGGGTCTTCGAGCTCCGCGTGATCGACGGGCACGACGTCATCGCCCGAACCAGGCTCGAGGCCTTTGCGGCGCCTGCGAGCTCGCCGACGGCGACCGAGACGGAGGGGCCGGGGACTGCGTATGTTGTCACGGTTGAGCGCGCCACGCTCGACGCACTGTGTTCGCGCACCGAGAACCTCGGCAGCGCCCTCAAGCATCGAACGGTGCGCCGGTACGGCGACGTGCCGGCGCGTTTTGGGAACGAGAAACAGTTCCTCGACGGCCTGGCCGCCTACCTCGATACGTCGGGCTGGAGCCTGTTGGCCGGAGCAGAATTGATGGACTCCGCCACATCCGTATCAACTCGGTGTGACGCGGCGAGCCAACAACTAAAGCTGGAACAGCCCTAGTCCGATAGTCCAAAAGCTGGCAGGGACTGCCGGCATGAATCGCCCAGGATGGGCTCGAAGAAGAAGTCAGGACACGTACCGCGTGTTCGTGACGCCGAGTGAACCATCCGAGGGGGGTGACCGTGTCAGACGGCATCATGGGCGTCCTGCAGTTCGCAGTCGACGGCGTTTCGCTCCAGCAACAGACCACGGCGAACAACATCGCCAACGACGAGACCCCCAACTTCTCCGCTCAGGACGTCAGCTTCGAGCAGAGCCTCCAGAACGCCATCGATGCGCCCGGTGGCGCCTCGGCGCAGTCGGTCGTGAGCAACTCGACCCGGGCACCGAGCACGAACGGCAACAACGTCGACCTGCCGACCGAGATGACCTCGGCCACCCAGGAGACCATGCAGTACCAGAGCCTGGTCGAACTGCTGAATGCGCAGTTCCGGCTGGTGCAGGGCGCCGCCGGCGGGAGCTTCTCGTGAGCCTCTTCGGAGCGCTGCCCATCGCGACGACGGGCATCGACGCGGCGCAGGAGTGGATCGATGCGACGGGCGGGAACATCGCCAACGCCGACGACACCGGACCGACGAGCCAGGGCACGTACCAGACGCAGTACATCAACGCCGTGCCGCTGCCCTCGGGCGAGGCCGACGGGGCGGGCCAGGGCGTGGCGACCGGGGTGCAGCTCGGGAGCAGCGAGGGCACCGAGGAATACGACCCGACCAACCCGCAGGCGGACTCGAAGGGGATGATCCGGGTGGCGAACGTCGACCTCGGGCAGCAGATGGTGAACCTGGTGATGGCGCAGACGAGTTATCAAGCCAACGTCTCCGTGGTGAACCAGGCCAAGACCGCCTACGAGTCCGCTCTCACCCTGGGCACCTGACCGACTTCGTCCTCACAGCCCGGCCCTCTTCTCTCACACCGACCGACCACACCTACCCGCACCGACACCCGCACAGAACGCAGACCAGGAGCACCCAGCCATGACCGTCCCGCCAGTCAATTCGAACAGTGGTGCAGGCGCCACCGGCCAGACGTCATCGACCGCGACCAACCCGCTGCAGAGCCTGCAGAACCCCAACACTTTCTTGAACCTGCTCGTGGCGCAGCTCAAGTACCAGGACCCGTTGAACCCGACCTCGGGCACCCAGTTCCTGTCGCAGACCGCGCAGCTGACCGAGGTCGAGACGATGACGCAGCTCCAGCAGGAGGTGAGTCAGGAGGTGTCCGCGCAGAACCAGGAAGTCAGCTCGCAGCAGCAACAGGCCTCCACCTCCATGATCGGTCAGACGATCAGCGCCACGCTGGCCAACGGGACGACCGTGTCGGGCATCGTCCAGGGAGTGTCGCTCGCCACGGGTGGACCGATGCTCAACGTCAACGGAACCTCGGTGCCGCTGGGTGATGTGCAGTCCGTGGGGACGCCGCCGCCCGCCGGGTCGGGAGCCGGCTCGGGATCGGGCAGCTAACCGCACGCCAGTCAATCGCATCCGCATTCATTCGAGAACACGCAACACCAATCAGGAGGGAACCAAACAAGATGGACCAAGCACTGCTCGCCGCCGTGTCGGGCATCGACGCGACGCAGACGTATCTCGACACGATCGGCAACAACATTGCCAACGTCAACACCGACGGCTACAAGCAGCAGGACGTCGACTTCGTGGACCTGCTGTCCGAGCAGATCTCGGGTGCGACGGCGCCGCCCTCGCCCTCAGGTTCCGGTGCCGGCATCAACCCACTGGCCGTCGGCTCGGGGGTACGCGTCGGGCGCGATCTCGAGCGACCTGAGCGACGGTTCACTCCAGCAGACCGACCAGCCCAACGACGTCGCCATCAGTGGGAGCGGCTTCCTCGTCGCCGAGCAGGGCGGCCAGCAGGTCTTCACCCGCAACGGCCAGCTCTCGACGGACGCCAACGGCAACCTCGACACGCCGACCGGTGGCCTGATCCAGGGCTGGCAGGCGGTGAACGGCCAGATCAACACCAACGCCCCGATCGGCGCCGTGACCATCCCGACCGGCCAGGTCATCCCGGCCAAGGCGACGACCGAGGTCACCATGGGCGGCAACCTGCCGGCCTGGAGCGGCTCGGGCACGTCGACGCCGGTGACGGCGACCGTGACGGCCTACGACTCGCTGGGTGACGCCATTCCGTTGACGCTGACCTTCACGCAGGTGGCGGGCACCCCGAACGCCTGGACCGTGCAGGGCACCGTGACCAACGCCAGCGGGAGCCCGCAGAACCTGTGGGCCGCCGGGAGCGAGCCCACGATCAGCTTCGACCCCGTCTCGGGTCAGGTCGGGTCCATCTCGGGCGTGACCGCCAACTCCAACGGGTCCTACTCGCTGCCGGTCGGGTCCATGCCTGCGGGATTCACCTTCCCTGCGGGTGACACCTGGAACATCGACTTCCCGGCCCCGGGGACGGCGGCCTCGTTCACCCAGTTCGCCGGTGGCTCCACCGCCGAAGCGGTCAACCAGGACGGGGCGTCGGCGGGAACGCTGACCTCGTACTCCATCAACTCCAACGGCACGATCGTCGGCTCGTTCTCCAACGGCCAGACGGCGACCATCGCCCAGCTGGCCCTGGCCAACTTCGCCAACCCGGGCGGCCTGGACTCCATCGGGAACCTCGACTTCGTGACGACGCCGAACTCGGGCCAGCCCGAGATCGGCGCACCCGGCACGGGCGGGCGCGGCACCCTCGTCGGCGGCTCGCTCGAGTCGTCCAACGTCAACCTGGCCGCCCAGCTCACCAACCTCGTGGTGGCGCAGGAGGCCTACCAGGCCAACACCAAGGTCGTGAACACTGACTCGACGGTGACCCAGTCGCTGGTCCAGATGGCATGACCACTGAGGACCTGGCTGTGCAGGATGCGGTTGCGAGCAAGCGGCCGGCTGTCGTGGGTGAGGGTGGTGCGCCCGAGAAGCCGGCGCGCACCACCATCCGCGTCCACGACTTCCGGATGCCCAAGACGCTCGACCGCAACCACCTGCGCGGCTTGCAGGTCCTCTACGAGACGCTGGCCCACCGGGCGAGCGGCTTGTTGACCAACCGCTTGCGCACCCCGGTGACGCTGACCCTGGGCGAGTTCGAGCAGCACACCTGGGGCGAGTACGCCGGGCAGCTGCCCGAGCCGACCTGCCTGTTCGCGGCGACCATGGCCCCCTTGCAGGGCCGGGCCGTGCTGCACGTGCCGCTGCCGCTGGCCATGACGGTCGTCGATCTGCGCATGGGTGGCAAAGGGAACGGTCGCTACCTGGCCGAGCGTGCGCTCACCGAAATCGAGCAGCGGCTGGTGGCCGATGTGGCCGACGCCATGTTCTCCGAGCTGCCCTCCGTCCTGGCGCCCGTCATGGCGTTGCAGATGGGGACGCCGATGCAGGTGAACAGCGCGCAGTTCCTGCCGCCGGTCCGACCGACCGACATGGCCCTGCTCGTCCCGCTCGTCTTCGAATTACACGAGGAGTCCCAGTTCGCCTTCGAGCTGTGCTTTCCGTTCAGCATCGTGCAGCCGCTGGTGGACACGCTCGAGATTCAGAACCAGGACGAGGAGATGACCGGGAGCATCGGGGACGGTGACGCGGTCCGCCGCCGCCTGCTCGACACGCCGGTCGACATCCGGGTCCTTTTCCCTTCCACCATGCTCACCCCGGCCGACTTCCTCCACCTCGCGGTGGGCGACGTCGTCGGGCTTCCGTACGACCAGGGGGAATCGTTGTCCCTCGTGGTCGGTGACCAACACCATCTTGATGTCCTCCCGACGACCAGCGGCAAGCGCCTGGCCTGTGTCGTCGTTGACCACGGGGAGAACCAATGACAGACACTGCACCCTCCATGACGGCGCCCGACGGCGGCGTCGATGCGGCGGTGCCCATGGCAGCCGGGATCGCGACGGCTCCGGGGCCTGCACCGACAACCACACCGGCCGCCATGGCCGGCCTGGCCGCCGGGGAACGGTCCCTCGACCTCCTCCACGGAGTCGAAATGACCGTCACGGTCGAGCTCGGCCGCACCAAGATGCTCTTGCGTGACCTCCTGGCCCTCCAGACGGGAAGCGTGATCGAGCTGGACCGGGCCGCCGGCAGCCCCGTCGACGTCCTGATCAACGACAACCTGCTGGCCCGTGGCGAGGTGGTGGTGCTCGACGACGAGTTCGGCGTGCGCATCCTCGACATCGTGATGACCGACGGCCAGCCCGCTCGTCACTGACCGGACCAACCAATGTTCCCACCCTCTGGGATGCTGGCGGCCACGGCCGCAGTGTCGAACACGAACGCGCATGTCTCCGTGTTCAGCCTGCTCGGCCGCCTCCTCATCTCGCTCTTCGTCGTGCTCATGGTCCTTTGGGTCCTGGCCCAGATCGTGCGCAAGAAGGGGATGCCCGGGTCGCGCGGCTCCGGCGGCCGGGGCGCCCGCCGCCAGGTCGACGTGCTGGCCCGCCAGTCCATCGGCAAGGGCCAGACGCTGGTCACCGTGCGCGTCGATGACCGCATCGTGCTGCTCGGCGTCACCGCACAGAACATCACGACGTTGAGCGAGCTCGACCCGGCCGCCTACGGGATCCTCCCTGGCCCCGGGACCCAGGGCCAAGTGCTCGAGCTCGAGGCCGTGACCACGGACACACACACAGACGCCGCCACCGAATCCGACGACTCCGACGCCGTCGACGCCGTCGACGCCGTCGACTCGAGTCGCTCCACCTTCTCCCGTCGACGAGCTCGTCCGCCTCGTCGGCCTCGTCCAGCGCCGGGTCCATGTCGTCGACCATGTTCAGCTGGAACCAACGGCTCGACCGCCTGCGTGATCGCACGGTCCGGCGATGATCCACCTGCTCCTGGCGGCGAACTCGTCGGTCCAGATCAACTTCAAGAACACGCTGTCCAAGCCGTCGGAGAGCGTCCTCATCATCCTGGCCGTCGCGCTCCTGGCGATCGCCCCGGCCGCCATCATCATGCTGACGGGCTTCACCCGCATCGTCGTGGTGCTCAGCCTGACCCGCAACGCCCTGGGCCTCCAGACCATCCCCCCGAACCAGGTCATCGCCGGTCTGGCCCTGTTCCTCAGCCTCTTCATCATGGCCCCGACGCTCTCGACCATGAACCACATCGCGCTCCAGCCCTACATGAACGGGAAGATCAGCACCTCGCAGGCGGTCAACCGGGCCGAGGTGCCGCTCAAGGCGTGGATGCTTCGTCAGACGGACTCGAGCGAGCTCGAGCTCATGGCCAGCGCGGCCCACGAGAACCCCAAGAAGCCGGCCCAGGTGTCGATGATCGCCGTCATCCCGGCCTTCGTGCTCAGCCAGCTCCAGAGCGCCTTCATCATCGGGTTCGTCATCTTCGTCCCGTTCTTAATCATCGACCTCGTCGTCTCGGCCACGTTGATGTCGATGGGAATGATGATGCTGCCCCCGACCCTGGTGTCCCTCCCGTTCAAGATCCTCCTCTTCGTCATGATCGACGGCTGGACCCTCATCGCCCACTCCCTCCTGACGAGCTTCCACTGACGTGACGCCGTGACCGAAGCCGACGTCGTCCATCTGGCCGTCGAGGCCATGTTCACCACCTTCAAGCTGGTGGCGCCGATCCTCGGCGTCAGCCTGGCCGTCGGCCTGCTCATCTCCATGTTCCAGTCGGTGACGCAGATCCAGGAGTTCACCCTCACCTTCGTGCCCAAGCTGGCGGCGGTCTCGCTCGTCCTCCTCTTCACCGGGCACTGGATGCTCAACACGCTGATCACCTTCGTCGACCAGCTGTTCAACCAGATCCCGCACCTCGTCGGAGGCTGACCCGACCGTGGTGGTCGACATCAGCGCACCCATCGTCGTGGGCTTCGTCCTTGCCCTGGTCCGTGCCCTGGCCTGGCTCCTGATCGTCCCGCCGTTCGGCAACCGGTCCGTCATGCCGACGATCGTCACCATCGGCCTGGCCATGAGCCTGGCCCTCGTCGCCGCACCCCACGTCACCGGGGCCAACGTCCCCCTGACCCTCCCCGCGCTCATCGGGGCGGTGGCCGTCCAGGTCCTCACCGGCGCCACCCTGGGCTTCCTCGTCAGCGTCCTGCTCAGCGCGGTCACCGCCGCCGGCTCCCTGGCCGACCTCTTCGGCGGCATCGTCCTCCCACCGTCCGTCGACCCCCTGTCGGCCAACCAGACGCCGATGCTCGGCCAGTTCTACGAGCAGATCGCCGTCGTCCTGCTCTTCGCCGGCAACGGCGAGCTGCTCATCGTCGACGGATTCCTGCGCTCGTTCAGCTCGGTCGGCCTCACCCTGTCGTCGACCGGCGCCATCGCCCACATGGTCACCTCCACCGTCACGACGTTCTTCGTCGCCGCCGTCGAGATCGCCGCGCCCGTCATCATCGTCCTCTTCGCGGCCCAGGTCGTCCTCGGCATGGTGTCGAAGGCCATCCCGCAGATGAACGTCTTCTGGCTCGGCTTCCCCTTCCAGATCATGCTCAGCTTCCTGCTCATCGGCGCCAGCATCACGGTGCTGCCCGGTTACGTGAACAACCTGGTCAACGCAGGCGTGCACGACGGCGCCGTCCTGCTGGCGGGGACGTAGGCCGGCGTGCCCGCGGGGGACCGGCACTCGAAGACCGAGAAGCCGACAGCAAAGAAGAAGAAGGACTCCCGTAAGAAGGGACAGGTGGCCCGCTCGCCCGACATCGGCGGCTGGTTCTCCCTCCTCATCCTCACCTTCGTCATGCCCGCCGCGTTCGGCTACGCCGAGTCCAAGGTGCTCGCCGTCCAGGTCATGGCGGCCCGGGTGATGGCCCATCCCTCCATCCCCGGGGCGCTCGCCGTCCTGAGCAAGGGGCTCGAGAACGCCTTCCTCATCATCCTGCCCTTCGCCGGCATCATCGCCATCATCGGGCTGCTGGCCTCGGTGGCCCAGGTCGGCTTCGTCTTCTCCGCCAAGGGCATCACCCCGCAGTTCTCCAAGCTCAACCCGATCCACGGGATCAAACGGCTCTTCTCGGTCCGTGGGCTGTGGGAGCTGGCGAAGACGGTGATCAAGCTGAGCGTCATCGCGTTCTTCGCCACCCGCGACATCATCGCCCTGATGCACACCCTCATGGGCGCCCAGCCCGTGGCCATGGGGCCGCTGATCGACTACGCCGGCGCCGAGCTCCTCGGCTTCGTGCGGACGCTGGCCGTCATCGGGTTCCTGCTCGGCTTGGCCGACTTCGCGTTCCAGCGCCACAAGTTGTCCGCCGATCTCAAGATGACCAAGCAAGAGGTCAAGAACGAGATGCGCGAGTCGCAGGGTGACCCCCTCGTCAAAGGCCAGATCCGGGGCCGCCAGCGGGCCATGAGCCGCCTGCGCATGATGGCCGAGGTGTCCCGGGCCGATCTGATCATCACCAACCCGACCCACTACGCCGTCGCCCTCAAATACGACCGCACCCGCTCGTCCGCCCCCCGGGTCGTGGCCAAGGGCTCCGACGAGGTAGCAGCCCGCATCCGGGAGGAGGCGACCCGTCACGGGGTCCCCATCGTCGAGGACCCGCCGCTGGCTCGGGCCGTCTACGGCGCCTGCGCGATCAACGACGAGATCCCCGAGGCGCTCTACATGGCCGTCGCCCGCCTGCTGGCCTACGTCTATGCGCTGTCGCCGGCGCTCAAGTCGGTACGGCCGATCCACCGACGTCCCGCCTCCGCGCTGGTGGCCTGACGCTCCGCCTGGCTCGCCGGGTCGGCCTAACCGGACTCGGCGCGGCGGGCTGCCGTCGTCAGCGACGAGGTGTGCTGAAACGCCGCGTGGGAGGCGGGGCCAGCGACGAGTCGGCTTCGGCCGGCGGGCCGAACAGCGACTGGACCATTTCGTCGGCCCAGGCCACCGCTTCGAGGTAGCTGACCTGGAAGGCCGACGTGTCGAGGCCCGAGCGCCGCTCGCGGCGGTACTCACCCGTCTGCAGGAACAGTGCTTCGACGAGCACCGCCCCGAGAGGCCCTTCGTGGTTGAGGATGGCCCCCTCGACCTCGGCGTCGATGTTGAGCTCCTCGAGGGCGACCGAGACCGGCACCCCGAGCAGGAGGTCGAGGCAGGAGAGCAGGCCGGTGGCGAAGCCCTCGTCGGCCAGCTTGGGCGCAACCTGCTCGGCCAGCAGTTCGCAGAGACGGGCCCGCACCAGCGCCGTGGAAAGCGTCTCCTCTGGTGCCATGTCGTGGCCCATCACCAGCATGAGGGTCACCCACGCCTGCAGACGCCGCGAGCCCACGAGGATGAGCGCCTCGTAGAGCGAGCGCACGGTGCGTCGCATCCCGTGCGCGCCTCCGATGCTGGCCACTTTGAGGATCTGGACACACAGCGCGGGGTCCGACCGCACGAACCGCTCGATCGTGTCGATGCGGGCGTCGGGGTCCCACAGGTGCTCCGCGATGCGCAACACGGCCAGGCGGGAGCCTTCGAGGCGGTGGCCTCGGCCCTGGACGATCTGCGGGCGCGACAGCAGGTAGCCCTGGAAGTACTCGAAGCCCAGCGCCTTGCAGTGTTCGAGCTGTGCCTTGTCCTCGACCTTTTCGGCCAGCAACGTCACGCCGTAGCTCCGGCAGCGGTCGAGCAGTGCGGGGAGCTCCTCCGGCTGGACCAGCGTGAGGTCGACCTTGACGATGGAGGCCATCTCGAGGATGCGCTCGGCACCGTCGAACCAGGTGAAGTCGTCCATGGCGAGCGTGAAGCCCTGGTCGAGGAGGCGCTCGCAGCCCTGGAGGACCTCGTCGTCGATCACCACCGACTCGAGCACCTCGATCACTGTCCGCTCGGGCGGCAGGACGATCGGGATGTCTCCGACCAGGGTCCCGCGGCTGGCGTTGCAGAAGACCAGGCGGTCGCCGGCCAGGCGGTCGACCCCGATCTCGACCGAATTGAAGAGGACCTGGGCCGTCATGAGATCACCCTGGAGGTGGTCCTCGGGTAGACCCGTCGAGAGGGCGTGTTTGGTCGGCCGGAAGAGGAGCTCGTACCCGACGACGTCGAACCGGTCGTTGAAGACGGGCTGCCGCGCCACGATCAGCTCGGAACCCGATACGGGAATCGTGCGTTCGCTCAGATCCACCATCTCGGCGCCTCGTGTTGCTTCGTTCTCCCCCGGGTCACGGCTGGCGGAGTCCTTTCCTGACCGTCCAGGGACGCGGCCTGTTGGCCGGTCCGTGACGTGACGCTGACCCGGGTTCAATCGGAACGCTCGGTCCAGAACTGAAGCCGATTGGGGTGAGTTGCGCCCATCGGAGCGACGTTGTTGTTCCGTTGGGATGATCTTCCAGGCCTTGCTCAAGGTGTTCCCGACCGCCGTCGATACAAAGACCGGGTCATCAAGGCGTACAGGAGGACAGCCGCTTCGAAGACCACGGCGTCGCCACAGGTCGTACCGAGTCGTCCGACACGGTGGAGGACGCAGGCCGACACAGGGAGGTGGAGCGTTGCGGGTGCTCGTCGTTGACGACAGCAGGGCGATGCGCATGATCATCAGGCGTGAGCTCCGCACCGGCATCGATCTCTACGACATCGTCGAGGCCGACTGCGGCACGGCCGCCCTCAGCGCCGTTCGAACCGGCGGCGTCGACCTCGTTCTCTCTGATTGGAACATGCCCGAAATGACCGGCATCGAACTGCTCGAGTCTTTGCGCTGCGAGGGGTGGACGGGTCCGCTCGGCTTCATCACCTCGGAGTCCGGCCGGGCCACCCGTATCCGGGCCTACCAGGCCGGAGCGTCCTTCGTCGTGACCAAGCCCTTCACCGGCGACAGCCTCTCCCGGCAGGTGAGCTACGCCCTGGGCTGGAATGCCGTCGCCGCCGAGACCCAGGCCACGGACGAGGATGGCCCAACCGTCGCCTCTGTTCTCGAGGGCTTGCTGCGCCGGCCCGTCTGGACCACGCCCTCGGGTCCGCCCCGACGCGAAGTGGCCCGGGCCGTGGCGCGCTACGTCGACGCGGACGAGCGTCAAGTGGCCACCTCCATCTCCGAGATCTCGTTCGCGGCCGCCGCCGGCGCCGCGCTCTCGCTCACGCCCGCCGTCGACGCGCTCGAGTGGGCCGCTGCCGGCGTGCTGACCGAGGCCCTCGCCCAGAACTTCAACGAAGTGGCCAACGTCCTGGCCAACGTGGCCAACCCGGGCGGCGCCCGGTGCAAGCTGGCCGAGATCGTCTTGCTGGCCGACTTCGAGCGCCCACCCGATCATCAACAGTTGGTCGCTGCGCCGACCCAGTTCAATCTCGAGGTGACGGTCGAGGGCTACGGATCGGGCCGGATTGCGCTCATCGCCCTCGAAGGGGCACCGTTGGTCGAGCGGGCCCTGGTGACTCGATGACCTCGACCGCAGCCCACTGTGCGTTCGGCCCGCCAGCCCGTCTGCCTGGCCGCGCGTCCAGCCCGGTGCGCCAGTCCCAGCAAGGCGTCGCATGACCGCCGTCGCGGCCCAGGCGCCTCCCGACCTCGAGCGCCAGGATTTCGAGTTCCTGCGCACCTTCCTCCTCGAACGTTCGGCCATGGTCCTCGGGGAGGACAAGCGGTACCTCGTCGCGTCCCGTTTGGGACCGGTGGCGCGCCGCTACGGCATCGAATCGATTTCCGAGATGGTCCACCACATCCGCCAGATGCAGGACTCGGACATCGCCACGAGCGTCATCGAAGCGTTGACGATCAACGAGACGTTGTGGTTCCGCGACCTCAAGCCCTTCAGCGCGCTCCGGGAGGAGCTGATCCCCGAGGTGATCCGGCGCAACCAGGCCACTCGACGCCTCTCGGTGTGGAGCGCCGCCTCTTCCACCGGGCAGGAGATCTACAGCGTGGCCATGATGATCAGGCAGGACTTCCCCGCACTCGAGGGCTGGAATTGCTCGCTGGTCGGAACGGACCTCAGCGCCACCGTGCTCGACAAGGCCCGCAGCGGCCGGTTCTCCACGCTCGAGATCAATCGGGGTCTGCCCGTCCAGATGCTGACCCGCTACTTCACGCGGGACGGAGCTGACTACGTGATCGACGAATCCATCCGGCGGATGGTCTCGTTCTCGCAGCTGAACCTCTCCGGTCAGTGGCCGGTGTTGCTCCCCAAGTTCGACATCATCTTGTTGCGCAATGTGCTCATTTACTTCGACAACAACACGAAGGAGCGCATCATCGCTCTTATCAGCAAGCAATTGGCACCACACGGCTACCTGGTCCTCGGCACCGCGGAGACCATGTTCAGCATGTCGACCGGGTTGGTCGGCCACACCGTCGGCGGCACCAAGGTGTGGCAGAAGGGGGCGGTGTGATGCAGGCATTGGTCGTTGAGGATTCCCGTGCCATGCGAACCATCCTCACCAGGATCTTGCACGGTTTGGGCGCCCAGGTAGACCAGGTCGAAGATGCGGCCAAGGCGCTCGAGTACTTCGACGCGCACGAGGTGCCGGACCTCGCCTTGGTGGATTGGCACCTGCCTGGGATGAATGGTCTCGAGCTCGTCTCGACTCTCCGGGCCGACGGCCGTTTCGCCCCCATGTCGATCATGATGGTCACCACCGAGTGCGAGCTCGATGAGATCAGCGCCGCGCTGGCGGCGGGCGCCAACGAATATCTGATCAAACCGTTCACGCAAGAAGCCGTGGCCGAGAAGCTCAACCTCATGGGCATAGGGGGAGAAGAAGACCCATCACCGACGGAGGGACGCGCACGATGACGAGCATGCTGTTCACCGAGGACGTGGTCACCGAGATCACGTCCTCCGTGTGGAAGGCGTTCCTGCCGGAGAGCGACGAGATCATCTCCGTGTCGATCGTGCCTTCCAATGCCTCGCTGACCGGCACGGTGTTCATCAGCGGGTCTTGGAACGGGCTCGTCAGCTTGACGTGCTCATCGGTCGCCGCCGCCAGGGCGGCCGCGCTCATGTTCGATGCCGAGATCGAGAACGTCAGCGATGCCGATGTCCTCGACGCGGTGGGGGAACTGGTGAACATCGTGGGCGGCAATCTCAAGGGCTTGCTCCCTTCGCCGACCGGACTTTCTCTGCCCTCCGTCACCGACGGCACCCTGCACATCGATACGAGGGCCGGAGCCGAACTGCTGGTCGACGTCCAGCTGTCCTGGATGGACGAGCCTGTCTACGTATCCATCTGGAGCAAGGACGGCCCGCTGCCCTCGGCCTGACCTGGGCCATGGCCCCAGCAGTTCGTGCCTGGGTCTCGGTCCGAGGACCAATCCCAACCTGCAGCGTCGGAGCCCGCCGATCTCGAAACAAAGAGCGAAGTGAGGGTCCGTGGTCACAGAAGTTACCGATCCGTCACACACAGAAAATTTGCAGTCCTGATGCCAGATAGCCTGGGTGACGTGAGCGCCGTCGCCGGTGCTCTCCAAGGCCCTGAGAGGTCGAAACCTCAAACCGCTGCGGATCCCCCCATTCCGATTCTCCCGTCAGTGGTGGATTGAGCACCGTGGACCACATCGACGACCAGACGGCCGGGACCACCCCATCGCCCCCCCAGCCTGCGCTGCCCGAGGCCTCGTCCGACGCGCCCCGAACCAGGACGGCGAGGCATGGCCGTTCTCGGGCCCGGCACCGCCGCCGGCGCCATTGGTTGCGTGGTCGTGCCGTTCGGGTGGTGAGCCTCGGAACTCTGTGCACCGCGCTGGTCTTGACCATCGCCATCGGCTGGTTGGCCCTCCACGGTGGCGCCGCCGATACCGTGGGCTCTCGCGACACCTCCGCCCGCTGGTCACAAGACCAAGCCCTCCGCTCCGGCCAGCAAGGCAACGTGGACCTACCCGAGGCGGCGGGTTTCTTCGGGCACGGCAAACACGCCGGCCACCTCCCGGCGGCCACGACTGCACCCACCGGCGCTCCGGCCAGCGTGGCGGCGGCCCCGCCGCTGCGCCCGCACGAGGTCTTCGGCTTCGCCCCATACTGGACCCTCCCCTCGAGTGGCGGCTTCGACGTCCAGGGCATATCGACGCTCGCCTACTTCTCCGTCGGGGTGAATCCTGACGGGACGCTGCAGCAGTCCGGAGCCGGCTGGAACGGCTACGAGAGCCAGACCCTGGCCAACCTCATCACCCGGGCCCATGCGGCCAACGACCGCGTCGTGCTCACCGTGACCGATTTCGACCAGGCGTCGCTCAACGCCCTGACCTCGTCGCCGACCGCAGCGACCACACTCGGTTCGGCGCTGCTGAGCGCGGTCTCCGGCAAGAACCTCGACGGAGTCAACCTCGATCTCGAAGGGGAGGGCGCCGGGGATCAGGCTGGTCTGACGCGCCTCGTGGCCGCGGTGTCGTCCACCTTGCACAATGCCAACCCGCACTATCAGGTGACGATGGACACGTACGCGAGTTCAGCCACCGACTCCGGGGGTTTCTACAACATTCCCGCACTGGCGCCGGTGGTCGACGGCTTCTTCGTCATGCAATACAGCCCGAACCTCGCCGCCAGCGCGTCGCCGACGTCGCCCCTCACCAGCGGGCTGTTCTCCGACCAGACCACCGTGAACGAGTACGCCTCCGCCGTCCCGCCCTCCAAGGTCATTCTGGGCCTGCCCTACTTCGGAATCGACTGGCCAACGACGAACGGCACCATTGTGGCCACGGCCACGGGTCCTGCCACCGACGTCCCCCTCAGTCAGATCCTGACCAGCGGGCACCCCATCTACTGGGATCCCGTGACCGACAGCGGTTGGACCTCGTACCAGGTGGGGAACCAGTGGCACGAGACGTTCTTCGAAGTGCCCACCTCGCTCTATGACGCCGGCCAGTTGGCGAAGGCCCGCAATTTCGCCGGCGTCGGCATATGGGCACTCGGCATGGACGGCAACAACGTGGGTGACCTTGCTGCCCTCGCCGGCTTCCCGCCGCCCACCAACTTTGCTCCGACGGGTCCGAGCCTGGGGTTCCCGCCGGCTCCACCTGGGGGAGCCGCGCCGACGACGACGACAGACCACATCGCCACCCGCCGTGACGACGACGACGGGGGCTCCGGCTTCGACCACTACGACAACGTCTGTTGGTTCGACCACGACGAGTACCACCGGGCCGTCGGGTCCGGTCTATTCGGGAATGTGGAGCCAGAGTCCGGTGACTCTGCTCAAGGTGAGTGGCACCGGGATTCCGACGACCCAAGGCACGGCTCCGGTCGGTCAGCTGACCGACTTCGCCACCGACGATCCGTCCGTCTCGTGCCTGTCGCAATCACCGTCATTGGCCGTCTGGCAGGTCAGTGGGAGTTCGAGCGAGTACCTGGTGGTTGCCACCTATCCGGCGGACTGCATGGGCGCCGATTTCACCTTCTCCACCCCGTGACCGGCGCGCACCGGCCTGCCTTCATGCGGTGATCTTCACGGCTCGCTGAGCGTGCCTTCGCCGACCTAAAGACGACCAGGCCGTGGGCCCGGACCGCCCGGCGTTCAGGCGGCCGGAGCGCAGAATCGGTAGCCGATTCCCCGCACGGTGGTGATCCACTGCGGGTTCTCGGGGTCCGTCTCGATCTTGAGGCGAACTCGACGAATGTGCTCCGTCACCGTGGAGCGACCCTGCCAACGTCCGGTCGATCCCCAGACCCGCTCGAGCAGGTCCTCCCGTGAGAAGACGCGGTCCGGCGAGGCCGCCAGGAATGCGAGGAGGTCGAACTCCTTGCGGGTCATGGTCACCGGCGTGTCACCGACCGTCACCGTGCGGGTGCCGCGATCCACGACGAGGTTGCCGTGTTCGAGCAGGGCCGACGGAGCACTGTTTCCTCGACGAAGCACGGCCCGAACGCGGGCTTCGAGCTCGGCGAAGGAGAAGGGCTTCGTGACGAAATCGTCAGCTCCGAGGTTCAGCACCCGGACCCGATCGCGCTCCGATGCCTGCGCTGCGCACACGATCACCGGCACCGTGCTGCGTCGGCGGATTCGAGCCAGCACCTCGGACGTGATCTCAGCAGGACCGAGATCCAGGATCACCAGATCTGCCGTCTGAGCGAACACGCCCTGGAGCGACGTCGCAGGATCGGATGCTTCGGTGACCTGATATCCGGCACGCTTGAGGTGGTGGCGCAACGCGACCCGGGTCTGACTGTCGCCCTCGGCGACCAGGATCGTGCGGCCGTTGATGTGTTCAGGCCGCGACGACGGGTCGGACGAGTCCATCGTCCGCACCCCGACGGGGGGCTGCTCCCGGCGAACATCGACATCTACAGGCGGTGCAGTCATCGGGGACACACCTCCTTTTTCCCGAGTCCCTGTCCAGGCACTCGAATCGCAGTGTTCGACAGCCCGACCGGGCTCGCGAATCCATCGGCGCGGACGTCGTCCCGCCGGCCTCTTTCTGTTCCTCGGCCGCCCTGTTTTGCCAGGTCGACGCTTGTGTTCTTGACTCTCCCGCTCATGTCTCCCCGCCCCCTCTGCGGGCTGCCAGGACTCCGACCAATCCCGTGCATGACCTCACGGGTGCGTGTCCTGACTCCTTCAATGTCGGCCCGAGGCCATATCCGCTCCATAGGACCTTTGGCCTATTTCGTTGTGCCGATATGGTGCGATGCGGAGGCGAGGACGTGGATCCGGGGGTGGGCTCTCGGTTGGCTATCTACTCATTCAGCCGGGGATTTACCCTTGTCTCAGGGTTTTTATGCCTCAGTCCTCCGGAACGGAGAACCGGTAGCCCACTCCGCGCACGGTCAGGATCCAACGGGGGGTGTCCGGATCGGGCTCGATCTTGAGCCTGACCCGTCGGACATGCTCGGTCACCGTCGACCGGCCTTGCCACTGCTCAGTTGATCCCCAGACCCGCTCCAAGAGGTCCTCACGAGAGAAGACCTGACCTGGTGAGGCGGCCAGAAAGGCCAGGAGGTCGAACTCCTTTCGGGTCATCGGGATGTTCCCACCGTCGATCGCCACCGCTCGGGTGTCACGGTCGACCACGAGGCCACCATGCTCCATACGGGTCACGGTGGGCTCGCTGTTACCCCGCCGGAGCACCGCTCGCACCCGCGCCTCGAGCTCGGCAAACGAAAAGGGCTTGACGACGAAGTCGTCGGCGCCGAGATTGAGCATGCGGATCCGCTCTTCCTCCGAGTCGCGCCCGGAGCAGACGATCACAGGCACTGCGCTGTGACGCCGGATTTTGGCGAGGACCTCGGCACCGCCGACACCGGGCAGGCCCAAGTCCAGGATGACCAAGTCGGCCGAGTGCTGAAACACGGCGCGCAGGGATGACGGTCCGTCGGCCGCCTCGGTGACCCGGTAGCCACTGCGTTCGAAATAGTGGTGGAGCGCAGAGCGACAGCTGTGATCGTCCTCAGCTACCAGGATCGTGCGCTCGCTGCCGCCCTCGAGCACGTGGTACGGCCGTGGCGCATTGGACGTTCCTTCGACCGGCCGTAGCGAGTGCCGTCGGAGCGTCGTCGGTGCGTGGGTTGTCGCGACGCCCGCTGCATGGCCGGCGGCACTTCCTTCAGGTGCGTCAAGCATCGTTTTATGCGCTTTCCCGTTCGGCCCAGTTGACGCTTACCGCGCGCTCCGTGTCGAGCACCAGCAGCAGCCGTTCGGGCAGCTTGTAGATCGAATGAATGAAATGCCATACGGGCCCGCAGACCGCTTCTGGGCGCGGCTCGTACATGTCGGGGTCGACCTCCATCACATCGACGATCTCGTCGACCAAGAGACTCACCGGGCCGTCGTCGGTCCGTAGGACGATGTTCATCGGCAATTGGTCCGGTCCACGTTCGGGCAACTGGAGCCGTCGCCGCATGTCGATGGCTGGCACGACGCGACCTCGGAGATTGATCAGACCTCCAAGGTGGTGGGCGGCGAGCGGCACCGGGGTCAGTCGCTGGAAGCGAATGACCTCCTGGACATCGCGAACGTCGACACCGAAGTAGAGGTCATCCACCAGGAACGTGCAGAGCTGAGTTGCCTCGGTCATGGCGCCATCACGTCCAGCCGCATGAGGTCTGCGAGTTGGTCCAAGTCGATGACCGTGGTGTCGCGACCTGAAATGCTCGCCGAACCGACCACGCCCGGCCAGGCCTCGTGGCCCGATGTCGAAACCTGCTCCTCGACGATGTCAACGATCTCGTCGACCACAAGGCCAATGGTCTGCTCGTCGAGCTTTGCCAGCACGACTGGCATCACCTCGTCGGTGGCCCGGGCCGGCTCCACGCCAAGGAAGCTCGACAGGCGGGCCAAGGGCACGATCTCATCCCGATACTGCACGAGTTCGAGACCGTCGGTCCGTTCGACGACGGCGGGAGAGAATTCCTCGATCCGATACACGAGCTCGAGCGGCAACGCCATACGCCTCCCGGCGCCCACGCCCATGACGAGCAGCTTTTGGGCAGTGTGCTCGCCTTGCGCCGTGATCCCTTCGGCAGGCGCGGCAGACGTCACTGAGTGGCCAAAGTCCGCAGAAGGGACTCCAGCCCGCTGAGCGAGGCCAGCCACGTCAAGAATCAGTGCGACCTGGCCGTCACCCAGGATCGTCGCGCCGGCGAAGGTCGTGAGTTCGGTGAACAGCCGGCCCAGCGCCTTGACGACGATCTCCTCGGTGTCGTGGACGCGGTCGACCACGAGTCCGAACTGACGTCCTCCCGTCTGGATCGCGACGATGTCGACGGCGTCGGGACCGGAGACGGAGCTCATCATTCGGCTGGGGTGGTTACCCAATTCCACGCCGAGCTCGACCAGGGGAAGCAGTCGTCCGCGCAAGCGACACACTGCGTGGCCTTGGTTCATCTCGATCGATGGAGATGCGTGCTCGCGGTCGACCCGGGCGACCTCCAACAGGTTCACCTGCGGGATGGCGTATCGCTCATCTCCGGAACTGACGATCAGCGCGGGCATGATGGCGAGGGTCAGCGGGATCTTGATCAGGAAAGTGGTGCCGACCCCCCGCTCGGTCGTGACGTCCACCGTGCCGCCGATTCTCTCGATGTTGGTCTTGACCACGTCCATGCCGACGCCGCGCCCGGAGACCATGGAGATGGATTCAGCGGTCGAGATACCCGGCAGGAAGATGAGCGATGCCGTTTCCTGGTCCGACATGGCCAGCGCCCGCTCTGAGCTCACCCACCCTCTGTCGAGAGCCATCCGTCGCACCCGGTCCAGATCGATGCCATTGCCGTCATCGGTGATCTCGAGATTGATGTGTCCGTTTTGGTGGAAGGCACGGACGGTCAGCCGGCCCTCTGTCGATTTTCCGTTGGTGACCCGCAAGGAGGGCGGTTCGATACCGTGATCCAAGGCGTTGCGGATCAGGTGGGTCAAGGGATCCTTGACGGCCTCGAGGAGGGTCCGATCGAGCTCTGTCTCTTGGCCTTCGATCTCGAGCCGTACTTGCTTGTGGCAGGCCAAGGCCAGGTCACGTACCTGGCGGGGCAAGCTGTTGAGCAACGTTCCGATGGGCTGCATGCGGGTTTGCATGACGCTGTCTTGGAGGTCGGCCGTCAGCACGTTCAGCCGTTGGGCGGAAGCCAGGAGACCGTCGTCGCCGACGATCTCCGCCTGCTGCACGATCTGATTGCGGGTCAGCACCAACTCGCCCACGGTGCTCATCAGTGCGTCCAGCAGCTTCACGTCGACCCGGACACTCAGATCTGCGGTGGGGGCGAGACGCTTCCCAGCACCGATCGCTGCCGTACGAACGAGGCGCTCGACGTCGTCGACCGGTGACGTGCCGGCGCCTCGGGCCAGGGCGTCCAGGCGGTCGACGAGGTGTTGATAGTCACCGGGACCCTCGGTGGCGTTGCCCTCGACGCAACGCAGTACCTCGCGCATCGCGTCGGACGTGTCCAGAAGTGCCGTTGCGACGTCGGGAGTCATCTGGAGCATCCCGTCGCGAATGAGCGACAGCAGTTCCTCTCCCGCGTGGGCGATCGCCTCGAGCTTCGAGAATCCGAGGAAACCGCAGGTTCCCTTGACGGTGTGCATCGTCCGGAATATCGAGCTCAACGTTTCGGGGCTCGTCGGATGTTGCTCGAGGGCAACGAGGTCAGAAGACATTCGGTCGAGGCTCTCGTAGCTTTCGGCGACGAACTCGCGGACGATCTCGTCAACCATGGCGCTCACCTGATGGAACTGCCTCTTGGCTTGAACCTGCGACATCGACCACGCGGATCACCTACTGCCCGTTGAAATCCGTGACGAGTTGCTCGAGCTCCGAGGCGAGGAGGGCGAGCACGGTGGCGGCATTCTCGGTGTCCGACGCGCCGCCAGCACTGGTGCGTGCCATCTCTGCCGTGGCCGAGACGTTCTCAGTGATCTGGCCGGCACCCTGTGAGATTTGGGAGAGGCCCTGGGCGATCTCCTTGGTGGTCGCGAGCTGCTGTTCGACGGCAGCGGAGATCGTCGTCTGGATTTCGTTGATGCGGATGATCGTCTGACCAATGCGGCCGATCGCCTCAACCGAGCGGGCGGTGTCGTGCTGAATCGCTTCGATTTTGGTGGAGATCTCATCGGTGGCCCGGGCAGTCTCCCGGGCCAGCTCTTTGACTTCGTTGGCCACAACGGCGAAGCCTTTGCCTGCGTCGCCGGCGCGGGCGGCCTCAATCGTCGCGTTAAGGGCCAGAAGGTTGGTCTGCTGGGCAATCGACGTGATGACCCGGCTCACCTTGCCGATGTCGGCCGACGACTCGCCCAGCTTGGCCACCGTCACATTCGTGCGCTCTGCCTCCCGGACGGCCTCCAGGCCGACTGCCGCCGCGTCCGCAGCATTGCGGGCGATCTCGTTGATCGATGCGGTCATCTCTTCTGTGCTGCCGGCGACGCTCTCGATGCTGGCGGCGATCTGTTCGCTGGCGCTTGCGACAAGCGCTGCTTGCGCTGCGGTGTCCTCGGCTCCGCCGCTCAGCTGCGTGGCCGTCGCAGTCAGCTCTTCCGACGCACCGGCGAGAGACGTTGCATGCTCGGTGATTTGTGCCAACACGGAGTCCATGGACTCGTTCGAGCGGGAGAAGGGAGCGGCCTGGGCTCGATGAGACAAGCCGTCGTCGGCGACGACTGCCCACGTGACGACTGCGCCGATGCGCTCACCTCGGGCGTCGGGAATGGGTGTGAGTAGGAAGTCCAGGGTCTCGCTTCCGAAGTGCACCCGGGCCCGGCGACTGAGGCAGCCGGCGGTGCCGGGACCCTCTGCCTCTTCGGCGAGGTTGCGGTGGAAGACGGCAATGCTCGAACCGACCACCTGGTCGGGGCTCACCGGAAGGACCGACTGGTGGTTCCGGAAAGCCTCCAGAGCTGCCGGGTTGATGTACCGGACTACCAAGTCTCGATCGCAGTACATCATGTTCGTCGGTGAGCTCTCGACCATGGCAAGGGAGACGGCATCGAACGCGAAGGCAGCAACATCCGAGCCGGTCGAACCGTCGGCGCGCGCCGAGGTCGTGGTCTGGCTGCTGATGCCGCTCATAGCTGCGAATGACCTCCGTCCCTCACGGTCGATGCTCCAATGCCGGGTGCTTTGTCGACCGCTGACGGACAGACGTCCGAGAGGTCAGGACTATGCGCCCTACCTTGGAATTTGTCGGCGCTGGCCGGCACCGCCTTGAGGGAATCGAGGGCTCCGTTGATGTTCTCGAGCCATTGCCCGCCGAAGGGTGCGGACGCGTTGCGTTGTGACCCCGGTTCCGTTGCGTCCAACCCCGAGAGACCCCCTACGCAGCGCGGTTCTTGCGTCTTCCCCCACCCGCTCGAACGTCAGTTGCAGGACCGGCGCGGTTGCCGTTGCAGCGCGCGACCGGTTGCAGGGACGTCGCCGACGGACCGGTGGTGCCGGCGCAGAGCGCCGTCGGGGTCATTCATGGGGGTCGGATTGTTCATTTGATCCGGGGAAGATGTGGTGCGGCGCCCACACCAGAATCGGCCCGTCAACGCGTCGGGCGCGGGCGCGCCAAACCGACCGCACGGCGTGTTGCTACCCGGGTGACGATGTCGGACCGTTCCAGTGGTCCTACGCGCCGGACGGAGGCAATCTCGGCCAACAATTGGCATCTGCAACGGGGGCGAGGATCATTTCAGCGGTCTTGCAACCGACTGACAACCAACAGGCCACCGACCTGCAAGAACGCTCGTAATTAGAGTGGTTGATACTCCTGAACGGGCCATCGCGGCATGTTCAAATGAGTTCGCTCAAGAGGGGAGTGGCACCGGTCGGACGGTGCCAACGAGGGCATCAGTCGGATGGTGCCAGTGAGGGGGAAACAACAGTGGGATCGACATCGCGTCAGACCACGATGGCGCAAGAGCCGATCGAGAGTGGCATTGATGCTCTGTGGCTGGAGTTCAAGGAGTCCGGTTCGACCGACCTTCGCAACCAGCTGATCATCTTCTACACGCCATTCGTGAAGTACGTCGCCGGGCGGGTGCTTTCAGGCCTGCCTCGCCACTTCGATGAAGAGGATTTGGTCAGCTACGGGATCATCGGGCTTATCGACGCCATCGAGCGCTTCGAGCCGGACCGCAACCTGCGTTTCGAGACCTACGCCATTCCTCGCATCAAGGGCGCCATCATCGACGAGCTTCGTTCCATCGACTGGGTTCCCCGTTCTGTGCGCACCAAGGCTCGGGCTGTCGAGCAGGCCTTCGCGCACCTCGAGGCCACGCTGCGCCGCACGCCGACCGAGATCGAGGTGGCGGCAGAGCTGGAGATGAGCGTCGGCGACTTCCACAAAGCACTGCGCAAGATCTCGTCCGTCGGCATGATGGCCCTCGACGAAGTACTGCGGGGCGGCGAGCGGTCCGAGCGATCCACTCTCGGCGAGACGTTGCCGGACAAGTCACACGGTCCGGTCGACACGTTCGAAGCCAAGGAGTCGAAGGAAGCACTTGTTGCCGCCGTTGACGGTATGCCGGATCGGGAGCGGACCGTCTTGATGATGTACTACTACGACGGACTGACCCTTACCGAGATCGGTGAGTTCCTCGGAGTGACCGAGAGTCGGGTGTGCCAGATCCACACCAAGGCGCTGCGACAGCTGCGCTCGAAGCTGGCCGACCGTACCGAGAGTGTTCGCACCGCCCCCGTGATGACCCGTCCGGCACCTCGCCGCCGTGTCGTCACGCACCAGCGAGCGGACACGGCTCGGCTGCAGCTTCTCGCCAGCTGAACTGGGAAAGCCGGGGTTTGGTCGCCCGGGCAACGAGACCCACGCTCATCGTGGACGCGGCTACGGTCGCGCCCGGGTGAGCGGACCGGTACGGTTCGACGAAAGAGCCGAACCGAGCCAGGAGGGTCGTGCGATGCCATTGCACAAGCGGGAGACAGTGCGCGAGGGGATGCTCGACTCGGTCTATGCCGACCGGGACATGCTTTCCACGCTGCCGTCAAAGGACTTCCCGACCAGGCAGATGCGTCCGGACGAGGTGTTCCAAGTCATTTCGGACGAGCTCCTCTTGGACGGCAACGCCCGCCAGAACCTGGCGACGTTTTGCCAGACGTGGGAGGAGCCTGAGGTCCATCGCCTCATGGACATCTCCATCGACAAGAACCTCATCGACAAGGACGAGTATCCGCAGACGGCGGAGCTCGAGCGCCGGTGCGTGCAGATGCTCGCCGATCTCTGGAACGCTCCGGGATCGCTCGCGGCGGTGGGTTGCTCGGCCATCGGATCTTCCGAAGCGTGCATGCTCGGCGGCATGGCCGCCAAATGGCGCTGGAGGGCCAAACGGCGCGCCGAGGGCAAGTCGATCGCCACTCCCAACATGGTGTGCGGACCGGTTCAGGTGGTCTGGCACAAATTCGCGAAGTACTGGGACGTCGAAATGCGCGAGGTCCCGATGGCTCCAGGTCGGTACCAGATGGACGTCGAACAGATGCTGGAGCGGGTCGACGAGAACACCATCATGGTGGTGCCGACCTTCGGGGTGACTTACACCGGCTCCTATGAGCCTGTGCTGGAGCTCTCTGAGGCCCTGGACCAGCTTCAGGCAGAGAAGGGTCTGGACGTCGACATCCACGTCGACGGAGCGAGCGGAGCCTTTCTCGCTCCCTTCTGCGCCCCGGATATCAAGTGGGATTTCCGGGTGCCCAGGGTCAAGTCGATCTCCACGTCGGGGCACAAGTTCGGTTTGGCTCCGCTCGGGGTCGGATGGGTTCTGTGGCGAGACGCGGAGGAGTTGCCCGACGACCTCATCTTTCACGTCACGTATTTGGGCGGCGATATGCCCGTGTTCCAGATCAACTTTTCTCGACCGGCCGGCCAAATCGTCGCTCAGTACTACAACTTTGTCCGGCTGGGTCGCGACGGATATCGAAACGTCCACGATGCTTGCTACAACACCGGGAAATTCCTGGCCCGTGAGATCGTCAAGCTCGGCCCCTTCGAGCTCCTCTGCGACTCTGACCCGGAGACCGGGATTCCCTCGGTGGCTTGGAGAATCAAGGAAGGCGAGGATCCCGGCTACACCTTGTACGACCTCGCCGACCGACTCAGAGTCCAGGGCTGGCAAGTGCCGGCATATCCGCTGACCGGCGCTGTCTCTGACGTCGCGGTCCAGCGCATTCTCGTGCGTCAGGGCGTCAGTCGGGATCTCGCCGGATGCCTTCTCAACGATTTCAAAGAGTCCATCGCCCACTTCCAGAAGCACCCAACAACGGTCTCCATGACCAAGGAAGAGTCGGGCGGCTTCAGCCACCTGTAGTGGTCAGCTGGCGGAGACGACGGAGGAGTCGGCCGGCCTCGACCAGTCCACGTGCAGCGGGCGTCGTCGCAAGAAGCGCGGCCGCCCGACGGACGCCGGACGGTCCGTGGTCCACGGCGCCGGCGACGCCTTGGTGAGCCCGGCCAGGGCCCGCAATGCGGGCTCGTAGGCGGCACGCATCCAGACGAAGTGAGGCCAGGCCTGTTCGGCGCTCAGCGCGTCGTCGCCCAGGATCGGGTCCAGGATGGTTCGAGCACGCAGGTACTCCTCGCGTTCGATCGCAATGGCCGGTGGCGGATCGTCCAGACGAGGACGTACTTCCTCGTAGCGCGTCGGCTCGGGGAGCGGAATACCGGCGGAGCGGGCAACCCGCACGAAGGCGGGCATCCCGTAGACGAGCACCATGATCGGCCCCTTCTCGAGTTCCGAGAAGTGCTCTCCCTCGTTCCGCGGATACGCGGACACGACCAGAGCCGCAGCGTCGAGGAGCGCGCCGGCCGTGGCTACCCACGAATGACCCTGGTGGGTCTCGGGGAAATACGACAGCATCGGGAAGGTCGTGTGGGTCTGTTCGAGGTCGAGGATCCAATCGGACTGGTTGCGCCAGAAATCTTGCCCCTCGAGGGCACCGACTTGGTGCAGGGTGACCAGGAGATCGACCGACGAGGGGGGCGATCCGGCCAGGGGGCGGACTCGGACGACCCCTTTCTCGCGCCCGCTGTAGGCCGAAAGGATGGTGGGCAGATAGCTGATCAGCAGGGCGACGAGACCAAGGCCAATCGTGGCCTCGATGAAGGCCAGCCAGATCCGGCTCGTCGTGTCTGGCTCACTGAAGCCAAGCGTCGTCAGGGACGAGCCGCTGTCTTCGAACGCCTTTTGCCAAATGAGACTTCCGGTGCCCCAGAAGATCAGCGTGAAGGCGACCACCATGAAAATCATCCAGGCCAGCGGCAAGGTGACCAGCGCCACCGGCGCGTACATACGTCGTAGCCGCTGGGTTCGCGCCGCACTGCTCCAGCGCGGCACGAGGATCCGATAGACCGTGGCGAAGACGGCCTGCGCCAATCGCGGCGAACCCTCTTGAGGCAGGACGACGGTCTTCAAGGCCGACCCGATGACGGCAAAGGCGAGGACGAATCCCGCGACGAGGGAAAGGATCCGAAGGACGATCATTGATGGATTGCTTCACACGGGCGACTGATCGGCGTCACGCTAGTACGCGGTGTGTCTTCGAGCCCCGTTCCTGAACCCGGCGTGGCGCCGCGACGTGTGTCAGATGAGCGATTTCGCGGCCGCCTGTACGGCTGCGTCGATCTGGCCCTTGTCGAGCTCGAGTTCCTTGGTGGCTCGCTTGGTGGCCTTGAGTTCCAACTTCTCGAGGTAAGCCTCGATCTTGGTTTCACCCACGATCACCAGTGCGGCTTCACCGGCGTCGATCATGTCGCCAAACTCCTTCACGTCGGCGCGGGACATCCCCTTCCAAAGGTGCCCGCTCACGCCTCCGATGGCGGCACCGACGATGGCCGTGCCAATAATCGATGGTGGGAAGAGAATTCCGACGAGTGCTCCGACCCCGGCGCCGCCCCACGCGCCGTGACGTGTCGATGTCTCGTCCTTGTTCACGTGAACCTTCCCGTCGTCGCTCTTGGTGATCACCGCGGCGTCGTAGGTTCCGACTGCTCCCTGCGAATGAAGCCCCTTGACGAGGTCGTAGTCGCTACGGGCATCGATCTCGCTGGCGTAGGTCCCGATGTAGATGAAGACTCCGTCTGCCTTGGACATGGCACCTCTGTTTCGTTCGTGTCTGGGTCGACTCCGGTGTCCCCCACGGTACTCCCTGGTCTTCCGCCCCATGAGCGCCGCACTCGGCCCGCATCGACGCATGCATCGGGCGGGCGGGGCGCGAAACGTGTCACCGGACGGAGCGACAGGAGGGGTCGGCACCGCAAGGTCTGTCTCCGTCTGGCATGATCCCGAACCATGTCCGTGCCCCCGGCCATCGAGATCGCTCGCCGCGCGTCCCTGCTACCGATCGCAGAGGTCGCCGCGCAGATGGGGGTCGGATCAGATCTCCTCGAGCCGTACGGGAGTCACGTCGCCAAGGTGAGCTTGGACGCCGTGTCCGCCTTGTCCGACCGTCCTAAGGCGAAGTACGTGGTCGTGACCGCCGTCACACCGACCCCGCTTGGGGAAGGGAAGACCACGACGACCATAGGACTCGGCCAAGCGCTGGCCTGTCTCGGCCGTCAGGCCACGATCGCCATCCGACAGGCCTCCATGGGTCCCACGTTTGGCATCAAGGGCGGTGCCGCCGGCGGCGGCTACAGCCAGGTCGTCCCGTTCGAGAATCTGAACCTCCACTTGACGGGCGACCTCCACGCCGTGACCGCCGCGAACAACCTCCTCTCCGCCATGGTGGACAACCACCTCTATAACGGCAACGAATGTGGGCTCGATCCAAGTGCGATCACCTGGAAGCGGGTTCTCGACGTCAACGATCGATCGCTTCGCAACATCGTCAGCGGCCTCGGCTCGCGCGAAGACGGCATCCCGAGCGAGACAGGCTTCGACATCACGGCGGCGTCGGAGGTGATGGCCGTCCTCGCGCTGGCCACATCACTCCGGGATCTCCGAGAGCGCCTCGGACGGATCGTCGTCGGCTACACCTCGGATGGCGAACCCGTTACTTCAGAGCAACTGAAGGCTGCTGGCGCCATGACGGTCATCATGCGCGACGCCATCAAGCCCAACCTGTTGCAGACCCTCGAACACACACCTGTTCTCGTCCACGCCGGACCTTTTGGAAACATCGCTCACGGCAACTCGTCGGTGGTGGCCGATCTGATCGGCATCCATGGCGGTGAGTATCTGGTCACCGAAGCGGGGTTCGGGTCCGACATGGGCGCCGAACGATTCTTCAACATCAAGTGTCGGACGTCCGGTCTCGTCCCGGACGCCGCGGTGGTCGTCACCACCGTGCGAGCCCTGAAACTGCATTCGGGACGGCACAAGGTCGTCGCTGGGCGGCCGCTCCCGGAGGCGATGCTGCAGGAAAACCCCGATGAGGTGCAGCTGGGTGCCGCAAATCTCTTGGCCCATCTGGCGATTGTGCGGAGGCATGGTGTCGTCCCGGTGGTGGCCATCAACGCGTTCGATGACGACTTCCCGTCCGAACACGCCGCCATCCGTGAGATTGCCGCATCGGTCGGCGCACGCGCGGCCGTCTGCCGGCACTTCACCGAGGGAGGAAAGGGCGCGGTCGAACTCGCCGAGGCGATTGTCGAGGCGTGTGAGGAGCCGAGCCACTTTCGAATGCTCTATGACGACGATGCCAGCCTGCGCCAGAAGGTGGAGATCATCGCCACCGAGATCTACGGGGCCGACGGGGTCGACTTCCTCCCAACGGCATCCCGGCAGCTCGAGACCTACGAGCGTGCCGGATTTGGCCGACTACCAGTCTGTATTGCCAAGACACATCTCTCTATCTCGTCCGATCCGGCGCTCAAGGGAGCACCACGTGGCTGGCGCCTTCCTGTCCGGGAGGCCAGGGCCAACGTGGGCGCGGGCTTCGTGTATCTCGTCAGTGGCGACATGCGGACGATGCCGGGGCTCTCGCGCCACCCTGCGGCGGAGCAGATCGACATCGACGATGACGGCAACGTGGTAGGCCTGTACTGAGCTAACCGGGTCCGACTGGCCGGCCGTTCACGGCCGTGGGGACGACCGTCTGGCAGCGCAACAGGGAGGTGCACGTGGCTATCGACTTCACGCTGGCTCCGGAACACGAAGAAATCCGGAGCCGTGTTCGCACGTTCATCCAGGAGACCGTGCAGCCGCGCATCAAGGGTTTTGACGACGAGTCCCGGGTGGCGTCGCGTCACGAGTACCTCGTCACTATCCTCGACCTGCGCGAGCAGGCCAAGAAGGAGGGCCTCTGGCTCCCGCACATGCCCAAAGAGTGGGGTGGCATGGGACTCGGTCACGTGGAGTTGGCCATGGTGCAGGCGGAAGCTGGCAAGACGCGGCTCGGTCCATGGATCCTGAACTGCATGGCTCCGGATGAGGGCAACATGCACACCCTCCTCCACTGGGGCACTGACGAGCAGAAGGACAACTACCTCCGGCGCCTGTGCGAGGGCACGGCCATGTCCTGTTTCGCCATGACCGAACCCGAAGTCGCCGGCTCCGATCCCACGCTGATACAGACCCGGGCCGAGAAAGACGGAGACGAGTGGATCATCAACGGTCACAAGTGGTTCATCTCCAACGCCCGCCGAGCTCAGTTCGCAATTCTGGTCGCTCGCACCGAACCAGATGTGCCGCCCGGCTCGCGCGGTGCCAACACCGCCTTCCTGATCGACCTCCCCGCGGAGGGCTGGAACGACCTACGCGAAGTCGAGACCATGCATGGCTCGACCGGTCACTCGGAAATCCTCATCGAGGATCTTCGCGTGCACGATTCACAGATCCTCGGCGGTAGGGGGAACGGACACCGTCTGGGCCAATACCGCTTGGGGCCTGCACGTCTCGCACATTGCATGCGCTGGATCGCCCAGGCAGAGATCGCCCTGGACATGATGGTCGACCGCTCGCTCCATCGGTATTCTCACGGATCACTGCTCGCCGAGAAGCAGGGTGTCCAGTGGTTGATCGCCGACTCGGCGATGGAGCTGTATCAGTGCAAGCTCATGGTGCTGCACGCGGCCTACAAGATCGACCGAGGTGAAGATTTTCGCACCGAGGTCTCCATGGCGAAGCACTTCGTCGCCAATAGTCTCAACCGCATCATCGATCGCTCGATGCAAGTGCACGGAGCGCTTGGTTATTCGACGGACACACCGCTCGCCAACATGCTGCAGCATGCTCGTTGGGCGCGCTTCGCCGACGGGGCGGACGAGATCCACCAGATGCGCATCGCCGAACGGACAATCGCTGCCTACAAGGACACCGGCTCGACCAATGCGGCCACCGGCGGGCTCCCGGTCTGAGCCATGGGATGCATCTTCGGCCTCATCGCCGCGTTCTCGGCCCGGTTCGCCCTGTTCCTCGTCTGGCTGTTCACCGATCGACTGACCATCGCGTTCAGATCCGGTTGGGAAGGCATCCTTGGCTTCATCTTCCTGCCCTATACGACGCTTTTCTACGCGCTCGTGTACGCGCCCGTGAAGGGCGTCGACGCGTTCGGGTGGTTCATCGTCGCGTGCGGCGTTGTGCTCGATGTCGGTTCACATCTCTTTGGAACTCGAGCCGAGCGCCGGCGCCGCCGGCGCCTCCACCAAGCGTCCTAGCCGCCCCGATCCGTACCAGCGGAATCCGAAACGTTCTCCGTCGGGCTGGGTGAGCCACCCGCACCATTGCCCCGCTCCGCCTTCGCCCGCCGGAGCTCCTTGCGCCGCTCGGCCATCACCTTGGGGTCGCTGACCTGGGCCCAGAGTCGAGACGGCTGGGTCGTCATCACCTGACCGGTCGGCCCCGCAAAAGACAGTTCGACGTTGGCATCGCCCGACATCGACCATGCCTTGCTGTGGATCAGGCCATGGTGGTGCGTGCACAGCAAGGCCAGGTTGGGGAGATCGGTCAAGCCGCCAGGCTTCCATTCGACGATGTGGTGGCAGTTGGTGAAGAGGACATTGGCGCAGCCCGGAAAGACGCAATGGCGGTCACGGCGCCAGACCTCGCGGCGCTGGGTCGCGGTCGGATCGCGTCGGGCCCGGCCCTCGTACATGGTGTGGCCCTCGCGGTCGTCGAGCGCCACGACCACCTCTCCGTCACAGGCCAATCGCCGGGCCACGTCCGCGCTGATCAGCCCGGCGCGCTCGAGTTCGCCGGGCAGTTCAGAGTCAGGGTCGCGCAAGACCTCGAAGGGCACATGGGCCACCACCAGCGGAGCGTTCGAGCGGACCCCGAGGACCCAGAGGTCGGTCAACGCGACACGAAGGCATCGGCCAGGCGCTGGTCGAGGCGGGTCTCGCCGTCTGAGCCCATCTTCTTGACCCGGGCCTCGAGCACGGAACGCACCGCGGCGTAGGAGACCGGGGGCAACTGGGCCACGATGGTGCGCGGGCCGTCGTTGAAGCGCAAGGATCGCTTCTCCTCGTCGGATCGATCAGAGGCCCGGGTCGGCAACTCCTTGGAACGCACCAGCGCCCTGAGGTCATGCACCGACAGGCGCTCTGCCTCTTCGGTCCATGCAGCGTCATTCTCGGGTCCGGCGACGGCGGCGAGCACCTTGGCCTTGTCCAGGGAGACCTGACCTTCAGAAAGCGAACGAGCCAGATGCGGAAGATCGATCAGGTGTTCGCCCACCTTGGCGTACGTCCGCGCACTCCCAGCCGACATACCCAGGCGGTCCTGGAACCACGCCGCCAGCGAAGTCGCTCCGTGGGCCCGCCAAGTCTCTCGCCGGTCGAGTTCGCCCCCGAGCAGGCAGAGCAGGGCATCTTGACGAGAGCGAATGGCGAAGGCCTTCTCGGCGAGCGAGAAAATCTCCTCGTCGGAGAGCCGAGCCACGTCGGTCGCGGGCATCGCGGCTGAAGGCGATCCGGTCAAGGCTGCGGACCTCGCCCGACCTGATGGGTTCGTGTTGCTCGTTGCCGACTGTGCCATTCCTAGATGAATGGTCGGCCCAATCGGGTGCTGTCAGGAAAAATCCGAAACGTGTCCACCGCCACCCCTGCGACGACCGGAAAGACTGGCGACGTCGGGTGCAAAGCAGGCGTCAATGAAACCGCAGGTCGGCGTCGGCCCCGGAGCCGCCTCGTGTCAGTTGAACTGCAGCCGCAAGTCCGGTTCGGGTCCGAACGCCGGGTCGGTCGCCCCGCCCGCCGCCAGCTTCTGCCACCCGGCCACACCGATCATCGCCGCGTTGTCCGTGGCCATCGACTGCGGTGGGATGAGCAGCTGTGTCCTGAACTCGTCGGCCAACGTCTGGGCCCGAGCCCGCAGGACCGGACTGGCCGCGACGCCACCCACGATGGCCAGGGCCGGATCGAGGAATTCCTCGAGAGCCCGTCGTAACTTCGCGATCAGGACGTCCATGCAGGCGGCCACGAACGACGCCGCCACCTCCTCGACGGCGAAGTCGGGATTGCCGCGGACGTAGTTGACCACCGCCGTCTTCAGGCCCGAAAACGAGAAGGTGTAGCCCTGATCGAGCATCGGGCGCGGGAAGCCGAGCGTGTCGGCTGCCCCGTCCGCCCCGGCCATGCGGTCGAGGATCGGGCCCACCCGGATAGCCCAGTCCGAGGAAGCGGGCCACCTTGTCGTAGGCCTCCCCGATGGAGTCGTCGACCGTCTCGCCGAGCAGCGTGTACTGGCCCGGTGCGCTCGCTCGGGTGAGCATGCAGTGCCCACCCGACACGAGCAGCGCCGTCTGCGGGAACGGGACTGCACGGTCGGCCAGGTAGACGCTGGCCAAGTGTCCCTCGAGATGATTGACGCCGACGACGGGGATCCCCCAACCGAGCGCCAGGGACTTCGCCGTGGCGATCCCGACCAGGAGCGCCCCCACCAGGCCCGGTCCGCGGGTCACCGCCACTCCGGCCAGGTCGGAGCCACGAGTGACTCCCGCCTCATCGAGCGCCCGCTGCACGATCGCCGTGATGGTCTCGGTGTGGGCCCGGCTGGCCAACTCGGGCACGACCCCGCCGAACGAGGCGTGCAGGTCGATCTGACTCGCCACCACGGACGAGCGGACCTCGAGGTTCTCGTCGACGACGGCCGCCGCCGTCTCGTCACACGACGTCTCGAGAGCCAGGAGCAGCCGTCCCGTCCCGCTGCCCGCCGCGGGCCGGCTCACCGGACCCCCGAGAGTGCGGCGGCGATCTCGTCCGCGCTGATGACACCTTCGCGCTCGACCACGGCCTCGGAGCCCGAGACGTTGACCAACGTGGAGGGGACCTCGGTCAGCGGACCGCCATCGATGATCACCTCGACTGACGACCCGAGGTCGCCGGCGGCCACGTCCTCGGCCCGGCGCGGGGTCGGCAGACCATGCGGGTTGGCGCTGGTGACGACGAGCACCCCGGTCCTCGCCAACAGCGAGCGGAGAAATGCGTGGTCGGGGATCCTGACCGCCACCTCGTCGCGCCCCGTCAGCCACCCGGGTCGGCGGGAGCCATCGGCAAAGGCGAAGGCCATGGTCAGCGGCCCCGGCCACCAGCGCCCGGCCAACTCCTGCGCCACCGGCCCGTAGGCCACGCCCAACGCACGCACCTGGTCGACGTCGGAGGCCAGGACGGGTAGGTGCATCCCCTCGGGCCGCCCCTTGGCTCGGTACACCGCCCGCACCGCCTCGACGTCCGTCGGACGAGCGGCCAGCCCGTAGACGGTGTCGGTCGGCACCACCACGAGTCCGCCCCCGGCCAGGGCGTCGCACGCCACCTCGACGGCAGCAGCGTCGTCGGCGCGCAGGATCGTCGTCACGAACCCTCCTCCGGGGTCACGAGCGGTGGCAGAATCGAACGGTGGAGCAGTCGAGAGTCGAATCCACAGTCGACCGGTCGAGAGTCGAGCCCTCGACAGAGGAGCGTTCGAGACTCAAGCAGTCGGACCGAATGGTCGACGCCGGTCAGAGCCGCAGCGGCCGGATCGGGGCCGCGACCAACGCCGGGTCGGACTGCCAGTCCACCCCGGGAACGTCCACGTAGAGCTCGATCTCGTTCCCGTCCGGGTCGAGGATGTAGAGGCTGTGCGTGACGGTGTGGTCGGAGGCCCCGACCACGGTGCCGCCCGCGTCCACCACGGCGTTCATCGCCTCGCGCAGGTCGTCGTCCGTCTCGCCCACGTTGAGGCCGAAGTGGTACATGCCGATGCGCCGGCCCGGCGGGACCGGAGCGGCGTCCTCGCCCACCTGGATCAGCAGCAGTTCGTGGTGCGTCCGCCCCGAGGAGAAGGCGGCCACCATCGACGCCGCGGACCCGCCGTCGGAGGGGTCCGGCAGGATCTGGCGCCAGCCGAGCACGTCCCGGTAGAAGGCGGCCGAGCGCTGCACGTCGCGCACGTAGAGGACGATGTGCCCCAGCTCACGCACCCGTACGGTCATGCGCTCACGCTACCGGCCGCCTCCGGCCCGGCCGTCCGCACCCAGTGGGCGTTCTCGGGCATGCCCGGGCCCAGGTGCAGGGGCACGTCGAAGGGCTCGGGCTCCAACCCGGCGGCCGCCAGCAGCTCGTTCAACGCGTGCGGCACCGCCGCCGCCACGTCCCACAGGCGGGGCACCGCCCGGGAGTCCGAGGCGAAGCCCCAATAGAGGACCCCCTCGTAGCTCATGATCGTCACGTTCAATCCCATGCCGTCCATGACCGGGCCGAGCGGGAACATGCCGAGCATCTGGCTCCCGCCCAAATACAGCGGAAAGGTCGGCCCCGGCACGTTCGAGATCACCAGGTTGGCGACCGGACGATGTCGGTCCGCCAGTTTCATCCCGGTGTAGAGACGGGCGGCGACCGCAAACAAATTCGGCGTCGCGTGCTCGGCCCAGTTCTGCAGGGTCGTCGCCCCGAGCGCCTTGTGCTCTTCCTTGGCCCCCTTGGTGCCGTCGTGGATCGCCTGCAACCGCTCGAGCGGGTCCTCCAGCTGGCAGGGCAGCTGCACGAACATGGCGGAGACCTTGTTGGAGCCCTTGAGCTCGGCCACGTCGGGCGTCACCGACACCGGGACGACCGACACCAGCGGGATCTCGGGCAGCTCGTCGCCGGCCAGCAGGTAGCTGCGCAACGCCCCGGCGCACATCGCCAGCACGACGTCGTTGACGGTCGTGCCCATCTTGTTCTTCAGGCGCTTGACGTCGTCGAGGCTCGCCGCGGCGAAGGCGACGCGCCGCCGGGCGTGCACGGCCACGTTGATCGACGTCCGGGGCGCGGTGAGCGGCAGGGCCGCCTTCCCGGCCGGCTCGCTGCGCCGGATGGCCCGGATGCCGAAGAGGCTGCGCGTGGTGCGCAACATCATGCGACCCACTTCGAAGGGTGCCACCAGGCTCGAGATCATCGCCTGGGACACCAACTCGAAGCCCGAGGGGATGCGCGAGTCGAGTTGGCGCTCGGTCAGGTGCGCCGACTCGGGCGGGTCGGGCTGGAGGTCGAAGAGGATGCCCAGCAGCTCGGCGCCCGAGACGCCGTCGATGGTGCTGTGGTGCATCTTGACGACAAGCGCAATCTTCCCGTCCTCGAGCCCTTCGACGATCCACATCTCCCACAGCGGCCGGTCCCGGTGCAGCTGGCGGCTGATGACGTCTGCCGCGAAGTCGGCCAGCTCGCGCATGCCACCCGGCGAGGGCAGCGCGGCGCGCCGCAGGTGGTTGTCGATGTCGAACTCGGGGTCGTCCACCCAGACCGGGAAGCCCAGGCGCATGGGCACCTCGACGAGCCGGCGCTGGAAGACCGGCGCCTGGGGGATCCGGTCGTGGAGGAGCTGGCGGATGCGCCGGTACGAGTAGCCGCCGGGCACCGTCGAGGGGTCGAACACGGCCACGATGGCAACGTGCATGTGGAGGGTGGGCGTCTCCATGTAGAGGAAGCTCGCATCGAGCCCTGTGAGACGTTCGGGGGACATGGCGCTCCTTGGTCCTCGACCGGCCGTGTTCGTTCCCTGCATAACCTCGCGCCAACGCTTGTCTGGCGCTAATTGTCGCCTCGACCTGGGCGACGACCGCCGGGCGGGCCGCCCCTCCGCCCCGTCCGCCCCACCCGCCCGGGCGATCGGCGAGAATGGACGTCGTGCCCTACGCCTTCCTGGCCGTCACCGTGGTCGGCTGTTTCGCCGTCCTCATGGCCTACCGCCCGATCAAGCGGGAGCCGGGCACCATCCTGGCCTTCTCGACCGCCTGGATCGCCGGCGAGCTGGCCTTCCAGAACATCGTCTGGCAGGCCGTCGCCACCGCCCTCTTCATCTGGGCCGGGGCGCTCAGCAACTGGGCCGGCGACCTCGCCCTGGCCCTGGTGGCGGTCGGCTGGGCCGGCCTGGTCGGACTCGGCATCTCGGGCCACCGGGCCGCCCGCGTGGTCGCCGCCTCCCTCGACGAGGTCCGCCACCCGGAGACCTTCCCCGTCCCCGACCAGCCGACCGCCCCGACCTGGGGGCGTTGGTGGCGCCTGACCAGGGCCATCCCGGTCAAGAACCGGGCGGTCAGGGTCAACCGCAACATCGACTACGCCGGCGACGGCAGCGCACGCCACCGCCTCGACATCTACCGGTCCCGCCTCACCCCGACCCCGCCGGGACCCAACCGCCCGCTGGCCCCCGTGATCGTCTACGTGCACGGCGGCGCCTGGATGATCGGGGACAAGCGCGAGCAGGGCAAGCCCATGATGTTCGAGCTCGTCGCCCGGGGCTGGGTCTGCGTGTCGATCAACTACCGCCTCAGCCCCAAGGCCACCTGGCCCGATCACATCGTCGACGTCAAGAAGGCCGTGGCCTGGGTCAAGGAGCACATCGTCGAGTACGGGGGCGACCCGAGCTTCGTCGCCATCAGCGGGGGCTCGGCCGGCGGCCACCTGAGCGCCCTGCACGCCCTGACCGCCGGCGACCCCGCCTTCCAACCCGGCTTCGAGGACGTCGACACCTCGGTCCAGGCGGCCGCACCCTTCTACGGGGTCATGGACATGACGGGCTCGCCCGAGGGCTCGGGCGCCTACGGCCCGGGCCTGCTCGAGATGCTCCAGAAGACCGTCATGAAGATCTCGTTCGCCGAGCATCGAGAGGTGTTCGAGGCCGCGTCGCCCACCGAGCGGGTGCACGCCGGCGCCCCGCCCTTCTACGTGTTCCAGGGCGTCAACGACACCCTGGTCCCGGTCCAGGTCGCCCGCACCTTCGTCGAGCGACTGCGCGCCGTGTCGCGCCAGCCCGTCGCCTACGCCGAGCTCCCCCTGGCCCAGCACGCCTTCGACGTCCTCGCCTCTCTGCGCTGCCAGGCCACCACCTCGGGGGTGGCCGATTTCCTCGAGGCCGCCGTGGCGGCGCACCGCCGTGGTGCCACCGGAACGGCACCGGCGGGGACCGACGCCGCGACGGACCAGGCCGCACCTGCTGTGTGAACAGGACCGCCGGGGACCGCCCTCTCGGCGATATCCGACCGAATTCTTTCTGACATAGAGTCCCAGCCCAAATCTGACAACCCGTCAGGTCCACGGTTCGAGCAGCGAGCCGGGAGACCGACGGGACTCGAGCAAGGGGCTGACTGTGGCGAAGGTTCTGACGGTGGACGACGGACGTCGTCGGCCGGTTGTGCGGGCGTTGTTGGGCGGATCGCTGCTGGCCGGGACGATCGCCATCGGCGGCGGCGTCGGGGTCGGCGTGACCGAGGCGGCGGCGGCCTCCCCGGCCGGCGGGGCCACCAGCTCGGCGAGCACCTGCCCGGTCACGGCGCCCGCCACGGCGGCCCAGAACGCCTCGACCGCCGGCATCACCGCCAAATCGGTCACCGTCGGCAACGTCTCGATCATCACCGGCCCGGTCCCCGGCCTCTTCGAGGGCGCCCCGACGGGGGTCAAGGCCTACTTCGCCTACATCAACTCCAAGGGCGGCGTGGACGGGCGCAAGCTCTCCCTCGACTCCAAGGACGACGCCTTCAGTGGCCAGCAGAACGCCACCGAGACGTCCGAGTCCATCGCCAACGACTTCGCCATGGTCGGCAGCTTCTCCCTCTTCGACGGCTACGGCTGCAAGTCCCTGGCCGCCGACCCGGCCGTGCCCGACGTCTCGGTCACCCTCGACCCCGACGCCGAGGCGCTGCCCAACGACTTCAGCGCGCAGCCGACCGTGCTCGGCGCCGGGCTGGGCCCGTTCCAGTACTACAAGAAGCACTTCCCGAAGGACACGACCATCGGGGCCATCGTGTCGGATGCGGCCTCGGCCAAGGCGCAGTTCGCCGGCGAGGCGGCCGCGGCGGAGCACCTGGGCTACAAGATCGGTTACGTCGACGACGTCAACCCGCTGGCGTCGAACTTCACGACCGACGTCATCAACATGCGGAGCAAGGGCGTCAACGCGGTGGACCTGACCGCGCTCGACTGGCAGGACGCGGCGATCTTCGTGGAGAACGCGGTGACCCAGGGCTGGAAGCCGGGGCTGATCTTCTCGGCCGGCCCGGTCTACGCCGACCAGTTCATCTCGCACGCCGGCGGCCCGGCGGCCACCAACGGCATCATGCTGGGCCAGAACCAATCCCTCTACCTGGGTCAGGACCAGAGCAGCATCCCGGCCGACAAGCTCTTCCTCAAGTACGTCAAGCAGGTCAACCCGTCGTGGGTGCCCGACCTCTACACGCTCTTCGGGTGGGCCTCGGCGCAGCTCTTCGTCCAGGCCCTGCAAGCCGCCGGACCGCACCCGACCCGTGGTGCGGTCATTGCGCAGCTGAAGAAGATCACCAACTTCAACGCGTCGGGCCTGATCTCCAACGCCAACCCGGCGGCCAAGAAGCCGTCGGGCTGCTACATGATGGCCACCATCAAGAACGGCAAGTACGTCCGGGTGCAGCCCAAGGGCAGTGGCTTCTCGTGCGACTCGACGTACTTCGACGCTCCGGCCAGCGCAGCCGCCTCGTCATAGGCTGGTTCGCGGCATGGAGTGCCAGGAGGTCCGTGACGACACGGTGAGGCGATGACGTGAGCGTCTTCCTCTCCTTCACCGTCCTCGGCATCGTCCTGGGCGCCATCTACGGCATCTTGGCCACGGGCCTGGTCGTCACCTACAAGACGACGGGCGTCTTCAACTTCGCCCAGGGCGCGGTCGGCATGGTGGCCGCCTTCTCCTACTGGCAGCTGTGGCAGGACTGGCACTGGCCCTTCCTGCTGGCCATCGTCGTCGTCGTCTTCGTGGAGGCGCCGCTGCTGGCCATCGCGGTCGAGTTCGTGCTCTTCCGGCGCATCCACGGCGCCACGGTCGAACGCTCGCTCATGGTGACGCTCGGCCTGCTGGTGATCCTGCTCGGCGTGGCCACGATCTTCTGGAGCAGTCCCGACGTCATCCGCTCCGTCCCGAGCTACTTCACCCAATCCGACGGCACCGTGCTCTCGGTGCACCTGTTCGGGGCCAACGGCGTCACCATCCAGTACCAGCAGATCATGTTCGTGGTCATCGCGGTCGTGGTCTCCCTCGGGCTCGGCCTCTTCCTGCGCCGGGTCCGCCTGGGCGTCGCCATGCGAGCCGTGGTCGACGACCCCCAGCTGGTGGCCATGGCCGGGGCCAAGCCGTACCGCATGTCGCAGGCCGGCTGGGTCCTCGGGTTCATGCTGGCCGCCCTGGCCGGCGTGCTGCTGGCCCCGGTGATCGGGCAGACCGGGCTGACCGCGGACCAGCTCACCCTCCTCGCCCTCAACGGGTTCGCCGCCGCCGTGGTCGGGCGCCTGCGCAGCCTGCCCATGACCTTCGTCGGCGCCATCGCCCTCGGGCTGATCACCCAGTACTGCGTCGGCTACCTGCCCGGGCCACATCAACGCCGGCCTGGCCTCGGTCCTGACCGAGGTGATCCCGGTGGCCTTCCTCTTCCTCGTGCTGCTCGTCATTCCGGCGGCACGTCTGGCCCCGGCCGGACGCCTGGCCGTGCGCGCCGCGCCCAAGGTGGTGACGGCCCGCCAGTCGGTCGCCGGCGCCATCCTCCTCGTCGCCGGCTTCGTCGTCGTGGCCGCCATGGTGGGGGACACCGCGCTGTCGACGCTGACCCAGGGCCTGGCCTTCGGCATCGTGGGGCTCTCGCTGGTCCTCCTCGTCGGCTACGCCGGCCAGG
The DNA here is from genome assembly GCA_963726545.1 of uncultured Acidimicrobiaceae bacterium. GTDB lineage: Bacteria > Actinomycetota > Acidimicrobiia > Acidimicrobiales > RAAP-2 > Bog-473. The sequence goes on along the minus strand of CAVSCV010000009.1, from coordinate 226,507 downwards.
TCTCGCTGTGCCAGCTCACCTTCATGGGCATCGGCGCCTTCACCATGGGCAAGGCCTTCGGCGGCGACTCGTGGTGGGGCCTGCATCCTGGCCGTGGTCATCTCGGGCGCGGTCGGCGCCCTGGTGGCGCTGCCCGCCCTGCGCCTGCGCGGCCTGTACCTCGCCCTGGCCACCTTCGCCTTCGGCGAGGTCATGTTCTCGGCCTTCTTCGACAACGCGAGCGTGATCCCCGACGGCGAGTCGATCAACGTCGGCCGGGTGCCGTTGCCCTTCATGCACTCGGTGGGGAACCGGGCCATGCTCGTCGAGGTGGCGGTCGCCGCCGCCGCTGTGCGTGCTCATCGTCGGCCTGGTCCGGCGCAGCGCGTTCGGTCGGCGACTGGTGGCCATGAGCGACTCGCCCGCGGCCTACGCCACCGTCGGCCTCAGTGCGGTGCGCACCAAAATGATCGTCTTCTCCCTCTCGGCGGCCATGGCCGGGCTGGGCGGCGTCTACTACGCCGGCCAGCAGGGCGGCATCGGGGCCAACGACGTCCAGTTCATCGGCAGCCTGACCCTGCTCCTCTTCGTCGCCATCTGGGGCATCCGCACGCTGACCGGCGCGCTGCTCGGGGGCCTGACGGCCGCCGCGTTGCCCGTGCTCCAGACGCACCTGCCCTCCTCGCTGGCCGACCTGACCGGGCTGGCGGCCGGCATCGGGATCATCGTGTTGGCCAACTTCCCCGACGGACTGCTCGGCATCCCGTGGCTCACGGACCGGGTGTCGCTGCCCTTCGCCGACCAGTGCCGGACAGCCAGCCGCTCCTGCTCGACCAGGAGGTGGCCCGTGCCGCCTGAAGCCAGCGCCGAGACGGTGGGCGACTGCGCCCTCGTGGTCGAGAACGTCAGCGTCCACTTCGGCGGCGTCGCCGCGCTGTCCGACGTCACCCTGCGGGCGGAGGCCGGCCAGGTGACCGGGCTCATCGGCCCCAACGGAGCCGGCAAGACGACGTTGTTCAACGTGATCAGCGGCCTGCAGCGACCCGACCGCGGCGCGGTCCACCTTGCCGGCACGGAGGTCACCCGCAAGGGGACGCACCGTCGGGCTCGCCTCGGCCTGGCGCGCACCTTCCAGCGTCTCGAGCTCTTCTCCACCCTGAGCGCCACCGACAACGTGCGGGTCGGCCTCGAGGCCGGCGGCAAGGCCGAGGCCGCCGAGCGCGGTGGCCCTGCTCGACCGGGTGGGAGTGGTCGAGGAGGCCCTCGCGCAGGTGTCGTCGCTGCCCACCGGTTCGGCCCGCCTGGTCGAACTGGCCCGGGCCCTCTCGACCGACCCCAAGGTGCTCCTGCTCGACGAGCCGTGCTCGGGTCTCGACGAGCGCGAGTCCGAGACGCTCGGCCGCCTGCTCACCTCGCTGGCCGAGGAAGGCCGGGCCGTCGTCATCGTCGAGCACGACACCGACCTCGTGCTGCGGGTCTGCGACACCGTGCACGTCCTCGACTTCGGCCAGGTGATCGCCAGCGGCACGCCCGACGAGATCAGGCGCGACCCGGTCGTGCAGGAGGCCTACCTGGGTCACGCCACCGAGGCGGCCGAGGCCGTCGAGACGGCGGAAGCGGACGGAGCGGCTGAGGCCGCGAGACAGCCGGGACCGTGGAGCAGGGCGGGTCGTCGTGACGGCGGCTCCGACGACGACCGGCACCGCCCTACACGTCGAAGGTGTGCGCGCCGCCTACGGACGCATCGAGGTCCTCCACGGCGTCGATCTCGAGGTCGCCGGCGGGTCGGTCTTCGCCATCCTCGGGCCCAACGGCGCCGGCAAGAGCACGTTGCTCAAGGTGCTCAACGGCCGCCTGCGCACGACGGCGGGCAGCGTGCGCATCGACGGTGTCGAGCCCCGTCACTGGACGCCCGACGTCCTGGCCCATGCCGGCGTCATCGCCATCCCCGAGGGCCGGGGCGTCTTCCCGAACCTCAGCGTGCGGGACAACCTGCGCATGTGGACCTACCGCGGCGGCATCAGCACGGCCGAGGTCGAGGCCCGGGCCTACGAGCAGTTCCCCCGGCTCAAGGAGCGCCGCCGTCAGATGGCGGGCACGCTCTCGGGCGGTGAGCAGCAGATGCTGGCCATCTCGCGGGCGCTGGCCGGCGAGACCAAGGTCCTGCTGCTCGACGAGATCTCCATGGGCCTGGCCCCGATCATCGTGGCCGAGCTCTACGAGCTGGTGGCCGGCATCGCCGCGGACCGGCGTGACCGTCGTGCTGGTCGAGCAGTTCGCCGAGACCGCCCTCGGCATCGCCGACCGGGCGGCGATCATGCTGCACGGCCGCATCGCCCACGAGGGCACGCCGCAGGAGATGGCGCAGACGGCCGAGTCGGCCTACCTGTAACCGTAGATCTCGCAGCGCGAGGCGATCGGCCACGTCGGCCGGGGCCAGCCGGCTGGTTCAGCCGGCCTCGTCGGCCAGCGTCACCTCCACCCGCATGGTCGGGTCCTCTTCGGTGACCAGGTTGTCGATCCCGCCCGCGTCGATCGAGGTCGCCCTGGGCCAAGAAGACGGCTTCGAGGACGTCGGGTGGCCCGAAGACGGTGACCTGCGCCACCCGGGCCTTCATCGAGAGCTTGTTGTCCGTCTTGGCGCGACGCACCGCACTCAATACCTGGGTGGCCACGTCGAGCACGTGCGGCTCGGCGCCGGCGTGCGGGACCGACTTCGCTCACGTGGGGCCACGGGGCCCGGTGGACCGAGCCGTCCTGCCACCAGCTCCAGACCTCCTCGGTCACGAAGGGCAGGAACGGGGCGAAGAGGCGGTGCAGCGCGGAGAGGGCGAGGGCCAGGGTGGCCCGGGCCGAGTGGGCGCCGGCGTCGGTGTCCTCGCCGTAGGCGCGGGTCTTGACCAGCTCGACGTAGTCGTCGCAGAAGGACCAGAAGAAGCCCTCGGTCACCTCGAGGGCGCGGGCGTAGTCGAAGGCCTCGTGGGCCGCGGTGGCCGCGTCGATCAGGCGGGCCAGCTGGGCCAGCAGGGCGACGTCGAGCGCCTCGTGCACGGCGTCGAGGCTGGGGGCGGGCTCGTCGCCGAAGCGGCCGAGCGCGAACTTCGACGCGTTGAGCATTTTGATGGCGAGGCGCCGCCCGATCTTCATGACCCCTTCGTCGAGCGCGGTGTCGGTCCCCGGCCGACCGTTGCAGGCCCAGTAGCGCACGGCGTCGGAGCCGTACTGCTCGAGCAGGTCGGTCGGGCGTGACCACGTTGCCCCGGGACTTCGACATCTTCTTGCGGTCGGGGTCGAGGATCCAGCCGTTGATGGTCGTGTGCTTCCAGGGCACGGTGTGGTGCTCCTGGTGCGAACGCAGCAGGGTGGAGAACAGCCAGGTGCGGATGATCTCGGGCCCCTGGGGCCGCAGGTCCATCGGGAAGGTGGCGGCGAAGAGCTCGGGGTTGTCCACCCACCCGCAGGCGATCTGCGGGGTGACCGACGAGGTGGCCCAGGTGTCCATGACGTCGGGATCGCCGACGAAGCCGCCCGGCTTGCCGCGCTGGTCCTCGGTGTAGCCCTCGGGCACGTCGGTGGTCGGGTCGACGGGGAGCCGGGACTCGTCGGGGACGAGCGGCGACGTGTGGTCGGGCTCGCCGTCGGGGCCGACCGGGTACCAGACCGGGAAGGGCACGCCGAAGAAGCGCTGCCGGCTGATCGAGCCAGTCGCCGTTGAGCCCGTTCACCCAGTCGTCGTAGCGGACCTTCATGTACGGGGGGTGCCAGTCGATTTCGTTGGCCCGGGCCAGCAGCTCCTGGCGCAGCACGTCGTCGCGGCCGCCGTTGCGGATGAACCATTGCCGGCTGGTCACGATTTCGAGCGGACGGTCGCCCTTCTCGTAGAACTTCACCGGGTGGGTGATGGGCCGGGGTCGCCGACCAGGTCGCCCGAGGCGGTCAGGAGCTCGACCATGGCCCGCTGGGCCTGGTTCATGTTGCGCCCGGCGATGGCCTGCCAGGCCTCGCCGTCGGGCACGCCGGGGGGTGGGTTCTCGCTGATGCGCCCGTTGCGCGTCACGATCGAGCGGGTGGGCAGGTCGAGCTCGCGCCACCAGGTGACGTCGGTGACGTCGCCGAAGGTGCAGATCATGGCGATGCCCGATCCCTTGTCGGGCTCGGCCAGGCGGTGGGCCAGCACCGGCACCTCGACGCCGAAGACCGGCGTGTGCACGGTCGTGCCGAAGCGGTCGGCGTAGCGCTCGTCGTCGGGATGGGCGACGAGGGCGACGCAGGCGGCCACCAGCTCGGGACGGGTCGTCTCGATTTCGATGTCGTCGAAACGCAGGCGGTGGTAGGCGCCGTTGCGCTCCCGGTCCTCCATCTCGGCCTGGGCCACCGCCGTCTGGAAGTCGACGTCCCACATGGTGGGCGCCTCGGACATGTAGGCCTCGCCCCGGGCCAGGTTGCGCAGGAACATGCGCTGGCCGCTCCGGCGGGCGTCGTCGTCGATCGTGGCGTAGGTGTGCGTCCAGTCCACCGAGAGGCCGACCCGACGCCACAGGTCCTCGAAGATCTGCTCGTCCTGCGACGTGAGGTCGTGGCACAGCGCGATGAAGTTGGGCCGGCTGACGGGGATGTCGTCCTTGCCCGGCTCGTCGGGCAGCACGAAGTCGGGGTCGTAGGGGAGCGAGGGGTCGCACGTCACGCCGTAGTAGGTCTGGACGCGGCGCTCGGTCGGCAGCCCGTTGTCGTCCCAGCCCATGGGGTAGAAGACGTTCCAGCCCCGCATGCGCCGGTAGCGGGCGATGGCGTCGGTCTGGACGTAGCCGAAGACCGAGCCCATGTGCAGGGAGCCCGAGACGGTCGGCGGCGGGGTGTCGATGGAGAAGACGTCCGGGCGGGTGGTCGCCGTGTCGAAGCGGTAGGTGCCGTCCCCCTCCCAGGCGGCGGACCAGCGGTCCTCCAGCCCGTCGAGGACGGGCTTCTCGGGCACTCGGGGCGAGCCGTTCGGGGGGGTCGACATGATCGCGTTACCGTACCTGGATGCTGCACCTCCACGACACCGCAACGGGGACCGTGCGCCCATTCGAGCCGCGCACCGAGGGACAGGTGTCGATGTATGTCTGTGGCCCGACCGTCTACGACCTGCCGCACATCGGGCACGGGCGGGCCAACCTGAACTTCGACATCCTGCGCCGTTACCTCAGCTTCGAGGGGCTCCGGGTGCACCACGTGGCCAACGTCACCGACGTGGACGACAACATCATCAAGCGGGCCAATGAGTTGGGGCGGACCGAATCCGACGTGGCGGCAGGAATTCGAGGCGCGCTGGTGGGAGTCCATGGAGGCGCTGGGCGATCTGCGCCCGCACGACATCCCGCACGCCACCGACTACATCGAGCGCATGGTGGCGTTGGTCAGTGAGCTCGAGGCCAAGGGTGTGGCCTACGAGACGGCCGACGGGGTCTACCTCGAGGTGAGCAAGGTGCCGAGCTACGGGCTGCTGGCCTTGCAGCCGCTCGAGTCCCTGCAAGCGGGGGCCCGGGTGGAGGCGAACGAGGACAAGCGCTCACCGCTGGACTTCGTGCTCTGGAAGAAGGCGAAGGAGGGTGAGCCGAGCTGGCCCTCGCCCTGGGGTGAGGGCCGGCCCGGGTGGCACACCGAATGCGTGGTCATGTCACTCGACCTGCTCGGCGAGGGCTTCGACCTGCACGGCGGCGGGCAGGACCTGCGGTTCCCGCACCACGAGAACGAGCGGGCCCAGGCGGTGGCCGACGGCAAGGAGTTCGCCCGCTACTGGATGCACAACGGCTGGGTCGAGGTCGAGGGCACGAAGATGTCCAAGTCCCTGGGCAACTTCACGACCCTGCCCGACCTGCTGGCCCGTTCCGACGCCCGGGCCTACCGGTTGTTGGTGTTGCGGGCGCACTACCGCTCGCCGATTGAGGTGACGCCCGACACCCTGGCCGACGCCGAGGGCGCGTTGGGGCGACTCGACACGCTGGCCCGACGCTTCTCCGTCGGCGGCGTGCTCGAGCAGACGCCCGATGGCTTCGTGGTCGAGGGCGAGGCGCCGGCCATCGACCTCGATCCGGCGGCGGTGGCCGCGTTCAGGACGCGGATGGACGACGATCTCGACACCCCGGGCGCGCTGGCCGGCATCTTCGATCTGGTGAGCGCGGCGCACTCCGCCGCGGACGCCGGGGACCAGGACCGGGCGGACACCCTGGCGCGCACCGCCGCGGTGTTGCTGGCGGCGTTGGGTGTGTCCCTCCGGGGAGAGTCCGGCGAGGTCGACGAGGCGTCCGCCCAATTGGTGGCCCAACGCGACGAGGCCCGGCAGGCCAAGGACTATGCCCGGGCCGACGCCCTGCGTGACGAGTTGGTCGCCCTCGGGTGGACCGTCGAGGACACCCCGGCGGGGACGGCCATCCACCGCTAGCGGGCGGGAAAAGTCCAGGTCGGCAGGGGATCACGGCGGTGACTGGACGGAACTGCGGGGCTCAGGTTACTGTGTAGTAACCGAGGAGTGGACGGGGACCTGCACGCCGGTGGCGTTGGGGTCGCTCCGAGGCGTGTTTGTTGACGCTGATGGACGCCGGCCTGGCGTGGAGTTGGGCCGGTCCCAAGGAGGAGCACCATGTCCGACTTCTCGCTCGCCCTCAACGAGGACCAGCTGCAGATTCAGAAGTGGGTCCACGAGTTCGCCGAGAACGTCGTGCGCCCGGCCGGCCGCGAATGGGACGAGCGCGAAGAGACGCCGTGGCCCATTATCGAGGAGGCGGCCAAGAACGGGCTGTACTCCTTCGACTTCGTCGCCCAGGCCTTCAGCGATCCGACGGGGCTGATGATGTGCCTCGTCAACGAAGAGATGAGCTGGGGTGACGCCGGGATCGCCCTGGCCATCTTCGGCTCGACGCTGGCCGTGGCGGGCATCTTCGCCAACGGGACGCCCGAGCAGATCGGCGAGTGGATCCCGCAGTGCTTCGGCACGCCGGACGACATCAAGCTGGCGGCGTTCGGCGTGTCCGAGCCCGACGCCGGCTCCGACGTCTCCTCGTTGAAGTCCCGGGCCGTGTACGACGAGGCCAAGGACGAGTGGGTGCTCAACGGCACCAAGACCTGGATCACCAACGGGGGCATCGCCAACACGCACGTGCTCGTGCTGTCGGTCGACCCGACGCTCGGCAGCCGGGGCCAGGCCAGCTTCGTGGTGCCCGAGGGCACATCCGGCATTTCGCAGGGGCAGAAGTTCAAGAAGATGGGCATCCGGGCCTCCCACACGGCCGAGGTCGTGCTGAACGACTGCCGGGTGCCGGGGCGCTGCCTGCTCGGGGGCAAGGAGAAGCTCGACGAGCGCCTGGCCCGGGCCAAGGAGGGCAAGAAGACCTCGACCCAGGCCGCCATGGCGACCTTCGAGGCCTCCCGCCCGATTGTCGGCGCGCAGGCGGTGGGGATTGCGCGGGCGGCCTACGAGTACTCGCTGGACTACGCCAAGGAGCGCAAGCAGTTCGGGCGGTACATCATCGAGAACCAGGCCATCGCCTTCAAGCTGGCCGACATGAAGATGCACACGGACGCGTCACGGCTGCTGGTGCACCGGGCGGCGAACATGGCCTCGACGGGCCAGAAGTTCGAGAACGGCGAGGGTTCGATGTCGAAGCTCTACGCCGGCGAGAACGCGGTGTGGGTGACCGAGCAGGCGATCCAGATCCTGGGTGGCTACGGCTACGTCCGGGAGAACCCGGTGGAGCAGTGGCACCGGGACTCGAAGATCTACACCATCTTCGAGGGGACGTCGGAGATTCAGCGGCTGGTGATCGCCCGGGCGATCTCGGGGATCCACATCAACTGACCTTTCGGGGCGGGCGTTCAGGTGCCCGACCCGACGGAGCAGGGCCAGTCCGGGATCTTTCCGGGGCGTCGACGACGTTTGGTCATTGTCTGGCCCACGAGAACGATCCGATTGACCTTCTCGATCAGGCACGCCAGCGGCTGTGTCCGGATGTCGACGTGCGCAGCGCAGGGCGGATCTGTCGTCTCCTGATCATCGACACACGAAATCCCTGTTCAACCGCGTTGCAATGGGAATTGGATTTGGGGCCGCCCTGACTTAACGTCACGGCAGGGGCGGGTCGCCGCCTTCAGGGCGGACCGTCTGTTCGCACACAGGAGGTGGGAGCAGCGTGTCTGTCGTTCATATCAGCCGCATTGCACATGGAACGGTGACCGGGCGGGCGAAGAAGTCGCGCGTCGCAATCTCTGCACTCGGTGCGCTCGCCGTTGTGGCGTCGACCCTCATCGGGGCGCTCGGTGTGGCGACCGCCGCGGGAGCGGCAACGACGAACCCGAAGATCGCTCATCTGGCGGCGTCGCCGGCAACAGTCACGATGAAGAACGGGTCGGTCACCATCTCGGCCACCGTGACCAATGCTTCGACGTGCACGCTCTCCTCGCCTACGGTCATCGCCGGGCTTCCCGCGTCGTCATCGTGTGGTGCCATTTCGACGACTGTGGTGCTGCCGGCCAGCTCGAGCGCCAAGACCTACGCGATCACACTCAAGGCACAAGGGTCCTCTGCGACCAAATCAAAGACCATCGACGTCAAAGTGGCAGCTGGCGCTGGTCAGCCTGCTCTCACTGGCGCCACCGCCCTCGCCTCGACCGACTTCGGCTATTGCGCAGTCGTCACGACCGCGTCGGTGACGGGCGGCGTAGATTGTTGGGCCGGAAATCCCGGTCAGTCGGGAACGGGAAGCGATACCGCGAACCTGACCGCAACAGCGGTCCGTTCACCCCTCCCGGGCAACGTCGGTCTGCTCACTGGCGTCACCAGCCTGGTCGGTGCAGGAACCGAGTACTGCGCGGTCTATTCGAGTGCCGGCAATGTGGCGTGCTGGGGCAGTGATCAGTGGGTGAACAACGTCTGGTTCCCCGTGACGGTCATCAGCTCGGGAGGCGGGGACGTCAGTTCGATCGAGAGCGTTGTCGGCACCCTGGCCGACCCGGACACGTTCTGCGGTTTGACGAGCGGCCAAGAGGTCTGGTGTTGGGGTTCCAACTACACCTCGAACACCTTCGGCGACGGGACGACCAGTTCCAATGCCACCTGGAATACCGCCACCCTGGTCGTCAATACGTCAGACACGGGCCCACTCACGCAGGTATCGGCTCTTTTCGCCGGAGGCAGCGACTCCCTCTGCGCAATCGTCACCAGCGCAGCCAACCTGGACTGTTGGGGTCAGAACGTCGACGGGCAACTGGGTAATGGATCAACGACGGCGACTACGTCCCCGGTCGAAGTCCACGGCCTCGGTAACTCCGGAGTGCTGAGCGGCGTCACCGGGGCCAACGGCGACGGGTCGACCTGGTGCGCGATCTACTCGAGCGGCCATGACGCCGCCTGTTGGGGGCTCAACACGGACGCAAACCTTGGAGACGGCACCCAGTCCGGCGCCGTCGACGCTCCCGTCGCCGTCAGTGCTCCCGTGGGCGGGGGTTCTGGATCCTTTGACGGCGTGCGCAGCCTGGGTAACGGCGGCTTCGGCTCGTGTGCCGTGCTGACATCCGGAGGGATTGACTGCTGGGGCTTCGGCAACTTCGGCGTCGTGGGCAATGGCAACGATGTCACCGGAAGCTTGATCCCCTCGCCGGTCTTCGGAGTGGGCGGTGCGGGTACGTTGGGCGGCGTTGCCGCGGTCACCGGCAGTCAGGCTGGTCGAGCGCGACAGCTACTGCGCGGTACTCACGAACAAGCAAGCCGACTGCTGGGGTCTGGGCTTCGCGGGCGAGCTGGGCAGCGGCTCGGCTGGGTTGTCCACGTGTGAGGACGGAGATCCCTGCAGCACGGTCCCGGTTCCCGTTGTCGGGACGAGCGGGAGCGGCAATCTCAAAAAGATCAAGTCGATCCTCGGCGTGCCCGTTCAGGGTCCTCGGTTCGGCGGCTCGTACTGTGCGCTCCTCACCACCAAGAAGGTCGACTGCTGGGGCGATGCACCTGAAGGCGAGCTCGGTAACGGCACTCGCTCGAGCTCGTTCGTACCGGGTCCGGTCTTCGCAGCGAGTTGACCCCGTCAGGTATCCGAAGGCAGTTCGGTCGGAACGACAACGACGTCGCCATTGCCTCGCTTCGGATGACAGTCAGCGTGAGCGGCCTTCCGATGGCATCGGCCAGCATGAGCCGCTGCAGGCTCCGGCGCTCGAGACGTGGGAACTTCCGGCGCTGAGCAAGAGGCCCCCCGCACGCAGCCCCGCTTTCGTGGCAGGTCCGCCCGAGACCACCTGGGCGATGCGGAGTGCTTCGCTGCTCGCGCTGGTAGGCGAGCGCTGGGGAAGCGGGACGGGGCTGCCGGCCAATCCCAGGTAGGGGCGGCGCACCTGACCCTTGGCCATCAAGGTCGCGACGATCTCATGGGTCGTCGGATTGATCGGGATGGCCAAGCCGAGGCCGCTGACCACCCCGGCCGTGCCGCTGCCGGCCAGACCCAGTGGATTGCCGACCGCCACCACGAGTTGGCCGACTTTCAGCTCGATGGCGTCGCCCAGCCGGACGGGAGGAGGCGTCATCGGCACGTATGACGGCCAGGTCGGACAGCGGGTCGGTGCCCACGACGTGGAAGCTGACCACGCTGCCGTCGGAGAAGGAGAGCCGACCGGCTTCGGCATTCCCGACCAGGTGGGCGTTGGTCAGGAGAACCCGTCACGGTGAAGACCACCGCCGAGCCCGCGCCGCCGGCCACTTGGCCGTCGTGCCGACGATGCATGACCTCGAGCCCGGCGACCCGCGGGAGTAAGTCTGCGGCAACCGAGGTCACCACCTGCGAATATGCGTCCAGACGCCCCGCGTCCAGCTCGGACGCTTCAGATGTTGCCACTGCCACTTCGTGCCCTCTCGTTTCTCGTGCGAATTTCGACGATCAACCTTTCCGGCTTATTCCGTGATCCATCCTCGGCTCGGCCGGCCGCTCAGGCCTCAATCAGCAACAAGGCAGGGCGACGGGTGCTCGTGGCGCGTGGGAGCGACGCACCTCTGTTGACGCAGATGCGCCTCTTGGGGGAACGTGACCTCCACGTGAACGATCACGACGAGTTGCGGAGGTGGACGGTGGGACGACTTGGACAGTTGAGCCGACGGGGAGCGATGACGGGGATGGGGCTCGTCGCGTTGATCGCCGGCGGCGTGGGGGCAAGCACACTGGTGGCGACCGGATCGTCTGCACAGGTCCGTCCGCAGACGACCACGACGACGTTCCCGAGGAGTCCTCAGGGCGTGAATTTCACCCTGCACACTGACGCGGATCAGTCCTTCTGCGTCTCGAACATCACGGGGGGACAGTTGGGGCTGTCGATTCAGCAATGCTCCGCCGTCGACTCTCAGCATTTTACGTTCGCGCAATCACTGGACAACTCGGCCGTGATCATCGACGGGAGTGGTCAGTGTCTCGAGACCGCTGCCAAGCCCAACAAGCCCGCCGAGGCCAATCCGTGCAGCTTCCTGACTCCGGAGCACTTCGTCTACAAGCCGAAAGGCGAGATCCAGACGGTCAAGGGAAATCTCTGTCTGCAAGACGCGAACGCCGCCGACAACGCGGCCTTGTTCTTCACGGCCTGCGTCAAGGGACTCGTCACACAGGTGTGGATCATCGGACACTGATAGCAAGAGCATCAGCATCAAGGAGTCGACCAACCCAGTTCAGCACTGCGCGCGCGTGTGGCTACGACTCATCGGCCCGTTGCGGCGGGGACTGTTCAATCGGATCGACACAAGCCGGCCTCTCGACTGCGGGATTCCCGCGACGACATAACCAAAACGCTGCAGTGGCCGCTGGATGTGGGGTCGGTCCAGCCCGTCCTCGGGGTGTACGCAGGTCAGTAGCCATAGCCATTGTTCCCGGCACTGGCAACGGGCGCTACCGTCGAAGCGCTGTTGATTGACTTCAGATTCGGCGTCGCTACGAAGAAGTCGCTCACTCCTTGCCCGGTGACGTGCCGTGCGGCGTCGTCAACGAACGTATAAAGAAAGCGCCCGTTGTAGGCCACTTGGTGAGCGACGACCGCGTTGAGCGCACCGAGCTTTCCGTGGGTTCCTGTGGCGGTCGGATGTGCGGACACCAGTGGTGGCCAGAGTTGGGCGAGCACTCCCGTCACCCGTGACCTCCTCGCGGTGTCGCCCCGGTGGTAGTAGAGGGGGAGTCCCCTGGCGTCGACGAGGATCGCCTCAGACCTCCCGTTCACGTCAGTCGTCATCGTGTGCACCGTCGGCTTCTGTGCAGTGTGCTGACTGGCCGGCATCACCGACGTCGCGGTCGATGGATGCGGCGTCGATCCGGACGCTGACGCCGCAGCTCCTGTACCGACGGCGATGAACGACGTGAGGCCGACTGCCCCGCTGAGGATGGCTGCTCGATGGCTTCGCATGATGACTCCTTCTCTGTCGGATTGTCGGCGGTAGATAGGCAGGGGAGTTACGGCGCGAGGACTCATGGCGTAACCCCTTGCCCTATCTCCCTCCGAGCACCCGCCCCCAGTGCTCGTGTGTCGGCTCCTCGGTCACGGACTCCCGGCCCCCGGGCCGAAGAGCCGGCACCCCCGGGGCCAGAGGTGCCCCGGCGCCTTGGTGAACCCCCGGTGTAACCCCCGCGCCTATCTAAGATTGAGATGTTTCCTGCTCCCAAGGCCAAAGCCCTCGGCTCCCGAACCAGTCCGGGGGATACCGACGTCGCCCAACTGCACGTGGTTGACGACGACACGTACACGAATTGGGAGTCGGTCTATCGAGACAACGTCGAGCGCCTCTACCGCCTGATGTACGCACGAGTCGGAAACCGACCGGACGCTGAGGACCTCACTTCCGAGGTCTTCCGGACGGCTCTGGGTCCGCTGCGCCTGGCTTCGTCGAAGGGCGAGGTGCGGTCGTATCTCCTCGTGACCGCTCAGACTGTCCTGGCGTCCCACTGGCGCCGGACCCTGGGCGTGTCTGTGACCACCATCGATCCAGAAACAGATCTTGACGCGCTCACCGAGAAATCGGGACCCGAGCCACTGAGCGACGCCCCGCAACGAGCCGGCAAAATCCTGGCCGCCCTCCCCGAACGGTATCGACGGATCCTCGAGCTTCGGTTTCTCGAGGCGTGCACCATCAAGGAGGCCGCCCGCACGATGGACGTCAGCGTCAGCAACGCCAAGGTGCTCCAGCATCGGGCCCTCCGCATGGCGGCCAAGGTGGGAATGGAGTTGGAACTATGACCACTCGACGGCTCTCGACCTTCATCGATGCCCTGGTCGCCGGACGACGTCCAGAGCCCTACCGCGCCGACCCTGAAGACGTCGAGGTCCTGCGAGCGGCCATTGCACTCCGTGCGGCACGTCCAGGCGACGCCACTCCGGACGAGGCCTTTGTGGCCGAGTTGCAGCAGAGTCTGGGCGCGGAGACGCGGGTCACCGATGAGAATATCCGGCCCCTGCGCATGCGGCGATCCCGCGTCGCCTTGGTCGCCGTTGCCGCGAGCGTGGCGCTCGTCGGTGGGACCTTCGTGGCGACCGAAGCCTCAAATCCTCCGGCGACCACGACTTCGGCGATCGGGGTGCCCACCGGAAAGGCACTTCGGACCGCGACCTTCGAGACGTCGCATGGAGAAGCTCTCGGACAGATCGTCGTCTACGGCGGGTCTCCCGGATGGGTGTTCATGAAGGTCGACGTCCCGACATCGCAAAGCTCGATCAAATGCGAACTTCGGATGGAGGACGGCTCCGTGGTGGCTGCAGGCACGGTTGACCTGCACGACGGCTCTGGGATGCTTGTGAAGAAGATCGAGGTAGACACCAGTCGTCTTCAAGGCGCAACCCTCTCGAGCGATTCGGGAGCCGTCGTTGCCTCGGCCACCTTCGCTTGACGTAGGTCGCACGCAGACGCTTCAACCAGCCCGACTGTGTAACCCGAGCTCCTATGAACGGGCAATAAGACCCGCACTCTCAAGGAGTCAGCCATGCCAGTTCGCGAACAGCGACCGTCTCTCTCCAACACCCACCGATCAGAGTTGGACCGTCAGGCAATCAACGCAGCCTGTCACGTGCTCCTGAGCGTGGTCTGGCTCGAACGCCGCGTCGCGATGCGTCTCGTGACGCTCTCCGAGAACGCCGACGCGCGGCGAGCTGTCGGGCGGCCTCGTCACGCGCTGATTCCGGTGGCCACACATGAACCGTAAGGGGACATGTGGAAGCCAGGCCGGCACCAACACCGACGCGGAGCAAAAGGAGATGACCGACTATGAAGGCGACGAAGTTCGAGAGCCATATTGGACGCCGATTCGTGACCGGTACCGAACTGATCCAAGGGCGACCGGTGAGGACGTACGGCCGAGGGCGGACCTGCTCGACCTCGGGTTGCGAAACGACTCTTTCCCTCTACAACCCGAATCCACGCTGCTCCGTACATTTGACGACATAGAAGCCAGCGATCCTTCCGGCTCAGCTCCGACGAATGGCGGTGCGGGCACCATCGTCAAGATGCCCCAGCGTTCTATTCCTCGATGGGTGTAAACCCGTCGTCCTCTGTGGCCTCGAATCTCAAGTGACCGGAGTCATATCAACGCGCGACAAGATGCGCTCTGCAGCTTGGCCAAGTCGTCGCAGTTGTTCGGTCGACAAGACGTCGATGACGAGGGAACGGACGTGGGCAACGTGGGCCGGCGCGGCGTTCTCGATCGTTTTAAAACCGCTGTCGGTGAGGATTGCGTTGGTGAATCGCCCGTCTGCAGGATCAGGCTCGCGGCGCACGAAGCCTCGACCCTCGAGGCGTTTGACGACGCGAGAGAGCCGGGATAGCGACGCGTTCGTAACCACCGCCAGGGCGCTCATTCTCATTATGCGCGACGGGCTCTGTGACAAGCATGCGAGGACCTGATACTCGACCGTCGCCAGGCCGGAGTCATGTTGGAGCTGCTGGTCGATTGACCAGGGAAGCCAGGTCATGAGTCTCACCACCGACAACCAGGACTCCAACTCATCGGGGGTCAGCCAGTTGACGGTTGTCTTCTCCGCGTTCGCGCCAGCGGTTTCGCTCACGGACTGATGGTAGCTATTCATTGCTGCGTCAAGCGACATGGGAAGAGTCGCGCCGTATGAGGAGGCGGTTCTTCTCCTCGAAAGGCAAGCAGTCGTGGCCGCAGTGGACGGGTTTTTACTTGACACGACAAGTCTTCGGCCATACATTGCACTTGACATGGAAAGTCAACGCCGGCGGTGCCGACGTCCCTGCAGGCTCGGCGGCTGTATGCCACGCTTGCCGCGTCACCGTGGCTCTACCTTTCGCAGGAGCGGATCGCGGGACGTCGGGATTGAGCCGAGTCAGTCGAGGTCTGATGTTGGACGCGGGGGTCCGTCATTCCAATCCGCGCTGAACGAATGCACGCGATGGAGCAATCGTGCACGACTGTTCTCCCAGCTGTGACTGGGCCGGGAGTCACAAACTCAGACGGTGCGGGAGCCACTGTGTCCGGTTCAGGCTTGGCTCCGACTCTCTTGTTCGGGCGACGAAGCAAGTGCAACGCAATCGATCGGGTCCTGATCGCTGCGCGCGCCGGTCACGCGAGAGCGCACGTAAGTCTCGGAGAATCCGGCGGCATCGACGGATCCGCGTTGTTGACTAACGCAACGGATCATGCTGAGGGATCTCATGTACTCCGTGCAGCGCCTGCACACGGCCGACCGGAGCGTCCAAGCCGACACAACTCCAAATCACCTAGACGGAGCATCCAATGACCACTTTGATGACGATGGAGCATTCGGTCGAGACCCCTGCCGATGGGGCCAACTACGACCGGCGGTGGTGGATTCTGGGGGTCCTGGGGATCGCCCAGTTGATGGTCATTCTTGACGGCACCATTGTGAACATCGCTCTGCCCTCCGCCCAGCACGACCTGCACTTTTCCAATGCCGATCGCCAGTGGATCGTGACCGCGTACTCGCTTGCCTTTGGAAGCTTGCTCCTCCTCGGTGGCCGGATCGGAGACATCATCGGACGCAAGCGTGCGCTCGTGATCGGCTTGGTGGGCTTCGCTGTGGCCTCAGCCATCGGTGGAGCCTCGGTCAATTTTTCAATGCTCGTGATCGCCCGCACGGTGCAGGGCGCGTTCGGGGCCCTCCTTGCCCCTTCGGTGCTTGCTCTCTTGACCACAACCTTCACCGACCCCGCCGAGCGCGGGCGGGCGTTCGGCATCTACGGAGCCATTGCCGGAGCGGGCGGCGCCCTGGGACTACTCCTCGGCGGGATTCTGACCTCGTACGCGTCCTGGCGTTTCACCCTCTATGTAAATCTGGTGTTCGCAAGCGTTGCGACCGTGGGCTCCATCCTGTGGTTGAAGAACGACCGGGGCGCGGACCACGATCCCGTAGACCTACCAGGTCTGTTCTTGGTCAGCGGCGGTCTGTTCTCGATCGTCTTCGGTTTCTCACACGCGGAGACGACGGCCTGGCACAATCCGTACACGATTGGGTTCCTCGCGGCGGGAGTAATTCTCCTTGCCGTCTTCGCCTACTACGAGACGAAGGCGAAGTACCCGTTGCTCCCACCGCGGGTCGTGCTGAGTCGAACGCGAGGCGGATCCATGTTGGCCATGCTGTTCGCCAGTATTGGGATCTTCGGTGTCTTCCTCTTCTTGACGTACTACCTGCAGGGCACATTGGGGTATAGCCCCGTGAAGTCGGGTATCGCTTTCCTTCCTCTGGTCGCCGCACTGGCCGCCACCTCCCAGGTATCCAACAGCGTCCTGCTGCCGCGATTCGGACCCAAACCGATTGTGCCGATCGGCTTGCTCGTGTGCGCCGCAGCGCTGTTCGGACTCCACCTGGTCGGGCTGCATACGTCCTACGTCTCCCACGTGCTCCCCTATCTCCTCGTGCTGGGAATCGGTTTCGGCCTGAGCGTCGCCCCCTCCTTCAGCACCGGCACCCTCGGGTTAGCGCCTCAAGACGCCGGCGTCGGATCGGCCACGCTCAATACGGCCCAACAGGTTGGAGGATCCATCGGCACGGCGCTGCTAAATACTCTGGCGGCCAGTGCTGCCGCGTCCTACCTGGTTGGTCGGGTTCCGACTCCCGCCAACGTCCAAGCAGCAGTGCTTCACAGCTACACGACGACGTTTCTGTGGTCCGCCTTGATCTTCGTCGTCGGGGCTGTCGTTGCCGGCCTTGTACTCAGACGCGGAGGCTTGGCAGACCTCACATCCCATGACCTGACCCCGAAAGCGGACCACGAATCCGGCGCGCCGCATCGAATTCACATTCACCGGGTGCGGGTGGCGTGTCGCTGAACTCCTGAGGCGGGTTGCGCTGCTGGCGAACCCGTGAGCGGAAGGGACCTCTAGACGATGCCGCGGCGGTGATGGCGTCGGCGGTCTCGGGGCTTCCATCGACCGGGATCCACTTCTGCCCGGTTCTCTTTCGCCACTTCTGCGTGGAATCGGAGTCGCAGACTGCATCCACTCGGTCGTTTAGGAGCGAAACCTCCCCGCGTCCATAGTGCGCGAGCAATTTCGGCTAACTGTGTGCAGCCTGAGTATCAAGCAACCTCCGTTGACCCTGGTTACTCTTCCGTTATGAACAGCATTGCGTCAGCCAGGAACCAGTCCGTGCTCGTCCGGCGTCGCTGGCGAATCCCGTCCGCCGCGCTCCTCGCGCTTGTCGGTGTGGCAGCGGCTGTCTCTTCCGCTGCGGGCGCGGCAAGCGCGACGCCCGCTCCACGCTCGGCGGCGCAGTCCCATGTCATCTTCACGCCGTCCCCGTCGCCGGCCTATGCGGCCGACGCCGGTGACCCGGATCCGCTGTACTCGAACGGCACGTACTACGGGTTCACGACCGGTACTCCGGCGGGGAACTTCATCCAGGCGCTCACCTCGAGCAATCCGACTTCGGGGTGGCAGCCCTACACGGGCGGTAACGGCTCGAGCGCATTGCCGAGCCCTCCCTCCTGGGAGACGGTTAACACCCAGACGTCGCCGGGCGTCTTCTTCTACGGCGGGCACTGGGTCATGTTCTACGACGCCTCGCAGAGCCCTCATCCCTTGGACTCCGGATTCAGCTGCATCTCGGTGGCGACGGCCTCCACGCTCAGCCCGCCCGTCTTTACCGACAGTTCGTCTGGGCCGCTCACCTGCGGCACACCGGGTGTCGGCGTGCTCGACCCGAGCCCCTTCGTCGACCCCGCCACCGGGAAGGCCTACCTCGTCTGGAAGACGAACGACGGCGGCGGATCCGCGGCGGCGTCTCAGATCCTGACTGCTCCGTTGAACGCCAGTGGGACGGGCCTCGCCGGAGCTGCCACCGTGCTGCTCACCGTCGACCAGCCGCAGCTTCCCTGGGAGACCACGACGGACGACCCGCAGATGGTCTCCGCCTACGGTTCCTATGACCTTCTCTTCTCGGGCGGGAACTTCACCTCGACGAGCTACAACGAGGCCCTGGCCACCTGCGCCGGCGCGCTCGGTCCCTGCACCCAGCCGGCGGCTCCGTTCTTGACCACCTACGGCACGGCCTATGGGCCCGGTGGTGGTTCGCTGTTCCAGGACGCCAATGGTGCGTGGTGGCTCGGCTACGCGGCGTGGTCGGCACCGTGCACGAACTACGGCGGCAGCTGCAATGCAGTGCGGTACATGTACACGGCCCCGATCGACCTGAGCAACGGTCTCGTCGTCCCGTGTAACGCACCGACGAGTGCTCCCTTCGGATATCGGTTCGTCGCCACCGACGGAGGGGTCTTCACCTACGGCAATCAGCCCTTCTGCGGTTCGACCGGTGGCATCCACATCAACCAGCCGGTCGTGGGAATCGCCAATACGCCCGATGCCGGCGGTTACTGGACGGTGGCCCGAGACGGCGGGATCTTCTCCTTCGGTGACGCCAAGTTCTTTGGTTCGACCGGTGCCTTGCACCTGAATGCACCGATCGTCGGCATGGCTTCCACTCCAGACGGTGCGGGCTACTGGCTGGTGGCGTCCGACGGTGGCATCTTCTCCTACGGCGACGCTGCCTTCTTTGGCTCGACCGGGTCGATCCACCTGAACCAGCCCATCGTGGGCATGGCATCGACTCCTGACGGGAAGGGTTACTGGCTCGTGGCATCCGACGGTGGCATCTTCTCCTACGGCGATGCCAAGTTCTTCGGTTCGACCGGTTCCTTGCATCTCAACGCCCCGATCGTGGGCATGGCCGCCACGAGCAACGGCGCCGGCTATTGGCTGGTGGCGACTGACGGTGGCATCTTCTCGTACGGCAATGCCAAGTTCTTCGGTTCGACCGGTGGCACGCACCTGAACAAGCCGGTCGTCGGCATGGCTGCATCCCCGAGCGGTGGGGGATATTGGCTGGTCGCTTCCGATGGCGGCATCTTCAGCTACGGCGATGCAGGGTTCTACGGTTCAACCGGTTCCTTGCATCTCAACGCCCCGATCGTGGCGATGAGCGGCCCCTGATTCGCTCGTCGCATCGAGATTGGGAAGTCCCGGGGGGGCCCGCCCAAACGATGTGACTTGAATCGGTGTTGATATGTGGGTGCTGGATTCGGTGGCCTCGACCGACCCGACGGTTCGTCCTGTCGAGTCGGCCGGGTCACCCGGGTCCTGCGCCGAGACAATTCCGAGTCACGTGAGCAGAGCCGCCACGGCCGCGTCGTACACCGCGCTCAGACCTGCAGCCGTCTGTTCGCTGCGCATGTGCGGTTCCCATACTCCATCGACGAGTAGGTCGCTGATGACAAAGGCGCTCGCAACTTGCACAGAGCGACACTGGGCGACCGAGAAGAGTGCCGCCGCCTCCATCTCGACACAGGCAACACCTTCTCGCTGGTACTGATGGATCTCCTCAATTGTCTCTCTGTATGGGGTATCGATCGTCCAGGCGCACCCCGTCATGAATTCGACTCCCCGCCCCGCAAATTCATCAGCAAGGCGTCGGGTCAGCGCCATCGATGGTTCGGCAAACTTTCCGGGGGGCACATAGTGGTGGGATACGCCCTCGTCCCGTATGGCTCGATCGCAGACGACGATGTCTCCGATCCTGCTCTCCTTCTGAAGCGCGCCAGCCGTTCCGATGGAGATGAACTTGGTTGTACCGAGAGCGATGAAGTCCTCCATGAGGAGCGTGGCTACAGGAGATCCAAAGCCGAAACCGCCGAGTACTCCGACCCGGTGATTGGTGCTCGGAAGCGTGTAGATACCTCGATGTGTGGGCGTGGGTGGAACATCGAGAAGGTTTTCGATGGTTCTGCTGTGTTCGAGAACCGACCGCTGATAGCAGAGGACGACGGCCTCGGGAGCCTCAAATCCGTCCAGGACGCCACTCGCTCGGGCGTAGGCGACGTTGTCTTCTGGGTGGAACAGGGCATTGAACGCGTGCTTGCCAGGTAGGTTGGGATAGGTCGATCCCTCGCTTGCGGCCACACGGCATTGTGGCATTGATGAATGGCGGCTGATCGAGGGGCAATTCTGGTGCGACACTGCTCAGATGACGCATTTAGAACTGGTCACGCTTGTCGTAGCGACGTACGAGCCTGCGATCGAGTTCTTCGTTGACAAACTCGGATTCGACCTGGTGGAAGATTCTCCGTCAGTGACCGGTGATGGACGGCCAAAGCGCTGGGTCGTCGTGCGGCCTCCCGGAGGGCAGACAGGAATTCTGCTCGCACAGGCCGACGGAGAGCACCAAATTTCGTCCGTGGGAAGTCAGGCGGCCGGTCGTGTCGGATTCTTCCTTCAGGTGGAGGATTTCGATAGCGCCCATGACCGCATGGTGGTGGCCGGCGTCGAGTTTGCTACTGAGCCACGGACCGAGTCTTACGGCAAGGTGGCCGTGTTTCTCGATATTGCGGGGAATCGCTGGGATTTGCTCGGGCCGCCATAAGCCGAACGTTGTCATCCCCGGGGTCACGCGGACCGTTCGTGAAGAGTCGCTCCTCCCACCACTCAGCTGAATGGCCCGAAGGCGCCTGACGGGTCGCGCCTGGGCTGAGACTGTCGTCCACCCGCGACGTCTCGCGGTGCAAAGGTTTGACCAGCCAAAATTCTCTGCTTGGGCCGGTGTCATTCTCCGGTAAGTTGCCAGCGTCCCGCGTGAGAGAGACTCATCAATCGAGGTGTGTCCATGGTAGATGTGGCGCTGGTTCCGACACTCGACGACTCCGAGATTGCCCAGCTGGCGTCGCTCGGCGCCCGCCGCTCGGTCCGCGCGGGCGAATACCTGTATCGAGCCGGCGACTCTGGCTACGACTTCTACGTCGTCCTCGCCGGGTCGGTGGACGTTGTCCTGGACGTCGATGGCGAAGAACGGGTCATCATCACCCAGGAGCCCGGAGGCTTCTTGGGTGAGCTGAACCTCCTGACCGGTCTCCGGGTCTTTGTGTCGGCTCGGGTCGCCCAGGATGGCGAGGTCCTGGCTGTCCCGGCCGACCAGCTTCGGCACGTGTTGGCAACGCAGGAGCAGCTGAGCGACAAGATCCTGGCCGCCTTCATGGCACGACGGAATGAGCTCATGACGGGTGCCGGATCGGCGACGAGAGTTGTCGGCTCACGTTTCTGCCCAGAGGTGCTGCAACTACGCGAGTTTCTCGCTCGTAGCCGGATCCCGCACGAGTGGCTGGACCCGGACAGCGACCCGCAGGTGGAGATCATGGTCGAACAGTTCGCCCTCGAGCCCTCGGATTTTCCGGTCGTCGTTTCGTCAGGCCAGGTGTTTCGGCGCGCCACACCCGGTGTCGTCGCTGAGTATCTCGGTCTGACCGTCGACCGACTTCCCGGGCGTTGCTTCGACTTGATCATCGTTGGTGGAGGCCCGTCCGGATTGGCTGCCGCCGTCTACGGTGCTTCCGAAGGCCTGAGCACGCTCGGCGTCGACATGGTTGCTCCCGGCGGACAAGCCGGCACGAGCTCGAGGATCGAGAACTACTTCGGCTTCCCCACCGGGATCTCCGGCTCCGATCTCGCCCAACGGGGCTACGTCCAGGCCGAAAAGTTCGGTGCCCAGCTGACCGCGCCGTGCAAGGCCGTCAGGCTGAGTGAGCGAGCGGGCCATCTCATCGTTCACCTTTCGGACGACACGGAAGTCGTGGGCCGAGCCGTCATTGCCGCGACGGGCGCGCACTACCGGCGTCTTGACATCGAGCGGATCAATGACTTCGAGGCCAGGGGCGTGTATTACGCCGCCACGGAACTCGAGGCCCGGATGTGTGCGGGGAACCCGGTCATCGTGGTGGGCGGCGGGAACTCGGCGGGACAGGCGGCGGTCTACCTGGCCGACCAGGGGAGCTCGGTGACCGTGGTGATCCGACGAGCGCAATTGAGCGACACCATGTCGGGTTATCTGGTCTCGCGACTCGAGGACCATGAGCGTATCGAGGTCCTGACCTCGAGCCATGTCGTCGAGCTCGAGGGTGACCGAGATCTGACCGCAGTGCGGATTCAAGGTCAGGACGACCTCGTGACCCGACCGAGCACCGCCCTGTTTTCCTTTATCGGCGCTGATCCCCAGTCGGACTGGCTGTGTGGCTGCGCTGCGCTTGACGACCATGGCTTCGTGCTGACTGATCGATCCTTGGCCCTCGAGCACCTCGGTGAGCCTTGGGCCGCTTTGGACCGTGCACCGCTGCCGTACGAAACCAGTCACCCGGGCCTCTTTGCCGTGGGGGACCTCCGGTCCGGGTCGACGAAGCGAGTGGCCACTGCGGTTGGCGAGGGTTCGGCGGCAGTCAAGGCAATCCACGACTACTTGAGTTT
Source organism: uncultured Acidimicrobiaceae bacterium (assembly GCA_963726545.1). Lineage (GTDB taxonomy): Bacteria > Actinomycetota > Acidimicrobiia > Acidimicrobiales > RAAP-2 > Bog-473. The sequence continues at coordinate 203,789 of CAVSCV010000009.1, read as the reverse complement.
CACGCCCACCCCGGTCGCGTCCTGAGGCTGCCGGTGCCGGGCGGCTGATCCGGGACATGCGGTCGTGAAGTAGCCGCTCCGTGACGACGGCTTCGGAGCCAAGACGTGCGTGCGAGTCGACAGCACGATTCAGCCAACTGACCCAGCCGGGCTGTCGAGACCGACGCTCCCGAAGTGCCGGTGCGAGACTCCGCTCGAACTCATGATCGTGGCGGACGCGACGTCGGTCTGGGCGGGCCACCATGCCGAATAGAGGCCGTTCTGGACGGTGGCCTGCACCCGTTTCCCATCGGTGAGCGTCAGAGTGACCGCGCTGACCTCGGAACCGACGTTCCCGTAGGCGTAGGTCACCGGTGACCCGCGGTGGCGGGCGAATCCGGTCGTGGGTATGCCGACGGAGCGATCGGTCGGGGCAGGGAGCGTGCCCCCACCTCCCGTGACGCTCAAGACTCCACCCGGGCCCCAGAGGCACACGCTGTCGCTGGAGGACCCGACGTAGACGAGCATCTCGAAGGGACCTCGCGAGTCCGTCAGCCGCCACGTGCCGAGCGAAATGGCTGTCTCACCTGCACTGCTGTTGGGTACCAGATCGATCGCCCTCTTCTCGAGTGCATGGCAATCCGAGGTGGCCGCAGCAAGTCGCGCCGCCGGAGGAACAGTCGTCTTTGCTGTCCAGGCCGCGAAGGCGCCCGGCGATCCTGATGTGCTGAGGGCAACACCGAGCGCCACCGCGCCGGCCACGCACGCGGTGACGCCAATGAGGACGGGACGGGTGATCCGATCCGTCCGGGCCCGTGGCCCCGAGCCCGCCACCTTGCGTTCGAGACGCTCCGATTCCTCCGACGGCGCAACCTGGTCTGCCAGGATCTGCGCCAGCAGCGCATCCTCGTCCTCCGTGGTCCATTCGGCGAGTGGAGGAGCCGCTGCCAGTGGGCTCGCCGCCTCGAGGCGCTGCATGGCTTGGATCGACGCCTTCTTCATGGGATCTCCTTTGCGGGTTGCATGTCCGAGAGCCGGACGGGTGACGGCGCGTCCTGTTCGGCCTCGAGGAGGCTGGCAAACCTCCGGCGTGCTCGATGCAGCCTGAGCGAGGCCAAGGGCTTCGAGCACTCCAGGGCGACCGCGAGTTGCTCGAGGTCGAAGCCGTGCCATGCGGTCAGAACGACCAGGTCACGATCCTGTGGACGAAGCCCGGCCAGAGCGTTCCGGATGGACTCTCTGCAGGACGATCGACTCGGGAAGGTCGTCGATCCTCGAGCCGTTCGAGAGGGCCAGCCCCCCCAGCCGCTCGCGCAGGGCGCTTCGCCGCAGATCGGACCGCCACTGGTCGGCGAGGACCCGCCTCGCCACGCCGATGAGCCAGGGCAGGGCGTCATCGGGGACGTGGTCGAACCGTCTCCAGGCCACGAGAAACGTGCTGGCGGTCGCGTCATGTGCGTTCTCACGAGTCGTCCTGGTCAAGGCGTAGGCCAGCACAAGCCGGGCGTGCTGCCGGTAGAGAAGCTCAAATCGCTCTTGTGTGTTCTGACTCACCACATGCTCTCCGACAGGAAATGGCCGGAAGCCGGCGGATCTTTCACCCGGCGGCCGAGATTCTCATCTCGCTGCTCTCGGTCGATCTGCTCTGCCCCCTCCCGGTTCCTGCCGCAGGGACGCCCCGTCAGCGTGTCAGGCGCCACCAAAACCCGGGCCCCGACAGCGGAGCTGCGGTGCGCAAGGTGAAGCGGGCCCCGTTGCTCCCTGGGCCGGTTCGGATCGTCCCGACGGCTGCGGCGAACGGCAGGGCGCCGTTGGTCGACCGCGTGTGCGCCGTGACGGTGACGGGCCGACCCGGCCAGCCCACCACGGTCACCGGTGCGGTGACCGTCAAGGGGGCCGAGGCGCCCCAGGGTGCGCTGACCTCACCCACCTTCTGGCCCGGCGTGAAGGCCGTAAAGCTGTGCAGCGAGGCGAAAGTGCTCTTGACCAGGGCATCGCCGGCATTCACCGCGGTCGTGTTCGGACCGAGTGACCCGCCCGGCTGACCGAGTACCGCGCCAACCACCGTCACCTCTTTGCCACCAACGCTCTGCTGCGCCGCAAAGAGGTAGCAGCCCTGCGCGCTCGAGTCCGAGCCGGTCTTCACTCCGATGATCCCGTCCTGGCCCAGGTCGAAGTTCAGGTTGTAGACGACGGTGGTCATCGGCACACTCGCTTGACCCAACGACACCATCTGGCGGAAGACTGGGATCGACATCGCGGCCTCGCCGAGACGGACGAGATCCTCGGCGCTGATCGTCGTCCCGGGATCCACACCGCTCGGGTCGGTGATGTGGGCCGAGGAGAGACCGAGCTTCGCCGCGTCGGTGTGCATCTTGGCGACGAAGGCAGTCACGCTCTGCGCGTCCCAGTCGGCCAGCAGTGTCGCCATGTCGCCGCCGGAGTCGATCAGGAGTCCCTCGAGCGCCTGAAGTTCTGTGAGCGTCTCTCCGGCCACGACCGGCACTTCGGACTCCTGGTTCGCCAGTCCGGTTTGGTACGAGGTCAGCGTGTCGGGGTTGACCGGGATCGCCGGTCCCTCCGCGTTGCCTGTCGCCAGCGGATGGTCGGAGAGCACGACGTACGCGGTGAGCACTTGGGCCAGCCCCGCCACCGGCACGGATTGGGCGCCATGCATCTGACCGACCAGGCCGAGACCCTCGACGCCCACCGCCGCCTCGCCCGTGCTGGGCCAGGCCACGGTCGGGGCCGCACCGGGAACGGTGGCCGCCGCGACATCCATGGTGGAGTCGGGGATGGGCCGGACCCACTGCGCCACGGCGCCGGCGCAGAGCGCGGCCACCACAAGGAAGGCGGCCCAGCCGAGGAGGCGCCGCCGACGCCGTGAGGCGCGGAGCCTGGCGATGATCTGGAGCTCGTCCTCGCCGGGCGGCGGGAGATGCCTGCCGAGCTCGGCGAGGCGCTCCTCGTTGGCCTTGGGCAGCGACCGCCCGCGGGCATGGGCCGGACCTTTGTGTCGGTCGTTGCCGTCAGCCGCCATCGCCTCACGCTAAGTCCCCAGCGCTCCCGGAGGGAGGCGCCTGCGACGTCGCTGGTCCTGACGTGGGCGGGAACACCTGTTCACGCTGCGTGCCTACCGGGCTCCAGCCGTGTCGGGCGGTCCTGTCCTTCTTATGCTGTGCCCGTATGACGCCCGAGCGAGGCAGCAAGCGCGAGACGGTGGACGTGCGGGGAACGGTCGCCCCGGCCTTCGCCGCCGTCGGGACCCTGCTCGAGGAGCTGGCCGAACTCGACGCCACCTACTCGGGCGCGCTGTGCGCCTCTCACCACGGGAGCACCGTCGTCGACCTCGCCTGGGGTCCGGTCCTCGGTCTGGACGATCTGCTCCCCGTGTTCTCGAGTTCCAAGGGCGCGGCCGGGTTGGCCGTCGCCTGCCTGGTGCGCGACGGAGTACTCGACCTCGACGCCACGGTCGCCTCCTACTGGCCCGAGTTCGCCCAACGGGGCAAGGCCGCGATCACCGTTCGCCAGCTGCTCAGTCATCAAGCCGGGCTCCTCGGTGTGGATGGCGGCTACACCTACGACGAGCTGTACGGCCACACGGAGCTCGCCGCCCGGCTCGCCGCGCAGAGACCGCTGTGGCTGCCGGGCAGCGCATTCGCCTATCACGGTGTCACCATCGGCGTGCTGGCCGACGAGCTCGTACGCCGCATCGCGGGCGTGCCGTTGGGGGAGTACTTCCACAACGAGGTCGCCGGACCTCGCGGGCTCGACGTCTACCTGGGCGCACCCGAGGCGCTCGACGATCGGGTGCGGGCGGTCGAGCTCCCCACGCCCGAGGAGCTGGCGGCGCTGCCGGGCGCCATGCCGCGTCTGGGTCGCGGCACCCTCGCGTCACTGAGCGTCCCGGTCGACGGGCCTCCGATGTACGTCGAGTGCAACGAGGCCCGCTTCCGCCGGGCCGGGACACCAGCCGCCGGCGCAGTGGCCAGTGCCCGAGGACTCGCCGGCATGTACGCCGCCGTTGAGCACGAGGTCGGTGGGGTGCCCCGACTGCTCGATGACGAGACGATCGGGCAGGTCGGCCAACTCCAGGTCTGGGGCCGGGAGCTCACCCAGACCCAACCGCTCCGCACCGGGTTCGCCGTCGTCTTCCAGAAGCCGAGCGACCACCACCCCTGGGGCAGCTACCGGGCGTTCGGGCACGACGGCCTCGGCGGCTCGCTCGCCTATGTCGATCCGTTCAATGACATCGCCTTCGCCTACACCGTCGTGCGCATTCCCCTCCCCGGGGGAGCCGACAGCCGAGCGATTCACCTGAGCCGGGCCGTGCGTCGCTGCGCCACCGCACTCGGTCGTTGAGCGGCGGTCCGCCCAGCCACTCCTGCAGCGCCGGCATGTCGGCCTCACCCACCTGAGTCGATAGCTTCGGTCGGATGCCCCCTGTGCCGCTTCGGCGCAATCGCGATTTCATGCTCCTCCAGACGGGGCAGTTGCTGTCGAGCGCCGGGTCGCAGGCCACCGCCATCGCCTATCCGTTGCTGGCGCTTGCCTTGACCCACTCGGCGGTCAAGGCCGGCCTGGTGTCCTTCGCCCGCACGCTGCCCCTCGCCGTCCTCTCCATCCCGGCCGGGGTGGCCGCCGACCACTTCAATCGGCGCACCCTCATGATCATTGCCGACGCGGTGCGCGCCGCCGCCATCGGCACCCTGGCGGTGAGCCTGGTCGCCTTCGACCCGCCCTTCTGGATCATCCCGTGCATCGCCTTCGTCGAGGGTGCCGGTACTGCGATCTTCGGTGCGGCCCAGCCGGGGGCGGTGCGCGCCGTCGTCCCGACCGAGCAGCTGCCCGAAGCGGCCGGTGCCCAGAGCGGCCGCGCCGCGGCGGTCCGCGTCATCGGCCCGCCGATCGGAGGAACGCTCTTCGAAGTGGCCCGCTCCCTGCCCTTCGTGGCCGACGCCGTCTCCTACGCGTTCTCGACCGTCTCGCTGCTCTTCATGCGGGTGCGTTTCCAAGAGGAGCACGAGCACCACGGCGCCAGCATCCGAGAACGGGCGCGCGAGGGCATGCAGTTCATCTGGCACCAACCTTTCGTGCGCGTCACCTGCTTCCTCTACGGGCTGCTCAACTTCACGGCTCCGGGACTCCTCTTCTGCCTCGTCGTCATCGGGCAGGGTCAGGGATTGCGCGGCGGCGCCCTCGGCCTGCTGACCGCGGTGTTCGCCGTGAGCGTGTTGCTCGGCTCGTTCGTCTCGCCCTCGCTGCGCAAGGTGCTCTCCGTGCGGGCCGTGCTCCTGCTCGAAATCTGGTGCTGGACCGCGTGTGCCGCGTTCCTGGTCTGGCCCTCGGTGTACGTGCTGGCCGCCGGCCTGGTCCCGGTTGGTCTCGCCATCCCGTCCACGGATTCGGTGGTCAACGGCTACCGCATCGCCATCACCCCGGACCGCCTTCTCGGCCGCTCGGAGTCGGTGCGCAACGCCATCTCGCTGTCCATCAGCTCGCTCTCGCCACTGGTCGCCGGCCTCCTCCTCCAACACACGACGCCACGCTGGACCGTCGGCGTCTACACCGTGTGGGCCTTGGCCCTCGCGGTGTGGGGCACTCGGAGCTCGGTGCTGCGTCATCCGCCGACCCTCCCCACTGCCGCGACCGCCTGAAGGCGCGTCCGGGGTGCCGAGGAGGGCGTCCCACCCGGCTGAGTACGATGTGGGCAAGACGCCGACCCTCAGAAGGGGGGATCGCGATGGGCCCCGATCTGTTCATCCCCTTGGTGATTCTGCTGTGCGCTGTCGCGGTACCCATCTGGGCCGTGGTCGATGCCGCTGGGCGCCCGGCGGCCGCCTTCTACGGTGCGGGGTCGAACAAGACGGCCTGGATCGTGGTCATCGTGATCTCCTGGTTCTTCGGCCTCGCCTTCTTCCTGGGTGGCTTCTATCTCGTCTTCACCAGGCCCAAGGTCCGGCGTCAGCTGCAGCACGTCGGCCGCTGAGGTGCTGCGTTCGTCGATGTCGTAGGCCGTTCTTCTCTGCGGATTGCAGCGAGCACGACCACGGCCACGTAATCTCGTGGCCCCATGAGCCCGGTCCCCCTGCTCCACACCGCGGCCGACGTCACGGCGGAGTGGCTGACGGACGCACTGCTCCAGGCGGGTGCCGTGCCGCCGGGAACCCGGGTCGACCACTTCACCACCGAGCCCATCGGCACGGGGCAGATGGCCGACACGACCCGATTCACGCTCAGGTACGCCGGCAACGAAGAGCAACACGGCCCCGCCACGGTCGTGGGCAAGTTCGCCTCGGCTGACGAGCAGAGCCGTGGTACCGGCCTCGCCCTGCGCGCCTACGAAGTCGAGGTCCGTTTCTACCGTGAGGTGGCGGCCCGGGTCGACGCTCGTGTCCCCCTCACCTACGTGGCGGAGATCGAACCCGAGACGGGCTGGTTCACGCTCCTCCTCGAGGACATCGTCGGCGGTATCCAGGGCGACCAGATGGCGGCGTGCACCCCCGACATCGCCGCGGCCGTCCTCGACGAAATGGCCGGCCTCCACGCCCCGTGTTGGGAGTCCCCGGAGCTGGCCGCGCTGGAGTGGCTCAACCGTGGCTCGCCTCAGTCCGACGAGCTGCTGATCGTCATGGTGCAGACCTTGCTCCCCGGTTTCCTCGAGCGCTACGCCGACACCATGGCGCCCGAGCATCAAGAGGTCTGCCGCTTGCTCGCCGCGCACATGGCCACCTACGTCGCCTTGCGGAGCGGGCCGCGCACGGCCAGCCACGGCGACTTCCGCCTCGACAATCTCCTCTTCCGCTCCGGCGATCCGCGGCCGGTGGTCCTCGACTGGCAGACCCTGGTCTGGGGCAGCGCGGCGGCCGACGTCGCCTACTTCATCGGCGGCTCGGTGAGCACCGAGGACCGGCGCGTCCACGAGGCAGATCTCCTGGCCCACTACCACGAGGCCTTGCGCCGGCGTGGCGTGCAGGACTACTCGGTCGAGCAGCTGCGCGCCGACGCCCGTCGGGAGACCTTCGCCGGGCTCATCATGGCCATCGTCGCCTCCATGATCGTGCAACGCACCGAGCGGGGCGACCTCATGTTCCTCACCACGGCGACCCGCCACGCGCAGCACGCGCTCGACGTCGACGCGCCGTCCTTGCTCGTCACCGCCGGATGACCGACCTTCTGGTGCTCTGCACCGGCAACGCAGCGCGTTCGGTCATGGCCGGCTTCATGCTCGACCATTTGGGTCAGAGCCGCCCCGATCCGCTCCACATCGTGACCGCGGGCACCCACACCATCGACGGCCAGCCGATGGGCATGCGCACCCGCGCCGCCCTGGCCCGCATACCCGAGCTGGCGGACACCGACTTCCGTGGTCATCGCAGCCGGCAGGTCTACGAGGCCGACTTCCGCCGGGCGGAGCTCGTCGTCGTCATGGAGGCGGACCATGTGCGCTTCGTGCGCCGCCAGTTCACCGGGTTCGCCGACAAGACGGGAATGCTGCGCCGGCTGTGCGTCGACCTGGCGCCGGGCCCACCGGCTCTCTCCGACCGGGTGGCCGCACTCGGCCTCGCTTCGGTGGAGGTCGACGACCGTGACGATGTGCTCGACCCGGCCGGGCATGACGGCGACGTGTACGAGAAGGTGGTCGACGAACTGTGGGGTCTCTGCCAGACCTTGATCACCCGACTCTGACCGCGGCCCGTGCCGCCGGCCGGGACCCGTCGAGGATCAGTCCGCGTGCACCGAGCGCAACCCGGCCCAGGCCAGGTCGGCCATGCGCTGGGCCAGCCGCAGGGCCTGCTCTTCGATGTCCTCGCTCGAATCGGTCTCGGCCCGCTGGGCAATGAAGCGCCGGCTGGCCCCCTCGGCCAGGCCCACGATCCCGTAGGCCAAGAGCCGGCGGTGGTCGTCGTCCAGTCCGGCCGCGATCAGTGGATCGATCGCCTCGGCAATGGCGTCCTCCACCGCCCGCAGGGCGCGGCCCAGTTCCTCGTCGTCGGCATGGTCCCGCCCGTAGAGCAGGCGGAATTCCGCCTCACGGGTGACGACCAGGCGGAAGTAGGCGGCGAAGCCCAGCTCCACCTGCTGGCGGGGGCCGTCGGCCCCGGCCACCGCCTTGCTGATGGCCACCAGCAGGTCCTTGGCAATGGAGTCGACCAGTTCGAGGTAGAGCGAGCGCTTGGACGAGAAGTGTTGATAGAGGAGTGGTTTGGTCACTCCGGCCGCCTCGGCGATGTCGTCCATGGTCGTCGCCCGGTAGCCCCGCTGCGCGAAGAGCTCCAGGGCGACCGAGAACAATTGGTCGCGCCGCTGTTCTGCGGTCAGCCGCCGAGCCGAGGCCTGCATCGCTCCTGCCACGCCGTTCACGTTACCGAAGAGCCAAGAAGGCCATGCGCGGGTCTCGGCCGACCACCTCAGAGGCCGGGCAGGGTGTCGAGCACCCGGCCCAGGTGCCCGGGCAGGTCCGCCACGTTGAAGTTGCGGGCGGCCACGGCGTGGTTGTGCTCGAGCAACGAGTTGTCCGGGGCGTCCAGCCAGCCGCCCAGGGCCGAGGGGTCGAGCGCGTCGAACCAGCGAAAACCGAAGGCGGCCAGCTCTGTCGCCACTGGGTAGGGCCCGATGGCCAGCGGTCTCCGGTACGTGGCCGACTCGACGGAGGGATTGCCGAAGCCCTCCCACGATGAGGGCAAGAGGACGGCGTCGCAGGCGCTGTAGGCGTCGGCGATCGTGCCGCCCCCCGGCGGCTCACCCAGAACCACCGGGCAGCGGGCGTGCTCGACGACCCGGGCGAGTTCGGGGCCGTAGCCGTCCTCCGCCGGTCCCAGCAACCAGTAGACGCCCCCCACGGCCTCGGCCAGCGCCACCGCCGCCGGCACGTTCTTGCGCGCCAGGGCCCGGGTCGGTTGGAGCAGGACCCGATCCGACGGGCCAAGGCCCAGGGCCCGTCGCACCCCGACGCGGTCGCCCGGGGGCGGGTCGGGATCGAACGTGTTGTAGATCGTCGTGAGGCGCCGTTGGAAGCCGCGCGCCGCCAGCTCGCGCCGGCTCAGCTCGTTGATGGTCACGTGGGCCCAGGCCGGGTCGTCGGGCGGCGCGGGAAGGTGGGCCAGGTGGGGTCGTTGCCAGGGCAGGTCGTGGTGGTGCAGCACGGTGGGCCGACCGGCACAGACCGCCGCCACGACCGACGACGCCGCCGGGTTGAGGGGCAGTGAGCACAGGTTCTCGACCACCACGAGGTCGGCCCCCGCCAGCGCAGCCGTGACCTCGACTGCGCTGGGTGCCTCCGCGGCGTCGATCGCCAGTCCGGGCACGACCACGTCCACCGGCCCGGAGCCGGCCACGGTGACGACCTTCCAGCCGAGGACGCCCAGTGCAGCGGCCCATTTGGCCGCCTCGATCGCCACACCGTCGCCCCCACCGAGCCGGAACGAGACCAGGCAGGCGGTGGGCACGGCCGCACTGTAGGGCGGGTCATCGGCGAAGCTGAGGCCGCGTCCGGGTCGACTAGCGTTTTCCCCGATGTCGAAACGGGCTCTGATCACCGGCGTGACCGGACAAGACGGCTCCTACCTGGCCGAATTCCTGCTCACGCAGGGCTACACCGTCATCGGGATGGTCCGGCGGACGAGCACCGTCAACTTCGAGCGGATCGCTCATATCCAAGACCAGCTCGAGCTGGTCGCGGGTGACCTCCTCGACGAGGTCTCGCTCATCAACATCCTGCGCGACCACCGTCCCGACGAGGTCTACAACCTGGCCGCGCAGTCCTTCGTGCAGACGAGCTTCAGCCAGCCGGTGCTGACGGGGGAGACGACGGCCCTTGGGGTTACCCGCCTCCTCGACGCCATCCGCTTCGTCGACCCCGAGATCCGCTTCTATCAAGCCAGCTCCTCTGAGATGTTCGGCAAGGTGCTCGAGGTCCCGCAGCTCGAGACGACGCCCTTCTACCCGCGCAGCCCCTACGGGGTGGCCAAGGTGTACGGGCACTGGATCACGGTGAACTACCGCGAGAGCTACAACCTGCATGCGTCCTCGGGCATCCTCTTCAACCACGAGTCCCCGCGCCGGGGACTCGAGTTCGTCACCCGCAAGGTCACGCACGGGGTGGCCCGTATCGCCAACAAGCTCGACGACAAGTTGGCCCTCGGCAACCTCGACGCTCAGCGCGACTGGGGCTACGCGGCCGACTACGTGCGAGCGATGTGGTTGATGCTGCAACAGGACGCGCCCGACGACTACGTGGTCTCGACGGGGGAGACCCACGAGGTCCGCGAGCTCTGTCGTCTCGCCTTCGAGGCGGCCGGCCTCGACTGGGAGCAGCACGTCGTGATCGACGAGCGCTTCCTGCGCCCGGCCGAGGTCGACCTGCTGGTCGGCAAGCCCGAGAAGGCGCACGACGTGCTCGGGTGGGCGCCGGAAGTCGACTTCGAGCGCCTGGTCGCCATGATGGTGGAGGCCGACATGAACCTCATCCGTAAGAGCCTCAGGTAACCGGGGGCTGCGGTCCTCTCTCCCGCTGTCCCCGCCGCGATCTCGGCCGATCCCGCCGGCGTCCTCGTCGCCTTCGGGGCCGGCATCCTCTCGTTCCTCTCGCCCTGCGTCCTGCCGTTGGTGCCCGGGTACGTCTCGATGGTCTCGGGCCTCTCGGCCGCCGAGCTCGAGGCCAACGACGACGGCACGACTCCCTCCGAGGCGCTGCGCCCCGTGCTCAAGGGCATCGGCCTCTTCGTGCTGGGCTTCACCGTGGTCTTCGTCGCGCTGGGCGCCACGGCGTCGACCATCGGTCAGGTGCTCAAGAACAACCGGATCGAACTCGTCTACGCCAGCGGCGCCATCATCATCTTCCTCGGTGTGGTGATGGTGCTGAGCGCGCTTCCACAACGCGTGTGGGTGCATGCGGGGGCGAGCACGGTGGGGTTGGTCTCGCGGGTAACCGGGGAGCATCGCTTCGACGTGCGGCCGTCCAAGCTCGGCGGCTGGGCCGCACCGGTGATGGGGATGGCCTTCGCCTTCGCCTGGACACCGTGCATCGGTCCGGTTCTGGGGGTCGTCCTCGGTCTGGCCAGTCACAACGGCACGCTGGCCGGCGGCGTCCTGTTGCTCTTCGCCTACTCGATCGGTCTCGCCCTGCCCTTCATCCTCGTCGGGTTGGCCTTCGGCCGGATCACGGCGGCGCTGGGCCGGGCCCGCCACTGGTTGTGGGCGGTGGAGCTGGCAGCCGGGCTTCTCCTGGTCGGGTTCGGCGTGCTCCTGCTCACCGACAACGTCGGCTGGCTCTCCAACCACGTTTCGACGCTGCTGAACGACATCGGTCTGGGCCGGCTGACGACGAGCTGATGGAGCGTGGGCGTCGTGCCGTTGGATGAAGTCGGAATCCGAAGGCCTGACGCGGAAGACCTTTCCTTTGGTGCGCGCATGCGCCGACGCGCCGCCGATTTTCGTGATCGGCGACGCGGCGAGCGACGGGGAACACACACGCCGTCCCCGTATCGCCGAACGCCTTCAGCGATGGCTGAAAACTTCCCACGTTTCAGCCGTCACTGAAATTACGGGGCACAAACCGGGCCGAAATTGGTCTGTTTGGACCATTCTTGGCCGGACGCGTCACAACGTACTCAACTCATCAAACTGGCACGCCGTCTAATGAGTATGCAGAACCGAGCACCGACAGAAATGATCGATGCGACGGTCGGAGGGACCACTCCGCAGACAGACGGTACGCCGTACGAGACGGGCTGGCGGGTCCCCGTCCGGGTCCGTTGGATTCTCGGGGTCGCCTCCGCACTGGTCGTTGCCTACCTGGTGTCGCTCGTGGTCCGGCCGGTCGGCTCGGACAGCACGCTTCTCGACGGCTGGGCCGTTTCGATCTTCGAGGTGGCGATCGGCGCCGTGTGTATCGGACGGGCCTTCGAGGCGACCTGGCGCGACACCCGATTCGTGGCCCGGGCCTTTCCGCTCGTCCTGGGTGTGGCCTGCGTCTCCTGGGGCTTGGGAGACATTGTCCTGACCCTCGAGTCCATGGGCGGGGCCACGCCGGCCGTGCCGTCGCTGGCCGACGCCTTCTACCTGACTTTCTATCCGTTGTGCTTCCTGAGCTTCGCTCTGCTCATCCGGCGTGACAACCGAGGCTTTCTCGTGGCCTCCACGCTCGATGGTCTGATCGCCGGGTTCACCGTCGCCGCCGTGACCGCATCCTTGGTCAACACCATCGTGCGGGTCACCGGCGTGCATTCCATCGCCGCGGCGACCAATCTCATCTACCCACTCGGTGACGTACTGCTCGTCGCCCTCGCCGTGGGCGGGCTCTTGATGCTGCCTCGCGGCCTCAAGACCTTCTTCGCCTTGGCCGGCCTGGCCATGGCCGCCGCGGCGATCGGAGACTGGGCCAATCTCCTCCAGTTCGACGGCCGGTTCTTCTACGTGGCCAACGCCGCCGCCTGGCCTGTCACGATCACGCTCCTCGCGTTGGGTGCCTGGCTACTGCCGGCCACCGTCAAGAACCCGAGCACCGAATGGATCGGTGGCTTCGGGCTACCGATCTTCGGCACGCTCACCAGCGTCTGTCTCTTCTTCCTGGCCAGCTTGGGCCACGTGTCGAAGCCGACCATCGCCCTGGCCACGTTGACCGTGCTGGCGGCGGGCGTCCGTCTGGCCATCGCCGTGCGGGAGGCCCACGCCCAGAGAACGGCGCGTTTCCAGTCCCTGATCGACAAGACGTGGGACCTCATCGTGGTCGCCGAGGCCGATCTCCGGGTCGCCTACGCCTCCGCGTCTGCCGAGCGCGTGCTGGGCCATTCGCCGGCCGACCTCGAGAACCAACCGCTCACGAACACCGTGCACCCCGAGGATTCGGCCTTGGTGGTCTCGAACCTGCTGCGCCTGTCGAGCGACGCCGACGAAGCCGCCACGTTCGAGGCGCGCATGCTGCACGCCGGCGGGACATGGCGAACCATTTCCTGGACGGCCACCAACCTGCTCGAGGACCCCTCGGTCAACGGCTACGTCCTGAACGGGTTCGACGTGACCGAGGCGCGCCGCCAGGCCGAGGACCTCGTCGCGGCCCGTGATGCTGCACTGGTGGCGTCGAAGACCAAGTCCGAGTTCGTGTCCATGATGAGCCACGAGATCCGGACCCCCATGAACGGCGTGATCGGCCTCACGGATCTTCTGCTGGAGACGGACCTCGACGGCGAGCAGCTCGAGTTGGCCTCGGGCGTGAAGCTCTCGGCCGAGAGCCTCCTCGTGATCATCAACGACATCTTGGACTTCTCGAAGATCGAAGCAGGCAAGCTCGAGATCGAGGAAGCGACGTTCGATGTCCGCCGGGTGGTGGACGACGTCGGTCGCATTCTGGCCGGATCAGCTCATGGCAAGGGGATCGAGTTGCTGGTCGACGTCGAGCCCGAGGTTCCCGCCGCGCTGGTGGGCGACGAGACGAGGGTGCAGCAGGTCCTGTTGAACTTCGGCTCCAACGCGGTGAAGTTCACCGCCGAGGGCGAGGTCGTGATCCGCCTGCGCGTGCTCCGCGAGAATGCCGCCCGCGTCGCCCTCCGCTTCGAGGTGACCGATACGGGCATCGGCATCGACGAGGCCGAAGCGGAGCGGCTCTTCAGCCCCTTCTCCCAGGCCGACTCGTCGACCACACGCAAGTTCGGGGGGACCGGTCTCGGACTGACCATTTGCCGGCAGCTGGTCGAGCTGATGGGTGGCCACATCGGCTTCTCGAGCGCACCGGGGACCGGCTCGACCTTTTGGTTCGAGGTGTCGTTCGGTCGCTCCGAGGACAGGTCGGCTGACACCATCGGTCCCGCGCCGCGCACGCTCTCGGGCCAGCGGGCCCTCATCGTCGATGACAACGCGACCAATCGGAGGATCCTGCGCCAGCAGCTGGTCTCCTGGGGTGTCGATGCGCTGGAGGCCACGCAGGGCTACGAGGCCCTGCAGATGGCCGCCGACGCCGCGGCCGGCGCCGGTGCCTTCGACCTGGCCGTGATCGATCTCAACATGCCGGGGATGGACGGCATCGAGCTGGCCCGTGCCCTCAAGGCCGATCCGGCCACCAGCGACACCGTCCTCTTCCTGCTCAGCTCGTCGGGACACCACCTCGAACCGGCGCGCTCGCACCTCACCGGCTTCGCGGCGAGCCTGACCAAGCCCGTCCGGGCCTCGGAGCTGTTCGACTGCCTCATCACGAGTCTGCACGGCGGCGCCGAGCACGCACCGGCCGCCGCACCGGCCTCGGCGCAAGGTTCGCCTGAGATCCTCGGCTCGATCCTGCTCGTCGAGGACAACCAGGTGAACCAGATGGTCGGCTCCAAGGTGCTGACCAAGTTGGGCTACACGTTCGAGATCGCCAACAACGGGCTCGAAGCGGTCGAGGCGGTGCGAACGGCTGACTACGACGCCATCCTCATGGACTGCCAGATGCCCGAGATGGACGGCTACCAGGCCACTGCGGCCATCCGGGAGATCGAGGGCCTCGAGCGCCACACGCCGATCATTGCCATGACGGCCGCGGCCATGGAGGGTGACCGCCAGACCTGCCTGGCCGCCGGCATGGACGACTTCATTTCGAAACCGGTCCGGCTCGAGGCGGTGTCCGAAGTGCTGCGGCGCTGGACGGTGGGCGCGAGGCCCGAGCGGCAGAGCGCGAGTGGCTTCGCCTCGCCTGAACCGGCCGGCCCAGCCGAGTCCGGCCGCGCCGGTTCCGACCCGCTCGACCGCACACAGATCGAGCTGCTGCTGAGCCTCGACGGGGGCGAGGGGGAGACCCTGGGCGAGATCGTCGAGGAATACCTGACCCACGGCGAGAAGGGTTTGCACGAGCTGCGCCGGGTGCTCACCGAGGGCGACGTCGAGTCCCTCGAGCGCGCCGCTCACACCTTGAAGGGGGCCAGCGCCAATGTGGGCGCCAGCGCCATGGTCGAGTTGTGCGCCGCGCTCGAGACCTCGGCCCGGGCCGAAGAGCTCCATGAGGCCAGCGGCCTCATGGAGCGCGCCGACCGCGAGTTCGCCCGCGTCCAAGACGCCCTCCAGCTCCTGACGGCGGGGTCCTGACATGCGCGTGCTCATCGCCGACGACGACCCCACGAGCCGCATCCTGCTCAAGGCCATGGTGTCGCGGCTCGGCCACGAATGCCTGGTGGCCGAGGACGGGTCCCTGGCCTGGGAGCTGCTGTGCCAGGGGGGCGTCGACGTCCTCCTCACCGACTGGATGATGCCGGGCGTCGACGGACCGGAGCTCTGTCGTCGGGTCCGCGAGGAGCTCGACGGCGGGTACATCTACGTCGTCCTGACCACCGGCCTCGACTACCCCGAGCGCGTGCTCGAGGGGATGAACTCGGGCGCCGACGACTTCCTGACCAAGCCGGTGGACACCCTCGCCGTCCAGACGCGGTTGGTGGTGGCGGAGCGGGTCACGGCCCTGCACTCGAAGTTGGCCGCGACGCAGTCCGAGCTCGAGCGCGTGAACCTGGACCTCCTCGAGCAGTCCAGGACCGACGAGCTGACCGGCCTCGGGAACCGCCGCCGCATGGAGGAGGACCTCGCCCGCATCCACGCCCGGGCGGTCCGGGTCAACCGCAGCTACGGCGTAGCGCTCTTCGACATCGACCATTTCAAGCTGTACAACGACCACTACGGGCACATCGCCGGCGACGAGGCCCTGCGCCGGATTGCCTCGAGGATCGAGCTGGTCATCCGGGCCAGCGAGGCCTGTTACCGCTTCGGCGGGGAGGAGTTCTTGCTCCTGGTGCAGGACTGCGACCCGGTGAACTCGTTGTTCGCCGCCAGTGAGCGCGTCCGCCAGGCGGTGCTCGACGCGGGCATCCGGCACGAGGCCCGGCCGTCGGACCCGCCGGTGGCGACGGTGAGTGGCGGCGTGGCCACGTGGGCACCGGGTTCCACCGCCTCGGCCCTCGACGTCATCGAGTCGGCCGACGAGGCGCTCTACGTGGCCAAGGAGTCGGGGCGTAACCGCATCCAGGTGGCGCGCTCGGTGGTGCTCGGACCCGAAGTGGTGCCGGCGGGCCGCTGACCGGGCCCCCGGCCGGTCGGCCCGGCGGGGCCAGTTCCGACCTACGACCTGCGCTCAGCCAGGACTTCGGTGAACGTCCGGGCGAACGTGAACACGTCCCCGGGCCAACGCGCCGAGACGTAGGCGCCGTCACGAACGACGAAGGCCGGACGCGAATCCGTTGGTGTGTCGCGTGCCCGTCCGCTCGACTTGCGCCGCCAGTCCGGCGTGCCCTTGGTCACGTCCTTGAAGTCGGAGGGTTCGGCCAGGGCGCGCGTCACCTCTTGCTGGACCGACATGTAACCGGCGCGTTGGCCGGGCTCCTCCATGTACGTGCGGTAGTAGTTGGCGTCCCAGAAGCGCGTCCAGCGGGCGATGCCCCAGGCCTTGTCCTCCAGCGACCACGTCAGGGCCGTCGTGGCGCGGCCGTACAGCACGGAGCGCTCCGTCCGGGGATCGACGGCCCGAGCCGCCACGAGCACCCCGTGACAGATGGCGCCGACGGGCTTGTCGGCGGCGAAGGCATCGATCACCATCTGCTGCACCTCCAGGCTCTCGAGGTAGTCGCGCATCCCCCGGGCCCGGTGTCCTCCCGGGAGCACCAGCGCGTCGTACGCGCTGCGCCGCGCCGTTCCCCAGGGCAAGGGCGCCCCGAACGCGTCGTCGGACTCGAGCGCGGCGTAGGCGGCTCGTGCGGCGGCGTCGGCCCGGAGGACGCGACCGACCACGGTCAGGTTGCGCATTCCCGGGATCAAGCCCCAGGGATCGAGCCCGCGTCCCGTCACCATGAGCTCGTCGGCCGCGCCGGGTTGGCCCGAAGGGGTGGTGAAGACGACCCGGTGGCCGGCCCCGGTCAGGACCTGCCAGGTCACCGCGACCTCGGTGGGGTCGAAGTCGCGGGCCGGAATCGGCATCAGGACGGTCGCCATCGGCGCGACGCAGACTACCGAGGTCGCGCCGTCCCGCTTCGGGGCGACAGGGTGCGAACGGCCCGACACGGACCACCACGCCCAACGCCCGAACGCCTGAGCGCCGAGCACGGCCCAGGGGTAGCGTCGTTGTCGTGACGGACACGAACACGAACACCACCACCGCAGCAGGCGCAGCCACCGACACGAACGGCGGCGGCGCAGCCGCGTTCGTCCCGATCTTCGGCCCCGAGGACTCCCTCCAGGAGATCCTGGTCAAGGCCTACCAGGGCGAGGTGCTGGGTGAGGCGCTGTTCCGTGGCATCGCCGAGCAGCTGAATGACGAGGATCACGCCGCCAAGATGCGCGTCCTGTCCGAGCTCGAGCGTCGCACCAAGGAGGCCGCCGCCCCCGCCCTGGTCCGGGCCGGCGTCGACACCGCGCCCGATCCCGAGATCCTCAGCACGGCTGCCGCCCTCGTGCCCGACGCCGCCGCCATGGGCTGGGAGGCGCTGATGGTCTCCTTCGAGCCGATCACCTCGCAGTACATCCCCCTCTACCAGCGAGTCGGCGAGCTGAACCCGGCCGAACGCGAGATCTCTGAGCTGCTGGTGGCGCATGAGCGGGCGCTGTGCGCCTTCGCCCGGGCCGAGCTGGCCGGCCAGACGTCGACCTCCCTCGAGCCCATTGAGGCCCTGGCCCACATGCGCTGAGCAGCGGCGTCCCCGCCCGGGACACCCGCCGGGGCCGCTCGGGGGCCTGACCCCGCTTGGAACCCCTGCCCCTACCCCCCCTACCATGGTGGCGAAGGCCATGGCCCCTGTTGTCCTACTCCGTGCCGCTGTCGCTCTCGCCGGCCGCTTCCCCGCCCTTGCCGGGGTCGATCTCTCTCTCGAACAGGGTGAGGTCGCCGTCGTCGTGGGGGCGAACGGGGCCGGCAAGACCAGTCTCCTGCGTGCCTGTGCTGGGCTTTTGCCCGTCACGTCGGGCGAGGCCCGCGTGCTCGGGGTCGACCTCACCGCGGACCACACGGCGGTCCGGCGCTACGTCGGCCTTTTGGGACACGCCGCCCCGCTCTACGACGACCTCACCGCGGCGGAGAACGTCCGTTTTGCCGTACGGGCGCTCGGCCTGCCGGCCGAGCGAGCCGACGAGGCCCTGGTCCGGGTCGGTCTGACCGGCCGCCTGCGCACCACCCCCACCGGCCGGCTCTCGGCCGGCCAGCGCCGCCGGGTCGCCCTGGCCGCGCTGTTGGCCCGCCGGCCCGCGCTCTGGCTGCTCGACGAGCCGCACGCCGGGCTCGATGCGCCTTCGCGCCAACTCCTCGGCCAGTTGATCGGTGAGGCGGTGGCCGACGGCGCCTCGGTGCTGCTGTCCTCGCACGAGCCCCAGCTCTCGGTCCCGCTGGCCGACCGCGTCGTCACGATGGGCGGCGGCCGGGTCACCGGCGAGGAGAAGGGCGGCCGGGTCAACGACGAGAAGGAAGGCGGCCGGCGCGCCGGCCTGACCGCGGTGCCCACCGGCGACCAGGTCCCTGCCGCGACGGGATCAGGTGCGACGGAATCAGGTACGACGGAATCAGGTGCGACGGGATCTGGTTCGGCGGGCACCGATTCGGCGGAGGCTTCCTATGTTGCATGACGCCGTCCTGGTGGCGGGCAAGGACCTGCGCATCGAGGCTCGCTCGCGGGTGGCCGTGTGGCAGATCGTCCCCTTCGCGCTCCTCGTGCTCGTGTTGCTGGCCTTCGCCATCGGCCCGGACCAGGCCTCCCTGCAGCACGCCGCCCCCGGCATCTTCTGGGTGGCCCTCCTGTTCTCGACCGTGTTGGCCATCCAGCGGAGCGTGGCGGTGGAGTCGGGCGAGGGCACCCGGGACGGCCTGCGGCTCTCGGGGATCGACCCCGCCGGCGTCTTCCTCGGCAAGGCGTCAGCGGTGGGCCTGCAGCTGCTGGCCCTCCAGGTCGTGCTCTGGGCCGGCGTGACCTTCCTCTTCGACGTGCGGGTGCACACCGTCTGGTTGGCCGTGGTGGCCTGCCTGCTGGCCACGGTCGGACTGGCGTGCGCCGGAGTGCTCTACGGCGCACTCTCGGCCGGCCTGCGCGTGCGCGACACGCTCCTGCCTCTGCTCGTGCTCCCCGTGCTCGCCCCGGTGCTGCTCGCCGGGTCCAAGGTCTGGGAGGCCGCACTCGGCGGCAGCGTGTCGTCGGGTGAGCAGTGGCTGAAGATCCTCGTGCCGTTCGCGGTCATCTACTTCGTGATCGGCATCGTCCTGTACGGACCGCTCCAGGAGACGGCATGACCGCGGTGGATGACAAGAGCGTGACCGGTCTGCCCGCCGGCGGGTCCCACGGTGCGGCGTCGGGGTATGTCTCGGCGTCGGGTTCGGCCCCCGTGGCCACGTCGTGGCATCCGCGTTGGCTGACCGTCGTCGGCGTGTTGGCCGTCGTGACGACGGCGCTCACTGTCTGGCTCGGCTTGTGGGTGACCCCGCCGGATGTCGTGCAAGGCAATCTGGCTCGGCTGCTCTACATCCATCCCGCCGTCGCCACCGTCGCGCTCTACTGGGCCGGTGGCGTCGCCCTGGCCGGCAGCCTGCTCTACCTCTGGCCGCGCACGCGCTCGTTCTTCTGGGACCGTCTGGCCGCCAGCGCGATCGAGGTCGGGGCCGTGTTCTCCGCCTTCACGTTGATCACCGGCTCGCTCTGGGGCCGCCCGGTGTGGGGCGTCTGGTGGACATGGGACGCCCGGCTGACCTCGACCGCGTTGTTGCTCATCCTCGAGATCGGCTACCTCGCACTGCGTCGGGTCCCGGCCGATCCGCACATCCGCGCCCGCCGCTGCGCCGTCGCCGCGATCCTGATCGCCGTGGACGTGCCCATCGTGCACTTCTCGGTCGACTGGTGGAACACGCTGCATCAGGGCGGGACCATTCTCGATCCCGGCTTCAACCTCCACGTCCACGGCTCCATGCTCTGGACGATGTTGCTGAGCTTCGTGGCCTTCTCGCTGATCTTCGTGTGGCTGTTGGCGATGCGATACCGGATCGAGGTGCTCGAGGACGCCGTGGGGGACCAGGAGCTCGAGGTGTCGCTGGCCGAGCGTTGGAGCGAGGACACCGACCTGGTCGGTGCGGGCGCCCCGGTTGGGTCGACGGCTCCGGAGGGCCCGGCCCGCCCGGCGGCTTCGCCCGACCCTCGGGGACCGGTCGACGGAGGTTCGGCGTGAGTTACGTCGACGCCGGCTACGCCGTCGCCATCGGGGGTTCGTTCCTCTACGCCATCAGCTTGGTCCTGCGCCGCCGCCGTTGGGAGCGGGCGCTGCGCGCCGCCGAGGGCCAGGCCGGCGAACGTGATGGTGCGGCGGTCCCCGGCGAGCGGTCGTGACCGACACCACCACCGAGCCCACCCCTCCCTCCCCGCCGCCGTCCGAGGTCAACCGGGGACCGGCCCTACCGCCGGCCAAGCGACGCAAGATGAGTCGCCGCGTGCTCGTGGTCTTCGCCCTGCTGGTGGTGGCCCTGGTCTTCCTCCTCGTCGAGGGCCTGGGGAGCTCGCTCGACTACTTCGATACCGTCGACCAGGCCTTGGCCCACAAGACCTCGCTCGGGACGCAGACCTTCCGCCTCGAGGGCACCGTCGTCCCCGGATCCATCCATGCCACCGACACCGGGACGAACTTCGTGGTCTGCCAGGGCGCCAAGTCCGTGCACGTCACGAACATGGGTAGCCCGCCCGCGCTCTTCCAGGGCCGCATCCCCGTCGTGGTGGTGGGCCACTTCGCGTCGAACACGTCGACCGCCTTCGAGTCCAACACCATCATGGTCAAGCACTCGTCGACCTACAGCGCCCAGTACCCCAACCGGGTCAAGGTGACGTCGGCCGGACCGGTCTGCTGATGCTCGACGCGCATCTCGGCACCATCGGGGTGTGGCTGGCCTTGGCGGCCAGTGTGTGCGGGGCGGTGGTGATCGCCTACGGCCTCGTCACCCACCGCCACGCCGATGCCCTGGCGAGCGCGGCCGCGCCCGTACGTGCCGGGACGGATGGTGTCGATCGTGCGGGTGGCGTGAACGGGGTGGCGCCGTCGGCGACGGCGCAGCGCCGCGGCCTCGGTGCGATCGACGGCCGTTGGTTCGCCGTGGTCGTGCTGGTCGGCGCGCTGCTGGCCGTGATCGCCATGGAGCGCGCCCTGCTCACCCACGACTTCGCCATCGTCTTCGTGGCCCAGAACAACAGCACGGTGACGCCGCTGCTCTATTCCATCACCGGCATGTGGTCGGCGCTGGCGGGTTCCATCCTGTTGTGGGGCTTCGTGCTCGCCGTCATCTCGACGCTCTTCGTACTGCGCTACCGGCGTCAGGCTGCCGACCCGGTCATCCGCTGGGCCACCCTCGTCCTCTACGTCGTGTCGGCCTTCTTCTTCGGGCTCATGACCAGCCCGTCCAACCCCTTCCAGACCGCGCCCGGCGCGACCCAGGGTCTCGGCCCGAACTCGCTCCTCCAGGACAACCCCCTCGTGGCCATCCACCCGCCGCTGCTCTACATCGGCTTCGTCACCTTCACCGTGCCCTTCGCCTTCGCCATCGGCATGCTGGCGACGGGACGGGTGGGGGATCGCTGGCAGATCGAGTGCCGGCGCTGGACGCTGGTGGCCTTCACCTTCCTCTCCGTCGGCATCGTCCTCGGGGCCTGGTGGTCCTACCAGGTGCTCGGCTGGGGCGGCTTCTGGGGCTGGGACCCGGTAGAGAACGCCGCCTTGCTCCCGTGGCTGTGCGGGACGGCCTACCTCCACTCGGTGCTGGTGCAGGAGCGGCGCGGCCTGATGCGGGTGTGGAACCTCTCGCTCTCCATCGCCACCTTCGCCCTCACCATCCTCGGCACCTTCCTCACCCGCTCGGGCGTCATCACCTCGGTCCACTCGTTCTCGGAGTCGACGATCGGGCCCTTGCTGATCGGGTTCTTCTTCGTGGTGGTCATCGGCGGGTTCGGGCTCATCGCCTGGCGCGGTGACCGCCTGCGTTCGCCGGGCGGGATCGACGCGCCGCTCGGGCGGGAGGGCGCGTTCTTGTTGAACAACGTGGTCTTCGTCGGGTTCGCCTTCGTCGTGCTGCTCGGCACCCTCTACCCGCTGCTCTACGACGCGCTGACCCAGCAGCAGGTGACCGTCGGCGCACCCTTCTTCAACACGGTCGCCGTCCCGGCCGGCCTGATGCTGCTCTTCCTCATGGCGGTGGCGCCGGTGCTGAGCTGGCGCAAAATGAGCGGTCAGGTCCTGTGGCAGCGACTGGCCATACCGGTGTGGATCGGCGTCGGCACCGTCGTGCTGTGCGTGGCCTTCGGGCTCCGGGGCTTCGCCACACTGATCGGCTTCGGGCTCGGCGCCATGGCCGCGGCGACGGCCGGCCGGGCCCTGCTGCTCTCGGTGCGCGGCGCGCACACCCGTCACGTCGGCTGGTGGCGCGGCCTGGTCGGCCGGGCCAACGGCGGCATGGTCGTCCATCTCGGCGTCGTGCTCCTCGCCGTGGGCGTCATCGCGGCCACGTCGTACCGACACCAGGCGGAGCTGGCCCTCCACCAAGGCACCGTCGTGACCTATGACGGGCACACCTTCGCCTTCGAGGGCGTCCGCACGGTGACCTCACCCTCACGCACGGCGCAGGAGGCCTTGGTGAAGGTCGACGGCACCGTGTTCGCGCCGGCCACGACCAGCTTCGGGAGCGCCCTCTCGGTGGTGGGCACGCCCGCCATCGACTCCGGCTTCACCGGCGACATCTACCTGACCTTCGACGCGGTCGGTGGCCTCGGGGCCATCTCGGGCAGCTCGCCGATCGACAACCTCCCGGCGGGCTCGGTGGCCATCGGCGTGGTGATCGAGCCGCTGGTGGCCTGGCTGTGGGCCGGGGGACTGCTCATCGGTCTCGGCGGGTTGCTGGCCTTGGTCCCCGGCACCCGCCGTCGGGCGACGGATCCCGTCTCGGCCCCTTCGCCCATGGTCACCGACGTCCCGGCGCAGCCGCGAGGCGAGCGGACCGAGGACCACGAGAAGACGCCCGAACCGGTCGGCGTCCTGGCCGCCCGCCCGGCCGGCCCGGCATGAGCGGGCGCCGGCGGGGGCACCTGGCCCGCTGGTTGGCCGGCGCTGTCCTCCTCGTCCTCGTCGTGGTGGGCATCGTCCTGGCCACCCGCACGCCCCAGGAGGCGACCGAAGTGCAGAGCCCGCTCCAGGGTCAGGCCGCGCCGGCCTTCTCGGGGGCGAGCCTGACCAACGGGACGCCGGTGTCACTCCACTCGCTGCGGGGTCACTACGTCGTGCTGAATTTCTTCGCCAGCTGGTGCATCCCCTGCCAGCAAGAGGCGCCCGACCTCTCGCGTTTCCATTTCCAGCAGAGTCGGGCCTCGGGCGGCGCGGACATGGTGAGCGTCGTGTTCCACGACACCACCTCGACCGCGAAGGGCTTCTTGAAGCAGAACGGCGACCTGTGGCCGGCCATCGCCGACCCCGGGGGCGCCATCGCCGAGCACTACGGGGTGACCGCACCGCCCACGACCTTCGTCATCGATCCGGCGGGCCGGGTGGCCGCCGTTCTCGAGGGCCCGGCCACCCAGAAGAATCTCGACACCTCTCTCCAAAAGGCGCGGCACTCCGCGGCCCGCTCGTCCCGGGGCTGATCCGATGCGCATTCGTCAGTTTCCGCTCTGGGTCCGGGTCGTCCTCCCGCTGGCCGTTCTCGCCGTGGCCCTGATCATCGGCAGTGGCGTCCTCGAGTCGGCGCCCGAGTCCTCGGCTCAGCGGGCCGCGGCGATCGAGGCCGACGTTCGTTGTCCCTCGTGCGAAGACCTCTCGGTCGCCCAGTCCAACGAGACCAGCGCCATCGCGGCGCGCCACCAGATCGAGAGCATGGTGGCGGCGGGTGCCTCCACCGCCGACATCGACCGGACCCTGGTGTCCGAGTACGGCCAGACGGTGCTGCTCACGCCGCCCGACGCCGGCGGTATCCCGGTGTTGTGGATCGTGCCCATCATCGTCCTGGTCGGTGCGCTCGGCGGCGTGGCCGTGCTCTTCTGGCGCCGCAGCCGCGACTTCGGCGAGCTGAAGCAGGCGGAACGCAGCGAGGAAGAGGTGTCGGCGTGACTGTCGAGCACCCCGTGGAGGACCGGTCCGATGAGCGCTGGTTCCTGAGCGACCAGCGCGAGTTCCTGCTCCGTTCGCTCGAGGACGCCGCCCGCGAGCACGAGGCGGGCGACCTCTCCGACGAGGACCACGCGGTCCTGGTCGCCCGCGACAGCGCCCGGCTGGCCGAGGTGGAGTCCGAGCTCGCGGCCCTCGGCCCGGCGACCGCCACCGCGCGGCCTCCGGAAGGGGAGGGGAAGGGAGCCGAGCCGGCCGAGGCCGAGGGCACGCCCGAAACGGTCCCACCTCGTGCCCCCATGGCGACCTGGCGCAAGTTGGCCATCGTGGCGTGTTGCCTCCTCATCGTGTTGGGCGCGGTCTTGCTCCTGACCCACTTCCTTCAGTCTGCGCAGCCGGGTCAACCGTTGTCCGGCAGCATCACGCAGTCCGGGCAGCAACAGATTGAGCAGCAACTGGAAGAGGCCCTACAGGCGAACAACCGCGGCGACGTCGGCACGGCCCTCAACCTCTACGACAAGGTTCTCTCCGAGGATCCGTCCGACCCCAACGCGCTGGCCTATGCCGGGTACCTGCAGTGGAACATCGGCTCGAAGTCCCACGTGGCGAACCTCGTGAAGATCGGGCGGGCGGAGATCGAGAGGGCGGTGCACCTCTCGCCGAGCAACCCCCAGGGTCACCTCTTCTACGGCCTCGTGCTGGCCAACCAGGACCACAACTATGCGGGGGCGGTCGAGCAGTTCAACGACTACTTGGCGGACGGCGCTCCAGTGGCGCAGACGGCCAAGGTGTCGGCCGACGTGGCGCCCTCCTACCAGGCGGTGGGGCAACCCCTACCGCCGGCCTTCAGCGTGCCGTCACCGTCGACCACGTCCACCTCAGCTCCGTAAGGCGCGCAGGTCGGCCACGACGCTCGGGAAGGTCGCGGCGAAGGCGTCGCAGTCCGCGTCCGTGGTCGTCCAGCCCACGCTGAGGCGCAGCGAATGGCTGGGGTCGGCGCCCATGGCCTCGAGCACGGGTGACGGCTCGATGCTCTCCGACGAGCAGGCGGATCCCGAGTGGACGGCGACGCCGGCCCGATCGAGCCCGATGAGGACGGGCTCGGCCTCCACGCCCGCTACCCCCAGGCAGACCAGGTGGGGCAGCCGCTCCATGGCCGGCGGGCCGATCACCCCGACCCCCTCGACGACGCTGGCTGCCTCGACCATCCCCTCGACCTGGAGCCGGGCCGTCGCCTCCTCCGTCACGATCATCCGCTGGCCGTCTTCGTGCAGGGCCGCCGCCGCCGCCCCGAAGGCCAGCAGGGCCGGAAGGGCTTCGAGGCCGGCTCGGCGGCCCCGTTCCTGCTCACCGCCGACGAGCAGCGGGTCGAAGCGGCTGCCCCGCCGCACGATCATCGCCCCGGCCCCCGGTACGCCCCCGAGCTTGTGCGCACTGACGCTGACCAGGTCGGCCTCGAGCGCGGCCAGGTCCATGGGCACATGCCCACACGCCGCGGCGGCGTCGACGTGGACCGCGACGTCGAGTTCGTGGCACAGGGCCACGACGTCGTGGACGGGTTGGAGGCTCCCGACCTCGTGGTTGGCCCACTGGCAGTGCACCAGTGCAGGCCGCGGTTGGGCCCCGTCCTCGAGCCGGGCCCGCAAGGCGTCGACGACGAGCCGGCCGGCGGCGTCGACGGCAATGGACTCGGTCGGCGCGGCGCGCGCCGAAGCATCACGCACGGCCGAGTGCTCCACCGCGGCGCAGAGTACCGGCGCGCCCGGGTGGGCCCGGGTGGCGCCCCAGACCGCGGCGTTGATCGACTCGGTCCCGCCGGACGTGAAGACGACCTGGCGCGGCGTGACTCCGAGAAGGTCGGCCACCTGCTGACGGGCCAGCTCGAGCCGGTCGCGGACCACACGGGCCTCCTCGTGGAGGCGTCCGGGATCGGCCGCGGGCAAGGCACTCCAGTCGGTCAGGAGCGCGGCCAGCGCCTGAGGGCGGGGCGGCGTCGTGCTGGCGTGATCGAGGTAGGCGCGGGCCACGGAGCGTCGGAGCTCAGGCGGAGGCGGCGCAGGTGTCGTCACCGCGAGCGCGCGATGACAGGATGACCGGCAGCGCGTGGCGCGACCCGTCGCCGCACAACCCGGCCAGCAGGCCCTTGACCATGCCCCGGTCGACCGCGGAAAGAACCGGGTTGGTGCTGCTGGCGTCGCCGAAGGGGCACTGCTCGGCCACGACGGCCGTCGTCTCGCCCCGGTCCTCGGCATGCGCCGCGAAGCCGTGCGCCGTCAGCGTCTCCGCCACGACGTGCATGGCGGCGCGCACGGTGCGTTGTCCTTCGCCCGGCGTCATGCGCGAGGCGAGCGACCGCCCGTACTCCTCGCCGACCAGTGCCGCCATCTCCTCGGCCTCGTCCGCGCCGAGCCGGCGCATGGCTTCGCCGAGCAGTCGCATGAGCAGGTCGTCGCGACGTTGCATGACGCCGAGCGACAGCTCCTCCTCGACGCAGAAGTAGCGCTTGGACGGGCGCCCCGCCCCCGACGGGTTGCGCCCGGTCTCGACGCGGACGTAGCCGCCGTCGACCAGGCGCTGGAGGTGATGCCGGGCCACGTTGGGATGCAGCGAGAAGGCAGAGGCCGCCTCGGTGGCCGTGACCCCGGGCTCGGCCCGGACGTGGAGGAAGATGTCCCGGCGCGTCGGATCCCCGAAGGCCGCTGCCACCGCGGCGACCGCAGCACTGAAGCGGCCATCGTCTGGTCCGGTCGATCGTTCGGACTCCACCGTGCTCGGAGCTGTGCTCACGGTAGGTAGTCTACCGAGGGATGCCCCGCCCAGCTGGGGTGACGCGGGAAGGAACGTGCAAGTCCCGGCCCGGATCCCACCCGAGACGAGGGAGTGCATGGCAGTAGATCAGTTGCAGCTCGAGGCCGCGGTCAACGCGGTCATCGACCCCGAGCTGGGGCGGACCCTCGGCGATCTCGGCCTCGTGCGCCTGGTGCGCCCACGCCGGCGCCGTGTCCTCATCGACGTTGCCCTCCCCGTGGCCGCCTGGCCGGGCATGGACGAGCTGGCCGACGAGATCCACCGGGTGGCCTTGGCGGTTCCCGGTGTCGAGGAGGTCGGGCTCGAATTCGTCGTGATGAACGAGCAAGAGCGCATGGACCTGCGCCGGCGACTGCGGGCCGACATGCTCGGCGTCGCCGATGTCGACGCACTCGAGACCGACGATGACGATGACGGTCATGGACACGGCCACGGTGGCCACGGGCACGCCCCGGCCGAGCCCATGCCGGTCTTCCTGTCCCCCGACTCCAAGACGCGGGTCATCGGGGTGTCGTCGGGCAAGGGCGGGGTCGGCAAGTCGACCGTGACGGTGAATCTCGCCATCGCGTTGGCTCAGGCCGGGCATCAGGTGGGTCTGCTCGACGCCGACGTCTACGGCTTCTCGGTTCCCAAGATGCTGGGCACCGACCACGACCCGGTGATCCTGGGCGACATCGTCATCCCGACCTCGGCCCACGGTGTGCGCTGCCTCTCCATGGGCTACTTCGTGCCCGACGACCAGCCGGTGATCTGGCGGGGCCCGATGTTGCACAAGGCGATCCAGCAATTCCTGACCGACGCCTACTGGGGTGAGCCCGACTTCGTGCTCGTGGACATGCCCCCGGGTACCGGCGACGTCGCGCTCACCCTGGCCGAAGTGATGCCGAAGTCCGAGATCATCGTGGTGACGACGCCGCAGGCCGCTGCGCAGCGGGTCGCCCAGCGCTCGGCCTTCGCGGCGCGCCGGCTGAAGCTGTCCGTGCGAGGCGTGGTCGAGAACATGAGTTGGTTCACCGGCGACGACGGCAAGCGCTACGAGCTCTTCGGCGCGGGCGGGGGAGCCACCCTGGCCTCCGACCTCGGCGTGCCACTCCTCGGTCAGGTCCCGCTGGTCAACGCCGTCCGACTGGGCGGCGACGAGGGCCACCCGGTCACTGCGGTCGACCCGGAGAGCGAGACGGCGCGGGCCTTCCGGGCTATCGCCGACAAGCTGGCCGCCCTCGGGCCGGCCCGCGTCTACCGGCGCGAGCTCACTCTGCGCTGAGCGCAGCGCCGACGCGCACGGCAGACGCTTCGCGAGTTGTCTGTTCGTTGTGCGGGCTTGGATTCCAATGGCTCTATTCGGCGTGCGCCTCCGCCGTCAGGATTTCTCGCATGGTGCAGTCGCGAATCCGGCGAGAGGTCGTGTGATGGCTACGTCTGAGCACAATGGCGCATTGGTGAGTACCTCTGATGGCGCAATCCCCCCTGGGTGGTACCAGATCGGACACAATCCGAATCGGCAGACCTATTGGACGGGTGCAGAATGGTCCGGCCAAAGGCAATGGAGCGCAGGCGGCGGCTGGCAAGAGACAAACGAGTCGAGTGTCGCCGTGTCCAAAAGATATCGACGGCGCGACCAATCAAAGGTCCGGAAGGTGTGGGGCGCAGCCGTTCTCGCCGTTCTCCTGATGGGCGGCGCTGCGCTAGGCGTGGTGGCTCTCAATGCACATTCCTCCAAGACTTCCCATGTCGACAAGGGGGCTAAGGCGCCGACTGCGCTCGTGGGAGCATCGGTCTCGTCGACCACGATTCCCGTCCCCTTGACCACGGCGCCCATTCCATAAGGTCACCGATCACGTCGACCTCATAGGCGAGCCCGACCAGCGGCGGACTCAGGTGAACAGGTCCGAGACGCTTTCCCGACGGAAGATCCTCCGGATGGCCTCGCCGAAGAGCCCGGCCACCGAGACCACCTCGACCTTGGCCGACAAGGCGACCGGTTGCGTCTCCACGCTGTCGGTCATGAAGAGTCGCTGAATCGGACTGGCATCGAGTCTTTCCATGGCCGCTTCGGTCAGCAGCCCGTGGCTCACTGCCGCGTAGACCGACGCCGCACCTCGTTCGACGAGGACCCTCGCCGCGTCGACCAGTGTGCCGGCGGAGATCGTGAAGTCGTCGACGATCAGCGCCGTTCGGCCTTCGACCGATCCAATCAGCTCGACTACCTCAGCCGACTCGGAGTGGTCGACTCGACGCTTGTCGGCGATGGCCAGTGGCGCGTGAAGACGTTCGGACCATTGGCGGGCCTTCTTGGCGAACCCGGCGTCGGGAGCGACCACGACCAGGTCGGGAAGGGCCTTCGCGGCGATGGCCTCACACAGAACTGGCAGCGCATACAGGTCGTCGACGGGCACCTTGAAGAAGCCCTGGACCTGGGGGGCGTGCAGGTCGAGCGTCACGACTCGGTCAACGCCGGCCGCCTCGATGGCGTCCGCGCACACCCGAGCCCGGATCGAGACCCTCGGCTCATCCTTCTTGTCGCCCTTGGCGTAGCTGAAGTACGGGATGACTGCGGTGACCGACGCCGCGCTGGCCCGCTTGAACGCGTCGATCCAGAACAGCAGCTCCATGAAGTTGTCGTTGGCGGGAAACCCCGTGCCCTGGACGAGGAAGACGTCACGGCCGCGGACGTTTTGGAGTATCCGGACAAAGAGGTTGCCCTCGGAGAACCGCAGCGTCTCACTCGACCCCAGAGGGCAATCGAGATAGTCGGCGATGGCTCCACCCAACGTCCGGCTGGCCGATCCGGCGAAGAGCAACAACTCCTCGGACATGGCGTCAACCTAGTCAGTCTTGAGTCAAATCCCGGGAAATGGCTCGGCCAGGGAGGAGAGCACGTGGTCAGCACCGGCCTTGGTCAGGTCGGCCACGGAATAGTGGCCGCTGGCAACGCCCACAGAGACGGCCCCGGCCTTCCTGGTCGCCTCGATATCGCGAGGCGTGTCTCCCACCACGAATACCTGTCCGGAGGTCAGTCGGGTGTGCAGTCGACGGGCCTTCTCGATGGCGATGCCAGTCAACTCGGCCCGATCGGGTGAGTCCGACCCGTAGGCGCCGAACAGGAAGAAGCGGTTGAGATTGGCCGGAATGAGCTTGGTGCGTGCCGCACCCTCCATGGCACCCGAGACCAAGCCCAGGAGGACCCCCGCCTTTCCGAGTCGGGCGAGACACTGATCAGCTCCGGGCAACATCCGGTAACCCTCGGACACCAGAATGTCTTCGGAGAGGTTGAGGAGATACTGCACGTAGATCTGATCGAGCTCGTCGTCGCTGGGCTCGCGCCCGATGACTCCCCTGAAGGTCTCCCTCGCCACCTCGGGATCCGTCTCGCCGGCGGAGGTGTGCTTCCCAATGTCGGCGGGTACGCCGTACAGCTGGTCGAACGCGACCTTCCAACTTCGAGCTCCCGAACCCCCGGTGTGGACCAGCGTCTCATCCACGTCGAAGAGCACGACCACCGGCTTGGACGTGGCGTTCATCGGTCACCCCTCACGACGTCGGCGGTACGCAGCCGTAGTGACGATGGCCGGTCGGTCGATCAGGTCAGGACGGTACGCGGTGCACATGCATCCGGCAGAAGCGCGACGGTGGAAAGTGCATTGCTCTCTGAGCGCAGTCAGGGGCCGAGCAATCATCGGTCTCGAGCCAAGTCTGTCGGAGCGCATGCAGATGGCGGCGAATCCATTGCCAGGCTTCGAGCTGCCGGGGTGTTCGCATACGGGTGAAATCTATGCCGCAACTGGGTCCCGCGTCGTCCGGGCGACAGTTTGCGATCCGAATGGTGAAGAGCATGTGACAGAACGACCCTTTGCCGTCGAGGCCAGACCCGTCCTGATTGCGCCCTCATTGTCTCTTCGGCTCGGCGAGGAGACCCATGATCGCGGGACACTTGAAGAAGAAAGCATCAAGAAGGCCTGGCCAGACACCCATCGGCTCACCCCGGGAGCCGATGCTGCGCCTCCATTCGTCTGCCGCCAGCGGAACTCTTTGGGGCCGCCGAGGCGAAAAGGAGCGTGCACCGGGTCGGTGTACGATTCAGGCACCTCAATGTGGGGTTAAAGCGCCGCCGCTTACGGTGGCAAGAGTGGCAGCGCAGTGGCAACCAGATCGAGTGGCGGGCCCGCCGAGCCATGGCACATGCTCCGCCTCCACCCGACGTCGCACGCCGACGGACGGGAAGGCTCACTCCTGATGATGCCTTCGCCCTACAAAACCCTGCGCCACGCATTTCCCGTCGTGCTCGAGGCCGTGGTCGGTCCGCTCGTTCTCTTCTATCTGCTCCTCGTCCTCACCGGCTTCAGGGGCGCGTTGATCGCGGCGCTCGCTTGGTCGTATTTGGCCTTGGCTCGGCGCCTGCTCAAAGGTGAGCGCGTCTCGATGTTGTTGCTGTTCGGTACCGTCCTGATCACCTTGAGGACAGTGATCGCCTTCGTGACGGGAAGTGCATTTGTCTACTTTGCGCAACCGACCGCCGGGACCGTCGTGATTTCTGTCGCACTGCTCGTCTCCGCCGCGGTCGGCCGACCATTCACGCAACGGTTTGCTCACGACTTTTGCCCCATGGATCCTGCAATCATGAAGCGACCCTTGGTTCGACGATTCTTCATTCGGATTTCTGTCCTCTGGGCAACCGTCTTGATGCTCAACGCGGGCCTCGTGTTTTGGTTGCTCATCTCGTCGTCGCTGCGTTCGTTCGTGCTCGAGCGCTCGGCGGTGACGTACGGGCTCACGGCCATTGCGATCTTCTTCTCCATCACCGGATTCATGGCGATGATGCGTCGCGACGGCATCACCGTGCAGTGGGCGGCCAATCGGACTCCTCGGCCTGACCCGGAATCCTGATCCCCGGCTGCGCTCGGCATTTCGAAAGCGGTGCACCCGGCCGAAATGCCAACCTAAGCTCCTAAGTGCCAAGCACGACGGGGACTGGGATGCAGGTTCGCTGCGCGAATTCGGAGGACACCGACGGGATCGTCAAGACGCTCGCCGAGGCGTTTTTCCAGGATCCCGTGTGGGGATGGGCATTTGCGGACCCGACACAGCGCAAAGCCCAACATGAAGCCTGGTTCCGGCTGCTGATCGAGAGCGCGCTCCCTCATGGCTGGGTCTGGACGACCCCGGCCCACGAGGCTGCCTCGGTGTGGGTGCCTCCGGGCTTACCCGAACTGAACGAGGCCGATGAAGCACGGCTGGGGCCGATGCTGGAGGAGATGCTTGGCGCACGGGCCGAGTTGGTCATGGAGATATTCGATCGCTTCGAGGCTGCGCACCCGCGAGGTCGGGATCACTACTACCTCAGCCTGCTTGGCACGCACAGCGATCATCGTGGCTCCGGCATCGGGATGCGCCTCCTCGCCGACAATTTGGCTCTCTTGGATACCGCCCGCATGCCGGCTTATCTCGAGTCCACGAATCCGGCCAATCTCTTGAGATACGAATCGGTCGGGTTCGCGGTCTGTGGCAGCGTTCGACCTCCCCGACGGCGGACCCACCGTCACGACCATGTGGCGCGAACCGCGACCCTGAGTGACGTCCGACCCTCGCCTCGGGTCGTTAAGGGCGCAACCGTCTGGTCGGGCTGTTCTGAACCGATCGGAATCTCTCTGACCTCGCCGGTACACTGAGCAGAGGGGTCAACATGGGGGAAGTCGAACATTCGAGCCTCAGCCGCCAAAACCCAAACGCGCCGGCTGTGTCGCGACGGTAAGCGGCGGCGGGCTTTGACCCCGAGCCGTAGCGGGCTTGCCGTCGCGCTCCTCTTGGCGTTCATCGGGGCCGTCGGCCCTTCTGGGTTCACATCACTGGGCTCAGCCTCGACTGCTGCGGCCGACAGCGCTCCGCAACGCATCATCATCGACACCGATCTCTCCCTTTGGTGGGACGATGCCACGGCGGTCGGGATGGCCAATGTCCTTCAGCAACGGGGCAAGGTCCACATTCTCGGGGTCATGTCGGATATTCGGAACCCGATGGCGGCCGCGGCGCTCGATGCCATCGACACGGCGTATGGGCACAAGGGAATTCCCGTGGGCGCCGTGGCCGACAGCTCTGCCGATACGGCGGCTCATGGTTACAGCGACCTCCTGGCAGAAAAGCTCCCCCACGCCATTCGGAATAGTGCGCAGGCGCAGCCGGCGGTCCATCTCTATCGTCACCTGCTGGCGGGCCAACCGAATCACAGCGTGACGGTCGTCGCTCTTGGAGGCGACACCAATTTGGCCGGCCTGCTGCGTTCTGGTCCGGGCCAAGGCAGCTCGCTGCCGGGACGGGCGCTCGTGGCCAAAAAGGTCAAACAACTCGTGATCGAAGACGGGCTCTTCCCGACCGGTGGACCCCCGTTCACCAACGAGAAGATCGACATCCCTGCGACCAAGGTGGTGGTGGGCCCAGGAGGCTGGCCGACATCGATCGCCTGGGTCGACGGTCTCACCGGAATCAACACGAAGGTCGGAGCCACCCTGTGCTCTTCGGTGCCCCCGAAGAACCCGATGCGCATCGTCTACCAGAAGCTCTTCAGTTGCGGACCACCGGGTGACGGCGACTGGGACGGACCCACGATGTTGTACGCGGTCGACGGAAGTTCTGGGGTCTTTTCAGAACTTGGCCAGGGTGGTGCGGCCGTGATCAACGCTCAGAGCGGATTGTCCTGGGGATCCGGCCTTGGCTATCCGCCCGAGGTGTACGTGCATGTCGTAGACCAAGCCGAACTCAATGCGAAGATCAATTCGCTGATCACCAGCTCGTAGGGCTCACCGAGGAACACGGGGCTAAGTTCCCGTCAGTGTTCGCCTTGGAGCCGATCCTCGAGTCGCGGCCGGCGAGAGCCGGCTCGATCAAGGTCATCGGGATCGACGGACACGGGGGCTCGGGCAAGTCCACCTTGGCACGGTATTTGGCCGGCCACCTCGATGCCGCGATCGTGCACACCGACGATTTCGCCAGCTGGGACAACCCCAAGGATTGGTGGCCTTTGCTCTTCGAGTACGTCTTCGACCCCCTGAGGTCGGTCGTGCAGACCCTGAACTACCCGCGGTCGCAGTGGTGGCCTGGGCACGTGCCAGAACCGGTCGTCGATCAGCTGATCACTGACGCACTCATTCTCGAGGGGGTCGGGTCGCTTCGCCAAGAGTTCCGCCAGTGCTTGAGCGTGGCGGTTTTTGTGGATGCCCCGAGGCAGGTGTGTATCGAGAGAGGGACGACACGGGACGCCGCGATGGGCAGCCGAGAGGCCGTCTTGGAGCGGTGGAACCAATGGTTCGACGACGAGCTGGCGTACATGGCACGCAATGACCCGGAGGGGTATGCAGACATCGTCGTCGATGGCACGGCTCCCTTCGAGGACCAGTTCCTCTGCGAGGACTCGTTCTGATGCCGCCCGAGGAGCGCCACCAGCTGGGGATCGTTGCCCGGACGTGGCGCTCGCGATGGGCGCCACCGCCTCGGCACCATTAGGCTGGGTCCACGTTTTACAGCCACGGTTCCTGGATCGCCTTAGTTGTTTTCTTCGGCCTGTTCGCGATGCGGGCCTTCTCCTCTCAACGGGGTCGGCGCGGTCCGCACAGGAGTTCCTCTGGCGCGAGCTCGTTTACCGGCCCCACTTCCCCCAGCCGAGGATCGGATCCCTCCGACACACCCTCAGACGGGAGCACATACACCGGGATCGCTCCGGGTTGGCTGATCGACCCTTCCCGTCGACATGAGCAGCGATATTGGTCTGGGTCTGAATGGACGGAGCACGTGATGGACGGTGGTGTTCCGGGCACCGACCCACTTCCAGGCAGTGCGGGTCGTGACACATCCTCCTAGTCGGGGGAATGGCCGATTTTTGGCGTCGGACCTCGTTCCGCCCATTGGGGCGATCTCGAAACCGGCTCGACGGGGACCCATGCTGGCGAACCCGGCGCCTTGCCAGCACTCACGGATGGAATACGGGTCCTGAGTTGAACCCGAGCGCGTGTCCCGCGCTGTTTGAATGGGCTCCATGACTCTCTATGCGCTGGACGAAGAACGCCCGCGGATCCATCCTGAGGCCTACATCCACCCCGAGGCGATTCTCATCGGCGAGGTCTGCGTCGGGCCACGCGCAAGTATCTGGCCAGGTGCCATCATCCGTGCTGACAACGGCCCGATCATCATCGGGCCTCGGACCTCCATACAGGACGGCGCCGTCATCCACACCCAATTGATCAAACAGACTCGGATCGGGGCAGATTGTGTGATCGGCCATCTGGTCCATCTCGAAGGATGCGTGCTCGAGGACTGCGTGCTCATTGGTTCCGGCGCGGTGGTCCTCGAAGGGGTCACTTGCCACTCAGGTTCGCTCGTGGGTGCGGGTGCCGTCGTCCCACCAGGAACTGATGTCCCGGCCGGCGCAATGGCGCTCGGTGTTCCAGCACGCATCCGGCCGGGGATGGTGAATCGGGATTCGGTGAAGTTCAACGCGGAGGCGTACTCATCGAGGCACCTACCCCAACACCGTGATGGCAGTCACGAAGTGTCCCTGGCGGAGTGCTTAGAGATATGACCCCTCTCCATCGGTCGACCTTAGATTCCTTTGTCGTCGTCGCCGGCCCAGGTCCATCGAGGCACCTCGCGCAACGGGTGAAGCTGGTCCTCGGTCTCCGCATGAGAGTTCTGCATGGCGACTCTCGAACCGAATTCAACGTGAGATCGGACCGCTTCCCTGAACTCGTCATTGCGAGCGATGCCTGACGCGTCCAACGCCGCCATGTAGAGCTCGACGAATCTCTCCCGCTGTTCCTCGGTAATCCGGAGATGTCGGTGGACGTTGATGAGATGGGAAAATCCGAGCTCTCGGGTGAAGCGGTCGGGACCACCAAACGACTCTGCGGTAAAGGCGGTCAGGTGGTCGACATGTTCTGGCTTGCCGTCGCCGAAGAGGGGCTGGAGCAAGGGATCCGTGAGGACGCTGCCGTAGAAGGAGTCCTCGAGGCGGTGCAATGCCTCTTCCCCACCTGCGAATTCGTAGAGTGACGGCATACCGCAATTGTATGGGCGAGGACCCACGGATCCACACATTGAGCATCGAGCAGTGTCGCGGCGCCGAGTCTGGGTCGCGGGTCCTGGCGTCCGCAATGGGGTGGACGCAATCGAATGGAGCCACCCCCCTCAGCGGGGCGCCCGAGGCATCCCCAGTCCGATCATCGCGACGATGTCGCGTTGGATCTCATTAGTGCCGCCTCCGAACGTGAAGATGGTCTGAGTGCGGGCCTGCTGCTCGAGTCGGCCTCGGAGCACTGCCCCGGGCGAGCCTTCGATCAGATAGCCCGCTTGGCCGACGACCTCGAGCAGCTGTCGATAGACCTCGAGGGCGAGCTCGGTTCCGTAGACCTTGGTAGCAGAGGCATCGGCAGGATTCAGTCCCTTGTCAGCGGCCCATGCGACCTTCCAGTTAAAGAGCTTCAGGACCTCCACTTTGGCGTGCACCTTGGCCAGGGCCGTCTGGACCCACTCCTGATCGATCAGAGTGCGTCCATCTCTCAGCTGATGCCCCTGTGCCCATCGCCTCACTTCGGTCAGACTTCGGAGCAACCCCGAGGCCGGACAGATGGCCACTCGCTCATGGTTGAGTTGGTTCGTAATCAGCTTCCAACCTTGGTTCTCGGCTCCGACAAGGTTCTCGGCGGGGACCCTGACGTCTTCGTAAAAGGTCGTGCTCGTGATGTCGCCTGCGATCGTGGCCAAGGGGACCCAACTGAACCCCGGGGTGTCGACCGGCACAATGAAGACGGAGAGGCCCTTGTGCTTCGGGGCGTCGGGGTCCGTGCGCGCCGCCAACCACACGTAGTCGGCGTACTGAATCGCGCTCGTGAATATCTTCTGGCCGTTGATCACATACTCGTCCCCGTCGCGTACGGCCCGGGTCTGCAGTGACGCGAGGTCAGTGCCTGCGGATGGCTCGGTGTAACCGATGGAGAAGTGGACCTCGCCTCGGATGATGCCGGGCAGGATCCGCTGCTTCTGCTCGGAGGTGCCCAGGGCCATCAGAGTAGGACCGACGCTGTTCAACGTGAGCAGTGGCAACGGCACACCCGCCCAGTGCGACTCCTCGACGAAGATCATCTGGTCAATCGGCCCACGAGCTTGACCGCCGTACTCGAGCGGCCAACCAATCCCGAGCCATCCGTCCTGACCCATCCGGCGGATGTAGTGGGTGTACGGCGATTCCTTCAGGTCCGAGTGTTCAAACTCAGCAACCAGGTTCTCGAAGTACCCCCGGAGCTGGCGCTGCAGATTCCGTTGCTCCGTTGTGTATTCCAGGTGCATGGTGGCCTCCGGTTGGGGAACTGCCGGTTCGGGTCAGGGCGACCATTATGTCGATGATCCCATCACGATGATTCCCATCAGCATGGACTCGGCCGGCCTGCGGGCGCATCAGGCGGCGGGGGCCGAGTCTTCTCGAGTGGTCGAGCCGCGCCGTCAGAACGAGACGGTCCCGAGCGCAGCTCGGGGATCGGACGTCGGCACGATGTCCTTACCCAGGGGAGCGATCGCCACGGCCGCCAACTTGAAGTTTCCGAGCCCAAGTGGGATGCCAATGATGGTCAGGCACAGCAAGAGGCCCAGGAGGAGGTGAGCAATTGCCATCCAAAGGCCGACGAGAATGAACCAAATGACGTTTCCGATTGTGGATGCGACACCCGCGTCCGGCCGGCGAACCACGGTTCTCCCAAAGGGCCACAGGACATAGGCGGCGAGTCGAAAGGATGCGATCCCAAACGGAATGGTGACGATCAGGATGCACATGACGACGCCAGCCACTGCGTACCCCAAAGCCAGCCAGAACCCCGAGAGCACGAGCCAAAGCACGTTCAAAATCGTTCGCACGTCACGAGTATCTCATGGTGCCTTGCGGAGGGGCTCGAGCAGCGGAACCCGATCACCGCAAGCTCATGCACCGAGAGACGACGGTGTCGCAGGCAGGGTGCGGCCGCGGTGTGGACGCGCGATGCTGGTCGGATCGACCAGTTCACGGGTGGCCATCAAGCCCGCTCACGTCAAGAAGGAATCCAACATGCCCGACACTGTCTTCTTGTCCGACCGAATCGAGGTGACCCGGCCTATCCCGGCAACGCCCGCCGCCATCTTCGACGTCTTGCGTAGCCCGGCCGGCCATGTGGCCATCGACGCCTCCGGGATGTTGCAGGACTATTCCGGCGAGCCGGCGGAGAAGGTCGGGGACACGTTCGTCATCCATATGGACCGCGAGTCGCTCAACGACGTCCCGTTGGGCAAATACGACGTCACCGTTCACATCATCCTCTTCGAGCGCGACAAGGAGATCGCGTGGGATCTCGGCCCGGATATTCCGGTTCTGCACTTCTATGGTTACCGCCTGGAGCCCGGTGAGGATGGGGTCACCAACGTCACGTCCTACTACGACTGGTCAAAGGTGACCGCCGACTTCAAGGACCGCTTCCCGATCGTGCCCGAGTCGGCCCTGCGCGCCACCCTGGGAATCTTGGAGCGAACGGTCAGAAAGGGCCTTTGACCCTCCCGCCCTGGACCCCGGCAGCACTCGTCCATTCTCCATGAGCCCACAACCCGATCCTGCTTGGGGGTGGCGCGATCCACGCGCCAGCGTGCGAGTCGCACTCGCGGCCCTGGTCGGGATCGTCGGCGGAGTCGTGGTGTCCTTCTTCACGTTTTGGCAGGCGGCAACGCTCATTGGCTGGGACCTCTACTCGCTTCTCCTCATGTTGTGGATCTGGTGGGCCGTGTGGGGACTGAATGCTGAAGAGTGCGAGCGACGGGCCAACAGGGAAGACCCGAGCCTCCGACTGAGCGAGGTCATGGTCCTCTCGGCCGGAGTCGCTCTGCTGGTCGCGGTCGGGCAGGCGCTGATCCGGGCCAGCTCGGCAACCGGAGACACGAAGGCGTATCTCATCACTCTGGGCCTGTTGAGCGTGGCGTTGTCGTGGAGTCTGGCCCATACCGTGTACACGCTCCGATATGCCCGCTCCTATTACTCCCGGCCAGTGGGAGGGATCGACTTCAACGAGGACGAACCGCCGACGTACCTGGACTTCGCGTACCTCGCCTTGACCATTGGCATGACATTTCAGGTGTCCGACACGAATCTGACGACCAAGAGGATTCGACGGATCGCGTTGTCTCACGCCCTTCTCTCGTACTTGTTCGGCGCGGTGATCCTCGCCCTCGTCATCAACGTGGTTTCAAGCCTCCTCCACTGAATCGAGGTCGTCGGTCACTGCCGGACTCGCTC
The DNA here is from genome assembly GCA_963726545.1 of uncultured Acidimicrobiaceae bacterium. GTDB lineage: Bacteria > Actinomycetota > Acidimicrobiia > Acidimicrobiales > RAAP-2 > Bog-473. Next base: position 164,665 of record CAVSCV010000009.1, on the reverse strand, counting down.
GAACTCTCTGTGCAGGATCGCCAATGCCTCTGCGTTCCCTATGTCGAGTTCACCCATACTTTTCACGAACGCCTGGGCTACCCGTATCGCCGACGCCTGCTTTGCGGAGGGTGGTCCAGCGACGAAGGTGCCGTGGCGACCCCGCGTTTCGATGAGCCCAGCGAGTTCAAGCTGCCGATAGGCCTTCGCAACCGTGTTGACGGCCAAACCCAAATCAGCTGCCACCTTGCGGACCGTGGGCAACCTCACCGACGGCTGTAGTTTTCCGCTCTCGATGCCGGCGGCAAGTTGTGTGCGCACTTGTTCGAACGGCGGAACCGGTGAGTCGGTATCCAGCGTGACGAGGTGCACGGACCGGTTGTATCAAGGTTTGTAGCAAGCTTGCAAGGTCCCGGCGCCGGTCGTCATGCCGAGCTGCGCCTGTTACCCCGGTACGAGGGAATGGACTCAGCGCCGCCGTTGAGCCCGGACGAGTGGGATGCCGAAGGGCGCAAAGGCGACGACCGCTGCGGCCAGGGCGAGGAAGACGCCCCATGACCAGCTGAGGCCGGCCGGCTTCAGGAGAAACCCGAGCACGACGAGAGCCAGATTGACCCCGGTGAGGAGGGCCAGGACCTGATCCTTGGACATGCGGCCCTGGTCGGCCAGGTCGCCGACTCCAAAGGCCACGATCAGGGCGTAGAGCACCAGCACGATCGAGTTGATCACAGCGATGAACAGCCAGCCGTGGGCGTTCAGGCCGCTGGCGGCGAACGGACCGATGCTGTACCAGGGCAGCCAGAATGAGATCAAGAGGACCAGGGTGGCGAGGCCGACGACCCGATCTCTGCGGTCCAGTGCGTTCAGCCGTTGTCGCGATTTCCCCGTGCGTTTCGGCGCCGGCCGTGGCATAACCGGCCGCCTGATGGCAGCGCCGCACTTGGGGCACACCGCCGTCCCCAGGGGGACCTCTACCAGGCAGCGGGAGCAGGCAGGCAACCGACGAACCTCCTTTTTGCCGTCACGGATGCGCCTGTTCAGGCTACAGGCGAGGGGAGTGCCACTTGCCTCCTGGTTCACTCGTACCGATCGGTGCCCGACGAAGCGGTTTACCTGAGCAAGCGAAGGTGGGTCTCGCTCGGTTCGGGTGATCGTAGGAAGGCGCGACGCAGGCGTCGGGCCCAGCTCTGCACAAGTCCGGGCGGACCTGAGTCGGATTGGGGCGGCCCCTGCACTGAGATTGATTCGCTCATTCCGTAGGCGAGGGTTGAGATGAGCCGCGCCGCCTCTGGGGCGGGCAGCCGGAAGGTACCGGTGCAGACGTCTCCCTGCCAGAGTGAAATGACCAAGGTGGAATCTGCTGGGTGGCCTGAGACCCCCATCCGGCGCACCTGACCCCGGGCGTCGTGGAACCACACGCGATCCGCATATAAGTGGCCCTCCACCGGCACCAATCGATTATCGCATTGGAAACCGAGATTGGCTACTGGTATTCCGAGGGCCACTGCACCCGAGCCATCAGGCCCGACTCCTGCTCGGTGGTGTGGCTCCGACCAGGGGAAAGGACTTCAGGAAGGGAGGAAGTCGCGGAGCAACGCGTTGACCTTTTCGGCTGCCTCGATCTGCATCCAGTGGCCGGCGCCGTCGACCCGCTCATATCGGAATCCGTTTGCGCAGTACGTTGCCGATCCGGTCATCTGCTCCTCGGTGAGAGCAAAGTCGCCTCCGCTCCACACGCCCATAGTGGGCGCTTGAATGGTCGGGAGCTCGATGGGTGGCCCCACGAACGCCTCCGGGGTGATGTTTGCCCGGTACCAGTTCAACCCCGTGGTGAGCGAGCTGTCGCGTTCGAGGTCGGCGATGACGGCGTCGACGTCGGGATGTTGGGACCACTCCCGCAGGCCGGTCCAGCCGTCTGCCGAGAGCCAGTTCTCGGCCACGCCAGCAAACTGAAAGAGCAACATGTACCAGGACTTCTCGCGCTGGGTCATGCCGGCACTGCTGAACGAACTGGGATGCCCCACGGACAAGGCGACCAGATGATCGACACGTTCGGGCGCGAAGGACGCGGTTGCCCATGCGACGGCTGCGCCCCAATCGTGACCGACCACATGGGCTCGCTCAATCGAAAGGGCGTCAAGGACCGCAGTCACGTCGATCGCCAGATACGGGAGTCCGTACGCGTCGACGTCAACCGGCTTGTCGCTGGCCCCGTACCCGCGTTGGTCGGGAACGATGACCTGAAATCCAGCGTCGACCAACGCAGGGACCTGCCTGACCCAGAGGCGCTTCGAGTCAGGAAAACCGTGTAGCAACACCAGGGGCGTCCCTGTGCCCTCGATCTGCACGTCGAGTTGCACACCACTGGAATCGACCTTCATCTGACCGTCCTCTCCACTCGCATCTAGGTGGCGCCCAGTGCGACGAGTTCATCCCGACTCGGTCCGGGCAGCTGTTCAGTTCGCCAGCCGCTGCCGAGCTCGACGGCCCGCTCGAGCACACCCGGCCGACCCAGGATCTCTCCGGGCAACGCCAACACTCCGGCGAGTTCGAGGAACGCGCGCAACATTTCGGGGTCCTTGCCGGCTGCGGTCGACAGCTTCTTGCCGATCTCGAACTGCGATGTCGGCTCAAATGTGCGGCCCTCGAGCACGGCGTCGATCTCAGCCAAGCGGCCCTCGTCGAACGCGAGCGTGGTGCGATACCAGGGATCGACGGTCGCCAGGGTCACGTCGTGCCAGCGTTGTTGCAGGGCGACCGGATCCGGCGGATCGTGCAGGACGTCACGCAGGGCGGCCGCATGGATCGTGCCGATCGAGATCCCGCGACCCACCGACGGATTCGTGCACGCCCAAGAGTCCGCCAAGGCGACGATCCCAGTGGCGACGGGAAGGCCGTCTCGTACGAATGAACGATGCCTGTCCTCGATCTTGGCCATCACCGCCACGCGGTCGTCCAGCGGCTCTCCATCGAGCCAATGCGCGCACAGCGGCATACTTTTGAGGACGTTGGTCCATACGTCGACGTCCTTGAGCGACCGCAGCGCCTTGTCCTTCGCGCTCACGATGAGGCCCACACCCCACGTTCCGTTGTCGGCTGGAAGCGTGAGAACGGAGACAGACCCGTACTCCTGTAACAAGGGTCCGAACGCGATCGGCACCGAGCCATCCTCCGAGCGAAAATGACGCCCGTAGTACACGAACCCGCAATCGGCGCGGTCCTCGACCGGCGGTTGCGCGCCGACATCCGTCAACCAAGTGGGAAGCATCGACCGACGACCGGCCGCATCGACCACGAAGTCGCCTCTCACATCTTCGCCAGTATCGGTGCGCACGCCGACGACGTGCGGGATACCTTCTGCGGTTGCGTCACCGGTGAGCAGGCCAACCACTCCGACCCCACGACGAATGGTCAGATCGTCCGTGGTCGAAACGACCCGGGCAATCGCGGCTTCTGCCACCGGGCGACGCGCCGTCACTGCATCGTGTCGCTCATCTCCTTCGCGGAAACCACCCGTGAATTCGGCGGGCGCGTCACGAAGTGGATTCACCACCAACGCACCAGCATCGCGGAGCGCGGCGATGACGTCGGGAGCGTTGGCCTCCATCACCTCGCGATAGCGGGGCTGGAAGAAGTGCAACAAGCGGAACTGATTCACGCCCCGTCGCTCCCAGGTCTCCCACGCTTCCTCGGGATCTGGCGGCAGCGCCGGATCCCGTTCGAGGACCGTGACCTGATGACCGTCGCGCGCCAACATCAACGACGCACCGAGTCCGACAATCCCTCCACCAACCACAATGATCCGACCCACGTCGAAGGTTTAGCCCATATCTGCAATGGACGTAGGAGCACCCGATTCTCCTGGAAGGGACCCATGAGCCGCCAGCCTTGGCGCGCGCTGGGAGTGCTTCTCTCGACGTACCAGACCGAAGGTCATCCTTTGACGAAAACCGTGACCTGGGTGTCGCTCTCCGAGCTGAACGGCGAGCGGATCCAGTCACCCCAACGATCCTGCAACTCGAAGCCGGCGATCTTTGCCATGAGGCATAACTCCGATGGCCAGATGTATCGGTACGGTGCAGAGTGACGCACCAGACGACCGTCCGTTTCGATCCAGTGATGGGACCATGCAACCTGGCCGACAACGTCATCGAAGGTCTCGATGCCGATGTGGTCCGCGTCAAGCGTGAAGACCCGGGCCACCTCGGACGGGGGTACTCGGCGGAGTTGGGGGATCATGAGCTCAATCACGAAGTGTCCGCCGGCGACGAGGTGGGCGGCCGCGTTCTTGAACACAGAAACTTGTTCTTCCTGTGTCGTCACGTTCATGATTGAGTTCGCGACCAGGTACACGAGCTCGAAACTTCCGGACACGCTCGTCGACGTCATATCGCCGATCGTCACAGGAACGGCATCGGCGCCCGGCTTGCGGCGGAGCTGCGCCACCATGTCAGGCGAAAGCTCTATTCCCTGCACTGGGATCCCCCGTGCGCTGAGGGGGAGGGCAACGCGGCCCGTACCGACGGCGAACTCGAGGGCAGCTCCCTCGCCCGCGAGTTGAGCCAGTAGGTCGACCATCGGGTCGACCACTGAAGGCTCAGCCAGGGCGGCGTACGTGGCGTCGTACACCCCAGCGATCTCTGCGTCCCAGACGATCGATCCCACGGAATAAGTCTGCCATCGGTTCTCACCGAGAGCGGCCAGATCGCTGCCTTGCCGCCGGAGTGAATGCTCGATGCCGCCGACCCCGGGCAACGTCGGAGGGTCCCTCGTAGGCTTGCGACATGAGCGAGCAGGGGGTGTGGCGCCGACGAAGGATGGCGCTCGGGATCGGTCTCCTTGTCGCCGTCGTCGCAGTTGTCGGGGTCACTCTCGGCTTGGTCGTCGGAGGCCGGGCCAACCATGTGCCCACGATTTCCGCTCCGGCCTCGTGGTCCCATGTCGGTCAAGAGGTCAACGTGAAGTTCCTCGTTCGATCGACGAACGTGCAAGGTGGTCGCGAGTTGCTCAATGCGGCGGCGGTCAGCTCTGCACGTTCTGCCTTCTCCGCGGTCCTGGCCGATTCGCTCGTCCGGCAATCCACGCACGATCCCGCGGACGTCGACTTCGGTCACACGGTGTCGGTGACGGGAGTCGTACGGATCGGGCACGGGCAGCCAGAGGTTCTGGTCACCAGTCCGGCCCAGATCTCTGCACCCAACGCGGAGGCGCAGTAGGTCGTCGATCGGGTGTCTGAGCCCGTCAGTGACGACGCCGGGGCATCATCGTGCCGCTCCCGCCGCACTCACCCAGCACTGAGCTGGGCGTCCCGGGTGGGGCTGAGCCCCCACTTGAGGTTGGCCGCCTCCAGCGCGTTGATGCGGTAGAGCGAAATCTGGTCACGCCCACCCCGCTTGGCCGAGTACATCGCGTTGTCGGCATCGCGCAGCAGGGTCGCCGCCGTGCAGCTGGCCTCGGACGTCACGACCACCCCGATGCTGGCCGTGACCACCAGGTCGGCACCGTCGACGGCCACCGGCTCGCAGAGCCCGTGGCGGATGCGCTCGGCCATTTCGACCGCATTGAGCTCGTGGTCGACCTCGGCGAAGAGGACGAACTCGTCGCCGCCGAAGCGCGCCACCACGTCGACCCCTCGAGTCATCGCGGTCAGCCGGCTGGCCATTTCCTGAATGACGACGTCACCGGCAGAGTGGTCGGCCCGGTCGTTGACCAGTTTGAAGCGATCGAGGTCGATGAACATCACGGAGAGGGAGGTCCGCCGCCGACCGACATGGCGCAACGCCTCGTCGAGCCGCTCCATGAACATGGTGCGGTTGGCCAATCCGGTCAGGCCATCGTGGGTGGCCTGGAAGGCAACTTGCTCGGCCATTTCGCATCGCTCGATTGCCAACCCCACCATGCCGGCCAGCTCATGGAGCTTGCGCAGCTCCTCGCGGCCGAAGTACGGCATGTAGGAGCTGATCCGCACGGCCAACGAATGGCTGGTGCCGACCTTGGCGCGCACGAGAATGCGACGATCGACGTCCTGGACGGCCGGTTCGCTCCAGTCGTCCGGGGTCGAGTCCTTCGCCCAGGACGGGTACTGGGCCACCACGGTTTCGTCGCCGGCCAACAGTGCTGCCTTGGAAGCTCCGACGAGCGCGCAGACGTGGGGGAGGAGGTGATCGGCCACGTCCCGCGAGTCCCCGGCCGACACCAGTTCACCCATGGCCCGACGGAAGGCCTCGTCCTCCCGTTTGATCAGGAAGACCTGCACGAAGGACGGCAAGACCAGGGCCACCAGGAACAGGATGCCCATGAGGACGGTCAGGGCCTGGCTGGCGAGGGTGATGATGTCGCCGTGGAGGCCGAGCGCGGCGACGGCCACCTGGACCTCGAGGCCGGCCACCGCAATGGCGAGCAGATGCATGCGCGATGCGGCGATGAGAGGCTCGCCCCGTCCGGCCAGGAACAGCTGGATGACCACGTAGCCGAACAAGAAGCCGAAGGCCAGTGCGAAGGCGATGCGGTACGCCAGGTAGTACGGCGGGGGCGGAAATCCCGGCAGTGGCAGGTACTGGAGCGTGAAGGTGAAGGCGATGATGCCGGCCGTCACCAGCGCGGCCAGGGCGTGCACCACAAGGCCCGGCCGTCGGAACGAGGCCGCGAACCGGAAGAGGCAGTAGGGCGTCAGCAGGAGCAGCGCGATCAGCGATTTCGCCACGTTCTGGTTGAGCACCATGGTCGGGTCGATCCGTACGGCCAGCGTGATCCCGCCGATGATGGCGAACGTCAGGGTGACCCACCCGGCACCGCGGATGCGGTGGCGCGCCCACTGCAGCGCCGTCAGCACCGCAAGCAGCACGAACTCCACCATGGAGACGTCAGACAGGACTTGTGTCCAATGTGTCAACGCGCCGGTCCCCTCACTCCGCTGCCTTCGCCAAGCCTCACAGCGGGCCCCTCTCCCAGGCCTCCGCCGCCTGGTCCTTCCACCGGGAACTGTACCTCGCAGAGCAGGGTGGCGACGGGGCCAGCCGGCGCCCAATCTTTTGGACAGGCACCCCAGGGGCGCTCGCCGAGGCCGCCCGGGCGGCCACCCGAGCCACCAGCCCATCGCTACTGTGAGCCGGGAGACGAGGTCGGAGGAGCCATGACACAGGATTGGGCGCGGCCGGTGGTGCACTGGGAGATCGAGGCCAGGGATCCCGAGGGTCAACGGGCCTTCTACGCCGACCTCTTCAACTGGAAGATCGGCGAGGGCTTCATCATGGAAATCCCGCCGGGGATCGGCGGCCCCGAGCCCGGACCGGCGGGACACATCCGGGGCGGGGAGCGCTCGGGCGTCACGCTCTACGTCCAGGTGGCCAACCTGCGGGCTTCATTGGACAGGTCGGTCTCCCTGGGGGCCACCGTGGTGGCCGAGCCCTTCGACCTGCCCGGTGGGCCGACCCTGGCCGGCATCACCGATCCGGAGGGCAACCCCCTGATGCTGGTTCAGGCCTGACCGATGGTCATCGACGTGACCACGTTCCGCCTCGCCCCCGGCACGGCCGAGGACGACTTCCTCGCGGCAGACCGCCGCTGGCAGACCGAGCTGGTGCCGAACCGTGACGGGTTCGCGCGGCGGACGACGGCGCACCGTGACGGCGAGTGGGTGGTGATCACGCTGTGGTCCTCCGAGGCGGACGCCGTCGCGTTCGACGCCGACACCGCTGGGCACGAGGTGCGCCGGGCCTTCGATCAGTACGTGGCCGCCGAGAGCAGGCGCGTGCAGCGCGCTACGACACGTTGGACTGACGTGGAACTGTCCGAGCTCAAGGTCACCCGATACGAGGTGCGCGACCGGGTGGCCACGATCACGTTGCATCGGCCCGAGCGGCTGAACGCCTGGACGGGTCGGATGCACGCCGAGTACCGGGCCCTCCTCCAACGGGCGGCCGACGACGTGGCCGTCCGGGTCATCGTCGTCACCGGCGCGGGACGGGGCTTCTGTGCCGGGGCGGACTCGCAGGCCCTCGAAGGCCACGTGTCCCGCGGGCACTACGACCCCGGACTGGGCGACGACGTCGCCATGCCCGGCTACGGGGTGCGCCCCGAGTTCGAGGCCGACTTTGCGTACCACTTCGGGGTGCCCAAGCCGATCATCGCCATGATCAACGGCCCGGCGGCAGGAGTCGGTCTCGTCCTGGCCTGCTTCTGCGACCTGCGTTTCGCCGCGGCCGGAGCGAAGCTCACCACCTCGCACGGGCGCCTCGGGCTGCCGGCCGAGTACGGGTTGTCCTGGTTGTTGCCCCGGCTGGTGGGCGTGACCCGGGCCACCGACATCCTCCTCTCCAGCCGGGTCGTGCTGGCCGAGGAGGCGGCGGCCATCGGACTGGTCAACCGGACGGTCCCGCTCGACGAGCTCGCCGAGTGCACCTACGGCTACGCCGAGCGGCTGGCCAACGAGGTCTCGCCGTCGTCACTGGCCGTCACCAAGCTGCAGCTCTACCGGGACCTCCACGGCGACGTGGTGTCATCGGTCCACGACGCCGCGGCGCCGCCTGGAGGAGATGATGCGCGGGCCGCGAGTTCGCCGAGGGAGTGGCGGCGCTCACCGAGAAGCGGCCGCCCCGCTTCCCCGATCCGGACTGAGGACGCGGGCCTGCGAGGCCTTCGCGACCGGGCCTCGGCGGAACGGTCAGCCGTCGACGCCGGCCGGCAGCTTGCCGGGGTCCCAACCCAGCAGCGCCACGGCCTGACGGAAGGCGAAGCGGTCGGTCATGCCGGCCACGTAGGTCACGGCAGCCCGCAGCGCGTCGGGGCTGCCGGCCATGACGTCGGCCTCGACGGCGCCGGAGGCCGGTGCGGTCGCCGGGGTCGGTCCGTCGTCGTCGCTCACGAGGTGGGGCCGGTCGGAGAAGTGCTCGACGAGCGCGCGCAGGACGGCCACCACGGCCTCCCCCTGACGCAGCGAGGCGTCGCGCAGGTAGATGCGTTCGTAGTTGCAGGCGCGGAAGGCGGCAAGGGCCTCCGCCTCCTCCTCTTCCATCCCGACCTGGCCGCTGCGCAGGGTGGCCGAGACCACACCGGCGATGAAGGCGCCGAGCTGGGCGCTGCGCCGCTCACCGCAGAGCGTGCGGACGGCCGGCGGGAGTTGGTGCGGGGCGACGATGCCGGCGAGCACGGCGTCCTCCCAGTCGTGGCAGACGTACGCGATGCGGTCGGCCCAGCTCACCACCTCGCCTTCGGGCGTCGAGGGGGCGGGACGCGACCAGCTGTGGTTGGCGATGCCGTCGACCGTCTCGGCGCACAGGTTCAGCGAGGCGAGCGAGACGTGCGCACCCCAGGGCGCATGGTCGAACCCGCCGGGCAGATAGGGGTCGAGCGCGTCCTCGCTGGCGTGGCCACCGGGGCCGTGCCCGCAGTCGTGCCCGAGGGCGATGGCCTCGGTCAGGGCGACGTTCAGCCGGCAGGCCCGGGCGATGGCGGTGGCCACCTGCGCCACCTCGAGCGCGTGGGTGAGTCGCGTGCGCTGATGGTCCGCCGGGAAGACGAAGACCTGTGTCTTGCCGGCCAGCCGGCGAAACGAGGTGGCGTGGAGGATCCGGTCGCGGTCGCGTTCGAAGCAGGTCCGCCACGGGTCGGCTTCCTCGGCCACCGGGCGATCGCCCGTCCCGCTCGAGCGGGTGGCACCTGGAGCCAGGAGCGTGACCTCGAGCTCGAGCCGCTCGGAGCGGTCCCGTGGGCCGGGCGAGGCCGCCGGATGGGCCGGACCCCCTTCCGGGGGCGGACCGATGCGGGCGTGCGAGTTCTCGTGCGCCAGCCGGACCGGGCCCGAGTAGCCGGCCATCGTGGCTGCCCAGCGGACGCTGCGCTCCGTCCCACCTGCGTTGGGAGCACGACTCATGTCGTGCAGTCTGCCCGCTCCCTGTAACGTCCATCTGGCCACGGGGCACGACATGTGTGCCCGCGAGAGGAGTAACCAGGTGGACGTGCGTATCGGCATCACCCAGACCCCCAAGGAGCTCGAGGTCGAGATGCCCGACGACACCGACCGCGACAAAGTGGTCGAGGACATCGAGAAGCTGCTCAAGACCGGTGACGGCGTGCTGTGGCTGACCGACCGCAAGGGCCGCCGCGTGGGGGTGCCGGTGGTGAAGGTGGCCTACGTCGAGGTCGGTGCGCCGGTCTCGGAGCGGCGCGTGGGGTTCGGCGCGCCCTGAGGTCGGGGCGGGACCCAGGAAGGCGCGACGGGCGAGACGTGGCGTTGACGGCGAGGCGGACGGACCGGACGCATTGCACGCTCCGGCTGGCGGAGGCCGTGACGGAACCGCCTGACCTGCTCGACCTGCGCCTGGTCTTCGTGACCGGCAAGGGCGGCGTGGGCAAGACCACCGTCGCGGCCGGACTGGCCCAGCTGGCGGCCGAGCACGGCAAGCGCGTGCTGGTGTGCGAGGTCGACGCCAAGGGTGACGTGACGTCGCTCTTCGAGGCGAACCCGACCGACTTCACGCCGCGTGAGATCGCCCCGGGAATCTGGTCCATGTCGATGGACACCGAGGCCAGCCTGCGCGAGTACCTCAAGCTCCACCTCCGCATCCCGGTCGTGGGGCGGATCGGCCCGCTGGCCAAGGCGTTCGACTTCGTCGCCACCGCGGCGCCCGGCGTGCGCGAGATCCTCACCGTCGGCAAGCTCACCTACGAGGTGCGCGAGCGCCACTACGACATCGTGGTGGTCGACGCACCGGCCAGCGGCCACGTGATCGGGCAGCTGGCGGCACCCCAGGCCATCAACGATCTGGTCAAGGTCGGACTGATCCGCAGCCAGACGGACTGGATGCTCGACATCCTCTCGGACCAGCGCCAGACCGGTCTCGTGGCGGTGTGCACACCGGAGGAGATGCCGGTCAACGAGACGCTGGAGCTGGTCACCCGGGTGAAGGAGGAGACGACGGTGCGACTCTCGGCCGTCGTCGTCAACCGCGTCCTGCCCGAGCTCTTCGGCCAGCGCGAGGAGGAGGTGTTCGAGCAGCTGCGCCAGCCCGACACCGAGGCCCTCCTCTCGGAGCGGGCCGGGGGCCCGGTGGCGCCGGTGCTCGAGGCGGCCCGGCTGGCCGTGACCCTGCGCCGCACCCGCTCGGCCCACCTGCAGCGCCTCCAGGCGGGGTTGCCCCAGGGCGTGCCGGTGCTGCTCCTGCCCTACCTCTTCTCGCGCAGCTTCGGGGCCCGCACCACCCGGCAGGTGGCGCACTCGCTGGGCGAGGAGCTCGGGCTGTGACGGCGGACCCGCACGCGGGCAACGGGGGCGCGCCCGACGCCGGCAACCGGCGCAGGGACGACCGGCCGCCCAAGACGGTGGCCCAGCTGCTGGCGGCCAAGGACATCGTCGTCGCCTGCGGCCCCGGGCGGCGTGGGCAAGACGACGACGGCCGCCGCCCTGGCCGCCATGGCAGTGGTCGAGCAGGGAGGCCGGGTGCTCGTGCTCACGGTGGACCCGGCCCGGCGCCTGGCCGACGCGCTGGGGTTGAAGGGGATCGGGAACGACGAGGTCCGCATCACCGACGAGGTGTGGGCCGAGGCGGCGGCCACGCCCAGAGGCGAGCTGTGGGCGGCGATGCTCGACACGAAGCAATCGTGGGACGACCTGATCCGCACGCATGCGCCCGACGAGGCGACGCGCCAGCAGATCCTGGCCAACCCGCTGTACCAGAACATCTCGGGGCGCTTCGTGCAATCGCACGACTACATCGCCATGGAGCGCCTCTACGAGATCCACTCCGAGGGCAAGTACGACCTCATCGTCGTGGACACGCCGCCCACCCGCAACGCCCTCGACTTCCTCGACGCGCCGCAGCGCATGGCCGACTTCTTCTCGTCGCGCCTGTTGCGCTGGCTCATCGTGCCCTACCGCTCCCGCCTGGTGAACTTCGCCTCGCGGCCCTTCTACCAGGTGGCCGACCGCATTCTCGGCACGCAGTTCCTGGCCGACATCAGCGAGTTCTTCATTCTGTTCCAGTCGATGTACGACGGGTTCGTCGAGCGGGCCGAGGCGGTGACCCGGCTGCTCTCGGACCGCCGCACGACCTTCATGGTCGTGTCCACGCTCGAGCCGACGCCGGTGCGCGAGGCCGAGTTCTTCAGCGCGGAGCTGCAGGCGCGCCAGCTGCATCTCGGGGCGATCGTGCTCAACAAGGTCCTGCCCGAGTACCTGCGCGACACCCGCACCGACAAGCTGGCCCAGTCGATGATCGGCCGGGCGGGCGAGCTGGCCGAGGGTCTCACCGACGACCCGGTGGTGGCCGCCCGCGTGCTGGGCGAGGTGGCGGAGAGCTTCCTGAACTTCGGCGTGGTGGCCCGGCGCGAGGCGGAGCAGCAGGCCGAGCTCAAGGGCGTGCCCGACGTGCTGGTGACCGTGCCCTTCTTCGACGCCGACATCTACGACATGGGGGGCCTGCTCCAGCTCGGGGCGCGGGTCTGGGGCTGAGGTCGGCGCCCGGCGCCGGCGCGACCGGTCCCGGCTGGGCCGACCGGCCAACGCGCGTACCATGCGATGACATGACCCAGCTCATCAACCCCGAGGTGCTCGAGTACGCCGACGCACACACGACGGCGCCTCCGGGCCACCTCGAGTCGGTGGACGCCTCGACCAAGGAGGACTTCGCGGGCTGGGGGATGATGGTGGGGCGCCAGGAGGGACGCTTCCTCGAGCTGCTGGTCTTCGCCACCCAGGCCACCCGGGTGCTCGAGATCGGCACCTTCACCGGCTACTCGGCCATCGCCATGGCGGCCGGGCTGCCCAAGGGCGGGGCGATCATCTCGCTCGAGGTCGACCCCCACCACGCCACGACGGCGCGGGGCAACATCGCCGCCGCCGGCCTCGAGAGCCACATCAGCGTGATCGAGGGCCCGGCGCTGCGCTCGCTCGAGGAGCTCCAGGGCCCCTTCGACCTGGTCTTCATCGACGCCGACAAGGTGACCTACGACGCCTACTACGAGGCGGTCCTGCCCAAGCTGGCGGGCCACGGCCTCATCGTGGTCGACAACACCCTGCAGTCGGGGGGCGTGCTGGCCTCGGAGAAGAACCCCCACGAGGGGGCGAAGGCGTTGCGGGCCTTCAACGACAAGGTGGTCAACGATCCGCGGGTGGTGTGCGTGCTCACCACCATCCGTGACGGCGTGACGCTCATCCGCAAGGCGAGCTGACCGGGCGGAGGCGAGCGACGACGTGCTCGACTACCACCTCCATCTCTGGCCGCACAGCGAGCACGAGACGCCGCTGCGGGTCGAGCAGCTGGCCGGCCTACTGCGAGCGGGCCCAGGCGGCCGGGGTGCAGGAGCTGGCGGTGACCGAGCACCTCTTCCGCTTCCGCCAGGCCGAGGCGCTGCTCGGCGGCTTCTGGAACGACGAGCGGGTGCCGCCCGCGCTGGCCGAGTCCATGGCCGAGTACTGGGACTTCCACGCCACGGCCGACCTCGACGAGTACGTGGCCTGCGCGCTCGAGGCCAAGGCGGCGGGCCTGCCCGTGGTCATCGGCCTCGAGGTCGACTACTACGCGGACCGCATGGACGACGTCGCCACCCTCCTGGCCGGCTACCCCTTCGACGTGCTGCTGGGCTCGGTGCACTGGGTCGGGGCCTGGCGCTTCGACGACGTCTCGGACCCGCTCTCCATGGCCGAGTGGTCGACCCGGCAGGTCGACGCCTGCTGGGAGGCCTACACCGAGGCGCTCGAGGAGCTGGCGGCCTCGCGGGCGTGTGACGTCCTGGCCCATCCCGACCTGATCAAGGCGGCCGGGCACCTCCCGGACGCGCCCGACGAGTGGTGGGACCGCATGGCCGAGGCGGCGGCGTCGGCGGGCATGGCGGCCGAGGTGTCCTCGGCGGGCTGGCGCAAGCCGGTGGGCGAGCAGTACCCGGCCCTCCCGCTGCTGCGCCGCTTCGTCGAGCGGGGCGTGCCGCTCACGACGGCGTCGGACGCCCACCACCTCGAGCACGTGGCCGACCGGGCCGACGACCTGCGCGACGTGCTGGCCGCGGCGGGCGCCGACACCCTGCAGGGCTACCGGTCCCGGGCTGCCGCACACGGTGGCGGTGGGCCCCCCGACGGCCCGCTCCGCGGCCACGGGCACGGGCACGGCGGGGCAGGGGAGTAGGGAGCCATGCCCACACCGGCCGAGCTGGCCCAGAGCCACACCGACCTCAAGCCCGACGAGCTCGAGCACCTCCAGCGCCTCTTGGGCTCGTGGAGCGTGCTGGCCGACCTCAGCTTCTCGGACCTGCTCCTCCTGGTGCCGGTCCACGGGGACCATGACCAGCTCCGACGAGGAGGATCCCGAGCTCATCGTCCTGGGCCAGATGCGGCCGAACAACCGGCCCACGCTGGTCGAGCAGGACCTGGTGGGCCAGACGGTCAACGAGTCCCAGTGGACGCTGGTCGCCCGCTGCCTGCACTCGGGCGAGATCGTGCGCGGCACCATCCACCACCCGATCATCGGCGAGCAGGTCCCGGTGGAGAACATCCCGGTGCGCTACGAGGGCCGCATCATCGGCGCCCTCCTGCGGGTCAGCCTGGCCCCGCTCAAGGGCCCGACCTCCATGTACGAGCGCACCTACCTCGACGTGTTCGAGCGCCTGGCCGACATGGTGGCCCAGTCGGCCTTCCCCTTCCCCGACGAGGACGTCGGCACCGAGGAGGCGCCCCGGGTGGGCGACGGGGTGGTCGTGGTCGACGCCGAGGGCCGGGTCGAGTTCGCCAGCCCCAACGCGCTCAACGCCTTCCACCGCATGGGCATCTACGCCCAGCCCGAGGGGCGGCGCTTCGGCGACCTCGACATCGAGGAGTCGGCGGTGGAGTGGGCGCTGGCCACCGGGCGGCCGGTGGTCGAAGAGGTCGAGCGCCGGCCCGACGTCATCGTGCTCGTGCACTGCATCCCGCTGCTCTCACACGGCGTCGTGGCGGGGGCGATGATTCTGCTGCGCGACGTCACCGACGTCCGGCGCCTGGACCGGCTGCTCCTCTCGAAGGACGCGGCCATCCGCGAAGTGCACCACCGGGTCAAGAACAACCTGCAGACGATCTCGTCGCTGCTGCGCCTCCAGGCCCGGCGGGTGGGCGACCGGGCCGCCCGCGTCGCCCTGCACGAGGCCGAGCGCCGGGTCCGTTCCATCGCCCTGGTGCACGAGATCCTGTCCCGGGACCCGAGCGACCAGGTTCCCTTCGCCGAGATCGTCAGCTCGCTGGTCCAGATGGCCGAGGACTCGGTGGTCTCCTCACAACCCATCGTGATCGCGGTGCACGGGGACCTGGGCGAGGTGGCGGCCGACGTGGCGACGCCGCTGGCGGTGACGGTGGCCGAGTTGCTGCAGAACGCGGTGGAGCACGCGTTCGACCCGGAGGCCGCGGGCGGCCAGGACGGCGCGGCCGGGCTGGAGGGAGCGGGCGGTGCAGCGGGCTACGCGCCCATGGGCCACGTCGACCTGACGCTGTCGAACGACGAGCAGCGCGCTCTGCGTCGAGGTGCGCGACGACGGTCAGGGACTGCCCGAGGGATTCGACATCGAGAACACGGCGAGCCTCGGGCTCTCCATCGTGCGCGACCTGGTGGTCAGTCAGCTCGAAGGGACGATCGCCATGGAGGCGATCCCGCCGGCGGAGGGTGGCGGGACGCGGGTGGCGATCTCGGTCCCGGTGCGGGCGCCCCGGTGACTCAGTGGCGCCGGTGACTCAGTGGGAGATGGCGACCCGCTGCGAGCGGCGGGCGGCCAGCCACGCCTTGCGCAGCTTGCGGCGCTCCTCCTCAGAGGTGCCGCCCCAGACCCCGGACTCCTGGTTGGTGGCCAGCGCGAAGTCGAGACAGGGCTCGATGGCGTCGCACGAGTGGCAGACCCGCTTGGCCGCCTCGATCTGGTCCACGGCCGGACCGGTCGTTCCGACGGGGAAGAAGAGGTCGGGCTCGGTGTGCCGACACGCGGCCGAACGCCTCCAGTCGTCTGCGTCCCAATCGACCGTCCGGTTCCACATCAAAGCCATGGAAATGTGCCTCCACCAGGATTGTGATCCTTTTCACATGATCGGGCCCAAATGGTGCCCGTCAATGAAAAGTGGTTTACGGAGCGAAAACGCTACTGCCCGGATCGCCTTGCGGCAAGCGGTTTTTCCTGCTTTCGCGAAGTCCCTGGACGCGGCATTCGTGTCCGCCCACCTGGGGCGGCCAGCGGGCCGTCACGGAGGGGGCGCGGCGCCCGGCCCGTCGGAGGGGGCCGATGACGGCGGTCTTCGCACACAGGGGTTGTACGGAGGGCGGAATCCGGGAGAACACGGTCGAGGCCTTCGCCGAGGCCCGGCGTCTCGGGGCCGACGGGGTGGAGCTCGACGTCCGCCTGACCAAGGACGGGGCGCTGGCCATCCACCACGACGCCGAGGTGCCCGGAGTGGGCGTCATCCCCGAGCTGGGGGCGGCCGAGCTGCCCGAGTACGTGCCCCTCCTGGCCGACGTCCTGGCCGTCTGCGACGGCATGACGGTGAACGTGGAGATCAAGAATGCGCCGGGCGACCCGGGCTGGGACGCCGGCGAGGTGGTGGCCGCGCTGACGGCGGAGGCGATCGACGCTGGCCGGCTGGACCGACCGGGTGATCGTCTCGTCGTTCCAGGCGGCCACGCTGCGGGCCGTCCAGGCGGCCGACGAGCGTCTGGCCCTAGGGGCCCTGTGGGGTTTCGGGGCGGACCCCGGTCGCGGGCTCGAGGAGGCGGTCGCCGAGGGGTTCGCCGCGGTGCACCCCTTCGTGCTGGCCGTGACGCCCGAACTGGTCGAGCGGGCCCATGCCCTGGGCCTGGCCGTCAACACCTGGACGGTCAACGGGCCCGACGACCTGCGGACCATGGTGGGGCTGGGCGTGGACACCGTGATCACCGACGTCCTCGGCGACGCCCTGGCCATCGCGGCGACCCTCGAAGGGGCCTGAAGCGCCGGCGGCCGGTCGCTGCGCCGCCATCGCCGTTGGACGGTGGCCGCCCGGCCGGGAAAACGGCCTGTCACCGTGCGGAATGGCGTGACCAGGCCCTCCTCCACAAAGATGTTCAGCCATGAACGTCGTCGTATGCGTCAAGCAAATCCCGGATCCGGCCGCTCCGGGCAGCCTCGATCCGACCACCCACACCCTCGATCGCTCCGGAAAGCTCATCATGGACGACTCCGACAATTACGGGGTCGAGATGGCGCTGCAGCTGGCCTCGGGTGACGGGGACGAGGTCACCCTCGTGTCCATGGCGCCCGGCGGTGAGACCTCCGGCTCTGCGCACCGGCCTGGCCATGGGCGCGGCCAAGGCCATCCTGATCAGCGACGACGCGCTGGCGGGCAGCGACGCCCTCGGCACGGCCAAGGTCCTGGCCGCCGCCATCGGGCGGGCCAACCCCGACCTGGTCGTGATGGCCACCGAGTCGACCGACGGCTACACCGGCACGCTCCCGGTCCAGGTGGCCGAGCTCATGGGGCTGCCCTCGGTGACCTTCGCCAAGGCGATCACCGTCGACGGTGCCACCGTGAAGGTGGAGCGCCAGACCGAGGCGGGCTACGACGAGGTCGTCTGCCCGATGCCGGCCGTGGTCACGGTGACCGCGGGTGTGGTCGAGCCGCGCTACCCGTCCTTCAAGGGGATCATGGCGGCCAAGTCCAAGCCGGTCGACAACCTGACCGTGAGCGACCTCGGCCTCGAGGCCGGGCAGGTCGGCGCAGCCGGCGCCGGCCAGGAGATCACCGACGTCTCGGACGCGGAGGCGCGGTCGGCGGGAGAGATCGTGGTGGACGAGGGCGACGGCGCGCAGCGCGTCGTGGCCTTCCTCGAGCAGCTGAAGGTGGTCTGAGATGGCGATCGACAAGGTCTGGGTGCTGGCCGAGGTGGCCGAGGGCGGCGGCGCACCGACGCCCGTCACGCTCGAGCTGCTGACCGAGGCCCGCACGGTCGGGTCGACCGTCGAGGCCGTGGCCTGGGGCGGCGACACCGCCGCGCTGGCCGGCGCGCTGGGTGAGTACGGGGCGACCACGGTCTACGACGTGGGCGACCTCGGCGGCATGCTGCCGGGCGTCCCGGTGGCCGCGGCGCTGGCCGAGCTGATCAAGGGCGGCAACGCTCCCGACGTGATCCTGTTCCCGGCCACCTACGACGGCCGCGACATCGCGGGGCGCCTGTCGGCCAAGCTCGACAAGCCCGTCCTCACCAACGTGACCGGCCTGGTCGAGAGCGATGGCGCCCTGGCCAGTCAGCACCCGGTCTTCGGTGGCAACCAGATCGTGACGGCCAAGTTCACCGGGTCGGGCCCGGGCCTCTTCGTCATCCGGGCCAAGTCGTTCGCCGCCGAGCCCTCGGGAGGCGGCGCGGCGACGGTCACGGCCATCGCGGTGCCCGACGTGGCCACCAACACGGCCAAGGTCGTCGAGCGCCACGTCGAGGAGCGCAGCGGGCCCAAGCTGGACGAGGCGGCCGTGGTCGTCTCGGGCGGCCGCGGCCTGGGCGAGGCGAGCAACTACGCGCTCATCGAGGAGCTGGCCAAGCTGCTGCACGGCGCCGCCGGTGCCTCGCGGGCCATCGTCGACGCCGGCTGGGTGCCCTACTCGCACCAGGTGGGCCAGACCGGCAAGACGGTCAAGCCGACCGTCTACATGGCGTGCGGCATTTCGGGTGCCACCCAGCACCTGGTGGGCATGAAGGGCTCCAAGAACATCATCGCCATCAACAAGGACTCCGAGGCGCCCATCTTCTCGGTGGCCGACCTCGGGATCGTGGGCGACGTGCACAAGGTGCTGCCGGCGCTGATCGAGGCGCTCAAGGCCAAGGGCTGAGCGGGATCCTTCGATCCTCCCCGGGGCGGCGCCCGCCGCGGGCACAGAGGTCAATGGTGAACCCCTGAGGGGGACGGGCGACGCCTGCCGAGCGCAGCCGCCGTTGGAGTGCGTCCAGTTTCGGGTGGGCCGGCTGTATCTTCAGCAGGTTCACTCTCTCCCCGCCTGATGCTCTTTCCCACGATCGACTTCGCCATCTTCTTCGCCGTGGCCTTCACGGTGAATTGGCTACTCAACCCCTACGCGGGGTGGTGGAAGCTGTCCATGATCGGGCTCAGCTACGTCTTCTACGGCTGGGTCGGCTGGAGCTACTGCCTGCTCCTGCTGGCCACCACCGCGGTGGCCTACGGCGGCGGGGTGCTGGTCCACCGGGCCCAGAGCGACCGGGCTCGCCGCATCGCCATGGGGGTGGCGGTCGCCGTGCTGCTCGGCATCCTGGCCTGGTTCAAGTACTACGGCTTCGTCTCGGTCAACCTCGACAACCTGACCCACGCCCTCGGGCTGGGCCGCGCCGTGCCGCTCCTCCAGGTGGCGCTGCCCATCGCCATCTCCTTCTTCACCTTCATGGCCATCAGCTACGTGGTCGACATCTACCGCCGCCAGCTCGAGCCGGCCCGCCCGCTCGACTTCGCCTTCTACATCTCGTTCTTCCCCCACCTGCTGGCGGGTCCGATCGTGCGCGGCACCGAGCTGCTGCCGCAGATCCGCCGGCGCCGCGACCCCGAGAACGTCGACTACGCCCGCGCCTTCTGGCTGATCATGGCCGGGCTGTTCAAGAAGGTCGTCATCTCCTCCTACGTGTCGACCGCCATTGTGCAGCCGGTGTTCACGTCGCCCAGCCAGCACTCGGCGCCCGAGGCGATCTTCGCCGCCTGGGGCTACGCGGTGCAGATCTACTGCGACTTCAGCGGCTACACCGACATCGCCATCGGCCTGGCCCTCCTGCTCGGCTTCCGCTTCCCGCAGAACTTCGACGCGCCCTACACGGCGCGCAACCTGCAGGACTTCTGGCGCCGCTGGCACATGACGCTCTCGCGCTGGCTGCGCGACTACCTCTACATCCCGCTCGGCGGCAGCGCGGGCGGTGAGGCGAAGACGGTGCGCAACATCATGATCACCATGGTGCTGGGCGGCCTGTGGCACGGCGCCGCCTGGACCTTCGTGATCTGGGGGGCCCTCATGGGCCTGGGGCAGTCGTTCGGGCACGTGCGGCGCCTGAGCCGGGAGCGCCGCGGCCTGCCCGGGGTGGCCGACGGACCGGTGCGGGTCTGGGTGCAGCGGTTCTTGACCTTCCAGTTCGTCTGCCTGGGCTGGGTCTTCTTCAACGCCTCGGGCACGTCCCAGGCCTTCGCCGTGCTGGGCCGGGTCTTGTCAGGCTGGGGCGAGGCCTCGCCCCTGGTCACGCCGCTCCTGGTCATCGTCGTGGTGGGCACGGTGGCCCTCCAGTTCGTGCCCGAGCTCTCCATCTCGCGCCTGCAGGCGTCGTTCTCGCGCCAGCGGACCTGGGTCCAGGTCGGCCTGCTCGGGGTCACCCTCCTGGCCGTGACGACCTACGGACCGGTGGGCGTGGCACCGTTCATCTACTACCGCTTCTGATGGCTACCTTCGACGAACCTCGCACCGAAACGGAACCGTCGCCGGGCGCACCGCCCGACGGCCGGCTGCGCGCGCCCTGGACCAAGGTGCTCGGCATGGGCCTGGCCGCCTTCGCCGTCTGGTTCGTGCTCTTCGCGCCCACCTTGCAGCACAACGCGCAGGTGTCCCCGGTCGGGGAACGCCGCACCCTCAGTCTCGACCTGGTCGGTCCGGTGGCCGCGTTCAGCCGGGCCACCCAGCTGTCGCGCATCGTCTCGGCCACCGGCCGGGAGGACACCAAGCCGGGCGGCACCAACGGCCTCTCCTTCTCGGGTCCGCCGGCCGACACGCCGAAGCACAAGGCGGGGCCCAAGACCGGCCCGGCGGCCTCGACCACCACGACCGTCCCGGTGAACCCGAAGCTGCCCACCGCAGCCACCCCGTTGCGGGTGCTCATTGTGGGCGACTCGCTCGGTCTCGACATGGGCGGCGCACTGCAGGACGACCTCTCCGACACCGGCGTGGTCCAGGCCGCTCTCGACGCGCGCGAGAGCACTGGACTCACCCGGCCCGACTACTTCAACTGGCCGGCCGAGCTGGCCAGTGACCTCAAGACGGTGGCGCCCCAGGTGGTGGTCGTCATGATCGGCGCCAACGACGCCCAGGACTTCCTCGGACCACCCGACGTGCCCTACACCTCACCCCAGTGGAACACGATGTACGCGCAGCGGCTGGCCCAGTTCATGGCGCTGGCGGGGAGCGGGGGCGCCACCGTGATCTGGGTCGGCATGCCGCCCATGCAGAACCCCGCGCTCAGCGCCCAGATGGCCGACATCAACACGCTGGTCCAGGCGCAGGCGGCGGCGGCGAAGCCGCCCGTGACCTACCTCAGCACGTTCAAGTCCCTGGGCACGCCGCAAGGCACCTACACGGCCTTCGCCACCAACAGCGCCGGTCAGGTGGTCAACACGCGCACGCCCGACGGGACCCACATGACCCCGGGCGGGAGCCAGGTCGTGGCCCAGCAGGTGATCGCGCAGTTGACCGGGATGGGGTACCGCCTCCCGTAGGGGGTGCGGCTCGGCTCAGGGGCTCGGTTCGAGGTTGGCTCCGCTGCTCTCCGCGTCGTGCCGGTCCAGCACCCCGGTCCGGCGGGGGCGGATGTAGACCACCCAGTAGACCGCCGCCGCCAGGAGCACGGCGCCGAGCACCCAGCCGAGCGCGGTCGTGCCGAGCCCGACGTACTTGAGGCCCGAGGCCAGGATCACGAAGGTGATGAAGGGGCGGATGTAGCGATCGGGCGCCCGCGAGGAGATGAGGGAACCGACCAGGACGGCCGGCACGCTCCCGATGATGATGGATGTGGTCACGGAGAACTCGATGTGCCCGAAGGCCAGGGCACCCAGGGCCGCCGCGGCGGTGAGCGGGACGGCCTGGGTCAGGTCCGTGCCCACCAGCTGGTTGGCCCCGATCATCGGGTAGACGAAGAGCAGGAGCACGATCATCAACGACCCCGAGCCGACCGACGTCATGCCGACGATGAAACCACCCACCAATCCGATGCCGACGGTCGGCAGCGGATGCACCGTGAGTTCGCCGATGAGCCCCTTGCGGTCCTGGCCACTCCGGCGGTCGAGGAAGGCGCGCAGCACCATGGCCCCGGCGCCGAGCAGCAGGGCGGCGCCGAGGAGCCGCTCGACGTTGTCCTCGGCCGAGGTCGAATTCCCGAGCAGGTGGAGCACGTAGGAGCCGATGAGGGCGGCCGGGACCGAGCCGCAGACCATCCACCCGACGAGCGAGTAGTTGACCGTGTGCTTGGTCATGTGGACGATGGCGCCCACCGGCCGCATCAGCACCGCCGCCACCAGGTCGCTCGAGATGGCGGTCGAGGGCTTGATCCCGAAGAAGAGGATCAGCATCGGCGTCATCAGCGCGCCACCGCCCGCACCGGTCATGCCGACGAGGAACCCGACGATGGCACTGCCGAGGACGATGTAGGGGTCGATCGACATGGACGAGGCTCCGGTCGCGTTGGCTGGTGAGGTGGCCCTGTCCGTCGATGGGCCCGAGTGGGTCGATATTACCTATGTACCAGGTCAGCTTTCCTGGTCGATGGCACTCCGGGTCACAACAGGTGTGTCCCCAGGCCGGGTCGGCTCAGACGAGGGGCCAGGGGTAAGGGGGCCACTCGCCGTCGTCGACCAGCTCAGGCAGGGCGCACAGGCTCAGCAGCCAGGACACCCTGTCCATGGTGGCCGCGACCTCGGGCGGGGCGATGAGGTCGCAGAGAGCGAGCGGAGGGCCGTCCTGGGACAGGCGGCCCAGGTCCTCGAGGAGCGCGGGATCGAGCGGCGCACCGCCGAAGTCCCAGATGACCGTGCGCAACTTGTCGTGCTCGTTGAAGCACAGCCCGTTGTCGATGGCCCAGAGCCGATCCTCGGCCAAGAGGACGTGGCCGCTCTTGCGGTCGGCGTTGTTGGCGACGACGTCGAACGCGCCGAGCTGCATGAGGACCGGGTGCCATTTCGGCTCGTCGCGCAGGGTGAAGTAGTGCGACGTGCCGTCCTCGTGCACGAAGCGCTGCACCGAGCCGGGACCGAAGGGGCCCTCGGGCCGGAGCACGGTCTCGGGGACGAGGTCCCAGCCGAGGTACTCCGAGAGCACGTAGGCCGCCACCTCGCGCCGGAACAGGCCGCCCGGGAAGTCCCAGAGGGGACGCTCACCCTTGGAGGGCTTATAGACGCCCAGCAGCTCGTGGCCGTCCAGCTCACAGGTGACGAGCAGGGTGGCGTTGGAGCTGCCGGCGATGCGCCCATGCACCTCCATGGCACCCTCGGTGAGGACGCGCTCGACGGTCGCGTCGGACACGGGCGTTAGTTGGCCGGCGGCCGGTGCCCGTTCGTGCGCGGGCAATCGTGCCCGGCCGGATCGAGCGGGAGCTCGCACAGTGGGCAGGGCGGGCGGCCCGCCTCGACGAGCAGGGTGGCATGGATGGCGAAGGCGGCCGCCTGCTCGCGGGTGAGGGCGACCCGCAGCACGTGGCCCTCACCCTCGTCCTCGTCGTCCTCCTCCGCCTCGTCGTCCACCCCGATCTCCTCGAGCACGACGACGATGCGGTCGAGTTCCTCGTCGTAGGAGACGCCGATGGTGCCGACCACCCACTCGAACTCCTCGGTGCCGTAGAACTCGAGGTCGTCGGGCAGGTGTCCGGGGCGGCCCAACTCCTTGACGATCCGGCCGAGATACCGGGCCAGCACGGCCACCTGCTGCTTCTCGACCTTGACCGTCGTCTCGGCCAGGCCCTGGCGGCAATAGAAGAGGAACAGGCGGCTGCCCACCTCGCCCAACACGCCGACGGTGCAGTGGTCCGGGGCGTCGAAGTCGTGCTCGTCGGTCACGAGGGCACCAGCTCGTCGAGGGTTCCGGTGGAGTTGACGCACAGGACGAGCGGGCCGCCGGCGCCGAAGATGATGGCCGAGATGGAGCAGGGCGAGACGGTGATGCGCTGCATGAGGTCGAGCGGGACGCCGGCCGCCGCCGCCACGATGGCCTTGATCGGATCGGCGTGGGACACGGCCACGACGCTCTGGCCCGGGTGCTCGGCCACCAGGCCGAGGATGGCCTCCATGGAGCGGACGGACATCTCGGCGAAGGACTCGCCACCGGGGAAGCGGAACCCGCTGGGCCAGCGGTGCACCGCAGGCCATTCCTTGCTCTTGACCAAGCGCGACAGTCGCTGCTCGGTCCAGTCGCCCACGTCCGCCTCGATAAGACCGGGACAGGTGCGGACCCTCAGGCCCAGGGCCTTGGCGATCGGCGCCGCCGTCTCCCGGGTGCGCTCGAGCGGTGAGGCATAGACCGCGACGGGTGCCTTGGCCAGCGAGGCGATCCGCGTGGCCGCCACCTCCGCCTGGGCCTGGCCCTTCTCGGCCAGGTGCAGCCCGGCCGCCTGGCCCGGGAGGACCTTGCCGGTCGTGGGCGTCGTCCCGTGGCGCACCAGCAACACCAGGGTGGCCGGGGGCGGTTTGCGCCCACTGCTCCGGCTCGACGCGGGTCGGGCGGCGCTGGCGCGGGCAGAGGTCGGCGTCACGGGAAGCCATCGTAGGCTCTGCTCCGTGGCTTCCAGCCGGGGGGAGAGGGACTCGCTGACCTCTGTCCAACGGGAGGTGGCGGCGTGCCGGCGTTGCCCCCGCCTGGTCCGATGGCGCGAAGAAGTGGCCGCCACGGGGCGTGCCTCCTACGCCGGCCAGGTCTACTGGGGCCGCGGCGTCCCCGGTTTCGGTGATCCTGACGCCGCGCTGGTCCTGGTCGGCCTGGCCCCGGCGGCGCACGGGGCCAACCGCACGGGGCGCATGTTCACGGGCGACCGCTCGGGCGACTGGCTCTTCGCCGCCCTGTTCAAGGCGGGGTTCGCCTCCCAACCGACCAGCACGGCGGCCGACGACGGGCTGACCCTGCGCGACGCGTACATCACGGCCACCGTCCACTGCGCGCCGCCCGCCAACAAGCCGAATCCCGACGAGCGGGCCAACTGCGCGCCCTACCTGAGCCGCGAGCTCGCCCTGCTGACCCGGGCCGCAGTGGTGGTGGCCCTGGGCCAGGTGGCCTGGAACGCGCTGGCCTCGTTCTACGGGTTGCGGCCGCGCCCCCGCTTCGGGCACCTAGCCGAGACGGTGCTGCCCGACGGGCGCCGGCTGCTCGGCTCGTACCACCCGAGCCAGCAGAACACCTTCACCGGCACGCTCACCGAGCCCATGTTCGACGCTGTGTTCACCCGGGCCAACGAGCTCATCGCCGAGGCTGAGGCACGCTGAAGGCGACGACGCGGCCCGGGCCAGCGGGGCGCGTGGAGGCTGAGCCTTGCCGGCCGAGTTCGGGCGTCGGCACCGACGATCCGTCAGCGGAACGCCGGGATCAGGAACAGAAGGAAGACGCTCGCGTTGAAGAGGCGCGTGCGCCACCATGCCCGCCGCCAGCCTGTCCGTGCGAAGCCGCAGGTAGCCGAGGACGAGGGCCATGGGAAAGAGCACGAACGGGGCGAACAGTCCCTCGTTGAGGACGTGCGCGAAGCTGAAGATGAGCGCCGTGACGAACAGCGCGGGCACCGCTCCGACCCGGCGGGTGAACGCCCCCTGCAGCAGGCCGCGAAAGAAGAGCTCCTCGACGAAAGGAGCCCCGACGACCGTGAGGGAGACAAGGATCACCCAACCCGCTGTCCCCGACGGGATGTCCCCCAGGATCTTCGGGGAGGCGGCGCTCGGCGTGCCGAAGCCCTTTCCGGCCAAGACGATGGTGATGAGCACCAGGAGCGGCAGTATCCGACCGACGACGGCGCCGACCAGGCCGAGCCCGAAGTCCTTTGGTCTGGGCCATGACAACCCGTAGTCGGCGCGCAGGCTTCGGGTGCCGTTCTTTCGTGACGCGACGACCACGGCGCCCAGGAAGCCGGCCCAGAGAGCGAGCTGGCTGGCCAGGAGATACCAGGGGTCGTCGGCATTGAAGCCTCCCGGGTCCCCGATGGCATAGGCGATGGCCACGGCGATGCTGGCGACCAGTCCGATGCCGGCGCCGATTGCCGCGACGCCGCCCCCTTTGATGCCCGGGCCCTTGGGCACGAACGGCTGGGGCACCCGTGGTGCGATGGGCCAGGCCACGCCGTAGGGGCCGTAGATGACCGGAGTCCACTGGACCCCGTCCCACCAGCGCCACGGCGCAATTCCCCACGGGTCGGGGTACCAGTTGGGCGGGAACATAGCTGCCGGCGCAAGGTCGGTCGTCACAGTGCGGTTCTGCTCTTCCGTGAGCCGTTCAGGGGCTTCGTTCGACCACGACGGAGTGGACCACGTGGTCGTGCCAGGCCTGACGCCTGCCGTCCCAGAGCGGCGAGAGGTTGTCGATGAGGAAGGGAACGACCAGCACCACGTAGAAGAGCGTGGTGATGGCATAGCGGCCCATCCCGCGCCACAACCCGATCGGACCACCTGTGCGCGCATCTCGCACCACGATGCCGAGGGCCATCTTCCCGAGCGTTTGTCCGCGCTTGGATCCGTTGAATATGCCGTAGTAGAGGAGGAGCGGGACGAAGACGATGGCGAAGATCCCGATGAACACTCCTATGGCCTGACCTGTGGTCAGCGGTTGGTTACTGGTCGCCGACGAATTCGACTGCGTCGCCGCGCCGATGATGGCGAGCACGATGAAGAAGACGACACCGAGGACCATGCTGTCGATGAGGACGGCCAAGAGCCGCTTCCACCACGGAGCCAGCACGAGATGGAGTACCTGGTCGATCCGGACCCTCGGATCCTGACCGTCGAGTCCTCCTGTCGGCACGAACCCTGGCGGAGGCCCGTAGCCCGGTGGGTACGCCGGGTACGACGGCTGCGTGGGCCAGGTTGGTCCGCCGGCTGGTTGACCCCATGCCGGCGCAGCCGCCGCGGCGTACGGCTGAGGCGGCGGGGGCAGCGACGCGACCGGATGGATGCAAGTGGGGCGGGTACCACCTGCCGTCGGACGCGAGCCACCAACCCGGTCCCTGGCTGACGTCCGACATCGTCCCCCTTGTCTAGTCAAGAGTCAGATCGGACGACGGTGAGATCCGGTTGACCAGATTTGAGAAGTGGCAGTTCGCCACCCTCTTTCGTCGCCATCGCTCCCGTGCGTCGCAGGCGCACCCCGAACGGGGCAGTCGCGCAGGCACGCGGCACGCTCAGGAGACCAAGTCGTAGAGCAAGCGGTAGAAGCGGATGCGCTCGGGGTCCGGGGCGATCCCGTACCCCTCGTAGAAGCGGGCCTCGTGCTCGGAGCCGAAGTTCCAGCCGGCACTCCATGCCCCCACCGCGACGTCCCACCAGCGGTCGGCCACTCCCAGCTCGCCCAGGTCGACGTAGCCCGTGACGCGCCGTCCCTCGAGCAGCATGTTGGGCGCGCAATAGTCGCCGTGGCACACCACGAGGTCCTCGTCGACCGGGCGGGTGTCGAGCAGGCGCTCGAGGGCTGCCCCGCGACGTGAGGTCGGCATGGATGTCGTGGAAGTCGCTGTCGGCGATGGTCCCCGCGTCGACGCGTCGTTCGACGTGGTCGAGCGCGTGGTCGAGGTCGAAGCGGAAGGGGCACCACTCCTCGCCGACGGCTTCGTGGAAGCGCCGGAGCCCGCGGCCCATGGCGTGGACCAGGGCGGGCAGGTCGTCGCGCCAGAGCGGATCGGTGGCGTCGCGACCGGGGAGCGCCTCAGTGACCAGGATGGTGGTGCGGCCGAACTCCTCGAGCGCCACCACGATCGGCACGGGGAGGTACGCCACGGCCCAGATCATGCGTTCGGACTCAGCCCGGAGCGAGGGGTAGGCGCCGGCCGTGTCCACCTTGGCGAAGCGCACCGCGCCGTCAGGATGGCGGAGGCGCCACGTCGTCAACCCGGACACCAGCTGGTAGGCCAACTCGGGCGACCAGCCCGGTGCGACCTGGGCCAGCTCGGGCGGCGGCGCGGGCGGTGTGGACGTCACGCCCGCAGGGTAGGGGGTGGCGCGAGCTACCGTCTCTGCGACTTCTGGGGAGGACGGATTGCGCGAGCCCACCGATGTGACGCCAGTCGAGGCGTCCGAGATCACGCATTGGGACGACACGGCTGACGTCGTCGTCGTCGGTTTCGGCGCGGCGGGGTCCACGGCCGCTTTCAGCGCCGCCGAGGCCGGCGTGCGCGTCCTGGTCACCGAGCGCACCGGTGGCCCGGGAGGTGCGGCCGCCCTGGCCGAGGGCATCGTGTACCTAGGCGGCGGCACGCCGGTGCAGACGGCCTGCGGCTTCGAGGACAGCCGCGAGGACATGTTCCGCTACATGATGGCGGCCTGCGGGCCGGACCCCAACGAGGCCAAGATCGCGCGTTACTGCGACGAGAGCCTCGACCATTTCGACTGGCTGGTGGCACGCGGCGTGCCGTTCGACCCCACTTTCTGCGCCGAGACCTCGATGGCGCCGGACGGGACCGAGGGGCTCGTCTACTCGGGAGGCGAGGACGCCTACCCGTTCAACGAGATCGCACGGCCCGCCCCGCGGGGCCACCTGGCCAAGACGAAGCGTTCGACCGGGTGGCTGCTCATGCAGATCCTGGCCGCGGCGGCGGTGGACGCCGGCGCCGCGGTGTCGACCGACACGCGGGTCGACCGGCTGGTGGTCGACGACGGCCGCGTCGTGGGCGTCCAGGCGCAGCGCTTCGGCGAGACGGTGACGCTGCGGGCGACCCGCGGGGTCGTCCTCACCGCGGGCGGGTTCATCTTCAACGACGACATGCTGCGCCAGCACTGTCCACCGTTGGTGCGCGGCTCGTTCAAGGTCGGCACCGAGGGCGACGACGGGCGTGGCATACGGATGGCCCAGGCCCTGGGGGCGTCGGTGCGCAACATGTATGCCGGCGAGGTGTCGTTGCCGCTCACGCCGCCGCGCACGCTCATCCACGGCATCCTGGTCAACGGCCAGGGGCAGCGCTTCATCAACGAGGACACCTACATGGGGCGGGTGGGCCAATCCGCCCTCTACGAACAGGACGGTGAGGTGTACCTCGTCGTCGACGAGGCCTCCTACGAGGTGAACTGGATGGGCCTCGCCGCCACGTGGGTATGCGAGACGCCGGCCCAACTCGAGGCGGAGATTGGCCTGCCCGCCGGCTCGTTGCAGGCGACGCTCGAGCTCTACAACCGCCACGCGGCGGAGGGGAACGACCCGCTCTTCCACAAGGGCCCCCCATGGGTGCGCCCGCTCGTGCCGCCCATCGGCGCCTTCGACGTGCGGATCGGGCCGGCGCCCTATGCGCCGTTCACACTCGGTGGCCTCGAGACCACGGTCGAGGGGGCCGTTCTCGACCTCAACGGCGACCCCATCGGTGGGCTCTACGCGGCCGGCCGCACCACATCGGGCGTGTGCTCGTTCGGCTACGCCAGCGGGTTGTCGATCGGGGACAGCACCCTCTTCGGACGGTTCGCCGGCACGAGCGCGGCAGGCGCCTGATCCGTCGCGGGAAGAACGACCGGGGTGGTCGACACCGTGGCCGGTCAACCTCGCGGCATGTTCTGGCGCGCTCCCGCCTAGGCGGGCGCCTCATCCTTCAGGTTTTGACGCAGCCAGGTTCGAACCTCTTCGGTGTCGTCGTGTCCATGCACGGCGACCGCGTGCTGGGTGGCCGCGAGGACGACTTCGTCCTCTTCACCCGAAATAGCGAGCGTGCAACCGTTCTCGCTGGGAAAGTCGCGACAGTCGGCAACCTTTCTACCCATCTTCGTCTCCTTCATCAGTCTCGTGGACGTTCACAATTCCTCGATGCTCCGCACGTCGAGATTTCGGAAGAGCAGGGGCCCGTCGCACAGCGTGCGCAATTTCTCGGCAAAGGAGGCGGTCTCGGGGAGCTCAGAGTTCGCCATGGCGTCTTCGTAGGAAGGGAACTCCACGATCTGCACGTACGTGTTCGGCCGATCTCTGTCCTTGGTGAAGGTTCCACGCTGCGCCTTCCGCGCTCCCTCGGTCTTCGCTCGCCATTCGCTGACCAGCGCCTCGACATCATCAGGCTTGGTGGTCTCGAGCTCGATGATCTGCACGAACGCCATGGCTGCTCCTTGGACGGGTGTCCCCTAGCGCAAGGTAACGCCGCCGGGAGCGAGGCACAACGGGTGCTGCCTCTTTTGGACGGCCCGGACATGGCCCTCGTGAGGTGCTTCAGGTCCGTCGATGTGGTGTCGCACGGCACGCCCAAAAGAGGAGAGGAATCGACGGCGACCCGCTCGACGGTCCTCGGGCGTCCGTTACTGACGGAGCGCGGCGTACTCGATGACCCGCGTCATCACGACGTCGTCGGACTTGGCCACCGACCCGCAGTCGAAGGGAGGTTGCGGGTCGTACTCGATCATGAGCTGAGCCGCCTGGGCCGCCGTCCGGTCCACCAGGAGCTCGGTCAGCCGGAGGGCCATGTCGATGCCGCTCGACACGCCCGCCGCCGTGATGATGCGCTGGTCGAGGAGCTCGACGACCCGCTCTGCGGTGGGTCGGGCACCGTGGGCCTCGAGTTCCGTGTAGCACGACCAATGCGTGGTGGCCGGCTGCCCCCGCAGCAGGCCGGCCGCGCCGAGCACGAGCGAGCCCGTGCACACCGACGTCGTGAATACGGTGGTGCGGTGGGCGTCGCGCACCCATTGCACGACGCGCTCGTCCTGCTGCAGTGATCGGGTGCCGACGCCACCGGGAAAGACGATCACGTCGGGAGCGGAGAGCTCCTCGAAGGTCGCGTCGACGGTCAGGCCGAGCATCCCGTTCTCGCTCCGCACCTCGCCCCGCTCGTGGCCCACGAAGGTGAGGTCGAAGTGTGGGATGCGCTGGAGGACCTCGTACGGGCCCACGGCATCGAGGGCCGTGAAGCGTGGGAACAAGGGAATGGCGATCTGCAGGCGCTCGGTCATGCGGAATTCCTCTCACTCGGGTCGGCGGGACTGGTGCGGAAGCGGCGCCGGTAGGCGTCGGGCGAGACGGCCAGGTGACGCTGGAAGACGCGGCGCAGCGATTCGGCGCTCCCGAGGCCACACCGGGCGGCCACGACGTCGAGGGTGTCCGCGGTGGTCTCGAGCTCGCGCCGAGCGGCCTCCAGCCGTGTGCGCTCGACGAAACGGCTCGGCGCCTCTCCCACCTCGGCC
Organism: uncultured Acidimicrobiaceae bacterium; assembly: GCA_963726545.1. Classification (GTDB taxonomy): domain Bacteria; phylum Actinomycetota; class Acidimicrobiia; order Acidimicrobiales; family RAAP-2; genus Bog-473. Next base: position 133,639 of record CAVSCV010000009.1, on the reverse strand, counting down.
GTGAAGACCCGGGTGAAGTGGCGAACGCTCATGGCGGCCGCCGCGGCCAGGTTGGGCACCCGATGGTCGCCACCCGGTGCCGACTCGACCAGGTTCTGGACGGCCCGTACGGTCGAGCGTTCTGCCCGCGGCACCCAGACCGGTGAGGCGAACTGGGTCTGGCCACCCGGGCGGTGCAGGAACATGACCAGCCAGCGGGCCACGGTCTGGGCCACGTCGACGCCGAGGTCGTCCTGCACGAGGGCGAGGGACAGGTCCATGCCTGCCGTCACTCCCGGCGCTGGACCAGTACTTGCCGTCGCGGATGTAGATCGGATCGGCGTCGACCTCCAGTGCCGGATAGTCGTTGGCCAGCTGCTGGGCCCGGGCCCAGTGGGTCGTCACCCGGCGGCCGTCGAAGAAGCCGGCGGCGGCGCCGACGAAGGCGCCGGAGCAGACGGTGGCCACCCGCCGACAGCCAGGGGCCACGCCCCGGAGCCACGCCACGAGTTCCGGGTCGGCCGCGGCCGTCGCCGCCCCATGGCCGCCGGCGATCACCAGGGTGTCGATGGGCTCTTCGGGGTGGGGGAGCGGCACGGTGCCCAAGACCAGGCCGCTCTCGGCCCGGAGCGCGGTGCCGGTCCGCGAGGCCAGGGTCACCCGGTAGCGCAGCGCTTGGCCCGAGGCGGCGGCCACCCGCCTCGCACCACAGAAGACCTCATGGGGACCGACGGCGTCGAGCGGCTGGAGGCCCTCGAAGGCGACGATCACGACGTGGCGCTCCCGCATAGGGACCACTCTGGACGCCCGCCCCTATGGCGTCAATGACATGGTTCCCACAGATTCGGCCATATAGACCCGAACCCGGACCTGCGGCGGAGCAGCGCGGTCAGCTCAGTTCAGCCGGGATCGGCGGGTGCCCCGGGCCCGGACCCACGCCAGCAGGTCGCCGCCCTCGGCCCGACACACCGTGCCGGTGAAGATGTCCTCGCGCTCGGTCGAGGCCGTCCGCGCCACGTCGGCGAAGAGCTCGTCGCCGATGGATGCCGGCTGGAGGTACTCGACCAAGACCGAGCTGATGATCCCCGAGTGCTCGTCGTCGTTGGCCGCGGCGGCCACCGCCGCTCCGGCCACGGCGTAGAAGACGGCCCCGTGCACGGTCCCGTGCGGGTTGGCGTGCTGCTCCGTGGTGGCGAGCTCGGCCACGGTGTGCCCCGGGCCACGGCGGGTCACCGTGATGCCCAGGAGCGCTGCGAACTCGTCCTGCTTCGGGCCGGCCATCGCGTGGGCGTGTCCGATCGGATCAGGTCGTGGCGGGCAGCCGGCCCGGCATGGGCACGGCGGTAGCCGGCCAGCGCTTCCGGCTGACCCGGCTGAGCCGGTGTAACAGCTCGACCGCACCGGGATCGTCCTCAATCGGGCGCACCTCGACCACGCCCGCCGCCTCCATGTCGTTGAAGAGGGCCTCGCCCTTCTCGGTCCGCAGCAGCGTCAGGGTCCAGTCGCCGAAGGCGCCGATCCCGCCGGTGGAGATGTCGGCGTGCTCGGCGGCGAAGTCCGGACAGGCCTTGCAGCCCTCACGGGTCCAGGCGTGCGCCTCCTTCAGCGGGACCTCGTGGTAGCTGCCGTCGCGCATCCAGACCTGGAAGACGCCCTTGATGTTCATCTTGACGATGTCCGCCCGCTGCAGGCCGTACTTGGCCTCGAAGAGCTCGGGGAAGATGGCGTCGTCGAAGGTCTTCGAGCACAGCAGGCCGATGGACAGGGAGAGGCGTCGGGCGACCTTCCCGGCCTTGCGGGCCTGCATGACGCCGGGCGCCGAGGCCTGGCAGCCCATGCCGACCAGGGCGATGCGCTCGGCCCCGCCCTCGAGGGCCTCGGCGTAGGCCATCGGGTTGGCCGAGTACGTGTAGCGCGAGCCGCCCGTGGCCAGCACGTCCTCCTTGGAGCGGGCCACGGTGGGCACCGCCTTCCAGGTCGACCCGTCCCCCTCGAGACCCGAGACCAGGGCGGCATCGATGATGTCGTGCTCGAAGGCCCAGATGAGCAGCGCGGACACCAGGCCGCCGTCCTGGCCGGCGGCCGCCACGTCCGGGTCGGCGGCCCGGGCCAGCACGGTGCGCCGGGAGATACCCGAGACCTCCTCGTCGGTCCGCGGGCGGCCGAAGAGATGATTCTCGATGTCGGGTTCCCAGGTGCGGAAACGGGGGCAGGCCCGGGTGCACAGGGTGCAGCCCTTTTCGCCGTGGGTGCAGTTGGCCGGCCCGCCGTCGGTGTCGACGTGGAATGGCCTGTACACGCCGTCCGAGTCGTTGTAGCCGAGCACGTCGTAGGGGCAGGCGATCACGCAGGCGGAGCAGCCGGTGCAGAGGCCGGACGTGACGACTTCGGTGAACAGCTCGGCCCATTGGGGCTTCTCGGGAGGCACGTCGCCACCATATTCGGCTCGGCCGGGTACAGGGCATTCCGGTACCGTGCGCCCGTGCCCGAGATCCTCGAAGTCGAGCGCTACCGGGTCTTCGCCGAGAAGGCGCTGCGGCGCCCCATCACCAAGGTCTGGATGGTGGACGCCCGCTACGGGCGGGGCGGTACGACGCCCCAACGCCTGCGGGCCGCCCTGGTGGGCCGCTCCTTCACGGCGGCGCGGCGCCGCGGCAAGCTGATGCTGCTCGACACCGACGGACCCACCCTCGGTGTCCGCTTCGGCATGACCGGGGGCCTGGCCCTGGACGGGCAGGAGGCGCTCGATCGCCTGCTCTACGGGCCGGGGGTCTTCGGAGACCAGTGGGTGCGGGCCCGCATCTTCTTCGAGGACGGGGGCACCCTCCTGTTCCACGACCCGCGTCGCTTCGGCTCGCTCGAGCTCTCACCCGACGAGAGCCGGCTCGGTCCCGATGCCCTGACCGTGACCAAGGCCGAGCTGGCCACCGCCCTGTGGGTGCCCCCGGCGCGGGCCACGGCGGCGCCGCTCAAGGCGCGCGTCTTGGACCAGGAGCGTCTGGCCGGCGTGGGCAACCTGCTGGCCGACGAGATCCTCTGGCGCGCCGGTCTCGACCCGCAACGCCGCGACGCCCTCGACGACGAGGAGCTCCGCGTTCTGCACAAGACCCTGCGCGCCACGCTGCGTGAGCTCGGCCGTCAGGGCGGGTCGCACATGGGCGAGCTCCAGGAGGAACGACACACGGGTGGGCGCTGCCCGCGCGACGGGACCGAGCTCGCCGTGGCCACCGTCGGCGGGCGCACCACCTACTGGTGCCCGAAGCACCAGCACTGAGGACGCCGCCTCAGGTCAGCTGATGCGGCGACGCACCCACCACAGGCTGAGCCCGCCGAGGAGGAGGGCGAGGGCCAGGCAGAGCAGCGACTCTTCGATCTGGAACGGCCAGTAGCGGCTGGCCGGCTGGTAGCGGATCGCATCAGTCAGGTGCAACTGGTTGACGCAGTGCTGCACCAGGTTGGTCGCGGTGCGGGGGCGGCCCGACGGCGTGAGATCGGGGCAGGATCCCACACCGGCGATGGAGACGCCCGCCGGCCCGACCGACACGGACTGGCCGGTGAGGATACCGAGTTGGCCGCCGCTGATCGCATGGCCGGCCTTGTTCACGATGGATTCGGAGAGAACCCACGAGCCTCTCGGGAGGTGGTTGCCGATCGTCACTCGCCTCGGCTGGAGGAACCGGAACGGGATGCGGTCGGCCAGCGCCGCCATCAGACGCGGTCGCACCAGCTCGGCCACGAAGACCCGGAGGCCGACGAAGCTCACCAGCGTCGTCACCATGGCGGGGACGGTGCGACGGATCACGGCTCCGGTGGCCACGCCCAGCGTGAAGGCCAGCGCGGCGTAGGCCATCGGGACGATGCCCCGCGAGTCGAACGTGGAGAAGGGGCCGGCGCCCACGCGGTCCAGCGTGCTCGCCCACCACGTGACCAGCAGGCTGCACACACCGGCCACGGCGATCCCACTCAGTCCGAGCACGGCGAGCTTCGTCAAGGTCCAGCGACGACGCGACACGCTCTGCGAAAAGGCCAGGCGGAACGTCCCGGTCTCGAGCTCCCGGGCGACGAGGGGAGCGCCCCAGAAGATGCCGATCAGTCCCGGGACCGCCAGGACCAGCACATCGAGCCACTGATCGATCTCCTGGTACTTGGACTCGAAGGCGTCGGCGGCCACGGAGCAGTCGGCGCTCGAGGCGCAGCTGCTGACGCTGGACCAGTCGTGCAGCACGTGCGCCCCGACAAGGGCCACCACGACGCCGAGGACGACGAGCCCGGCTGCCGCCACGAGGGCCTGCACCCGGAACTGGCGGACGGTCAGCCAGAGCACCGGTGCACTCTTCGTCGGCAGACTCAGCGGATCCGGTGGCGGATCCACCACGCGCACCCGCCGGCCAGGAGCGCAGCCAGGACCACGAACAGTGCGGTCTCCATCGTCTGGAAGGTCCAGAAGCGGTTGGCCGGCTGGTACGTGACCAGCAGGTGGTACTTCGCGGACAACCGGTCGAGGCACTGGTTGAAGACCTGTTGGGCCTGTTGGGTGGTGCTCTGGACGGCGGTGTGGCCGGCGAAGGGCCCCCCGCCGCTCGAGCTCGACCGCGAGAAGCCCGCGGGTGGACCCTGTCCGAGCCTGGGACACAGCCTCTTGACGGTTGCAGCCGTGGGTGACTGTCCGGCTGCGTTGGTGATCGAGGCGCCGGATACCAAGGCGTTCGGAAGATTCGGCGCGTTCGCCACCACCATCAGCGGTGCGCCCGGGCTCGACGCCTCGAATCCGGCACCCGCCTGACCGAGGGGCAGCGACGTCGTCACCGGGCTCATGAAATGTGGCCGGATCAATTCGGCCACGGCGACGCGGACCGCGATGAACCCGACCAGTGTCAGCGCCATCGCCGGCAGGGTCCGGCGCACCAGGAGCCCGAGTGTGGCCGCCAATGCGAAGGCGAAGAGGGCGTACCCGGCCGGGACGAAACCGTGCAACCCGAAGCTGGCCGGGCTGAAACGGTTCTGGTTCACCTTGTCGAGCGGGCTGAACCACCAGGTGGACATGAGGCTCAGGCCGCCGGCGACGACGACGGAGGCCAGACCGACTAGGCCCAGCTTCACCAGCAGCCAGCGCACCCGGGTCACGCTCTGGGTCCAGGCCAGCCGGAACGTGCCCGTCTCGATCTCGCGGGCGATGAGCGGCGCGCCCCAGAACATGCCGAGGAGGACGGGGACCAGCAGGACCAGCGTGTTCAGCGCGATCTGCAGCCCGGCAAAGATACTGGACACGGGGTAGGTGCACGATGGGCCCTGCCCACCCGCCGCCCGGCAGGCGGCCAGCTCCGTGTCGTAGACGTGCACCATGTGCGGGCCGGTGAGGGCGAGCACCACGGCGACGATGAGGAGGCCGGCCGCACCGACGAGGGCCTGGGGCCGGAACTGGCGCCACGAGAAGACGATCATCGGGCCACGTCCAATGTGGTCACCGTCGCGTCCGACCCACCGCGCTGCCGTTTGCGGGTGCCACTGCCGGCTTGGCCCATGTAGGCCAGGACGAGGTCCTCCAGGTTGAGGCTCTCGATCGTCCACGTCGGGTCGAGCACGGGCCCGTCGCAGCGCACGAGCAACGTGCTCTGCCGGTCGGTGTGACGCTCCTCAATGACGTGCATGTCCTTCGGGAGGCGCGCCATGTCGTGCAGCGGTCCGCTCAGGCGATGGTGCGTCGCCAGGAGCTCGTCGACCTCGCCGGCCACCTGGACCCGAGAGGACACGAGCACGACGAGGTAGTCACACACGCGCTCGAGGTCGGCCACCAGGTGCGACGAGAGGAGCACGCTCACGCCGTGCTCGACGACCACCTCCATCAGGCTCTGGAGGAACTCGCGCCGGGCCAGCGGGTCGAGGCTGGCCACCGGTTCGTCGAGGACGAGGAACTCGGGCCGCTTGGCCACCGCCAAGGTGAGCGCGAGTTGGGCCCGCTGGCCGCCCGAGAGGGTGCCGGCCCGCTGCCCCGGGTCCAGGTCCAGCTCGTCGATGCGCCGGCGGGCCAACGCGTCGTCCCACTCGGGGTTCATGTGGGCGCCCATGGCGAGGTGGTCCTCCACGCTCAGGCGGGCGTACGTCGGCGTGTCCTGGGCCACGAAGCCGACCCGGGCCAGCTGGGCGGGGTCGTCGGAGGGGTGTTGCCCCAACACCTCGATGCTGCCCGCACTGGGCGCGAGCAGTCCCACCGCGAGGTGCAACAGGGTGGTCTTGCCGGCGCCGTTCGGGCCCACCAGGCCGACGACGTGGCCGGCCGGGATGTCGAGATCGCACTGGTCGAGGGCCCAGCGCCGGCCGTAGCGCTTGCCCAGGCGCTGCGCATTCAGGACCGAGGGCGCGCTCACGCTATGTCCTCCTGAGCCTCGGACCGAAAGGAATCGCGGAAGAGCGCTTCGATGCTCTCGTCGTCGAGACCGGCCCGCCGGGCCTTGGTGATCCAGCTCTGCAGGGCGACGCGCAGCGGCCCGTGCGCGGCGATCGACTCGCCCCCGAGCGAGGCCGTGATGAAGGTCCCCACGCCGGGTCGGGCACCGGCCAGGCCCTCGTGCTCGAGCTCGCGGTACGCCTTGAGCACGGTGTTGGGGTTGATGGCCAGCTGCGCCACCACCTCTTTGACCGTCGGTAGTTGGTCGCCTTCGCGCAGCAGGCCGAGGCGCAGCGACTGGCGCACCTGCTGGACGATCTGGAGATAGGGAGACACGCCGGAGCGGCTGTCCAGGTGGAACTCGATCACGAGCGGCCAACCTCATTCATCTAGGGAACTAGATAACTATGTTCCTCCGGACATCGCCTGTCAAGGCGGGGCCCGCTCGAACGAAGCGCCCCGGAGCTCAGTGCGTCAGGTTGGGCAGTCCCTTGGCGATGAGGTCGACCCCGAAGACCAGGAAGAGCACCGCCATCACGGCGGCGTTGTGGGCGGTGAGCCACGTCTTGGCCGACTCGAGCGTGGTCGTGGCCTTGGCCCCGCCGAACACGGCGTAGGCCACCGGGACGGCGATGGACAGGCTGGCGATGACCACGAAGACCGCCGTGGCCACGATGGCGTCGGAGGTGCTCAGTCCCAGCTGGGCCAGACCGGTGGCCGAGCCCAGGGTGAGCAACAGGTTCTTCGGGTTGACGGCGGCCAGGACCACGGCCAGGCCGAACGCCTTGGCCGGCGCCATGCGGTCGATCGTGCCCATCCATTTCGGCATCTCGGGCTCGACGCCGGGGGCCGGTCGCTTGCGCCAGTTCCGCAGGGCCACCATCACCAGTGCGCCGCCCAGCACGATCTTGCCCCACGACACCGAGTCGCTCGCCGTGGTGCTGGTGGCCACGTTGCCGTCGTGGGCCAGCACGTAGACCACGGTGCTCACCGCAGCCAGGGACACGACCCAGCCGGCCAGGAACGCGGCGCCGTTTACTCGGGCCCGGGCCGAGAACAGCATGAGGATGACGGCGATGATCGGGATGGGGCTGATGGCCACGCCGACCGCCCAGGTGAGAACCTCGCTGATGCCTTGTCCCATGGCCTTATTGAGTCAGGTCTGGCGCCAGACCTGGTGGACCGGGCTCGGGTCGCCGTGCCCCGTCGTCCTGGTCAAGAGGCAGGAGTCGACCAGCAGTTCGAAGGCGATCTCCTCGCTCGACGGCGCCGGAACGCCGAGCGCGGCGCGCTCGTGCACGAAGAGATCGCTCAACTGAACCCGACGGGCCGCGTCGTCGACCACCCGGACCGAGCCCAGGCACGAGAAGGCGTCCTCGTCGTCGGGGCAGGGGAACGAGTGCAGGGCGTAGCGCCCGTCGCGCAGGAGGTCGCGCTGCTTGGGCCCGGGAACGATGAAGGCGAACATCCCCTCCTCGGTCATGATCGGGCACATCGGGTGCACCCGCGGCCCGCCGTCGGCCCGCGTCGTGGCGAGGAAGCCGAGCCCCACGCCGAACTGGTAGAGCAGGGCGCGGCCGGCCTCGGCCAGGTCCGGGCGGAGCGCCGCGAATTCGGGCCACGTCGCCATCGGCACGTCAGCCCGCGTCGATCTCCTCGAGCACCTTGGCCGCGTGCCCGTCGGCCCGCACGTTGTACCAAGCCCGCTGGACCTTGCCGTTCGGCCCGACCAGGAAGGTGGAGCGGATGGTGCCGACGGTCTTCTTGCCGTACATCGTCTTCTCGCCCCAGGCGCCGTACTTGTCCATGACCTTCTTGTCCGCGTCGGTCAGCAGCGGGAACTTCAGCTTGTACTTGGTGCGGAACTTCACGTGCTTCTCGGCCTTGTCCGGCGAGATCCCCAGTACGGCCACGCCGGCCTTCTCGAAGGTCTTCAGATTGTCGTTGAACTGGCACGCCTCTTTGGTGCAGCCGGGCGTGTCGTCGGCGGGGTAGAAGTACACGATGACCCGCTGACCCTTGAAATCGGAGAGCTTGACCGGCTTCCCGTCCTGGTCGGGCAGGGTGAACGCGGGTGCGGTGGCGCCCGCCTCGAGTCTGGCCATGGTCGTCTCCTCGTGTCGTGGTCCGTCGGCCCGGGTACCGGGGCCATGCCCGGCGCCCGGCTCACTTTGGCACATCGGCCAGACATCCGTCCTGGGCTGGTACGATAGGTGTGCGACCACCGGTAGGGGCCGGTGAGTCGGGGCCGAACTCCACTGCTCTGGACGGCGCAAGGTCCCGCCGCACAACAGAGAGAGTTGGTCCATGTCAGTAGAAGCCGTTGCCGGCGCGCATGCCGGGTCCGCCCCGGACGGAGACGTCCTGGGGAGTGACACCTACGAGACGGCGAGGACCTTCGAGTCCCTCGGCGTCATCCAAGAACTCACCAAAGCGCTGGCCGATGAAGGAATCGTCAGCGCTTTTCCAATTCAGGCGCTGACCGTCGCCGACGCCTTGGCCGGCCGCGACGTCTGCGGGAAGGCCAAGACCGGTTCGGGCAAGACCCTCGCCTTCGGGGTGCCGCTGCTCCAGCGGGCCAAGGCGACCCGAGAGGCGCAGGCCGGCCGGGAGCCGGCCAGCCGCCCGGCCAAGCCGCTGGCCCTCGTGCTGCTCCCGACCCGCGAGCTGGCCGTGCAGGTGCACGACGTGCTCATGCCGCTGGCTCGCACCATCGGGCTGCGCACGGTGGCCGTCTACGGCGGGGCCGACATCGATCGCCAGGTCACCAAGCTCCGCAAGGGCGTGGACCTCGTCATCGCCACGCCCGGCCGGCTCATCGACCTCGGTGACCGCGGGGAGATCGCCGTCGACGAGCTCGAGACGCTCGTCCTCGACGAGGCCGACCGCATGGCCGACATGGGGTTCATGCCCCAGGTCGAGTGGGTGCTGCGCCGCCTCGACCACCCGCACCAGACGCTGCTCTTCTCGGCCACCCTCGACGGCGCCGTCGACATGCTGGTCAAGCGCTACCTGACCGACCCCGTCTTCCACGAGGTGGCCTCCTCCACCCAGACGGTCACCCTGATGGAGCACCGCTTCCTCCAGGTGCACCAGATGGACAAGGTCAAGGTCGCCGCGGCCATCTGCCGGTCCCAGGAGAAGTCGCTGCTCTTCGTGCGCACCAAGCGCGGGGCCGACCGCCTGGTCGAGAACCTGGGCAAGGAGGGGATCAAGGCGGCCGCCATCCACGGCGACCTGCGCCAGACCAACCGTGAGCGCGCGCTGTCGGACTTCTCGAACGGCAAGCTCGCCGTCCTCGTGGCCACCGACGTCGCCGCCCGCGGGCTCCACATCGACGGCGTCGACGGTGTCATCCACTACGACCCGCCGGAGGATCACAAGGCCTACCTGCACCGGTCCGGCCGCACGGCCCGGGCCGGCAAGGCCGGCGTGGTGGTGAGCCTCTCGCTGTGGAACCAGCTGGTCGAGATGGAGGTCATCCAGCGCCGGCTCGGCCTGCGCATCCCCATCGTCGAGATGTTCTCCAACGATCCGCGGCTGGCCGACCTGGCCGCCTGGACGCCGTTGCCCGAAGAGAGCGTCCTCTGAGCGAGGAGAGCCTGGTCCCGATCTGGTCGCCCGGCGACGGCGTGCGCCGCGTCCTCTTCGTGACCGCCCATCCCGACGACGTCGACTTCGGTGCGGCCGGCACCGTGGCCGCCTTCACCTCCGCCGGGCTCGAGGTGACCTACTGCATCGTCACCAACGGTGACGCCGGCGGCTCGGACCGCTCCATGTCGCGGCGCGAGATGGCCACCCTGCGCCAGGACGAGCAGCGGGCCGCCGCCGCCGTGGTCGGCGTGAGCGACGTGCGCTTCCTCGGGCACCCCGACGGCCGGGTCGAGGCCACCCAGGAGCTCCGGCGCGACATCAGCCGGGTCATCCGCCAGGTGCGACCCGAGCGGGTGGTCACCCAGTCGCCCGAGCGCAACTGGGAGGTCATCTACGCCAGCCACCCCGACCACCTGGCCACCGGCGAGGCCGCCGTCTGCGCCGTCTACCCCGACGCCCGCAACCCCTTCGCCCATCCCGAACTGCTCGACGTCGAGCGCCTCGAGCCCTGGACCGTCCCCGAGTTGTGGATCATGGGCCCGCCGGGCACCGAGCAGATCGCCGTGGCGGTCGACACGACGGCCACGGTCGAGCGCAAGGTCCAGGCCCTGCTCTGCCACAAGAGCCAGATGACCGATCCCGAGGGCATCCGCCAACGCGTGGTCGACTGGTCGCGTGCCGGCGGGGCAACGGCCGGGCTCCCCGAGGGGTCGTCGGCCGAGCTGTACCGGGTCACCCGCATCCCCTAGGGACGCCATGGGCACCGGCGATCCCTGGGTCGTACTCCAGCACGTGTCCTTCGAGGGTCCGGGCGCCCTCGGCCCGGCCATCGGCGCCACCGGCGCCCCCCTCTCCGTCGTCCGCCTGGACCTGGGCCAGCCCGTACCCGCGCCGGCCGCGCTCGGCGCCATGTCCGGCCTCGTCGCCATGGGCGGCCCGATGAGCGTGCACGACGACCTCGACTGGCTCGAGCCCGAGCGTGTCCTGTTGCGCGCCGCCGTCGAGGCCGGCCTGCCCGTGCTGGGCGTCTGTCTCGGGGCCCAGCAGCTGGCCGCCGCGCTCGGGGGCCGGGTCACCGAGGGACCCGCAGCCGAGGTCGGGGTGGGCGAGGTCCACCTGACCGAGGAGGCGTTCGACGACCCGGTCTTCGGCCCGGCGCCGACGCCGCTGCCCTGCGTGCACTGGCACGGCGACACCTTCTCGCTCCCCGAGGGGGCGGTGCGCCTTGCCGGCAACGAGTCCTACGAGAACCAGGCCTTCGTCGTGGGCGAGACCGCCTACGGGCTCCAGTTCCATGTCGAGGTCACGGGCGCCCTGGTGGCGCACTGGGCCCACCACCTGCCGCCCGACGTGTTCGTGCGCGCCTCGGACGTCGCCCACGTCAGCCGGGCCGGCGCGGGCATCGTGCGCCGCTTCGTCGGCCTGGCCGCAGCCACCGGCGGCGACACCGCCCGCGCCCTCGACGCCGCGCCCTGAACGCGCCGCGGGGGTCTTCAGCCCGCCATCTGGCGCAGCACGTACTGCAGGATGCCGCCGTGGCGGTAGTACTCCGCCTCCATCGGCGTGTCGATGCGCACGATGGTGCGGAACTCGGTCACCGCGCCGTCGTCGGACACCGCGGTGACGGTGAGCTCCTTGGGTAGCTCGCCCTGGTTCAGCACCTCGATCCCGGCGATGGAGAAGCGTTCGTGCCCGGTCAGCCCCAGCCCCTGGGCCGAGTCGCCCTTGTAGAACTGCAGAGGCAGCACGCCCATGCCGATCAGGTTCGAGCGGTGGATGCGCTCGAGGCTCTGGGCGATCACCGCGCGCACCCCGAGGAGCGCCGTCCCCTTGGCGGCCCAGTCCCGGCTCGATCCGGTCCCGTACTCGCGCCCGGCCAGCACCACCAGCGGCACGCCCTCGGCCGCGTAGGCCATGGCCGCGTCGTAGATCGACATCGCCGCACCGTCGGGCTGGTGCAGCGTGAAGCCCCCTTCGGTGCCCGGCGCCAGCAGGTTGCGCAGGCGGACGTTGGCGAAGGTGCCGCGCATCATCACCTCGTGGTTGCCGCGCCGCGCCCCGTAGGAGTTGAAGTCCTGGCGCGCCACGCCGTGCTCGGTCAGGTAGTGCCCGGCCGGCGTGGTCGGTCCGATGGAGCCGGCCGGCGAAATGTGGTCGGTCGTCACCGAGTCGCCCAGCACGGCCAGCACCCGGGCGTCGGCGATGTCGGTCACCGGGGCGGGCGTCATCTCCATGCCGGTGAAGTAGGGCGGGTTCTGCACGTAGGTCGAGGCGTCCGCCCAGGCGTAGGTCTGGCCGCCGGTCACCGGGACGTCCTGCCAGTACTCGTCGCCGTCGAACACCGCGGCGTAGCGCTCGCGGAACATGTCCGACGTCAGCGAGGCCCGGATGGTCGCGCTCACGTCCTCCATCGAGGGCCACAGGTCGGAGAGGAACACGTCGGCGCCGGCCTCGTCCTGCCCGAGCGGTTCTGTCGTGAGGTCGAGGTCCATCGTCCCCGCCAGGGCGTAGGCCACCACGAGGGGTGGCGAGGCCAGATAATTCAGCCGCACGTCCGGGTGGATGCGCCCCTCGAAGTTGCGGTTGCCCGACAGGACGGCGCTCACGGCGAGGTCGCCCTCGCGCACCGCCTCGGACACGCCCTCGAGTAACGGGCCCGAGTTGCCGATGCAGGTGGTGCAGCCGTAGCCGACCAGCCAGAAGCCGAGCTCCTCGAGCGGGCCGGTCAGGGCGGCGCGCTCGAGGTAGTCCATGACGACGCGCGAGCCCGGCGCCAGCGAGGTCTTCACCCAGGGCTTGGCCCGCAGCCCCCGGGCCACCGCCGCCCGGGCCAGCAGGCCGGCCGCCACCATGACCTGGGGGTTCGACGTGTTCGTGCAGCTGGTGATGGCGGCGATCACCACGTCGCCGTCCTGCATCTGGTGGTGGGGCGCCGCCGCCGGCTCGGTCGCCGCGCGCTGCAGGCCGCGATCGAGCGCCACCCGGAAGGACTCCTTGGCCGTGGTGAGCGGCACCCGGTCCTGCGGGCGCGACGGCCCGGCCAGGGACGGCACCACGTCGCCCAGGTCGAGCGTGACCAGCTCGGAGTACACCGGCTCGGGCGCACTGGGGTCGTGCCAGAGTCCCTGGGCCTTGGCGTAGGCCTCGACCAGGGCCAGGTGCGACTCGTCGCGCCCGGTGAAGCGCAGGTAGTCGAGCGTCACCTGGTCGATGGGGAACATGGTGCAGGTGGCCCCGTACTCGGGGCTCATGTTGCCGATGGTGGCCCGGGTCTCGAGCGGCAGCGCGGCGACTCCGGGCCCGAAGCACTCGACGAAGGAGCCGACCACGCCGTGGTCGCGCAGCAGCTCGGTCACCGTGAGCACGACGTCGGTCGCCGTGATGCCCGGCGTGGGCTCGCCCGAAATGCGCAGCCCCACCACCGGTGGCAGCAACATGGAGAGGGGCTGGCCCAACATGGCCGCCTCCGCCTCAATACCGCCCACGCCCCAGCCCAACACGCCGAGCCCGTTGACCATCACGGTGTGCGAGTCCGTGCCGACCAGGGTGTCGCAGTAGGCCCGCCCGTCCTCGGTGGCGAAGACGAGACGCGACAGGTACTCGAGGTTGACCTGGTGGCAGATGCCCATGCCCGGGGGCACGGCCCGGAAGTCGCGGAAGGCGCCCTGGGCCCAGCGCAGCAGCTGGTAGCGCTCCAGGTTGCGCTGGTACTCAATAGACACGTTGGTGTCGTACGACGACGCATCGCCCGAGCGCTCGATGATGACCGAGTGGTCGATGACCAGCTCGACCGGCACCAGGGGATTGACCTTGGCGGCGTCGCCCCCCAGGTTGGCCAGCGCGTCGCGCATGGCGGCCAGGTCGACCACGGCAGGCACGCCGGTGAAGTCCTGCATGAGGACACGCTCGGGGGTGAAGGCGATCTCGTGCGCCGCGTCGCCCGCGCCCTGGCCGTGGCCCTCGGGGTTCACGCCCCAGGCCGCGGTGGCCACGATGTCGTCGGCCGACACGTGCGGACCGTCCTCGTGGCGCAGCAGGTTCTCGAGCAGCACCTTGATGGAGTAGGGCAGGCGGTCGATGTCGTGCTGCTCGGTCAACCTCGGCGCCTTGAGGCTGAAGATCTCGTAGGTCTTGGCGCCGACCACGAGGTCGGTGCGGGCGCCGAAGGTGTCGGGATGCGAATCCGGGCTCATGCACCCATTCTGCCGTGGCCCCGCGCGGGGCGCCTCCTGGGGCACCCGGGGCGCCCCGAACCGTCACCTCGGACCGGGAGCGACTCGACACCCTGGTTGTCGGGCCGTTTCGTAACCACTTCGTAACCGCACCCGCGCCTAGGACTGCTCAGGAACGGGCATGATCCATCAGGTGCATCGCGGCGGTCGCAATTCCTATGGCCCGGCTCGCCGCGCCCTTCGTGCCGGGATCGGCGCGGCGGTCCTCGCCGCCCTGCTCGCCCCGGCCCTCGCTCTCTCCGGGGCCGCCCTCGGCAGCGCGCCGGCGGCCGGCGCGGCCGAGCTGCCCCACGTCTACAACGACGGCGGCATGATCGGCTTCGGTGCCGTCTCGCACACGGCGCCGAACCTGCCCCAGCCGATCAACTCGCCGGTCTTCGCCGGCGTGGCCACACCCGACGGCAACGGCTACCTGCTGGCCAGCGCGGACGGGGGCGTCTTCGCCGAGGGTGACGCCAACTTCGAGGGCTCGGCCGGCGGCATCCCGCTGCAGGGGCCGATCGTCGCCATGGCCGTGACGCCCGACGCCAAGGGCTACTGGCTCGGAGCGATCGACGGGGGCGTGTTCGCCTACGGCGACGCCGCTTTCTACGGCTCCATGGGGTCGACCCACCTGAACCAGCCCATCGTCGGTATGGCCTCGACGCCCGACGGCTTGGGCTACTGGCTGGTGGCGGCTGACGGCGGGATCTTCTCCTACGGCGACGCCGGCTTCTACGGCAGCACCGGCAGCCTCCACCTCAACGAGCCCATCGTCGGCATGGCGCCCACCCATGACGGCAAGGGCTACTGGCTGGTGGCGGCCGACGGCGGGATCTTCGACTACGGCGACGCCGCCTTCTACGGGTCGGCCGGCGGCGAGAACCTGCCCGACGGCGTCGTCGGCATGGTCGCCTCGCCCGACGGAGGCGGCTACCTCATGGCCACCCAGAACGGCGTCGTCCTGCCCTTCGGCGACGCCAAGTCGTTCGGCGGGCTCACCCTGAACCCGACGGCCACCCAGATCTCGGGCATCGTCGGCAACAACCAGGGCACGGGATACTGGCTGATCGACCCGCAGGCCTGGCAGTACAGCTTCGCCACCACCACCCCCGAGCCGATGTTGCCGTGGTCCAACGCCATCACGGCCGCGGCAGCGTCGCAGATCGAGCCCGATCCCGACACCCAGGGTCCCTATTGCAATCCGTACGGCCCATGCGAGCAGTGGTGCGCGCTGTTCGCCACCTGGGTCTGGCAACGAGCCGGCATCCCCATCCCGAGCTACGCCTTCACCGGCGACATGTACGGCTGGGCGGCCGCCCACGGAGCCGTGCGGCCGCCGACCGCCGTCCCTGCCGTGGGCGACGCCGTCCTCTACGGCACGGGGCCCTCGAGCACCTCGACCTCGGTCCACGTCGGGCTCGTGACCCAGGTCTGGCCCGACGACGCCATCATGACCGTCGCCGGTGACGCCGGTCCCGGCCGTAACGGCTATCTCTCGGTCGCCCTCGACGGGCCGTTCCTGCCCGCCGACTCGAACTCGTACAACGGCACGCCCATCTACGCCTTCGCTCAGCCCTAGCCCGAGCGGCCCGCCTAGGCTGCCGCCCGTGCCGCTCTACGAATTCCGCTGCTCGACCTGCGAGGCCATCTTCGAGGACCGCCGCGCCATGGCCGAGGCCGATGCTCCCGCCACCTGTCCCGATGGTCACGTGGGCGCCCGGCGCCTGTTGCCCGTCTTCGCCACCACTGGCCTGGCCGCCGAGCCGGCCGGGATGTGCGGCGCTCCCGTGGCCGGCGGCTGCGGCAGCGGCTGCGCCTGCTGCTGAGGCCGGGCATGGCGCTCTCTTCTTGGGACGACTACCCGGTGCACCAGGCGGCGGAGTTCATCGCGCACCCCGCCACCAGCGACCGGAACTTCTACGACCGCTACTACTTCAACATGCACCCGTGCGACGACGACTGGTTCGCCATCTTCGGGTTCGGCCAGTATCCGAACCTCGGCGTGGTCGACGCCTTTCTCGATGTGCGCCTGGGCGGCTCCCAGCACGTCGTGCGCTCGTCGGCGCCGCTGGTCGATCGGGGCGACATCTCGGTCGGGCCCTTCCGCATCGAGGTGATCGAGCCGCTGCGCAAGCTGCGGGTGATCGTCGAGCCGACCGAGGACCACGCCCACATGGACGTCACCTGGGAGGGCCACATCCCCGCCGTGGAGGAGCCCCGCCAGTACCTGCGCTCCAAGGGCAAGGTGGTCTTCGACACGCAGCGACTGGCCCAGACCGGGACGTGGTCGGGCCGCCTCTCGGTCGGCGGCAACGACCTGGCCGTCACGCCCGAGCGCTGCTGGGGTACCCGGGACCGCTCGTGGGGGGTGCGCCCCGTCGGCGAGCCCGAGACCGACGGCATCCGCCAGGGCGAGCTGGTCCTCGCCGGCATGTGGACCTACTTCCCGATGCAGTTCGAGGACCACGCCCTCATGTACATCTGCCACGAGCGCGACGACGGCGAGCGTCCGCTCGTCCAGGCCGAGCGGGTGTGGAGCGATCCCGCCCGGGGCATCGACGACCTCGGGCCTTCCGAGCACGAGCACCATCTGATTCCCGGCACCCGCGTCATCGATCACTCGGTCGTGCGCTTCCCCGAGGCCGGCATCGAGGTGGAGTGCCGCCCGCTGCTGGCCAACTACATCTCCATCGGGACCGGCTACGGCATCGACGCCGACTGGCGCCACGGCATGTACCACGGCCCCGAGACGGTGACCCAGGGTCTCGTGCTCGACGTCGAGGAGATCAAGGGCCTGGCCCAGTACGGCATCGTCGACCATGTCGCCGAGTACTCCTACGACGGCCACGTCGGCTACGGCCTCTTCGAGCACGGCTTCTTCGGCCCCTACCGCCGCTACGGGCTCATGGACGGGGCCATGGGGGCGCCCGCCGACTGAGCGGTCGTGCCGCGGGCGCCGGAGCGTGCACGCGGCCATGCGACAATGAGGAATGCCCGATGTCGCCCGCGTCCTGCGCGACAAGCTCCAGGAAGCCTTCGACACCGTCGTGCCCGGGGCCGACCCGACCTTGCGCCCCTCCGAGCGGGCCGACTTCCAGGCCAACGGCGCCCTGGCCCTGGCCAAGCAGGTGGGGAGGCCGGCCCAAGACATCGCCGAGGACGTGGCCGCCGCGCTCTCGCTCGGCCACGTGTGCGCCGTGGTGGAGGTCAGCGGGCCCGGATTCATCAACCTGACCCTGTCGGACAGCTTCGTGGCGGATCACCTCCGGGCGCTCTCGGCCGACGTGCGCCTGGGCGTGGAGCCGGCAGACCATCCGCAGACCGTCGTCATCGACTACTCGGCCCCGAACGTGGCCAAGGAGATGCACGTCGGGCACCTGCGCAGCACCCTGATCGGCGACGCGCTGGCCCGCATCCTCGGCTTCCTCGGCCACACCGTGCTGCGCGAGAACCACATCGGCGACTGGGGGACGCCCTTCGGCATGCTCATCGAGCACCTGCTCGATGTGGACGGGGCGGAACGCGCCGCCTCGTTCAGCGTGCGCGACCTCAACGAGTTCTATGCCGCCGCCCGCCGCCAATTCGATTCGGACCCGGACTTCGTGGAGCGCAGCCGGCGCCGCGTCGTCCTGCTCCAGAACGGCGACGAGGAGACGTTGGCCCTGTGGCGTGTCTTCGTGGCCGAGAGCATGCGCCACGCCCAAGAGGTCTACAACCTGCTCGGCGTGCTGCTGACCCCCGAGGACACCGTGGGGGAGAGCTACTACAACCCCTTCCTGTCCATCGTGGTCGACGAGCTCACCGAGAAGGGGCTCTTGGTCGAGGACGACGGGGCGCTCTGCGTCTTCCCACCGGGCTTCGAGAATCGCAAGGGCGAGCCCCTCCCGCTCATCGTGCGCAAGTCCGACGGCGGCTACGGCTACCCGGCCACCGACCTGGCCGCGCTGCGGGACCGGACCGGACGCCTCGAGGCGACGAAGCTGGTCTATGTCGTGGGATCCGAGCAGTCCTTGCACCTGCGCCTGGTCTTCGCCGTGGCCGCGATGGCCGGCTACCTGCGCGACGCCGACGAAGCCGAGCACGTTGGTTTCGGCCTGGTTCTCGGGACGGACGGCAAGAAGCTGGCCAGTCGCAGCGGCGGCTCCGAGCGCCTGATCGACCTGCTCAACGAGGGAGTGGAACGGGCGGCTGCGGCCATGAAGGACCGCGCCAGCGAGCTGTCGGACGAGGAGCAGGCCGCGGTGGCCCACGCGCTGGGCGTGGGTGCAGTGAAGTACGCCGACCTCTCCACCGAGCGCATGCGCGACTACGTCTTCGACTGGGACCGCATGCTCGCCTTCGAGGGCGACACCGGGCCCTATCTCCAGTACGCGCACGCCCGGATCCGCTCCATCTTCCGGCGTGCCGGGGTGACGCCGCCCGAACCGGGCACGCCGGTGACGCTCGGTGAGCCCCAGGAGCGCGCGCTGGCCCTCCAGCTGCTGCACTTCGGCGAGGCGGTGCAGGCGGCGGCGGACGCCTCGAGCCCGTCCAAGCTCTGCACCTACCTCTTCGACCTGGCCACCTCGTTCACGACCTTCTACGAGGCCTGTCGGGTCCTGGTCGACGACGAGGCCACGCGCACCTCGCGCCTGGCCCTCTGCGACGTGACGGCCCGGGTGCTCGAATGCGGGCTCTCGCTGCTCGGCATGGAGGCACCCGAACAGATGTGACCGGGTCGGGGACAGCCCCTATCCTCTGGCCGGCACCGGGACAGCACGGCACCGTGCCCACAACGAGGAGCTTGGGACCATGGATCTGAACGGCACGTCGGCGATCGTCACGGGTGGGGCCTCGGGCCTCGGGGACGCCACCTGCAGGCTCCTGGCCCAGCGCGGCGTGCATGTGGTCGTGGCGGATCTCCAGGCCGACAAGGGCGAGCCCTTGGCCAAGGAGATCGGCGGGCTCTTCGTGCAGTGCGACGTGACCAACAGCGAGCAGGTCATCGCCGCGGTGGAGGCGGCCGTCGAAATGGCACCGCTCAAATCCCTGGTCAACTGCGCCGGCATCGGCTGGGCCACCCGTACCATCGGCAAGGACGGCGACTACTCGTCGGCGCACGATCTCGACCTCTACCGCCGTGTCATCGAGATCAACCTCATCGGCACCTTCAACTGCATCCGCCTGGCCGCCACCAAGATGAGCCTCAACGAACCCGACGACGATGGCGCCCGCGGCGCCATCGTGAACACCGCGTCGGTCGCGGCCGAGGACGGCCAAATCGGCCAGGCCGCCTACTCGTCGTCCAAGGGCGGCGTGGTCGGCCTCACCCTGCCGGTCGCCCGCGACCTGGCCGTGGTCGGCATCCGGGTGAACACCATCTTGCCGGGGTTGATCGATACGCCGATCTACGGCGCCGGCGAGGGCTCCGAGACGTTCAAGGGCAAGTTGGCCCAGGACGTGCTCTTCCCGCACCGGTTGGGCCGGCCCGACGAGTTCGCCACGCTGGCGGTGGAGCTGCTCGCCAACTCGTACATCAACGCCGAGTCGATCCGCATCGACGCCGGCATCCGCATGCAGCCCAAGTAGCCGGCACCGCCGGGGGGAAGGGAGTCACACCATGATCGACCCGGAGCTGGCGCCGCTCGTCGACCTGTTGCCGTCGGACATGGGTCTCGAGGACCCGGTGGCGGCCCGGGAGGGCTTCGAGGCCATGCTGGCGGGTCTCAGCCGTGACATCCCACCGGAGCTCGGTCTCAAAATCGAGGACCGCATGGTGCCGGGTTGGGAGGACGACCCGGAGGTGCCGGTCCGCATCTACCGGCCGAAGGAGGCCGCCGCGGGCCCGGTGCCCGGAATCCTCATGATTCACGGCGGTGGCTTCGTCGTGGGCAACATCGAGACCGAGCACCTTGGTGGCGCCATGATGGCGGCGCACGTCGGCGCGCTCGTCGTGTCGGTCGAGTACCGGCTGGCCCCCGAGCACGCGTACCCCGCCGCTCTCCACGACTGCTTCAGCGCGCTCCGGTTCCTCCATGACGAGGCCCCCGCGCTCGGGGTCGACCGGGAGCGCATCGCGTTGGTGGGCACCAGTGCCGGTGGTGGGCTGTCCGCCGCCACGGCCCTGTTCGCGCGAGACCGTGGCGGTCCCGCCGTGTGCTTCCAGATGCTGCACATCCCCGAGCTCGACGACCGGCTGGAGACGCCGTCCATGCGGCAGTTCGTGGACACGCCCATCTGGAACCGGCCGTTGGCCGAGACGAGCTGGCAGTACTACCTCGGCGATCTCTCCGGCTCCGACGACGTGCCGGCCTACGCCGCACCCGCCCGCGCCACCGATCTCTCCGGCCTGCCCCCCGCCTATGTGTCGACGGCCGAGAACGACCCCCTGCGCGACGAGGGCATCCTCTACGCCCTGCGCCTGCTCCAGGCCGGCGTCTCGGTGGAGTTGCACCAGTTCCCGGGCACCTTCCACGGTTCGGCCATGGTGGTCACGGCCGAAGTCTCGAGGCGCGCCCAGGAGGAGTCCACCCGGGTCCTGCGTCACGTGTTGGGCACTGCTGCGAAGGCGTAGCGCCGTATCCTCGGCGCGCTCAGGGCCTCCCGAGGAGTACCAGGACGCCGACCGCGGCGGCCATGGCCAGCGGAGCGCCCACCAGGCCGAGCACCGTGGCCCGCCGGATGGACGGGTAGGCGTCGACCCGCCGCGCCGAACGCCACCAGAGGACCCAGGCGAGCGATCCGGTCACGAAGAGGTTGGGCCCGATGTTCAACCCGACCAGCAGTTCGAAGGGATGCGGCGGCTGGTGGGCCGCCAGCAGGGCGGCGGCGGGCAGGTTGTTCACCAGCACGCTGGAGGCGGCGGCGACCGCCGCCGTGGCCCACGCGTCGCAATGGGCGAGCAGCCTGGCCGGTCCCGACCAGGTCCGGCCCAGCGTGCCGAGCGCCACGGCGAGACCGAAGAGGCCCACCAGCACCGGCAGGCCGAGCACCTCGAGGGCGGCGCCGGGCGTTGACGCTCGGCGCAACGTGCGTGCGGCCACCGCGACCAATCCCACGACGGCCACGGGCACCGCCGGTGCGCGCAACACGAGCACCAGAACCGTCACGGCGGCCACCGCCAGCACCCCGACCCCGATGACCGGCCGGGTTGCCGGCTCGTGCACCCGAGTGGTGGTGCGGAGCACCCGGTGGTGGGCCAGCGCGACCACCAGGGCCGTGACGAGCGCCGCCGTCACCCCGGCGAGAGCCATGTGGTCGAAGAAGGTCCGCCCGGAGAGGTGGAGGTGGCCGAGGACGATCACGTTGGTCAGGTTGGAGCCGGGCAGGAGGAGGGACCCGGCATTGGCCAGCAGGATCGACGCGTAGAGCAGGGCCGCCTCGTTCTCGGCTCGGGCGCGCGCCGCATAAATCAGGACCGGCGTGAGGAAGGTCACGGCCGTGTCGAGGTTGAGCAGCGTGGTCACGAGGACGACGAGCACCGCGCTGCCGCCGAAGAGGAGGAGGCCGTTCGGGGCGAGGCGGGCCAGGGTGTGGCCGCCCCAGGCGAACAGCCCGTCCTCGTGTGCCACCAGACCGACCAGGAGGAGGCCGGCGACCAGTACGAAGGCCGGCCACACCTGCGCGGCCGCCGATTGGGCGTGTGCCGGACTCGCTGCGCCGGCGGCCAGAGCGCCGGCGGCTCCCGCCGCGGCCAGCACCCACCCCAGCTGCCGGGCCGCCGGGCGCTCAGCCAAACTCGGCCGCACCAGGCGTTGGGACCGTGGGACTTCCGGCGCCCCAAGCTGCAGGGCGACGACGCGACGGCCCATACGATCCCTGCAACATCGAAGCATCATTGTCGAAAGAGGGAGCACCCATGACTGATGTCCTGTCGGAGAAAGCGCGTGCGCTCATCGCCCGCCCCGTCCTGGCCTCACTGGCCACGCTCAACCCCGATGGCTCGCCCCAGATCACGCCGCTCTGGGTCGACCTTGACGGCGACGACGTGCGCTTCAACACCGCGCGGGGGCGGAAGAAGGCACGCAACATGGAGAAGGACGCCCGGGTGGCGGTGACCGTGATCGATCCGGACGACGCCTACAACGTCGTGGCCTTCCAGGGCACCGTCGTCGAAGAGACGACCGATGGCGCTGACGCGCACATCGACGCGCTGGCCAAGAAGTACCTCGGCGTTGACTCCTATCCCATGCGCAAAGAGGGCGAGGTCCGCATCACGCTGCGGGTGCGCACCGACCACATTGCCATGCAAGGCTGATTCGCCACCTGGGCTCTCAGGATCCCGAGGCCGCGGACACCTGGGCCTCGACTCGCGGCCCGCAGATCGGCTCAATGGGGGGGAGCCCCGAGTCGAGGGACGCGTCGGCCGTGGTCGGAGTGACGAGGACCGCGTTGGTGCCGAACCGCATACGGGCGACCGCCGGCGTGAAGAGCGCCACCGGGCAGGAGAGCGTGCCGTCTCCGCCCAGGAGGGCGTTGGCGTTGGGCAGGTTCGGCCACGTGACCAAGATGCTGGCCAACTGGGTGCCCGACTCGATGCCGGATCCCCGCGCTGGCACCTGCGTCTCCGCCGTCAGCCCGATGTCGCCCCGCATCGCGATCAGGAGCGTCCGCTGGCTCGTGCCGTCGGCGTTCAGCAACTCGAGCGTGGCCGGGGGTTGGAGGGCGCACGCGTGGGAGGAGTCGTCCGCAATGTCGATCGTCGAGAGCCAGCTTTGCGCACCGCCTTGTGTCCCGTAGAAGTGCGCCACGAGTTGCGAGGACTGGCACGCGGGGAGACCAGCCGGGAGCGTGACCGGCGGAGCGCCGGCGAGGACGGGACTCGTCCAGGACCCTCCGCCGTCTGTCGTGTGGAACATGGCGACATGGCCGGGGACCGTGGCCCACAACGCCACCCAGGCCTCGTGCCCGTCGAGCACGTCGAGGGTGCCGACGAAGCCTGACATGGCTTCGGTTTGCGTCGGCGAGGCGGCGGTGGACCAGTGCCGGCCGCCGTCCTGGGTGACCAAGAGGCCGTTGCGTCGGGTCAGTGCGTAGGACCGGGTCCCGGACACAGGTTGGAGCTGCTCGAAGTTCGCGTCGAGCGCGTAGCCCTGGCCGTCGGGGCCCGACGCGCCGAAGCTCCTGACCCAGCCCGATCCGTCGTTCGACGACCGGTAGAGCGCGAGTCCGGTGTCGGCCTGCCCCAGGCAGACGAGCCACAGCCGTGGTGAGCCCGGAGCGGCGGAGAGCTCGCCCGGAAATTGGTCCCCGCTGGGGCAGGGAAGTGGGCTCGAGCTCCACGAGGTCCCGTGACGAGAGCCGGTGAACAAGCGGGACGCCGGGGTGCCTCCACGACCGTCGCTCGCCGGCTCCCATGCGGCGAGGTCGACGGTCGTGCCGGCCGACGCCAGCTCACCTTGTCCGAACGATGCCCCAGGGACTGAGACCGACGACCACGACGTCCCGCGGTCGCCTGATTGGGCGACACGCATGCCGCACCCCTGAGGCGAAGGTTCGGGCGACGTCGCGGCGCACGTTGTCGTGGCTGCCCACAGTGTCCGGCCTTTGCGAACCAGGCTGAGGAAGCGCCCGGGCACTCGGACATCGGTCCAGTGCGCACCACCGTCGGATGTCCGCTCCAGGGTGCCCTGACCCCAGGCGAATCCGGTGGCCACACTCGTGAAGAGCAGATGTGGTCGTGGCCCGGCCGAAGTGGTCAGCCCGGTCACCCGCCCAACGGACGACCAGGAGATGCCGGCGTCGGTCGTCTTGCCGAGGAGGAGCGGGCTGCCCGCCGCGCCGGGTGCCGACAGGCCGTAGCCGACCGTTCCGTTGAGGAACGACAGCGCGACGAGGCAGTAGCCGAACGAGGCCAGTTGGTCCGACCCGCAGGCGGTGCCCGCGAAGGTGCCTTGATTCGGAGTGGATGCCGCACCGTCGCCGGGCCCGGTCAGGCAACCGAGGAGCACGAGCGCGCCAACCAGGGGCACGGCAATGCCCAGTCGGCGCCACCGCAGAGCCCAAGATGTCACGGGGTCGGTGGTGGCGAGCCGGTGGTTCCCGGGACCACCGGTGTCACAACCAGAGGGCTGCAGGCAGGAAATCCTTGGTTGGCGAAGCCCGGACCCTGCATCCCCACCAAGGTGAGTGTGACCGACTCGGTGTCGTCTGGCGCCGTGACGAGGAATTCCGGGAAGGGCTCCGGGCAGCTCGCTGCCGTGATGGGATGGTCCGTGCCTTCGACCGTGGCTGTGGCCATCTCGTGGGGTTCGAGCGGGATCGTCTGGGGCTCGGCGCCCTCGTACTGACCTCCCGACATCGCGTTGAGCTGTCGGCGTGCCTGTTCGACCTGGTGGCCCTGGTTGTCGAGTGCAGCGACGCCCGGGTAACCGGTCAGGCTGCAGGGCTCGGCACTGATGTTCGTGAACGCGATGACTTCAGATGCGGAGCCGGCCCCCGCCCCATACCCGAACGCGCTGATGCGGATCTGATCGTTCGCGCAGGGCAGGATCGTCGGTCCGGCCGTCACTTCATTGCCTCCCGTGGGGGGTGTCGTCGGTGGCGTCACCCCGGGTCTCGCAGTCGGCATCGTCGTGGTCGGTCCCTGGGTCAGACCTCTGGGAGGCACCGTGCGGAGTGTGGAACGTGGCTGGCTGTTACATGCGCCGAAACGTCCGACGTTCTCGACCTGCCCCGCTCGAACCACGGCCCGTCGAGGCCGGAGTTCGCCCGACGTGATGCGGTAGCGACCAGGGCTGAGCACCATCTGGTAGCGCTTCGACGCGGTGCTGTTGGCAACGGCCAGTACAAAATCGGCCACCTTGCCCGACTGCCATGCCGTGATCTGCACGGATCGAGAGGCCACCGAGAGTGACCGCGACTGCACGCACGGCGGCGCGGTGCCGACGACTTTGCCGGTCGGTGAGACCCCGTTGAACCCCAGGGTGAACGGGCCGAGCACGAAGCCAGAACAGTCGGGCAGTGGCCGGTCGAACGTCGTTGGCTGGCTCGAGCCGGGCAGGGTGACGGCGGCCGCGAAGACCAGACAGCTCGCCGCACCATCGTGGGGGATTTCTGTGCCGCCGAGCAATGCCGAGGCGACCCTTCCCGGGCCGAGGGTCACCGCAGCCGGCGTCCTGGCGGGAGTCGGCCCAGGGCCCAGGGGGCCCTGCGGTGATTCGGTTGGCAACAGGGAGCTCCCCGTCGCGTCGTCGGAGAGATCCACGCTCGGAAATGCCGGCAAGACGCAGGGCTCGTATCGAGCGTTCTTCACTTCGATGATGACGTTGAAGTTGCCGGCACCGACTGGCCCTTGGGCGACGGAGACCGTCGCTCCGGCAAGCGCACAACCGACGGGAACGGTTGCCGCGCCCGCTGGCGCCGAGCCGGCGGTCGGCCCTCCCAGTACGACCGCACACAAGAGGGCAGGTGCCGCAGCGAGCGCGCGGACCCGTTTCATTTGACGCCCAGCGGTTGCCAGGTGCTCCCGTCGATCGTGTGCCAGAGCCCGACTCCGTACGAGCAGATCCATCCATCCGTCGGACTGAGGAAGGTGACGTTGCCCGAACCGCCGCTCGGGAAGCCGGCGGCCTCGAGCGACGCCACCGCGACCCAGGTCGCGCCTCCGTCGGTGGTCTCGGAGAGCCCGGTTCGAAGCGCATAGAGCCACGCAGTCGTCGGGCTGGCCACGGCGAGGTTGTGGTGGCCGGGGGGAGCGACGTCGCCTTCCGTCGGCAAGGAGCCCGTGGCGCTGGCCGATCCACCCGGGGTCGAGGCGGTCGGGTGCCAGGAGAGCCCGCCGTCACTCGAGCGAGAGAGCTCCTTGCGCTGCGCGCCGCCGGCGAGCGGTCCGTCACAGAGAAGCCAGAGATCCGTCGTGCTCGAGGCAGCCACCTCGGCATCCGGTTGTCCCGGCCCGCTGCACGGGACGGGACGCGGCAACCACGTCGTCCCCGTATCATCGGTGAATTCCAGTTGCCATCCGAAGGCGCCGTCCAGCGAGGCGTAGGTGAGGACATAGGCGCGGGTCTTGGTGATGCGAGCCAACTCGATCTGGGGGGCCGCCTGGTTCCCTGGGAACTGGACCCCGCCCGGCAGCTGCGCCACGGTCGTCCACGTCGACCCGCCGTCGAGTGACTCGTCCAGGGTGACCGGACAGGAAGAGGTCGGCCCGGTCGTCGTGCAGGACATCTCAGAGATGGCCCAGACGTCGAGGTCGATGGCGCTCACGTCCATGACGTGGGGCCCGATGGGGGCCTGTATCCAGCTGGCTCCGCCGTCCTGGGTCACCCACAGTGGTGCGCCCCCGCCAGTCGCCGCGCCCCAGAGGTACCCGGAACCACCGACGAATTCCATCTGCGTCAAGGACGCATCGGCCAGTCCGACGCCGGCTGGCAGGTGATTGTTGCGGACCCGCCAGGTCGATCCACCATCGGTCGAGGACGCCAGGAGGACATTGTCGTCATGGATGGCCAGCGCGTACCCGTCCTCAGGAGTGGCGAATTGGACGTCGACGAGTGCCGTGGTGGGCACCGGGAGTCCGATCGGCAGCGGACCCTTTACGAGGTTGAACTCATAGTCGGTGGTGCTCAGCGATGGTTGGCCAGACGGCCGCCCGAGAACGAAGCCGACCGACGCGGCCAGGAGCAGGCAACAGGACCCGATGGCCAATGTCCAGCGGCGCCGGGCTCGGATGGTGTCGGCCCGGCTCAACACCCCGGCCAGTTCGCGGGGGCCGGGACTGACCGCGTCAGGATCGTCAAGATGCTCGAACATCGTCCCCATCCGTTGCGCCTGCATCACCGAGATAACGGCGGAGCGCCGAGAGTCCTCGGGAGCCGTGGGTCTTCACTGTCCCGACCGAACAGCCGAGCGCGGCCGCGACGTCCGTTTCCGAGAAGTCGGCCAGGTATCGCAACACGACGACTTCACGTTGGCGGTGCGGCAGCCGTCGGAGGGCGGCCACCAGGTCACTGCGCTCCACGGTCCGATCGTCGACGATGCCCACAGGGCCGCTGGCAAAGCGAGGTTCGCGCCGGCGGTGCCGGTACCGGTCGATCGCCAAGTTCGAGGCGACCCGGCTGACCCAGCCTTCGGGCCGTTCGTGCAGGCGGGTCCAGCGCAAGGTGGCTCGGGCCAGCGTTTCCTGGGCGATGTCCTCGGCTTCGGTCCGATCGCCGAGGATGCGATAGCCCACGCGATAGGCCAACCGGTACAGGTCAGCGAACGCGAGTTCGAACGAGCGGGGCAGGGGCGGCGCCATCAGTGTGTGCTCCCAGTTCCCTTCACACTCTGAACCTCCGTCGCCCTGAATCGGGGCAACCTCGAGCAAGCCAACGCGGGTCATCTACCACGTCTCACGTCCCGAGGCCCGAAAAAGTTGACCTGAGACTTCTCGCGACGGCCTTGGCGGGACGTACCGGCTCGGGCCCAAGGACCTCGGCAAGCCCGCAATCGGGCGAGGTGGTATGAACACGGCGGGGATTGGGTCTTGAGCAATTCCACGCCTCGCGTTCAGTCGGCCGACGATCGGGGGTAGGGCATGCGAGCGAGATGGGGATGTCGGACGGTGGTTGGCACCGTGGTCACCGCGTGGGCGCTGGTCTTCAGCGTCGCTCTGGTGCCGGTCGTGCCGGCCGGGGCCTCGTCCGCCGGGGGCGCTCCCGGTGTGAGCTCCAAATCCATCACGGTCGGGACGATCTCGACGCAGACAGGGACGCTGGCCGCCAACTCGTCCTCGGTCATCTACGGCGAAAGGGCCTACTTCGACTACATCAACGCCCAGGGCGGCGTGAACGGCCGCAAAATCGACTACAAGTACGCCCTCGACGACGGCGGGAACCCGACCACCTTCAACCAGCTCGCCAACACGTTGATCAATCAAGACCACGTGTTCGCCGTGACGGGTGTGGCGACCATTTTCTTCCAGCCCAACCTCTTCATCGAGTCGGGAATCCCGACCTACGGCTACAACGTGACGGACAACTGGGCCGGAGCACCGAATCTCTTCGCCGCCGGAGGGTCAACGCAGTACTACCAGGCCGGTGCGGCCGAGTTCGCGTACGTGGCCCGACGGACCCAGCCGAAACCCTCGATCGCCCTCGTGGCGTACGGCGTGGCGGCCTCGGCCAATGCCTGCCAGGCGGCCGAGACCGCCCTCAAGCAAGAGGGATACAACGTCAGCTACGTCGACCTCAAGATCAACTATCCCGGCACCACGGTGGCCACCGACGTGCAGCGAATGCGAGATGTGGGTTCCAATTTCGTCTTGAGCTGCATGGACGTCCAGGGAAACGTCACGATGGCGCGAGCGATTCAGCAGTACGGTCTCAAGGCGACCCAGCTCTGGCTCAACGGCAACGACGTGCCGACGCTGCAGGCGAACAAGAGTCTGATGCAAGGCGTCTACTTCGCCACCTACCACGTGCCGTTCACGGCACCGACCCGGCTCTACTCGGGACTCACGCTCTATCTACAGCAGATGAAGAAGTACGAGCCAAAGTACATCTACAACGAGTTGGCCATCCAAGGCTGGGAGTCCGCCGCGCTGTTCGTGCAAGGGGTGAGGGCGGCGGGTAGCAACCTCACGTGGGCCAACGTGATCAAGCAGACCAACGCGATCACCTCCTTCACGGCAGGTGACCTGACGGCACCGGTCAACTGGGCCGTCGGTGGTCACAGCGGCCACGCTCCGCCGTACTGCGTGGCCTACGTCGTGGCGAAGGGTACGCAGTACACGCCCACGTTGAACAAGGGACAGAACGTCTTCAACTGCTTTCATTCGGCCAGCACGAAGGCCAACCCTGTATTCCCGGTCCCAGCCGGCACGCCCGCTCCCCACTGAGCACCTGCAACCCGGCGTCTCGGGCGGGTTGAGTCTTTGCGCGACGTCCGATCATTGCTGTGCGCATGAGTCCGCTCGTGCGTGATCGATTGGCCGCTGGAATCCCCGTTTGCGATCGGTGGTGACAGCCGCGCCGAAACACAGCTGCCCCTCCGACAGATTGAACGATTGCGATCGGTCGCCCCGTTCAGCCCCGTGTGTCAGTTGACCGCGAAGTTGCCCGACCCGATTGTCGTCGTGGGGTAAGGACCCCAACCCGCGGAGCATGGACTCGCGATGGCCGTGCGGAACGAGGCCGTCAGCGGGAACACCGGTGCAAACGAGCCGGTGGATGCCGTGATGGTCCCGCCCCCGACGGGGAAGTTGAATTTGTAGACCGCGCCGCTGACGACCCAAGGCGTTCCACCAGTCGTCGTGACCGTGGTCGGCGCGATCGCCGGACTCGAGATCCAGGCGAACTTCCAAGTCAACGTGCCCAGCGTGTCCGTGGTCAGACCTGTACAGGAATTCGTGGGGTTCCAGAATCCGGTCACGGTCAAGGTGGCGCCGGTGACGTTGATGACGGCTCCGCCGCCGCTGACGGTCCCGCTGCATTTCTTCGACGCGACCTTCAACTGGAACTTGTCACCACCGGGTGTTCCGAGACGCGTCAGTTTCGGGGAGAACGTGGCGTTCCCGGTGACCTTCTTGCACAACACGTTGCCCGCGGCGGTGATGGCGGAAGGTGCGACTCTGTGTCCAAGGCGTGCTGCGGCGCCGACTGCACTTGGAATGGCCAGTGCTCCGGCCAAGGTTGCTGTCAATGTCAACGCCCCCAGCAATCCAATCTGCTTTCGCACGGCCGCCACCTCCCCTTGTCCCCGTCACGCTCTGATTGAGCTCGCGGGAAGACGCACAAACCGGAACCAGGGGGACCCTGCTGGCGGTCATTTCAGCGTTGGTGGAGACACTAAGGAGTTGCGAACCAGTCGTCTACCCCCGGGCGCGGACTGAGCACACGCAGAGGCGTCGCGCTGTCTCCCCGATTGCGCTAATCAGCCTGGTAGCAGGTCATCGAGAGCGAACCGTAGGCGTAGCCGTCCACGACAATGGACGGACGCGCACCCGCTTGAGCTGCCGCGGCGGCGAAGTAGACCAGCGGGACGAAGTGGTCAGGTGTGGGAACCGCCAACGGAAAGTCGGGGCGCTGCGAGAGCGAGATCACCTCGTCGGGGGAGTTCACCACCACGGCACGTGCGGCGTCGTCGAAGCGTTGCGCCCAGGCGAACCCCCCCTCGGGTTGGGAGCCATCCATGAGGCCCAGGTTGTGCACCACGTTGCCGCTGGCCACCACCAGCACGCCACGCTCTCGGAGTGGGGCCAGGCGGCTTCCCAGGTCGAAGTGGTACTCGAGCGGTTCAAGCCCGTTGATGGCGAGCTGCACCACCGGGACGTCCGCCTCCGGATACATGTGCGCCAGCACGGACCACGTCCCATGGTCGACACCCCAACTGTCCTGGTCGAGGCCCACCCAGCGCGGTGCCTCGACCGAGACAACTTCCTGTGCCAGCTCGAGTGAACCGGGACACGGGTATTCGAACGCGAAGAGCTCCTCGGGAAACCCGAAGAAGTCGTGGATGGTGCGGGGCCGGTCCATGGCCGTGACGGCGGACGCGTTGGTGTACCAGTGCGCAGAGATCGCGAGAATCGCCCGCGGCCGGGGGAGTGACGCGCCCAGATCCCTCCAGGCATCGGTGTAGCGATTGCCCTCCAATGCATTCATCGGGCTGCCGTGCCCGATGAACAGAAATGGCAGTGGTGTCTCGCTCACTCGTTCACCGTAGCGAGGGATGGACGGCGATCAGGCGGAGGCCCGCACCTCGCTGGTGGCATCGGCGCTGGAGAGAGCCCTCCACAAGGCCCAGTAACTCTTGTAGGTGATGGCCTCGGTCACGTAGCCAGCCCGCTGAAGCTCTGCATGGTAGGCGGGTAGGTTGCGCCAGGGGACCCCTATGTCGACGTGATGGGCCAGGTGCCAGCCCGTGTTGAAGGGGACGATCCAGAACCGTGCCCAGAGCGACTGACGGACGTGGTGCGTGGTGGCCCGCCGGTCCGGGCTGCGCTCCATGCCGCCGTGTTCGGCGATGGAGCGCAGGCGGTTGATGACCCGCCATACCGTCATCCAGGGCAGGAACCACAGCAACGGGTAGATCCACCAGCGACCTGTGGCCACCCACATGGCCGCCCACAAGACCGCCTGGACGGCGAAGATAGACAGACCAATGGGCCGGAACGGCTGCCGGCGCGTGTTCTTGACCAGCGGCACAAGGTTCTTCCATCCGCTGATGCCCACGGCATCACGGAAGAGGCGGCGGAACAGAGCGCGGCGGGTGCACGCGTACGGCGCGTAGAACGCGAGGTCGGGCTCGTCAGGACCGAACTCGTCGCGGTGGTGCGCGAAGTGAGACCGCCGGTAGAGCTGAACCGGCGTAAAGACCGGATAGGCGACAATCCACTTGCCGATGAAATCGTTCCATCGCTTGTTCGTGAACAGGAGCTTGTGGGCCGCCTCGTGCATCAGAATGGCGAAGCGGGCGTACATCGGTCCCATCAACACGAACGCGATCAGGAAGCCCCACCACTGGTCGACCCAGACGGCACCGCCGATGATGAGGGCGACCCAGAACCACACGGCGATCACAGAAAAGGCATTGCGCGCATTGTCGATGCGGCGGAGATCGGTCCGGAGGGCCGGGATGGCCATTCCGTTCGCCTGCAGGCGCTCGGTCGGAAGAACCTCGGGCCGGTCGGCCACGTCGGGCACCATTGTCCTGGCCATGCCCGACATATTACCATTTACGAACAAGTGACACAACTACGTAATACGAGCAGCGAGACCAGGCCGCTGACCGCGCGCTCGGTCATGGCCAGCGCGCTCCTCGGCATGGACCCGGCGGAATTGCCGGTCGCCCAGCTCGTTCGTCTGACCGGCCTGTTCGGAATCAGCGAGAACCGGGCCCGGGTGGCGCTGAGCCGGATGGTGAGTGCCGGAGAGGCCACCACCGACGGGTCTGGCCGCTACCGACTGGCCGGACCATTGGTGGCGCGCCAGATGCGCCAGTCGCGCAGCCGCTCCGGGCTCGTGAGTTCGTACGACGGGAAGTGGGTGGTCGTCGTGGTGACCACCAGCGGGAGCAAGGCTGAGGTGCGCGGCACCCGCCGGCGAGGCCTCTCCTATGCACGCCTGGCCGAACTGCGCGAAGGGGTGTGGATGCGGCCAGCCAACCTCGAGGTCGTATTGCCCGAGGCGCTCGACGCCGACCTCGAGCGCATGGTGGCTCGGCCCACCGACCCCGAAAGACTGGTCCGGCGTCTCTGGGATTTGGCCGCCTGGTCGGCTGGGGCGGAGGCCCTCCTCGCCGCACTGCATGCGTTGGCGCCGCAAGGACCTGAGGCGCTAGCCCCCGGCTTCGAGCTCTCGGCCGCCGTCCTCCGGCACTTGCAGGCCGATCCGTTGCTGCCGGCGGCGCTCCTACCCGAGCGGTGGCCCGGCGACCGATTGCGTCGTACCTATGACGAATGGGACAGCCGCTACCGGGCCACGCTGAGCGAGTGGAGTCGCCATGCCTGACAACGGCCCGAATGGCGCAGGACCGCAAGGGCCGGCTCTTTGCCCGCGTGTGTGCTTCTGACATGGATGCCCAGGTCCTGTTCGTCGGCGTCGCCATCACAGACCTCGACCTCGTCCGTCCGTGGTACGAGCGTCTGTTCGGTCGTCCGGCCGACATCATCCCCAACGAGAACGAGGTGATGTGGCGGGCCGCGGCCGACGCCGGCTGGCTCTATCTCGTCGTCGTCGACGAGCAGCGAGCCGGGAGGTCGCTGGCCGCACTCTCCGTGGCCGACCTCGACGCCGAGCTCGGGGTCTTGCACGATCGCGGCATCGAGCCCGAAGTCGTCGAGCAGGTGGGCGACTCAGCCCGGAAAGCGACCTTCCGCGATCCAGACGGGAACATCGTCGCCCTGATCGAAGTGCCGTCCTGAATGTGTCCTGCGGCCGCGCCGCTAGGCGGCGTGTGACTGATTGATCCAGGTGTCGTACATCTCGGCGTAGTGCCCACCTCGTGCCACGAGCTCATCGTGTGAGCCCACCTCGAGCAACTCGCCGTCTCCGACCACGACGATGCGATCCGCACGCATGGCCGTCGACAGGCGGTGCGCGATGAGGACGGCCGTCCGCCCCTCCAAGAGCACGTCGAGCGCTGCCTCCACCATCTTCTCGGACTTGAGGTCGAGGTTCGAGGTGGCCTCGTCGAGCACCAGCACGCGAGGCTCGGCCATAAAGGCTCGACCTAGTGCGATGAGCTGGCGCTCGCCCGACGACAGGGACTGGCCCCGCTCGTGGACCGGCGTGTCGAGGCCGTAGGGGAGTCGCTGTACGAGCTCGCCCAGACCCACCTGGTGGACCGCATTCCAGACTTCGTCGTCGGGAGCGCCCGGTCGGGCAAACGCGATGTTGTCCCTGATGGTTCCGGCGAAGAGAAACGGTTCCTGCGGGACCACACCGAGCTGGGAACGCAGGGACGCGAGCGTCACGCTCTTGAGGTCGTACCCGTCGATGAGGACCCGGCCCGCGGTGGGGTCGTAGAAGCGGGTCACGAGCTTGGCCATGGTCGACTTCCCGGCTCCGGTCGCGCCCACGAAGGCGACTGTCTCCCCAGGATCGATGGTGAGGTCGACATCCCTGAGGACGGGCACCGTTGGGTCGTAACCGAAGGACACATGATCGAAACGGATCTCTCCCCGGATCGAAGGCAGCTCGATCGCGTCCGGTGCCTCGAGCACCGAAGGCTCGGTTTCGAGCAGGCCGCGCAGCTTGAACACGGACGCCCGACCCTGCTGGAGGGTGTTGTACTGCTGCACCAGGAGCTGGATCGGCGAGAAGAAACGGTTGACGTAGAGGAAGAACGCCGTCAGCTGGCCCAGGTTGATCTCCTGTGGCTTGTGCAGGTACATCATGCCGCCGATGCCCAGGATCAGCAGCTGCCCGAAGACGCTGATGACCTGAGAGCCCGGTCCGTAGATCCCGTTGATCCGGCCGGTGTAGATGTTGGCGTCCCGGTACGAGCCCACGATGTCACGGTGGGTCTCCACGTTGTAGCGCTGGCGGTTGTGGGCGCTGACGATGCGGACGCCTTGGAGGCTCTCGGAGAGATCGGCCAGCACCAGTGCGATGCCGTCGCGGACCTTGTCGTAACCACGCTCGGACGCCCGCTTGAACCAGATCGACATGATGATCAGCGGCGGGAGTACCGCGAAGACCGTGATCGCGGCCAGCGTCGCATTGGTGGCGAAGAGAAAGACCATGATGACGACCATGGTCAGGCCCTGAATGGCGAACTGAGCCAACCCGTCCTGAAGGAGCTGTTGGAGGTTCTCGATATCGCTCGTCATGCGACTCATGACGACACCCGCCTTCTCCTCCGTGAAGAAGTCGAGCGAGAGCCGCTGCAGGTGACGGAAAACCTTGATGCGCAGGTCGTTCATGACCCATGAGGCGAGTCTCCCGGTCACTCTGGCCTGTCCCCATTGGGCACCCGCGGAGACGCCGATGGAAACCAGGTACAGCACCGCCATGGCCACCACGATGCCGAAGTCGTAGTGCGCAGTCGGGTCCTGCTTCGTCGGACCGGTCAGGCCGTTGTTGATGGCGTAGGACACCAAGCTCGGGCCGAGCTGGGTGAACAGTGCGATGAGACCGACCAGGAGTGCGGCGGCGGCGCACATGCCCGGGTACTCCAAGAGCAGGGTGGTGAGACTCAACTTCTTCGACTCGTGCGCCGTCGGCAACTGTGTGAAGACGGCATCGGACTCGCCGCGCTCTGGCTCCTGCTCTACCAACAGGTCGACCCCGGATTGCAGCTCGTGTGGGATACCACCGAAGGGCAATCCTGCTTGAGCCGCTCCGGGCGGCCCTCCGCCGCCGATCGGCGGACCTCCTCCGCCGAACATCAGATCACACCTCCTTCGGGCTCGAGTACGTCGACGTCGAGACCGAGGTCCACGCTGCCTGCCGCCGATTCCTCGGCCGCGTCCTCGTCACTGGCCGCCTGAGCGAGGACCTCCGAGTAGAGAGGGGTGGACCTCAGGAGTTCGGCGTGGGTTCCGTCGGCGACGATTCGGCCGCCGTCGAGCAGGACGACGCGATCGGCCAGGCTGATCGTCGAGAGCCGGTGGGCGATGATCAGGGTGGTCCGGCCCTCCATGAGGACGCGCAATGAGGAGTGAATGCGCTGCTCCACCTTGACGTCAATCGCGCTGGTGGCGTCGTCGAGGATCAGGATGGGCGGGTTGACCAGCAGGGCTCGGGCGATCGCGATGCGCTGTCGTTGTCCTCCCGAGAGGGTGTAGCCGCGCTCCCCGACGACGGTGTCGTACCCCTCGGAGAGACGGTTGATGAAGCCGTCCGCGCCGGCTGCCTCCGCCGCCGCGACCACCTCCTCCATGGATGCGTCAGGTCGGCCATAGGCGATGTTGTCCCGGATGGAGACGGAGAAGAGGAAGGGCTCGTCGAGGACCACCCCGATGTTGGCTCTCAGGCTGGTCAGGGTGAGGTCGCGGACGTCGTGCCCGTCGACCTTGACCTGGCCGCCGGTGGCGTCGTAGAAGCGGGCCAGCACGCGGGCCACGCTCGATTTGCCACTGCCGGTCCGTCCGACGAGCGCAACGGTCTCCCCCGGGTGCAGATGCAGGTTGAAATTGCGCAGGATGTCGCGCCGACCGTCGTTTTCGTCGCCGGGTTTCGACAAGAGGCTGTCCGCGGCATAGGCGAAGGTCACGTCATCGAACTCGACGTCCCCCTGGCAGTTGACCAGGTCGATCGCGTCGGGCCGATCGACAATGGTCGGCTGCTCGTCCAGGATCTCGTAGATGCGCTCGGCCGAGGCCGAGGCACGCTGGCCCATCATGATGAGCATCCCGAGCATCATGAACGGGGCCTGCATCATGACCAGGTACAGGTTGAACGAGACGATGGAGGCCACGGGCAGGTTCTCGTGGATGACCATCCAACCCCCGACCAAGAGGACCAGGACGAGCCCTACCTGCGAGAGGTTTTGCACGAGTGGAGCGAATCGTGCGCGTAGGTCGGCGTCCTTGATGTAGCCCCACTGCACTCGGTCAGCGGCCGTGGCGAGTTGGCGCAGTTGCTGCTGCTCCGCAGCGAAACTGCGCACGACCCGCACGCCGTTGACGTTCTCGTCGACCACGGTGGCCACTTCGGCCAAACGCGACTGGATCAGCCACGACACGGGGAAAAGTGACTTCCGCATTTTGACGCCCACCAGGTAGATGAACGGCATGGCGGCCATGGCCACGAAGGCCAGGGGCACGCTAATGGACAGCATGAAGCAGAAGGCGACGATGGCAATGGAGCACTGCACGAGGATCATCGGGGCAAAGGTCAGGTACATCTGAACCGAACGGATGTCGGAGTTGGCCCGAGAAATCAGCTGACCGGACTGCACCCGGTCGTAGAACGGGAACGACATGCGCGTGAAGTGTTCGTACAAGATGTTGCGCAGATCGAACTCGATGGCGTACGCCACTTTGAAGAGGTTGTTCCGGGAGATGTAGCCGAAGAGCCCGGTGAAGACGGCCAAGACCGCGATGAGCTCCACGTAGCCGTGCAGCGGGTGGGTCCGCAGGATCAAGGCGTTGGTAATCCCGTTTTGGAGAATCAGGGGGATCCACACCTGAATGATCAGACCCAAGAAGGAGAAGAGCAGCGCACTGATGAACTGAACTTTGTGCGCCATCACGATGGGTGCGGCGCGCTTGATCCACTTCTTGGAGCGGTCCGGATCGACCGTCGCCTTCGGTGCTTCGTAGCTACTCAGTGCCCCCATGGGCACGTAGGCGGCCAGGGGCAGGCCGCCGGTCGACTCAATCGTTGGCTCCGTGGCCACAGACGTGTTGCCGTTGGCCACCACGTCGTCGAGGCGGTTCTCGGTCTTGCTCATCGGCCTTCACCGCTGGCCGGCACGTCCGCCGGCCGATTGCGAGCCTCGCGAGCCTCGGAGAGCGCCTTGCCCCAGAGCTCGAGTGAGCGCAGGGCCATGACCTCGTCCTTGCTCGGGAGGTACCCCGCAATTTGGGTCAGCTGCTCGTTGACGGCCCGGTCGGCGTCCGCCACCAGCCGCGTCCCCTCTTCGGTGATGCGCAGCGCCACTCGTCGGCGGTCGCTGTCCTCCTGGCGACGGTCCACGAGTCCCCGGGCGACCAGGCCATCGATGAGTGCGGTCACCGACGGTGGCCGCACGTCGAGGCTCTTGGCCAGGCCCGAGGCGGCAGCCGAACCGCCGGCCAGAATGGCCAGGACCCGGTACTGGGGCATGGAGAGATCGACGGGAGCCAGGGCCAGCTCGACGACCTTGGACAGCCACGCCGCGATGCGACCGATCCCCGGAGGGGACTCGTCCGCTGGGGTGGCTGGAGACGTCGCAGGTGAAGGGGGGGTGGTCACAGACACTTCGACCATCATACAGTTAGAAGCCCTAACTAGTGACCCCCCAGGTCAGGCCCAGGGTCGTCCCTGGGGGCCATTTGAGGGGGTTGGGCTGCTATTTCGAGCTCCACTCCGGGTCGAGCTGGCGCAGGAACAGGTCGCAACGCTGCTCCTCGTCGAGCTCACCGATGGCGGCGGCGGCCCGGCGGAGCGCGTCGAGCGCTCGCAGAAATCCCCGGTTCGAGTCATAACGCCACCGCACATAACCAGAGCCACGCCAGCCGGCGGCCCGCAGGGCGTCGAGTCCACGGTGGTATCCGACGCGGGCATACGCGTAGGACTCCACCGGGTCACTGGCCAGCTCGGCCAGATCCGCCCAGGCTTGCAGGCAGCGCGGGTCCTGGGCGGCGACCGCCGCTACCGCAGCCCGGCGCTCCCCGGGTGCCAACGCCGCGGCTGCCTCGAGTGCGGCGGCCACGTCGGGCGCCAGCGGGTCAAGGACGGTGTCCGCGCTGCCGGACGTGAACGCGACGCTGTGTTCGGTCATCGGTCCATGTTACGAGGGGCGTCGCCGTCTGGAGCAGGGGCGCGCCGGGCGGAATGTCGGCGCCCACGCGGCCGGCGGTACTGTCCCTGCCCGTGCTGCTGCCTGATCCGACCAGCCCGACGAGCTTCGAACACCATCCCGGGTTGACCGGCCGCGAGACCGAGGCCCTCGAATTGGCCGAGCAGCTGCGCCGCTTGATCCGGCTGTCGGTCACTACGACCGCACCGGCCGACGTCACCGCGCGTCTGACTGCGCAGCTGGCCTCCGTCGGCGACGAGCTCGAAGCGAATGTGCCCGAAATGCCGGTGCCGCGGTTCCTCGCTCCTCAACCCGATGACCCACCCAGGGACGTGCCACTTGGTGGTGCGATGCCCTATGACGTGATTGTCGGCAAGTTCAATCCGATCGCTTTACCGGTCGTCCTCGATTTCGATCCGCCGAAGGCGCTGGGCCGGGCGGTGTTCGGTGTCACCTACGAGGGCGCGCCGGGATGTGTGCACGGGGCGATCCTCGCTGCGACCTTTGACATCATCCTCACCGCGGCCAACGCGATCGTCGGTTCCACCGGGCCCACGGTTCGCCTCGCCCTGCACTACAAGCGGCCGACGTTGACCGACGAGGAAGCCGTCTTCGAGGGCTGGGTCACCGAAGTGACCGAGCGACGGGTTTACAGCAAGGGGCGGATCGTCCAGGGCGGGATCGTCACCGTCGAGGCAGACGGCGAGTTCGCCGTCTTCAATCATGACGGGGTGCATCGCATGGCCAACTCGAGACGCCAGTCGTTCGAGGCACGGCGACCGGGTGACGCCGCAGGAGCCGAAAGGGATTAGTCCGTTGCGGCAGTCGCTCGAACCCTCTCGGGATCCGGCCGACTACCCGTTCACCCATCGCGTCCGGACGCGCTTCGCCGAGACCGACGCCATGGGCGTGGTCCATCATGCGGCCTACCTGCCCTATCTCGAGGTGGCCCGGGTCGAATTCCTCCGGTCCATCGGGCACCCGTACGACCAGGTCCGCACTGACCAGGATGAGGGCGGGCGTGAGTTCCCGGTGCTCGAAGTCTGGGTCCAATACCGCAGCGCCCTTTTCTTCGACGACGAGGTCGACATTTCGTTGGTGGTCGGCGCGGTGACCCGGACCACCTTCCAGATCGCCTACCTGCTGAGCGTCGCCGGCCAGCCGCGTGCCACTGCGGTGACCGTCCACGGGTGTGTCGACCGGTCGGGTCGGCCCTCGCGCCTCCCCGAGTGGGTGCGCTCCAGGTTCGGTTCCGCGGATGGATCTCTGTCCTGAACCCAGATCGGTCGAACGCCAGATCGCTTAGGGCGACGCGGTGATGGCCGCGATGGGGGCGACCAAGCGGGTCGGCGCTGGAGCTCCGAGGAACTGGGCGTCACCGTAGGCGTAGAGAGCTCCGTTGGTTGCGGTCAGCCAGTAGCCGGCTCCCGTGGGGGTCTCGGCGATCCCGACAATCGACGGCTGCCCCACGATGCCCTGGCCCGGCACTGAGCCAAAGTACGCGGCGTCCCCGTAGGTGAAGACCCCGCCGTCTGCGGCCACGAACGAGTACCCGCGGCCGTCGACGCTCGGTGCCATGCCCGTCACCGGTGCGTGGAGATGCAGGCTGCCGGCTGAGCCGTAGAAGCCCGAATTGAAGCTGAAGATTCCCCCGTCGGACGCCACGAGCCAGTAACCGCCGACCCCGGAACTCGCCATTCCCACCACGGGAGCGTTGAGACGAATCCCGCCCATGGAACCGGCGAAGGCCGCGTCTCCGAATGCAAAGACCCCACCATCGCTGGCAACGAGCCAGTAGCCCTTTCCGTTGGAAGTGTCCGCCACACCGACGATCGGCCTGTTCAGCGGTTTGCCGCCCATGGAGCCGTAAAACGACGCATCTCCGAAGGAGAAGACGCCTCCGTCGCTGGCAACAAGCCAGTAGCCCTTCCCGTCAGGGGTTGATGCTGCGCCCACGATGGGGGCATTGAGGTGCTGGCCGCCCATCGAGCCGTCGAACGACGCGGTTCCGTAGGCGAACACACCTCCGTCGCGTGCCGCGACGAGGTAGCCCTGGCTCGAGGCGGGCGGGAAGCTCATCTGCTCGACCAGGGAGCGCAGTCCCGGGTCGTTCTGGTTGGGCTCCGTCGCCGTGGTGCCGACGGCCGTACAGCCCACGCCCGCCACACAGGCAACCGAGTTCAGGAGATTGATGGGGCTCACGTCCGGGCTGGGTTCGATGGACCAGGACGATCCGTTCCAGTTCTCGACGAACGTTTGCGGCTGGAAGCCGCCGCCCCCGCCGCCGCCGAACGTTCCGGAGGATCCCACGGCCCAGCACGCTGAAGGCTGCAGACACGAGATACTGCTCAGAATGGCTCCTACCGAATTGCTGGGCGCGGGCACAGACGACGAGACGTCGATCCACGCGGAGCCATTCCAGCTCTCCATGAGGATGCCGGAACCCTGTCCGGAGCTGTCGGTGACTGCGCCCGATGCCCAACACGCGGTCGAACTCACGCACTCGATCCCGTTGAGATAGCCGCCTCCCGGTGCAGGCTCGGCCGTGCTTGCCACCACCGACCAGGACGAGCCGTTCCAATGTTCAATCAGTCCCTGGTCGCCGACAGCGCCAGGAAAGATCGGCAAGAAGTTGGGATCCTGCTGGGCTGGTCCGGCGTTACCGACAGCCCAGCAGTCGGCACTGTTGACGCAGTTCACGCCGGTCAGCGCGTCAAAGGCCTGTCCGGTGTCAGCCCCAGGAACGAGGGTCCAATCGGCGCCGTTCCATTGCTCGATCAGAGCACTGAGGTTCTGGCCATTGACGTCAGTTGTGTAACCCACGGCGATGCAGTCTGTGAGCGATACGCAGGTCACGCTTTGCAGGAAACCGCCAACGACGCCGGGTCCCGTGAGGACCGGAGTTGGCGTCACCGACCACGCGGAACCGTCCCATTGCTCGGCCAGGGTCCCGGTGGGGTTGCCATTGTTGTTGGGGCCGAGCTCTGCGCCGACCGCCCAGCATGCTTGGGTGCTGGCACACGCCACGTCGAACAGTCCGCCGTTGAATCCCGCGGGCAGCAGCGCGCCGCCGCCGAGGGACCAGCTGGTCCCGTTCCAGGTGTCGACGATCGGCGACGGGATGGAGGTCGGGCCCGCAATGTCGGCAAGGCTGATCCCCGCGGCGAAGCATTGGTTGGCGCTGGGGCAGGCGGTGCCAAGGAGGATGTCGTCGTTTCCGGTGCCGGGCACGGTCGCAATGGTCCAGCCAGATGTGGCTGCTCCGACGCCCCGTGGGGAAGCCGCGATGAGCAGGCCGCTCAAGACAAGCAGCAGTGCCGCCAAGGCGGTCCAGAACGCTGCGCCGTCGCGCAACCGGCCGAACGGAACACGAGATCGCGCGCGGACCGGGGTGAAGAAGGTAAAGCTCGCCATACACCATGGTTGCAGTCGACGCCTCTCGAGATGCGGATGCTCGTGTCCAGGTCCGTCAACCGGTCATGATGAGACGATCACACCCCGGCTTGGGTCCGCCCCAATTCGCGGGCCGAACAGAAGAGGGACGACGCGTTTACGCGAGCGATGAGAGCAACTGGGCCCACGACGCGACCATGGCCTTCTTGGCTGCGACCGGATCGTCCGCCCGGGCTACGACCATGCCGGCTTGCATGATCGCCCCGAGCAAGAGGTGCGCGAGCGGATCCACCGCATCGGGCTCGATTCGGCCCGCTTCGGCCGCCGACGCGAGCACGAACTTGATGGTGCCGAAGGCGTAACGCTCGTCCAGTTCATGCCAGGTGTCCCAACCCAACACGGTCGGACCTTCGAGCATCACGATCCGTTGGACTTCGGGGTTTCGGCACTGGTCCAAGAAGGCGTCGAATCCCGCTTCGAGGATCCGCATCGGATCGGTCTCGCCGCTCGCCGTGGCCGTCACCAGGATGTCGTTCGTGAGGTCGTCCTCGACGGCTTCGAACACGGCCTGGAAGAGCTCCGTTTTGGAGGAGAAGTGGTGGTACATGGCGCCACGGCTGACAG
Organism: uncultured Acidimicrobiaceae bacterium; assembly: GCA_963726545.1. Lineage (GTDB taxonomy): Bacteria > Actinomycetota > Acidimicrobiia > Acidimicrobiales > RAAP-2 > Bog-473. The sequence goes on along the minus strand of CAVSCV010000009.1, from coordinate 91,597 downwards.
CCGACGCGCTGAGGATGTCCTCGGTCGAGGTGGCGGCGAAGCCCTTCTCGGCAAAGAGAGTCCGGCCGGTCGAAATGAGCTTGCTGCGGGTGGCTTCGGTGCGTTCTGCCTGCGTGGGCACCGATTTACTCTAGCAGGGGTTTACAAACAGACAGTTGGTATGTAACATCGTCCCCATGACCACCACACCCACCACCAACCAGGAAGACACCCGCATCGAGGCAGACATGACGGTGCTGGAACGGAAGGCCGTCGACGTCGACGGCGAACGTATTGCCTACATCGACGCCGGTGACGGTGACGGTGACGCAGCGGCAGCGCTGTTCGTGCACGGCGTGCTCGTGAACGCCGACATTTGGCGCAACGTCATCTTCGACGTGGCCGACCTCCGCCGGTGCATCGCGCCAGACCTCCCGGGTCACGGCGCGAGCAGCCGTCCGAGCGCGGACGCCGACGTGTCGCTGACCGGACTGGCCCACATGCTCGACGGACTGTGCAGCCAGCTCGGTCTTGACCAGGTGGACGTCGTGGCCAACGACACCGGCGGCGCCATCGCCCAGGTGTTCGCCGCTCGCTACCCGCACCGGATCCGGACCCTGACCCTGACCAACTGCGACGTCCACGACAACTTCCCGCCGGAGGCCTTCAGGCCGCTGATGGAAATGGCTTTTGCGGGGGAGTTCGGGCCTGCGGTGGCCGCCATGGCCGGCGACCGCGACCTGGCGCGGTCCGAGATCGGCCTCGGTACCGGCTACGTGCATGCGGAGCAACTGAGTGACGAGGTCGTCGACAGCTACCTGGTGCCCTTCGTGGCCGACCAGGGAAAGGCCCTCGAGCGCCTGATGACCGCTGGGAGCGCCGATGAGTTGACCGGGATCGCCCCGCTGTTGGCGCAACTGACCGCACCGACCCAGGTGGCCTGGGGAACAGCCGACATCTTCTTCCACCCTGAGTGGGCCGAGCGCCTCCGCGAACTCATTCCCAGTGTGCAACGGGTCACCCTTGTTCCCGACGCCATGCTGTTCTGGGTGGACGAAAGCGCAGCCGATCTCGTGCCCTTGCTTCGGGATTTCTGGCAGGACCACGCCTGATTGCGCTGTACCGCTCCGCCGTGTGGCCGGTGGCGGGGCGGTACGGTGCATCGGGTGAGCAATGCCGAGCGCGTCTCCTATCTCCGCAGCGCCCGGGACCTCATGGACCTGCGCTATGCCGAGCCCCTCGACCTCGACCAGATGGCGGCCGAGGCCGGCTTCTCCAAGTTCCATTTCGCCCGAGCATTCAAGGATGCCTATGGCGAGACGCCCGCCAATTACCTGACCCGACGTCGTGTGGAACGGGCGAAGGATCTCTTGCGCTCGGCGAACCTGACGGTCACCGAGGTCTGCATGCTGGTGGGCTTCTCGAGCTTGGGTTCGTTCAGCACCCGTTTCTCCGAGCTCGTCGGCATGTCGCCCAGCGCCTTCCAACGTGCATCGGCCGCCCGTGGTGGACCGCCGCCGATTCCCGGTTGCTTCTTGATGGATTGGAGTCGGCCTCGACCGACGTCGGGCCACGGGCAAGTGAGCAATCCCGGAGAAGCTTGACGCACGCGGTCCGCCGTACCCTGACGAAGACCCACGATCGCAGACAGAGAAGACGATCGCAGGAAGAGAAAGGGATCGGATCGATGATCAGCCACCTGTCGCACACGAGCGTCTTCGTCCTCGACCAGGACGCCGCGAAAGCTTTCTATACAGAGAAGCTCGGTTTCGAGCTGCGTTTCGACATCACCATGGGGGAAGAGTTCGAGGGATCGGGCGCGGGATTTCGCTGGCTGACAGTGGGAGCCAAGGATCAGCCCGAGCTCCAGCTGATCCTCTCCTCTTGCGACATGGGCCGTTCCCCTGAGGCGGCCGCACAGCTGCGCGAGTTGGTGGCCAGCGGCGCCATGGGAGTGGGTGTGATGGCGACCGACGATTGCCACAGCACTTACAAGGAGCTCTTGGCCAAGGGTGTGACGTTCCTCTCAGAGCCTGCCGAACGCCCTTATGGGATTGAGGCGACGTTGCGCGACGACTCGGGCAACATGATCAGCCTTACCCAGGCGTTCGCCTTCGAGGCACCTAGCGACTGAGCACCGATGCAAAGAGGCTTCTGGCATCCGGGAGCCCCTGATCCTTCGTGAGCCTGCGCTCCGGGGTTGACAACGAGGTCATTTCATATAACCTTTTGGTTATGTCGACTGCGCTCGATGCTGAACTCTCCGAGAAGCAGCTCGACCGGGCTTTCGGGGCGTTGGCCGATCCCACGAGGCGGGCGATCCTGTCCCGCCTTTCCCGCGGTGATGCCGGCGTCCTCGACGTGGCGGAGCCGTTCCCGATGAGCCAGCCCGCCATCACAAAGCACCTACGCGTGCTCGAGGAGGCCGGGCTGATCTCGCGTCACCGCCGGGCGCGTCAACGCATGTGCCATCTGGAACCGCAGCGGCTCAAGCAGCTGTCCGATTGGGTCGGCTCCTACCGGGAGTTCTGGGAGGAGAGTTTTGAGCGACTCGACGAGTTGCTCGAGGACCTGCAGGGATCCGAATCACCGACTCCGAGACAGCCCGGACCAACCAAAGGAGATGAGACGTGACAATGACCGATACCGAGATCAACACACCGGTCGGGGAGCCCGTCATCGAGGTGCGCAGGTTCTTCAAGGCCCCACCGGAACTCGTGTACCGAGTGCTGACCGAAGGCGAGTTCCTCCGGCGCTGGTGGGGCCCGCGTCGCCTCGAGATCGTGGAGTGCGAGGTTGATCTACGTGTTGGTGGCACATGGCGCATCGTGCACCGGGCCCCGGACGCCACCGAATTCGCCTTCCACGGCGAGTTCCTCGAACTCGACCCGCCCCGTCGGCGGGTCGTCACCTGGGTCTATGAGGGTGCGCCCGACGCCAGCGCAACCGAAACCTTCGAGCTCGACGCCGTCGACGGCGGCACGCTGCTGCGATCGACGATGGTTCACAACTCGGTGGCCAATCGCGACATGCACGTCGAGAACGGCATGGAGGAAGGGCTCCTCGAGTCGTATGTTCGGATGGAGGAGCTCCTGGCTGAGGTGGCCCGGTAAGCGCAACGGCGACGGCAGCCGGCCAGAAGGAACGGAACGTGATGAGCACAACGACGTCGCAGAAGAACCTCGACATCTACGGGAGTCATGATTTCCCCTGGGACGTGGCGAGGGGGCTGCTCGAAGCCGGTCCGGTCGAGCACTTCTGGCTCGCCACCGCCGGTCAGGACGGCAGTCCACACTTGGCCGGTATCGGTGCCCGCTGGCTCGACGACCAGCTTTGGTTCGTCAGCGGCGCCGGGACGCACAAGAGTCGCAACCTGGAGCGTCGGCCGGAGTGTGCCATCGCGGCCGAACTTTCCGACCTCGACATCACGTTCCGGGGGCAGGCCCGGCGGGTCAGAGATCAGCCGACGGTGGATCGATTGGCCGCACATTGGGCTTCGACCGGTTGGCCGGCTCGTCCCGGCAGCGGGGCGATCGTGGCCGACTACAGCGCGCCGTCGGCGGGACCGCCGCCTTGGGATCTCTGGCGGCTCGAGGCCCGATCCGCCGTGGCCGTCGGTGCACGCGGTGCCATGCGCTGGCAGTTCGCCTGATTCCCCCGTGCCGGTGCGGAGGAGGATCCGTCCCGGGGTTAGAGCGGGTGCCCCGGCCGGAAGTGCGGCGCGTCGCGATAGGTGAGAAGCCCTTCGTGTTCACCGCTCACCGCGCGCTCGGCTCGTACCAGATAGGCCTCGTGATCGCCGGCTGAGAAGTGGCCCAGGATCCGTCCTTCCATGCTCACGGCTGAATCCACGAGGAGCGGCGCTCCCGTCGGACCGAGCCGCCAGTCGCACTCGGCGAACTTGTCGACCGAGTCCCCCGTCTGTTCACCGAAGATGCGAGCGAGTTCCTGCTGCTCGTTGCCCAAAAGGTGCAGACCCATGGCGTCAGACTTCTCGGCCACGCCGAACGTGTGGTTCACCTTGGCGATGCACACGAGGAAGTTCGGCGGATCGATGCTGCATTGCGTGACGAAGCCCGCCAGGCACCCGCTCATCTCGCCGTCGGTTGAGCGCGCCGTCACGACGTAATACGGAAAATCGATTCGCTCGAAGAAAGCCTCGAGCGCCTCATCGGGTGAGGGCAAGCGGCCGCTCACGGGACCACGTCGCATGGTGCTACCCACGTTTGACTCTTTCGTGCCAACTGTCAACACCACCCACCTCTCAAGTCTTTCGATCGGACGAGATTCCGGCTGACCGGCCGACCTCCGCATCGCTTCGCCAAAAAGACCCGTACCCTGGGCCGCGGTGGGTAAAACTCAATGGCTGTGATGCCTGGAGACGGATCTGGACCGAAGGTGGCGACCGCCGCGGTCGGCTTCTCGGACGGGGCGCCGGACGGGTTTGAGGTCAAGCAGGGCGGCCTGGGATCGGTTGCGCAGATTCTGGCTCTGTCCACGCTGTGCGCCGTCCTGTTTCTGACCTTCCTCGACAACACCGTCGTGAGCGTCGGCCTGGCCAACGTCCAGAGTGACCTCCACGCGGGCGTGACCTCGTTGCAATGGGTCGTCAACGGGTACGCGCTGACGTTTGCCAGTTTCATGTTGGCCGCCGGGATGTTAGGAGACATGCTCGGCCGCAAGAAGATCATGTTGGCTGGCGTGGCCATCTTCTGTGCCGGTTCCGTCGTCGCCGCCCTTGCGAGCAACGTCGACTGGCTGATCGCCGGCCGCGTGATCATGGGCGTCGGCGCGGCGGCCAGCGAACCGGGGACGCTCTCCATCATCCGGCACGTCTATCCCGACAGCGGCACCCGCGCCGATGCCCTCGGTGTGTGGGCCGCCGTGTCGGGGCTGGCCCTGGCACTGGGCCCGGTCATCGGCGGCGCGCTCGTCGGGTTCTCGAGCTGGCGCGCCATCTTCTGGTTCAACCTCGGCTTTGGCGTGGTCGCCTTCGCGCTGGCTGCCGCGGTGGTCCCGGAGACATCCGACCGGCAGGGCCGCAGCTTCGACTTCTCGGGGTTCCTGCTCGGGGCGGCCTTCCTGGCCTCGCTGTCCTTTGCCGTCATTCAGGGGGAGCAGTCCGGCTATACGTCGGCGCCGATCTTGGCTCTCTTCGTGATTTGCGGAGTCTCTGGAGTGGCCTTCGTCGTGGCCGAACGGCACGTGAAGAGCCCGATGCTCGACCTGTCGATGTTCCGACGCCCGCCCTTCGCTGGGTCGACCTTCGTCGCGTTTGTGGCCTACTTCGGGACCTTCTCCATTTTCTTCTTCACCGCGCTCTATCTCCAGGTGGTGGCGGACGCGTCGGCCTACCAAACCGCGGTCGACTTCTTGCCCATGGCCGCCGGCCTCATCATCGCGTCCGCCGTGACCGGGCCGCTGGTCGCCCGGATCGGGCCTCGGTGGCCCATGGTCATCGGCTGCCTCTTGGCCGGCGGGGGCATCCTGCTGGCCAGCGTGGTCCTGAGCCCGACGGTGACCTTTGGCACGCTCGGATGGGTACTCCCCCTCGCCGGGATCGGTATCGGGATGTTGCTCGTCCCAGTGACCTCGGTGCCGCTGACCGTCGTGCCGCCGGAGCGCTCGGGGATGGCGGCATCGGCGACGAACACGAGTCGCGAGATGGGAGCCGTGTTCGGCGTGGCCATCCTCGGTTCCATCGTCAACGGCAAGCTCACGGGCGACCTGGCTGCCCGCCTCAAGGCCATTGGCATCCCACCCAACTTCCAAAGTCTGGTGGAGCACGCGATTCAGACTGGTGGCGCCTCGAGTGGGGGAGCAGCGAGCAACGCTGAGCACTCGAGCAATGCAGCCGTGGCCAAGATCGCCACGAAGGTAGTCAACGCTGCCTACGACGCGTTCGGTTCGGGTCTCCATGTCGCGCTGGAGCTGTCCGGAACGCTCATCCTGATCGGGGCAGTCGTTGCGATCTTCACCATCCACCGGCCCAAGGGTGAGACTTTCGAACTCTGACGTGCCCGCCCACAGTCGGCGCCAGCAGGGTCAGTGGCTTCGTCGGGCTGGATTCACCAACCAGATGCGACAAGTCAGATCAGTCGCTACTCGGTGCCCGCACCACCGACCCGACACCGGTCAATTTCGACTCGTACATTGCGGCATCAGCTCGGGCGACGAGAGAGTCTGGAGATTCGCCGGCCGCAGTCGTCCAGGCAACGCCGATACTCGCTCTCAGCGTGATTTCGCCCTTCGCTGTTGGCACACGAGCGCGCAGAGACCTGCCGATGCGCTCGGCGAGGGCGACACTCTCCTCGGCATTCGAGAGGCCCGGGCATACGACCAAGAATTCGTCGCCCCCGAGACGACCCACGACGTCATCGATGCGAAGTGCACTGCGGATCTTGTCGGCTGCGGCCCACAGGGCCTGGTCGCCGGTGGCGTGACCGTACGAGTCGTTGATGCCCTTGAACCCGTCGAGGTCGACAAAGATCACGGCAACCCCGGCCTTTGTGCTGGCTGCGGTCCTGAGAGCCCGATCGAGCAGCTCAAAGGTGGCTCCGCGGCTAAGGCAACCCGTCAGGGAGTCAGTGGACGCACGGAGTTCGAGTTCACGGCGCAGGTCGACGCTGTCCGAGATGTCACTCAGCGAGCCAATCGTGCCCGTGACGGCCCCGGCCCCATCGGTCAGAGGGCGCAGACTCACCTGGCACACGCGGGTCCCGGCGAATTCCGGGGTGGGGGACGGCGACGCGGAACCGCAATTCGAGGTTGTCGACGTCGTGACCGCCGAGAACGGCTTCCATTGCCTCCTCCAGGCGAGCGAGGTCGTCATCGACGACGACGGCGAATTGGCTGGCGAGATCGACCGCGGGAGGTGCGGCAAGGATCTGATGTAGGCGGCCGTTCGTGAAGACAATGTGGCGGTTGGTGTCGATCTGGAAGAGGCCAACCGGTAGCGCGTCCGACAGCCGGGTGAGGAGCTCGTCACGGGCTCGCAGCTCCTCTTCGACACTGACGAAATCGGCATCTGCGGGCCGCATGAGCGTGAGGACTCCGGGATGGTCGGGATCGTCGAGCCGATTCGTATTGGTCGCCTCGATCCAGCGCCAGTTGCCCTCAATGGTGCGATAGCGCCCGCGCCAGGTACGGGTCGACCCAGGAGTGTTGATCATGTCGAACCAGGCACTGACCGCACTCGCCTGATCGTTGGGATGAATCAAGGTCGTCGAAGGCGAGCCCGTCAACTGATCTGGGCTCCAGCCCAAGAGGGCGACGATCGAGTCGTCGACCGTCGTGATCACCCCGGCCTCGTTGCGTACCATGCAACATGCGTGCCCCGGAGGCTCGGAGTGGCCGGCATCGTTGCCCATAGTCAATGATCGGCGGTGCCAGTCCGGAGCTTTATAGGAAGAAAAGTCCTGTACAGCAGTTGCGGACCGCAACTCCCGGGTGAAATAGGGCGGTGGAAGACCGCCGACCTCGGCGACGGTTCCATGGATAAGGATCACGCAGCCGCATGCATGTCGTCGGCCCCTCTGGACAACGGCGACCGTCCTGCGGGAACCGGAAACGTCCATTGCCATTTATCAACAATCCTCACTCGCCGTTCAAACGGTGTCGAAGCTGGGTAGAGCGTGTTTTTCGGACACGCGCCCGGGCTGGTGGGCCTTCGTGTGTGTCAAGGAGCTCTGTAAGGCGGAGGGGTGATGAGTACAGCTGGCAACGAGGATCGTTGGTGGTTCGCGGAGACCGCGATCTCGCGCAGTTTCCACGCGAGGACTGGTGGCACGGGTGTGGGGTCTCGGCCAGCGGCCGAGGAGTTGAACGCTCGTCTCGACAGTCCTCGAAGCACACCCATAGATCCCGGGAAGGCGAGCCTCCGGCGGACCTGGGCCTTTCCATCAACGTTTGGCGCCAAGACGTGGATCGGGGAGCACGACGTCTTGTTGGGGTTCGGGTTGATCGCTACCTACTGCGTTGTGGCGCTCCTCGCGATGGTGCTGTTTCCCGTCGGAAACGTGAGAGCCGGATCGATGGTGGCCACGATCGGCGTCACGCTGGCGATCGATTCCGCGTTGCTCGGTCTGTTTGGTCGACGGATCAAGGGGCGGATGCTGTTGTGCTTCCCGATCCTCCTGGTCGCCAGCGAACTTGCACTCTCCTTGCTCGTATCGGGCGGTGAGGCGACCGAGTTCACCGGATTCTTCACCTTGATGTTCGTCTTCATCGGACTCACCCAGAGTCAGGGAGTTGGGCCACTTTTCGCTCTCATCGCCGGGGCGGCGTGGGCGATAATCCAGCGACCGTGGACCGCTCAAGTCGGAGTGAAGCTCGTCCTCGCGCTCGCCATCTGGGTCCTCATCTCTGAAGTTCTCGCCGCCCGCACAGAGCGTGTCCGCATCCGCACCAGAGCGGCTGGTCACGCAGGTGAATACCGACGTGTTGACGGGCCTCGGAAGCCGGCTCTATCTCTCGGACCGCATCGAGCGCGCCGTGGCAGAGCACGACGGCTGTGGCTCGACGCTTCTCTTCATCGACCTGGACGGGTTCAAGCGGATCAACGACACCTATGGCCATTCGTCAGGAGATGAACTCCTGATCGCCGTCGCGAGGCGCGTGAAGGAGGCTCTGCGACTTGGAGATGTGGCTGGTCGGCTTGGCGGCGACGAATTCGTCGTTCTCCTGGCCAGCTGCAGTCTCGATCAGGCGCGTGGACCTCGCTCAAGACCTGCTTTCTTCTCTGAGCGAACCATTCGGGCTCAGTATGGGTCGAGTGGCGACGACGGCGAGCATCGGCATCGTCAAGGTCGAACCTCCCGACACGGCCGAACTCGTGCTACGCCGAGCAGACCGGGCCATGGGTGAAGCCAAGGCAGCGGGGCGCAATGGGTACTCCATTTACGAGACCGCGATGGAGGAGCAGACGATTCGGCGCATTGAGCTCGAGACCCAGTTGCGAGATGCGGTCGCAAACCATCAGTTCGAGGTCCACTACCAACCGGTAGTCCATGCTGGTCTGGACGTGATCATCGGTGCCGAAGCCCTGATCAGGTGGCGACACCCCGAACGTGGGCTCCTCACACCAGACGAATTTCTCGCCGTCTCCGAAGACATCGGCCTCATGGGGTCGCTCGGCGACTGGGTACTTCGCGAAGCCTGCCATCAGGCGCAACAGTGGCAGGCCATCGATCCGGCTCGAGCGTTCTCGGTCGCAGTCAACCTGTCCGCTCCCGAGATGTTCTCTGCGGACCTGATTGGCCGGGTGCGGAGAGCTCTCGAGGAATCGGGCCTGCCCGGCAAGCTGCTCGTGCTCGAGATCACCGAGCGGATCATGATGGCGGATAAAGAACAAGCAACCCGCCAGCTCGGTGAATTGCGGAAGCTCGGTGTGCGAATCGCGATCGATGACTTCGGAACAGGATATTCATCACTTGCCTATGTGCGAGACCTTCCCGTCGATATCCTCAAGATTGATCGGAACTTCATCTCCCCGCTCGGATCTGATCATCAAGCGCTGGCCTTGGTCCGCGCAATCGTCGGCATTGCCAATGCGCTTGACCTCGATGTCATCGTTGAAGGCGCAGAAACGGCCGCACAGATCGAGCTTCTCGGCGATCTTGGCTGTCAGGTCATCCAAGGTTTCTACTTCGGCCGACCGACGAGCGCCGATGAGCTCGAGCATCGCCTCATGCGGCCTCGCGTCAGTTCAATCGGCATTTAGCACCGCAGCGGGTTTGCGCAGCCCGGTCTTGCCCGTCCAACTCCGAGGCCCGACGTAGAGGTCGCGAGCCGGAGTCACATTTCGAGTGCCCGCCGAGCTGGTCTGGCGGCGGTCGGAACGCGAATCGCTCAGCCAACACGGAGTTCTTGCCGCCCTGGGCTGATGGAGTTCGCCTTGTGCGGGCTGGCTGGTTCCATTTTCTTCGGTTTTTGTCATCCACCCCCGTTTTGGCCCCGTAGAAGCCAAAGAACGAGAGGCCGAGGGCGGGACACCGCACTCGTATCGGGGAGGATCTGCAGTGGTCCCTGGCAGGGTGAAGGGGAAATTCGCATCCACGACCACTTTGTCGGCTGCGGCCAGACCTCTACTCATTGCCATCTCGCACGATCGTGTCGTGGCAGAAATGAGGCCGCAGGACAGCGGAGTGTTCCCTTCGCCATGCCTTCCTTGCCGAATCACCAACTCGAGTCGGCGTGGTCTCCGTTCCCCAACCGCGTCTGATGCGTTGGCTTCGTCGTTTCCCGTGTTCCCGTCGGCGTCAGCCGTCCTGGCTACTCAACGAAAGGAAAATCAACCATGACCGTCAATCGACGCGACTTTCTCCTCCGCGGTTCGGCTGCGGCGGCCGCAGTCGGAGCGGGAGCCCTCTTGCCGGGGCTCCAGTCACCCGCCGGTGCCTCCGAGAGCCAGGATCCCTCACCCGAGGGCCAGACGGATGCGGTCCAACTGCCAGAAGGCGACGCGGCGTTGCCGCTCGTGGCGCGGATACGCGACGTGCGGACCGGCGAAATTGACCTCTTCTTCGGAGAGCACGAAGTCAACTACCGCGATCCCCAATTGGCCGCTCGCCTCTACAAGGCTGCGCAATAGCCGAACGATCGTCGATTCAACGCGCCCCATTCCACTACACCCCCCATTTTTTTCGACCCGCATTCACGCTCCTGGAACGGCGTAGGCCTCCAGGTCGCCCGAACCGAAAGGTGAGCCATGTCTTCTCATCGCGAAGCGCCCGAGATCTCCAAGGATCCGGTGGCCGACAGTACCGATTTGTACGCCTTCGTCAGCCCGGATGCCCCGAGCACCGTGACGTTGATTGCCAACTATCTTCCGCTTCAGGGACCGGCGGGAGGACCCAACTTCTACGAGTTCGGCGATGATGTCCTCTACGAGATCCTCGTCGACAACGACGGGGATGCCGAACCCAACATCTCCTTCCAATTCCGTTTCAAGACCACAATTCGGAACCAGAACACCTTCCTCTACAACACCGGCCCCATTCAGTCCCTCGCCAGCCCGAACTGGAACCGGGTCCAGACCTATGACCTCCAGCGTGTCGACTACCCGAGTGGGAACGTCACGGTGCTCGGCACGAATCTCCCGTGTCCACCGTGCAATGTCGGCCCGTTGTCCACTCCCAACTACGAGGCGGCCCTGGGCCGGCCAGCGGTCCAGTCGCTCGGCAACGGCATCGCGGCCTTCGCCGGCCAAAGAGCCGAGGGCTTCTACGTCGATCTGGGATCAATCTTCGACCTGGGCACGCTCCGGCCGTTTCAAGAACTCCATGCAACGTTCGGCGTCACCGGCCCCCTGGCCGCAATGTCTGGCATCAACTCGACCAATACCCTCAACGTTCACTCGTTGGCCCTGCAGATTCCAAAGAATCAACTCACGGCAGGTGGCATCAACCCGACCGATCCGTCAAAGCAGGCGTCGGTCATCGGGGTCTGGACTGCAGCGAGTCGGCGGAAAGTGAAGTTCAACGAGGTGTACCTCGGCCAGCCGTTTGAGGCTGGGCCATGGACACAGGTCTCGCGTCTCGGCAACCCGCTCTTCAACGAAGTCATCGTCCCGATGGCATCCAAGGACTTCTGGAACTCCGCCCAGCCCGCGCAAGACAGCCAATTCGCCAAGTACGTCTCAAACCCGGAACTGGGCAACCTTTTGCCCATCCTCTACACACCACCGTCGGCGTCAGGGCCGGCTGCGGGAGCCTTTCCGAAGCTCTTTTCGTACAACAACGGCAGTCCGAACAGAGTTGACCTCTTGGCGATTCTGCTGACGGGTATTCCAGCCGGGACTTTGTCCGTGGCACCGTCGTTCCAGAACTTCACCGGCCCGACTCAGGCCGACATGCTCCGGCTCAACATGGCGATTGGCCCATCGAGCACGCCCAACACGTTGGGACTGTTGGCCCTCGACGCAGCCGGTTTCCCCAACGGTCGTCGTGTCTTCGACGACGTGGTGACGATTGAGCTTCGCTGCATCGCCGGCGTGCTGGCTCCCGGGATCGTTCCGGGGTTCCCCAATCCCGGAGACGCTGCAGCAGGCGCCATCTACGACCTCGTGAACGGCGGAACAGACACGACCGTCGGTGGTACTGAGAAATACCTTGCCAACTTCCCGTATCTCGGTCCCCCCCACAAGGGGTACAACGCACCCAGCGTGGCCTCGTGACGGCGACGTCGGTGAGCCATCACACCCACTCGGTCACCGAACATCCCCCCGGTCCCAGTGAAGGCGCAGTGGTTATCGATATTGGTGAGGGAGTGGGCGCGGCTGTCATCTTCACCAATTCGGATCTGAACGGCGCCGAGCTCGAAATTCGACCTGTGACAGAAGAGTGGCGGGGACAACACACGGCCGTCCGGGAGCGAAGGTTTGGCGGTACCGTGCGGTATGCGGCCGTCTTCGGTGCACTGACCGAGGGAAACTGGGAACTTCGTGTGCGCGGCACTACCGACGAGCAACCTGCCCTCGGCATGAAGGTGGTCGGAGGATCGGTGGTTGAGGCTCTTTGGCCCTAGTGCTGGCGCCCTGATTGTGACACGCACAAACTGCGACTGCAGGCCGATCAAGCAGTGCCCGCCCGCCCGCCGGTGCGTATTGATTTCGTCGCCGAAGTGGATTCGGTCCGAGGTGGGGATCGGAGTGGGAACTCCTGTTGCCCGGACGACAGCCATCTCAATCAATACCGTTCACTCGTGGCGTCGTCGCTCCTCCAATGTTTGAGGGCGAGGGTGTCAGCGGTCCCGAAGTCTGCAAGCCAACGTGCTGACAGCAAATATTTGGGGGTCCCTTTCCCACTTTCGTCGGGTTAGCATCTCGTGTGTAGGCCCGTCGGGCCACGAGTTATCTGAACAGGGACTTTGCCTGCTGTGGCGCCGTTTGCCGGATCCACGAGAGGGGAGGGCTGTCGTGCCGACCGATGAACCTTTCGACGCTGCCGCTGACCTGCGTGAATGGCGCGAACTGGCCAAAAAGGCCCAATGGGATTCACTGGAAGCCTACGGAGACCTCCTCACGAGAGTCGTGCCCGACGGGTGGCCTCGGCGACTGGCCGATCTCAACGTGCGCTACTACGAGGAACTCCTGAAGGGAACGCAGTCGCTCACTGATGAATGGCTGGATGCGGTCGAGCGTGTCATGCCGACTCGATCGAGCGATCGCGCTGCGTGCGTGCTGAGGGGCCACGGCGGATACCGATGTCTCTTCATGCTCGGGTAGGTGAAACGGCGAAGGGTGCGATCAGCTTGCAAAACAGAGAACGCGCTCGAGACCGAGATCTCGTTCTTGGCGTCGGAATTGACGAGCAGCGACGGTGCCACCATTCGTCCCAGCATCACGGTGCTCCCCGACCGTTTTTCGCTCGGACCGCTCGAAGAGCGTGTCGTCGTCATTGAGGTGGCGCTCGAGCCTGATCTGTTCCCGCCGGGCAAGCTGTTTCGCGGCGCGGTCGCGGTGAGGGGTTACGACAACCTGGAACTCTCCCTGACCGTCTGGTCCGATGAGTAGGTGATGGCGTCGGAGTCTCTCTGCGCCGTTGTCTCCAACCTGCATCCGAGGACTGCGTTGGAGCAGGCGTTGCAACAAGGCGAGGTGTGGTCGAGCCTGGCGTTGTTGACCGGAGAGCGGGAGCCCGCCGATATGCGGGTCTTCGTCCTGCCCGACCTCAGCGTTTTCGAGCCAGACGGCCCCACAGGCACGCAGCCCATGCTGGTGGAGCATCTCGTCGACCTGCTCGCCGAGCAGGGCTTTACGACCGTCTCGATCGGCTCGGGTCCCGATGGTGCAGCGCGCATTCTGGACAATCGGGACGTGCTTGTCATTGCTGACCTGGTCGGGTACCGGTTCGTCACCGAGCAGGACAATCCCTATGACGTCGTGGATCTGAGCGAAGACCAGGTCCTGGCGCCGTTCCCCCCGTCCAGCGCCTTGGAGGGCACCACCCTTGCCGAGGCATGGGTCAATGCCGATATCCGCATCAGCTTCGCCAAGAACAAGACGCATGCCGAATATGGATTCGCGCTCTGCGTCCACAACCTCCTCGGCGCTCTTCCGCTGCGCGATCGCGCCTACCACTACCGCGCGCGCCTGAAGCCATGGGACAGCTGTGTCGACTTGCTACGAGCGACGCCAGTGCATGTCGCTATCGTCGACGCCCTCGTCAGCAATCACGGAAGCCTGGGCGACCGCTCACCGCGGCAGCTCCGAACCGACACGATCATCGCAGGCACGGATCCAATACTCGTCGACTTCGTGGCGGCCGCCAAGATGAACACCGATCCGTACGTATCTCCGATCAACGCCAAAGCACTCCACGACATCGGTCTCCCACAGACGTACAAGATGCTTGGGGATCTCACCCCCTACGACGGCTGGGAGAACGTTCATCCCCTGCAAACATCGGCGCTGCGTCGCGTGGATGAATCGCCCAGCTTGGCGACGCACCTCTTGTCCGCCACGGTACGCCCTGACCGCGAACTGTTCCCGTTCAAACGAGATTTCACGGAGAAGGTCAATCGCACGGCTGCGCCGGTCCTCGCCGGCCCGTGGGCGGTATGGGGCTATGCCTGGCTGGCGGCAGTGGTCGACGGGGTCGAGGCTTGGCGCACGCTCTTCGCGAAAGATGCCCTGGCCCGCGTGGAGGTGCCACTCGATCTCGACCCGGGTGCGTTCAGCCGAGCCGACTACGACGACGTCGTTCGCTACCTGGAACCCCTCGAGCACCTGGTCAAGGCGGTGCCTCCCGACGAGAACGGGCTGCGTTGGCGCTATGTCGACGGGTCAGTGCTGTTTCACTACTCCAAAACGGTGCCTGTCGACTTCGACGACTTCGTCGATGCCGTGCCGATCCGGAACGCAATCACCTGGATGAAGGACTACATCGGCGGACACACGGTGCCCGTCCGCCGGGATCGCAAAGGCCGGGTCACGCACCAGGCGGAGCGCAATGTCTACCTGCCGCAGCCAAACTGGCTGATCCTCTACGGTGGCTCTGTCATTGATGTCGCCAAACTCGAGTCGATTCACTACGACGACGACGTGCACAAGATCGTCTGGCGCACAGTGCACAGCAGTAACGACTCGGCCACCCACGACGACGGCAGCGTCCGGTTTGCGCGCGTCTCTTCCGGTACTGAGATCACCGTGGTGGCCCGCCAACAATTCCGGCTGCCGCCGTTCTGGCAGATCGTCAATCTCGACCGGTTACCAGAGATCAAGAATCGTTTCGTTGCGTCCGAGTACTTCAAGTTCTTCGACGAGACCATCGACAATTTCGAACGCGCCTATTCGGGAGAGGACGTAAGGATCGGTCGGGCCTGGGACCCAATCCACGGTGAGGATGGGTACGAACAGGTTGAGGTGGACCTCATGACTCGGGCGCGCGACTTCGTGGGCCGTATGGGCCACCACGAACCCGGCGGCATGATGGACGAGAACGGCTTTCGCCACTTCGAGGCGCCGCAGCAGACCGAGCCAGACTCCGAGGCGGGACGGGTCCGCGAGGGGTTTCGGCGGCGGATTTCGCCTGACGTGACCGCCTGGTGGTCGGATCTGGCCCGACAAGTCGGCAAGGACGTCGGCATAGTGGTGCTCGAGGAGTGAAAGCACTCGTTACGGGTTCGAACGGCCTCATCGGATCCAACATCGTCCGTGTCCTCCTGAGCCAAGGCCATCGTGTGCGCGGTTTGGTGCGAGAAACCAGCGATCTCCGAAGCCTGCTGGGGCTCGATCTCGAGCGGGTGGCGGGCGATGTGCTTGATCGGGCATCCCTCGAGGCGGCCATGGAGGGTCGCGACGTGGTGTTCCACACGGCGGGCATTTTCACGTATTGGGGAGCCGACGAGCGCCAGCTCGAGGCAGTGCTTCTCGAGGGGACACGCAACGCGCTCCAGGCAGCGGCCTCCGCTGGCGTGGCCCGGGTTGTCCTGACCTCTTCGTCAGTCAGTTGCGGCTCGTCGCCTCGACCGGAGTTACGCGACGAACGCGACCATCTGCGCGACCCTGATGCGCCGTCCTACTTCCGGATGAAGGCCAGACAGGAGACCGAGGCCCTGGAGCTCGCAGATGCGCTCGGGATCGACGTGGTGACGGTCTGTCCGGCTATAACCGTGGGTGGGCCCGACTACCGCCTGCTGCCGAGCAACGCCATCATCATCAACTACCTCGAGGATCCGTTCTCCTTCACGTTCCCCGGCGGGTGCAACGTTGTCCACGTCGAGGACGTCGCTCTCGGTCATGTCCTCGCGGCAGAGAGGGGGAGCGCGGGGAGCGCTATCTACTCGGTTCGGAGAACATGCGCTGGGTCGACATCCACCAGACCGTTGCCGATCTGTGCGGCGTGCGGGGACCAACTGTGACGACCACGCTCACCGCTGCCTACTTGGCTGCCTCGGCAATGGAGCTGGCGGCCCGGTGGACGAAGAAAGCACCCGCCTCCACCCGGTCCGAGGCGAAGGCGCTCGGCCGTTACTACTGGTATTGCATCGACCGTGCGATGGCCCTCGGCTACCGGCCCGCTCGAGCCGGCGCGCCCTGGCGCAATCCATCGCTTGGCTCATCGAGAGCCCGCACATATCGAATGCCTTGCGCGCTCGCCTCCACCCGAGTGCCGAGGTGACGGGCACCGGCTCAAATGAGTGGCGAGTCATTTCCGGGGGCAGGGCGTGAAGCCGTTCCGTACCCTCGCCGTGGTGCGCCAAGAGCGCTCTGCGGTGTGGACGCTCGTGCGCGACCGGCTCGACGAACTCGTGCCCCTCATCAGTGACGTGGAGAGCGTCACCGTCGATTCTCGCCAGGAAGATCCCGACGGGACCGTGCACCTCGTCAACCTGTGGCGGGCCAAGGCCGAGGTCCCCGCGCTCCTCCGCACGGTGATCAAGCCCGACATGCTGGCGTGGACCGACACGGCTGAGTGGAAGGCCGAGGATTGGGCGTGCCACTGGAGGATCCGTCCCCAGGTCTTCGCAGACAGGGTGGACTGTGTCGGGGTGACCCGTTATCAGGAGGCGATGGGTGGCCGCGGCACTCGCATCGTCCTCGAGGGTGAACTCGACGTCGCGCCTGGAAAGCTTCCTGGTGTTACGTCGCTCGTCGGAGGTCCGACGGCCCGGGGCATCGAGACCTTCGTCACCGGACTGGTGCCGCGGAACTTCCAAAAGCTGGCCAAGGCGATTTCGGCTCACGCCGCCTCGTAGGACTCACGGGCTCACCAGATAGCTGTGGTGGAAGCCGAGCCGGGGATCGGCGATACGGGCCATCGACGGCACGTACTCGTGCAGGTCGGGCATCTTCACGCGTAGCCGCATGGTGTTCGACGGGTAGTCGTAAATCGTGATGTGGTTGAGCCCGCGGTTGGCCGTGAAGAGGAGAGACTGGTCCCCGCTCAGCATTGTGGCGTAAATGGAGTCGAGGACGGTGAAGCGACTGGCACGCAACGCGCCCAGGAAATGCTGGCTGCTTGTGTACATGGAGCCCCGGGCGAGCGCATCGTAGGCTTGGGTGCCGACTTGGCGCGCGACCTTGGCCTGGCCGCGGATCCCAGGCCGTTCGTCGATGAACCGCCACTCGGCGAAAGACGCCAGATCGATGAAGACGACGCTCTGGCTGGCCCCATTGCAGAAGATGAGCTCGCTGTTCGAGAGGGTGACGTCGGAGTTGAGGTGCGCCGGGGTTTCGCGACCAACGGCCCAATGCCGAATCACCTGTGCCGATTCGGCATTGATCTCGAAGGCGTACTCCTTGGAGAACCCGATGGCCCAGTCTTTCCAGTCCCTGCCCTCCTGGGGAGCGACCCGGAACGAGACAGGATAGAAGAGGTCTTCGGTCGGGTGGGTTGCCAGGTGCCAGCAGGTGGCCGGCAGCTCGACTCGTCTCGCCTCCCCGCTGCGCAGGTCGTAGATCCCCACTTCTTTTGCTTCGCCGGTCACCGGACTATCCATGCCGCCGTAGACGATGTAACGACCCGAAGCAGTCAACTTCATCGCGTGGGGCAGCTTGAGCCCGTGTGGGCCGAGGCGCTCACCCTTGCCCAACCGGTTCAAGTCGAACCGATACATGTAGTCGCCAACCGCCGTGATGAACTCGGAATCGTCCAGCCAGACCAGGTGTGTGCTCCCACGCAGCGTGGTGTCGTTGACCTCGTACTGGAGGGTGGACACCCGGTCGACTTCGTCGAGCGTGTTGGCGTCGTAGAAGAGGAGGTGTTGGCCGGCATTGCCCAAGAATCCAACGGATCGGCTGGGATTGACCGTCGTGGCATGGCCGGCGGCGGCACCGTCGAAGTACTGCACCTTGTAGGCGTAGGAGTTGTCCGTGGGGTCGAAGAGGAACAGGCACACGCCCGCCATGCCCTCGAATCCGTTGATGCCGTTGCCGTCCAGCGCGACGTAGAAGCGGTACGGATAAGTCCTCACGCACCCCCCCCAGACAGATCGAGACGTGCCTTGAATGGTAGTAGGAGTGCGTTTGGCAAGGAACGGGGTGCCGGCTTCGGGGACCGTGGCAGGAGACACCGTGGAGGCCGTCACGAAACCGTCATGAACGGCCTCCAGGGCGAAACTGTTGACACTGGGCTCAATGAGGGTGAGGATGAATTTGGTCATCGGAGGAGGTCATCGTGCCCAAAGGTGGCGGAAGCAGCAGCGGTTCCGAAACTGTCACCGTCACGTCGACCGACACCGGGACGATCGACGTCATCGGGCTCGATGACGT
This sequence comes from uncultured Acidimicrobiaceae bacterium, assembly GCA_963726545.1. Classification (GTDB taxonomy): domain Bacteria; phylum Actinomycetota; class Acidimicrobiia; order Acidimicrobiales; family RAAP-2; genus Bog-473. Next base: position 72,903 of record CAVSCV010000009.1, on the reverse strand, counting down.
CCAGGTCACGCTGAACGTTCCAGATCCGATCACTACGAACTCGACCTTGACGACGACGACGTCGTCGACGTTGCTCGTTCCCGATCCGATCAAGAACGACGTGACCACGAAGAGTGATATCGGGATGAAATCCGATCTCACCCTGGACATCAAGCCGCTCGATGTGACGGTAGACGTAAAGCCGGTCGTCCTCGACCTCTGCTACACGGTCAATGTGGGGCGGATTCCCGAGACCCGCATCCGAAACCCCTACCGGCATCACATCGGCCTGACCCTCTTCGGAGCTGAGGTGTTCGGCATGACGTTCGAGGGTGAGCAGGACACCGTGATCGAGGACCTGCACCGCCAGCCGATGGTCGTTGAGGGTCGCGAGTACTTCGAGCACGAACACGGGCGGGACGGGCGGCGTGATGACGAGGACGGCCTCCACATTCGAGTCGGACCCTGAGATCCGCTGCCGTGCGTGAGCGCCTCACCGACTACAACCTGTTGGCCGACGGCGGCCGCACCCTAACTCTGGTTGGAGCGCCGGGACCGATCTCGCATCAACTCGAGTTTCACAATGGTGGCGAGCAGCGAGCGATCCTGAGACAGGCGAGCCTCGTGAGTTCTCAGCTCGAAACCGCAACGGGCCAGCGTCTCGGCGTGGCGATGCCGAGCGTCGTCCTTCATCCAGGCCAGGCCCGGCGCGTGCCCATCCGAATCACCATCCCGATTCACACGCCACCCGGACGCTACGACGGCGAGCTGTTGGTAGCGGGCCAGTCGGTCGAGGTAGTGATTCACGTGGTGGAGGACTACGACCTCGATGTCGCACCGACCGAGGTGGTCCTGGAAAACAGAGCAGGCGATCGGACGGTACGACAGATCGTGTGTACCAACCGCGGCAACGTCCCCCTCGTGATCGGCGAGATTGGAGCCGTGGTGCTCGACGACGAGCTCACCAACTGTCGGAGTCTCCGCGCCGTCACTGCGGCGTGGCCCGATGAGGGAGGTCAGCACGAAGCGATCGATCGTTTCGTCGATCTTTTCGTCAAGGAGGGCTGGAAGAAGGTGGTGGAACACTCCGGTGTGCTCCGGGTGCACACTGCGGGCGGCCCGCAGGAGCTCTTGCCCGGCCAGACACAGGTAGTCGACCTAGAGATCACACTCCCCGACAAGCTCGAACCGAGGACGCGGTACACCGGCGTCGCTCCGCTGTACATGTCTGACCTGACATTCCAGATTGTCCCCGTCCGGGGTCGAGTCGATTCTGGCGACGGTGCGACTGCACACGACACGCCCCCATCCCACAAGGCTGCACCGGCGAAGAAATCGGCGCAGACCAGGAAAGCAGCACCGAGAGGAGCCCGCCCATGACAATGCCATCCGCTCCCACCTGGGTCGACATCTTGACCCCGACCCAATGCCCCTGCTGCGGTCAGGCAGTCATGCCGACACCCCAGGACTATCTCGATGCATTCACGAGCTCTGTTGATCAGTTCACAGCCTCGATGTCTCAGTGGATGGGCGGTGCGGGCGGGATGACGCCTGCGTCGGGGCAGCCGGCGTCAGGCACGGTGACACGCAGACATATGCGGCAACGGCCCGGTCGGATGGGCGGGTCCATGGCTGGGAACCCGATGTATGGGTGGGGCCAGCACACTGCGGGCCAGTTCGCCCGTGGCTTCGGCCGGGGGCACCAAGACCAGGCTGGCTGCGGATGCGGGTGTCACGACAAAGGCGGTGACTGCGGGTGCGGCTGCGGGTGTGGGGGCAAGCAAGGTGGATGCCGCCAGGACGACTGCCACTGTCGCTGCTGCGTAGGTGACGACCTCGACCTGGTTGTGTACTCAAGGGTCGGCGAGCGACGCATCGTCCCGATCACGATCTCGAACGAGAGGCGGAGGGAGCGCGAGGTCACCCTTGAATTGAGTGCTTTCAAGAGCAAAGGAGGCCACGAGGTCCCGGTGACGGGTGTCATCGTCGGTGAGAGCACGTTCGCGTTGGCACCTTGCGAAGAGCGCGCGGTGACCATCGTGGTCGAGTCGTCAGAGCCTGGCGCTTCGGACCGCGAGGGCAAGGCGCCGCCCCAGACCGACGTCGACGACTGCCTCGTCGCGGTCGCAGATCTGCGGGTGCAGGGATGCGACATCCGTTGCCCGATCGGCATCGGGGTCGTGCTGCTCCCGCGTGACTGCGACACGTTTGGGCTTGCGTGCGGCTGCGGGTGCTGCTGAGAAGCTGATACGTGCTCGAGAGCGGGTCGTGGGCGCGCTCCGGATCGAGCTGGATGTCGATGCCCCGAGGAGAGCTGCGTCCGCGATCGAGTTGAACTCGCTCCCCTCAGCCCGTGACCACTACCGGGGGTCTTGATGAGGGCGCTCCAACTAGGACGCAGGGTCAGGCGGTGGCGGGATCGCGGCGGATCGTCAGGAAGTCGTCCCTACAATCGCCTGAGGGACGGATCGGCGTCCGAGCGACGAGCACTGAAGGGTTCCTGTCAACGGACGCCTGAGAATCGCCAGAGCTCTCCGAAGGAAGAATGACGAGAAAGGTGGGATGATTCCTGGTCGGTTTTTTTGCGGTCTGAACAGGACCCTCGACCTCAGCCCGGGCCCGGAGTCTTCGTTGAGGCAACGAACAAGGCACTTGGAGCAAGGCGTGAAGGAACTGGTTGTGGTTGGCTCAGGCAGTCACAACCTTCTCCTATGGTCGGCTCGGATCCGAGACTTGTGGAATTCGCCCATGACCAGGAAGTAGTAGTGGCAGCGCCAGGAACAGAGAGAAGATCCCAACCATTTTTGAGTGGGCAGTGAGCCGTACGAGCGCCGTTCCATCGACCACCATGAGAGTGAGAGAGTTCCGCAGCAAGTGATCACTGCCGCCGATGCCAGGGTGTTGGAGAAATTGGTCGGATCGGCGACTTTTGCCCGCGGCAATGACTACGCGCGAATCGGTGCGGTCAAAAAACGAACATGGAGCCCCGGTGGCACCCATGTAGTCGGTGAGATTCAAGGTGGGACACGCCGGCCCTACGTGGCCACGGTGACGTTGACCCGCTCGCGCTCGAAGGAGCTCTCTGCGTTTGAGGCCTCGTGCACCTGCCCAGTCGGTGTGAACTGTAAGCACGCGGTGGCACTCGTCCTTGCCAAGGAGTCTGGGGAGGTCTCCGGTCAGATTCCGCAGCTCACGCTCGTTCGGGATGACACCGCGCGGATTCCGCCGTCGCGGAGCGACGGTCCGACCGACTGGAAACTTCCTCTGCAGACTCTGCTGGAGTCTGAAGGGAACGAGGCAGTGGAGTTCGGTGACACCGATATCGGGCTCCAATTCGAGCTGGTACTAGAGAGGGGCGGCGCAGGAATCCGGGTCCGACCGGTGACACCTGGGCGGAACGGCAGTTGGGTGAGAAGCGGGATTTCATGGTCGAGCCTCGACTACTACCGCTACGGGGCGAGAGCCACCCCTCAGGCGGCTGAACGGCTCGACTTGGTCAAAGAGCTGCTCGCGCTCAGTCGGCTCACCAGTCGGCGCCCCACGTATGGCCATTCCGATGACGTGGTCCGACTCGAAACCATCAACAGTCGCAGATTGTGGGACCTCTTCGGCGAAGCCAGCGCCCTCGGGCTCCCGTTGGTGCAGTCGGGACGGCACGCGAAGCCGATTCTCTTTATCCCGAGGGCAGCCGATGTGACCATTGACGTCACCCGGTCGGGAGCTGGGCTGAGGGTCGAACCGCGGATTGGTATCGAAAGCCAGAGGATTCCACTCCAGCAGTCCATGCTGATCGGACGTCCAGCGCATGGCATTGCGTGGTGGGAAGAGTCTGCCGGCGGAAACCGCGTGGCGCCAGCAACGGGACTCGGTCTGGCCGCGCTGGCCACGCCAGTTGACGACAACCTGCGCGCCTTTCTGAGGACCGCTGCTGTCGACGTGCCAAGCCACGACGAGAAGCGGTTCTTGCGAGCCTTCGTTCCACGGCTGCGTCGAAGGGTGGAGGTGGAGTCCAGCGATGGATCCGTCGAACTGCCCGAGGTTCGACGGCCCACTCTGATCCTCAAAATCAGTGGTGGTGACGATCACCGTATCGAGTTCGCTTGGGCCAGGAGCGCTGAAGGCGAGGAGTGGCGCGAGGACCTATGGAGCGCTGCGAGTAGAGACCACCAGCGGTCCGCCGATGACCCAATTGTGGATGCGGCCTCCGCCATTGTCCGGTCCGTTCCGACGATGTTCGAGGTCACGCCACGCGGCTACCGTCTCGCGTCGGAGTCGCGGCTGGAGGGAATGTCGGCCGCTCGGTTTGTGACCGACCTACTGCCAGCGCTCGAAGCAACGGACGGTATCGAGGTTGAGCGGGTCGGCGCGTTACCCGACTACAAAGAAGCTGCGGCGGCCCCCGTGGTCAGCCTTGGTGGAACCCAGTCAGCCGACAACGACTGGTTCGACTTGACGATCACGGTGACAGTCGGCGGCGAGGAAGTGCCGTTTGCCGATCTCTTTGTCGCTCTAGCCGGAGGCCAGTCACACCTGATCCTCCCATCGGGGACGTTCTTCTCGCTCGATCGGGAGGAGCTACGAGAACTGGCCCACCTCATCACCGAAGCTCGCGGACTCCGCGACGACCACCGTGACGGAGTCCGCCTGAGTCGGTTCCAGGCAAGTCTGTGGGAAGACTTCCAACGCCTCGGAGTAGTCACCGAACAGGCCATTCGTTGGGAGGACTCCGTTCGCGCCCTTGTCGATGCCGCTGATCGCCAGGAGTACGGTCCCCCTGTCTCGTTGCGCGCGAGTCTCAGGCCCTACCAGCACATCGGATTCAATTGGCTGGCCTATCTCTACGAACATCGGCTGGGTGGCGTTCTGGCCGACGACATGGGACTTGGCAAAACGCTTCAGGCGCTGGCCTTGATGTGCCATGTAAGAGAAATCGGCGTTGTCAAGGATCCCTTCCTTATTGTGGCGCCGACCAGTGTCGTGGGGAACTGGCTCTCGGAATGCCGCCGTTTCGCGCCCAGCTTGAATGTGACCACAGTTACCGAGACGGGTCGTCGGCGGGGCACGACGGTTGAGGAGATGGCCGAAGAAGCTGATGTGGTCGTCACTTCATACAGCCTTTTCCGATTGGAGTACGACGAGTACGCCGCAGTCAGTTGGGCTGGGGCCTTTTTCGACGAGGCCCAGTTCGCCAAGAACCGGCTTTCCCAGACCTACCAGCGGGCGAAGACGCTACCGGTTTCCTTCAAAGTGGCCATGAGCGGAACGCCGATTGAGAACAACCTCATGGAGCTTTGGTCCTTGCTCTCCATTGCCGCTCCCGGCTTGTTCTCCAATCCTGAACGGTTCGCTGAGTACTACAGGGTGCCCATAGAGAAGGGAAACGACCCGGAGCGGTTGGCTCAGCTTCGTCGACGAATCCGTCCACTCATGCTCCGGCGTACCAAAGAGCAAGTGGCCAACGACCTGCCTGACAAGCAGGAACAGGTGCTTGAGCTCGACCTCAGTCCCAAGCACAAGAAGATCTACCAAATGTATCTTCAGCGAGAACGTCAGAAGGTCCTGGGGCTTCTCGACGAGATGACGAAGAATCGCTTTGAGATCTTCCGCTCGCTCACCTTGCTCCGCCAAGCCAGCCTCGATGTGTCGCTGGTCGATGCGGAGCACGAGGGAGTGCCGTCGACCAAACTCGATGCGCTCATGGAGATGCTCGAAGACATCGTGAGTGATGGTCACCGCGTATTGGTGTTCAGCCAGTTCACGCGATTTCTCACCCTCGCCCGCGACCGGATTCGCAGAGCCGGTATCGACTACTGCTATCTCGACGGGCGGACTCGCAATCGTCCCGCCGTCATCGCCGAATTTCGAGAGGGCCGCGCCCCGGTCTTCCTGATCAGCCTCAAAGCCGGAGGGTTTGGTCTGAATCTGACCGAGGCGGACTACTGCATCCTGCTCGATCCGTGGTGGAACCCGGCCACGGAGGCCCAGGCCGTCGACCGCATCCACCGTATCGGCCAGACACGGAAGGTAATGGTGTACCGACTCGTCGCCAAGGACACCCTCGAAGAAAAGGTCATGGCGCTCAAGGCGAAGAAGGCCACGCTGTTTGCCAACGTCATGGACGGCGGGGGTTTCGAATCGGGTGCCATCACCGCGTCAGACATCCGCGAACTCCTGGACTGACCGGGTGCCACGAGAGAACTTTTTCGTCCACCACAGCCAGCCCGTTGCCCTTGCCCACAGACTCTGCGCACAGCCGTCGTTCCTCCCGGTCGTCATTTGCCGATGTGCGGAGGCGCGGCGGGTAATTGCACCGTGACGCACAGTCCCCCATCTGCCCGGGGGGTGAGAGTCAGGACCCCATCGTGTGCTTGCGTGATGCTCTTGACGATTGCGAGACCCAGGCCGACGCCTGCGTGGCCGCTCTGTGTGCGTTCGGCGCCGCGTTGGAAGGGCTCGACAAGCGTTGAAACCATCTCTGGGTTCAGATTCTCGCCGGAGTTTGCGACAGTGAGCACCACACCCTCGGAGTGAACGCTGGTCATGACCCACACTGTGCCCCGTTCGGGCAGATTGTGAACGATCGCGTTGTGCACGAGATTCGTACCGAGTTGCAGCAGGAGCGCACGCGAACCGATGGTGATGGTCGTTTCGCCGACCGTCTCGATAGTGATGCCGCGTGTGTGTGCGAAAGGGAGGAGGGTTTCAGTGGCTTCTTCAGCTATCAAGGACAGGTCGATGCGTTCTGGGATGAAGGACCGTTGGTCGGCGCGGCTCAGCACGAGCAGTGCTTCGGTAAGGTCAATTGCCCGAGCGTTGACCTCGCGGAGCCGATCATCGAGCTCACCGGGGTCACGGCTTGGATCGTTGCGGGCGACGTCGAGAAGGGTCTGCGTGATCGCCAGTGGAGTGCGCAGCTCGTGGGAGGCGTTGGCCGCGAATCTCTGTTGTTCGGCAACCTGAGCTTCGACCCGCGCGAGCATGGCGTCGAAGCTGTCGGCAAGTTCGCGAAATTCATCCCTGCGGCCCGGTAGCCGAATTCGGTGGGAGAGCGATCCGGTCGCGGCGACGCGGGTCGCGGCGGCAATTCGGTCGAGAGGGGCGAGCATCCGGCCAGCGAGGAGCCACCCTCCCAGGAGACCGAAGACCAGCAGGAGTGCCCCCAAAGTGCCTGCGGCCGGAGCGAAATCGCGCAAGAGGGCGCCACGGCTCGGCGAGATGAAAACGTTCGTGCCGTGGACGAGGACGGTCTCGCCTCTCGGCACGTATCGCAGGAGGAACACCCACACCGCGCCCAGCAGCAGGGCGCCAGCGAGCACGACGAAGCCTGCATAGCTAAGGGTAAGTTTCATGCGAACGCTCAGGCCAGGTGCTCTATCCACCGTCTTCTCCCTCACGACAGGCGTCTGGTTCAGTTTTAATGCAGTACCCGACCCCGGCCACGGTGGCGATGATCGAGGGCGCGCCGAGGCGTTTGCGCAGGGCCGAGACGGTGATGCGCACGGCGTTGGTGAACGGATCTGCGTTCTCGTCCCACGCCCGAGCCAGGAGCTCCTCGGCGCTGACCACACCGCCTTCGGCGGCGACGAGGACTTCGAGCACTGCGAACTGCTTCCTGGTGAGCGCGATGTAGCAATTGTCGCGATAGACCTCGCGGCGGAACGGATCCAGACGCAGCCCCGCGATCTCACGGATAGGTGGCCTGCTGTGGGCACGCCGGCGGTCCAGCGCTCTCAGACGGAGTACGAGTTCTCTGAGCTCGAACGGTTTTGTGAGGTAGTCGTCGGCGCCGAGTCCGAACCCGGAGGTCTTGTCGTCGATCCGGTCGGCAGCTGTGAGCATGAGGATCGGCATGCCGCTGCCGGAGGCGACGATTTGTTCCGCGACCTCGTCGCCGGAGGGGCCGGGGATGTCGCGATCGAGGATGGCGATGTCGTAGACGTTGACGCTCAGAAGTCCCAAAGCGGTGTCACCGTCACGGGCGATGTCGGCCGCGATCGCCTCCAGGCCTAGGCCATCGCGGATGGCTTCTGCCATATAGAGCTCATCCTCGACGATTAACACGCGCATGCTCGTGATGATACGAGCCGAGAGCATATTGCCGGCATATCGAAAAACCGATACGTGCTTGCAACATCACGCTGTGTTGACTTGGGGCGTGACCAATAGCGAGCCGGTACGAACAGCAGTCCGCCCCGTCCAACCGCGGGCGTTCTTCTCCGGCCCGGCCGCCACTGATCACCAGGTTGGCCATGGCACAGCTGCTGGTGCGGTCCCAGAAATGGGGGTCACCATTTATGGATGCGGGCAGGACGAGGCAGCGTTGTTCCGAAAGATGGCGCCGCGCTATGGCGTCATTCCGACCATCACGGATGCGGCGGTATCTGAAGCGAACCTGGAGCTGGCCGTCGGTAATCGCTGCATCAGCGTCGATCACAAGACCCGGGTCTCGGGATCCATCCTTGTTGCGCTTCGCCAGGCTGGTGTGACGTATCTGTCAACAAGAAGCATTGGACGCAACCATATCGACGTGCAATGTGCGAAGAGCGTTGGTATTTGCGTTGAAAATATCGCGTACTCCGCCGACAGCGTTGCTGACTACACGTTGATGCTGATCCTGATGGCCGTACGGAATGCCAAATCAACGATCGGTCGCGCCCAGGTTCATGATTACCGATTGAATGATGAACGCGGGAAAGATCTCCGCGACATGACCGTCGGTGTCATTGGAACGGGACGCATCGGTGGAGCAGTGGTGGCCAGGCTGCGGGGCTTTGGTTGCCACGTATTGGCCTACGATCGCCGCCCCAAGAGTTCTGCCGAGTACGTGTCTCTGGAAGAGTTACTACGACAGAGCGATCTGGTGACGCTCCATACACCGCTCGACGCGGACACGCTCCATCTCCTGAATCGCGAACGGATTGAGCAGATGCGGCACGGCGCGTTCATTGTCAACACAGGGCGCGGAGCGCTCGTCGACACCGAGGCGCTGCTTCGAGCCTTGGAAAGTGGGCACCTCGGCGGTGCGGCTCTGGACGTGGTCGAGGGGGAGGAGGAAGTGTTCTACTTCGACCACCGTGAGGGGCCGGTCTGCAATGAACTCTTGTTGCGGTTGCAACAGTCAGGCAACGTGCTCATCACTCCGCACACCGCGTACTACACAGAGCACGCCCTGCGAGATGCTGTCGAAAATACCCTCCTCAATTGTCGCTGGTTTCAACAAAAAGCAGCATGGCTCGGCTGAGGATCGCAATCATTTTCGGAGGTTGTTCTGAAGAACATTCCGTCTCCGTCAAGTCCGCGCAAGAGGTCGCGATGCACCTCGACCTCGAAAGGTACGAGCCGTTCTACATCGGGATCAGTGAGAGCGGTAGCTGGAAGCTTTGCGACGGCCCTCACGCGAACTGGGAGAACGGCCTTTGCAGTCCGGCCATGCTCTCACCGGACAGAAGCGTGCATGGATTACTTCTCCTGGACCAGGGGCAATACGAGACCATCCGATTAGATGTGGTGCTTCCGGTCCTGCACGGCAGGCTCGGAGAGGACGGAGGGGTGCAAGGTCTTCTGGAGCTTTCCGGCGTCCCCTACACGGGTTGCGATATCCAGAGCTCTGCGCTGTGTATGGACAAGTCACTTGCGTATCTCGTGGCGAGGAACGCGGGTATTGCTACACCGAACTTCTGGACGGTCACGGCGAATGAGCATGTTGATCCCGATCGGTTTGCGTATCCCGTCTTCGTGAAGCCGGCCCGTTCGGGTTCCTCATTCGGCGTCAGCCGCGCAGAGCGGGCCGAGGAACTGTCGTCTGCCTTGGAATCCGCAAGACAGTTCGACTCGAAGGTGCTCATCGAAGAGACCGTCGTCGGTGTCGAGGTCGGATGTGCGATTCTCGGGACCGGAACAGAGTTGGTCGCCGGTGAGCCGGATCGCGTCGCTCTCTCTCACGGGTTCTTCAGAATCCATCAAGAGGATGAGCCAGAAAGTGGTTCTGAAAATGCGACGTTCATCGTTCCGGCTGACATTTCGACAGAGTCGCGCGAGCTCGTTCTGGAGAGTGCGAAAACCCTCTATCGGGCCTTAGGGTGCGGGGGGCTGGCGCGTGTGGACTTGTTCTTGAAGGAAGACGGGACCGTCGTTCTGAACGAGGTCAATACGTTGCCTGGTATGACCTCGTACAGCCGTTATCCAAGGATGATGGCAGCCGCCGGGGTGGCGCTACGGGAGGTAATTGACCGGATCGTGTCGGTGGCCTTGAACGGACAATGACCGTGCCCGAGCCGTTCGCCTTTGTTGACGAGCTCGTATCCGGAATTCGTTGGGATGCGAAGTACGCCACATGGGACAACTTCACGGGCCGACCCGTCGATGGATACCTCGCAAATCGAATCGTCGGCTCGCTGGCTCTGTGCGACGCGTTGAAATGTGCGCGAGTGAGGGCGGCGTCAGTCGGCTTCGGCTTGCTTCTTTGGGATGGGTATCGCCCTCAACGCGCCGTGGATTGCTTTCTCCGCTGGTCGCAAGACCCGGAAGACGGACGGACAAAACAACGGCACTATCCGAATATTGAGAGACCCGAGATGTTTGAAAAGGGATATGTCGCCACGAAATCGGGCCATAGTCGGGGCAGCACTGTTGACTTGACGCTTTACAATTTGGCCGGCGGTGAACTCGCTCCAATGGGTGGCGGCCACGATCTTATGGACCCGATCTCACACCATGGAGCAATGGGAATCACGCAGGTCGAAGCGGTAAACCGTCGGCATCTTCGTTCCATCATGGCGGACAGCGGGTTTCGCTCCTACGACTGCGAGTGGTGGCACTACACGCTTGAAAATGAGCCTTATCCGAATAACTATTTTGACTTTCCGATCACATAGCCAGTCGCCAAAGGCGAGTTCGCGGGCGTCTCGCTGCTCGCGAGCCAGGTCGATCGGTACGTTGACGAAGATCCCAAGGCGAAGGCGTCTCGAACTCATTGGACGTAGGTCTGGGTCCGCTCGGCCAGTTCGCGGAACTCCTAGGAGTTCGCATGGCCGTAGATCGTTTCCATTCCGTCTCGATGAATCTTCAATCGATGATCACGACGTTTCGACCCATCGTGGCACGTGATTCCATGGCGCCGACGATCTCAGGCAGCGCCGAGAACGACGAAGTCGAACCAGCAATCGGACGGATCGTTCCGGCCGCGATCATCGTCAAGAGGTCCTCATGAAGTCGCAGGCCGTCGGAATGCGAGGGGAAGTTCAATCCCGTTGCGCGTTTGAACTCGAGAGCATCATCGACGTATGCGTGACACACGCCGACAAGTGAGAAGTTGCCGAACAAGACCGGCCGCGGCACGATTCCTTGGTCCTCTGCCTCGATTCCCGACGCGAAGCCGACGAGTAGATGCCGCCCTCCGAATGCCATACATCGAAACGTTTCAATGGTCGTCGCACCGCCGACGGTGTCGAAAGCAACGTCGACGCCACGTCCACCGGTGATCTCGAGGACTCGCTCGACGAAGTCATCATTGCGATAGTCGATTGCGAAGTCGGCGCCGAGTGTTCCGACGAATTCGAGCTTTTTGCGCCCCCCGGCCGTCGCTATCACCCGGGCACCGCGTGCGCGGCGCGAGTTGCACAGCGGCTGACCCTGCACCGCCGGCAGCGGCATGTACCAGCACGGTGTCGTCGGGGGTGAGGCGGGCACGTTCGTACAGTGCCAGAGACGCAACATGGAACGGCATGTAGACCGATGCCGCGGTGGGGGTGTCCATGTCGTCGGGCATCGGGAATGTCATCGCGACCGGCGCAACCGCCACTTCTGCGTATCCGCCAAAGGCGCCGGCGGGAATCGCACAGACGCGCCTCCCAACCAGGGCCTCACCGCCCTCGCCTGCCGACTGAACCCGGCCGAGCACCTCCATCCCCGGGATGTACGGCGGCTCGATTGGCACGGTCCGGTATCGGCCGCGTATTCCGTCGATGTCGTTGAAATTGATCGTGATTGCCTCCACGGCAATCTGGACTTCACCGGGTCTCGCCTCGGGTGCATCGACCTCGTCGAACCGAAGCACGTCAGTCGGTGCTCCGAATTCGTGAACCCGCCAAGCCCTCATGTCGCTCCTCCTCCCTGATCGCCTGTAGGTGCGTGTGCCTTGGCGATCAACGCCACCGGCCCAGTGTGACGTGTCGGCGTGAGTGTGTGCGGCGACGGCATGAGCTCGGCCTTCTGCTGGGCGAGACGAACTCTCCGTTCATGGTGCTTCGTGTGGCTTCATCTGGAATGGCGGCGACAGTCCATCGAATGAGAGGTCCATCCTCGGAACGCTCAACGCCTTCACGGCGAAGCCCCGTAACTTCCTCGGGGCGACAACCCGTTCTGGCGATGACCGCAACACGCGCCCCAGCTGGGATTCTTGTCAATCAGGCTGTGAACACTGGGCGAAAGCGCCCCCGGCAGGACTCGAACCTGCGCCACCGGCTCCGGAGGCCGGTGCTCTATCCGCTGAGCTACGGGGGCGGGCTGTCCGTCACGCAAACCGTCACGAGGGCAGGGAACGAGCGTAGTCCCCATCGGCGGCCTGCGGTTTCCGTCGTTGTCGCCGAGAACAGGAGGAATGCTGCCCTAACCTGGGCTCATGCCTATCGACCACGACGTGGCCACCGCGCCGCTGGAGCGACAATTGCTCCCGCGAACGGCCGAGGTTGACGAAGGGGGCCATCTCCATATCGGCGGCATCGACGTGCTGGAGTTGGCCCAGGAGTTCGGCACCCCCCTCTTCGTCTATGACGAGGACCACTTGCGGCGTGCCTGCCGCGACGCCGTTGCCGCCTGGGGTGAAGGCGTGGCCTACGCCACCAAGGCCTTTCTCTGTCGGGCCATGGCCCGGCTCGCTCATGAGGAGGGTATGCACCTTGACGTGGCATCGGGCGGCGAGATGCACGTCGCCCGCTCTGCCGGGGTGCCGCCCGATCGGCTCGTCCTGCACGGCAACAACAAGTCGTCGGAGGAGCTGGCCGATGCCCTCGAGCTGGGAGTGGGCCGGATTGTGGTCGACTCGCTCGACGAGATCGCCCGCCTCGGTCGACTGCTCGAGCACGGGCCGGTGCAGGCCGAGCGACCCAAGGTGCTCGTCCGGGTCACACCCGGCGTCGAGGCCCACACTCACGAATTCGTGCGTACCGGCCAAGAGGACTCCAAGTTCGGCTTCTCGGTGTCCTCCGGCGCCGCCGCCCAGGCCGTGGCCGCCCTCGAGCTCATGCCCGGCGTCGAATTGGTGGGCGTCCACGCCCATATCGGCAGCCAGGTCTTCGACGCATCCTCTTTCGAACAAGCGGCGGAGGTGTTGGGAGCGTTCTTCGCCCCGCTCGGCCTGGCCGAGCTGGTGGTCGGCGGCGGGCTGGGCGTGCCCTACGTCAACGGCGAGACCGCGCCCACCCAGGATGAGTGGGCCGAGGCGACCCGCAGCGCCTGCGCCAAGTCGGGTGTGGCCCCGGCCACGCGGATCAGCGCGGAGCCCGGCCGCTCGATCGTGGCCACTGCCGGATTGACCCTCTATACCGTGGGCACGATCAAGCACCTCCCCGGTATCCGGACCTATGTGAGTGTCGACGGGGGTATGAGTGACAATCCCCGCCCCGTGCTCTACGGCAGCGGCTACGAGGCCTTCCTGCCTCGGGCCACCGCGGCTCGCCGCAGCCGGCCTGTGCGGGTGGTGGGCAAGCACTGCGAGAGCGGTGACCTCGTCGTCCCCGATGCCTTCGTGCCCGACGACCTGGAGGTGGGGGACATCCTGTCCACTCCCGTCACCGGGGCCTACGGCTATGCCATGGCCTCCAACTACAACAAGGTGCCACGGCCGGCCGTCGTCTTCGTGGCCGATGGTGCGGCCCGCGTCGTGGTCCGCCGCGAGCGCGTCGAGGACCTGCTCGCCCTCGACGCCTAGAGGCGGCATGAGCGGGCATGCCCCGGGCAGCCTGTACGGTTTTGCAGTGCCTGCGGCCGCGCACCCGTCTCCCGACCCGCATGCGCTACCCCATGCGCATGCCGCTCCCACCGTGCGCGTCGCCCTCCTTGGCTGCGGAAACGTCGGCAGCGCCCTGGCCGAAATCCTCCTCACCCGGGCCGACGACGTGGCCGCCCGTACCGGAATCCGCCTGGAGCTCGTCGGCATTGCGGTGGCTGACCCGACCAAGCCTCGGCCCGAATCGGTCGACCTGGCGTTGATCGGAACCGATGCCGCCGCCCTGGTCGAGCGGGACGACGTGGACGTCGTGGTCGAGCTCATCGGTGGCCTGCACCCCGCCCATGAGCTCGTGGAGAGCGCACTGCGCCGGGGCAAACCGGTGGTCACCGGAAACAAAGCCCTGCTCGCGACCGCAGGGGCCGAGCTGGCACAGGTGGCGGCCGATGCCGGGGTCGACCTCCTCTACGAGGCGGCGGTCGCCGGTGCGATCCCGGTCATCCGACCGCTGCGCGAGTCCCTGGCCGGTGAGCAGATCCTGCGGGTGATGGGCATCGTCAACGGGACGACCAACTACATCCTCACCCGCATGGAGGAGGACGGCGACGACTACGACGACGTGCTCCGCGAGGCGCAAGAGCTCGGACTGGCCGAGCGTGATCCCACGGCTGACGTCGAGGGTCACGACGCCGCGGCCAAGGCGGCCATTCTCGCCTCGCTCGCCTTCGGATCCGACGTGGTGGACGGCGACGTGCACCGCGAGGGCATCAGTACCATCAGCGCGGCCGACGTGGCCTACGCCAGCAAGCTCGGCTACTCGGTCAAGCTGTTGGCCATCGCCGAGCTGATGGATGGCGGTCCAGAGATCTCGGTGCGGGTCCACCCGGCCATGGTGCCCAGGACTCACCCGTTGGCCGCAGTGCGCGGCGCCTTCAACGCGGTCTTCGTCGAGGGCGCGGTGAGCGGCGAGCTCATGCTCTACGGCCGCGGCGCCGGAGGCGGGCCCACGGCCAGCGCCATGCTGGGCGACCTGGTTGACGCGTCGCGCAACCTCCTGGCCGGCGCGCCGGCCCCGGCGCCCAAACGGACCAGCGCCACGGTGAGGGATCAGAACGACATGCGCGCTGCCTTCTACCTGAGCATGGACGTGGCCGACCGGCCTGGTGTGCTGGCCGCGGTGGCCAAGATCTTCGGTGATCATGACGTGTCCATCCGGTCCATGGAACAAGTGGGCTTGGCCGCGGAGGCCCGCCTCATCTTCCTCACCCATACCGCGCGCGAGGGCGACCTGCTGGCCACCATCGACGAGCTACGCCAGCACCAGGCGGTGGACCGGGTGAGCGGCGTCCTGCGCGTCATCGGCGAAGAGGGCGGCGCATGACGGCCGGTTGGCGTGGCGTCATCGAGGAGTACCGCGAGTTCCTCCCGGTCACGGACAAGACCCCGGTGGTCACCCTGCTGGAAGGGGGTACACCGCTCGTCCCGGCCCCTCGCCTGTCCGAGCGAGCCGGCGCACAGGTGTGGCTCAAGGTGGAGGGGGCCAACCCGACCGGGAGCTTCAAGGACCGGGGCATGACCATGGCCATGTCGATGGCGCTCGAGGAAGGGGCCAAGTCGGTGGTGTGCGCGTCCACCGGCAACACCTCGGCTTCCGCCGCCGCCTACGCGGCACGGGCCGGGTTGGGTTGTGTCGTCCTCATTCCCGATGGCCACATCGCGCTGGGCAAGTTGGCTCAGGCCCTGATGCACGGCGCCCGCGTTCTCCAGGTCCGGGGAAACTTCGACCAGTTGCTGACCACCGTGCGCGAGCTGCCCGACCACGCACCTATCACCGTGGTCAACTCGGTGAACCCGCACCGGATCGAGGGGCAGAAGACGGGCGCCTTCGAGATCGTCGATGTCCTGGGTGATGCACCGGACGTCCACTGCATCCCGGTGGGCAATGCCGGGAATATTTCCGCCTACTGGCGGGGTTATCTCCAATATAAGGAAGCGGGCCGCTCGACCAAGTTGCCGCGCATGATGGGATTCCAAGCCGCCGGCGCGGCACCCATCGTCCTCGGCCATCCGGTCGAGAATCCAGAGACCATCGCCACGGCTATCCGTATCGGCAACCCGGCCAGCTGGTACTCGGCTGCGGCCGCCGCGTCCGAGTCCGGCGGTTCCATCACGGCGGTCACGGACGACGAAATCCTCGATGCGTACACCTTTTTGGCCAAGGAAGAGTCCGTCTTCTGCGAGGCTGCATCGTCGGCCTCGGTGGCGGGCCTGCTGAAGGAGGGCGTGCCCCCCGGTTCGACCGTTGTCTGCGTGCTGACCGGGCACGGCCTGAAGGACCCGGACCTGGCCATCAAGTCCATTTCGGTCCCGACCGTCATCGAGCCGGGGCTCAGTTCGGTGCTAGCTGAGATCTCCCTATGAGCCAGTCGCCGACGCCGAGACCCCGTCGGTGACGTTCTCCTCCGAAACGTCGCCCGAGAGGAAAAGCAGGATGGTGTTGGCATAACCGGCCGCTTCCGGCTAGAGTAGAAGCATCCCCTCTGCGCTTCGAAGCGCTTTCCGCGGGTACAAGCGGTCCCGGGAGAGCAAGACGCAGCGGTGATCCTTGGGGGAGGGTCTTCACACGCAAAACCCTCCGCCTCCTTGAAATTTCCTTGCCAGACGCGGACAAATACCCGGCTGGCGAACCTCCCAGAAGAGGAGCCCGATGACTGCGGAACAGCAGCTCGAACGATCGGTTCTCGAAGGCAAAGAGCGAGACGAGCTCAGTGCCATCGCCCAGGCCATGTCGCTCAAGACGACGACCCGGACCAAGAAGGCCGACATCATTGACCAAATTCTCCATGCCACTGGCGTGACATCCGGAGCATCCGACGGGGCACAGGGCAACGGCGATGCCGCCGGCGCTCAGGCCAACGGAGCGGCCAAGCCGTCCCGCCGTTCGCGTGCTGCGGCCAGTTCCGCCAGTGCCGACTCCGGGAGTGGCGACACCGCCACCACGGTGGCCACGACCAGCGCGGACGCACCGGCGACCGAGGCCCCCACCCCCGATACCCCTGCCACACCGGAAGCGGCGTCGAACGGCGACTCCGGACCGGCTGTCTTCGTCGAGCCCCCAGAGCTGGCCGACGGCGCCGTGGCCGCGCCGTCTCACCAGAACGGACAGCAGGGCAACAACAACAACAACAATTTCAGCAGCAACAACGGCGGCGGCAGCGGCAACAACCGGAACCGCAACAACAACCAGAATCAGAACCGCCAGCAGCAACCCGACGGAGACCTCGGGAACCGGCGCAGCAGGCGCCGCCGTGGTCGCGACCGTGCCCCGGGCCAGGGTGGCGAGCTCCAGGGTGGTGGAGGACAGGACCAGGCCTACACCGGCGAGATGGTCGAGGTGAAGGGCATGCTCGACCTGCGCGACGAGGGCTACGGCTTCTTGCGCTGCGACGGCTACCTGCCGTCGTCCAAGGACGTGTACGTCTCCATCAGCCAGGCCCGCAAGTTCGCACTGCGCCGAGGCGACTACGTCGAGGGCGCCTGCCGGCCGGCCTCGAACAACGAGAAGTACCCCGCGCTGCTGCGCATCGACACCGTGTCGGGCATGGATCCCGAGGAGGCGAAGAACCGCCCCCGTTTCGAGGACTTGACCCCGCTGTTCCCCGACTCTCGCTTCAATCTCGAGATGTCAGGCGACAAGGACAAAGAGAACATGACGGCGCGTATCGTCGACTTGCTCTCGCCAGTCGGCAAAGGTCAGCGCGGCATGATCGTCTCGCCGCCCAAGGCCGGCAAGACCACGGTCATGAAGCAGATCGCCCACTCAATCGAGGCGAACAATCCCGAGGTGCACCTCATGGTCCTGCTCGTCGACGAGCGGCCCGAAGAGGTGACCGATATGCGGCGCACGGTGAAGGGCGAGGTTATCGCCTCGACCTTCGACCGTCCCTCGGACGAGCACACCGCTGTGGCCGAAATGACGATCGAGCGGGCCAAGCGCCTGGTCGAGCGGGGCCAGGACGTCGTGATCATCCTGGACGGCATCACCCGGCTGGCCCGGGCCTACAACCTGGCCGCGCCGGCCACCGGCCGCATCATGTCCGGTGGTGTCGACTCGGGTGCGCTCTACCCGCCCAAGAAGTTCTTCGGTGCCGCCCGCAACGTCGAGGAGGGTGGCTCGCTCACCATCCTGGCCACCGCACTGGTGGAGACCGGCTCGAAGATGGACGAGGTCATCTTCGAGGAGTTCAAGGGCACCGGCAACATGGAGCTCCGGCTGGACCGCCGGCTGGCCGAGCGCCGGCTCTACCCGGCCATCGACGTCAACGCCAGCTCCACCCGCCACGAGGAGCTCCTCTTCGAGCGGGGCCAGCTCCAGCAGGTCTGGAAGCTGCGCCGGGTGCTCAACGCCCTGGCCAATGACGGCAAAGAGGCCGCCGGCCTGGAGCTGCTGATGGACAAGATCAAGACGACGAACAGCAACGACGAATTCCTGGCCGAGATCGCCAAGGGTCCAGGGACCTGAGACGGTCCCTCAAGACCCCTCGCCGTCTGACAGCTGTGTCGCGACCATTACAATGGTCGGACTGATTCGACTGGAGACCTCATGAAGACCGACATTCACCCCGACTACGTAGAGGCCACGGTCAAGTGCTCTTGTGGCAACACGTTCGTCACGCACTCGACCAGGGCGGATCTCCACGTCGAGCTGTGCAACGAGTGCCACCCCTTCTTCACCGGCAAGCAGAAGCTGGTCGACTCGGGTGGCCGGGTGGAGCGTTTCCAGCGTCGCTACGGCGAGCGCAAGACCCGGGCCAAGAAGCCCGCCGCGCCAGCATCGGAATAGTTCCCGGCGCGGCGTTTGGAGCGCCGCGCCCCCACAACCTTCCCGTCGTAACCTGGTCCCATGCTTGACGACCGCATGGCCGCGCTCGAGGCCGAGTACGAGGGAGTCGAGCGGGATCTAGCCGATCCAGAGACCCTCACCAATCAGGACAAAGTGCGGGACCTGTCGCGGCGACACAAGGAGCTGGGCGGTCTCGTCCACACCTGGCACGACCTGAGCTCGGCCCGGGAAGACGTGGCGGCCGCCCGCGAAATGCTCACCGAATCCTCGGGTGACGACCGCGAGCTGATGCGCCTGGAGCTCGAAGAGTCCGAGGCGCGGGTGGCTCAGCTCGAGGATCACCTCCAAACGCTCCTTCTGCCGAAAGACCCGAACGACGGTCGCAACGTGATCATGGAGATCCGGGGCGCCGTCGGGGGGGACGAGGCCAACCTCTTCGCCCGGAACCTCTACGACATGTACCTCCGCTTTGCCGCCATGATGAAGTGGAAGGTCGAGTTGCTCTCCGAAGATGCATCGGAAAAGGACGGGATCAACGAGGCTGTCTTCGTGGTGAAGGGTGCCGACGCCTACACCCGTTTGGAGCACGAGGGCGGCACGCACCGGGTGCAGCGCGTCCCCGCGACCGAGGCCAAGGGGCGCATCCACACCTCGACGGCGACGGTGACGGTGCTGCCCGAGGCGAAGGAGGTCGACATCGAGATCGATCCCAACGACCTGAAGATCGACGTCTACCGGTCCACCGGTCCCGGTGGCCAGTCGGTGAACACGACGGACTCGGCCGTCCGGATCACCCACCTCCCCACCGGCACGGTCGTGGCGATGCAGGACGAGAAGAGCCAGATTCAGAACCGGGCCAAGGCGATGGTGGTGTTGCGGGCCCGGCTGCTCAAGGCCGAGCAGGACCGCCAGGAGGCGGAGATGTCGGCCCAGCGCAGAGGTCAGGTCGGAGCGGGCAGCCGGACCGACAAGATCCGCACCTACAACTTCAAGGAGAACCGGGTCACCGACCATCGCATCAACTTGACGCTCTACAAGCTGGACCAGGTGCTGGCGGGTGACCTCGTCGAACTGACCGATGCGCTGATGGCCGACAAGCGCGGGCGCCAGCTCGAAGGGCAGGAGGATGCCGGCTGATGATGCCGGCCGGCCGTGCCGCCTCAGCCGAGGCCGCAGCCGGCGTGACGCGGGGAGCACTGGTGGCCGAATTGGCCGAAGTGCTCGGTGCGCCCCACGAGGCCCGCTTCGTGGTCGACGAGGCGCTCGGCCTGGGGCTCTTTCTGGGCCAGGCCGACGTGCCGACCGGCCCGCTCGCGCCGGCGGTGGTCACCGCGGCCCGAGCCATGGCCAGGCGCCGGGCCGCGGGGGAGCCGTTGCAGTACGTCTTCGGTCACTGGCCCTTCCGTTCGCTCGACCTGCTGGTCGACCCCCGGGTGCTCATTCCGCGACCCGAGACCGAGCAGGTGGTCGAGGTGGCGCTGGCCGAAGCCCGACGCCTGAGCGGCGACCGGGGCCTGGTGATGGTCGATGCCGGCACCGGGTCCGGGGCCATCGCGCTGTCGCTGGCGGCAGAGCTCGGTGTCGAGGGCGCAGCGTCGGTGTGGGCCGTCGACGCCAGCCCCGACGCGCTCGATGTGGCGACCGCCAACCTCGAACGGGTGCAGGCGCGCCACGACGGTGCCTGGCCGCCCGTCACGATGATCAAGAGTGACTGGCTGCGCGCGCTGCCGACCGAGCTGCGTGGTCGCATCGACCTGATCGTGGCCAACCCGCCCTACGTCAGCGAGGAAGAGTGGCCGGCCCTCGATCCGGTCGTGCGGGCCGAACCACGCTCAGCCCTGGTGGCCCGATCGTCGAGTCACGGCACACCGGGATTGGCCGATGTGGAAGAACTCTTGTTGCAATCCCTGGTTTGGCTGGCCCGGCCCGGTACTGTCGTCATCGAGTTAGCGCCACATCAGGCCGACGCCGGCAGTGCGTTGGCCTCTCGAATCGGGTTCGTGGATGTCCAGGTCGAGCCGGACTTGGCTCGCCGACCACGGGCTCTGGTCGCTCGGGTGGCGAGGTAGAGGAAGAGGGCATGTCGGAACTCAAGGACACCAGCACGAGTGAGGACCTGGACGAATTGGAACCGCCGGTAGTGGGTAGTGGCGCCGCCGAGATCGGCAGCGCACTGGCCGGAGGTGCGGTGGTTGCGGTCCCGGCCGTCGGTGGATATTGCCTGGCCGTGCAACTCGACGCCCCGGGAGCCGAGGCGCGTCTCGAAGCCTTGGCCGCCGACCCCGAAGGTCCGCACTATGCGGTCGGGCAGCGCAGCGACGTCCGGGCCCTGACCTCGGGCTGGTCCAGCGAGGTGGACAAGCTTCTCGAGCGTTGCTGGCCCGGTCCGGTCGATGTATTCCTGCCCCGGGCCAACGGTTCGGACGATGGAAGCGTCCAGCTGTTCGACCAGGAAGACGAGACACCGACGCACTCGTGGGCCGTGACCGTCGGCATGCCCGATGGCCGAGCTCTGCGTCGGCTGTGCAAGGAGCACGGGCCGTGGCGCACCATTCCTCTCAGTTTCAACGACGCTTCTGAAGTGGCGCACGCCTTCGACGCCGCCGACGTGGCCCTGGTGGTCGACGGTGGCCGGCGCGAGGGGGAACCACCGACCCTGGTCGATGCCACGGTCTCTCCCGTGCGAGTGCTCCGCGAGGGCGCCTTGCCGGCAAATTTCATCGACGCCACCATGGCCATGGGCGCCCGTCGCAAGCTGTTCAGCCGGGCGACACTCCGGGGCGAGTAGCAGCTCCTCGGCGGGCGCATGGTCGGCCGCATGCTGATGCGCCGCGACGGTGTCTCAAATGGGGCGCCCGGAACGAGGATCCGTGATCTCCTCACCCGAATGGGAGTACGCCCGTGGAATTGACGCCATTCCTTCTCTTTGATGGCCTCTGCGCAGAGGCCATGGAGTTCTACCAATCCTGCCTGGGTGGCGAGTTGCGCGTCACCCGGCTGGGGGACACGCCCATGAGCCTGCAGGCCCCGGACGAACAGCTGGGCAAGGTCGTGTTCGCCCATCTCCAGAGCGGTGCGCTCGAGATCTCGGCCACCGACTGGCTCCACCCCACGCGCCGGCCCGCCCAGGGCAACACCGTGGCCCTCTACCTCACCGGGAGCGGGTACGACGAACTGCGGCGACCCTTCGAGCGGCTGGCGGCGGGTGCCGACCCCGACCTGTTGGACCAGCTACGCGAGGAGCCGTTCGGAATCTACGGCCACCTGGCTGACCGCTATGGAGTGCACTGGTTCTTTCGTGGGAATACCGCGGAACCGCAGACCGCCTGACCGGGGCGGGAACAGCGATCGTTCGTCGGCTGTTGTGCTGAGGGTGAGTTGTTCCATCCTCCTGGTGTCGGGAAGCGTGCGGCGCGCGTCGACCAACACAGCGGTCCTGCGGACGGCGCAAGCCGGTGCGGCACCCGGAACCACCCTCGTCCTCTACGACGAACTGGCCGATCTCCCGCACTTCAACCCCGACGACGACCACGACACACCACCTCCCGCCGTGGTGCGTCTCCGTGACGCGGTGCACCGGGCCGACGGGGTTTTGTTCTCGACGCCTGAGTACGCCGGGGCAATGCCGGGTGCGCTCAAGAACCTCCTGGAGTGGTTGATCGGCGACGACCAGCCCGGGTCGGTGTACGAGAAGCCGGTGGGTTGGATCAACTCCTCGCCTCGCGGGGCCCGTCTGACGTACGAGTCGTTGCGTACCGTCCTCGACTACGCCCATGCCCATGTCATTGATGAGGCCTGTGGCCACGTCCCAGTTTCCGGCTCGTCAGTCGGCGAGGACGGGCTGCTGTCGGATCCCGTCGCACGGGCCGATGTCGATCGCCTGGTGGCCGAACTCGCCAAAACGGCCTGCGCCGTGGTTCCGTCAGGCGAGAGCGGCCGGCGCCTCACTGCTCCGGGCCAGCGCTGACCCCTTGGCGTGGTCTCGGATTGCGGGATCCGTGCCCGCTCTGAATGAACGGTGCGGCGATCACCGCTCCAGCGAAGCGAGGAACGACGTCACCTCGGAGGAGCTTCGCAGCCGGTAGAGGGTGCAGGTGAGCGTGGGATCGGCCAATGCACTCGCCGTCTCGAGTCGGCCGTGCCCCGGGTAGCGCCAGATCCAGCGCCAGCAATCGAGGAAGGGCGACGGGTTGCCTGTCATCTTCCTGAGCGCGACGCGAGCGAGGCAGGTGCGACGTGGAAGATCGAGCCAGATCACGACGTCGGATGCCTCGAATCGGGCGGCTGCGACCGCCCGGTAGTCACCCGAGATGATCCACCGCTCGCCCGCAATCAGATCGCGATGCAGCTCGACCCATTCGTCATCGCTGGGGACTGGCTCGGCGCGCCAGTAGAAGTCATCCAGATCGAACACAGGCAGACGCAACGTTGCCCCGAGGTGCCGGGCCAACGTCGTCTTGCCGGATGCGACCGGGCCCACGATCGCAATGCGGTCCATCGGTCAGGCGGGGGAGGCCACGCCCTCGTAGAAGTAGGAGAACGACTTGGGTCCCTTCCCGTAGAACCGGTTGAGCTCGTCGAAGTGGAAGCCCGCGCCCTGAATGAGCGTGTCGATCGGCCGGTTGAGGTTGCACCCCCCGGCCAGGCGATTCTCAATCGGGTTGAGGCGGTGCTGCCACTTGACCACCTTGGCGTCGGGCGCCAGGCCGTGCTCGATGAAGTGCATCTGTCCACCCGGACGCAGCACCCGGCGCATTTCGGAGAGGGCGGTCTCGATGTCGGGAATCGTGCACATCGTCCACGTGATGAGCACGTGATCGATGCTGCCTGACTCGACCGGCAGGTGCTGACCGTCGAGGCCGACGAACTCGATGGGGACCCGGCTGGCGGCGATCCGCTTGGCGGCGAGCTTGCGCCCGACCACAGCGGGGTCCACCGCCTGCACGCGCGTGACCGCCGGCGGGTAGTAGGGCACGTTCAAGCCCGAGCCGAACCCGACCTCGAGCACTTCTCCGGAGAGGCCAGACGCGACCTGCTGGCGCAGCTGGCCCACCGCCTTGGTGCCCAGCATGACGTCGATGAGTCGGGGTACGACCTGGTCCTCGTAGTAGCTCACCCCCGAAGTCTGCTCAGTTCCTGGTGACGCCGCCATCGCGACGTCGCCACGCTGCGCCTCGGGGGTGAGAGACGGCGTGTGCTCCTCAGGATCCGGCGGAGACCCGATCGACGGCCGGCAACGTGCTCACCGAGCGCTTGGCCTCCCAGTGCGTGCGACCCAGCGCGGCGAAATGCGCCGGGCGGTCGGTCAGGTCGTAGGTGGCCAGCCACAAACGCTTCAGGTGGCGCTTGTACCCGTGGGCCACATCGTCCTCGTAGGCGGTCCGGCCGTGGAGTACGTGATAGTTGTTGATGAACTGCATCTCACCGGGCTGCAGGTCCATGTACACGTTGAAGTCGGGGTCGTTCGCCATCTCCGAGACCGTGGCGATG
Organism: uncultured Acidimicrobiaceae bacterium; assembly: GCA_963726545.1. Taxonomy (GTDB): domain Bacteria; phylum Actinomycetota; class Acidimicrobiia; order Acidimicrobiales; family RAAP-2; genus Bog-473. The sequence goes on along the minus strand of CAVSCV010000009.1, from coordinate 48,646 downwards.
GCCGCGCGGGCTTCCGCACTGAGCCGCGGCGCGTCGGCGTGTCGCTGCGACGCCAGGATGTACTGGGGGATGAAGCGCACGAAGAGGCGGTCGGCGTGCTCGGTGAAGGCGGGGATGGCGTAGAAGGCGCGCGTGCCCTTGGCCTGTTCACCCCTGGCGTCGTAGGGCATCGGGTCGTAGAGCGCGGCGGCGAGCTCGGGGTGCTCGCGCACAAGTTGGTTGTGGATGGCCACTGCGTTGGCCACGCACGAGAGCCCGCCGGTGCGCGCCGTACGCAGGCACAGCAAGCCCACGAGGTCCGACCCGTCGGTGTGGTAGTCGAGCGCGATGCCGCCGAGCTCGTTGCCGCGCACGGTCGGGTCATCGATCGTCTTGCCCTGATCCGTCACGTCTCCCAGCACGTGGCCGTGCTTGTTCTGGGCCCACGGCTCCCCGAGGTGCAGGCCGATGCCCCAGTAGAGAAGGGTGAGGTCGTCGTCGCCGAACCGGTCCACATCCAGCGTTGCGATGCGCATGAAGCCCCGCCCGTTCAAGAGGACGTCGACGACGCCTTGGAGCTTCGTGGCCAATCCGTCGAGCGGGAAGTCGTCCTTCCCGAGGTCGAGCGGGTCGGTGCTCTTGGCTTTGGCCGTGGCCAGCGCGGCCGCCAGCTCCTCCTGGTCCTCCCGGGTCAGGCGCAGCGTCCACGCGCCGGGATCGGCCACGTCGGCCGCCCGCCATTCGGCTGCGGGCTCGAGTTGGTGCAGCGTCGTCGTGCTCATGGGCGTTCCTTCTCCTTCTGCGTCAGCCGACTGCGGTGTCCCGACCGCCCCGGACGAGGCGCCCGGGCAGCGCGTCGGTCGCTTCTCCATCTGCATACGTGACGGCGCCCGACACAATCGTCGCCCGGTAGCCGCGGGCACCCTGGAGAAGCCGCTTGCCGCCCGCGGGGAGGTCGTAGCCCATGACCGGCGCCTCGCAGGACAGCCGATCGAAGTCGATCACGTTGAGGTCCGCCTTCATGCCGCGGGCGATGACGCCTCGATCACCGAGGCCGACCGTCCGCGCCGTGCGGCTCGTGAGCTGCTCGACCACTTGGCCGACAGGCAGGCGTCCGTGGGAGCGATCCCGGGCCCAGTGCGAGAGGAAGTACGTCGGGAAGCTGGCATCGGCGATGAGCCCGACATGCGCACCGCCGTCACCGAGTCCGAAGACGGTGTCGGGGTGGGCGAGCATCTCGCCGCAGGCGTCGAGATTCCCCTCCGCGTAGTTCAGAAAGGGCGTGTAGAGAAAGTTCCGTCCGTCGTTCTCGCTCAACAGGTCGAGTGCGAGGGCGGCAGGCTCCATGCCCTGCGCCGATGCCAGCCGCGCGATGCTGCGCTCGGGTGACGGCTCGTAGTCCGGCACCTCGCCCAACGGGAAGAGTCGTCCGAAGTCGGCGAAACGCCGGCGGCCGGCAGGCTCGCCATCGTCCCGGGCCGGGATCTGCTCGAGCAGTCGAACACGGAACGCGGGATCCCGCAGCGCTTGAGCCTGCTGTCCGAGCGGCAGCCCGGAGATCTCGCCGAAGGCCGGCAGCGTCATGAACGGGTGGTACGTGGACTGCAGTCCCATCAACACCCCCACGGCCCGGGGCGCCACTTGGGCCCGGATGGGCAGACCTTCGGCCACCGCCTCCTCGATCCGGCGCAAGAGATCCCGCCAGGCGTCAGGGTCCCGGCTGTTCTGGGCCAGCGAGAGCGACAGCGGGCAGCCCGAACGCTCGACGATCTGTCGCACCAGCGCGAATTCGCTGTCGGCGTCGGGGTAGAAGTCCGAGATGAGCTCGATCACGCCGTGGCCCGCGTCGGCGACGCCGAGTGCGATCGCTTCGAGCTCATCGGCCCGGGCCCGCAGCGATGGGGTGGGGTCGCCGGTCGCCGTGCGGTGGTTCAACGTGCGCGAGGTGGAGAAACCGATGGCACCGGCGCGCAGTGCGTCTGTGGCCAAGGCGCGCATGGCCGCCGCGTCGTCCGGCGTCGCATCCTCCAGGCGGGCGGCTCGTTCCCCCATGACGTACAGGCGAAGCGCGCCATGGGGAAGCTGTGCGCACAGGTCGATGTCGTGTGGCCGTTGCTCCACCGCGTCGAGGTACTCGCCGAACGATTCCCATGTCCACTCGATCCCTTCGTCGAGCACCGCGCCGGGGATGTCCTCGACGCCCTCCATGAGAGAGATGAGTCGGTCGTGCGCGTCCGGCCGTACCGGCGCGAAGCCCACGCCGCAGTTGCCCATGACGGCGGTGGTCACACCGTGCCAGCTCGACGGGGTCATGCGATCGTCCCAGGTGGCCTGGCCGTCGTAGTGGGTGTGGATGTCGACGAATCCGGGCGTGACGAGAAGCCCCTCGGCTTCGATCTCATCGCGGCCTCGCTCGGGCACCGACCCGACCGCGGTGATGGTGGCGCCGTCCACTGCCACGTCGGCCGCGATCGGCTCGCCGCCCAGCCCGTCCGCCACGTGGCCGCCCCTGATGACGAGATCGTGTGGCACGTCCTCCCCTTTCCCGTCCGAACTCGACGAGATAGTTAGATCAATCGAACTATATGCCCAATACGGCTAGTTGGCAAGGCCTCCGGCACCACGCTGCGGCACCGATCCCAGCGAGCCCGATCCGGGTGGTCACCGGTCTGCATCGAAGACGCCACTCAGCCGTTCTTCACGGGTGCTGCGGTGCGCCACCTGGAGCTCGCCGAAGAACTGCCTGACCTGGGCTCGGTCGGTGCCGGGCAGCAGTTCCTCCATGCGGTGGGCCAACTCGGTCTCGAATCGTTCCAATCGCATGCGGCCCGCCTCGGTGAGCTCGACCCGGGTCACCCGGCCGTCGCCGGTCTCGTCCACCACGTCGGCGACCCAGCCCTGCTGGCGGAGTGCATTGATCATGGCCGAGACGGTGGGTTTGGTCACCGCGTTGGCGGCCGCCAATTCCCCGGCTCGCCGCGAGCCGCCCAGCAGGTAGAGCAGCGTCCGGTACTGCGCCATGCTGAGGTCACCCTTGCGGGCCACCTGTTCGAATTCCCGGTAGAGCGAGACGACGAGGCGCACACCGTGCACCGGGTCTTCTGCGCTCGTGGCCATGGCCGCATGGTACGACCGCCGTCCAACCTTGACGGGCTACCGGGTCCAGCTCATACTCAGCTTTGATGCTCACACGGTGGTTCACCAGGTGGGTGACAACCCTGGGCATGGCTGCTGCAGCCTTGGTCGTCTCTCTGGTCGTTCCGGTCGTTGCCTCTTCGCCTGGTCCTGCAGCCGTCGGGGCCGCCGAACCTCGCGCCTCGGTGGCCTGCTCGACCACGACGCCCATCAGCTTTGGGGCCAACGCACTGGCCGGTTCGATCGCCAGTCCCGGTGCCGACGCGTGCTTTACGTTCACGACCGCCCCCGGTGACGTCGCCTGGCTGAACATGGCTGTCACGTCCGGCAACCTCGGACTCTTCTTTGACTTCTTCCGGCCGGGCCCGATCTCGACCTGTGCGGGTCCCTACGGGGGAGCGACCGACTGTTCGGTGCCTTCGGGGGGATCGGGGACCTGGACCCTGCAGGTCACCGACTCCGCCGGAACGCACACCGGAAAATTCCGGGTGTCGCTCCAGAGGCTCGACCTCGGCGTGGGATGCACGGCGATCAAATACGGGCACACGGTCAAGGGCACGCTCGCCAAGAAGGCGTCCTTCGCCTGTTTCACGTTCACGGCGTCGTCGGGCGACTTCCTCTTCGCCCGGAGCACGGGAATCTCCGGCGGTCTGACCATCCCGTCCGCCCTCGAGACGTCGCCCACCGGGTCGCTGCAGTGCAACGCGAACGGCACGCTCGAGTGCCCGCTCGCATCGACGGGTTCGCAGACCCTCGTCCTGTACTCGGAATCGGCTCAGGCCAAGGGTTCCTTCGTCCTCTACACCCAACGGATGACCGGACCCAAGCACTGCACGGACGTCTCCGCGGGCGGGGCCAAGGTCGGCGGTTCGGTACCCAGCGCGGGCGACGTGGCCTGTTTCGACTTCTCCGGAAAGTCGGGTCAGACCGACACGGCCACGCTGACCTCCTTGAAAGGGACGCTGGCCCCGCTGATCGACTTCTTCCGACCGAGCGGGCCGTCGGCCTGTGCGTCTCCCGCCACCGCCGTGGCATGCGATTTGGACAGCTCGGGGACCTGGACCGTGCTCGTCGACGACGACAGCGAGTCGGGCACCGGAACCGGCAGCTTTGACTTCGCGCTCACCAAGACCTGACGAGTCTTTTCAGTCCGCGCTCGGCCCGCGGGCACGCGGACCCACCGCCGTTCGTACTCTCAGCGCGCGGAAGGGGGCGGGTCCTGGGCGGGAGCGACGACGTTGGCACTCCAGGTCACCGAGAGCGGGTCACACGGCTGGGCACTGGAGCATTGGGCCGTGCCGGTTGCCTGCAGGGTCACCGAGCCGTAGCCCACAACAAGGAACTTGGTGACGGAGGATCCACCCGAGGACACGTGTCCGGACTCCTTCTTGAGCACGACCTCAGGGGACGCATTGATGACCGAGGCTTCAGTCCAGGCAAAACCGGCGCTGTGTAATTTGACCACGACACGCTCGCCCTTCGTGACGATCGTCGTCGAACCGTTGCTCTGATTGGTCAGGATCACCCGGTGCGGCGACGTCGTCGACGCACCCGCGACGGACCCGGCGAACGGGCTGACCGTCAGCACACCGGCGCCGGCCGCCAGGAGTGTCCCGCCAATGGCGAGAAGAGACCGTCTGTGCGCGGTGAAGCGGTGAGGTCTGAGGACACGGCGGAGTCCTGGGTGGGCCATGGGATCCTCCCTCGGAAGTGCGAGCTGTCGTCCGGGCGTCGGCCCAGCCGACAGGTCCACGCTAAACCCCGAAGGTGAACGGCGCCCGACCGCTGGGTGGCGGGGGACGGAAATCCTCTCCTCTCTTCAACTGCTGAGGGTCAAGGTGCCGTCGGCGGCCAGGGTGCCAGGTCGACCCACGCCCTCCTCTGAGCACAGATGGGCCAGGGTGTCGACGTCGGCGACGTTGCCCCAGGCCCGGACCCCGTTCGTGGTCCGGCAGGCGACGATGCCGCGCTCGGGCTGTCCCTCGCGGTCGAAGGCGACCGTGTAGGTCTCGATCTGCACGCTGCCCGTGGCCTCAGGGTCGACGTCACAGCGCGGGAGCGCGTCCACCTCGTGCTGCGCGTCGTGCCAGGCGAACGAGCCGCCATGGGCCGGCGGCTCGGTCCCGTAGACGCCGAGGGAGTGTTTGGTGGCGAACCAGCCCAGGCCGCTGACCAGCGCGTGGGTTCCCGGTGCTTTCCGCAGGGCCTGGACGGCGCTGGCGATCCCGTGGGATGTGTAGTTGTTGCCTGGTCCACCGCCGAAGGTCAGGCCCCCGGTCAGTGTCAGGGGCCGAGCCGGGTCGTCGATGGCCAGCCCGAGTTCGGCCGCGGCCATCTGCACCACGACCGGGAAGCAGGAATAGAGATCGACGAGGCCGACGTCGTCGATGTCGAGCCCGGCCAGTTGAAGAGCCGCGGCGCCGGCCAGGCGGATGGCGGGGGAGCGGTGGAGCTCGGGTCGCTCCGAGATGTACCAGTGGTCGTTGGCATCGGCACCGGACTGAGGGAAGACCCAGCGCTCCTGGGGCACCCCGGCCGCCCGTGCCGCCTCGACCGAGCAGACGATGTACCCGGCGCCCTGGTCCACTTGCATGTTCGCCGTGCACAACTTGGGATAGGGGAACGAGATCATCCGGTTCTCCGCGGTCACCGTGACGATCTCTTCCGCGGTGCGGGGCTGACGGATCCAGGCGTAGGGGTTGGCGGCGGCCACCTGGCTGAAGCGGGACCAGAGGCCTCCGATGCGTGCCGTGTGGTCGGGGATGCTCCGGCCGTTCGCTGCTCGGAGGGCATTCTCGAAGAGGGGATAGGCGTGGATGGGGAGCAGGACCCCGCGGTTCATCTCGAGATCGCTCGCGCCCGGCTTGTCCACTCCGAACATGGTCGGTGCCCGGGTGTCTGCCGGCTGCTCGGCCCAGTCGAGTTGGGTGCGCGTGGCCTCACGGCGCGAGAGCGCCCGCGTGTACATGGCCTCCGCCCCGGTGACGAGCACGACGTCGAGCTCACCACTACCAATGGCGAGGCAGGCGTCGTGCATCCAAGCCTGGGGCGTGTTGCCTCCGACGGCGGAGAGCATGAGCTGCGCCGGCTCGTCGCCCTGGGCAAAGCCGAGGCGGGTCGCCACCTGGAGGGCCGGGTTGACCGAATGCCAGCCGAGCGGGACCACGACCCGGAGGCTGTCGGCTCGTGCCAGCAACGAGTTCCCGGCTGTCGCCGCGCCGCCGGCGGGAGCGCCGTCGCAATCTTCCGCCGCCGCCCGCAAGGCCCTGGCCATGAGCTCGACCGGTTCGGGCCGCTCGGCGGGCGTGAGCCCGGCCTCCGCCGGGGTCACGACCTGGCCCACACCGACGACCACCGGTGTGCGTGGGTCGAGAGCCATGGACCGAGGAGCGTACCGGGTGAGCCCCGGGGCCTCCCTGGGCTGTCGGTAGACTCGATGCTCATGCGGGTCGCCGTCGGTTCGGACCATGGCGGCTTCGACCTGAAGGAGATCCTGCGGGGTGAACTCGCTGCACAGGGGCACGATGTCGCCGATCTCGGCACCCACGACGGCGCAGTGTCCGTCGACTATCCCGACTATGGCGCGGCGGTGGGCCGAGCGGTGACCGAGGGTGGCGCTGAGCTCGGCGTGTGCGTCTGTGGAACCGGTATCGGCATCTCCATGGCGGCCAACAAGGTGCCCGGAGTCCGCGCCGCCGTGGTGCACGATGTGACGACGGCGATGCTGGCCAAGCGGCACAATCACGCCAACGTGGTGTGCTTCGGGGCTCGGACCACCGGGACTGAAGTCGCTCTGGACGCGTTGAGCGCATTCCTCGGATCTTTCGAAGAGCCCGGCCGGCACGACAGGCGCGTCGCCAAGCTGGCTGACCTCGACCGTGAGCTCGTCCACCCGATTCCAGCCGAAGGAACGATATGAGCAGCTACGAGACCGCGCTGTCCGCCGACCCAGAAGTGGCCGACCTCATCGGGCAAGAACTGAACCGCCAGCAGACGACCCTCCAGCTGATCGCGTCGGAGAACTTCACCTCGCCGGCCGTCCTGGCCGCGTCGGGCTCAGTCCTCACCAACAAGTACTCGGAGGGCTACCCGGGCAAGCGGTACTACGGCGGGAACCGCATCATCGACGAGGTCGAGAATCTGGCCCGCGACCGCGCCACCTCGCTCTTCGGGGCCGAGCACGCGAACGTGCAGCCCCATGCCGGGGCGAACGCCAACCTGGCCGCCTACCAGGCGTTGCTCGAGCCTGGGGCCACCATCCTCGCCATGCGGCTCGACCACGGGGGCCACCTGACCCACGGGTCGCCTGCCTCGATCGTCTCGAAGTTCTGGCGCTTCGTCTCCTACGGCGTCACCCCCGAGTCCAACGACCCCTCCTCACCGGGCGAGGTCATCGACTTCGACCAGGTGGCGCACCTGGCCAAGACCGAGAAGCCGGCCCTCATCGTCGCGGGGTCCACCGCCTACGCCCGCGTCATAGACCCACTGCCCTTCCGCGAGATCGCCGACTCGGTGGGCGCCTACTTCATGTTCGACGCGGCGCACCCGGCGGGGCTGATCGCCGGCGGCGCGCACCCGAGCCCGGTGGGCGTGGCCGATGTCGTCACCTTGACCACGCACAAGACCCTGCGGGGCCCAAGGGGCGGCGCCATCCTCTGTGGAGAGGACCTGGCCAAGAAGATCGACAGCTCCGTCTTTCCCGGCCTGCAGGGCGGTCCGCTCGAGCACGTCATCGCGGCGAAGGCGGTGGCCTTTGCCGAGGCGGCCCGGCCCGAGTTCCGCCAGTACGCCGCGGCGGTGGTCGAAAATGCATCGGCCCTGGCTACGGCGCTGGCCGCCCAAGGGTTCCGCCTGGTCTCGGGGGGCAGCGACAACCACATGCTCCTGGTCGACCTGCGTCCCTTCGACGCCGAGCTCACCGGCAAGGAGGCCCAGGAGGTGTTGGACCGTGCCGGCATCACCTTGAACCGCAACACGATCCCGGACGACCCGCGCTCGCCGTTCCTCACCTCGGGTCTGCGGATGGGCACGGCGGCCGAGACCACTGCCGGTATGGGCCCGGCCCAGATGGTCGCGGTCGCCGAGCTGGTCGCCCGGACGCTCAAGGCGCGAACCGACGAAGGCGAGATCGCGGCGATCCGCCGGGAGGTGGCCGACCTCTGTGCTGCGTTCCCGCCCTATCCCGATCTTGTGAGCTAGGACGTGCCCGACATCGGCTGGTACTGCGCCGTCCTCGCCATTGCGGCGGGGGTCACGGCGCTGTGCACGGTGCCAGCAAAGCGCTTCGCGTTGAAGGTGGGCTACGTGGCCCACCCGAGTGACCGCAGCGTGCACAAGAAGCCGATCCCCTATGGCGGTGGTGCGGCCATGTTCCTCGGGTTCCTGGTTGCGGTCCTGGCGGCGGCCACGCTGCCGCCGTTCCGCCAGAGCCACATGTTCCAGGACTCGCCGGAGATGCTGGGCGTGGTGCTGGCCGCCGGTGCGATGTTCGCGGTGGGCCTCATAGACGACGTCCGGGACATGTCGGCGCCCGCCAAGATGGCGGGCCAGGTCCTGGCGGCCAGCATCCTGTACTTCGCCGGCGTGACCATGTACCAGCTCAAGATCCCGCTGGCCGGATTCTTCGTCCTCACGCCGGGGATCGTCCCGCTCATCACGGCGGTCTGGGTCATCTGCCTCACGAATGCGGTGAACCTGATCGATGGCCTCGACGGACTGGCGGCGGGGGTCGTCGCAATCGCGGGTGGCACCCTGGCCGTGTACGGGCTGCGCCTGATGGAGTTCGGCCTCCTGCCCAGTGACAACATTGGCCCGCTCGTGGCGACGATCGCCTGCGGCGTCTGCCTGGGCTTCCTGCCGTTCAACTTCAACCCGGCCCGCATCTTCATGGGCGACGCGGGCGCGCTCTTCCTGGGCCTGCTCATGGCCGCCTCGACCATGGTCATCAGCGGTCGGGTACCTCCCGACGTGCCGATTTCGGGTGTCACCTACTTCTTCTTCGCCCCGTTCTTCATCCCGCTCTTCATCCTCGGCGTGCCCCTGGTCGACATGGCCTTCGCCTTCATCCGGCGCACGGCCCGCGGAAAGGGCTTCGACACGCCGGACAAGGAGCACATCCACCACCGCCTGGTCCGGCTCGGGCACGGCCCCAGGCGCAGCGTCATCATCCTGTGGGCCTGGACGGCGGTGCTCTCGGGCTTCCTCCTCTTTCCGCTCTTCGTCCACCAGGTGAACGCCATCATTCCGCTGGGGGTGGCCGCCCTCGGCGTTGCCCTCTACACGTTCTTCCATCCCGGCTTGCGGAGGGGAAATGGGGAGGACGACGACGAGGCCTCCGACCAGGGAATTCCTGCGCCCTTGGACGGGGCTGAGCGGGAAAACGAGGTCGTCCGGTTTCCTTCGTGACCGTTTGGACGCGATCTGGGCCGGGATGCGATGATTACCGCTGTGTACCCCGTCCACCTCGCCTCCTTCCGTGCTGCCGCCTCGGCCGCTCGGACGTCGGACTTCGGCGCGCCACGCACCGCATAGGGGGGGAGCAGTCGCATGCGCAGTTTTCTGAGCGTCGTCGTGCGCGCCCCTGGTGAGCCAGCCCGACCCATCTCCAGAATCGAAGGATCCCAAGCCCCTCCCAGGGGCGATGGCCTTCTTGAACATGGGCCTGTCGGCCGCGGCCTGCGTCGGTCTCGGTGTCCTGGCCGGCGTCCTGGTGGACGGCGCGCTGCACACGGCACCCCTGTTTCTGCTCATCGGCCTGGCCCTCGGACTGGCCGTGGCCGCGCTCAGTGTCGTCAAGCAGATCCGCACGTACCTGTAGGGCAGCGCCTTCCTGAGGGAGGTCGGGCGTGAACATGCTCGACGGGCTCTCCGACATCGGCGGCAACGCGCTGGCCAAGGTGCTGCGCCGCACGGTGATCTCCTCGCTCATTGTGGGCGCGGCCGGCATCATCATCGTCCTGTTCCTCGGGTTGTACTGGGCCGCGCTCGGCCTGGTGATCGGCCTCGGCATGGCGATCGTGAATCTTCGCTTCCTCGACGCAGGGGTAGCCAAGCTGAAGACCGATGGTGAGGAGAACAACAAGTTTCTTCGGCGGGCCATTGGAACCAAGAGCGTCACCCGCCTCGGGATCATCACGCTCATCGCGGTGGGACTCCTGCTCATCGACGGTCCGCTCGGCATCGGAGCCGTGGCCGGACTCGTCATCTTCCAAATCCTGTTCGTGATCAACGTGAGCCGCGTCCTCGTGACGCAGGGACTGCAATGAAAAACCACTTCATCCTGGCGAGCGGCAACATCACCATCGGTGACCACCATGGCGTGGTGCGGGTAGCCGGGCTGACCATCTACCTCGACGTCGTATGGACGACCCTGATCGCGGCGGGCATCGTGCTCGGCCTCGGCTTCCTCATGCGGCGCAAGGTCACATCGGGCGTGCCCGGCAAGCTGCAGCTGCTCTGGGAGCTCATCGTCGAGCAGGTCTCCGATCTGGCCGCCTCGGCCATCGGTCCCGAAGGGGTGCCCTTCGTGGGCCTGGGCGTGACCGTAGGCCTGTTCATCCTGGTCTGTAACTGGCTGGCCTTCGTCCCGAGCGGCGACCCGGGGTTCCTGGCCCCCCCGACCGGTGACGTGAACCTGCCGCTGGCCCTCGCGCTCATCGTCTTCTTCCTGCAGCACTACAACTCGGTGAAGGCCCGCGGGGTCGGGGGGTATTTCAAGCACTACGCGCAGCCCTACGCCGCGCTCACTCCGATCAACATCATCGAAGAGATCACCAAGCCGATCACCCTGACCTTCCGACTCTTCGGCAACATCTTCTCGGGCGTGCTGATGATCGCCGTCATCGTCACCCTGATTCCGCCCTATGCGTCGTGGATCGGCCTCCTGGTCTGGAAGCCCTTCGACGAGCTCTTCATCGGGGCGATCCAAGCCTTCATCTTCGCCCTGCTCACGATCATGTACATGGGCATGGGCATGTCCAAGGAAAGTCACTAGTCCTCCCCGTCACACGGTCTCGAAAAAGGAGAGAAACAGAAATGGCAGCAGACACAATTGAAGGTGCAGTTCGAATCGCCGGCGCTCTCGTCGGCGGCGGGCTGGCCCTGGGTGGTGGCGCCATCGGCGCCGCCGTCGGTGACGGCCTGGCCGGGTCGCAGACCATCGCGGCCATCGCTCGCCAGCCCGAGATCGAGGCAAAGGCCCGTCAGTACTTCTTCCTGACGGTCGGCCTCGTGGAGGCCATGTACTTCATCAACCTGCTCTTCATGGTGGTGTTCGTCTACGTCTTCGCAGCGAAGAGCATCGCTTAGTCCGGAGCTGGCCCTAGTTATCCGTCAACGCCCGGACCGAACCCGGAGACCGAGAGCAACATGACCACAGCAGGCATATTCCTTCTGCCGAACGGGACGTTCTTCATTGAACTGATCGTCTCCATTCTGCTGATCCTCGCCATCTACAAATGGGTGCTGCCACCCATCAACAAGGCGTTGGAGGATCGCCAGGAGAAGATCCGCACCTCATTGGAGGCGGCCGACCAGGCCCGTTCCGACGCCGAAGCGGCTGACGACGAGCGCCGCGCCGTGCTCGAGCAGGCGCGCCAGCAGGCCCGCGAGATCGTGGCCACGGCGAACCGCACGGCTGAGCAGGTCCGCACCGATGCGCAGGCGCGGGGTCAGAGTGAGTACGACCGCGTCGTCGGCAACGCCGACGTCGAGATCGCGCTGGCCCGCCAGCGGGCGGTCGAGGAGGCGGCCTCGCGGATGGGTGAGATCGTCATGGAGGTCGTCGAGCGGGTCATCGGCCGAGAGGTCAACGCCGAGGCACATCGGGACCTCATCGACGAGGCGGTCGCCGCGCTCCGGGCCGACACGTCGGGTGGCGCGGCCGCCGCAGGGGCGCGCCAGTGAACCCCACGCTTCAGGGCTACACGGCGGCGGTCACCGAAGTGGCCGGTTCGGCCGCGCTCGGTCCGGCCGCGGTGGACCTCGAAGCGATCGAACAACTCGTCATGTCCAACACGCAGCTGCGGGCCGCGCTCAGCGACACCGCCGTCCCGGGCCCGGCACGCCGTGCTGTGATGCTGGACCTGCTCGACGGCAAGGTGGCGCCCGAAGCGCGTCGCCTGGCCGCCTTCGCGTCCGGGGCGGTCCCCGCCCAGGAAACGGCGTCGGCCCTGGCCTGGCTGGCCATCCGGGTGCGCCACCTGTCCGAGGGCGTCGACGAGGAGCCGCCGCTCAGCCTGCTGGCGGCCCGCAAACGGGTAGCGGGCTTCGCGACTGCGCTCTACGAGGACATGGCGACCGGCCAGCTCGAGTCACTCGAGGACGACCTGTTCCGGTTCGCCCGGGTTGTTGAGGCCACGCCGGCCCTGCGCGGCGCCTTCACCGACCGGGACTTGGCGCCCGAGGCCCGGGTGGGCGTGGTGAACCAGCTCCTCTCCGGCAAGGTCGCCGACACCACCCAGGCCCTGGTCCGCTACACCGTCGTGGGGGGCCGAGCCCGCGACTTCGTGGGCACGCTCGACCACTTGGTGGAGCAGACGGCGCAGGCCCGAGGGTGGCGCATTGCCCGAGTACGGGCAGCCGCCCCGATCGACGACGCCCAGCGCACTGAGCTGAGCGATTCCCTCGGAGCGCTGGCCGGCGTCCCGGTGGAGCTGCAGGTGGAGGTGGACGAGTCGCTGCTCAGCGGTGCACTCATCCGCATCGGCGACCTCCAGGTAGATGCCACGGCCCGAGGCAGGCTCGACGCCCTGCGTGAGCACTTCACTCCGGCCGGCTGGGAGCCGTCCGGTTTCGGCCGCCGCGGCCAGAGTTCGAGAGAAGAAGGAGCAAACTGATGGCAGAGCTGACCATCGACGCCAGCGAGATCACCAAGGCGCTGGAGCGCAACGTCGAGGAGTACACCCCGGCCGTCGGGACTGAGCAGATCGGCCGCATCGTCGAGGTCGGAGACGGCATCGCCCGCGTGTCGGGCCTCCCGGGCGCCGCGGTCAACGAGCTGCTCGAGTTCGAGGACGGCACGCTCGGCCTGGCCCTGAACCTGGACGAGGACACCATCGGCGCCGTGGTGCTCGGCGAGGTGGACAGCCTCGAAGAGGAGCAGACGGTCAAGGCAACCGGCCGCATCCAGACTGTGCCGGTGGGCGACGCCCTCCTCGGTCGCGTGGTCAACGCGTTGGGCGAGCCGATCGACGGCAAGGGCCCGATCAACACGACCGAGACCCGGCGTATGGAAGTGCAGGCGCCCGGCATCGTCGGTCGCCAGCCCGTCGCCGAGCCTCTCCAGACCGGCATCAAGGCCATCGACGCCATGACCCCCATCGGCCGAGGTCAGCGCGAGCTGATCATCGGTGACCGCAAGACGGGCAAGACGACGGTGGCCGTCGACACCATCATCAACCAGGCCGGCCAGGGTGTGAAGTGCATTTACGTGGCCATCGGTCAGAAGAACTCGTCGGTGGCCCAGACCGTGGCCACCCTCGAGAGCCACAACGCGCTCGAGTACACCGTGGTCGTGGTGGCCTCGGCGGGCGACCCGGCCCCGTACAAGTACCTCGCTCCGTACGCCGGCTGCGCCATGGGCCAGCACTGGATGGAAAACGGCCAGCACGCGCTGATCATCTACGACGACCTTTCAAAGCAGGCGGAGGCCTACCGATCGGTATCCCTTCTACTGCGCCGGCCACCGGGGCGCGAGGCCTACCCGGGTGACGTGTTCTACCTGCACTCCCGTCTGCTCGAGCGGGCCGCCAAGCTGTCCGACGCTCGCGGCGGCGGTTCGCTGACCGCGCTGCCGATCATCGAGACCAAGGCCGGCGACATCTCGGCCTACATCCCGACCAACGTCATCTCCATCACCGACGGTCAGGTCTTCTTGGAGACCGACCTGTTCAACTCCGGCATCCGCCCGGCGATCAACGTCGGCAACTCGGTGAGCCGGGTGGGGAGCGCGGCCCAGATCAAGGCGATGAAGACGGTGTCGGGCACGCTCAAGCTCGACCTGGCGCAATTCCGCGAGCTCGAGGCCTTCGCCACCTTCGGTTCCGAACTGGACCGGGTGTCCCAGGCTCAGCTCGACCGGGGCTACCGCCTGACCGAGTTGCTCAAGCAGGGGCAGAACGCACCGGTCCCCGTCGAGGAGCAGGTGCTGGTGATCTACGCCGGCACCAAGGGCTGGTCCGACACGGTGCCGGTGAGCGAAGTCCGCCGCTTTTCACTCGAGCTGGTGGAGTATTTCCGGGCCAATCACCCGGCGGTGCTCGAGGCCGTGCGCACCACCGGGAACCTGCCCAGCGGTGACGAAATCGACAAGGGGCTCACCACGTTCCTCGAGGGTTTCGACACGGGGAAGGTCGACTGATCGATGGCCGGAGGCCAAGAGCGCATACTGCGTCGCCGCATCCGCAGCGTGCAGTCCACGAGGAAGATCACCAAGGCGATGGAGCTCATCGCAGCCTCGCGGATCGTGCGCGCCCAGGCACGCATTGCGGGCAACCGGCCCTACCGCGAGGGCATGGAGCGCGTCCTGCGCCTGACCGCCGCGGCTGACTCGCAGGCCGCGGCCAAGTTGCTCGGCACCCCCGAGTCGCCCCGCCACGTCGGGATCCTGGCCATCGTCGGTGACCGCGGTCTGGCCGGCTCGTACAACTCGGGAGTACTGCGGGCCACGGAGCGCCGGGTGGCCGAGCTCCGGGCCACTGGGGCCGAGGTGTCTGTGTGGAGCGTGGGCAAGAAGGCCCCGTCGTACTTCCGCTACCGGGGCATCGAGACGACCCACTCCTTCGTCGGCTTCGCCGACCAGCCGGAGTTCTCCGACGCCCGTCAGATCGCGGCGGTGGTGGCGGCGCCCTTCGTGGCCGGTGAGATCGACTTGGTGGAGATGGTGTCCACCCGCTTCATCTCGGCCGGCACCCAGCGGGTGGAGCGCCTGCAGATGCTGCCGCTGCCCCTACCCGAGGTGGACGAAGTCCTCACCTTGGACGAGGACCACCTCGAGGGGTACACCGAGTTCGAGCCTGAACCCGAGAAGTTGCTGATCGAGCTGGCACCGCGGGCGCTCGAGTCCGAGATCTTCGCCGCCCTGCTCGAGGGGACCGCCTCGTTCTTCACGGCGCAACAGCGGGCCATGGCGGCGGCCACCGAGAACGCGGACGAACTGGTCCGCACCCTGACCCGCGTCATGAACCGCGCCCGTCAGGACGCCATCACCACCGAGATCATGGAGATCGTCGGCGGGGCCGAAGCGCTCCGCCAAACGAAGGGAGCTTGACCGAGATGACCACCACCGCACCCAGCACCACGGCGGCGGACCACGTGAGAGAAGAAGGCCGGGTCGTCGCCATTGCCGGCCCCGTCATCGACGTCGAGTTCCCACCGCACGCCCTGCCCGAGATCAACTTCGCCGTGGAGTTCGACATCGAGCTCGACGGTACGAAGAACACCATCGCCGCCGAGGTGGCCCAGCAGATCGGCGAAGGCCGTGTCCGTTGCATCTGCATGCAGCAGACCGACGGCCTGGTGCGCGGGGCCCCGGTGCGCAACCTCGGTCACGGGATTCAGGTGCCGGTGGGCAACGCCGTGCTCGGCCACGTGTTCAACGTGCTGGGCGAGCCGCTCGACACCGACACCATCGGCAAGCCGGACGACTACTGGGAGATCCACCGCAGTGCGCCGGCCTTCGACCAGCTCGAGCCCCGCGCCCTGATGTTCGAGACGGGCATCAAGGTCATCGACCTGCTCGAACCCTACGTGCAGGGTGGCAAGATCGGCCTGTTCGGTGGAGCCGGCGTGGGCAAGACGGTGATCATCCAAGAAATGATCCACCGGGTCGCCCAGGAGCACGGTGGTGTCTCGGTGTTCGCCGGCGTCGGCGAGCGCACCCGTGAGGGCACCGACATGTGGCTCGAGATGCAGGAGTCCGGCGTCATCGACAAGGCCGCCCTGGTGTACGGGCAGATGGACGAGCCCCCGGGCGTGCGCCTGCGTGTCGCGCTCGCCGCGCTCACCATGGCCGAGTACTTCCGGGACGTCCAGAACCAGGACGTGCTCCTCTTCGTCGACAACATCTTCCGCTTCGTGCAGGCGGGTTCCGAAGTGTCGACGCTGCTCGGCCGCATGCCTTCGGCCGTGGGCTACCAGCCCACCCTGGCCGACGAGATGGGCGAGCTCCAGGAGCGCATCACCTCCACCAAGGGGAAGTCGATCACCTCGCTGCAGGCCGTGTACGTCCCGGCAGACGACTACACCGACCCGGCGCCGTTCACCACCTTCACCCACCTCGACGCCACGACCGAGTTGTCCCGGCAGATCGCGGCGCTCGGCATCTACCCCGCGGTGGACCCGCTCGCCTCGACCTCGAACATCCTGGCCCCCGAAATCGTGGGCGATCGCCACTACGCCGTCGCCCGCCGCGTCCAGGAGATCCTGCAGCGTTACAAGGAGCTCCAGGACATCATCGCCATCCTCGGGATGGACGAGCTCTCCGAGGAAGACCGGGTGACCGTGGCCCGGGCCCGCAAGGTGCAGCGCTTCCTCTCGCAGCCCTTCTTCGTGGCCGAGGTGTTCACCGGCGTCAAGGGCATCAACGTGCCCATCGACGAGACGGTGGAGTCCTTCGAGGCGCTGGCCAACGGCGACCTGGACAACGTCCCCGAGCAGGCGTTCCTGAACGTCGGCGGGGTCGAGTCCGTGCTCGAGAAGGCACGCACGCTCGAGGCCGAGGCGGGCTAGTGGCCGACGACGGCGTCTTCGGACTCGAGGTGGTGACGCCCGAACAGTCCCTGTTCGCGGGCGGTGCCCGCTCGGTGGTGCTCGCCACCTCAGAAGGTGCACTCACCGTGCTCGACGGGCACACGCCGCTGGTCGGCGACGTGGTCCCCTGCGAGGTCAAGGTGGAGGACGGCGAGGGCAACCTGGCCCGCCTGGCCGTGCACGGAGGCTTCCTCCAGGTCGACACCAGCCCGGGTGCGGCCGAAGGCTTGGCCGAGGGGGACGGACCGCTGCCCGGTCTCTCGACCCGCCTGACCGTGCTGGCCGGCATCGCCGAGCTGGCCGATGAGATCGACGTCCCGCGGGCCGAGGCGGCGCGCGACGTGGCCGCCCAGCGGGTCGCTGACCTCAGCTCCGGGCGGGTTCAGGGGGGCGACGAACTCGACGAGGAGTTGGCGCTGGCCGAAGCACAGGGTGCGCTGGCCCGGGCCGAGCTGCGGCTCGCCGTGGCCGCCGGTCCCACCTGAGGCAGAAGCGGGCGGCAGCCGGGCCGGAGGGCCCGGTCCCAGGAGCGTCAGTCGAGTTGGTCAGTCGAACTGGATGGAGCTGAACTCCGCCAGCTTGGCCAGCGCGTGGCTGGCGTCGATCTTGCGCAGCGTGCCGGACTTCGAACGCATGACGAGCGACTGCGTCGTGGCCCCGAACTCGTGGTACTGGACGCCGCGCAGCAGCTCGCCGTCGGTGATGCCGGTGGCGGCGAAGAAGCAGTTGTTGCCCTGGACCAGGTCGTCGGTGGTGAGCACCTGATCGAGGTTGTAGCCGGCCTCGATGGCGGCGGTCCGCTCGGACTCGTTGCGGGGGTAGAGCTTGCCCTGAATTTCTCCGCCCATGCACTTGAGGGCGGCGGCGGCCAGCACGCCTTCGGGTGTCCCGCCGATGCCGAAGAGGATGTCGGTGCCGGCACCGGGCCAGCCGGTGGCGATCGCTCCCGCCACGTCGCCGTCGGTGATGAGCCTGATGCGGGCGCCGGAGGAGCGCACCTCGCCGATCAGGTCGCCGTGGCGCTCGCGATCGAGGATGACGACGGTCAGGTCACGTACGGGACGACTGAGGGCCTCGGCCAGCGCATGGAGGTTCTCGGTCGGGGTGCGGCGAATGTCCACCGAGCCCTTGGCCCGGGGTCCCACGGCCAGCTTCTCCATGTACACGCAGGGCCCGGGATCGAACATGGCGCCGCGCTCGGCCACCGCGATGACGGCCAAGGCGCCGCCGCGGCCCTGGGCGGTCAGGGTGGTGCCGTCGATGGGGTCCACCGCGATGTCGGTCAGCGGCGGCGTGCCGTCCCCGATCTTCTCGCCGTTGAAGAGCATCGGCGCGTTGTCCTTCTCGCCCTCGCCGATGACCACGATGCCGTCCATCGGCACGCTGGCCAGCACGGTGCGCATGGCCTCGACGGCGGCGCCGTCAGCGCCGATTTTGTCGCCTCGTCCCATCCAGCGGCTGGCGGCCATGGCGGCGGCCTCGGTGGTCCGCACCAGGTCCAAGGCCAGGTTGCGGTCGGGGGCTTGGGGGGACGTCACCACGGCCACTGACCATAGCGGGCGAGGATCGGCGATTGCGGGGTTGGGGGGCTCCCAGCGGCGATACTTGGGGTGATGGACCAGATCATCGTCGAGCCCAGCGGGCCGCTGTCGGGCACCGTGTGGGCCGGCGGGGCCAAGAACTCAGCCCTCAAGCTGATGGTGGCCTGCCTGCTGGCCGAAGGCCGCAGCGTGCTGTCCAACATGCCGCGCATCACCGACGTCGACACCATGGCCAACGTGCTGCGGGCGATCGGCGCGCAGGTCGAGCGGCTCGAGGACGGCCGGGTCGCGGTGACCTCTCCCGCGCCGGGGGACTTCGTGCCCGGCGGGTCCTACGAGCTGTTCGAGCGGATGCGGGCGTCGGTGGTAGTGCTCGGCATGCTGCTGGCCCGCTGCGGGTCGGTGCGCATGCCGTTGCCAGGCGGCGACGACTTCGGGGAGCGGCCCATCGACTTCCACCTCAACGGGTTGACCGCCATGGGTGCCCGCTTCGAGTCCTCGCATGGCGAGGTGCGCGGCAGCGTCCCGGGAGGTCGCCTGGTCGGGACCCGGGTGGTGCTCGAGTACCCGAGCCACACGGCGACCGACAACCTCCTCATGGCCGGCGCGTTGGCCAAGGGAACGACCGTGATCGAGAACGCGGCCAAGGAGCCCGAGGTGAGTGACCTGGCCGCCATGTTGCGCGCCATGGGGGCCGACGTGCGCGGGGCAGGGACGTCACGCATTGAGATCGAGGGCGTGGACGAGCTGCGCCCCGTCACCCACGCGGTCGTGCCCGACCGTGTCGTGGCGGCGACGTACCTGGCCGCCGTCGGCATGGTCGGGGGCGAGGTGACGATCGCCGACGCCCGGCCCGACCACATGGAGAACGTCCTGCGCAAGGTGGGCCAGATGGGGGTCCTGACCGAGCTCGGGCCCGACGGGCTGCGGGCGACGGCGCCCACGCGGCTGCATTCGGCCGACGTGGCCACCCTGCCCTACCCCGGGGTGGCGACCGACTACAGCCCCTTCCTGGTGGCCATGCTCACCGTCGCCGACGGGGTGGGCATCCTCACCGAGAACCTGTTCTCGGGCCGCTTCCGCTACGTCGAGGAGCTGCGGCGCATGGGCGCCGACATCCGCACCGAGGGCCATCACGCCGTGGTGCGCGGCGTGCCCCGCCTCTCGGGCGCGCCGGTGCGCGCCCCCGACATCCGCGCCGGGGTGGCCCTGGTGCTGGCCGGGCTGGTGGCCGAGGGCTCGACCGTCGTCAGCGGGGCGCACCACATCGACCGGGGCTACGAGGACCTGGCGGGGGCGCTGTCGTCACTGGGCGCATCGGTGACCCGATCGTGAGCGGCGCTCCGGCCGGCGCCGGCGCCGGCGCTGAAGCGAGGGCGACCGATCCGGACTCTTTGCTGACCCGGGCCGGCCAGGGCGACCGGGTGGCCCTGGCCCGGCTGCTGTCGTACATCGAACGCGGGGACGCCTCGGCGACCGCAGTGGCCAAGCTGGCCTACCGGGCCGAGGTGCCCTACACCCTCGGGCTGACCGGCGCGCCCGGGGCGGGCAAGTCGACCCTGACCGACGGGCTCATCACCACCGTGCGCGGCGGATGGCCCGCACCGCTCGACGAGGCCGTGCCCCAGGTGGCGGTGCTGGCGGTGGATCCGACCTCGCCCTTCAGCGGCGGAGCCATCCTGGGCGATCGGGTGCGCATGGGCCAGCACGCGCTGGACCCGACGGTCTTCATCCGCTCCATGGCCACCAGAGGACATCTGGGCGGCCTGTCGCTGGCCGTGCCCGACGCCGTGCGGCTGCTCGGTGCGGCCGGTCTGGGCCTGGTCATCATCGAGACGGTAGGCGTGGGCCAGATGGAGGTGGAGATCGCGTCGGCGGCCGACACCACGGCGGTGGTGGTGACGCCCGGGTGGGGCGACTCCATGCAGGCCAACAAGGCGGGGCTGCTCGAGGTGGCCGACGTCTTCGTCATCAACAAGGCCGATCGCCCCGGCGTGCGCGAGGCCCGCCGCGACCTCGAGCAGATGCTCGACCTGTCGCGGCCGGACGCCTGGCGGCCCGAGATCGTGGAGACCACGGCCTCGTCCGGGGAGGGCATCGACGCGCTGTGGTCGGCGGTGGCCCGGCACCGGGCCCACCAGGAGGAGACGGGTGCGTTGGCCGCCCGGCGGACGGATCGCCTGGGCCAGGAATTGCGCCGGGTGTTGCTGGCCCGCGCCGAGGCGCGCATCGCGGAGGTGGCGGCGGGCGAGGAGTACAGCCGCGCGGTGAAGGCGCTGTCGGCGGGGGAGATCGACCCGTACGAGGCGGCGGACCGCCTCCTGGCGGAGTGAGTCCTCCGGTGGGCGGGCGGGTACGGTGCCACCATGGCTGAGCGGTACGTGACCGTGGATCGCCGCGCTGACGGCGTGGCGCTGGTCCAGCTCGACCGGCCCAAGGCCAACGCCCTCTCGGGTGAGGTCCTGGGGCAGCTGGCCGAGGTGTGCGAGGGTCTGGCGGCCGACCTGCCCGGAGCCGTGGTGCTCTGGGGCGGCCGGCGCATCTTCGCGGCGGGGGCGGACATCGCCGAGCTGGAATCGGGCGTGGGGCCACGGACGGTGGCGGCGAACTTCGGGCGTGCCCTGGGCGCCTTGGCCACACTGCCCCGGGCCACCATTGCCGCCGTCAACGGCTTCGCGCTCGGGGGCGGCCTGGAGCTGGCCTTGGCCTGCGATTTCCGGGTCGGCGCCGAGGATGCCCGGCTCGGCCTGCCCGAGATCTCCCTCGGGGTGATCCCCGGTGGTGGAGGGACCCAGCGCCTGCCCCGACTGATCGGGTCGTCGCGGGCCAAGGAACTGATCCTCTCGGGCCGCCAGGTGCGGGCCGACGAGGCGCTCTCCATCGGGCTGCTCAACCGGGTGGCCGCACCCGACGAGGTGCTCGACGCTGCGCTGTCCTGGGCGGCCGAGCTGGCGACAGGCCCGCTGGTGGCACACGGGCTGGCCAAGTCGGCGGTCGACGGGGGGCTGGAGCGACCGCTGGCGGACGGGCTGGCCTACGAGCTCGAGGCCTTCGCGGCGGTGTTCGAGACCGAAGACGCCCGCACGGGACTGCGGTCGTTCGTGGAGCACGGCCCGGGCCGGGCCAGCTTCTCGGGGCGATGAGGCCATGAGCTCGCCCCCCATGCCGATCAGCGGGAACGAAGGCGCCTTCGACCCCTCGGCGCGCTGGTTCCAGCACGCCGTGTTCTACGAGGTGCTCATCCGGGGCTACTTCGACGCCAACGACGACGGCACCGGGGACCTGCGCGGCCTGCGCGACAAGCTCGACTACATGGAGTGGCTCGGCATCGACTGCATCTGGATGCTGCCCTTCTACCCCTCCCCGTTCCGCGACGGTGGCTATGACATCAGCGACTTCTTCAACGTGCATCCCGATTACGGCACGATCAGCGACCTGGTGGGCTTCTTGGAGGACGCCCACCGCCGCGGCATCCGGGTCATCGCCGACCTGGTGATGAACCACACCAGCGACGAGCACCCGTGGTTCATCGAATCGCGTTCGTCGTGTGACAACGGCAAGGCCGACTGGTACGTCTGGAACGACGACGACCAGAAATGGCCGGACGCCCGGGTCGTCTTCACCGACGTCGAGCGTTCGAATTGGACCTGGGACGACACCCGTCAGCAGTACTACTGGCATCGCTTCTACCACCACCAGCCCGACCTCAACTACGACAACCCCGAAGTGGCCGACACCATGATCGACCTGGTGCGCTTCTGGCTCGACCTGGGTTTCGACGGTTTCCGGCTCGACGCCGTCCCCTACCTGTACCAGCGTGACGGCACCTCGGGCGAGCACCTGCCCGAGACGCATACGTTCATCAAGCGCATCCGCAAGCAGATCGAGGCCGACTATCCGGGCCGGATACTGCTGGCCGAGGCCAACGGCTGGCCCAGCGACGTGGCCGACTACTTCGGCGACGGAGACGAGTGTCACCTCTGCTTCCACTTCCCGCTGATGCCCCGCCTCTTCATGGCGGTGCGCCGCGAGCAGCGCTACCCGATCACCGAGATCCTGGCCCAGACGCCGGCCATCGACGACACCTGTCAGTGGGCCATCTTCCTGCGCAACCATGACGAACTCACGCTCGAGCAGGTGAGCGACGAGGACCGCGACTACCTCATGGCCGAGTACGCCAAGGACCCGCGCATGAAGCGCCACATGGGCATCGGGCGCCGCCTGGCCCCCCTGCTCGACAACGACCGCCGCACCGCCGAGCTCCTCTACGCGCTGATCCTTTCGCTGCCGGGCAGCCCGGTCATCTACTACGGCGACGAGCTGCTCATGGGGGACAACATCTATCTGGGTGACCGCGACTCGGTGCGCACGCCCATGCAGTGGTCGCCGGACCGCAACGGCGGGTTCTCGAAGGCCGACTTCGCCCAGCTCTACCTGCCACCGCTCATGGACCCGGTCTACGGCTTCAGCGCGCTCAACGTCGAGGCCCAGTTGCGCAACCAGGGATCCTTCCTCCATTGGCTGCGCCGCATGCTCCAGGAGCGTCGGGCCCTGCCGGTGATGGGGGTCGGGGCGATGGAGGTCCTGCCCTGCGCCAACCCGTCGGTGCTGGCCTACGTGCGCTCGGGTGACGTGGCCGACATCCTGACCACGGCGCCGCCCGCCGCCAACACCGCGATGCGCTCGTCCCCCGACGGGGTGATCGACTGGGGCCTCGCGCCCGTCCTGGCCCGCACCGTGCCGGCGGGCAACGAGAGCGAGGACGACGAGGTGGTGCTCCGCCACCAGGCCGTCCTCTGCGTGCACAACCTGAGCCGCTTTGCCCAGCCGGCGGAGCTGGCCCTGGCCAAGTGGGCCGGCGCCACGCCCTACGAGGTCCTCGGTCGCGTACCCTTTCCGGTCATCAGCGAAGAGCCCTACACCATCACCCTGCCGCCCTACGGCTTCCTCTGGTTCGACCTCGTCCCCGAGGACAGGCTCGAGGGGACGTGAGCACCGAGCGCGACGACGGTCTGCGCACCCTGGCCTCGACCTGGCTGGGACTGCACGGGGTCGTCGCGCCGGAGCGGGTGGAGATCGTGCGGGACCGGGTGCTGCGCCCGGGACGCCCCGGATTGCTCGACGTCCTGGCCCGGGTCGACGGCCGCCTGGCCCACTTCGTGGTCGGGCTGCGCGGCGTCGCCGACGAGCCGCACTTCCTGCGCTCCGGCGAGGAGTGCGCCCTGGGACTGCTCGACGAGGACGAGGGGTTGGCGGTGTGCACCGATGCGCTGCGCGATGCCGAGCTGGGCCCGATGCTGCTGGCCACGATCCGCCAGGTGGCCCACCGACCCGGACCGGTGAGCGTGCTCCGCGACGACGACGACGCCGCGGTGCTCGACTGCGGCGACCGGGGCGACCTCATGGTCTTCCCCTGGCTGGACGACAGGCCCCGGCCCGACGTCGACCTGATGGTTGCGCTCGAGGGTGTGGGGTTCAACCACGTGGCGGCCCCGCTCGTGCGCTGGGTCGAGGACGAGCGCGACCTGGGCGTGGTGCTCGAGCCGCTGGCCGACCGCTCGGCCGGCTGGGCGTTGGCCCTGACCTCGTTGCGTGACTTCTACGCGGCCGGCGGTTCCCCGGAGGCGGCCGGAGGTGACTTCGGCGCCGAGGCCCGGGCGCTCGGCATCATGACGGCGCGCATGCACCTCGCCCTCGACCGGGCCTATCTGCGCCACCCCGAGCCGGTGGTGGACTGGGTCGACGAGGCCGAAGCGGCCATCACCGCGGCCGATCCGACCGTGCTCGACGCGCCGGGCGTGACCGACCTGGTCAAATGGATCCGCGAGTCGGACAGCCGGCTGCCCGTCATCCGCACGCACGGGGATTTTCATCTCGGCCGCACGGCGCGCACCGACCAGGGCTGGGTGGTGAGTGACTGCGCCCCGGGCGGGGTGCTCTGGGGTGACCGCACCCCGGGCCGGCGCACGCCATTGGGCGACGTCGCCGACCTGCTGTGGTCGATGCACCAGGCGAGCACGGTGGTGGCGGCGGAGCGGGACCCGGCGGGGCGGCTCGGGCTGGCCGCGCTGGGTCAGGCGTGGGAGACGCGCAACCGACGGGCCTTCATGACCGGCTACCTCAACACGCCGGGGATCTCGGGTCTGGTCGGGCCCGACCGTGACCTGGTCCGGCGACTGGTCTCGTTCCTCGAGCTGGCCCGCTCGGTTCGCTGAGACGGGCGGCGGGCGAAGCCGTCAGACGAGGGCGTTGACCTGGAGGGTCTCGGCGGCCTCTTCGGGTGAGATCACGTTGATGGCCACACCGGTGCCGAGCTCGAAACCGGCCGCGGTCGTGGCCTTGGGCCACACGTGGGCATGCCAGTGGTAGGGCTCGCCCACCCGGTAGGGCGCCGAATGGAAGACGATGTTGTAGGCCACGTCGCCCACGGTCTCGCCCAGCTGGAGCAGGGTGCGCCGCAACGCCTCACCCACCGCGACGAGATCCTCGGTGGGACTGCGGTGCAGGTGCGGATTGTGCTCGCGCGGCATGACCAGCATTTCGTAGGGCAGTGAGCTCCAGAAGGGGCACACCACCACGACTCGGTCGTTGGCATAGATGACGCGTTGCCCGCTGTCCTCCTCGGCCTCGATGGTGGTGCACAGGAGGCACGAACCCACGAAGCGAGCGAACCGGGCCTGCTCCTCGGCCAGCTCGCGCGGAATGAAGGACATCCCCAGCAGCTGCCCGTGCGGGTGCTCGACCGAGGCCCCAGCCTCGCGGCCCGAGTTCACAATGGCCTGGGTGTAGCGGAGGTTGGGCTGCGAAGCGTGCTCCTCGAGCCGGTCGCGTAGGGCCGCCATGACCAGCTCGACCTGCTCCCGTGTGAGCTGGCCCAGGGTGAGGTCGTGCTCGGGCGAGAAGATCAGGATCTCGTGGATGCCGCCGGCCGAAGCCTGGGTGAAGACGGGCCCGCGGTTGGCCACCACGAAGGGCTCGTCACCCTCGAAGGCGGGGTAGAGGTTGGGCACGACCCGCACGAGCCAGTTGCCGGTCGGCCCGTAGGTCTCGAGCGCGGGAGGGGTCTCCTCCTCGTTGCCCGGGCAAAAGGGGCAGGGCCGGTCCAGGGCGTCGGGCATGTGGGAGCGGGTCACGAACGAGTAGGGCCGCTCGGCACGACCGGGGCTGACCACCACCCAGCGACCGGACAGCGGGTCCAGACGGAGCTGGTTCATCGATGCGCTCTCAGCGGTGGTTCCGCCACTCTTCCACGTAATCTCATCATTTCCCTCCACCTCCCACGGTACAGGGTGTGCCGGCCGGAATGACGCCACGGTCACAGAGGGTTCACCTGCGCCGGACGGGCCATGGGAGAACATGTCGGGCATGCACCACCAGCCCGACGGCGCCGCCTTCGACATCGTGCTCCTGCTCCACGTGGTGTGCGTGGTGGTCGGGATCGTCACCACGGTCACGGCGGCCGCCACGGCGGCCCGACTGCGCCGGCTCCTCACGGCGTCGGTGCCGCTCCCCGAGCCCGTGCGGCGTTACTTCCGTCCCGGGGTCAACTGGGCCGGCCGGGCCATCTGGGGCATCCCGATCTTCGGCTTCGCGCTGCTGGCCATGAGCCAGGGGGCCTACGGCCTGCGCGACGGCTGGGTCATGGGAGGCCTGGTCATCTTCGTCGTGGTGGCCCTATTGGCCGAGGGCGTGCTCTATCCGGCGGAGCGCCGGGTCCAGGCAGGCTTGGCGTCCGACGACGGCACGGCTCCCGAGGTGGGCGCGGCAGGGCGCGACGCCACCGTCATGGTGCGGGCGGCCAGTGCCGCCCTCGTCCTCTTGTTGCTCGGCACCGTGCTGATGATCGCCCAGCCCTGACGCGACGAGGACGCGACCCGGTCTGGGTCGCGTCCTCGTTCGAGAGGGGTTTGGGTGCCCGGCGGCTCAGGACCGGGCTGGGCTCCCCTCAGGAGAATCAGTTGTAGCCGCAGCCGCCTCCACCCTTCGGGGGCTCGGACCCACCCCCGCCGGAGCCGCCGCCGTAGCTGCCGCCGCTCCCACCGCCACCGCTGCCACTGCCACAGCGGATGGACACGCTGCCCGATGTGCTCGAGCCGGCGTCGTAGCCATTACCGGCGTAGGAGACGGTCACGGCGACCGAACCCGACACCTGGTTGACGTCGGCGATGGTGCAGGAAGCCACGCCCGACGCATTGGTCGTGGCGGAGCAGCTCTGGGCCGAGCGGCCCGTCCCCAGTGTCATGGTCACGGGCTGGCCGCCGAGCGCCGTGCCACTGCTGGTCAGCATGGACGACAGGGTGATCGACTGGCCGGGCGTCGCCGTGGTCGGACCCGTGTAGCTCAGGTAGGTCGGCGCCCCATTGACCACGAAGTGGTTGGACCCGCTGCTGGCCACCAGTACCGGCGAGGTGGCCGTGTTGCCGGCGAACGTACCGCTGAGGGTGTAGGTCCCTGCGCTCTCGGTCGGTGTGATGGAGCAGGAACCCTTCCCGGTGCTTCCGGTGGTGGCGGTGCACGACTGGCTGCCGTCCAAGGTCAGAGTGATCGTCTGGCCGCTGATCGGATAGCCGTTGACCGCGTTGGTCAACGTGCCGGTGACCGCCGTGCTCTGGCCGTACGTGCCAGTGGCCGCGCTGACCGAGAGCGAGGTCGGGGTGCTGACGGTCACCGAGGCCGATGTGCCCGAGGAGGAGTAGTACCCACTCCCCCCGTAGGTCACGGTGACCGGGAGCGGGCTGGCGTTCTGGTTGAAGTTGCAGATGGTGCAGCTCACGTTCCCGGCCGAGTTGGTGGTGCCGCTGCAGCGCTGGGCCGAGCTGCCCGAGCCCACGGTGAAGGTCACCGTCTGCCCGGAGAGGGGCGTGCCGTTCGACGTCAGCGTGGCCGAGAGCGTGGGCGTGTGGCCGCTGGTCACCGATGTGCTGCCGGTGTAGGTCAGCGTGGTGGGCGCCTTGGTCTCGGTGAAGGTGTTGGAGCCGGTGCTGGACAACAGGATGGGCACCGTGTGGGTGTCTCCGCTGAACGAACCGCTGACCGTGTAGGTCCCGGCCGGCTCGTTCGGGATGACGGTGCAGGAGGCGACCCCCGAGGCGTTCGTCGTGGCCGAGCAGGACTGGGTCCCGTTCACCTTGAGGACCACCGTCTCTCCCGCCACCGGCGTGTTGGTGTAGTTGTTGACCAAGGTGCCCGACACGGTGACCGGGCTCCCGTAGGTGCCGGTCACCGGGGCCACGGTCAGCGTCGTCGAGACCTGGACCGGTCCGACCTGCACGCTGCCGGTCACGGTCGAGCTGGCGTAGTACGTGTTGCCGGCGTAGGTGGCGGTGACCGGCGTCGGGCCGACGGGCTGGTTGACCGCACCGATGGCGCAGCTCACGTTCCCGTTGCCGTCGGTGGTGCCCGAGCAGGACTGCGGCGAGCCGCCCGAGCCCAGGGTCAGCGTGACGGGCTGCCCTGGCAGCGGGGTGCCGTTGGTCGTGAGATTGCCCGACAGCGTGATGGGCTGCCCGTCGGTGGTCGAGGTCGGCCCGGTGTAGGTCAGGGTGGTATTGGCCGGGGTCACCGTGAGGGTGCCCGTATTCGTGCTCCCGGTCAGGGGCACGGGTTGGCTCGCGTCCCCGGTGAAGTTGCCGGTGACCGTGTAGCTGCCCGAGGCCTCGCTGGGCGTGATGCTGCACGAGGCGGTGCCGGTGTCGTCGGTCTGCCCGGTGCACGTCTGCGTCGCCACGGTGAAGACGACCGGCTCGCCGGGCACCGGCAGGCCGGTGTTGGAGTCGGTCAGGACCCCCGAGATCGTGGTCGGGGAGTTGTAGGACCCGCTGGTCGAGTTGACGGTGAGCGTCGAGGGCTCGGTGACCGTCATGGTGCTCGTGGCAGTCGACGGCGTGTCGTAGACGTCGCCGGTGAAGGCCGCGCCGATGGGCTCGGTGCCGCTGGGTTGGTTCACGGCCGCAACGGTGCAGGTGACGTTGCCGTCGGCGTCGGACGTGGCACTGCAGGACTGTGTGCTCGAGCCCGAGCCGATGGAGATCGTGACCACCTTGGTGGGCAACGGCGTGTCGGCGGTCGGCGTGTCCGTACTGAGGTTGGCCGTCAGGGTCACCGGCTGGCCGTTCACGGCCGCGGTTGGGCCCGTGTAGGTCAGGGTGCTGGTGTCGGGATTGACGGTGAACGTGCTCGACGAGCTGTCCGAGCCGATCGGAGTCGTCGTCGTGGTGTCACCCGGGAAGGACGCCGTCAAGGTGTACGAACTCGATGGTTCGGTCGGGGTGATGATGCACGAGGCGTCTCCGTTGTCGTCCGTCGTGGCGGTACAGGATTCGGAGCCATTGAGCGTGAAGGTCACCGGCTCATTGGCGACCGGCTCGCCGGTATTGGAGTCCGTGAGGGTGCCCGAGACCGGGGTGGGCGAGGAGAAGTTCCCGGTGACCGGATTGATGGTGAGCGTGGTGCTCGTCGTGTTGTCCACGGCCGGCGTCGTGGCCACGGTGAGCTCGTCATCGACCGAGAGGCCGAAGAGGAAGCCCGATCCGCTGTTGATCGTTCGCATGACGGCGCCGGTGGCCAGGTTGATCTGCCAGATATTCCCCGAGAAAGAGTCGCCGGTCCAGAACGAGGTGCCGCTCGGGTCGACCGCAACCGCGAAGAGCTGACCCTGGCAACCCGGCATGGAGTCGCAGGAATAGGTCTGGATCACGTTTCCGTTTTGGTCGAGCATGTAGACCGCGGTGGAGTCGGCGACGAGCACGTCACCGTCGGCCAGGATGCGGACCTCGTAGGCGGCCGATCCGGCCAGCGGTGCTGCATTGAAGTTGGACTCCTGGGTGTTGGTGCACTTGTTGTAGCGCTCGATGTCAGAGCCCTCCGACGTGTAATACAAGGTGCACTGGTCCGAGGCGAGGTCGATCCAGTCGTCACCGAGGAGCTCCGTGGCCAGCGGGCCGATGTCGGGCAGCCGTTGCCCCGTGGGTGAGAACTCGGCGACGTAGGGCGTGGTCTGCTGTCCCACGTACAGGTCGCCCTGGTTGTCGAAGACGAGGGAGAGTGGGTTCACGAGCCCGGTCGCGAATTGGCCGAGCGGTGTCCCGTCTGGTGAGAACTCGCTGACGTCGCCGGCGTAGTCGTCGGTCACGTAGAAATTGCCGCTGGCGTCGAAGGCGCTTCCGGTCGTGA
This sequence comes from uncultured Acidimicrobiaceae bacterium, assembly GCA_963726545.1. GTDB lineage: Bacteria > Actinomycetota > Acidimicrobiia > Acidimicrobiales > RAAP-2 > Bog-473. The sequence goes on along the minus strand of CAVSCV010000009.1, from coordinate 19,070 downwards.
ACTGCTCGTTGGTGTCGTCGGTGAGCGTGTTGAGCAGGTTCCCCGAGCTCGGGTCGTAGACGCCGACATTCGAGAAACCGACCGACGCGAAGACCTGGCCCGATGCGAACACCGTGGTGCTGGCCCCGGCCTTCTTGGCCGGGGAGATCAGCGTCCCGACGCAGGCGAGGATGAGTACGGCGGTGACGAGGAGGGTGACCCGGCGCCACACGGTGCTGAAGAGTTCCGGCCCGGCATCGGCGATGCCGTTCCCGTCTCCAGACGAACGTGCCATGGACAGTCTCATACGCCCCCTCGCATTGCACGGCTCCCCAGATGCCGTGTCCTGTTCGCATGTCCCCCGACGAGAACGCAGTGGCGTTGCGGACGCGCGGTCCGGACCACTTGGTGTCGTTTCGTCGTAGAAGACGTACGTGTCGTCAGCGAATATGACGGGAAACCGGCACCGCCGTAAGGGACAAAAGGACTACCGCCCGTTGCCGCCTGGCCAGAATTGCTGTCCGGTTGTCCCGGCACTGGCCCGGTCTCGTCGCGGGATCGTAAGGGCTCGAATCGGCGTCGCTGTCGGAGACGGCGAGATGCAGCGGCGCGTGCACGCCGCCTGGGCGTCCTTTCCCCGTTCCCCATTGTGGTGCGTCGTCCTCAGCACAGAGTGGCGACGATGCTCCCGTAGCCGTCGTGTCCCGGCGCTGGTCCGTAGCCGGGTACGACCGAGACCACGACGATGTGCTCGATGTTCCCGTACTCGGTCGAGCCCGACTTTTGGATAGAGCTGGCGACAACGACCAGCATGTAATCAGGAATGGTCGCTGGCGGATTGGAGCTGTTCCCCGGGTTCGACGTCCACGCTGCACCGCAGGTGTAGCTGGGAGCGTTGTCGATGTACCCCTTCATGGAGGCTGGGGCGTTGTTGACCCCGCTGAACTGGTTCGTCTTCCAGAGCTGCGAACCCCAGAAGTTCACCCGGGTTCCTGGGGTCGGCTTGCCGGCCGAGACGTCGCCGACCACGAACCCGCCCCCACCCGAGGGTGGTGCCGCAACGATCCCGGTGATCGAGGTACCCGACGAGTGGTAGTAGGAGTTTCCCCCGAAGGTGACACTGATGGGTGTCGTTCCGGATGTCTGGTTGACGGTCGCGATGCTGCAGGAGGCCGCTCCCGACGAGTTGGTCGTCGCGGTGCAGCTCTGGGCACTCGAACCCGAGCCGACCGTGATCACGACGGGCTGCCCTGAGAGCGGGCTGCCTCCGGCCGTCGTCAGGGTGGCGGACAGGATGGTCGACGAGCCGCTCACCACGATGGTCGTTCCTGTGTAGGCCACGGTGGTCGGCGCGGTGGTGACCACGAACGTGTTCGTGCCTGCGCTCGGGAGCAGCCCGGGCGCGGTGGAGGTATCCCCGGTGAAGGACCCGCCGAGGGGATAGGACCCGGCCGGCTCGGTGGGGGTGACGCTGCAGGAGGCCACACCCGAGGAGTTGGTGCGCGCCGTGCAGGACTGGCTGCCGTTGAGGGTCAGCGTGACCGGCTCGTTGCCGATGGGCTGCCCGGTCACCGAGTTGGTCAACGTGCCCGAGATCGTGGTGGGTCCCGAATAGATTCCCGTGGCCGCGGTCACGGACAAGGTGGTCGGCGTATGGACCGTGGCCGTCGAGGCCGTGGTCGAGGACTGGTAGTCACCGTTTCCGGAGTAGCTCACCGAGATGCCCGTGCTGCCGGTGGTTTGGTTCACCGATGCGATGGTGCAACTCGCCGCCCCGCTCGGGTTGGTCGTCGCCGTACAGGCCTGCAGCGAGCTCCCTGTTCCCAGGGTGAAGGTGAGCGTCTGGCCGCCCAGGCCCCCACCAGGTGTCGGTGCATTGGAGGTGAGTACCCCCGACAGTGTGGCCGGTTGCCCGTTCACGACCGAAGTGGTTCCCGTGTAGGTCAGGGTGGTGGGCGCGGGCGTCACGGTGAACGAGCCCGAGCCGCTGGTTGGGAGTAGCTGTGGCGAGATGGAGCTGTCGCCACCGAACGAGCTGGTCACCGAGTAGGTGCCTGTAGGTTCGGTGGGAGAGATGGAGCAGGTGGCGGTCCCCGAGGCGTTGGTCGTCGCCGAACACGACTGAGTGCCATTCACGGTGAGGGTCACCGGTTCGTTGGCCACCGGCTGGTCGGTGTAGGTGTTCACCAGCGTCGTGGAGATCGGTGTGGGCGTGCCATAAGTCCCTGTCGTCGGGATGAGTGTGAGTTGCGTCCCTTCAGGCAGGTTGACGGTGGATGCTGCACTGGCCGGCCGGTAGTAGCCGTCACTGGCGAAGCTGGCGGTGGCCGGCACCGGTCCAGGAGGTTGCGCCACCGAGGCGATGGTGCACGCCGCGGCTCCGGACGCGTCCGTGCTGCCCGAACAGGACTGGGCGGCACTTCCGGTCCCGAGGGTGAAGGACACCGTGCGACCCACGATCGGCGTCGACCCGTCGCTCGTCAGGACCCCGGACGCGACGTAGGACTGGCCGTTCAGAGCTGTGGGGGCCCCGGTGTAGGCCAATGAACTTTCCTCGAGTGTCACCACGAACTGCGCTGCGCCGGTCGAAGCCATGAGCTGGAGCGGCGCGTTGGCATCGCCGACGAAGCTCCCCGTGAGTGGGTAGGTCCCGGCAGGTTCCGACGGGGTGACACTGCACGACGCGGTGCCGGTCGAGTCGGTCGTGGCGGTGCAGGTCTCGTGACTATCGAGCGTCAGGAGAACGGGTTCCCCGACAATCGCTGCGTTGGTAATGGTGTCCGTCAACGAGCCCGAGATCGTGGTCGAGTCCGAGTAGTCGTTCGTGGCAGAGCTGACGGCAAGTGTGGTGGGCTCGGTGACCGTCATGGTGCTCGTGGCACTCGACGGTGTGTTGTAGGCGTCGCCGGTGAACGTCGCCGTCACCGGCTCGCTGCTGGCAGGTTGGTCGACCGTGGGAACCGAGCAACTCACGTTCCCGTCGGCGTCGGACGTGTCGCTGCAGGACTGTGCGGTCGAGCCCGAGCCGATGGAGATCGTGACCACCTTGGTGGGCAACGGCGTGTCGGCGGTCGGCGTGTCCGTACTGAGGTTGGCCGTCAGGGTCACCGGCTGGCCGTTCACGGCCGAGGTTGGGCCCGTGTAGGTCAGAGTGCTGGTGTCGGGATTGACGGTGAAAGTCGTCGACGAGCTGTTCGAGCCGATCGGCGTGCTCTGAGAGGAGTCACCGGGGAACGATGCCGAGAGCGTGTAGCTCTGCGAAGGTTCGGTCGGGGTGATGACACACTCGGCCTCTCCGTTGTCGTCCGTCGTGGCGGTACAGGACTCGGAGCCATTGAGCGTGAAGGTCACCGGCTCGTTGGGAACCGGGGCGCCGGTTGACGATTCCGTCAAGACCCCTGAGACCTCAGTCGGGGACGAAAAGTCGCTCGAGACTGGGTTCAGTGTCAAGGTCGTGGGTGTCGCAGCCACGGTGCTCGGCGTCGTGGCCACGGTGAGCTCGTCATCGACCGAGAGGCCGAAGAGGAAGCCCGATCCGCTGTTGATCGTTCGCATGACGGCGCCGGTGGCCAGGTTGATCTGCCAGATATTCCCCGAGAAAGAGTCGCCGGTCCAGAACGAGGTGCCGCTCGGGTCGACCGCAACCGCGAAGAGCTGACCCTGGCAACCCGGCATGGAGTCGCAGGAATAGGTCTGGATCACGTTTCCGTTTTGGTCGAGCATGTAGACCGCGGTGGAGTCGGCGACGAGCACGTCACCGTCGGCCAGGATGCGGACCTCGTAGGCGGCCGATCCGGCCAGCGGTGCTGCATTGAAGTTGGACTCCTGGGTGTTGGTGCACTTGTTGTAGCGCTCGATGTCAGAGCCCTCCGACGTGTAATACAAGGTGCACTGGTCGGAGGCGAGGTCGATCCAGTCGTCACCGAGGAGCTCCGTGGCCAGCGGGCCGATGTCGGGCAGCCGTTGCCCCGTGGGTGAGAACTCGGCGACGTAGGGCGTGGTCTGCTGTCCCACGTACAGGTCGCCCTGGTTGTCGAAGACAAGGGAGAGTGGGTTCACGAGCCCGGTCGCGAATTGGCCGAGCGGTGTACCGTCTGGTGAGAACTCGCTGACGTCGCCGGCGTAGTCGTCGGTCACGTAGAAATTGCCGCTGGCGTCGAAGGCGCTTCCGGTCGTGAACTGCTCGTTGGTGTCGTCGGTGAGCGTGTTGAGCAGGTTCCCCGAGCTCGGGTCGTAGACGCCGACATTCGAGAAACCGACCGACGCGAAGACCTGGCCCGATGCGAACACCGTGGTGCTGGCCCCGGCCTTCTTGGCCGGGGAGATCAGCGTCCCGACGCAGGCGAGGAGCATGACCAACGACAGGACGATCACAGGCGCGGACCGGTGTGCCGCTGTCTCGAGGCTGGCGGACGTCATGTGGTCCGTCGCGCCCAGCTCCCGCCGTCGTGGAATCCCCGACACCATCATGCGCCCTCCTCGAACCGGCGATCCCGCGCGGCATGCGGGTCGCGGGCCGACTTTGGACCGGTTCGGTACGTGCCGGAAGGGCCAAAAGGACTAACGGCGTTTTAAGGGGAGGTGACGCTGCGCAAAATTCGCGCGCGCATTGTCGAGGTCGCCCGCGCGCACAAGCGATGGAAGTTCGCCGTCGAGCAGCATCGCCCAATCGACGGTGTCACTCGGAATCCCTTCGGCTTGTAGCTGTTGCCGGGCCTCGCTGAGCAACTCCGCCAACGCACCCAGACCGCTCCCGCTCAACGCGGCCAGCCGGTTCCGGAGCCAGACGGCCAGCGCGGGGCTCAGACCGCCCGTCGACACCGCGATGGTCACGGCGCCGTCGCGGTGGACGGCCGGGAGGATGAACGAGCAGTGCGCCGGATCGTCGGCACTGTTCACCCACACGCCGGCCGCATCCGCTTCGGCCGCCACTGCGCCGTCCACCGCGGGATCGCCCGTGGCCGTGACGACAAGACGGAAACCGGCGGCGTCGCCAGGCCGGAAGGCCCGGGGCTCGAGTGCTTCAAGCCTGGAGGTCAGGGACCTCATGTCCCCGCCGATGTCCGGGGCGATCACCGTGACCCGGGCGCCGCAGTCGAGCAGGCCCCGCGCCTTGCGGGCTGCCACTGCCCCTGCACCCACGACGAGGCAGGGGCGGTTCGAGAGATCGAGCGAGACCGGGTAGTAGGAGGGCGGGCCGGCGGGCCGCTCAGTCATGGAGCCGGGGTGGCCCGACCATGCCCGCCGCGATGGTGGCGAAACTCAGCTCGTCGATCAGGACGAAGCTGCCCGTGATGCGGTCGGCTTCGTAGGGGTCGACGGCGAGAGGGGTGGCGGTGCGCAGCGTGACCACGCCAATTTCGTTCTCGCGCAGCTCGCTGGCCTCGTTCACGTGGAGCTCGTTCACGTCGAAGGTCCCGTTGACCCGTTCCACCACGACCGGGGTGACCCGGGTGGTGTGCTTGAGCCGGAGCCGGTCGCCGGCCTTGAGCGGCCGCTCTTGGAACCAGCACACCGTGGCTTCGAATTCCTCCTTGACCTCGGGAGGAGCCTCCGCGGCGGCGATCAGGTCGCCCCGCGAGACGTCGAGGTGATCGGCCAGCTTGAGCGAGATGGACTGGCCCACCTCCGCCCGCTGGAGTGGGCCGTCCGCCGTCTCCAGGGCCCGCACGGTCGTGTGGGCCCCCTGAGGCAGGACCACGACCTGGTCCCCGACCCGGAACGGCCCCCCGTTGACCATCCCGGCATAGGTCCGCCCGCCGCCGGGCTGGCGCAGTACCCACTGCACGGGGAGGCGGGCCCCACTGCCACGACCGATGCCGTGCTGGGCGGCCCAGCCTCCTGCCGTGGCCGACTCCAGGGCGTCGAGCACCGTGGGCCCGTCGTACCAGGGGGCGGCGTCGGACCGTGCCACCACGTTGTCCCCGTTGAGGGCCGAGATCGGGATCACCGTGCACGAGGTGATCCCGAGCCGATGAGCCAACGCCTCCATTTCGTCGACGATGCGCTGATAGGCCGAACGGTCCCACTCGACCAGGTCCATCTTGTTGGCGCAGACGACCAGCTGGTCGACGCCGAGCAGCGCTGCGATGCAGATGTGTCGCCGTGATTGCTCGCGCAGGCCGGCCGTGGCATCGACCAGGACGAGCGCCAGGTCGGCCGTCGACGCGCCGGTGGCCATGTTGCTGGTGTACTGGACGTGCCCCGGGCAGTCTGCGATGACGAACTTGCGGTGGGGCGTGGCGGCATAGCGATAGGCCACATCAATCGTGATGCCTTGCTCGCGCTCGGCCCGCAGGCCGTCGGTCACGAACGAGAGGTCGACCTCACCCAGGCCACGGCGCTCGCTGGCCGTCTCGATCGCGGTCAGCTGGTCGTCGAAGAGCTGGCGGGTGTCGAAGAGGAGCCGGCCGATAAGCGTGCTCTTGCCGTCGTCCACCGACCCGATGGTGGCGAAGCGGAGGAGGTCCATGGTGTCCGCGCCCAGCTCGGCGCCGGCCGGCGGCGAGCCGGGGAGGGTGGTCATGGGCCTAGAAATATCCTTCGCGCTTGCGGTCCTCCATTGCCGTCTCCGAGAAGCGGTCGTCGGCCCTGGTGGCGCCCCGCTCGGAGATCCGGGAACCGGCGACCTCGCGAATGATCTCCTCGACCGTGTCGGCTCCGGAGCGCACCGCCCCGGTGCAGGTGGCGTCGCCCACCGTGCGGAAGCGCACGGTCTCCTTGCGGACCTCTTCGGATCCCTGCGGGCTCACCCACTCGCTGAGGGCGAGCAACATGCCGTCGCGCTCGACGACCTCGCGTTCGTGCGCGTAGTAGATCGACGGCAGCTCGATCCGCTCCCGCCGGATGTACTGCCAGATGTCGAGCTCCGTCCAGTCGGAGAGGGGGAAGGCACGCAGGTGTTCGCCGGGGCGCACGGTGCCTTGGTAGAGCTGCCAGAGCTCGGGTCGCTGGCGCTTCGGGTCCCACTGACCGAACGAGTCGCGGAAGGAGAGCACCCGCTCCTTGGCCCGGGCCTTGTCCTCGTCTCGCCGGGCCCCGCCGAAGGCGGCGTCGAACCCGTTGGCGTTGATGGCGTCGAGCAGGGTGGTCGTCTGGAGGCGGTTGCGCATGCCGCCGGGGCCCGGGTCCGCCACGCGACCCTGATCGATCGACTCCTGGACGCTGGCCACGAGGAGCCGGGCTCCGACCGACTCCACCTGGGCGTCCCGGTAGGAGAGCACCTCGGGAAAGTTGTGGCCCGTGTCCACATGCATGACCGGGAAGGGGATCCGACCCGGGGCGAACGCCTTGGCCGCCAGGTGGAGCAACACCGCCGAATCCTTGCCTCCGCTAAAAAGGAGGACGGGCCGTTCCGATTCAGCCGCCACTTCGCGCATGATGAAGATAGCCAGCGACTCGAGGAGATCGAGGTGCCCGAGGGGGTGCTCCACCGGCCTGACCAGGGGCGTCACTGATGCGCCGCTCCCCTGGGAGCTGGGGGTTGCGCTGGGTTGGGCTGGGCGGAGGGCGGCAGCGGTGTCCATGGGACCTCTCGATTTATGACCTGTTTGGTCATATATACTAACCGTCGTATTCGGACGTGCGTCAAGCGCCGGCGACGGGCCACAGGAACCCCGATCGCCCCAAATCGCCCCATTGGAAGGTGAAGATCGGTGACGGAGACCAGAGTGAGGGATCAGCTGTGGACGGCCGAAGAGCTGGCGGAGGTCAGCGAGGAATTCGAGACGGCGCCGCCGAGTTCGGTCATCCGTTGGGCGGCCGAGAACTTCGGTGAATCCCTGGTCCTGGCGGCGTCCTTCGAGGACATCGTGCTCATCGACCTGGCCACGAAGGTCGTGCCGGACATCGAGGTCATCTTCCTCGACACCGAGGCGCACTTCCCCGAGACGCTCTCCTTCGTCGAGCAGGTGCGGGCTCGCTACGACCTCAATCTGACGGTGACCAGGCCCGGTCCAGAGGCGGCGGCACATCCGTGCGGCACGGAGAAGTGCTGCCAGTTCCGCAAGGTCGAGCCGCTCCGCCGGGCCGTGTCGGGGAAGGCCGCCTGGCTGACTTCCCTGAAGCGCTCGGATGGACCGACCCGGGCGGACGCCCCGGTCGTCAGCTGGGATGCCTCTTTCGGCCTGGTCAAGGTCAATCCGCTCGTGACCTGGACGGATGCGGATGTGAAGACCTACCTGGCCGACCACGACCTGCCCGAGCACCCACTGGTGGCGCGCGGGTACCTCTCCATCGGCTGTGCGCCGACGACGCGACCCGTGGCCCTGGGCGAGAACCCCCGCGCCGGCCGCTGGGCCGGGCTCGACAAATCCGAGTGTGGCCTGCACGTCTAGTGCCGCGTGACCTCGACAATCCCTATGGAATGGAGTTCCGCGGTCGGCGCGACCGTGGGCTCAAATTCATCCGTCCCTACCGCGAGATCGGTGAGCTCAACCCCGTCGAGCAGATGAAGCTCCAGCGCCATCCCTTCGAGGTGGCGCAGGCGGTCATCGACACCTACTCCAAGCAGGGTGCCGCCTCCATCAACACGGTGCCAGGCGAGATGGAGCGGATGAAATGGGTCGGCATGTACCCGCAGCGTCAGGGCGGCGACGCCTTCATGATGCGGATCAAGGTGCCGGGCGGGATCATGACGGCGGCCCAGGTGCGCGAGGTCGGCGTGGCGGCCGACGCCTTCGCCGAGGGGCCGGACGACAGCCCGGTCTTCGGGAATCGCTACGCCGACCTGACCACACGTCAGGACATTCAGCTGCATTGGATCCGGATCGCCGACGTGCCCCGCATTTGGCAACGGTTCTGGGAGGTCGGCCTGACCACCGTCCAGGCCTGTGGCGACTCCGCCCGCAACGTCTGCTCGTGCCCGGTGTCGGGGATCGATGCCGACGAGGTCGTCGACGCCTTCCCGGTGGCGCAAGCCATCTCTGCCTACTTCACCGGGAACCGCGAGTACGCCAACCTGCCCCGCAAGTTCAAGATCGCGGTCACCGGCTGCACCGAGGACTGTGCCCGGGTCGAGATCAACGACATCGGCCTGTGGCCGGCCGAGCGCTCCGACGGTACCGTCGGCTTCAACGTGCTCATCGGGGGCGGCCTCTCCGACGGTGAGCGCATGGCCTCGGACATCGACCTCTTCATTGCACCCGACCAGGCCGTCGAGCTGAGCCGGGGCGTCGCCCAACTCTTCGGTGAACTGGGCAACCGGGAGAACCGCGGGCTGGCCCGCATGCGGTACCTGGCCCAGGAGCTCGGCCCGGAGGGTTTCCGTGCCGCACTCGACGAGCGCACGAACTTCGCCTTCGAGCCGGCCGGCCGGGAACTCACCACCCGGTTCCGGGGCGACCACGTCGGCGTCCATCCACAGAAGCAGGCAGGCCTGGTCTACGTCGGGTGTTCGGTGCCGGTCGGTCGCATGCACGGGATCGAGCTGATCGAGCTGGCCCGCCTGGCCGAGACCTACGGCGACGGCGACGTCCGGATCGGGACCGATCAGAACTTCGTCATTTCGGGGGTGCCCGAAGACCGGCTCGACGATCTGCTGGCCGAGGGCCTGTTGCAGACCTACTCGCCGTTCCCCGGCCCCTTCGAGCGGGGGGTCGTGGCCTGCACGGGCTCGGAGTTCTGCCGCTTCGCCGTGGTCGAGACCAAGGAGCGCGCCGTCAAGTGGGCGCGGGCGCTCGATGCGCAGCTCTCTGACGGTGACCAGCGCGACGCCGGAGTGATCCGCATGCACTTCTCGGGCTGCTCGGCCTCGTGTGCGCAGCCCCAGATCGCGGACATCGGCTTCCGGGGCGACATCGCCCATGTGGCGGAGCACATCGAGGAAGCGGTCGACATCGGGCTGGGCGGTTCCCTCGGACCCGACGCCGCGTTCATCGACTGGCTCACCGGAGCCATGCCGGTCGACCAGGTCCCCGACGCGCTGGTGCGGATCGTGGAGCGTTACCGCGATGAGCACCGCCCGGGCGAAGCCTTCTACCAGTGGTCGCGCCGGACCAGCCCCGAAGATCTGCGCTTGACGCTGCGCGGTGCCGTCGAGGCGGTGGCCCCGTGAAGCGCTACCGACTGCGCGAGCAGATGAACGGGATTGAGGAGCCGCCCGGAAAGGTCTGGTTCTGGGAGCTCGAGGCCGGCGTCATCGACGCCGGCCGCTGCATTCAGTGCGGCACGTGCGTCGCGGTCTGCCCGTCGAACTCCATCGGCATCGACGAGGACACCGACCTGCCCGAGCTGGTGAAGATGTGCACCGGCTGCTCGCTGTGCTGGGACTTCTGCCCGCGCGGCGGCCTGCGCTACGAGGCGCTGTGGCCGCCGTCGACGGTGACCGGTGATGAGGACGCCGACGTCGTGGCGGCGCAGACTCGTTCCGACTCGGCGGACACCTATTGGAAGATCAGTGGTGGACCTCCCGCAGACGGTCTGGGCGCGGTGGTCGAGAGCTACGCGGTCCGGGCCAGCGCGCAGATGGACGACGTCCAGGACGGCGGGGCCGTCAGTGCGCTGCTCATCGGACTGCTGGCGTCGGGCGAGATCGACGGGGCCCTGGTCTCCAAGCCGAGCGCGGACCCCGACGAGCAGTGGAAGGGCGTGGCCACCATCGCCACCACGGCGGACGAGGTCCGCGCCGCGTCGGGCAGCTTCTACAACCAGACCATGGCCCTGGCCGAGCTCGACCTCTCGAAGTATTCGCTGCCCGCCAAGCCGCGCATCGCCGTGGTGGGGACGCCGTGTGAGGTCCAGGGCCTGCGGGCCATGCAGGCACGGCGCTGGCCCACCGGGGCCCATCGGGTCGACGCGGTCGTGCTGTCGATCGCGCTGATGTGTACCAAGAACTTCGACTACGAAGCGCTCACCTTGCGAGAATTGCGAGACAAGCGGGGCGTGGACCTCGACCGCGTCTCGAAGATGGACGTCATCCGTGGCCGCATGATCGTCGAGTACCGGGACGGCGAGCTGGCCATCGACGAACCAGTGAAGGACTTCCACGGTGCGGCCCTCAAGGGCTGCGACGAGTGCGCCGACTTCCTCGGACGCTCGGCGGACATCTCGGTCGGCAGCGTGGGCTCGATGACCGGGTGGACGAGCGTGCTGGTCCGCACCGAGCGTGGGCGCCTGGCCTTCCAAGCGGCACGCTCGAAGCTCGACGTACGCGGCTTGGACGACCCGGCGGCGCTCCTGCGCCTGGACGCGTTGGACAAGAAGATCGCCAACCGTTCCCTGCAGCGCAAGCTCGACCCCGATGCGCCGCTCTTCATCGAATTCGAAGAGCACGTGCGCGGGTACGAGGGAACCGACCGCCAGCCGGTCTACATACGCCGATGACCGCGACGGCAGCAGCTCCTGTGCTGCACATGCCCGAAGAGCCGACGGTGCTGGCCGAGCGCTGGCTCTCCACCATCCTCGACGGCGCGGCGATCGACGACGTTCTGGTGGGCGACGAGGGTCTGGTGGACTGGCTCTGGTCCCGCTGGCGCATTCTCGACTCTGCCGGGATGCATCGTGACGACTTGGCCCTGGTCGTCACGAGCTACCAACGCGAAGTCTGGCTCTGGCTGGCCGGAGAGCGCACCTGGGCCCAATGCTGCTCGGGCCTGATCGGGCGCATCGGTCGACGGCTCGGCGACCGCGCCGGGGCGTGAGCCCAGGCACTCCGACCTCACCCGGCGTCCAGGTCCTCGAACTCAGCGGCGTCACCGTCCGCCGTGACGGCGTCGCCGTCCTCGCAGGAGTGGATTGGCGGCTCTGCGGCGGGGAGCGCTGGGTCATCCTTGGACCCAACGGTTCAGGCAAGACGACGCTGCTGCAGGTGGCCGGCGCTCGGCTCTGGCCGAGCGCCGGGACGGTGGAGATCCTCGGGCAGCGCCTCGGGCGGGTCGATGTGCGGACCCTGCGTCCCCGGGTCGCCCTCGTCAGTGGCGCGGTGACCCGTCAGCTGAGGACGGACGTCACGGCACGCGAGGTCGTGGCCAGCGGTCGCCACGGTGCGCTGGAGACGTGGTGGAACTCGTACTCGAGTGCCGACTGGGAGAAGGCCGACCAGCTGTTGGAGCGCGGCGGGGTGGGCGAGTTGGGCGACCGCTCGTTCGGCGTGATCTCAGAAGGCGAACGCCAGCAGGTACTCCTGGCCCGGGCTTTGATGAGTGAGCCGGAGATGATCTTGTTGGACGAGCCCTTCGCCGGTTTGGATCTCGGCGCCCGCGAGCGGCTGCTGGTCCACCTGGCGGGGCTCGCCGCCGACGCGGCCAGTCCTCCCCTCGTCCTGGTCACCCACCACTGCGAGGAAATCCCGCCCGGGTTCACCCACGGCGGCTTGGTCTCGGCCGGCCGCGTCATTGCGGCGGGACCGCTCGACGAGGTCATCACATCCGAGAACGTCTCAGCCTGTTTCGCAATCCCGGTCACGGTCGGCTGCACCGATGGCCGGTGGTGGGGTCGCGCACTCTGACCGCAACCGAAAGAGGGTCGATCCCCTTGATTCCCGCGCGTGGGGTTGGTACAACCGGGTGAGCGGAGAAGTGTCGACGAGGTCGGCGCTGTGCATTTCCCCACCATCCACCACCTGGAAAGAGCCTTTCATTAGGCTTTTCGCGTAAACAGAAGGTAGGTCGTCGGGGGAGTGACGATTTTGATCCTGCTCGTTCTCGTAGTGCTGTTGTGGTTGGCAGTCTTGGCACCGAGCGCGTGGCGTCGATTTGGAGAGCGACAGGGTGTGGGTTCAATCGACCATTTCCACCACCAGCTCCAACTCCTCGAACACGCCGGACCCAAGACGGTGTCGCCGGCATATCGGTTGCATACGGCGCTCCCGGGCGGCGTCTCGGAGACCGCGTCTGCGCCGATGAGCGATTCTTCGCGACCGAAGCTCGTCCTTCTTCGCCCCACCGACGATGAGGCGGCTGCGGACGTGGACGACAGTGAAGGCGTTCACTACGAGCGGGTCGGCGTTCTCGATCGGCCGGAGCCGGTCTGTCTACCCGAGGTCAGTGCCGATCTCTCGCACTACCGGCGTGAGCAGGCTCGCAATCGGTGCACCGTGCTCCTGCGCTGCCTCGGCGGAGTTGCCGTCTCGACCGGGTTGATCGGCATCTTCCCTGGCCTGCACCTGGTCTGGATCGTCACCGTCCTGAGCGGTGTGGCCGCGCTGGCCTTGGTCGGCCTCATCGGGTACGCCAAGGAGCTTCAGGTCCAGCAAGAGCGGCAGCGTGCCCGCAGGGCCGAAGCCCGCCGGTTCGAGGATCCCGGGGTCGCCGGCCATCCGGGTGGCTGGGACGACGACGGGTACCAGGAGCGCCGCGTCGCGGAAGGCTGAGCCCGCCACCTCAACCTCGGGCTGGCTCCTGAGCACCTGCGGTACCGGACTATCCTTGGTTGTTCCGCGGGGGTGTAGCTCAGCTGGCAGAGCGCTACGTTCGCAATGTAGAGGCCGTGGGTTCGAATCCCATCACCTCCACCAAAGGCCCAGGTCAGAGGGCTGAAGGTGGAATCCCCAAGAAGATCAGATTTTCCGGCGTGTCTTTACGTGTCTTTAGGGGTCGACGTCGACCCAGCGAATTCGGGTGCTGTAAGGTGCGCGACATTTCGCAGGAGATGGGCGGTCGTCCTCTGGTGACGAAACTCAGAATTCGACTCGGAACTTGGGCTGGAAGGTCGCCGTCGTTGGACGGATGCCTGCGATGCGGTCGACTCGGTAGCTCCGAAGCGCTCCCTGGTCGTTGACGACGAAGAGGATCAGGTTGCCGTCTTGGGTGTAGCGCAGTGAGTACGGCTCGACTCGCCGTGATCCCCATCGCCCGTTCTCGGCTCGGTAGTCGATGTCGACCTTCAGGCGGTTGACTCCGGCATAGCGGAGCAACTCGAGAGGGACGCCGCGCCTCCACGAGTGATGGCCTTGGGCGCCTCCCAGTCGGGGTCCAATTTGCCGAGCGAAGCTCGGGGAGCTCGACGATGCGCAGCGTGCCTGCGAGCCAGCCGAAGACATCGTCCAGGGTCGACCAGAAGTCGGCGAAAGGTGGCAGCGGCTGGGGGAGTTGGTGGCCGAGCATGTTCTCCCACTCGCCTTCGATCTCTTCTCGGAACGGCGACGTGCGGATGGTGTCGATGGTCGGAACGTCGATCTCGGCGTGGAGACCTCGGCGAAGTATCGCAACATCGCCGTGCGTCCCAGGTGACATTCGTTATCGCCGATGCGCTTGAGCAGGGCGCGACGGGCATGCGCTTCGTCGAGCCCTCTATGTCAAACTTGAGGTGAGACCATTTGTCTTAACGAATCAATGAGCTGACGGGGCGGAAATGCCGATTTCTGTAGGGGGGGGCTCCGTGCGCGTCCCTCGACCTCGCCCGACGGACAAGCCAAGGAGGTGTCGTCAGCGACTGCCACTGACCTTGGTGGCGCGCACAAGGACGGCACACCGGCGATCGTCCAACCTGGCTTGGTCAAACGCCCCCCAGGTGTCATGCGTGCCACCAGGGCTGGCACTCAAGGATCGACAGCAGTGCAACGGCGATCGCTGGCAGTCGCAGCGCACGGAGAACCTCGGGGTCGAAGGTACGGGCGTGTCACGGGTTGCCTGTCAGGTTTTGGGGCGCCCGAGTGTCTATGGGGTATGCACATCGCATACCTCGTCGTGACCATCGTGGCGGCTCTCGCGAACGGCTATGCCGCCACGTTGAACTTCGTCGGCGCAGAGTCGGTCAAGGTAGTCGCCGACCAGGTACAGGTGTCTCAGAAGTGGATGGTGCCCTTGGGTCTTCTCTTGGCGTCCGGCGCGCTCGGACTCGTGATCGGCTTGGCCGTGCCAACTATAGGGATCGCCGCCGCCACCGGTCTTGTCCTCTACTTCATCTGCGCCCTGGGTGTCCACATAAGGGCGCACGACCGCAACGTCGGTGGCGCAATGACCTTCCTGCTTTTGGCAGTAGCGTCCCTCGCCATCGGCATCAGCTACCACTACCAGTAATGAGAAATCCTTCGGGAAGCAGACAGTGCGGAGCTACGCAGCATTCTTTGGCAAGAGCCGCCACGAGCCACATTCTTCGGGCGGAGTTCAGAATTACCCAGATCACCTATCTGCAGAATGCTTGCTGTTCATGGATGAGCGAGAGTGGCTGACGAGCGCGCTTCGAGCAGCACCGCTCGCATCTGCGGGGTGTCGCGTATCGGATGCTCGGCTCGGTGAGCGAGGCCGATGATGCCCTCCAAGAAGCGTGGCTTCGAATTGGGAGCCAGCATCCGGAAAACGTCCAGAACATGCAAGCTTGGCTGACCACGGTGGTGGGTCACATATGCCTCAACATGCTTCGATCCCGGCGGCTGCGATCCGACCTGTCCTGGGACGTGCATGTGCCCGACCCCGTCGTCGTACTCGAGGGCTCAGCAGACCCCGAGCAAGAGGCCCTGATCGCCGACTCGATCGGGCTGGCCCTCCAAGTCGTGCTCGACTCACTGAACCCTGCCGAGCGACTCACGTTTGTGCTCCATGACGTCTTCGGCGTGCCCTTTTCGGAGATCGCCTGCGTCCTCGACCGATCCGAAGCCGCCACACAGCAGCTCGCCAGCCGAGCACGGCGCAGGGTTAGGCGGCGTGCCCGAACCCGATGGCGATCTCGAACGACAAAAGGAAGTAGTCGACGCGTTCTTCGCCGCCTCACGCGACGGCGACTTCGCAGCGCTCCTCGGGGTCCTCGATCCAGAGGTCGAACTTCGGATCGACGGCGGCGCGCTCCGCAAGGAGTCCTCGCTCGTTCTACGCGGTGCCGAGGCTGTAGCGTCACACACTGCGACATACTCGAAGCTGTACCCGTTGGTGCGGCCGGTCCTCGTCAACGGAGCCGCCGGAGCAATCGTGGCTAGCACCGGCAGAGTCCTCGCGGTAATGGCCTTCACTGTCACCGACGGAAAGATCATCCAGATCGACACGCTTGAGACCCCAATCGACTGGCGGCTCTCCGCCCGACGCTGTCAGGCGCATAATGGCAAGGAGGTTGTCGTGGCTGTGACCGGTGGCCGAGATCCGTGGTTGCGTGTGGCGGAGAAGGGTTCACCCCTCGTTCCTTTGCTCTGATCGAAAAGGTCGGGCGCCGCACCGGCAAGCGGTGACGCCAGCTGGCGATGGCTTGGAGGGCGTGACAACCGGACAGGTTGTCGACCGGCGGCCGGTGGACAGAACATCGGCGTTCCGTCGTGTATCCGGTAACGAGCACCGCCGCGGCAGGGATCGAAAATGTCTCGTCGTGCGTCGAGTAAGCGTGATCGTCGTTGATAGGGGAGCAGAGCACCACTCGCTTCGCATTTCGAGAGCCTGCCGCAATGGACCTGGGTACCGATCCGTGGTCACGCCACAAGCCGTTTTTTGGCGTGTCTTTTACGTGTCTCTACCGTGCGGGAAGGGGAGGGATCGTGAGGGAGCATGAGGGAAATCGAAACGCCGCGACCAGCAATCTCTTTGGAAAGGAGCCTGGTCAAATGCACTGAGAACCGTACTTTCGCAATGTAGAGGCCGAGGGTTCGAGTCCCTTCACCTCCACCAAAGGCCCAGGTCAGAGGGTTGGAAGTGGGATTCCCCAGTAGATCAGATTCTGCGACGTGTCTTTACGTGTCTTTATCGGTCACATGTCGAGTGAATCGGGGCCACGAGGCGGAGTCTTCCAACGTCTTGCCAACGACGCTTCGGCGCACAGAGGGAGCACAGATGCCGCCCTGATCGGGGAGTTGACCTGACGGGTCAGAGAAGGTCGCGTCGCTCAGCCACACGACGACAGATCGCCACCCAATCGGGTAGCGGGTCCGACCCGAAATAGAGCGCCGGCATGGTGGCTTCGTAGGTGGCTCGAAGTTGGATGGAGACATCGCTGCTCGAATCGAACGCGGGGCAGAAGCCGAATCCTTCCAGTGGTCGTACTTCGATGTCGTCGCCATTCCCGAAAAATTCACTATTGATCTCCGCGATGCTGCTCATCACCTCTTCGGTCTGAGCCCGGTCGGAGAGAAGATTCAGCACGCGTTGGTCTTCAAGGAGCTGATACACGTCGTAGAAGTGCCGACCGCTCCGCCGGTCAATCGACGAACCCGGCTCGGCGGCGAGCTGCTGGGCCAGTGCGTGGATGAGGACGAGTTTCTCGAGAAGCGTACGACCGGGGTGAAGCACCGCAACGTCGAAGGGCTCGAGGTCGACGAACTCACTGAGATCGGACCCGGCGGACTCGAGCACATCACCGAGTAGAGAGCCAATCGGCACACGCTCGTGGGGGTGCGGTCCACCCCGGACACCCATTTCGAGAAGCACGTTCGTTCGGATCAGCGCGGTCGGCTCACGCTTGGCGGGGTAGGCCACCTCGTAAGACCGATGGCGACCGGTCTCACTCCCACCGACGGCCGATCCCGAGCCGCCGATACCGCTGGCCGCGCCCTCTCCCATGGCTTTCATGAGCTTGTCGGTCGCTCCGCGTCCTCGCTCCCCGGGCAGAACCAGGACGTCAATGTCCTCTGAGAAGCGTTCCACCATCCGAAAGCCCTTTGAAAGGCTGGTTCCGCCTTTGAATATGAAGTCCCCGCCAAAGTCTCGCCCCAGCACACGGAGGACCTCGCTCACCCAGTAGTCCTTTTCGACGGCAGTCGGACTGATCCCGAGACGCTCGGCGGCCGCGTCGAGCGTTGGTCCGAACTCCCCTAAGTCCCGGAAGCGAGCCATTGGATCAGCCGACGAGCGCCAGATCGTGGCGGACTGCCTCGCTACGCGCCGGGCGGATGACATGGACGATCTCGGGTCGGTCGAGCGCAATAAGTAACCGGCGGAGCCGTTCGCGGACCCGAGGCGACTCGGTCTTCGAAGCGCGAGCGAGCCGGTCAAGTCGGATCGCACCGCTGTCGACGAGTCGCGCTATCCGATTGACCGCGTCCTCGGTTGGCATCTCGACCAGGCCGCTCCAATCTCGCAGCACCTCGAGCACCGCCACCTCGACCGGGCGGAGACGCTCATCACGACGCTTGGCGCTTGCGCCACGGCTCACGTAGTGGACGGGACCGGGACTGCGAGGCGCTCTTCCCGGCACAGCGATCGCCTCCTGGCGGGGCACTTGGGTCGAGAGGCCAAGAGCCAGAGCGGCGCTCCTTCCGCTCGGTCCGGTGCCTGTGTCGCCGACCACCTCGCAAGCGAGACGGCCCGGAGGCGGGGGAGCCATGCCGAGTCGGGTCGATGTTCCGCGCCAGTACAGCCCCCGCCGGATACGGCGAAGGTCGCCGGTGCGGACCACCGCGACAGCGCTTGGGCAACCGCGTCGGGGGAGCCGTCGAAGTCCTCGGGGCGCCAGAAGCGGTCGCACGACGAAAGAACTCGCCTGCGGACCTCGGTCGCCACACTCGTCCTACTCATGGTCAACACAGTACCGGTTCTGTCGGCAAAGCGCTACGCGAAGTTGACTTATCGATCCCAGATCGATGAGCTCTACGTGACCCGTCGTAGTGGTCGTTCGGTCGAGCTCACCAGCTTCGCCAAAAGCCCAGGTCACAGGTCTGGGCCGACCGGCATTGCTAGGTGTCGAGACGAGGGCAGGTTTCTGCACCATTGTCGGATGTTGGGTGTCGGTCGTTGAAATTCCGCCCCGCATTAGTCGCCGATTTCGGGCGGCTTCGCGTACGCACAGGCCGCTGACCAGCATGTTTTGTCGGCAGATTCTGTGTTTAAGGGGACAGAGCCGTTGACTGGCCACCGACCAAGCTATACCGTTACCCCATGACCACAGTACAAGGGGCTAGCTCGTCAGATGACGGTCCGGGGGCAGCGGATACCAAACCGGTATCTCCGATCCAGTTCGGGCTCGATCCGGGCTCGGGCGTGCCGACCTACCTGCAGCTGGTCCACCAGGTCGAGCACGCACTCCGCCTGGGCTATCTGGTGCCCGGTGATCAACTTCCCCGGGCGCCGACGTGGTCGCCGAGCTGGCGATCAACCCCAACACGGTGGCCAAGGCCTACAAGGAGCTCGAGAACAAGGGCCTCACGGTGGGACGACCGGGTCAGGGAACGTTCATCGAGGCCACCCTCAGCCAGGTGACGCTCCCTGACCTCACCGAACTCCGCCACGCGTTGGTCTCTT
>CAVSCV010000008.1:0-222200 GCA_963726545.1 uncultured Acidimicrobiaceae bacterium | reverse complement strand
GGACTCGGGAGACCTTGGACTACTGCGCGTGCAGTCTCCTGCGAGGGAATACTTGGATGTTATGTCCGACCTCTGGAAACAATCCTCTGAGGCGTCTGGCAGGTTCGGAGCACAGGCTCTCGCCTATGACCGTTATCGACCGCGGTACCCAGAAGCCGTGTTCGATGACATCTTGAGAGTTACCGGGAGCACGGCGGGATCCGAGGTGATCGAGATTGGAGCCGGGACCGGCATTGCGACGGAGCCGCTCGTGCGACGTGGGCTTTCAATGACTGCGATCGAACTGTCACCCGAGATGGCGGCGTTGGCACAGGCCAAGCTCGGCGGTCGTGGTTCAGTCGTCGTGGGTCGCTTTGAGGATTACTCAGCGCCAGGCCCGGTCCCTTTGGTCACTGCCTTCAATGCCTGGCACTGGGTGGAACCCGAGGCTGCGCTGAATCGGATAGCCGAGCTCCTCGGTCCAGGCGGCTCGCTCGTACTTGTGTGGACAGAGGTCGTCGCCTGGGGTCAGGAGCCCTTCGAAGAGCGGTTGGCCCAGATCTGTGGCCACGTATGGGTCAAGCGAATTGACCACGTTGATCGCTCCATGCGGCCGATTCATGATGATCCCCGCTTCGGAGACCATCTGGTCCTCCATCACGTCTTTGAGCGCGCCCTTGACGCTTCAACCTTCGTCGAAGTGACGCGGACCTATGGAGGGCAGCGTACTGACGAGCAGTACGAAGCAATGGCAGGAGCCATCGACGAGGAATTCGGGGGCTCGGTCACCAAAATCGAGGACGCAGCCCTCTACATCTGGAGACGCCAGTAGGCAGGCTCTCCCTAGCCCCGTACGGCTCCTCTCTGTCAATGGGAGCCATTAGGACTTAGCCAATGATCTCCGCTTGGTCGAGGAAGTCACGGTGGAGGTGGCGCAGGCCGTACGTGAGCCAGAACACCCAAAGGAGACGGCAGCCGGTTCCCGAGCAAACTCACCGAGCTCATCACTTGAGGATCTACACCCTCAGGCTCCCGGAGTCATCTAAACAAGTTGCCGGTTCGGGGCGACCTGGATGCACTGTGGTCTAGAGCCGTTACCGCCTCGTGAAGGCCCGCTACGGGACGCCGCTGCGCTCTGTTCCCCGCTCGCCTCCGGCGGCGGACCTTGACGAGGCAGCAGAGTTGGTTGCGGGCCCTGATGCCACAGGGGATGCCACGGCAGGGCCGATCCGGGGCGAACCGAGCTGGACCAGCACGGCCTGCGACCTGGGCAAGCGGCCTGTGGTGAACCTCTACAGAACCCAAAATGGTTCCTGCAAAGCCCCGTACGTGAGTTCGATTCTCACCGCCGCCTCTTCTTGTCGTCCCGGTTGCCGGGAAGGTGACACGGTCCGGCACTTTTGCTGCGCTGTCGACCGAGGGTCCTAGAACCTATGAGGCAGTCTGACGCTCATCACCGCAGCGGCCGATCTCTTCCCGGCCGATGGGCCCTCTACGACTTACCGGCCTGATAGGTCTCGGTGAAGATGTCTCCCTGTGCCGCCCCGGAGCCTGACTTGCCACCGCCTGGACCACGCAAGACGAAGGCGATGATGACAGCCAGCGCCGCTCCGGCTAACGGCCCTGCGATGTACACCCAGTAACCAGTGAACGTGGTCGAGGCAAGGTCCGGCCCAAAAGTGCGAGCCGGGTTCATCGATGCTCCCGAGATGGGGCTGCCCCACAGACCGGCCAAGGCGATGTAGCCACCGACGCCGAAGGCACCGATGATGCCGACGTTTTGCGCTCCCGACGCCGTGCCCAAAATAACGCTCACCAGACCCATGGTGAGAATCAGCTCCATCCAAAAGGCGGCCATGTCCGAGTAGCCGTGAGCTGGGTAGTTCGATCCGTACATCGCCGACACGTTGATCACGGCATGCAGAAACAGAGCTGCGAGCGTGGCCCCGATCAGTTGCACGAAGATGTAGCCGGGTACCCGCTGCCAGGGGAAGTCTTTGCGTAGAGCAAAGGCAATGCTGACGGCAGGATTCAGGTGGGCACCAGAGACCTTGCCCATGAACAAGATGATTGCCATGACGGTGAGAGCAGGTGCCACCACGGCCGCCTGATGGCTGATCACGCCGGGAAAGGCGTGGCCCATCATCCCGCCTCCGGCTGCCGCCAGGACCAAGAAGAACGTACCCAGCAGCTCGGAGAAGAGACGTCGCCACTCCTGCCGGGGATCGTTGAAGTCACTGATCCGCTCGACGATGCCCTGCTCGTAACGAGCGATTGGACCAAGCGTGGGAACCTGCTCTGGGGTGGTCACTTGGGATCTCCCTTCAGTTGCCCATCCTTCGCTGCAACCACGGTGAAATATACTGACTGGTTGCTCAGGATGGCTGGATCTCCGAGTCCGTCGGTCCGAAACGGGAGACAATTCATGGCGACCGGGAACTTGACGTAGTGCAGGCAAGCGGATGGCACAACGGCAGTCCAAGGAGTTCCGGTGCCGGGTACGGGATCAGAATCTCCAAGGCCGACCGGGACCGTTACTTCGTTCCCGGCTGGGACAACATCGAGCTCGAATTCCCCGACGGCCAGCGGGTCAGGATCGAGCTCGCGAAGTCGTTCTGGAAGCCCGAGACGCAGAGTGCCGAGATACGCGACGGTGCCATCGGACGATGGCTCATCGCTCAAGGGGCGGCGCCGTGGCCGAAGGGCTCTGCGCCGCTGCTGGTCCTCGCTCCACTCGGTCCCAAGCGCTTCTCGGTGACGCCTTCGGCTTGAGCGCCTTCAGGGTGCCCGGCCCATTTTCGAATCGTCATTCCGATGACGATGGACTGGTCGGTAACTCGGTTGATGCGTTCCGCCGAAGACGGATTGGTCGTCATCGCACGGTTTCCCTGGCAGTCCACTCGTGCCTCACTTCGCTGGCTCTGAGTGTGGTGATGCGAGACATGGGTCACAGACCGCTGCGCACGCTACCAACGACAACCTCCTCGACAAATACCCTCAGCGCTGCCCATTGACATTGCCGTCGGGAGATGTAATCTACAACCATATGGTTGCAGGTTCTCTTGAGCGCAAGAAGCAAACCGACCGGTTGTTTTTCGCGCTCAGCGATGCAACTCGTCGCGACATCGTCACGAAGGCTCTTGACCGCGAGCGTTCCGTCAGCGAGCTGGGCCGGCTGTATCCGATCAGCCTCACCGCGGTGCAGAAGCACGTCGAGGTCTTGGTCGACGCCGGCCTGATCTCAAAGCACCGAAGCGGACGGGAACAACTTGTGCGCGGTGAGGTCAACCAACTTCACCGCGCCCACGAGCTTCTCGATGAACTCGAAACGGTCTGGCGCGCCCGCCTCGAACGCTTTGAAAGTGTCCTCAACGAAGCCACTGGGAAGGAAGGCAAATGACCGTTTGGAATGTCGACAAGAACGCAGAGGCCAAGACAATGATCATCACTGCGGAGTTCAAGGCGTCGATCACCAACGTGTGGCAGCTGTGGGCCGACCCCCGCCTGCTCGAGCGGTGGTGGGGTCCGCCAGGGTTCCCGGCGACCTTCGAGCATCACAACCTCGTGCCGGGCGGCACGATCAGCTACTTCATGTCCGGGCCCGACGGCGGTGAAGGGTTTGACGGCACCTGGAACGTCATCGAGGTCGACGCACCGAGGAGACTCGTAGTCGAAGACGCCATCGTCGAGGATGACGGAACGCCAAGCGATGGCAATTCCATGACTCGCATGGAGATCGACATCGAGGCGGCGGGCAACATGACGCGGATGATCCTCACCACGCATTTCGACTCCCTCGAAGGGATGGAGCGAGCGATCGCCACGGGCGTAGCCGAAGGAATGAAGGCGTGCATGTCCCAGATCGAAGCCCTGCTCTCCGAGGTCGCCGCTTAGGGGATTCGTCGCAGTCAAAAGGCGGATCAGGAGAGGAAGGAAATGGGATGGCTGCGGAGCCTGTGAGAGCGGAGATTCATGGGTTCAGCGAGCCGGGCTCGACGCCGACGCCGTGGACGGCAGGGATTGAGCAGCTACGCGCGGCGGACACCTACTGGCTCTCCACGGTGCGTCCCGATGGTCGACCGCACGTCACGCCGCTGATCGCTGTGTGGCACGCGGAGGCGCTCTGGTTCGCAACTGGGCCCGAGGAGCGCAAAGCGAAGAACCTGGCCGAGAACCCGTCGTGCGTGCTCACGACCGGGCGCAGCGACCTGGTGGAGGGAGCGCTCGACCTCGTGATCGAGGGTCTGGCCGAACAAGTGGCCGACGATGCCGAGCTTGAGCCTGTCGCGAGTGCGTTCGCGGACAAGTACCCGACCGGTCCGTGGGACTTCGTTGTGCGCGACGGCGCATTCAGTGACCGAAGGGCCGGTGGGCGCGTGCTCGTGTTCCGGGTACGCCCAGTGCGAGGCCTGGGTTTCCGAAAGGGCGATCACTTCAGTCAGACAACCTGGAAGGGCTTCCGATAAACCCACACGCCGAAGCGACGCCAGAGGCGTTGACTGCTCCGTGCGCCCCTTATGTGGGTGATCCACCTGCTCGAGTTCGGCCCGGACAGGGTGCCACCCGACGGCACGACTTACTCGTGGAAGCATCGCTCGACGGGCGAGCCGGCAGAGGTGCAGATGCCGCACCCCTGGACGTTTTGTGATGGCAAGATCATCTCGATGCAGCACCACCTCGAAACGCTGAAAGTGCAGAAGCTGTCGGCCTGAGCGGGCCTTCCTATCCCTAGTCATTGCTCCGGTCCGGTGTTGGCTGGGTGCCCCTGCACCAAAGTGGTGGATCATCCAGTGGTCGACCCAATCCTCGCTGCCGGTTGTGGGCGCCCAAGGATCCACCTGGCTGGCACTGGGGAGCGGGTTCTCCGTCTGTGCTCTCGAGCCGTTCACGCCTCAAACGGCCACGCTGCGGACGCACCGGAAGGCCGGCACTCTCGTTTTACCCACTTTTTACCGGGAGCCTCTACGTTTTTGGGCGTCCGCCTGGCGGGGTCCTTGGACTCGAGTCGTAACGTGAAAGCGGCCCGGCCGAAGCCGGGGACTCCGCGAGGCGCCGTTGCAGGCAGAGGCACGCGGCACACTCAGAGGTCAAGGAACCGACCTGCTCGGGAGCGGGCAGGACATCGACCTCCTTCGGGTGGACTACCTAAGGAGGAGCACATGTCGTCGAAACTCAAGACCTTGCCAGCCGTCGCCTGGTTGGCCATCGGAGTCTGCGTCACCGCGGTAGTCATGCCGACGGCCGCGTTCGCGTCCGGCGCCCCTCACCTGGACCGGCATTGAGGGGCAGGACAAGGTGAAGGCCAATGTGACCGAGGCCGGACAGTTGCTCACGGCCCAGGCGGACATCAATTCGGCCTTCGCAAGCTCACCGATCGAGGTGCTGGACGACGCACCGCTCCAAACAATCTACGCGCCGCCAAGCGGACAGGCGGCAGTTGTTACCAGTATCCATGTCAGCTCGTTCGACTTAGTTCAGGGCCAAACGACTTCGACCGCCGCCCTCAAGATTGGCAGCGGAAGCTGCAACACTCTGATCGGGAGCGTTGATGTCGTGGATCCATCATCCGATGGCGATACCGTGCTGCCCTACTCACCGGGCTTGGTCATTCCAGCTGGTGATCTTCTCTGTGCGCTTTCGGTGCAGATGTCGGCCTTCGTCTCCGCCAACGGCTACCTCGTTCCGGCTGCCGATGCTCCGGCTACTCCTTGAGAGCGGCTCACTGATCTGACGCACTGGTTGATAGCGAGCCGAAGTCTGTCTCGATGAGTGTCTCGACGGCTTGATGGCCCGCGCCCCTTCGAACTGCGATCGCGTCAGATGCTGCGTGCGCCAACCAGGCTGACCGTCTGCCGATTTACGAGATCGTCAGGGAGTTCCCAATCGACGGCGCTTAGCCGGCAATCGTGTTGTGCACGGTCGCCACCATCGGATCCTTGAGTTCAACGCCGAGTTCAGTGAGAATCGGGATCAGCGTTGGGCCGAAGGCGTCAAAGTCTTTCTGCGATTCCCAAATGTCGAAGACCTGGATTGCACCGTCCGATTCCAACGCGCAATGGAACGTGCGTCCTTTCGGACTCCCGCCGCCCGCGGCCTCGAGCTTCTTGATGGCACTGTTGTACTTCTCGGGTGTGAAGCCTTCGTGCACGAAATAGATTCCGAGTGCCACCGGGCACCGCCTTTCTGCGTAGGTGACGCAATGTTGATGTCGCGAAGGGTCCGCCTTGGAATTCGCCAAAACGGACCCTAGCTGTCGCCTGCGTTCGGCGGCCGTGCCATCAAAGTTGACAGCAAGAAGTCCGGTCCCGGCCGTTGATACATTTGGACGGCCGGGAGCAACGTCTCGTCTCCAAATTCCACGAGTTTTCGTGACGGTGGGGCGAACGGACCCCAGGCTCTCCTGGAGCACGAGCGGTCAGGCGGCGCCCATGACCTTGCCAAACTCGATCGTCGTCAGCTGCACACCGGGTGCTTCGGTACCTTCGGGGGGGGGGGCCGTGCGCGCCTGCTCTTCAGTCTCGGTTACCTCGATCGAGATGCCATGGGAGTCGTCGACGGCGACGAAATAGGGCGCCGACGAAACCGGGTGATTCCTTGATCATCGGTGGCACCATCTCGTCGAGGCCTCGTTTCGCCTCAGTCAGGTCGGAGATGCTGGCATGGTCTCAATTGCGTGCATTGCTGAATCTCCCTGTTCGGGTGTGGACGAGTGTGGCGATAGATGCAGGTCACCGCAATAGCCCAGTAGATGACGACCACGGGGCCGTTCCAGATGCGGCGATCTGCGGTCCTGCGGGCCTGACCTTGTGTCCAACTGTCGAGGACGTGTAAAAGGTCCAATTCACTGATCCGATTCCATTCCGACGTGCTCGCAGTAGCCTGTACAGAAGAGGTCGCGCCGTTCAGCATCCTGACCGAAGCGTCGGCATCGAGGGAGCGAACGGGTTGGACTGGATTCAGCAGGCGGCCTGCAGGGGTAAGACCGGCCCATTCTTCTCGAGGTATGTCGAGGACTTGGCTCGCGCTCGGGTTCTCTGTGCCGGCTGCCCAGTGCGTGCCGAGTGTTTTGAGTACGCAATGAGCGATCTCAATCTCCTTGGTATCTGGGCGGGGCTCACGGTCGGGGAGCGCCGGGACTTGAGGCACGGGAGCGCCGCTTAGCCGTTCGTCCTGGCCGAGTTCTCAAGGTGCAGAAGGACGCTGGGTCAAGGGCCACGCCCCGAGCGCCGGGCGTGGCCCCTTCCGGACGAGATCTAGGAGATCAACTTCTTGTAAGAGGGAAGGCACAAGGAGTTGGCTGTCCCAATCTGGATGGGGGTGAATCCCGGCCCAGGCTTCTTCGGATTGAAGGGCTGCTGGTTGAACTGGTTTTCGTCGAACACCAGCGGTTGGCTGGTTGGTACGCCGCTGACCTGGAAGCACAGCAGATGGGCTGTTGCGTTGGTGATCCTCGTCACGGGGCCATTGGGTTCAAGGGTCTTCTGGGTCGGGAGGCACAGCGTGGTCGGCGGGCCGATCTGCACCCGGACTTGTTTCACCGTGAACTGGTCCTTCACCGTGACCACGGGTGGAATTTGGGTGAACGGTTGTCCGCCCGTGGGGTTCTCAATTGGGTAGCAGGTGAAGTGGTCGGGCATGGTCTCCGAGGTGGCCGGAGCGGTGAACGTCGGGTTCGACGGAGGACCGAGAGACTTCAAGGACGGCAGGCAGAACTGAGACGGTGGGCCAGTCGTCAGCTTGGCGGCGCCGAATTGGTCGCTTACCTTGACGACATGGGTGTTCGGTTGCTGCGACGCGTCGATTGCGATGCACAGCAGGTGCCAGCTGGGGCTTTTCGCCGGATAGGAGGTGACTTTTCCGGTCACGCTCGTCACTTTCTTCGAGGCGGGATTGCAGTGAAGGTCGACTGGTGCACTGGTCTGGGTGAGGCTGATTACCCCAGGGAACTGGTTCTTCAGTTGCGACGGAAGTACTGGAAACGCCACCCCTGGTGGGACCGAAGCGTTGTAACAAATGAAGTGATCGAGGCCAGGGGGCTGAGCCGGCGGGCGTGGCAAAGCCGAGGCAGATGATCCGAATGCGAGCGTCGACGCTGTTGCGATGACCGCGAGAGCGAAGGCCGGAGCGATAAGGGAGCGAGCTGTCGCCCGTGATGCGGAGCGGCTCCGATGGAGGGCCTCCGCGACGAAGTACGGCCTTCTCTTCATTGGCAGATTCTCCTGTTCAGTCTTCGCGGCGCGCTTCGTCGTAAAGCCCGCTGGATCGACAAACCGATCCGAGAAACTTGGAGGCGCCTCTGGTCTTCGTCTATGTAGTAACACGGCGCATGCAATTGGTCAACGCCCGTAGCGGCGACGTCGCGACCGCTTCGTTGGCCTCGCAAGGGTCATCGTGAGCCTTGCGAGGTGCCGGAAATCGTGGCTACGAACTTGGTGTCTTGTGCTCGCCCGAGAGCGATCGCGGGAGTCCGAACCACGGGAGCACGCTGTTCTCAAAACGCGTGAGAGCGCAGATCCGATCGCCGGCGAGGGCAAGAACGAAGAGGCCAACGCCGTGACTCATGCCGTCCGGGGCTCGTACGTATGCCCCGAACGCCGGCTGGCCATTGGCTCGCGTCGGGACGAGGTCGAAGTGCCGGCCTGAGCCAAGGATGCCGGCACAGAATCGAGCCACGGCTTCTCGACCCTCGTACTCGAAGGGCATGGGGGGCATCGACATGAAGACATCGTCGGTCAGGAGTTCCACGAGCGCCTCGAGGTCCGCCGACTCCCACGCTCGCACGAACTTTGTCGCGATCACCGCCTCAGCCCCTGAGCCGGGGGCCGGAGGAGTTCCAGGCTGGTGAGCGACGGCCGGCTGCGCTGCAGGCCGGAGCGTGCTGGCTTGAGCGCGCTGTTGACCGAATCGAGGGTTGCGCCAAGCATGTCGGCTACTTCGCTCGCCCACGGAGTGACGGCTGGTCTTCGGAGAACGTCCTCTGCTGCTCGCGGATCGATCGTTCTCTGCAGACCTCGACCCTCGAGGAGAGGATGAAGTCTCGGAGTCATCTCGACAGTGCCGTGTGGTGCGCTAGAAACGGGGGATAGCACCACAGGCACAATCGAGAGAGAAAGCAAGGACTCATGACGTTCGTTCCCTACGATCGGCCGATCCGGGCCGCCATCATCGGTCTCGGTCGCATCTACGACTTGAACGTCCGAGCGTACCGAGACAACCCCGACGTCGAAGTCGTTGGGCTCGTGGATCCCGATCCGCAGCGTCGAGCCCAGCGGCAAGCCGAATGGCCCGAGGCGCAGACGTTCGCCACGGCAGCCGAACTCGCCTCGAGCGGTGTGGCAGTTGACGCGGCCGAGGTGTTGCTGCCCATACCGCTCCATGTCGAGGGTGTCTGCGAGATGCTCGGCTACGGCTGGCACCTCAACCTACAGAAGCCGATGTGCAGCGACCTGAGCGAAGCCAAACAGATGCTCGACGCAGTGAAGGCCAACGACCGCATTTTGCGGGTCATGGAGAACTATCTCTTCTATCAGCCGCTCCAGAGGCTGAAGGAGACGGTCGAATCGGGTGATCTGGGCACGGTGAGCGGCTACCACATGAAGATGGTGGGCAGTGGCCGAGGTGGCTGGGAGGTGCCCCGGTCCAGCTTCGAGTGGCAGTTCAAGCAGATGCGCCGGGGCAGGGGGATCTTGGTGTTCGACGACGGCTGGCACAAGCTCTCCACGGCCTTGTGGCTTTTCGGTCCGTTGCGAGAGGTGCGGGCGTGGGTGGGGGGCACCGAGGTGTTCACCGATGTTGAGGTGGACGCGCCGACCACCATCGTCTGGGAGCACCAGAACGGCATCCGCGGCGTGTGGGACATCACGTTGGCGCCAGACATGTACCTCCGGTCCGACTACTACACCAATGACGAGCGCTGGGAGGTCACGGGACACCGGGGCTACTCACGGGTGAATCGGTGCACCGGTCGGGGCATCCAACAGCCGAGCCTCGAGACCTACGTCGATGGCGAGATGCGGACCTACCATGCGCTCGACGACGACTGGGGGAGCAGTTTCCGGGACTCCGGACGCCACTGGCTGCGCTGGCTTCGCACGGGTGAGGGCCCCTTGTTGTGGAGCGCCGAAGAGGCCGTCGACGTCTTGCGGTTCGCTCTGGCTGTCTACGCCAGCAGCGCAGCGGGTGGCGCTGGCATCGACCCAGCGTCGGTTCAAGACGCCTGACCATCGGGCTGATCCCATATCCAGGAGATCCGGTTCTGGCCGGCACCGACCTGTCACCGAGCGAAAGAAATCCGCCGTACTCCTCAGGCCAGCCCCTAGGCTCAAGGCATGGGCCAGGGCGATCTACCGACACCAAGGGGCGGCCCCTTCCGGCGTCGTCGAGACAAGCGTCAGCTCGAGCAGCTGGCCGGGGCGTCCGAACGCGATGTCGATCTCAAAGCGGCCACCGCTCACGTCAGGGTCATTGAGGATCAGACCGAAGTGACGAAACAGGATGTGGGTCAGCAGGAGCCGGAGCCAGCAAACGACGGTCCTGCGCAGAGTCGGAGCGGCGGTTTCCATGTTCGAGCCGTGCCGATTGACCAGCCGCTCGGCGACTGAGCGAACAGCAGCATCCCTGCCGGGCCATCTCACCGAGAGACCGAGTCTCTCGACGCTGGAGGAAGCAATCCCGATCCTGAGGCTGCCCGAAGCCCGAGGATTCTCGATCTCAGAGAAGTTGAGCCGTCCAGAGGCGGGTCTGATATGGCACCACCATTGTGCCGTCCATGAACCTCCTGCGCAGGAGCGCTTCGACGTCGGCCATGAGACCAGTTACCTGAGGCTCGCTCATGTCGATCACGTAGGAGTGGCTCCTCAGATCAACGAGCCAGTTTTCAATGGTGACCTCGCGGTCCCAACGGACGATATGCCGTTGCGGAGTTCGAAACAGTCCCGAGAAGGCTATGGCCTGGGAGCACCAGTCGACGTTGCGTGAATCGCGGGAATAGCCCGGACATCGGGTCTCGAGTTGGGTGCAGAAGTCGTCGAACCACTCTTCGGAGTCGGCCCACGGATGGTTCCACCAGGCCGCCCATAGACCGCCCGATTTGAGCACTCGGGCCGCTTCGCCGGCCCCGCGGGTCTGCTCTACCCAATGCCAACTCTGCCCAAAGCAGAGCAGGTCCAAGACTTCCGA
The DNA here is from genome assembly GCA_963726545.1 of uncultured Acidimicrobiaceae bacterium. GTDB lineage: Bacteria > Actinomycetota > Acidimicrobiia > Acidimicrobiales > RAAP-2 > Bog-473. The sequence continues at coordinate 211,043 of CAVSCV010000008.1, read as the reverse complement.
CCGCATGGGAATGGCGCCTGCCTCGGCGATCACCGCCCGGAGCGAGGGGGTCCGCCCTTGCGCTCGGCGCAGCATTCCGACGCCCGGGTCGAAGGCGACGACGATGGCGTCTCGCTCCAGCAGCTGGCGTGACACCACTCCGGTCCCCGCGCCCCCATCGCCCACGAGCTTCTTGGCCAGGCCATCCGACTGTGCGTCGAGGACGTCATAGATCCCTTGGGGGTAGGACGGGCGAGCGACGTCATATTCCCTCGCCGCGCCGTCAAATGACCGCATCCGTCCATGGTGCCACCCATTCCGCACGCCTCACCCCCGCAAGGACACCCTGTTCTTCGTGTGCTCTGCCCAGGGTCGATGTGAGCCGTGACCGGCGTCGACTGATGCGGAGACAGACAAGACTGGGGCCATGCTGCTGGTGGATGCCGCGAACGTGATTGGGTCGCGTCCGACTGGTTGGTGGCGGGACCGACATGGAGCGGCCCGAGGCCTGGTGGGACAGGTTAAGGCTGCGGTTGCCGCGGGACGGCTCGCCTCACCAGTGGTCATCGTGCTCGAAGGCAAGGCTCGCGAGGGTGTGCCGGTCGGGAACGCCGAGGGCGTCTCGATTCTTCACGCTGCGGGCAGCGGCGATGACGCTCTCGTCGACACGATCTCGAGCGAGGCCGACGAGATCACTCTTGTCACCGCCGATCGAGAGTTGCGAGGGCGAGCCGAGGCCCTGGGGGCCACCGTGGTTGGTCCGAGCTGGCTCCTCAACCTCCTCGACTAGTCACCGGCCGTCGCTCCTTCAATCGGTTCTCTCGATCGCGAGCGGATGACGCGGTTGATAGAGGCCGAGCTGCCCCCCGCCCGGAAGGTCGATTCGCGTCACCGATCCCCATCGCGCCTCCTCGACCGGCGAACAGACAACTCCCTTTTCCGCCAGGGTCCCCATTTCTGCGGCGAGATCGTCACACATCATGAAGAGCCCTGCCCCGGGCGTCTCGTCGGGATGCACTGCCACCTCCGCTGGAGGCAGCCTGAAGATCAACCATCCGCCTCCCGCGTCCACCGAGTCGAGACCGAGAACCGTCGCCAGGAACGTGCGGTCGGCCTCTGCATCCCTACTGAACACAACGAGGTGGGCACCAAAGATCACGCCAAATCCTGCCAAGGCTGATGATCGTCTGCAACTTCCGACCAACCACTGGGGAGTCGGAGGGACCAGGCTGGACTGCGTGTTAGCCGGCTGGTGACATCGCCCACAGCTCGTCGATCGCGGTGAGCACCCCGAGCACGGTGGCGATGGCCTGCTCAGCCTCCGAGAGGCCGACGAACTCCACGCTGGCCCGGATGAGCCCGGGACGGATCAGCGCGGCGTTTTTGATCTCGCCTTCGAGGCGGATGCTGACCCAATCACTCACGGCCGGAAACTCGACCGCCACGGCGCGACCGACGAGTCCAAGGGGGTGGTCGTGGGAAAACGTCATGCCGAGGCCGAAGGGAGAGATGTCGAGGACAGAACACTCTCGCCACCCCTCCGTGTGCTCGTCCTCAATGAGGCAGGAACCGCTCCACCCTGAGGTCTGACGGGGTGACCGTCGCCGCTCCAACACGTGATGCCTCCTCTTGAACGCCCTCAGGGGGCGATCGTGAGTGCCCGCCACGGGCTCTCAAAGTTGACTGGCATCCGTGCCTCGACCTGCATCCGTGACTGCGCGCCTGGCGTACCTGTACCCATCGGGCCCACAAAGGCCGAACAATTACCTGGTGAGCGGCCACCAGGGTGCCTCCGGTCCTATCGAGGACGAAGCACCGGCATCTCGCTCAGCGGACAGGCACCGGCGAACTCCATGTGCTCGGCCCCCACCATCTGGGGTCGCCGAGCCGTCAGGATCCCAGCTGTTCCTGAAAGCGAGCAAGACCCTTTGTGTTGCCCACCGCGGCCAGGTGATGGAGTGCCTGGGTGTCGTGGTTCAGCTCGCCGTCGAGGAAGTCGGCCACGCTGTTCACGTCCACGTTCTCCCACTTGGGTGGCTTCGGAGGGCCGAGCTGAAGGAACGACACATGGGGCGCGCCGATCAGGCTCACCAAGAACTTTGGCGCTTTCGCATCCGCGTAGATCTTCCTGCCATGGGAATACGGAATGGTTCGATCTGCGGTCCCGTGGAGAACGAGGATGGGCGTCGTTCGGCCGGCGAAGAAGCGGCCCTTCCCGAAGGGCGTCTCCGTACCGTCGATGATGACTGCGGCATCGACCCGAGGATCCCGGCAGCACGTGTTCTCCGTCCAGGCCAGCACGGTCATCGCACCGAGCGAGTGTCCGACTGCAGCGATCCGGTGTGGATCGATCATTCCCGACAGCAGGTTCCCGCTCTGCGTCGAAAGCGCCAGGACCTGTGAGAGGACGAACGACATGTCACCAGGTTGGTTGGCGAGGTCTTTGGCCGTGTCCCCTCCGGGAGCGGCGATGTTCGACAGCGGGAACGTCGGTGCCACCACGACAAACCCCCGCTCCACCCACTGTTCGAGCAGGGGGTCGTAGATGAACCCTTCGGAGTCGAGCCCGTGCGCGAACACGATCACGGGAAAGGGCTTGCCGTCGCTCGCTGGTTGGGCGTTGGCCATGGGTTGGGCCGTCGGGGCTCCGACTGCCGGGTACAGAACCCAGGTGGTCAGGTTCCGAGAGGGGAGCGCGGGAGCGCTCCCATTCGCCGGGGTGCCGCGGCTGTTGTCGACGAGGTTGAGGGTTTCTCGCCCAATGCCGTAGTGAGGATGTGTAGCCGGGACACTTTGGGTCGACGGTGTCGTGGTGGGGGCTGACGTCGCTCCCGCCGTGGGAAGGCCAAGGAGGCAGGCAGTGGCCAACGCGAGGCTGGTCAGCGCGGCCGCGGTCCCGGACGTGACCAATCGGTTCCTTTGGCGGTGTGTCCGCACTAGGCGCCGAGGTAGCTCGCGGACAGCGCCTCTTCCATCTCACTCGGGGAGCCCTGGAGGGCAATGACACCCTGTAGAACGACCGCGGCGGCGTCAGCAATGGGGAGCGCGGTACGGGCGAATTGCTCGACCAACAAGATCGACAATCCTCCCGAGGCCAGCTCGCGGACCTTCTCATAGAGCTCGCCCACCACGATCGGGGCCAGGCCCAGCGACAGCTCGTCGAGCAGGAGCACCTTGGGGTCGGTGGCGAAGGCGCGGGCCAGGGCGAGCATCTGTTGCTCCCCGCCTGACAAGGTGCCGGCCAGCTGCTTGCGCTTGGGGCCGAGCCGTGGGAACTGGGCTATTGCTACTTCCTCGATCTGGTGCATCGGTACCCCGACCTGCGTGGCCATCAGGAGGTTCTCCCGGACGGTGAGGTTGGGAAAGATGCCGCGACCTTCCGGCACGGTGCAGATGCCCCGCCGGGCCCGTCCGTCGGCAGAGAGCTTCGTGACGGCCTCGCCGTTGAAATACACGTCGCCGGCGCTGGGCGTCAACGTGCCGGCGCAGACGTTCAGCATGGTCGTCTTGCCGCCCCCGTTCGGCCCCAGCAGGGCCACCACGGCGCCCGTGGGAACGGACAGGTTGACGCCGTGCACGACCTCGATCGGTCCGTACCCCGCCCGGACGTCGCGGAGCTCGAGGATGGGAGCCGCGGTGTTCATGCAGTCCCGAGGTAGGCGTTCACGACCGCCGGATCGTTCTTCACCTGGTCAGGCGTGCCGCTGGCGATGATCAGCCCGTAGTCGAGTACATGGATCAGCTCACAGGTCCCCATCACGAGGTTCACATCGTGCTCGACCAGGCAGATGGCGAGCTCCCGCTCGGTGACCAGCCCGCGCAGCAGCTGGCCGAACTCCGCCGTCTCTTGCTCGGTCTGACCGGAGGCCGGTTCGTCGAGCAGCAGGACCCTCGGTTGCGTCATGAGGGCGCGGGCCACCTCGACCACCCGGGCCCGGGCGGTCGGGAGCTCACTGACTTCTCGGTCGGCCACGTCACCAAGCCCTACCAATTCGATGATCCGCTCGGTTTCGGCCCCGACGTTGATCCGGCCCCGCCGACTCCAGGTGTTGCGGATCTCCCCAGCCACCCGGATGTTGTCCCGGACGGTCAGGGACGTGAACAGCTCGAGTCGCTGGTACGTGCGGGACAGGCCGCGCCTGGCCCGCGCCGCGGGGCTCGCCTTGGTGACATCGTGCCCGTCGATCACGACCCGTCCCGACTTGGGTGCCAGCAGCCCACTCACCACGTTGAACAGCGTGGTCTTGCCGGCACCGTTCGGGCCGATCAATCCGGTCACTCCAGCGGGAGGCACCGAGATGCTGACGTCGCTGAGTACCTGAGCCCCGCCGAAGGCGAGGCAAACCTCTGAAATCTCAAGAGCGGGCATCGGCGACCCCCTCGACCGCGCCAAGGGCGCCGGAGACGAGTAGCTCCGGCTGTTCGGGCTCCCGTAGCGCACCGGGCGGAGCGGGAGCGGAATTACTGAAGGCCTCGGGGCGCACGGCCCGAGCGATGAGGGGCAGCACCAGGACTACGGCCGCCGTGGCCAGCACGAACCACCAGTTCCCCATGACATGGGTCAGCGTAAGGACGTAGAAGACCCCTTCGGCCACCACGCCCAGGGCCAGGACGGACTTGACCTGCCAGAGGGGGCGGTAGCTGGCCACGATCTGGGGGACTGCCCCGCTGGGGTTCCGGCCCAGGCTGACGCCGATCAGCGCCGGCGCCACCAAGGACAGGTTGGCCATCACGTTCCAGAATCCGCCGCCGCCGTGGTCGGTGCTCAAGTTCGTGAAGGTGGAAGTCAGCGCCTGAAAGGCCGTCCCGGCCAGGATCCCTCCCATGAGGGCGCCGGCCACGCTGCCGATCCCACCCACCACGGTCAGCATCACGAGGGCCAGGCTCACGAAGATGATGTAGGTGTTGGCATCCACGCTGCCTGACTCGGCCGAGAGCAGGATCCCACCCAGACCCGCGATTGCCGCCGAGAGCATGAAGACCGACAGCTTCAGCTTGACCAAGTTCTGGCCCAAGGTGGCGGCCGCAGCCGGGCTGTCCTTCATGGCGGTGAGCCGGCGCCCGTAGTTGCTGCGGCGCAGCGCGATGAGTCCGATCCCGAGCAACACGAAGATGCAGGCGGACGCGGTGAGGAACGTCTTCTGCGAGTTGAAGTCGAGTGGGCCGAGCTTGGGTGGCGGGACCTGGAGCGCGCCGTTGGGGAAGATCGAGAAGTGCACGTGGAAGATGGGCAGTACGTGCGGAAGGATGTCGGCGATGATCATGTCGGAGACGAAGACGCCGAAGGCGAGTGTGGCCAGGGCCAGATAGAGGCCGCGCAGGCGGAGGGCGGGCAGCGCGATCAGCCCCCCGACGATGGCGGTCACGACGACTCCGAGGATGATCCCCCACAGGGTGATGCGTTGGGCCGTTCCCGAACCTGTCAGGCCGAGGTGAAACACGATGATCGTGGCGATGGCGCCGAAGGAGACCGGGGCCAGGTTGATCTCGCCGGCGTAGCCCGTGAGGAGGGTGAGTGACAGGGCGATGATGGCGTAGATGATCCCCACATTGAGCGCGCCCATGTCGCCGTCGTTCATGATCGGCTCGAGGCCAAGCACGACGACCAGGAGGATGACGCCCCAGATGGTGGCCGTGCGCAACGTCGGAACCGTAAAACGCTCTCGGGTGCGGAGGAGTGTGGCACCGCGCAGCCGGTCCTGGGGCAGCACGATGAGGACCACGAAGAGGACGATCATCGGCAAGGCGATGCGGAAGTTCGAGGCCCAGGACCAATTGCTGGGGAAGTACCCGAGCACGTACGTGCCGGCCAAGCCGAGGACGAGTGCTCCGGCGAAGGTCAGCCAGATGCTACGCAGCCGCCCGAACATGGCGGCCGCGATGGAGTCGAGCACGAGCAGCGTCAAGACGTGGACGTCGAGTGTTCCACCACTGATCGGCGTGATGAGAATGCCGGCCAGCGCAGCCAGTCCGGCGCCCAACGCCCACGAGAACGCAGCCAGCCTCTCGGGACGGCCGCCGTTCAGCTGCAAGAGCGCTGGGTTGTCCACGACCGCCCGCATGGCCACGCCGGTGCGCGTGCTCTTGAAGAGCATCCGGATGCCGACTGCGATGAGTACTCCGCAACCGAGGGCGATGGCCTCGTGGTCGGTGACGTAGACGCCGAAGATCTGGAACTTCGCAGCGTCGCCGAAGAACAATTGGTCTGTTCGGGGTACACCAGGGTTCCAGATCCACTGGGCCAACGCGATGAGCCCCAGCATGATGCCGATGGTGACGACGATTTTGGTCACCTCGGCCGTCTCGCGCAGCCCCCGCATGATGCCGCCGTAGAGGATCATCCCCACCAGCGGGGCGAGGATAACGATCACCACGAACAAGGCGAGTGGAGCCGGCCAGTTCCACCCGTAGCGAAACTGCCAGTAGGTGAACGCGGCCAACATGGCCATCGCTCCCTGGGCGAAGTTGAAGATGCCCGAGGTCGTGTACGTCAGGACGAGGCCCGAGGCGGCAATGCCGTAGACCGCGCCCGTGACGAGGCCCAGGATGGTGTACTCGAGGAAGAGGTGCATGGCCGGAGCTCCCGCCCGCTCAGGTCACCTGGCGGACGGCCCAGCGGGCCGAACGCTCATCCCTGAGGCTTGATGACCGAGGACGTCGCGTACTGGGTCGAGTAGCGCTGGGCGTTGAGCGGGGTGCCGACGATCGAGCCCGTGTTCTTCACGATGTATTTCGGCGAGCAGTCGAACGTGCCGAGCTTCTTCGGATAGGCCTGGACCCACTTGGGGCCGCTGAGCTTCATGAGGAGCCCGCATGACGGGGGCAGGTTCTTGGATGGGTTCCCCGGCGCGTTGAGACCGCCACCAGTCCAGCTCGTCACCTTGGAGAGGTAGTTGATCATGCACTGGCGGGTGAGGGTGGACCCGCATGACTTCGCTGCGGTGGCCCAGAGCAGGAACGAAGAGGTGGACTGCTCGCCGAGTTGTGAGATGAGTCCACCGCTCTTCTTCACGATGGAAATGTACTGGGACACGGCGGGAACGACCTTGGCCGCCTCGAGGGGCTCGTACGAGATCCGCACGTACACGTTGTTGCCGAGGCCAGCCGTATTCCACTTCGCGAAAGCCTGCGTGTAGGCGCCAGAGTCTTCGACCCAGATTGGGTTGTAGTTGAGCTGGTTCTGCGCCTGCAGTGCGCCGTAGAGGGTCGGCCCGGGGGTGGAGTCGTTGTAGACGATCTGTGCGCCGCAACTCTGGAGTTTCTGGACGAAGGGCGTGTAGTTCGCCTCGCCGTTGTAGTTGATCTGGACCGGGCAGTTCAGGAACTTCCAGCCCGTCGTGGTGTAGGCCTGCACAGCCTTGGCCATCGAGACCTGCTGGGTGGAGAGGGTGGAGTTGTACTGGCCCGCCTTCTGGGTCTTGGCCTTGCCGAAGAGCTTTGTGATTTCGTACGCGCTCGACACGGGGCTGTAGTCGGCCGGGTTCGGCGTGGCCTGGTACATCTCGTAGGCATTGGCGACCTGCGGGGAGACCGTGAACCCGGGCACCGCGGCCAAGTTACAGCCCAACCGGGTCTGCTCGCCCAGGCTGTCGAGGGCGAAGCCCTGGCCGACCAGCATGAAGTCCTTCTTGCAGGCCTGGGTCATCACGGAGCCGACGTTGGTGATCGCCGCGTCGTAGTAGTCGCCCACGATCTTGCGTCCGTTGATGCCCCCTTGGGAGTTGCACCAGGCGACCATTGCCTTGACCGCATCGCCCATCTCTTGGTCAAGACCGGGGAGGCCGGAGAAGCCACGGTCGTCGCCGTAGGCGATGTTGATCGTGGAATTGGTGACGCCGGTGTCGGTGGTCCCCTTGGCGCTCCCCTTCCCACAGGGCGAGGCGAGCGTGCCGAACTTGCTCGAGGAGCTCGATGCCGCGCCGCTCGTGAGGGGCGACACCACCACGCCTGAGACGGTCAGGGTCATGAGGAGTAAGCCCAATCCCACGACCCGGATCCCGGTGAACCTTTTCATGGCCAAAACCCCCCGGTCTGTGGAGACACGACCCCTTCGGATTCTTCTCCTGGACACTCGAACAGGTAGAACCTGTTCCTGTTTCGGGATGCACACTAGCAACCCCGCGTGCATCGTTGTGGGCGGGTGTTCCCGGCGCTCCTCACGGGGCGGGCCTCAGCACAGGTCGCCCCGACCCTCGCCGTCCTAGCCCACCGACGCCGTCGCAATGCCGTAGCGCTCGGTGTAGGCAGCGAACTCAACGTCCAGGCCGGCGTAGGTCCAGCCGAAGTCGGCTGGGTCGTAGCGGTGGCGTCCGAAGGCGTTGGCCGGCCGGTCCGCCAGGAAGGCCCGCATCCGCCGAGCGTGCAGCGACCCCACCTCGTCGCCGAACGTCCGGTAGAGCCGGCACACGGCCTCGACGGGATCGGCCATCAGGTCGTCGTACTGCAGGTGCTGGCACCAGCCATCGGGTGCGCTCTCGTCGAACTTCATGGCCGAGTTGAGGGCGAACGCGCACTTGCGCTTCCACTCCTCGGCGGTGGGGCGGGGGTCGGTCCGACTGGTCAGCGGGCGCTGGCCCGCATTGGCCAGGCTGGCCAGCGAGGTGACGACGGGACCAGGGTCGCGGTGAGTCCAGATGACCCGAGCGTCTGGGTATGCGGCCAGCATCGCGTCGAGGTGCCAGAGGTGGTTCGGTGTCTTGAGGACCCAGCGCTCCGTCGGCTGACGGGACTGCAGCGTCTGGAGGGTCAGGCGATGCTGGGCGTAGGCGGGGGTCATGTCCGCCTGCTCGAGCCAGCGGGCGTAGGACGGAACGTGAGCCTGTGTCTCGAGGGCCATGCTGCGCACGTCGTACATGAACAGCGCGACGCATTCTTCGGCCAGCGTGGCCCCGAAGGGGTGCATCGCCTTGAGAGGGGGATTGAGCTTCATCAATCCATCGAGATCCTTTGCCGAGCGAGCGATGCGGGGATCTTCGGGCGCTTCCTCCAGTGTTGCCGGGGGAATGGGGCGGGCCGCTTCCCACTGGAGCAGAGGCCGGGACACGGGGTCGAGCCCGAGGAGCATGTCGAGGAGGCTGGTCCCGGTCCTGGGCAGTCCGACGATGATCCATGGGCTTTGAATGCGCTCGTCCCTGACCTCGGGGTGGTCGAGTGACCAGCGGTGGAGCTGAATGCGATTCGACAGCGCCGAGGCCAGCATCTTGGAGACCAGGATCCGCCCGAAGGTGGTGAGCTGGGCCTCCTCCTCGCAGCCCCGGAGGAACACGCTGAGCGGCTCGCGGAAGGAGTCACTGCCGAAGTCGTCGGAGCCCGCCATCTTGGCCGCAGCCCGTGTCACGGCCCCGGGGCGCAGGGAGGGCAATTCGACTCCCGCCCGGCTGAGCTGCTCGCCCACCCAGTTGACGGCGAGGAGCGGGCGACTGTGGAGTTCCGAGTCGCGCCAGGTGAACTCCTGATCGCTCACGAGGCGACGCCCGGAGGGGTGCCGCCGGGATCGATGATGACGACGGTGCGCCCCATCGATCTGCGGTCCTCGTGCGCATCGAGTGCTTCTCCCGCTTCCTCCATCGTCACCCGCCGGCCGATCGCGGGCCGGATCTTGCCTTCGGCGGCGAGGCGGAGCAGATCGGCGTGGATCTCGTCGGCCACGTCACGGCCGAACGGGTTGAAGCCGAAACGGCGCATGCCCGGATCCACTTCATCCACCCAGGCCACCATGACGGCCACGATGTCGATGTTCCCGATGCAGGCCATCCGCAACGGTCTGCCGGTCATGCCGTTGGCGTCGTCGTCGGCGAAGCCGACCGCGAGGTAACGGCCCCCATGGGCCGTGCAGCGCCAGGAGCGCTCGACGAAATCGCCGCCCGTCAGGTCGTAGACCACGTCGGCGCCCTGATCGCCCGTGGCACCCAGGACTGCCTCGACGAAATCCTCGGCCGTGTGGTCGACGAACAGGTCTGCGCCCAGTGACGTGCAGAGGGCTCCCTTCTCGGGACCGCCGGCCACCGCGATGACGCGGGCGCCCGCGGCCTTGCCGAGTTGGATTCCCGCCGTCCCGAGCCCGCTGGCAGCCGAATGCACGACCAGGGTCTCGCCCGCCGCGAGTCGCCCTCGCTTGAAGAGGGCGAGGTGCGACGTCTGGAACGTCAACAAGAAGGCGGTGGCCTCGGCGTCGTCGAACTCTTCCGGGGCCTCGAACACCGAGATGGCATCGGCGATGGCGTATTCGGCGATGCCGCCCAGCGCATTCTTGGTGATGGCCACGACACGCTGGCCCAGCCAGGCTTCTGCCCCCTCGCCGACGGCGTCGACCACGCCGCACACATCCATGCCGAGCGTGAACGGTGGGGGCGTGGGCACCGAGACCAGGTTGCCCCGACAGCGGTCGATGTCGTTGAAGTTCAAGGAGGCCGCGCTGACCTTTACCCGGACCTCTTTGGGTCCCGGCTCGGGCCGTTCAATGCTCTGGACCGCGAGCACGTCCCCCGGCTGGCCGTGACGGGTCACCTGCAAGGCCCTCATCTCTGCCATGCACCCTCCTTTGCCTCGTCCCCTCCCGGGCATGCCGAAGCCGGTCGACGGCTGAGACCCCAGAGTGCAGCGAGGCTACCCCTCCTCGTGGCGGACCCACCTCGGTCATGGTGAGCTTCCGGAGGTGTCGGTGAGCTCCGCCCGCCAGGGGAATGTGCACGTCCATGTCGAGGTCGGCACCGCCGAGCGCCACGTCGTCGATCTCACCTCGGACCAGGTCAGCCTCCGGCGGTCACGTCGACCACGACCGGCGGCAGCTCCTCGCCCGAGGCCGTGTGCAGTGTGATGTCGACGGGATAGGTGCCCGAGGTGGCGGCCGTGACGCTCAGCTCTTGGGGCGCCGGGGTCGGCTCCCCGCATGAGGAGGAGGTCAGGGTGCCTGACGACGGCGAAACGGTCACACCGGCGGGGAGCCCCGTGGCGTGCCAGTCGACTGTCACCGACCGGCCGATGGCCGAGCCGGCACCGAGCTGGAGCATCGCCGGCTGCCCCGTGGTCACGCTGAGGGCGCCGCTCGGGACCGAATAGCCAACGGCAGAGACCTGTCCCGCGGTGTACGAAGGCGGGGCGTCGGCGGGGTCCGCCCCCCACGAGGGATCGGACGTGGCGGACAGGCTGAAGTCGAGGGTGCCACCGGTCTTGATGACCGACGCGGGCAGCCAGGGCAGGTCCCACTGTCCAGAAGGCGTGGAGCCGGTCGAGGTCGATGGGCACGAGGCGCTCCTGGTGGTCGGCCGCGTCACCCCGTGCACGGTCAGGCCCCGGATGTAGGGCCGGGAGGCCGCCGCCCCCGGGGCGTCCTCGACGAGGCGGTGACCATCGGGCAGCTCGATGCGCACCGAGGGGAAGAGCGGGCTGGCCAGGGCGAGCGTCGCCGTGCCGGGAGTGATGGGGAAGAGGCCCATCGCGGCCCACACGTACCACGACGAGAGGGCGCCGAGGTCGTCGTTGCCCGGTTCGTCGACCGGCGCGTCGGCGTACTCGTCGTCGACGATTTTGCGCACGGTCGATTGCGTGTCCTCTGGCGCGCCGAAGGCGTCGAACTCCCAGGGCGCCCACTCGCTGGGCTCGTTGCCCGACCAGTCGTAGGGCTGGTAGCGGGTGGCGTTGAGCGAGGTGAAGTAGGTCGTGAGTGCCTTGGTCGCCGCGGCGTCGCCGCCCATCAGCGACGAGAGGGCCGAGAGATCCTGGGGCACCGACCACGTGTACTGGACCGCGTTGCCCTCCTCGAACCCGGTCTGGCCGCCCGGCTCGAATTGGGACATCTCGAAGGCGGCCCCCGGTGGGAAACTGCCGTCCTGCCCCCGGGCCTGCACGTAGCCGGTGGCCGGGTCGAACTCGTACTCCCAGTTCGCGGCGCGTTGCGCCATGTTGTCGGCCGTCGAGGAATCGTGCAGGGAGGTGGCCAGCTGCGCGATGGCGAAATCGTCGATGGCGTACTCGAGGGTGACCGAGCCGCCGATGGAGTAGTCGATGGAGGTGAGATCCAGCGAGCCGGCGTTGACGTAGTGCTGGCCCAGGTACTGGCTCAGGTACTGGCGTTCGATCTCGAGCCCATGGCCCGTCTCGTTCTGCGTGGCGCCCTTGACCATGGCGCGCAGTGCGGCCGACGTGTCGAAGTGCGTGGCCCCCATGGCGTAGGCGTCGGCGATGATGGGGTCGGCCGAGTCGCCGTTCATCTGCGATTCGTCCCCGCCCACAATGGCCCACTTGGGCAGCCAGCCGTTCTGGCCGGCGTCGTCGACGAGCGACTGCACCATGTCGTCGGAGGCCGACGGACTCAGCAGGCTGATCAGCTGGACCTCGCTCCGGTAGATGTCCCACTCCGAGAAGTCGGCGTACTCGGCACTGTGGCCGGGGTCGACCGTCTCGATGTGGCCGCCCGATCCCACGTAGTGGCGACTGTCGTCCGACACGACGTTGGGGGCCAGGAGCGAGTGGTACAGCGCCGTGTAGAACGTGTGCTCCTGAGCTGGGGTGCCGCCGGCGGCGTTTATGCGGCCCAGGACGCTGTTCCAGCGGGCCGTGGCCTGGTCGGTCACGTGGGTCAGCGACCAGCCGGGATCCTCCGCCTCGAGGTTGGCCACTGCGTCCTGCGTGCTGACGAACGACAGCGCGACCTTCATCACGACGGTCCGTGGGGCGGCGGAGGGGGAGTCGGTGCCGAAGCTGACGTAGGCGCCGCAGCTGGAGCCGGTGCAGGCGCCGGCACCGGCATCGACGCCGGCCCCCGTCCAGGTGCCGTGGGCGGTGAAGGGCTGCTCGAACTCAGCCACGAAGTGGACCGTGTAGTCGTTGCCCGTCCCGCAGAACTGGCCGCTGGTGACCTGTCCCTCCACCTCGTCGTGGCCGACGACGCGGACCTGATCGGCCGAGACCGGGTTGATGCTGCCGCCCACCTTGAACAGCAGGTTGGACTGGGTGCCCTGAGGGAACGTGACCCGGGCGATGCCGGTCCGCGTGGTCACGGCGAGGCTCACGGCGATCGGGTTCTGACCCGGACTGAGCTCGACCTGATAACGGCCCGGTGCGGCCGCTTCGTGCTGATGCGAGAAGGGCTGGCTGGCCGTCTCGGGGTCGGCGCCCACGGCACCGACGGTGGGAAGGATCGGCACGTCCTGGTACGACGGGCAGCCTGTGCCGCTGAGGTGGGTGAGGCTGAAGCCGGTGGTGCTGGTATCGCTGACGTCGTAGCCCCCGCCGGACATCACGGCGTTCGGGGTCGTGTCGGGGCTCCACTGGATCATGCCGAAGGGGAGGTCGGCGCCGGGGAACTCGCCCACGGTGCCCGGGCTCACCGCGCCGGTGCCCGTGCCGTCGATCGGGTGGACCAGGGCGGCGGGGTCGGTGACGGTGGCGTTGGCGGCAGCCACCGCACGGGTGCCGTCGCTGGCTGCGCCGGCGGGCCCGGTCCAGGTGAGGACGGCGCCCAGGAGCAGCATCGAGACGGCGGGTGCCCGGCAGGTCCTTCGTGCGCGTCTCGGCTTTGACGAGCGCGGGGTGCTGGGCCGGGCGGACCGAGGTGCTGCGGGCGGTCGCAGCCCGGCCCGCGTCACTCGGTCCTGGTCTTCGTCGGCCCTGTCCGCACGCTCAGTGCAGCGGTCCGGCACCGCTGAGGGCGCCATGCACAATGGCACCGGCCACGAGCGAGCCCGACGCCATGACCATGGCCGGCGAGAGGCGGGCCGACCACAGGTCGCGTGGTCGCCTCGTGCCGATCAAGGGCCGCCGGCGGCGCGGGTGACGGGGCGAGAAGGTGGTGTGGCCGCGGGTCGGGCGCGTCTGACGGAATCGGTGGCCGGGCCCGTGACGTGAGGCGGCGGCGCCCAGCGGGGTGAGCGCGGAACCAGGTGCGCCCGCCGCTCGGATGGCTTGGGTGCGCCGACGTGACGAGGACCGCAAGTGCCAGAAGGTGGCAATGAGTCCGACCAGGGCCACCGGGGCGAGGGGGCCCGGCCCGAGACGGAGGGTGGCGACGAAGGCCCATAGGTCGACGACCGACCAGACGACCAGCGCCTGCCGTGCCGTGGCGCGGGTGAGGAAGCCGCCCGGCCGCGGCGGTGGGAGACGGAGCGCCGGGAGGTGGCCGGCGAAGCGGGCGAAGGCGTAGGGGTCGCCCGACGCGCGCGGGAATTCGTAGACGGCGTCGTCGAGGGGGTCAGGCGGGGGCCGGTCGGCACCGTGGTTCGTCCCCGCCGATCTTGGCCCGGAGGGCGGGGGCCAGGTCCCGATCGCGGCCGTCTCCACGCACGGAGACTACGACCCGGGACCGGCCGTTGCTCGTCCCGGCCCTGGTGGGCGATCCGCCGGGGATCCGCGGCTCTGTCACACGCTGCTGCCATGCTCGCTTCATGGCTCGGTGGACGGCGGGGGAGGTGTTGGCGTTCGACTTCGAGACGACTGGCATCGACCGCTTCAACGACGTCCCCGTGTCCTACGCACTCGTCCTGGTCGACGCCGGTGTCGTCGTGCGCAGCTGGTCGGGGCTCATCGACCCGGGCCGTGAGATCCCGGCCGAAGCGACCGAGGTGCACGGGATCACGAGCGAGCGGGCCCGGGCCGAGGGCATGCCCCTGGACCTGGCCATTGCGACGGTGACCGACGCCATCGTCTCGGCCGGCCGGCGCGGCGTGCCCATCGCCGGGATGAAGCTCGACTACGACCTGACCATGGTCGACACCCAGGCCAGGCTCTGGTGGGGGCACGGCTTGTGCGAACGCGGTTGGTCCGGCCCGGTGCTCGACGCGTCCGTGATCGATCGCCACGCCGACACCGAGCGTCGCGGCCCGCGGACGCTGACGAATCTCTGCGAGCACTACGGCGTGCATCTCGGGCACGCGCACGACGCCTCGGCCGACGCCATTGCCTCGGCGGGCGTGCTCTTCGCCCTGGCCGAGCGATTTCGGGACGTCGGCGAGTGCGACCTGGATCGATTGCATCACCAGCAGATCGGCTGGCACCGGGACTGGGCCAAGGGTTACGACGAGGTGCGGTTCACCCAGTGCAAGGGACCGCTCGACCCGCGGGACTACATCTGGCCGGTGGCCCCGGCAGCGCTCTCAACCGCCGCCTGAGCGAGCGTCCAGCAGGTCCCAGACCATGTCGACACCTTCGTTCCCGTCGAGGACGACCTGGGCTGGGTTCTGCTTTTCGATGTGCCCGACCAGGCCGTTGTAGACGGAGTAGCCGATGAGCTCTTGGAGGCGGCGGGGGAATGTCTTGACCAGTGAGGGCGGAATGCCGAGCTGCTGGTTCTCCTGCTGGCGGATGTAGCCGGCGCAGTAGTTCATGGCGATGCCAACCCGGCGCTGATCGGTGCGATTGGCCCCACCGCCGTGCCAGAGGCTCCCGACCCACACCAATACGCTGCCCTTCTCCATTTCGGCCGGAATGGTGTCGTAACGCTCGAGCGGGTTGGGGGCTTCGTCGCGCAGGTGGCTCCCGGGGACGACGCGGGTGGCGCCGTTCTCCTCGGTGAAGTCGGTAATGGCCCACATGGTGTTGCAGATGAGGGAGACGTGCGGTCGGGGAATCGGGATCAGCTGGTCGTCGGCGTGGATCGGCTGGGCCTGTTCGTCGGGGCCGATGGCAATGGAGGAGAGCGACGAAATGAGCAGGCCCGGGTCGAGCACGCCTTCGACGACCGGCAGCACGTAAGGGTGGACCGGGATCTTTTCGAAGGTGCTCCCGTGCACCAGCAAGTTGTAGACGCGCATGGTGTGCAGGCCCTCGAAGAGGTTGTTGGCCGGGACGGTGCCCAGGTTCCGTTCGAGCTGGAGGAGGGCCTCGTCGATCTCGTCGATCAGGTCGGGCTCGATGGCGTTGGGCAGGACGGTGTAGCCGTCCACGGCGATCCGCTCGAGGTGCTGTTCGAGGTCGGGCAGGGGGCTGGTGGGGCCCCTGGCCGTTCCGGTGTCCCGGTCCTGAGGGTTCCGCTGGTTGTCGTGGACCACGGAGTCGATTGTAGGGACGTCAGGGTGCTTTGGCACGAGGTCGGCGGCCACCGCTTCGCCAGGAGTGAAAGGACCCTGGTGGTAGGGTTTTCCCTTCGGGGCCGTTGGCGCAGTTGGTAGCGCACTTGCATGACGCGCAAGGGGTCAGAGGTTCGAGTCCTCTACGGCCCACCGACGCGACCAGCATGTATGCGCAGAAAATGCGCTCGCTCGATTCCCACCGGGGCGGCTGGTGCGCGAGTTTGTGCGGCAACCCGTGCGCGAGTCGGACCGAATAGAGGGCAGTGACCCCTACGACAACCCAAGGGTTTGGTCGAAGGAGTCGGATTCAAAATCCGTTAAGGGCTAGCCATTCGCGAAGTTCTTCGCGTGCCATCGATCTGGCTTGAGCGTGAGAAACGCCGCGCTCGACGCGCCTCCAGGCCGACTGTCTCGTCAGCGTTATAGAGGCTGTCTGCATTGAGTCGAGGCGCTGGCAGATAGATGGCATCGGGTCGCTCGTCGAGAGCCAGCTTCTTCTGGACCTCTGGAAGATACGCGAGCAGCTGCCCCCCACTCCCTGACGGGGTCTTCAATCGGCGCTCGCCACGTCACCACCGTCAAGCGAGGTAGACGCGAGAGCACCCACATTTCTGCGAGTTGCTTTACTTGTGAGGCGCCCTTGGCACGATGCCATCGAAGCCTGCCTCGGCAGCGACGAGATAGACGATGAAGTCTGGTGTTTGTACCTTTGCCAGCTCAGGTCAAAAGTCGCTCAGGTGCGCAACGTCAACGGTCTGGTCAATTGACTGCACTGTGAAGCCATGTGGCTTGGGAAATCCTTGGTCGAGCAGGAGCCGAAGATTAGGCCGCTGCTGCGAGACCACGAAGCTGACTCTCCAGCACGAAGGCTTCCTCTGCTGTCTCTTGCGTCAAACCGTCCTCATAGAGGGCGACGATCTGCCGATTCGACAGACCTCTTTCAGTGCGGAGGGCGAAAACTGAAGCCGTAGGTATCCGCGTGTCGCGCAGACATGGATCGCCAGCCATGATCCAAGGAGAAATGAAACCGGCATGTTCACTCTCGTCAATCTCACCGTGGACACGATGATCACGCAGCCGTGGATTGTCGACGAGCTCTATGGGCAGCTTCCCCAATCAAAGCGGGATGCCATCGCGAAAAGAGACGCTGACTAAAGCGACGACTATCTAACGCGAAGCGACCCCCCTCCCTAGGGCGCAGGATATGAATCTTCCTGGTTCGTGCGAAGCAGGGCAGGGTATCCATTAATCAACTTCGGTGGGGTCGTGTACCACCTCGCCGCAGTGCGATCAGGCCCGATCACCCTCCGGCCCGGCCGGTTGGCCCCTCGCGGTTCTCTCTCTGGCGGGGCTGAGGGTGTCGGGCCGATCAGGTTCATGCACCGTCGATGCACCGGGTGCGGCCCGTCCTCACCCGACAGGCGGCAGAGAGTGAGGACGGGCACTTACACCCGTTCAGATCCAAGTCGTTCCCCCTCGGCGACATTGGCGAAAGTCACCGCACGTGGTTTGGTTCTGACTGGATTATGAACGCTTGTTGGGACGTTCGCAACCGCGGTGACAAGGAGTGTTTCCGTCCACCGTCAGTCCTCGTCGGTGAGTCCCTCCTCGAGCCTCAACGAGTCCAACACCCCCGCCAACCGCAACACGTTCCGGACCCAGCCTTTTGACTTGACGGAAACGGATCCTCCAGCGCCGCGCACCCGTTGGCAAACGGAAGAGAGGAACGCGATTCCTCTCGAATCGATCAGGCTGAGGCCGCACAAATCGAAAAGGACCCTGCCACTGCTGAACCGCTCGAGGTCACCGGACAGGAAGGTCTGAAGCGATTCGGCCGTCCCAATGTCCAGCTCTCCGAACAATTCCACTCGTAGACAGCCCTCATCATCGGAGATGTCAATCTCGAGCGGAATCGGTTCGAATTGCGGAGCAGCATTAGTCACCATCGCCACCACCCCCTGAAGTTTTCACGACCGAAGACAGCAACATCGCCGGAGGATTCCCGTCGAATCAGCGGTGAAAATTATTATCCCGGAGGGCAGGACATTTCAACCCTGGTCGGACGTGAATCGGATCTTCACCCGTTCGGGTGATGCCTCAGGGACACCCTCTCACTGTCCGGGCCGTGTACTCCTCAGGCTGAGATAGTCGAGCAGCCGACCGATGCCATGACGCGAAGCGACCCCGCCGAAGCGGGGCCACTCCATCCGCCGTTGTCGAACAGATCTCCGATCTGGAAGCTACTTGTGAAGGTGTCTCATCCAGATAGTGGGGTGGGTTCCTCCGGTGGCCCGTCACCTCGAAAAGGACGTCGTCATCCGACGTGTCGATACCCATTCCTCCGAGACCCTCTGGAATACACATTCCCCAATCGCAAGCCATGTTGAGCAAATCGCCGACTGAGTCCTCGAGTTGGCCGACGATGAGTCGGACCGCAGGGTCGTCTTCACCGCGCCCGGTGAGAGCAATAAGTGCCTCCAAGGCGTGATCGAATTCGTAGTCAGCGCGGGTGCCGCTGCCTTCCGGATGGTAGCCGCCGCCGAAGTATCGGGGGATCTGACTGAGTCGGATCACCGGCTCGGTTGAAGTGGTGGTCATGGCGTCACCTCCGCCGTGCGCTCTCGTTGTCCCCGCTTGACGTCGAGGCGGTGTTTCGGTCGAGCGGCGCTCCCGAAAATCGCTGGGGGAGCAGTTGGGAGAGCAATCTCGTTCCGGGCGCCTTGATGGGCGCTGCCTATTTGACTGGCGCGCGCGCGACAAGGGCACAGAGCCGAAATGGTCCTGACACGAGACGAAGCAGAGCAAGAGCTGCACGACGCACTCGACGAAGCATTCCTGACACCCGAGCTGCGCGACAGCATCGACCACGCACCGGCTGCCCTTGTGCGCGCCGAGCGTGCCGAAGCGCTCGACCATCTCGTCATCGGGAGCAAAGCGCCCCGAGTTCAGCGACCTTGAGGCGTTCGTCCGTCGACCGCTCGCCTGAGCAGGCCAGTACCCCGACCCGCCAGCAGGAGACATAGCCACCTGGCGGGCCGGGGATGGGCCTGACAGCCTCCGACGGCCGGGAGAGGGGGAAAATCCGTCGCCCGCCGAAGGTTGTGATCTTGATACCCACTCGGGCGGCACTAAACGCGGTTTCGGCCAGGGATCGGTGGGTATCAGCTTCGCCAGAGCGCCCAACTCGGCTGGGCCGGGAGGTTGGCGCAAAGCAAAGGCCCCGTCTTCGTTGAGCGGGGCCTTTGCGCGTCGCGCAAGGGGTCAGAGGTTCGAGTCCTCTACGGCCCACTGACGCGACCAGCATGGGAAAACCGCAACGGCCGACGTGATTTCCAGCCGAGCACCCCTCGGCTCGCTTCCCGCCGGTCACGCTGGGTTCGGCCTGCATTTCGGCGGGCCGGCGGGGTCGCACGCGGCGATTGGTTTGTCCAACCAGAAGAAAGGTCCGAGTCGCCGCGGCGGATATCGGCGGCTTTCTGGGAAACGGCTTCGGGATGGCCATCTGGAGGCCTCGTTTGCCTGGAAAGCCGGGCCGGCGCGGGACCACCATGACCCGCGCCGACCTGGCTCTCGAATCAGCCACGACTAGTGAGGTGCGACCTCATAGCGGCCGTGGTGACGTTGCTCTTTGCATTATCTGCGTCCTTCCGTGCGCTGACAATCGTGGTGTGACTGTCGATGAAACTGATACGTCGGGACGCGGAACGGCCCTGACGTACTCGAGTGGGACGAGGGCGCGCTGGACTGACGAGATCGTGAGGCTCGCGTGAGGCCTTCGCTCCAGATGGCCTAACGCAATTCCCTCCAGCGTCTTGCCCGCCATCGAGTTCCGGCGTAGCACGCGGCTCCACTCAGAGCCCCGAAAATCACGCCGCCGAGCGCGGCCCTCCCCGGGCTGGACCTTCCGACGAGTCCACTGAGTACTCCCCAGAGAATGCCGGTGAGCACTGCGTAGAGAGCTGCCCAGGCTGCCGTGTGCTCGAAGCTCCATCGCCTGCGGGCCTGCAGGGCGCGCGCCCGACTGCGCTCGAAGTCGTCAGTCGCCTGCGGCATCGGGTCGAGGCCCACGGCGCGAAACGATAGTGCTCCACCTTCAGGTTCCCCCGGTCGTCAGTCCCTGGTTTGGGCATGGCTGGCCTCGGGACCTGACGATCCGACATCGGACCGCCTCGTTCTCAACGAGTTGCTCCTTCGTCCGCCCTCAAGACCCCAGATCGTGGTTCGTTGGTACGTCCCGTCGGGATCTCTTGCCGGGCAAGCCGGTTTGGAAGCGGCGGATTACCCTCTAGGGGGTGTTCGAACGCTTCACCGACCGCTCACGCAGAGTGCTCGTGTTGGCCCAAGAAGAAGCACGCCTGCTCGGTCATTCCTTCATCGGTACCGAGCACATCCTCTTGGGCCTGATCGAAGAGGGGCAAGGTGTCGCCTCGCAGGCGCTGGGCAACCTCGGGATCTCACTCGCCGCCGTCCGGGCGGAGGTCGAAGAGACGATCGGAATGGCGGGGTCGGCGCCAAGTGGATCTCCACCTTTTACTCCGCGGGCGAAGAAGGTCCTCGAGCTCGCCTTGCGTGAATCGCTGCAGCTGGGACGGTCGTACATCGACACGGAAGATCTGCTCCTCGGTCTGATGCGTGAAGGCGAGGGCGTCGCGGTCGCGGTTCTCGTTAGCTTGGGAGTCGAACCAGGCAGAGTGCGCCAAGAGACGATCATGCTCATGAATGATGGAGCGCCTCAAGGAAGCGTCGCACACGGGTACAGAGCCGCGGACGAGTCGGGCTGGGTCGCTCCACTGTGGGATCGCCCGTCAGAGGGAACGATTCCCGCCGTGGTATCGGTCAACGCTCTTGTCTTCGAAAGCGATGTGGTCGCGTTGGCGATTGACCACATCGACGTGTATCCGAACGGCTTCACCATCAACTTCGTGCGTCGCGTGAATCCGCGCAGGGCGCGGGAAGCGCTGGCCATGCTCAGCGCGGCCGGTGCGGAGTGGTTACCCGAGGTGACGGTACGTTTTCCTGACGGGAGAACGGTAAAGCGCGGGCACTTCGTTGTTGTGAAGGATCAAGACGGGATCCCGACGGAGCCGATCCAAACGGTCACGGGTCGGGGTGGACTAGGTGGGCCTGGTGGTTGGCAGGCCTGGGCCTGGGTCTTCCCCTTGCCACCCGACGGTCCGCTCGAAGTCCTGGTGGCACTGCCGGTTATTGGACTCAGCAGTCCCCAGAGCGTGACCATCGATGGATCTGCAGTCCGTGCGGCCGCTGAGATGGCGAAAATCATCTGGACGTAGCGGTTTTGTAGGCGGCCGAACGACACCGGAGCTCGAACGAACGATTTCTCAGCTCAACGGATCGCACTGAGCGAACTCAAGGCGCCGCGCATGCAAAGTGGGCGTCCTGGTGCGGCAGACCTGCTCTTGCGTCGTTTGGCCTCAGCGATCCGCTGGCTCGAGCCGTCCGCTCTCGGCCTGTTGAGCGTGTGCAGCGGGCAGATGAGGCGCTGGCGTCTCCCTGTACCCACTGAGGGGGAACTGGTCTGCGACGGCCGCCCGCATGTCAGTTTCGGCCTCGCAGTACTGAGGGTCGAATTCGTGGAAGCGTGCCACTTGGTCGAAGCGACGCCGCCTCATGAACCCACCCTGCGTTTGGCATTTCGGGTTCGGGCAGCGCAGAACGCCGCCGCGGTATGTCGCAACTGACGAGAAGCCACGCTTGTACCGGTCCTTGGTGACGAACCGTCCGGCAAACCGACAGCGTCGACAACGCCACCTTTCTGAGGTCACGCCAAGCTTGTAGATCTCCACGGGTGCCATGCGTCGAGGTCAGGCAGCCCGGCCGTCGGCGGCCAGCTTTGGCCGGCGTGCGGAGTCCAATTGTGTCATGGCGGTTGAAACTAGTTGGTCGGTTCCCGCGACGCCATAAGGTGCTTCTGAACTGGGATTACAAGTGCGAACCCTTGTGTTCGGGAGTGCCACGAAGGGTCAAAGATTGGCCCGACCAAGGCCTCAGGCGGACCGTCAAAATGGCGCAGTCACGGGGCACGACCGATAAAGCGGGTGGGGAGAAAAGCCACGTCGCGGACGATTCTGCCCGGTGGAGGAGGCTCGGCTCGTCTTGGCCGTCGCCGCTTCTCAGTCTGCGTGGCTCGAGGAGGTCGAAGCGACCGTCGCTGAAAAATGACGAAGGGTCGTTCGATGTTGTCTTAGGAGACTGTGATGGATTTCTTGCCGGCGTTGTCGCGCTTTGCCGTATCGCCGGCGCTCAGATTCCAGACGCAGAACAGGAGGTGGTCACCGGATTGAAGCGTGTAGTTGAAATTTCCATAATCTCCCGAGAATCCGGTGAAAACGATTTTTGAGTTGGTCCATTTCGTCACGGTGCAGGTCACCGTGTCGTTCTCGGGATAACTGGACACGTGGCACGCGGACCAGGACCCGGGCTTGTCGATGATCTGAAGCCACTCGTTGTCCGAAGTGGTGAATGTGTTGCCGGAGCCAAAACATGATCCCTTGATGGTGATCGTCTGGGTCTGCTCGATCGCCGCCACCGCGCTGATGGAACTGATTTTCGGCACGGTGGTGGGGGTGCATCCCCCGCTGGTCGCGGGTGTGGTTGCTGCGCCAGACGTCCCGGCAGCAGATGCCAGAGACGCGCCGCCTAGGGCAACAGACAGACTCGCGGCAACGACGACCGCGTTCAAGACCTTGGACATGAAGCCCTCCCGCCACTCAGACTTTGATTAACCCTAGATTCTCCGTCGGTTCGCCGCAACTCCCATTGCGACACGGAGTCAGCAGCTGGAGACCTTCATCCCATCGGCGACAGACGCGACGATTCTGCTGGAGGGCTCTCAGGTATTCACTCGCCCGCGATACGCGGTCGCCGGCCAAGACATCGTCCAGAGGAATGACCTGGCCTTCGAGTCCGACACACATAGGGCTTCAATCCAAGATGCTCTCAACTCTGCCGCGCCGGATGGCGGCGACCAGCGCCGTGTGATCCCGTTCGTTCTGGTCGGCGTAGCGGCGGGCGAAATTTCGCATCGCCTTGGTGAACACGTCACTCTTTCCCATGTAGGCATCGATGGCCACTGGATCCCCGGAGCGGGCATGGGCCCGAGCCAACGTGTTGCCGCAGGCGATGCCGAACTCGACCAGGACCGGGGCGATCAAGTGTGTGCTGGGGATGAGCTTCATGTCGCGGAACTGTCGGACGTAGAAGTCACGCTCGCCCAATGAACCCCAACCTACGAAGATGTCGGTTGCGCTCTGCACCATGCGCTTGCCTGCAATGACTCGGGCTCCATGATTGTCGTGCTCGCTGGCGTAAGTGAAGGACTCGTAGACGGAAGCACCGGCCTGCTTGCACTGGAGGAAGAGTGGGTCGCCTGTTGCACTCCCTTCGAGAAGCACGAGGTAGACCACCATGCCCACGCTTCCGACCCCAACTACTTGGCGGACGATATCCATGGGAGTGAAGCGGTCGAACAGCTTGCGACGGTCCTCCTGGAGCGTGAGGCGATAGCCGCTGAGCAGGCCCTCGACGACGTCGCCCTGCTCATCGTCGTCGAGCGTCACGCGCAGCGGGGGCTGCGGAGTGATGCGCGCCCGCCCTCGTCGTTCCGTCGTGAGCTTGGCGAAGGCGCCGCGGCTCGTCCGCGTTTCCTTCCCCTTCTCGATTTTCACCTTCACCTGGCCGCGGTCAGCGGGTTCGAAGTAATCGATGAACTGGTCGAAGCGTGTGCCCTCGTACCAGATATCGAGCAGCGGCAAGGTGGCGTAGTAGCGCATCCGGTTGCGGTAGGCGTCGATCGTTGCCGTCACCGCGGCATCTGCCTTACCTTGCTTCACGCCGTTCTCCCGGGCGGCCACCACAAGGCTGGCGGCCAGGCGGGCCACGTCCCACTCGAACGGCCCGGGCAGGGTCTCGTCGAAGTCGCGCAGATCGAAGTTGAGATTGCGCTCGGGCGTGGCCCAAAGCCCGAAGTTGAGGACGTGGGCGTCCCCGCAGAGCTGGACTTCGATCCGGCTGTGCGGCCGGGAGGCCAAGTCGGCTGCCATAACGGCAGCAGCTCCCCGATAGAAGTTCCACGGTGAGAGGGACATGCGCTGGTGCCGCAGCGGTGCCAGCTCGGGCAGCCGAATGTCGTTCTGCGCCAGGATCCCGTCGACGGGGTCGTGCCCACGATTCCGCTCGTCCCAATCACCTAGACCGGCCCGCGGTGCCAATACCCGTGCCTGCCGTCCTATCTCTCTGCGGTCTGCGGCCGTGGCCGCAAGATCGTGTCTGGCGGCGACGAGCGTTGGAGCGTTGTGGCTGGTGTCCACGGCCTTGCCTCCCCTCTACGGCACTATTCTGCCTGGTCCGGAGGACTTCGAGCGCCTCACCAATCGGAAGGCGCAGCCGAACGCAACACTCCAACAACGCGGTCGCGGCCGATGGGCATCAGGCTCCATCGAACCTCCGCCTTGACGTGCACGGAGGCGGTATTCGTCGAGGAGCGGGCATGCAGCGTGAAGGTGCCGTGTCGGAAGACCCGTCGTGGGGTTCGAGTCCGACTGACGACGGTCCACCATCTGCACCGGTTTCAGGATCACGGCAAGGCTTCGATCGGCGGAATCATCATGGCCCGCCGCCTCGCTCCGCCGAGCTTCTCGTCGTCGACCTCGTCATCTGGGGAGCCGGCCACCAAGGGTGAACGGGTGAGGATGACCATGCCCGCGACAAGGACGGCCAGAGCCGGGACGTACTCGACACGTGTTGGACCTCGTGTCCGAGACTCTAAGACAGCCACCCGTATGATGACGGCGCATGGAGGGCTCGGACCTGATCGGCGACGGTCTTCTCGCAGGCTGGCAGCGGGAGCTGGCGAAGCCACTCTCCGGCCGGTTGTGCCTGATCAGTTGGATACTGGCATCAGGAATCTTCATCGGACTGGTCGCCCTTTTCGGCGGCCCGACGTCCGGCGACTCAGCGGAGTCGCTCTACCCGACCTGGGCCATTGCCCATGGCGCTCTCAGCTGCGCTTACCCTCCCGCTTCTACCGCCGTCAACTTCTCGGTGGATCTCATTCCGGTCCCAACCGTGCCCCCTCTTTGGCCGATCCTTTCGGGCGGTGTCACGGCATTGTTTGGTATCGGTCACGCCGTGCCGTTCCCCACGCAGCATGCCATGGGCACACACTGTCAACTCGGCTACACGAAGATGTTTCAGTGGTCGAGCGCCTCAAGATCGTTGTCCCCGACGCTCGATCTGGGTTACGCAGCCTGGTTCGCACTGCTCGCTGGATTCGTTGCCCTGCTGCGCGCCGGTGGCCGGGGCCGCACTCGATGGGAGGCATTCGGAGCTCTATTCCTGGCCGTCGTCCCAGTCGTATGGATGCCCTTACTCAACGAATACCATCCACAAGACCTCGTCGCGCTTGGGTTGGGACTCGCGGGCACGGCCTGTGCGATTCGTAGTCGGTGGCTGTGGGCTGGCGTGCTACTTGGACTCGCCATCACGTCACAGCAGTTCGCCGTGTTGTTCCTCGTACCCCTTGTGGTCGTGGCTCCCTGGAGAGGTCGCGTGAGGTTGCTCATAGCATCCGCGATGGCGGTGCTCATCGTCTCGGTTCCATTTTTAGTCGCGAGCTCCGGGCGGGCCATCCATGCCGTTCTGGTGGGCACGGGTGATTCAACCACCGGCGGCGGCACTATTCTCTCGCGATTGCTGTCCCACCGCATCGGTTTGGTGACCGCGAGGACGACACCTCTCGTCGTCACTTCCCGCCTGATGCCCATTGTGGTGGCCCTGGCATTGGCGTGGTGGGCTCATCGCCGCCTCGGTCCCCGCGCCACGGAACCGATCCCCGTGGTGTCGTTGGCCGCAGCAGCGTTGGGCACACGGCTGGTCTTCGAAGAGGGCCTCTACGGCTACAAATTCCTTTGTCTCGCCGTCTTGCTTATCGTTCTCGACATCCTCAGGGGGAGGCTACGTGGGCGACTGTTGGCCTGGCTCGCACTCGTGACGATGGCCTTCAACCCCATTCGGGTGGACGACGCGTCTCACTGGTGGCCCTTGGACGCGCGTACCGCCCTCCCATTGCTGTGTATCGCCGTCGTCCTTTGTGTCCTTGTGCGTGATGCGATCCATCGCAGAGTCCATTGGTATCTGTTGGTGTGGCTCGCTATCGCCGTGTACGGCTTCATCCGGTGGCCAATCTGGTCGTCGCAAGGGTTTCTCTCGCCGTACTCGTTGTGGTTCTGGCAAGTGGTTTTGGTGGGCTCGGGAGTTGTCATGGCAATCAGTCCTCTCGTCGCATCGATCAGGGGTGCGACGCGGTCGGAACCGGCGGTCCACGCGCAAAGGTGATCTTTGCAGTTGCTCTCAGTCGCGGTCGGACGTTCTCCTTCAACACCCGTGGATTCATGGTGCGATTCGCGAGTTGGAAGTGCCCATGAGACCGTCTTTATCTCGGGTGCTGGAATCGCCGGCCTGGACCCGGTGATCAGGTTGTCTGAGGATCTCCAGGGCGGGAACCGAAGTCAGTGCTCAACGCTGTCCACTTCTTGACCGTCAGGTCCAGACTTGTTTTTGACTCCGTCGGACCGCGACGTCGGCTGGCCGTCTTGGTCGACTGTCCTCGTCATCAAATTGGCGAGTGGACTTGCAGCCAAGATCACGCCCGAGCCGACCAGGACCACCTGCCAGAACCACAAGGGGAATGGAGCGGGTATCCCACTTGGCAGCCAGAGGGGCCAGCGGATAAACGCACCTGCGGCAATGGCCAACCAGGCGACCAAATACCAGCGAACCCTGTGATGGACCGCATCCCAAATGATTGCGCACAGGACGACAGCGAGTGGAACGTAGACAATCGCAATAGCGACGCGATCTTGCCACCACGGGGTAGTGATCTGGTCGAAACGAATTGGTTCGAAGACCATGGTCACGAGGGAAATCCATACCAACAGAGCCCCTCGAACTCTTCCGCGGACGATGTCGAGACTGACGAGCAGGACGGCGAGCGCCAAAAATTTGTACCCGTAGAGGTCTTGTTCGAAGACGAGCCGCATGCTCAGAGAGGTCGCGATCAACGAGAGCAGAGGGATCGGCTCGAGTCCGCGTGGACCCAGCCGGCGAAGCGCCCACAACGGGAGGGCCACGGCCACAACGATCGGCGCCACTCGTGAAATGAATATGAGTGGTGCAGTTTGCATGCCGCCGAGAGGGGTGGGATGCGAGAGAAGCTTCCAGAGCACCGTGCCGCCCCGGGTACTCGAGTCACCCGTCCCAGCGAGCACAGAATGGATCGCTCTTCCTGAAGTCGCAACGAGAAACGGCAGTGAAACGAGGGCGACGGACAAGGCCGCCGCTGCGAGCACCCTTAACCGGTTCCTACCTGGAGCGACGATCACCACGGGTATCAGGATCAGGAGGGCGAATTGTTGCGAAACAAGGGCAAGTCCCAGGAATATGCCGGCCCACAGCCACTGACCTCGAAGGGCACATGCCGTGCCCGCGAGCCCGAGTCCCACGGCAACAAGGTCCTGCGGGTGGAACTCGAACAGAATGGGCATCCACACGATGGGGACGAGGGCAAGAAACGCCGCCCCGAAGGCCTCCCATCGCGTGCGGCCTCGACCGACCGCTCGCAGCAAGGCGATGAATCCGGCGAGCAGCACAACCCAGCTGAAGTAGCCCAAGCGAAGTGTGGCAGACAGAACATTCGACTCAAGCGCCCAGCGATACATCTTCGTGTACCCGTTCGTGCAGCCCGCGCCGAATGCGTGCTGCGTGGGGAATGGCACAGCGTGACCAATTCCGGTCAGCGCCGACAGGCCACCCGAAATGAGAGGCCAGAGGGGCGGTACGGACGGGACCGGTTGGTAGACCTGGGAGAAATTGGCGGCACTGCCGGGGGGATATGAGCAGGCGAGACTCCCGTGGGCGATGGCCCACGTCGGATAGAGCGACTCGACCGCGTCGCTCCAAGTGGGGTCACCCAAGAGGACGACTGCCCCGACGAAGATCGCGGTGGCGACGAACCAGCTCGCGAGGCACCAGCCTCCGGACAGAGGCTTCGCGAGCTCGTGTTGCCAACGGTCGATAGACCGTTGGCCAGTTTCTCCCGAAGCGTTCACCGACAGGGCGCTCACACCCGAAACGTACTCCAGCGTGCCGTTGATCTGTGGGTCTGTTGCCGGCCCTTCCGAGTTGGCCAGACCATCGTGTGCGAGCCGCGCCGGCATGTGTCACCCGGTTCGCCTCAGCCATGGCGTCAGCTGCTGGAGTGCAATTGCATGAGCTCGCGCCGCTTCGGACTCACATACCCATTCTCGGCAAACCATCGCGCCGCATCGACCATGGCCGCCGACGACGGTCGCGACCTGTAGCCCAGCTCTTGGCGTGCCCGAGCGTCGGTGAACATCATGTTGGTCGTTGACATCCGCGCCGCCTCGAGGGAGGCGAACGGCTCTCGCTTCAAAATGCGTCCCTCCACCAACTGGGAGAGTGCTCCGACCCCCAACGCCAGGGCTCTCGGAACTTGCAGTCGCGGGGCGGGGAGGCCCGTGACTGCGGCCAGGCCGGCCAGGAAGGGACCCATGCCCATGTTCTCCCCCCCGACGATGTAGCTGCGGCCGACCGCCCCACGCTCCAGGGCCAGAAGATGGCCAGTGGCGAGGTCGTCGACATGGACGACGTTGAGCGTCGTGTCGACGAACGCGGGAATCTTTCCGTTGAGGAAGTCGAGCACCAGCTTGCCGGTCGGCGTTGGCCTGATATCACCCGGTCCGATCGGAAAGGTGGGCAGGACAAGCGAGATCGGCGCTCCCTGAGCGGCGGCACGCAAGATCTCATGCTCAGCGACGTATTTCGTCCTCTTGTAGAGACCAAACAGATGCGCAATATCTGCGTAGCAGGTCTCGTCGGCCGCTTCGCCCCTGGCGGCTCCGTCGAGCCCCAACACACCGACCGTGCTCGTGTAGATAATCCGTTCGCATTGAGCATGGCGACCCGCCTCGACGATGTTGAGGACGCCTCCGACATTGACGTCGTAGAAGTCCTTCGGTTGCGGTGCCCAGAATCGGTACATGGCCGCGAGGTGGAAGATGAATCGGGCGCCATCGCAGGCCTTGGTGAGGGCGCCGCCGTCGCGTACGTCGACTTCGATCAGCTCGACGTCGAGACCATCGAGGTTCCGTACCTCGCCCGCCGGTTCCATCAGTGCGACCACCTGCGCGTGGCGGGCCAGGAGCGCTCGGACGACGGCTGATCCGATGAACCCCGATGCTCCGGTGACGACGACCCGGTCGCCCGCCGCGATCGCCGGGTCGGACGTCATTGCCCCACCGTGTGCGTGATGTGAGCCGAGGCGCCATTCCCGTTCCCGTTCCCATTGCTTGATTCGGGAGGCGGATCGTATGCCGCGTGAGGGCGAGCCTTCCCGGACTTCCGGAGTGCGCCCTTGGCCATCGTGCGACCAAACTCGAATAGCAGGCCGGTACCGCTGTGCGCGTCCTGGAGCACGTCATCGAGAGCGCTGACGAAGTAGTCGATTTCCTGCGGCCCGCAGATGAGAGGGGGCAACAACTTGATGATGTTGACGTTGTCCGCAGCTACTTGGGTGAGTATTCGATGGCGGTGGAAGAGCGGCACCACCATCATTTGACTGAAGATGGCCGGGCGCAGGTGCTCGAGAGTATTGAAGCGCCGGCGAAGAGCCTTCGACTGTGGGGGACCGAACTGCAGCCCGATCATCAAGCCCTTGCCCCTGACTTCGTGAAACATTTCATACCGGTCGACCAGCGGGGCGAGCGCCGCTTCGAAGGCCAGGCCGTTCTGGTGGGCCCGATTGACGATGTTCTCTTCGTCGAAGGTGGCCAGAGTGGCCAGGCCCGCCACCATGGCCAACTGATTCCGTCCAAAGGTGGTCGAGTGTTTGAGCGCCTTCTCGAGGGAGCTGTACACGGACGAGAACACGCGATCTGTCATCAAGACAGCGCCCACCGGTACGAAGCCTCCCGACAGTGCTTTCGACACCGTGATGATGTCCGGCTTGAGATTCCAGTGCTCGAAGCAAAAGAACTTCCCGGTTCGCCCCAGGCCGGTCTGCACCTCGTCGAGCACGAGGAGAGTTCCATGAGATCGGCAGAGCTCCTGTACCTCCGCCCAGTAGTCCGGAGGGGCCATGTAGACGCCCTTCCCCTGGATGGGTTCGACGATGAAGGCTGCGACATCACGGTTCTTCAGCGCTCGGCGCAGGGACTCGAGATCGCCGAACGGCACGGATTCAGTGCCGGGGAGCAGTTGACCGAAGCCCTCACGGAATTCGGCTCCACCGTTGAGTGAGAGCGCACCGGTCGTCAGTCCATGAAACGCGTGCTCGGCAAATAGGATCCGCGGTCGCTGGGTGGCCTGCCGGGAGAACTTGATGGCCGACTCAATGGCCTCGGCCCCCGAATTGCAGAAGAAGACACGCTCGATCTCCTCCGGGCAGCGGGCGACCAGCTGCTCGGCCAGGATCCCCGGGAGGAGGGAACAGTCCATCTGCACCATGTTGGGGAGATCGAGGTCGATGGCCTGGTGGAGCGCGGCCTTCAGCGCAGGATGGCTCCGGCCGAGGGCATACACACCGAAGCCTGAAAGAAAGTCGAGATACCTCTCACCCTCGGCGTCGAAGAGGTACGAACCTTCGCCTCGGACGTAGAAACGATCGAAGCCGATCGTCTTGAGCACCCGGGCCAGCTGGTGATTCAGATGCTTCTCGTGAAGCGCGTAGTTCTCCCCATGCCGCGATTGGAGCAACTCGCCCACATCGAATGCCATACATCTCCTTTGCGATTCTGCCCGGGTCGCCCCACAAAGTAGCGGCACGATTTCGCGGCTCAGTGAAACGAACGTTCGAATAGCGCACGCGACGTCGACCGGTTGCACACTGAGCGCGGTGCTGGGCATTGAACCTGTCGCGTTCGTAGATCTGCTCCGCAACGAGAAGCCTGGCCGCGGATCGAGCCCTCCCAACGCTCGTGAGGAACCGTCAACCCGTCACGAAGGAAGGACGAACAGAACCCGGGATCGCTTGCCAACGTGGAAGCACCGGGCGTGTAGCGGCGACCGGGATGGATTGGTGTCTGCCGCGCAGCTGTGCCGTACCCGGTTCCCGGGTTCTGAGGGCCCTCCGTGTGCACCCGGCGTACTGCCATGTGCCAGACCCACTTGATAGCCGTGAAAGGGAACGTACCAACAGGCTCGTGCGGAATTCGGTCAGCTGCGATGGCAGGGAAGGTGGTTGCTCCCGCGGCGGAGACTATTCGTCAGCTCGGGGGATTTCTCAACCCAAACGTCAGCTGTGAATGCAGCACAGGGGCCGGGGCCGAGGTTGTTCCGCACCTTCAGAGCGTTCTCGACGCTCGCCCGAGCCGCTCGATCGGTAAGCCATACTCTGCAACAGGCATAGCCACTGAATTCGTTCCGGCACATGGAGGACCTCATGAAGACCGTCTTGATCTTGGGCGCAGGATTCGCCGGCTTGGAGCTGGCGACCAGGCTGTCGGAGGATCTCGAGGGGGAGGTCGAAGTCACGATCATCGACGGCCACGACTCGTTCGTCTTTGGCTTCTCCAAACTAGATCTGATGTTCGGGCGGTCCGACCTCGGGTCGGTCCGACTGCCGTATGCAAACCTGAAGAAGCCCGCAGTCACCTTCCGCCAGGAGACCATTACGTCCATCGACGCCGTCTCCCGGCAGGTCACGACGAACGCTTCGACCTATCAACCAGACATTCTGGTCGTGGCGCTGGGCGCCGACCTCGACCCGGGTGCGACCCCGGGAATGGTCGAGGAGGGAACCGAGTACTACTCGGTCGAGGGAGCCAACCGGGTTCGTGACGTCCTGCCGAATTTCCGAGGAGGCGACGTCATCGTTGGCGTGTTGGGTCCCTTCTTCAAATGCCCCGCTGCTCCGTTCGAAACGGCCATCATGATGCACGACTTCCTCGAGAAGAATGGCCGTCGGACACAGAGCACCATCAAGGTGATCAGCCCCATGCCAAAGCCGATTCCGATTTCGGAAGAGGCTTCTGCGGGGATCCTCAAAGCGCTCGAGGAGCGCGACATCGGCTGGTGGCCGCAGTCGAAGGTCATCGCGCTCGACCCTGACCGCAAGACGGCAACGCTGGCCGACGACCGAGCCGTCCACTACGACCTGTTCCTCGGCATTCCGGTTCACAAGGCGCCATCAGTACTCGAACACTCGGGACTGTTGGAAGAAGACGGCTGGATCGCCGTGGACCATGCCACATTCGCCACCAAGTTCGACCACGTCTATGCCGTCGGCGACGTGACCAGTGCCCCGGTACCCCGGGTGGGGGCCATTGCGGAGGGCGAGGCCCGCACCCTGGCGGACGTGCTGGTCCACCAGATGGCTGGCGGTTCAGCACCGGAACCGTACAAGGGCATGGCGACGTGCTACATCGAGTTTGGTGGTCCCCAGGTGGCGCGGTTCGAGGCCAACTTCCTCGGCGGACCCACACCGGTCGGGACGTTCACCGAGGCGTCCGACGAGTTGGCCGCGTCCAAGTTCGAGTTCGGAGCGACTCGACGCCAGCGATGGTTCGGATTGCCTTCGTGACTGCGGACTTGCGGCCTGATCGGTTGAAGAACGTCCACCCATAAACCGGATCTGATCAATCGCTTTTGGACGCGGAAAAGGGGGCCCGCCATCTGGCGAGCCCCCTTTCGCGTGTAAAGCGGAACGACTACTACTTGGCGATGGTGAAGGTAGTTCCCTTCGCGAGCGCCAGCTTGATTTTCATTGTCGTCATGTTCTCGGTGACGCAGAACTCACCCTTCACCGCCGCACCGACTTCGGTGCTCTTGGTGTTGTCCGCAGTGACGTTTCCGGTGATGAGCTCGTCGGCGAGGTCCGTCGTCGGGCACTTCGTCCCAGGGCCGGTGACCTCACTGAAGGTCGTCGACTTCCCGTTCGCCCAATTGATCGTGCCGCTGGTGTCTCCCAACGTCCCCGTCGTGGTGCCCTTGGTGCCGGTGTTCCCGGTACAAGCGCTCAGGCTGATCTTGGCCGAGGAGGTCGACGCGTTGACCTTCCCAGTCCCCTTCGTGCAGGTGATCCCCTTCGGCTTTGCGGCACCGGCAGGACTAGATGCCAGAGCCGACACTCCGGCCATCGGCACGATTACGGCCGCCCCGACGGCAGCACCAATCATGATTCGATTCTTGAGCACTCTTGTTGTCTCCTTCATCTAGATGTTGACCCGGGGAGAATCCGTATTGACGATTTCACTAGATGCTCCCCCCCTTTTTTCGGGCTGACGCCCTCTCCTCATGTGCCCTCACGAGTTCGTAACGGCGGGGTGAGTTTCATCCGTGTTTCGTTCGTTGTCAATCATCCTTGAGGTATGAACAGTCGAAATGCAACAAGCACGTGACACGTCGATCAATCTTGTGTCACGGTTATCCCGTGCGTGTGGCGCGCGTGTCACGCAACGTTCACCGCATTCGAATCACCTCCTCCGGGGGAATGCGAACGCATCGTTGCGTCGAACCCGCCCACAATGGCGACTACCAACGGGTAACCGTTCTCAGCCGCTGCGCAGCCCAGTCCAAGAAAGGGGTGCCGGACGAATTTCCGGCGAATTCCGACCGGCAGAAAGATTCTTCTTAAATTTATTGTGTGCCCGTGAGGGCGATAAGGATTCGGTGAACGTCGGGATCGTCTGGTCGGCGTTGGCCTGTCACCGCAAGAAGACGGCCCATTCCCTTGGCGCTGGGTCGTCTAGCCCTGGCTGCTGGGACCACCGTGCCCGTGGTGACCGCCGGCCGGCAGAGTCCCGTTGCGCTGCTCCTTCTGAAGCTGATGGAGGAGCGAATGGCCGTGATGCTGCTTTGGGGCGGTGGTCGTCGTCACAAACGTCGTCGTGTGGTGGTGGTCGACGTCGTGACCACGGTGGGGGTGGAGGCCACGTGTGCCCTCCCCGGGGGCACACCACGTCCTGTGGATTGCGCGCCCCCCTCGAGAAGCACGAAGAGGGATGCGATCAGAGCGCAGGCGGCTGCTCCGGCCAGGGCCAGCGCGGCCCAGACCTTGCGCCGGCGTGGGCCGGCTGAGACCTGTCCGCTCGTCAAGGCGGCGGTCTGGGCGACCCGAGTCGGGGCGGTGAGCGGCGAGGCGGCCAGCCCGGTCGTGTCCGACCCTGCCAAAGGTGCCGGCATGGCAGCAGGGAGGATGATCCGGGTCGGCGTGTCGGCAGGATTCGTCGGGGGTCGCAGCGCGTCGAGCATGGCGTCCGCCGACTCGAACCGACTCTTCGGATCGACCGCCAAGGCTCGGCCGGCGATGCCGTGCAAGGACGACGGCAGTCCGCTCGGCAGTTCGGTCCCGGCGGCGACGCGTGTCCCCGTCAGGGCCTCGACCATGACCGCGCCGACCGAATAGAGGTCGGACTGCACCGAAGCGGGCAATCCCGCGGCTCGCTCGGGCGCCAAATAGCCGGGGGTGCCGAGCACGACACCGGTCATCGTCTCGTCCGGGTTGGTCGGCAGCGGTCGGCCATGGTTGAAGCCCTTGGCGATGCCGAAGTCGGTCAGCTTGGTGTGTCCGTCGTCCTGGAGGAGCACGTTGCTCGGTTTGATGTCGCGATGCAGCACGCCATGACGGTGCGCGGCCCGCAGCGCCGTCAGCATTTCGATCACCACCATCACCACGCGACGCGGCGGCATGGGACCTGACGCCATCTCGCTGCGGAGGGTGATGCCGGGCAGACGTTCCATGACGAGGTACGAGTGCCCGCTGCTCCTCGCCGAAGTCGAGAATGGCCACGATGTGTGGATGATGGATCTGCGCGGCGAAGCGGGCTTCCTGCTGGAAGCGACGCTGAACGTCAGGCAGTGCATCGGCCTCGGGTCGGAGGACCTTCACGGCGACGGGACGCTCGAGCTTCAGGTCGAAGGCATCGAAGACACGGGCCATTCCACCTTCGCCCAGCACGCCGTCGAGGCGGTAGCGACCGCCGACCACGACCGAAGTCGCGAGCGACTCCATCTCTCATGTCTACCCGCATGCGACAACGACCAATACTCGCAGCGCCGCGGTGTGGGGAACCCCTGGTCAGGAAGCCGGCGGTCGCGGTGGAGCTCGGAGGGAACGTGCGGGACTCCGCAGACCTTCCACCTGCAACGGCCGTCGTGCGACGTCATGCGTCGAGCGCACCGACGACCACGGGTCTGTCACATTCTGGCCAGCCGACGGGTCCAATTGCGTGAGAGCCGGGAGTCCAGTCAAAGAGACCCGGACGCGACAAGGAGTGCGCACCATGGAGCAACGAATGACCAACCCCGCCATGCTGTTTCCCGAGACCTATCAGGCGCTGCAAGCGCTCAGCGCCTCGACGGCCAAAGCGCAGCTGCCGGAAAAGACGACGGACCTCGTGCAACTGCGAGCCAGCCAGATCAACGGCTGCAGCCTTTGCGTCGACATGCACGCTCGCATGGCGCAGAAGAGCGGTGAGACCGACCAGCGGCTCTTTGCCGTCGCCGCCTGGCGCGACGCCCCCTTCTTCACCGAGGCCGAACGTGCGGCCCTCGCCTTGACGGAATCGGTCACGCGCCTGGCCGATCAGACCAACCCCGTCCCCGACGATGTGTGGGCAGATGCGGCCCGCCACTACGACGAGCTCCAGCTGGCGGCGCTGCTCGTGCACATCGCCGCGATCAACGTGTGGAACCGCTTGAACGTCCCGATCCGTCAAGAGGCGGGAGCGATCCCGTTGCCAGAGCGCTGACGCGGTCGGTCGACCCGCAGGATCAGCGCCCTCTTCCCGAAGGGCGGGCGGATCAGTAGACCCAGACGGTGGTGCCGATCGGATCGATGTTGGCCGCCCAGACCCACTGAATGGCTTCGTTGCTGATCCGAGCGCACCCGTGCGAGACGGGGTAGGGCGGGACGCTGCTGTCACCGTGGATGGCGTAGCCCTCGAAGAAGAACCGTGGCATGAAGAGGGTTCCGAGCGAGTCGGTCACCGTGCCGTTGACGACCCGGAACGTGTGGAAGACACCCGTCGGGGTGGTCGCCACGTTGGTCTGGCCGTCCTGGGTGTACGTGTAGCCACCACCGGTCGAGGTGTTGAGCGTCCAGACGACCTGGTTGTTGTTCACCACCAGGATGAGGTCCTTGGCCAGGTTGATCTGAATCTGGTAGCCGCTCTCGGGCAGCGGAGTCGGCTTGACGCCGGCCTGGACGGCGGCCCAGGTCGAAGGACCGACCACCCCGTCGGGGTTGAGGTTGGCCGCCTTCTGGAGCGCCCACACCGCTTGCTGGGTGCTGTCGTCGAAGTTGCCGCTCGTCGTGTCGACCCAGTACCCCAGCGAGTAGAGCTGCGTCTGCAGCAGCGCCACCGCGGCACCCGTGGAGCCGAGCTGCACCGTCGGCGGGGGAGGAGGCGTCGGGGAAGGCAGGAGCCAGTACCCGGCACCGCTCGGAGTCGCCGCAATGCCCCGGATCGGGTTGGTGAGCGGAGCGCCACCCATGGAGCCGTAGAAGCCCGTGCCGTAGTTGAAGACGCCTCCGTCAGCCGCGGCCAGCAGGTAGCCGGCGCCCGAGGCGGCCATGCCGACGATGGGGGAGACCAGCGGCGTCCCGCCCATGGAGCCCAGGAACGGCGCCGTGCCGTACGTGAAGATGCCGCCGTCGGAGGCCACCAGCCAGTAGCCGGTCCCTCCGGGAGCCGCCGCCATGCCGACCACGGGCTTGTTCAGATGGATGGAGCCGGCCGAGCCGAAGAAGCCGGCGTCGCCGTAGGTGAAGATGCCGCCGTCGGCGGCGACCAGCCAGTAGCCCTTCCCGTCCGCCGTGGCCGCCATGCCCACGATGGGCGAGTTGAGGGGTTGCCCGCCGCGGGAGCCGTAGAAGCCCGCGTCGCCGTAGTCGAAGATCCCGCCGTCGGAGGCCACCAGCCAGTAGCCGCCGCCATCCGGCGTGGCCGCCATGCCCACGATGGGCTTGTTCAGGTGGATGGAGCCGGCCGAGCCGAAGAACCCGGCGTCGCCGTAGGTGAAGATGCCGCCGTCGGAGGCCACGATCCAGTAGCCCTTGCCTCGAAGACGTCGAGGCCATTCCCACATCAGGCGCGTTGAGCGTGAGCCCGCCCGCCGGACCGTAGAAGCCGGCATCGCCGAAGTTCACCGGCTGGGCCACGTTGTCGGGGGCGGCCGCGCTGGCCGTTCCCGCGCTCAGAGCCAACAGCGCCGGGGTGAGGGCGAGACAGGCGACGAGCGATGCGAGGACGGGGAGGCGCCTCCGCGGGCGCCCGGTCGTCGAACGGGTGGGCATGGTGCTCCTTAGGGTCAGCTTCGTGGGGGGCAGCACGTCGCGAGCACCACGTTGATCGGGTGACCGCCGGCGTCGGTCTGGTCAGAAATGTCGGTGAACTCTACCTCTCCCTCTTTCCTGGTCACAGCGCAGTTGCGCGCCGTGGTCACGGCACGGCCCACCGTGCGCCGGGTTGCGAGCGCGGTTTTGGACCGTCGGGGCGAAGACCCTCGGAGGCTCAGCCCGGACGTTCCCAGTGGCTCAGCTCCCGCACCTCGCCGGTCTCGAGGTCGTAGAGCAGGCCGGCGATGAGCGTGAGCCTCGTGAGGTACGGCGTGGCGGCCAGTTGGGCGACGTCGCGGGCCAGGGCGTCCGCGTGGTCGTCGAAGGTGAGGAAGTCCAGGTCGGCTCCGGTGCGAGCACCCAGTTCACTCTCGGTCACTCCTTCGAGCCCGCAGCCCGTGTGCTGGACCAGGGCCACCGTGTCGACCCCGAGCACCGCGGTGGAGAGAGCCAGGCTGCGCAGGACGTCGTCGGTGACCCGCCCGCCCGCGTTGCGGATCACATGGGCCTCGCCCAGCTCCAGACCGAAGACGCCGAAGACGTCGATGCGTGCGTCCATGCAGGTCACCAGAGCCAAGTGCCGACTCGGCTCCCGACTGAGGTGGAGGGCGCGCCCGTCGGTGCGGGCCGCCGCGGCGATGAGGTCGTCCACCTGGGTCATGGCTGAAACCCCTGTCCACGGTGTTCGTCGAGGGCCGGGACGGATCCCGGCCGTTCCGGGAGGCCGAGACGGATCGGAAAAGAAGGGAACGGGACGGTGGCCACCATCTCGCGGCGATCGAGGACCGGAGCGACGGGTACGCCGGCGGCGGTCAGTGCGCTCACCAGAGCGTCGCGCTCGCGCCCGGCGATCGCTGCGGCCACCTCCTTCTGGAGTTCCCCGCCCCGCGCACTGCGGGTGTCGAAGTCCAAGTCGGCCAGGTCGTCGAGGCCCAGCTCCTGGCAGAGGCATGACCAGAAGTGCTGCTCGTTCACGACACCCAGAGAAATCTGCCGCTCGTCCGCCGTCGTGAAGAGGCCGTAGCCCGGGACCACTGGCGCGTCCGCGCTCGGTGCTTCCGAAGCGTCGGTGGTGGCGCCGCGTCCGACCGGTCCAGGTCGACATCACGTCGGTCATCGAGACGTCGAGGTAGGCCCCCACGCCGCTCGAGGCACGGCCGAGTAGCGCCGCGCAGATTCCGAAGGCACCGGTCACGCCCGAGGCCAGGTCGGCGGCGGGCAGGCGGGGCATGGTCCCGGCTCCGCCCTCGGGCGCCAGTGCCCCGCCCCACGCCTGGTAGTTGACGTCGTGCCCCGGCAGGGTGGCTCGGGGCCCCTCCTGGCCGTAGCCCGAGATAGAGCAGTACACGATGCGGGGATTGGCCGCCCGGACGTCGGCGTCACCGAAGCCGAGACGGGCCATCACCCCGGGCCGGAACCCCTCGACGACGACGTCGGCCTGCTGCGCCAGCTCGAAGGCGCGGGCGCGGTCGGCCCCATCCTTGAGGTCCAGCACGATGCTGCGCTTGCCGGCGTTGATCTCGTCGAAGAGGCCGGCGTAGTAGCGCATCGGGTCACCGCCCGGCGGTTCGACCTTGAGCACGTCTGCCCCGAGAGCAACCAGGAGCGACGTGGCGTAGGGGCCGGGGCGCCAGATGCTCATGTCGAGGACCTTGGTCCCGGCGAGGAAGGTCGAGGCCGGATGCATCGGGCGCAGATTCTTGCATTCCGGGCAGCGGTTACCCTCATCCGGTGCTCGGCTTCTTCTCGTTCACCGAGATCACCGATCCCGGCGCCCACGAGGCGTACAACCTCTGGCACGTCTTCGACCACCAGCCCGAGCAGTTCACCATCGACGGCATCAACTTCGGTGAACGCTGGGTCCGATCGCCCCGGTGCCGTGCGCTGGAAGTGGCGTCACCGTCCATCCTCAGTCCGTTCCACTACATGACGCTGTACCTCCTGCGGGACGAGTCCGTCATCCCGCCGTTCTTCGACCTGGCCAAGGACCTGCACGCCAAGGGTCGCTTCTTCCGGCAGCGCAAAGCCCTGCTCTCGGGGCCCTTCGAGATCGAGGGTCGCTGGGCCGCCCCGCGGGTGCTCGTCTCACCCGAGGCGGTGCCCTTCCGGCCCTCCCGCGGGCTCTACACCGTGGTGGGTCCGGACCTCGGGGCGTCGGGGCTCGTCGACCGGGACGGGGTGGCCGGGGTGTGGCAGTTCGGCGCCGAGGGCCGGCACATCACGGTGGCCTTCGTCGACGGCGACCTGTGGCGGGTGGCGGAGGACCTCGGATCGCTCTGCCGAGAGCGTGCCGAGGGTGTCGAGTGGGCCGGCCCCCTCGAGCCGGTCGACGCCAACGGCTGGGACTGGTTCGCTACGCTGAGCGGCCGATGACCAGTGGATCGCAGTCGAAGGCCCAGCGCAGAGCAGAGAACCAGCGCCGGGCGGAGGAGCGCCGCCGCGCCGAGCAGCGTCAGAAAAACCTACGGGTCGGGCTCTGGGGACTCGGTGGTGTGGCCGTCATCGCCTTGGTGGTCGTCCTGGTCCTGACACTGACCGGCGGGAGCAACGCCGGCGTGCCGCCGACGCTCAAGAACCCCCACGTGGCGCTCGAGCCCATCCCCGCCTCCATGAAGGACAGCTGGATCCAGCCGCCCGCAGGCACACCGGGGCCCGAGAAGGTTGCCGTCCCTTCTGGCCCCACGCTGGCCACGTTGATCAACGCCGCCACGGGCCAGACCGTCAACGGGGTGAGTTGCCAGGCCGGTGAGCAGCTGGTCGTGCACGTGCACACCCACCTGACCATCTTCGTGAACGGCAAGCAGCAGGTCATCCCCTACGGCATCGGGATTCCGGGTGCGACAGCCCAAAGCCTCCCGGGCGGGCCGTTCGTCGAGACCGGGAGCTGCTTCTACTGGCTGCACGTGCACGCCGAGGACGGGATCATCCACATCGAGTCGCCCAACACGACGAACACCTACACGCTCGGGCAGTTCTTCGACGAGTGGGGCGTGCCCCTGAGCTCCGACCAGGTCGGCCCGGCCAAGGGCAAGGTCACGGTCTTCTTCACCTCTCCGGGGAAGCAACCGGCTCTCTACACCGGGAACCCCCGCAACCTGCCGCTCGGCGACCACTACCAGATCCAACTCGTCGTCGGGACACCCATCGTGGCGCCGTACCAGGTGAAGAACTGGGGCGGCCTGTAAACCGGTGGAGGTCGAGGCGAATCGGCGGCCTCTGACGCGCACCTACCCGACGGTCCACCCCGCCGCGGACTCCGCGCTCTGGTCGCCCCCGAGCAGTGCGTCGAAGATCGCCCCGGCCTGATGGGGCAAGAGGGACAGATGCCCTTCGCCGGGGACGACGGTGACGGTCGACCCTGCGATGTGGGCGTGGAGGAACTCGCGGTACCCGGGAGGCCCGGTCGGGTCGTCTGAACCCTCCCAAATCTGCACGGGACGATGGATCTCTTCGAGGGCGAAGCCCCAGGGGTCTCCGAAGATCCGGTAGTCCTGAATGCAGCCGGCGGGTCCCTGGCGCATCGATTCGCGCACGAAGGACAGCGCCAACTCGGGCGGTCCCCACTCGGAGATCACGTTGCGGTCGACGGGCGGGAAAGAGCGCACGACGGCGCGGAGCAATCGGGTGTTGCTCGTGCTGATGATGCTGACCTTCATGATGGCCGAGGCCAGCGACGGTGCGCGGCGGCTCAGAAAGAGGAAGGCGCGGTCCTCGGAGGTCAACCCCCGCGTGGTGCCGTAGACGTCCAGCGGCACCGAGCTCGAGAGCAACGCCGCCGCCGTCACCTGATCGCCGAGCCGAGCGGCGCAGGCCGCGGCGTACGGCCCGCCGGCCGACCAGCCCATGACCGCGAAGCGCTCGATCCCGAGCGATTCGGTGAGCTCGCGGACGTCGTGGGGCCAGTCGAGCAGGCGTCGTCCTGCTTGGTAGGTCGAGAGACCCATGCCGGGCCGGTCGGGCGAAATGAGGCGCACCCCCTTGGCCAATGCGGCTTCATGGGCCGGTGCGGCGTCGAGCCGGGAGCTCATCCCACCGTGACAGCTCAGAACCGGGAAGCCGGCCGGGTCCCCGTACTGCTCGTAGGCCAGGACTCTTCCGTCGTGGAGAGTCAGGACATCGGTCACGCCGCGGCGGCCTTCCGTCGCCCGGCCCGGCTCGGACCGCACGGTGTTGTGCTGTGGGCGTCGCGAGCAGGTACCTGCACGGAAGCACGCTATAGGGTGCCATCATGAGCGCGAACGTCGACGACCTGGTGGACGGCCTCCTGGCCGACTTTCCGCCTGCCACGACTCCGCCCCAGCGGTTCCTCGAGGAGCAATTCGATCGAGGTCTGGCCTGGGTGCACTTCCCACCCGATTGCGGCGGGCTCGGCCTCACGCCGAAGGACCAGCAGCGCGCCATGCAGCGGCTCAACGCCGGTGGCGCTCCGGCCGTCGGGGTCAAGAACCCGATCGGGTACGGCATGTGCGCCCCCACCATCGCCACCCACGGGACACCCGAGCAGAAAGCGCGTTACCTGCGCCCTCTCTTCTCCGGCGAGGAGATCTGGTGCCAGCTCTTCAGCGAGCCCGGCGCCGGGTCCGACGTGGCCGGCCTGGCCACCCGGGCCGAGCGTGACGGCGACGAGTGGCTCATGAACGGTCAGAAGGTCTGGACGACGCTGGCCCACCTCTCGTCGTTCGGGCTCATCATCGCCCGCAGCAATCCCGATGCGCCGAAGCACAAGGGTATGACGGCGTTCCTGGTGGACATGAGGGCACCCGGCGTCGAGGTGCGCCCGCTCTTCCAGATCACCGGCGAAGCCGAGTTCAACGAAGTGTTCTTCACCGATGTTCGCCTGGCGGACAGCCAACGAATCGGTGCCGAGGGTGAGGGGTGGGGCGTGGCCGTCACCACCCTCATGAACGAGCGCGTCTCCATCGGCGGCGCAGTGACCCGGCGAGGTGGGGGCAGGGTCGGTGACGCCGTTCGCCTCTGGAAGGAACGCTGGCAGGGCAACAACTCCGCACAGGCGTTCGCGCTGCGTGACCGCCTGATGTCGTGCTACATCCGAGCCGAGGTGTACTCCTTGACCAACCAGCGCGCCGCCCAGACGCGGCGGGCCGGCACGCCGGGACCCGAGGGTTCGGTCGCCAAGCTGGCCATGGCCGAGGAGAACAAGCGCGTGACCGAGCTGTGCCTCGACCTTCTCGGCCCCGAGGGCATGCTCTTCCCCGCCGGCTACCCGATGGTGCGGCCCGACCTGGTGGGGATCAACTCGAGCGACGTGCACAAGGTGTTCCTGCGCATGCGGGCCAACTCCATCGAGGGTGGCACCTCCGAGGTCATGCGCAACATCCTGGGCGAGCGCGTCCTCGGACTGCCCGGCG
Source organism: uncultured Acidimicrobiaceae bacterium (assembly GCA_963726545.1). GTDB lineage: Bacteria > Actinomycetota > Acidimicrobiia > Acidimicrobiales > RAAP-2 > Bog-473. The sequence goes on along the minus strand of CAVSCV010000008.1, from coordinate 168,318 downwards.
ACGTCCGAGCCGACAAGGGACTGCCCTGGAAGGACATCCCACGCAGCTGAGCCCATGATCGACATCGCCGCAGAGAAGCGCGCCGTGGGCCGGGCCGCCGCCGCCCTGGTCGAGGACGGCATGCGGGTCGGCCTGGGGACAGGGACGACCGTGGCCGAGCTCATCCCAGCGCTGGCCGAACGCCGCCTCGCCATCACCTGCGTGGCCACGTCGCCCGCCACGGAGGACTCGGCGCGCGCCCACGGCCTCGACGTCGTGGCCTTCGACGACCTGGACCGCCTCGACCTCACGATCGATGGTGCCGACCAGGTGGATCCGGTCGGCTGGCTGGTGAAGGGCGGCGGCGGGGCGCACACCCGCGAACGTGTGGTGGCGGCAGCGGCGGACCGCTTCGTGGTGATCGTCTCCTCGGACAAGCCGGTGCCGCAGCTCCATGCGCCGGTTCCCCTCGAGCTGCTCGCCTTCGGCCTGGCCTCGACCCTGCGCCGACTGGAATTCGCGGTCGTGCGGGACGCGCCGCGCACCCCCGACGCCGGCATCCTGGCCGACTACGGCGGAGTGATCGACGAACCCGTCCCAACTGGCCGCCGAGCTGAGCGCGGTGCCGGGCGTGATCTCACACGGCCTCTTCCCACCCTCCTTGGTCAGCACGGTGCTGGTCGCCCGGGGCGAGACGGTCGAGTCGATCCGACCCGGCTGAGGGTGGTTCGTCGTCCCGCTCCCAAGCGGGAGCGGAGTCGTCAGGCCGTCGCGGTGAAGGTCACCGGCAACGCACTGGGCGAGCGGAAGATGTCGCCCCTGATGTGAGGGTCGCGGTCGCCCGGCTGCAGGGCCAGGTCGTCCAGGCGGTCGAGCACCCGGTTGAGCAGGACCCGGGTCTCGAGCCGGGCCAGGTGCATGCCGAGGCACATGTGCGGCCCGTGGGCGAACGCGATGTGCGGGATGGCGGGACGGAAGATGTCGAAGGTCTCCGGGTCGTCCCAGCGGGTCTCGTCGTGGTTGGCCGAGCCGAGGTGCGTGGTGACGCCCTCGCCTTCTTCCAACACGGTCCCGGCGATCTCGACCTCGCAGGTCGCGGTCCGCGAGATCGTGAGCAGCGGCGGCTCGAAGCGCAGCGCTTCCTCAATGGCCTGGGGGAGCAGCGCTCGGTCTGCCCGCACGGCCTCGAGTTGGTCGGGATGGGTCAGGAGCAGGTAGAGGAGGTTGCCCGAGGACCGGTACGTCGTCTCCGCCCCGGCCGGGAGCAGCAGCCGCAGGAAGGAGTAGATGGCCTCGTCGGAGAGCCGCTCGCCGTCCACCTCGGCCGAGACCAGGTCGCTGATGACGTCCTCAGCCGGGTGGGCTCGTCGATCGGCGACGATGCCGGCGAAGTACTCGCGGAGCGACTCCGACGCCGCCAGTCCCCGGTCGATGTCGGCCACCAGGCCGATGAGCTCGATCGACCAGCGCTGGAACTGGAGGAAGTCCTCTTCGGGCAGGCCGAGCAGGCGGGCGATGACCCGCACCGGGAACTCGAAGGTCAGCTGGCGCACGAGCTCGGCCTGGCCGTCCTCGGCGAAGCGGTCGATCTGCTCGTCGACGATCGGGCCGATGAACTCGGGCTCCCAGCGGGCCAGGGACTTCTCGCGGAAGGCGTGGGCGACCAGGTTGCGGTGGGTCCGGTGCTCGGGGTCGTCCATGCCCAGGATCATGTGCCCCATCACCATCCCGATGGAGGTGTCGTAGCCGGTCGAGGTGAACGTCTTGGCGTCGCGCAGAATGCGCGAGCAGTCCTCGTAGCGGTAGGCGATCCATCCCGGCTCGAGGTCGAAGCCCTCGGGCAGGACGTCGGGCGACATGGTGAAGCCCTTGGCCAGCGGGGTGTCCCGGCGCTTCTGAATCAAGGCGGGGTAGGGGTCCCGGGTCGTCCCGGCCACGACGTCGTCAAAGGCGGTGAAGGGGTCGTATTGCTGGGCATCGGTGACCATGGCGGGTGCTCCTCGGGAGTCGATGGGTGACGTCGGTGTCAGGTTACGGCGGGGACCAGGTAGACGCATCCGCACCCGGCGATTCCAGGGGGGACGGCGTAGGCTCCGGCCTGATGAAGACGCTGCGTACGCCTGATGAACGGTTCACCGGTCTGCCGGGATTCGACTTCGCGCCCAATTACGTCGAGATCGCCGATTCCGAGGGCGGCACGCTGCGCGTCCACTACCTCCGGGAGGGTGACCCCGACGCCCCGGTGGTCCTGCTCATGCACGGTGAGCCCTCCTGGTGCTACCTCTACCGCAAGATGATCCCGGTCCTGACCGGCGCCGGGCCTGCAGGTCGTGGCGCCCGACCTGGTGGGGTTCGGCCGCTCCGACAAGCCCAGCGAGCGCAGTGACTACACCTTTGCCCGCCACGTCGAATGGATGCGCGAGCTGCTCTTCGACCAGCTCCGCGCTGCGCGGGGTCACCCTGGTCGGCCAGGACTGGGGCGGCCTGATCGGGCTGCGCCTGGTGGGGGAGCATCCCGAGCGCTTCGCCCGGGTCGTGGCGGCCAACACCTTCTTGCCCACCGGCGACACCGATCCCGGCGAGGCCTTCTTCGCCTGGCAGCGCTTCTCCCAGGAGGTGGACGAGTTCCCGACGGGGGTGATCGTCAAGGGCGGCTGCGCGACCGACGTCCCCGACGACGTCCAGGCCGCCTACGACGCCCCGTTCCCCGACGAGACCTTCAAGGCGGGGGCTCGGCAGTTCCCGATGCTCGTGCCGTCACGGCCCGACGACCCGGCGCACGACGCCAACGTTGCCGCCTGGGTGGGCCTGGCGGCGTTCGAACGCCCCTTCCTGTGCGCCTTCAGCGACCAGGACCCCATCACCAGAGGCGCAGACCGCAACCTCAAGGAACGGATTGCCGGTGCGAAGGGTCAGCCGCACACGACCATCGTGGGGGGCGGGCACTTCCTCCAGGAGGACCGCGGCGAGGAGCTGGCCCAGGTGATCGTGGACTTCGTGGCCGCCACGTCGTGATGCACGAGCACCGCGTCGTCCTCGTCGGGGCCGGGTTCTCCGGGCTCGGCATGGCCGCCCGCCTCAAGGAGATGGGCATCGAGGACTTCGTCGTGCTCGACCGGGGTGACGACCTGGGTGGCACCTGGCGCGACAACTCCTACCCGGGCGCGGCCTGTGACGTCCCCTCGAACCTCTACTCGTTCTCGTTCGCCCTGAACCCGGACTGGACGCGGGCCTTCTCCACCCAGAGCGAGATCTGGGACTACATGCGCCAGTGCGTCGACCGCTTCGATATCGGCGGCCATCTTCGTTTTGGCTGTTCGGTGGCCGAGGCCCGCTGGGACGCCGACGCCGAGCGCTGGCACATCCGCACGGTCGAGGGCGAGGAGTACGCCGCGCCCGTGCTGGTCTGGGCCACCGGTCCGCTGAGCGAGCCGTCCATCCCCGACTTTCCCGGGTTGGCCGACTTCCGGGGCAAGGTCTTCCACTCCGCCAACTGGGCCCACGGCTTCGAGCTCAGCGGCAAGCGGGTCTGCGTGGTCGGCACCGGTGCCTCCGCCATCCAGTTCGTGCCGCAGATCGCGCCTGGTGGTCGAACACCTCTACCTGCACCAGCGCACGCCGCCGTTCATCATGCCTCGGCGCGACCGTGCCGTCTCCCGGCTCCGCCAGGCCCTCTATCGCGCCGTGCCCGCGACGCAGAGGCTCTCGCGCCTGCGGATCTACATGCTCTTCGAGTCCCTGCTGTCGATCTTCGTCGGCAACGGGACCAAACGGAAAGAGACGGTCCGCAAGCTCGCGCTGAGCCATCTGGCTCGTCAGGTGCCCGACCCGGACCTGCGCCAGCGCCTCACGCCCCATTTCGAGCCCGGATGCAAGCGCATGCTGCTCTCCGACGACTACTACCCTTCGCTCACCCGCGCCAACGTCGAGCTGGTCGACTGCCCGGTGGCGTCCTTCAGCGCCCACGAGGTCGTGGGCCAGGACGGCATCGCCCGCCCGGTCGACGTCGTCATCATGGGTACCGGCTTCGAGGCGGCCGAACCGCCCTACGCCGGGCACATCGTCGGTCGCGACGGAGTCCGCCTCTCGGAGCATTGGAAGGCCAACGGGGTCGAGGCCTACGCGGGCTCGACGGTGGCCGGGTTTCCCAACCTGTTCCTGATGATCGGGCCCAACTCGACGCTGGCCCACAACTCCATGATCTTCATGATCGAGTCGCACATCAACTACATCGCCAGCGCGCTGGACTTCATGGCCCGACCCGGGGTCGGCTCGGTCGAGGTGCGTCCCGCCGTCCAGCGGCGCTACAACGAGCGGCTGCAGAAGCGGCTCGAGCACTCGGTCTGGGTCGAGGGCGGGTGCAGCAGCTGGTATCTCGACCACCGGGGCCGCAATACGACCCTGTGGCCGGACCACACCTGGAAGTTCCGCCGGCGGACTCGGCGCTTTCACCCCGGCGAGTACATCGTCCGGGCGTACACCCGCACCGACGCCACCGTCAGCACGACGGCAAACACGGCCAGCGCGCCGATCTCGGGCAACACGGCGGCGAAGCCCACGTTGTCGTAGATCAGCTTGACGAAGGCGTCCATGGCCCAGGCCTGGGGGACGATGTGGCCGACGGTTCGCACCACGGAGCCGACCACGTCGAGCGGGTACAAACAGCCGCCGAGCATGCCGCACACGATGCCCAGGACGACGGCGGCCGAGATCGCCTGTTCCTCCGATCGCGCCCGCGACCCGAGGATGCCCGATGCGCCGGCGTAGCTCAGCGAGAGCAGCAGCAGCACCACGAAGACCGCCGCCGGGTTCCCCCAGTGCACCCCGAAGAGCAGTCGGCCGACCAGGAGCAGGCCGGCCGACTGTCCCGCCGCCACCACCAGGCACGTGACCGTCTGGGCCGCCATCACCGAGCGGCCCAGGATGGGCGCGGCGGCCAGGCGGCGCAGCATGCCGATGCGGCGCGACTCCACGAGGCCCGAGGACAGCAGCAGCACGGTGATGCCGAGGAAGAGCACCAGGTCGGCGGGGGCGACGTAGGCGAACGGGCTGATGGGCGGCGGAATGTCGGTGTGGGCCAGCGTGAGGTCGGTGACCTTGGCCCGGGCGCCCTCGGCCGTCATGAGGTCGAGCAGGGCGACGACGTCGGTGCGCGCCTGCACGGCGCTCGTGTTGGCCCCCTCGCTGACCAGCTGGACGTGCAGATGGCCCGGAGCGGCCGGCAGCGTCACCAGGCCGGCCACCACCCGGCCGCGCAGGATGTCGTCGTCCAGCGTGGCCCGGCTCGCCTCGACGTGCGCCTTGAGCCCGTCCGTGTGGTCCACCAGCTGGAGCAGTCGCGCCGGCGGGTGGACCAACCCGACCGGCTCGCGCGGGCTGCCGGCCAGCAGCCCGGTCACGAGGATGAAGAGCACCGGGAAGAGGGTGGCGACGAAGACGAGGCGGATGTCGCCCACGGCCCGACGCACGTTGACCCGGACGACCGGGATCACGGCGCCACCATCCGGCGCACCCGGGTCATGGCAAGGCCGATGGTGATCGGCGGCAATCAGGCAGAGCACCAGGAATGGGCCGATCACGTCGGTGGTGGGATCGTGCAGGAGCGACAACCGCCCGAAGCCGACGAGCGCCCAGCCGTTGGGTGTGGCCAGGCTGAGCACCTGGAGGAATTCGGGCAGCGCGCCGGGCGGCAACAGGTTCCCGCCGAGCAGGGCCAGGACCAGGCCGACGATGAGGGACGCCGCGAAGGCCTCGCGCTCGTTGCGGGCGAACGACGTGACCAGGACGCCGAAGCCACACATGGCGGCCACCGCACCCAGGCACATGAGGAGGACGCCCAGGGGGGCGCCCCAATCGGCGCCGAAGGCGGCGGTGGTCGCCCCCCAGACGACCAAAATGGAGACGAGTCCCGTGATGCCGACGGCGGCCAACTTGCCGGTGACCACGGCGCTCGGCCGCACGGGCGAGGCGGCGATGCGCACGAGCGTGCCCCCGGTTCGCTCGAGCATGAGCGAACGCATGCCGAGACCACTGCCGATGAACAGGAAGACGACGGCGATCGACGGGGCGAAGTAGTCGAGGACCGCCTTGCCACCGTTGCCCACGGTGGCCGCCTCGACGTGGAGGGAGGCCACGTCCGACGCGGCCCCGTTCCCGAGCCGCGACGCGTAGAACCGGCTGGCCAGCCCGGCCGCCACGGCCTGCGCCGTCTCCTGGCCGACCAGGGCATTCGCTCGATCGACCACCTTGAAGCCGGGCGTCTTGGTCGCGCCCGGCGAGACCATGGGAACCAGGAGATTGCCCAGGCTCCGATGCACCCGATAGGCGATGACCCCACCGGCCAGGGTGCCGTCGGCCACCTGGCGCTCGAGGCGGCCGGGCGACTCCACGGTGTGGACCGTCACATTGGGTGGCAGCTGCGCCGCCTGGGCCGCCGCCCGCACGACCGACGGCGGAGGCCCCGCTGACCCCGATGGGCAGTGGTCCGGTCGGCGGCCGATTGGCGAAGGCGAAGCCCAGGATGCCGGCGATGGCCAGGGGGGCCACCAACGCGGTGATGAGCACCGAGCGGTCGCGCAGCCGGCGGCGCAATTCGTTGAGGGCGATGATGCCGGTCAGGGCCCGCACTCCCGACCGGTCACGACCGCAGAAACTACCTTTGCCCAGCATGATCACGCTGCAGCCGGTCGGCCTCGTCGTCGGAGGCCGTCGCGACGCAATCGACGACCAATGGGGCCAGGTGGAAGCGACGATTTCCCTGGACCCGGACCGATTCGGAACCGACGCCGTCGCCGGGCTGGACGCCTTCTCCCACCTCGTCGTCGTCTTCCAGTTCCACCTGGTCGACGAGTCGGCCGTCCAGAGCGGCGCCCGCCATCCGCGGGGGAACCCGGACTGGCCCGAGGTGGGCATGTTCGCCCAGCGGGCCAAGATGCGGCCCAACCGGCTGGGCGTGTCGTCCTGCCGCCTCCTCGGCGTCGAGGGACTCGACCTCCGGGTGCGAGGGCTCGACGCCGTGGACGGCACCCCGGTGCTCGACGTGAAGCCGTACATGCGCGAGTTCGAGCCCGCGGCGTCGGAGGTGCGCCAGCCCGCGTGGGCGAGCGAGCTGATGGCGCAGTACTGGTGATGGCGCGCGGGTGCGGCCCCCGATTGCGCTCACGCTCGACCCCATCGTGTGTGACGTCAGCGTGAACTCGGGCCCGCCGCCGTCCAGGTAATTCCACGCGGTCTCGGCCGGCTTTGGCGTCGCTGTCCTGCGATTGGGCCAAAAAAGGGCAAATACGGGCACAAAAAGGCCTTGTCCGTCGCCCGAGGTCGGTTTAGGTTCCGAATCGGATCAGGTGGCGGTCTGCCCGTCGCGGGGACGACAAGGCGAGGAGAAACACATGCAACATGCTTGGCGACGTCCATGGCGCGCGCTCTCGGTGGGAGTGCTGGCCGTCAGCGGTATTGCGGCAGGGGGCGGAGTGATCATCGGGAGCGCCGTGGTGTCATCCGCGCCCGCCTCGGCCACACCTCCCGCGTGCACCGACTCGTGGAAGACGGCAACGAGCGGCAACTGGGACACGGCTGCCAACTGGAGCGCGGCCCATGTTCCCAGTTCCACCGATGTGGCGTGCATCGCCGTCGCCGGTACCTACACGGTGACGTACCAGCCCGCGGCCGGGACGGAGTCTGTCGACGCGCTCGTCGTAGGCTCAGGCGTCGCAAGCAACCAGGAGACACTCGACGTTCAGGGCACTTGCTCGGACAACGTCACGCTGACAACGACGAACGCATCGTCGGGCACCGATACGGACCTCGTCGCATCGACCGGCCATGTCTCACTGACGTCGACCGGGTGCGGCAACAGCTCCACCCTCGACATCGGCAGCACCTTGGTAAACCAGGGCACACTCAGTACGGACGTTGGTGCAACCGGCGCACGCACCATCACCGGCAGCGTCACCAACGACGGCACCGTCGACGTGAACCAGAGTGTGGCGTACAACGCCGGCACGTGGGACAACGCGGGTCCGCTCAACATCGCCACGGGGGGGACCCTGGCGGTCTCGACTTCGCCGGCCACCTTCACCGACGACACCGGCGGTTCGGTCGTCAGCACCGGCACCGGTCAGTTGGTCATCGATGCCAGTAACACGTACAACCAGGGCAACGGCACCACAAGCGGACAACCGGTGCTCCTCAATGGGCCCGCCACCGGCGGGGCCATCGCGTTGCACTACACCGGCGGCGGCGCCTCGACCATCGTGGCCCAGGGCGGCGCCGGCACGGTCGACGGGTCGATCGTGGCCGGGCAGACCCTCGACGTGCAGGGGGTGTGTTCCGTCAACACGCTCGAGACGGTGGATCAGAACGAGACCAACGGCGGCATCGTCAACCTGACCAGCAGTGGGTGCGGCAACAGCACCACGCTGATCGTCACGAGCCCCGACACCTTCACCAACCAGTCCGGCGGCACGTTGGAGACCTCCGTTGGTGCAGCCGGCGCACGCACCATCACCGGCAACGTCACCAACGACGGCACCGTCGACGTGAACGAGAATGTGGCGTACAACGCCGGCACGTGGGACAACGCGGGTCCGCTCAACATCGCCACGGGGGAGACCTTGGCGGTCTCGACCTCGCCGGCCACCTTCACCGACGACACCGGCGGTTCGGTCGTCAGCACCGGCACCGGTCAGCTGGTCATCGATGCCAGTAACACGTACAACCAGGGCAACGGCACCACGAGCGGTCAGCCGGTCCTGCTGTCCGGACCGGGCACTGGCGGCGGGATCGCGTTGCACTACACCGGCGGCGGCGCCTCGACCATCGTGGCCCAGGGCGGCGCCGGCACGGTCGACGGGTCGATCGTGGCCGGGCAGACCCTCGACGTGCAGGGGGTGTGTTCCGTCAACACGCTCGAGACGGTGGACCACAACGAGACCAACGCCGGCACGGTCCACCTGACGAGCTCGGGCTGTGGCAACAGCGCCGAGCTGTCGGTGACCAGCGGCGACACCTTCACCAACCAGGCCGCGGGCATCGTCGACGTCGACGCGGGCGCCGGCGGAGCCCGGACCATCGCGGGCAATGTGACCAACAAGGGCACGGTCAATGTCAGCGCCAACGACACCTGGACCGGTGGCACCTGGACGAATAGCGGCGCGCTCCACGTGGCGACGGGGATCACGGTCAGCGTGCCCGCCACGGCGCCGTCGACGTTCAACAACACCACCAATGGTGTCGTTGCCGCGACGGGCACGGGTGTCCTGACCCTGGCGGGTGGGAACACCTTCGAGCAGGGTGCGGGGACGACCACCGGCACCGAGCCGGTGCTGCTGTCTGGACCATCCTCTGGGACCGGAGTGGCCCTGCACTACACCGGCACCGGGGCGTCCGTCGTCACCACCGAAGGGGTGGGGAAAGTCGATGGAACAATGACGACGGGCCAGGACCTCGACATCACGGGCACCTGCGGCCTGAATGCTGACGAGGTGATCGACAAGGCCATGACGAGCACCGGATCGATCGAACTGACCAGCGTCAACTGTGGGAACAACTCGACCTTGGCGGGTAAGAGCGCCAAGGGCAAGGATCTGCTCACCATGGGCAAGAACGGGGTACTCGAGACGTTGGGCGGTGCCGGGGGTGCCCGGACAGTCGACGACGCGCTCACCCTGAAGAAGGGCGCGTTCGACGTGAATGCCAACACGACCTACACCGCCGAGAAGAACGGCCTGATCAACTCGAAGGGGACCATCGACATCGCAGCGAGCACGATCCTGACCGAGAGCTCGGTCGCGGGGTCGTCCTTCGCCAACACGAAGGGCGCCATCACCGGCTCCGGGCAGCTGCTGGTGGAGCCGAGCGACACCTTCAACGAGGGCGCGGGCACCATCACGGGAACCAACGTCCTGCTCAACGGAGCCGACCTCGAGTACACGGGGATCACTCCGGGCGCCGGCATCATCGAGACCGAAGGAGTCACCAGCCTGGTGGCCGGGGCCCCGGGGGCCGGGCAGACGCTCGACGTGAACGGCACGTGCGGCCTCAACGCGAACCTGACCGCGGCCGGCAACGTGACCGACCTCGGTGCCATCGAGCTCACGAGCTCTGGCTGCGGCAACAACTCGGCCTTCACCGAGCCGGCGGGCGATGCACTGACCATCGGCAGCACCGGCTCCTTGGTCTGGCCGACCGGCGCCGGCGGCACCAAGTCCGTCACCGGGAACCTGGTCGACGGCGGGACCATCGGGAACTCGGGCGACAACGGCCTGAGCGTCTCGGGCACCCTGGCCATCGGTGCGGGCGGCAAGTACGCCCCGAGCGAGAGCGGGAACAGCTCCGACTCCGTCACGGCGACGGGCGGAGGTACCATCGCCGGGACGCTCGCACCGTCGGGGACGATCACGTCCGGCCAGACCGACACCATCCTGAACGGCGCCTTCACCGGCTCCTTCTCGGCGACGAACGGCTGGACGGTGGCCGTCAACCCGACCAACGTCACGATGCATCACGCATAGGCCGCAGACAACGGCACCAGGTGGCCAGGGAGCGGAGTCGTCGGGCGACCGGCGGCTCCGCTCACCAGGTGGCAAGACTTGGTCCATGCGCACCACCGAGATCGAGGTCGACACCTCGGTTCGCCGCCTCGTCGACCTGACGGCTGACCTGGACCGCTTCTGCGCCGGCCAGGGTGACGGCCTGGTCAACGTGCTCGCCCCCCACGCCACGGCCGGGCTGGCCGTGATGGAGACCGGTGCCGGGTCCGAGGGTGACCTGCTCGGAGCGCTCGAGCGCCTCTTGCCCCGCGACGACCGTTACGACCACGCCCACGGCTCACCCGGTCACGGGGCCGACCACGTCCTCCCCGCCATCGTGAGCCCGTCGGTCACCCTGCCGGTGCTCAACGGGCGCGTCGGTTTCGGGACATGGCAGTCACTGGTGCTGGTCGATCTCAACGAGGACAACCCGCGCCGGCAGGTCCGCTTCAGCTTCCTGCCCGCCCTGCCGGGCTGAGCCCGGCCGCCGGGTTCAGTCGAACGCCGGCCCGAGGTCGCGGGTCCGCTTGAGCTCGAAGAAGCCCTCGGTCCCCGTGCAGAGCAACACCCCGTCCCACAGGCGGCCCGCCGCCTCACCCTTGGGTGCGGGCGTGACCACGGGACCGAAGATGGCCCGGCCGTTGTAGTGGATCACGGGCGTCCCCACCTGGTCTCCCACCGGGTCCATGCCCGCGTGGTGCGAGGCGGCCAGCGCCTCGTCGAACTCGTCGGAGGTGGCCGCCTCGGCCAGCGAGGCCGGCAGGCCCAGCTCCTCGAGTGACTCGGCCAGGATGAGCGGGCCCTGCGTCTCGTCCTTGCCCCGACCCTGCACGTGCAGGCGGGTGCCGAGGGCCGTATAGAGCGGCAGCAGGATGTCGCTGCCCTTCATCTGCTCCGCCGCGATGCACACCCGGACCGCCGCCTTGGCCCGCTCCATCAGCCCGCGGTAGCGCTCGGGCACGTCCTCGCGGTCGGCGTTCAGGATGGCCAGCGACATCACGTGCCACTCGGTGTGGATGTCGCGCACCTGCTCGACCTCGAGCATCCAGCGCGAGGTGATCCAGGCCCAGGGGCACAGGGGGTCGAACCAGAAGTCGGCGCGGTCCTCGGTTGCGGTGTCGGTCATGGGATACCTCCATCGACGCGCAGGACGGCGCCGGTCGTGTAGGACGAAGCATCGGTGGCGAAGTAGAGGGCGGCGCCGACCACCTCGTCGACTTCGCCGATCCGGCCGAGCGCGTGGTTCGGCATGCCCCGCTCGAGCATGGCCGGGTCCCAGGCCTTGGTGATGTCGGTCAGGAACGGCCCCGCCATGATGCAGTTCACCCGCACGGTGGGCCCGAAGGCCTTGGCGAAGCCCTCGGTCAGCGCGTTGAGACCGGACTTGGCCGCGTCGTAGGGCAGCATGTCGGGGGCGGGGCGGAGCGAGCCGGTGCTCGATACGTTGATGATGGATCCACCATATGGGCCGGCCGCCATGCGCGTGCCCACCAGCGCGGTGAGACGGAACGGGCCCTTGAGGTTGACCCCGAGCGTCTTGTCCCACAGCTCCTCGGTCACCGACACGAGGTCGGGGTAGAGCGGCGACATGCCGGCGTTGTTGACCAGCACGTCGACCCGGCCGAAGGCGTCGTAGGACTGCTCGACCAGGCCCTCGAGCTCGTCCCAGTGCCCGACGTGGCAGCCCACGGCCAAGGCCCGCCGGCCCCTCTTCTCCACCTCGGCCGCCACCGCCTGGCAGTTCTCGAGCTTGCGGCTGGCCACGATGACGTCGGCTCCGGCGTCGGCGAAGGCCAGCACCATGGCCTGGCCCAGGCCACGGCTGCCTCCCGTGACCAGCGCCACCTTGCCCGCCAGCGGCTGGGTCCCCGCGTCCGGTCGGTCGGCCACGCTCAGACCCCCGCGGCCAGGAGCTCGGCCACGAGCTGGGTGACGGCCTTGCCCATCGGGATGTGCAGCGACTCGTTGGGCCCATGGGCGTTGGAGCCCGGCCCCAACACCCCGGTGGCCACGAACTGCGTGCCCGGGAAGCCCTGCTGCAGGTCGGCCAGGAAGGGGATCGAGCCGCCCTCGCCCACGGCGCCCGGGTCGCGCCGGAAGCGCTCGTTGGACACCCGGGCGAGAATCGCCGCGATGTCCTCGCGCAGCGGTTCGGCCACCCAGCCCTGGGCCGCCGCCTCCATGTCGATCGTCACGTGGGCGCCTTCGTCTGTGGTGATCGCCGAGATGAGGGCGTCGCTCGCCGCCTGGGCGTCGACGTCGGGCGGCAGGCGGAGCGAGAACTTGAGCGTGGTCGACGGCCGCAGCACGTTGCCCCCGTCGAGCGGCTTGGGCAGCCCGTCGGCCCCGGTCACCTCGAGTGCGGCGCCCCAGGTGCGCGCCGTGAGCCGCTGCACCGGGTCCGACGCCAGCAGCTTGAGCCCCTCGACCACGGGCGCCGCGCTGTCGGGGAACTCGACCGCGACGGCCCGCAGGTTCTCGAGGTGCGATTCGGGGATGCCCCCGCCCTGAAGCTCGGGCAGCCTGATGTGCCCGGTCGCCTCGTCCTCGATGCGCGAGAGGATGCGGCGCAGGATGCGGAACGACGACGGCACGACCCCGCCGCCCTGGCCGCTGTGGATGCCCTCGGTCAGGACGTCGACCGTGACGGTGACCACCAGGTTCCCCCGCAGCGACGAGGTGAGCCAGAGACGGTCGTAGCTGAGGCCGCCCGAGTCGAGGCAGATCACGAGGCGCGGCGTCCCGACGCGCGCCGCCAGGTGCTCGAGGTAGGCCGCCAGGTCCGGGCTGCCGCTCTCCTCGCTCGCCTCGATGAGGACGAGGACGCGGCCCTGGCCGCCGCCCGCCGCCGCCAGCGCGGTGACGGCGGCAAACGTCGCGTAGCCGTCGTCCGCCGTCCCGCGCCCGTAGAGGAGCTGGCCCTCGCGCACGGGCTCGTAGGGGCCGAGCCCCTGGCGCCACGTGCCGAGCGGTGGCTGCTTGTCCATGTGCCCGTAGACGACGATCGGATCTCCGCTGCCTCCGTTGTCCACCAGCAGCACCGGCGTGCGTCCCGGGAGCTGGACCACCTCGGTGGAGAGGCCCCCGCCCTGGTCCTCCACCCACTGGCGGAGCAGCGTGGCTGCGGCGTCGATGTGGCCATGGGCCTGCCACTCGGGGTCGAAGGCGGGGGAGAGGCAGGGGATCCGGGTGTACTCGCTGAGGGCGGGCACGACGCGGGCCTCCCAGGCCTCGTCGATGCCGGCCGGGTCGATGGAGGGGGCGGCGCTCACGAGTCCGACACCGTCCCGCTGCCGTTGGCCGGGGACTCGGTCAGCTCGGCCAACTTGTCGAGCGTCTTGGACATCGTGCCCGCGAACTGCTGGGCGACCTTGCCGTTGCGCAGGAGGAAGCCTTGCTTGTCCTCGGAGATGTCCCACGTCTCGGTGACCTTGGTGCCGTCGCCCGTCTCCTCGAGCTCGTAGCGCCAGATGCGCCCGCCCAAGAAGCGCCCCAGCGGTCCGGCCAGGCGGGTCTGCCAGGCGATGCGCCGGTCCGGTTCGAACTCAATGACCGTGTTGCTCATGGAGTAGGGCACGCCGAGCTTCATCGACATGCCGAAGACCGAGCCGAGGCGGAGCTGGTCGGGCGCATCGCCCTTCACCTTGACCACGGACCCGGACCCGTCGATCTCGGGATGGCGCGAGGCGTCGGACACGATGGCGAAGATGGCCGAGGCGGGAGCCTTGATCACCCGGTCGACGCTGACGGTGGTCCCGCTCATCTCGAGTTCCTGAACATGGTGGGCGAGATTAGGGCTCGGACACCGCGTGGGCGACCAGGTCGCTCAGCTGCACCCACTCCAGGGTGGCGGCATGGGTGGCCTCGAGCACGACCGGAGGAGCCATCCCGGCCTCGAAGGCCTCCTGCCAGCGCGGCGCGCACAGGCACCATTGGTCTCCCGGTTGGAGCCCGTCGAAGCCGAACTCGGGATGCGGGGTGGAGAGGTCGTTGCCGACCGAGGCGGAGAAGGCCAGGAACTCGGTGGTCACCCGGGTGCAGACGGTGTGCACGCCGAGGTCCTCGGCGCCGGTGTTGCAACAGCCGTCGCGGTAGAAGCCGGTCAGCGGGTTGTAGTTGCAGGGCTGGAGCTCGTCGCCGAGCACGTTCTGGGCCATGGGCCATTTGAGCACGGAGCCGTGGGCCGGTCGAAGCCGGGGGTCGTGGCCGACCGGTGCGCCCCCGGGCGTTCAGGAATCGGCCAGCGGTTCGCCTTCGAAGCGGTCGAACCAGGCGAAGGAGCTGACCGGCGCCCGCGTCAGCCGGTGCGGTTGCGTCACCGGGCGGCCCAGCACGACCAGGGCGGCCACCGCCACGCTGTCGGGGATGTCGAAGAGCGCCTTCACGTCGGCCTCGCGCCGGATGGCCACGGTGGTCGTCACGCCGCCGAGGTCCTCGGTCCGGGCCGCCAGCAGGAGGCTCCAGACGAAGGGGTAGATGGAGGCCCCGCCCACGAAGGTGTAGCGGGGGAGGTCACGGTCGATCGTGGCCAACGCGGCGAGGTCGGCCAGGACCAGCAGGAGCGCCGGCGCGGTGTCCAGCATCTCGGCGAAGCCCGGGTTGGCCGCCCCGGCCTCGGCGAACTCGGGCGCGTGGGCGACCGCGGCCGCCTCGGCCGCCGGGTCGGCCAGGGGATTCATCGGCACCAGGCCGGCCGCGCCCATGGCCAGGTATTCGTACCAACCGTCGAGATAGAGGTCGCGCAGGGCCGTGCGCTTGTCCGGGTCCTTGATCACGATCACCCGCCAGCCCTGCCGGTTCCCACCCGAAGGGGCGAAGCGGGCAGTGTCGAGCAGGCGCTGCAGCACCTCGTCGGGCACCGGGTCGGGGTGGAACTCCCGGGCCGCTCCCGTTGAACGCAGCGTCGTGATCAGGTCGAGCGATGTCATGGAGTTGCCCACGGTAGCGGGCGCTGGTACGCCTTGGTCGTGCCGAGCGCCGCTCCCGCCACTCCCGCCGCCGAACGCCTGCGCGCCCTCAGCCCGGTGCCGCTGGTGGCCTCGCCCATGGCCGGTGGGCCCTCGACCGTCGACCTGGTGGTGGCGGTGTCCCGCGCCGGCGCCTTCGGCTTCCTGGCCGGTGGGTACAAGACGGCCGAGGCCCTGACGGAGGAGATCGCCGGCGTGCGCGCCGCCGGCGTGGCGTCGTTCGGGGTGAACCTCTTCCTCCCGGGCCGGCCGACGGCCGACCCCGACGGGCTCGCCGAGTATGTCCGTGCGCTCGGACCCGAGGCCGCCGCGCTCAGGACCACGCTCGGGGATCCGGTGTGGGACGACGACGACTACCCGCGCAAGCTCGACGTGCTCGTACGTGACGCTCCGGCGGTGGTGAGCTTCACCTTCGGGGTGCCCGGGCTCGAGACGGTGCAGACCCTCCAGGCGGCGGGTTCCCTCGTCGTGGTGACCGTGACCACTCCCGAAGAGGCCAGTGTGGCCCTGCGGGTCGGCCCCGACGCGCTGTGCCTGCAGGGGTCGGAGGCCGGGGCGCACCGGGGCAGCCTGGCCAACGACTTCCGCCCCGACGCCGACCGGCCGATCCGTGCCCTCCTCGCCGCGGTGTGGGGCCGCACCCTGGTGCCCCTGATCGCCGCCGGGGGCGTCGGCGGTCCCGGCGACGTGCGCGATCTCCTGGCCCGCGGCGCCACCCTCGTGCAGGCCGGGACGGCCTTCTTGCGTTGTCCCGAGAGCGGCGCCCACCCGCGGGCCAAGGCCGCGCTGGCCGATTCCACCTTCGCCTCCACCGCGGTGACCCGCGCCTTCAGCGGGCGCCGGGCCCGGGCTCTCGTCAACACCATGGTGCGCGACCACCCGGATGCACCGGCGGCCTACCCGGAGATCAACAACGCCACACGCCCGTTGCGCGCCGCCGCGGCGGCGGCGGGCGACGCCCAGCACATGAGCCTCTATGCCGGCAGCGGGTATCGCCAGGCCGAGGCGAGAACGGCGGCCGAGGTCGTGGCGCGATCTGGTTCCGGGCGGGCGGCCGTGAACCGACGTCAGCCCAAGGAGAAGTTCGAGTTCACGCCCCCCGACATCGAACACGCCTCTGCCGCCCTGGCCCAGGTGCGCCAGAGCGGTGACGGGTGGATCAACCTCCTCCCGGGCGTGCCTCAGGAGTCGGCCAAGGCGGCGGAGCCCTCGGCCGGCCTCTTCGCCATGTTCGGGAACCGGGCCTCGCCCGTGACCATGGCGACGCTGATCCCGCCCAAGGCCGACCGCCGCGACAGCGAAGGCGTGTCGGTCGGGCTGATGCACCCGACGGGCGGCAAGGCAATGGCGCGGCTCGCCCTGGCCGGCATCGACCTGCCCGACGGCTGGGTGGTGCGCCAGGACCACGTGCGACGCGGGCTGGTCCTGCGCACGGCGGCCCAGTCGTCGGAGAACGAGATCGTCACCTGGAGCGTGCGGGCGGGCGACGCGCTGTGCCTGGTCGAGACGACGGGCCGCTGGCAGGCCATCGTCTACCTCCCGTAGGCCGCTTGCCATACTGCTGAGCGTGCCGGGAGTGGATCTCTGGAGGCTGCGCACCGCGCTCGAAGCATCGTGGAGTGCCGAGACCTCGTACCGCGCCGTGGTGCGGCCCGGCAATCCCGCCTACGGGCAGTGCTATCCGACCGCCCGGATGGTCCAGCATTTCTTGCCCGAGGCCGAGATGGTCGAGGGCGAGGTTTGGACGGGCCTCGGAGTCGACGCGCACTTCTGGAACGTCGTGGTCCGCGACGGCGCCCTGGTCCATATCGATCTGAGTTGGAGTCAGTTCCCGGCGGGATCATCGGTGCGGACCTACGCCGTCCGGGACCGGTCGACCTACGACGACAGCCCCGAGACCGTGCTCCGGGTCGAGACGCTGCTCGACCGGGTGACCGCCCGGCTCCGCCCCGCGATCCCGTCCGGCCTGCCCCCGACCAAGCCCCTCGAGGCCGTGGCCGGTCGCACCCGGCGCGTCCTCTAGCCTCCGCGGATGGCGACGGGGGGCCGACGCGACGACGCCGCACTGGTGGAGGGACTCGCCCGCTGGATGGCGGCCCATCCCGAGCAGGTGCCCACGGTACGCGGTGATCCCGAGTCCGTCGCGACGATCGCCTCGATCGGCCACGCCGAGGGCGGCCAGGCCAACGAGACCGTGCTCATCGACCTCGGCCCCGAGCGCTCGGGGGTAGTGGCCCGGCTCCCGCCTCTCCAGCCCACCTTCCCCGACTACGAGCTCGCCCCCCAGTCGGCGGTGCAGAACGCGTTGGCCGCCTCGGGGGTGCCGGCGCCCGCACCGTCGGTGACGGTCAGCGATCCGCAGTGGATCGGCGCGCCCTTCCTGGCCATGCCGTTGGTGCGCGGCGACATCGCCGGACCGGCCCCCGTCTTCGACGGCTACGTCACCGGGGCCGACCCTGTGCTGCAGCGACGGATGTACGACGGGCTGATCGACACCGTGGTCTCCGTCCACGCGGTGGACTGGGGCGCCGCCGGCCTGGGCCAGGTGCTGGCGGGCACGACATTGCACGGCGCGCTGGATCGCTGGACGGCCTACGTCGACTGGTCGTCGGCGGGTGCACCGTTACCCGCGTTGACCGAGGCGCTGGAGTGGTGTGCGGCCCGGGTGCCGGACGACACCGGGCCGGTGTTGTTGTGGGGCGACGTGCGCCTGGGCAACCTCGTGTTCGACGAGGAGCGTCGGGTGCGCGCCGTGCTCGACTGGGATCTGGCCTCCATCGGGCCGGCCGAGATGGACCTCGGCTGGCACTTCGGCCTCGAGTACATGATGGAGTCCCTCTTCGGGCGCCGGGTCGACGGGTTCCCCCGGCGGGCCGAGGCGGTCGCCCGCTACGAAGAGGCCAGTGGCCGGGTCCTCTCGGACCTGGACTGGCACGAGGTGTTCGCGCTGGTACGGGCGCTGGCCATCAACGACCGCCACCAGCGCATCAGTGGCGACACCCGCCGAACCGAGAACCCGATGGGTGCGATCCTGCTGGCCCGCATGTCGGACGCCGACGTGAGCGGTCTGCGCCTCGGCATCGCCCATCACCTCGGCTGGGCCGTCGCCGTCACGGCGTCGGCCGACCACGACGTCGTGGATCGCCGGAGGCTCGAGTTGATCGAGCCCGGCCTGCCGGCCGCCCCGGTGCACCACGAGGGGGGCCCGCACGACCTGCACCGCCCGGCCGAGCCTCTGAGCGACGAGGCGCTGGCCGCGTTGGTGGCCGAGGTGCGGGCCTCGGTGGTCCGGGCCACCACCGAGGCGTTCGACGACCTGCAGAGGACGCTGGCGCACCCGATCGTCTCGCTCTCCCTCCGGGCCTGGCCGGCCGATTTCCCCACCGACATCGCCGTCGTGCGTCGTGTGCCCTTCGAGAGCCGGGCCGACTCCGTGATGTACCGCGCCGTGATGGCGGAGCTCGGGCACGCCCGTGGCTGGGCCGATCAACTTCTATGAGGCCAAGGACGTGGAACAGGCCGCGGGGCACCGGCTGGGGTCACGGGCCGAGGCCGTGCTGCACGGTCCACGCAAGGCGCTCGGACCGCCGTGGTCCAAGGACCATCGGATGGCCCTCGCCGCCACGGTCGTCGGCGCCTGATCGCGCTCAGGGCACGACGGGTGGCGACATGGGGTGCACCACCACCCCGATCAAGAAGAGCACGGTCAGGACCGCCTCGAACGAGCCCATCACCACGACCAGCACGCCGCGCGTCGTGGGGCGCACCTTCCAGGCCACCGCGGCCAGGAGCGGGAAGGTCACCAGGGTGTAGCGCGGGATGCTGTTGTAGTAATACGCGCTGAAGGCGAGCCCGAGTGTGCCGACCGTGTAGAGCCACCACGACACGGGCACGGACCGGACAGCCCGGGTGAGGGCCACCAGGAGGACGACGGCCACGTAGGCACAGACCAGCACCGCGGCGCACAGTGCCGTCTGTAGGAGCGCGAGCCCGTGCACGCGGAGGGTGACCACCGTGGCCACCGCTCGCACCGGCTCGACGAACCAGACGAAGTGCTGCCCCTGCCAGAACTTCTCGGAGGTCACGAAGGCCAGCGGGGTACCGACCATGGCCCAGCTGTAGAGCATGAACGCGGCCAGCCCGAGCGGCGCCAGCGCTGCGGCCACGAGCGGCCGCAGCGTGCGGGTGCGCCAGGCCGCCGGCAGCGCCACCACGAGGACGCACAGCACGACCACGAGGCCGGTGTTGCGGGTCAGGCCGGCCAGGCAGGCCAGGAGCGCGGCGGTGACCCAGAGGCGGCGTCCCAGTGCGTAGAGGCACCCGGCGGCGGCCGTGATGAAGAGCCCTTCGGTGTAGGCGAACGAGAGGATGCACGAGAGCGGGAAGAAGACGAAGAGCAGGGCGGTGTGGTCCGCCACCACGTCGCCCAGGACCTGGCGGACGGCCAACCAGACGGCCAGGGTGGCCGTCAGCCCGAACACGAAGGCGGCGAGCACGGCGGAGGCGGGCAGGCTGAGGCGGGTGACCTCGGACACGGCGCGGATGACGGCGGGCAACGCCGGGAAGAAGGCCCACCGGCTGCCCATGCCCTCTTGGTACAGGCGGTGGGGGTAGCCGTGTTGGGCGATGAGCAGGTACCACTTGCCGTCCCAGGCCGACCCCAAGGTGCGGACCACGTCGAGCCGCGGGTAGAGCACCGCGGCGACCGCCGCCGCGCCGAAGACGAGGAGTCGTGACCACAGGTAGTAGCTGGCCGGCCGGATCAGTGGCCGCCAGGCCGCACGGCGCGGGGGTCCGTCGGAGGCGCTGGGCTCCGCGCCGGCGGCCCCAGCCGGGGGAGTCGTCTGGGCGAGCCCGGGAGCGGAGCCGTCGAGGTCGTCCCGGCTGGCGTCGATCAGATCGGTCACGGCGCCGGAGGACCGGGGCGGAAGGCCCAGGCCCGCAGCACAGCGAAGCGCACCAGCGATGCCGCGCCGTTGGCCAGGGTCACGGCGACCAGCGCGGCGGCCAGGGTGGTCGTCCCCAGTGCGTGCGCCAGGGCCAGGGCGGCCGTCGTGGCGACCAGGCTCACCCCGAAGAGCGCGGCGGCCACGGTCACGAAGCTGGGTCGAGGACCCGCGACGGCCGTCGTGGCCGGGTTCGCTGCGGCGGACCGTCCCGCGGTGCAGGGCGGTGTTCACCACGGTGCAGAAGGCCAGGGCGAGCGCGTTGGCCATCCAGGGCCCGAGGGCCCGCCAGCCCAGCGAGAAGAGAAGCAGGTAGCTCAGCGTGCTGAGTAGGCCGACGCCGGCGAAGGAGAGCAGCTGGTCGGCCGTGGCCACCTCGGCCGGCGGGGGCGTGGGCGCGCGCCAGCGCCGCAGCTCGCGCTGCGTGCGTCCGTGCGAGAGCCGCCACACGCCCTTGAGATCCTCCGTCGCGGTCGCCACGATGTGCACCCGCGAGTCGGGGTCGTCCACCCACTCGACCGGGATCTCGGTCACCCGCAGGCCGAGCCGTTCCGCCGTCACCACGAGCTCGGTGTCGAAGAACCAGGACTCGTCCTCCACCAACGGGAGCAGCTCGAGGGCTCGCTCGCGGCGCAGCGCCTTGAAGCCGCACTGGAAGTCGCTCACCTTGCTGCGCAGCGAGGTCCGCACGAGCAGGCTGTAGGCCCGCGAGATGAGCTCGCGCTTGGGACCGCGCACGACGCGGGCGCCTCGGCCCAGCCGCGTGCCGACGGCCACGTCGCCGTGCCCCGACAGGACGGAGGCGACCAGCGGCATGAGCGCGTTGAGCGAGGTCGACAGGTCGACGTCCATGTAGGCGACCACCTCGGCCGTACTCGCTTCCCAGGCGCAGCGCAACGCGTAGCCGCGACCCTTGCGGGTCAGGATCATGGCGTCGACGCCTTCGACGCTGGAGGCCAGGCGCTGGGCCACCAGCGCGGTGCCGTCGGTGCTGCCGTTGTCCACGATGGTGACGAGCGTCGAGAAGGGCAGAGACTCGTTCAGGTAGGTGCGCAAGGTCTGAATGCGCTCAGCGAGTTGGTGCGCCTCGTTGTACACGGGGACGACGATCTCGACCTGGGTCGAGACCGGACGCGGGCGGGCGGCCGCCGGCCCGCGTCCGCGCGGACGCGCTCGGTGCTGACCCCCGCCGACGGCGACGGACCCTGCCGCAAGCTCCATTCGATGTCCCCCACGTCGCAACTGCGCCGGTGGCGCGTGGTGTCGCACGCCGGCTCCCCGTTTCCCCACGCCAGTGTGCGGCGCGGGCCGGGACGGCACATGAGGCAAAAGGCCCAGATCGCCTGGTCCGGCGGGTCGAGGTGGGCCGCCCGGCGGAGAGTCCGGCGGGTCGGCGGGGCGTCAGCCCTCGAGGAGGGAGAAGCCGAGGACGCCGGCTCTCGAGACGTCGTAGCAGAGGGTGTCGTAGGGCTCGACCAGCCCGTAGGTGACCTCGCCCTCGCACTCGATCCGGCAGTGGTGCTGGTCCTGGCCGGCCAGCCGGCTGCGCACCGCCGGATCGGTCACGTCGAACGTCTCGGCGTGCACGACGGTCTCGTCGCCGTGCGCCACCGCCATGCCGTGCCACAGGTCGCCGTCGGGCGTGCCCCCGTTGGGCCCGCCGTACATGCCGCAGCGCAGGAACGCGATCTGGTGGCCCAGGCGCTCGAAGGTCATCGTCTTGACCGAGTCGTCGGCGAAGACGAGGTCGACCTCGCCCGCCACGAGCAGGTGGGTGTCCGGCTCGAAGCGCATGCGGTGGCGCGCGCTCGCGCAGCGTTGCGCTGCGCTTGCGCGGATCGCCGAGGTTGTAGAGGACGTGGTCGCCCCAGATCCCGACGTCCTCGAACTCGACCCACTCGCCGCTGTGGGGATGTTGCATGCCCATGTAGCGGCCCGGCCCGCCGACGCCGTCGCGGGTGCCCCAGTGGTGGTCGCGGGTGCCCCGGTAGGTCGTGGTCGACAGAGCGTGCCGGGTGCCGTTGACGTCGATCCAGCCCTCCTGGCGGCCGAAGCCGTCGTAGCCGGCGATCGGGCTCATGGCCCGGCCGCCGACGATCATGCCTGCGGCCAGTTGGCGGAAGACGGGACGCTTCGTATCGAGCCAGGTGATGTCGAAGCCGATCCGGTCTGTCACCGCATCACTGGCCCCCCTGTCGGCGTCGGTGTCGGCGGCGTCGGTGCCCGTGTCCGCGGTGGTCGCGGCGGTGGCGGCGGCCACGGCGTCGGCGTCGAGGCGAAGGCGCCACTGGCGGAAGGGCTCGACCACGTCGAAGGAGAAAGGCCCGAGCGTCATGTCCATGCGATCGGTCCCGAGCTTGCGGTGGGCCCGCACCGTGGTGTGACGGCCCTGGTGGTTCACGATGGCGAAGGCCTCGGCGGTGCCCAGGTTGGGGTAGAAGGCCAAGCCGACGACGGCGAGGAGTTCGCCGACCGAGTCCTGGCAGGTGAACCAGACCCGCTCGTAGGCCTGGGCGTCGGGGGTCCACATCACGCGCACCGGATACGGCGCGTTGTGGACCAGGAACTCGTCGAGGCCCGAGAGCGGGGAGTGCTCGCGTGAGGCCGGGTAGGGGGAGGTCACGAGCCGGAGCCGATGGTGGGGGAGTGGTGCTCGCTGTAGACCGTCGTCACTGCCTGCTCCTTGCTCCTGGGCGCCGCCGTTCGAAGCCCAGATCGACCGGTCGGGTCCGGCTCCGGTCGCCGGACCGTGGCCGGTATCCGCAGCACAGTACGCTCGCGACATGGCGGCCGACCAAAGTACCGAGGCCGGCTCGGTGGTCGATCCGCGAGACCCCACCTTCTTTCTTCGCCCGGACTACTACGAGGTGCTGGCCCGGCTGCGTGCGTCTGACCCTGTCCATGCCTCCGGTCCGGGCTTCTGGGTGCTCACCCGCTACGAGGACATCCGCGACGTGAGTCGGAACCCGGCCGGGTTCTGTTCGGGTCGCGGGGCGTTGGTCAACGACCCGCTGCGCGCCGCCGCGCCGGGTGAGGCGATGTCGTCGTCGCGTTCCATCCTGCACATGGATCCGCCCGAGCACGCCTCCTTCCGCAGCCTGGTCAACCGGCGCTTCACGCCGCGGGCGCTGGCCGGTCTGGGTCCCTCCATCAGACAGACGGCCTCGCGCCTGCTCGATCGGGCCGACCCCGCCGGCGAGATCGACTTCGTGGCCGAGCTCGCCGCGCCCTACCCGCTGATCGTGATCGCCGAGCTCCTGGGCATCGCCGAGACCGACCGCGCCGACTTCCGGCGCTGGTCCGACGCCGCCATCGAGTCGCCCGATCTGCCGCCGGACGAGACGCTGGCCTCGCTGGGCGAGCTCTCCGGGTTCATCACGGAGCACATCAAGTCCAAGCAGCGCCAGCCGGGCGACGACCTGGTCTCGCTGCTGCTGAGCAGCGAGGTCGACGGCAGCCCGCTCAGCAAGGAGGAGCTGTTCATGTTCCTCCTGACCTTGCTGGTGGCGGGCAACGAGACGACCCGCACCCTGCTCTCGGGCACCGCCCTCGTGCTGGCCGAGCACCCCGACCAGCGCGCCGTGGTGACGGCCGACGGTGCGCTGGTGCCGGACGCGGTGGAGGAGTGCCTGCGCTGGGTCACCCCGGTCCATGCCTTCTGCCGGACGGCCACGGCCGACGTGACCATCGCGGGCACGCCGGTGGCCGCAGGCGACTACGTGTGCATGCTCTACGCCTCGGCCAATCGGGACGAGCGCATCTTCGGAGAACACCGCGTCGACGTTCGACGTGCGGCGACCGGTGAATCCGGTGCATCTTGCCTTCGGCTTCGGTGAGCACGTGTGCCTCGGGGCCAGCCTGGCCCGCCTCGAGGCCGCGGATCTTCGTGGAGGAGTTGCTCGTCCGCTTTCCCAGTTACACGGTGACGGGGACGGCGGAACGGGTGGCGTCGTCGACGGTCGCCGGGATCCGCTCGCTGCCCGTCGTGCTCGATCCCTCGGCGCGCTGAAGCACGGCGTGGCGTAGGTCGTCGAGCAACGACTCCACCGCGACGGCGTCGGCGTTCAGGCGCAGCCGCCCACCGATCCGCTCCGAGGTCACCAGGCCGCTCTCGCGCAGGACCTTCACGTGCATGCTCACCGTGGGCTGGGCGATCCTGAAGAGCACGGCCAGCTCTCCCACCGTGCTCGGCGCGGTGGCCAGCGAGTGGAGGATGGCCAGCCGTGTCGGATCCGCCACGGCCTTGAGCCGGCGGGCCACCGACTCCGTCCGGGCCCGCGCCACCACGTCGCCCTGGCCCACGCCGGTGCCCAGGAGGACCAGGCCGGGGAACTCGAGGTACATGCTCGAACCGAAGAACATGCAGGGGACGAAGAGCAGCGACATGCCCTGACCGATGCCGCTCATGATCTCGGGCATCCGGTCGCGGAGGATGTCACAACCGGGGAGTATCAAGAGATCCAGTGATTGACCGTTCTGGTGGTACTGGGCCACGACGTGACGACCGGCCTCCTCAATGACGGGCAGCGACTGTTGCCACACGTCGTTGACGGGTTCCCACACCTCCTTGAGGAGGTCGATGTACGCGCGCACCAGCTCGGGAGACTCCTTGAGCCTGCGGAAGCGGTCGACGTAGATGGCGAGCTCCTCGGGACTCTCCGACGGCATGTCGAGGTCGAGCGGGACCGTGGCCACGGCGTTCTCAATGGACTGCCACACCACCTCGGGGTCGGTCGCACACGTACCGCCGCCGAAGTGCACCAGCACCTGCAACTCGGTCATGCACATCTCCTCGACGGCGTCGTTCCAGCCCCAGAAGTTCCGGATGCGCTCGGTCAGGTCTTCCCGCCCGTGGAACATCTCGGCCAGCTTGGGGTACTTCGCCCGCATCGAGGGCCGGGCCGCCACGGAGAGAAGCCAGGAGAGGTCGGCGGCCAGCGAGGCGGACGAGGTCACCGACGGCTGTTGTGTGCGGTCCGTCGGCTCTTCGGTGAACATAGGCATAGACCTATATTAGAATATTCTTGATTCCTTGTCAACCAGCGGGTATGATGTCTGTACAGCAAGAGAGAGCCAGGTATCGAGCGTGAAAAGCGCTCAGAAGAGGTGAGACGCAATGATCCAAGGGAGGGCAGTCGAGTCAATGGCATCAGCCCACCGCCAGGATCTGCTGGAGACGGCAGGCGGACGACGGGTCTCACACCGGCCCGCCGCCTCGACGAGTGAGCCGAGGGCGACGCAGCGCTCGGCCGCCGGAATCCCGGTTCCCGGTGGCCGAGCGGTGCACCGGGTCAGAGCTCCCGCGTGTCGGAGCCTGGCTGATCGACTTCGGGACCCGTTTGGGAGGAGCATCGATCCGGACCTCGTGAGCCCGGGAGCGGTCGGCCGAACGCGCCATCCGGCCGGCGGTTCCGGGCCCGAGTGTCCGCCATGGGCAAGAGTGGCGCCATGCCGGCTGCCCGCAACGTGCTGTTCATCACCCTCGACCAGTGGAGGGGCGATTGCCTCTCCGCACTCGGTCACCCGCTTCTGCAGACGCCGACGCTCGACGGGCTGGCGTCTCGGGGCGTCCTCTTCGCCAACCACTGGGCCAACGCCGCCCCCTGCGGGCCCTCGCGGGCCTGTCTCTACACCGGGACCTACCAACACCGGAACCGCTCGCTCCTCAACGGCACCCCGCTCGACGCCCGCTTCACCAACGTCGCGCTGATCGCCCGAGCCATGGGGTACGACCCCGTCCTGTTCGGCTACACCGACAGCTCCATCGACCCGCGCACGGTGCCGCCCGGCGACCCCCGCCTCTTCAGCTACGAAGGCGTCCTGCCCGGGTTCCGGGCCCTCGTCGAGGACCCCTGGGAGCAGGGCTCCCCGGCCTGGGGGCGCTGGCTGGCCGAGCGGGGGTTCGACGTGCCGGCGAACCCGCACGATCTCTACGAGCCGATGGAGGGGTTCCCCGGCGCCGAGCGCCACGGCTCGACGTGGGCTCCGGCCCGCTTCCCCGTCGAGCTGTCCCAGACGTCCTTCGTCCGCTCCGCCGTGGTCGACTACCTCGAGCAGCACGGGGACGAGCCCTTCTTCGTGCACGCCTCGTTCATCCGGCCCCACCCGCCCCGGCGCAACCCGGTCGGCTACCACGACCTGTACGCGGCGGAGGACGTCGGCCCGTTCACCGGCGGGGCCACTCCGGAGGACGAGGCGGCCATCCATCCCTTCGCCGCCATGGTCACGGCGCGCATCCCGGTCATCAGCGCGCCGCAGGACGAGGGCGAGCGGCGCCAGGTCCGGGCCACCTACTACGGCGCCCAGCGCGAGGTCGACGACGGGCTGGCCCCCCTGTTCTCGTACCTCGAGTCGTCCGGGCTGGCCGACTCGACCCTGGTCGTGCTGACCAGCGACCACGGCGAGATGGGCGGCGACCACTGGCTGCTCGAGAAGCTCGGCTATTGGGACGAGAGCTACCACGTGCCGCTGATCGTGGTGGATCCCCGGCGCTCGGCCGACCGGACCCGGGGACGGGTCGTCGAAGCCGTGACCGAGTCGGTCGACGTGCTCCCGACCATCTGCGAGTACCTGGGGGCCGAGGTCCCGCTCCAGGCCGACGGCTGGTCCCTGGCCCCGTTCCTGGAGACGGGCGCCCCGCCCGAACACTGGCGCGACACGGCGCACTTCGAGTGGGCCTTCTCGGATCCGGTCCATCGCTTCGCCGAGCAGGCGTTCGGCCTCCCGATGAGCCACTGCAGCCTCGCCGTGTCGCGTGGTCCGCGGTACAAGTACGTGCAGTTCGGGGCGGCGTCGGAGCTCTTGCCGCCGCTGCTCTTCGACCTGGACGAGGACCCGGGACAGACGCACAACCTCCTGGCCGGCCTGGGCGGCGCCGCTGGGAACGAGGGCGGCAACGGCAAGGGCAGCGGCAAGGTTCCGGCGGCGACCGAGGTGCTCGAGGCGGCCTGGACGGCCTCCCAGGAGCTGCTGCAGTGGCACATGCGCACAGCCGAGCGCACGCTGAGTGGCTCGTTCCTCCATCCGACCAAGGGCCTGGTCGAGGCCCGCGACACCTGGCGGTGAACCTGGCCGGGTGTGAAATGCTGACGCCTGTCCGCGGCCCGCTGTCCCGGTGGGCGGCGTGGTCGACGGTGGAAGACGAGGTCTTCGAGGAGGCAGACGTGTAGTGCCCGACATGTACGGCAAGACGGTCGTCGTCACTGGCGGCAACTCTGGGATCGGGTACCAGACCGCCCTGGCGCTCTCCGCCATGGGAGCCCGGGTCATCGTGACGGCACGCAATGCCGACAAGGGCCGGGCCGCGGTGGCTGCCATGAACGACACCGTCGACGGCCAGGCCGCAGTCCAACTGGTCGTCTTCGACCTGGCCAACCTGGCGTCGGTGCGGCGGGGCGCGGCCGAAATCCTCGAGCTGGCGCCGCGCCTCGACGTCCTGGTCAACAACGCCGGCCTGATCCAGACGCTGCGCAGCGAGACGGTCGACGGCTTCGAGACGACGTTCGCCGTGAACCATCTCGGCCCGTTCCTCCTCACCAACCTGCTCCTGGACCGGCTCGGGCAGTCGACGCCGGCCCGGATCGTGAACGTGGCCTCCACGGCGCACAGCGCGGCCCGCCACGGCATGCCCTTCGACGACCTCCAATCGACCCGGCGCTACCGGGCCATGCGGGTCTACGGGCAGTCGAAACTGGCCAACATCTTGTTCACGCTCGAGCTTTCGCGGCGGCTCGTCGGGCTCGGGCGTGACGGCCAACTCGCTCCATCCGGGCACCGTGCGCACCGGGTACGGTGCCGACGGCGATGCCCGCGGGTTCCTGGCCTTCGGCATCAAGATCGCGGCACCGTTCTTCCTCTCGGCGGCCAAGGGGGCCCGCACGTCGGTCTACCTGGCCTCCTCGCCCGAGGTCGAAGGCGTCAGCGGCCAGTACTTCGTCAAGTGCAAGGCCCGAGCGCCCAGGCGCTGGGCGCAGGACCCCGAGGCCGCAGCCCGCCTGTGGCGGGTGAGTGAGGAGCTGGTCGGCCTGCCCCAGCACCAAGGGAGCTGAGGACGTGCGCGTCCTGGTGACCGGCGCGGCCCGGGCCATCGGCCGGGCCACCGTCGAGGTGCTGGCCGACCGGGGTCACGAGGTGGTGGCGACCGCCCGTGACCGCGACCTCTTGGCCGGACTGCCGGCGTCGCAGTGCCTCGCCCTCGACGTGACCGACGATGCCTCGGTGGCCGAGGCCGTCGCCGCGGCGGGTGCGCTCGACGCCGTGGTGAACAACGCCGGCGTGCCCGGGACCGGTCCGCTCGAGAGCTACCCCCTCGACGCGTTCGCCCGTGTGCTCCAGGTCAACACCCTCGGACCGCTGCGCCTGGCCCAGGCGGTGGTCCCGGCCTGGCGGGAACGGGGGAGCGGCGTGCTGGTCAACATCAGTTCGGTACAGGGCAAGATCGGCACACCGCTCGAGGGTGCCTACGCGGCGTCCAAGCACGCGCTCGAGGCGCTGTCGGAGACCCTGCACTTCGAGCTGGGTCACTTCGGGATCCGCGTGGTCATCGTCGAACCCGGGTACATCGCCCCCGGGATGAAGCACGCCGACGATCACCTCGGGCCGGCGCACTACGCCGAGCTCTACGAGCAGTGGAACGGGACGGTCGACACCCTGGTCGGCCCCGAGGGACGGCCCGCGCCCGAGCTCGTGGGCACCGCGGTGGCCGACGCACTCGAGAACCCGCAGACGCCGCTGCGCGTCGAGGTCGGCCGGGACGCCGCCATGGTGCTCCAGCTGCGCCGCACGCTGAGCGACGCCGAGTTCGAGGCGACCATGCGCGAGGCCCTGGAGTTGCGCTGGTGAGAGGGATGGAGGGGAGACGATGGAGAAGCTGATGTACCTGGTCTGGCTCGAGCCGGACCGTTCGCGCGAGGAGGTGGCGGAGCTCCTGCTGGGCTCCGTGCGCGACGAGCTGTTGGCGCTCGAGCCGCGCCGCCTGAGCCTGGACGTCTGGGATCCGCCGAGCGACATCCCGGCGCCGGTCCCCACACCCGAGGGCGAGACGCCGCTGCACGGGCTGGTCTCGCTCTGGCTCGACACCGTGGAGCAGCGCCACCCCTTCGAAGAGGTGCTGGGCCGGGTGGCCAGCCGGTTGGCGGGATACTCGGTGGTCGAATCGCTCTACCGTGACTACGGCGGCAATCAGTGGTCCGAGCCGCGGCGCTGGCCCGACGGCGAGAGGTCCCCGGGCGTGCTCACCGTCGCGCTCATCCAGCAGCATCCAGACCTCAGCTACGAGGAATGGATCACCCGCTGGCACAGCCGGATTTCGCCGATCACCGAAAAGATCCAGCCGCGGTGCCGCTACGTGCGCAACGCCGTCTTCCGGCCGCTGACCGAGGGGGCGCCGCCGGTGGCGGCCATCGTCGAGGAGGCCTGGCCCTCCCTCGAGCACGTGACCGATCCCATGCTCTTCTACTGTGCGGAGGGTGACGCCGCGAGGATGAACGCCAACGTCACGCAGATGATCGAGGAGATCAACGCATTCACCGACCTGAGCACCTTGCGCAGTGTCACGATGAGCGAATGGATAGTGAAGTCATGAGCACTTGGAGCAGGGACGAGCTCGAGCGAGCCCACCAGCACTACATGGAGACGGCGGGTCGATCCGCGGCCAGCGGCGACTGGCGGGAATGGGCCGATCTCTTCACGGACGACGCCGTGTACCTCGAGCACGTCTTCGGTACCTTCCGCGGGCCCGACGAGATCTACAACTGGATCGCGCCGCTGATGGCCGAGTGGCCCAATAAGGCGATGAACGCCTTCCCTCACTCGTGGTGCGTGTGCGACGAGGAGCGGGGTTGGTGGGTCTGCCGCATTGAGAACCGGATGCAGGACCCCGGCGACGGCTCCATCCACCAGGCCCACAACATCACCGTGCTGCATTACGCGGGCGACATGAAGTTCTCCTACGAGGAGGACGCGTACAACCCCGCCGCCTTCGGGCCGATGATCCAGGGTTGGCAGGCGGCCTACGACGCCCACGCCGGCGGCCGCGCCGACGGTTCCGGCTCCACTTGAGATGGCGCACCACATGTCGGACGCGGAGGTACGCGACTTCCTGATGATGTTGCCCCCGCACACCGGCAAGCTGGCGACCGTGCGCGCCGACGGGCGCCCGCACTTGGCTCCGGTCTGGTACGCGGTCGACGACGACGGCAGCGTCCTGTTCAACACGGGCGAGGCCACGGTCAAAGGCCGCAACCTGGCCCGGGACCCGCGGGCCTCGCTCTGCGTGGACGACGAACGGCCGCCGTTCAGCTTCGTCGTGCTCGAGGGAACGGTCGAGCTCAGCGACGACCTGGACGAGGTGCGGCGATGGGCCACCGTGATCGGGGGCCGCTACATGGGATCGGAGCGGGCCGAGGAGTACGGCATGCGCAACGGCGTGCAAGGCGAGCTGTTGGCGCGGCTCCGGCCGACGCGGGTGGTGTCAGAGGCGGACCTGGCCGACTGAACGCGGGGTTCGCCGGCCGAATGGCGTGGTTAGCCGGCCAGAGCCGGCTCGCCGGGGGTGGTAACGCGCGGCATGCGGTCCTTGGCCCGGGGGATGGCGAACTGCCCCAGCGGCATGATGACGATGGCGGCCAACAAGGCGATCAGCAGCAGGTCGGGAACGATGAAGGTGTGCAGCATCCGCTCGAAGACCCCGTGCACCGAGGTCATCCCGGCGAAGGCCCAGAAGGTGCTGATCACGATCAGGAGCGAGGTCATCCGGCCCTTGGCCGCCGGCGCCAGGACGACGATGCCCCAGGTGACGTACCAGGCCCAGACGATCGGACCGAGGAGGGCCAGGACCAGCAGCGTGATGCCCAGCGTCTTCACCGGCCCCTCCTGGGGCGAGCGCAGGAGCTGACGCCAGCCGACGTAGGCGGCGATGGCCAGCCCGAGCACGCTGAACACCGGGCGTATGCCCATGGTCGAGACCGGCATTTGGACCAGGTGGCTGACAATGGACGCGGCACGGGCGACCACGTTCACGGGTGTCACCCCGGTGAAGGACGCATCCGCCGTCGAGGTGGTACGGATCCACCCCCAGCCGGTCCCCGCGATGAGCGCGACCACCTCCATGGTGGCCAGCGCGATGACGCCGGCCAGGGCGGTCTGCGCGATGCGGCGGCGCACGGGTGCGCCTGGCCCGGCCCACACCCAACCCAAGAACAGCACGCCGAGCGCGGCGGGCGATTTCACCCCGGCTGCCAGCGCACACAGAATGATCCCGGGCACGGTGCCCACGCGTTTGGCCACGGCCAATCCGGCCATGAGGAGGCCGACCATCAAGGCATCGTTATGAGCGCCGCCGAGTAACGCCAGCAACACCAGTGGTGAGCCGGCCCCGAGGAGCACGGCATGGGCCGGATCTCGCTTCATCGATCGGGCCAGCGTGGGCGTGGCCGCCGCCATCAGACCGATGCCGGCCAAGGCCATCAGCCGCAGCAGCACCAGGTCGGCCAGGATCTGGTGCCCGGAGGCCTGGTCGAGCACGCCGTCGGCGGCCAGGAAGGTGGGCCCGTAGGGCGATTCGGTGTTCGACCAGACGGTGTCCGCCATTTCGTTGAACGGCGTGGCCCCGAGGACGCTCGGCCCGTACGAGTAGGGGTTGATGTGATGGCTGACCATCTCGCCTTGCGCGGCGTAGGTGTAGACGTCGCGACTGAAGAGGGGGGGCGCGAGCAGCAGAGGGACGGCCCAGATGACGACGACGAGGACGACTCGCCGCACCGGAAAGCCCTCGTGCTCGCGCAGGTAGCGCAGCAGTCCCATCCAGACCCGGGTCAAGAGGATCAGTCCACCGAAGACGAGCGCAAGCGAGGAGATCGTCGGGAGGGACGCATTCGTGCCGATCCACCCGAACGGGCCACCGGGCATGCCGAAGAACCACGCGCCGGGCAGGTGGGTCTCGAATGACTGGCCGCCCATGAGCGACCCGACCACCACGGCGGCCGTGCCCAGCATCCCGAGCAGTGCGGTGCGCACCAGGCGGACCGGTGCAGGGTCGGGCTTGTCCTCAGTGCGGGGGTCCGCGGTGCTCAGGGTCTGCGTCATCGCACTCGGTCTCGAATCATCGCGCTCGGGGCCACGAGCTCCATGGAGGGTTTCCTTCGTCACGAGCCTGCAGCCGGGGTGGTGCAGGCCGACGGATCGTCATGAAACTGCAGTGATTCTGTCACAGCTCGGTTCGGATGATGGATCCCGAAACGTTCCTTAACAGCTTTCCCAGGTGATTCTCAGCATACAGCGGAAGACTCCGCGTGTCACGCAGGTGACATCTGGCTGTTGCTCGAACGGAAGGTGTCCACGGTGCGAATTCTGGTCCTGGGGGGCGACGGATATCTCGGCTGGCCGACCGCGCTGCATCTCTCCCGGGCTGGTCACGAGGTGGCCGTGGCGGACAATTTTGCGAGGCGGGGCTACGACCTGGAGATGGGGGTCGACTCCCTGGTGCCGATCACGTCACTGCATCGGCGGGTCGAGCGCTGGGAGGAGATCTCGGGGAAGCGGCTCGAGGTGTTCATCGGCGACCTCACCGAGGATGCCTTCGTCCCGGACATGGTGGGCCGCTACCGGCCCGACGCCATCGTCCACTTCGCAGAGCAGCGCAGCGCGCCCTACTCCATGGTGGATCGCAAGCACGCGGTCTACACCCAGGTCAACAACGTGGTCGGGACGCTCAACCTGCTCTACGCCATCGCCGAGATCGATCCTTCCATCCACCTCGTCAAGCTGGGCACGATGGGCGAATACGGCACGCCCAACATCGACATCGAAGAGGGGTACATCGAGATCACGCACCGGGGACGGACCGACGTGCTGCCGTTTCCCAAGCAGCCCGGAAGCTTCTACCACCTCTCCAAGGTGCACGACAGCCACAACATCGCCTTCTGCTGCCGAGCCTGGGGCCTGCGCTCGACCGACCTGAACCAGGGCGTCGTCTACGGGCAGTCCACCCCGGAGACGACCATGCACCCGGATCTGGCGACCCGGTTCGACTACGACTCCGTGTTCGGCACGGTGCTGAATCGCTTCGTGATCCAGGCTGCAGCCGGAGAACCCCTGACCGTCTACGGCAAGGGCGGCCAGACCCGCGGCTTCCTCGACATCCGCGACACCCTGGCCTGCGTCGAGCTGGCCCTGCTCCACCCGGCCAAGGCGGGGGAGTTCCGTGTCTTCAACCAGTTCACCGAATCGTTCTCGGTGGGCGACCTGGCCCGGATGGTCTCCGAGGCCGTTGGCGGAGCCGAGATCGTGCACCTGGAGGACCCCCGGGTCGAGCTCGAGGAGCACTACTACCGGGCCGCGCACACCAAGTTGCTCGACTTGGGCCTGCTCCCGCACCTGCTGGGCGACGAGCTGCTGAGCGACCTGCTCTCGATCGCCCGCAAGCACATCGACCGGCTGGTGCGCTCGGCGCTCGCCCCCAACGTGCTGTGGCGCAAGACCTCGAGCGACATCTCGCGGACCTCCCAAGCCGAACTGGGCGGACGCAGCCCCGAGCCCTCGCTCTGAGCCCGATCCCCACGCCAGGGGGTAGCTTCCTCGGAACCGTTCGGGGTGGCCGACGCCACCCGGCCCCATCTGCCGCACGTGGCTGGCCTGGGGATCCCACGATCGCACGGCACCCTAGGCATCTCCGGAAGGCAACCCCTCGCACGTGAACCGAGTTCGAGCGCACACGGGACCACTGTGGCCCTACCTCGTGCTGATCGCGGTGCCCTTCGTGGGCTTCGTGCTGCCGGACCTGATCAGCGGCCGCCTGATCATCACGGGCGACAACCTGCAGCAGAACTACCCGCTGCACGTCCTCGTCGGCGACATGCTGCGCCACGGCCAACTGCCGTTCTGGAACCAGTACATCTTCAGCGGGACACCGCTGATGGCCGACTTCAATGCCGGCGCCTTCTACCCGCTGATGGGTTTCTTCGTGGCCCTGCCCGACCGGGCGGCCTGGATCGCCACCGAGGTGGTCCTCTTCTCGGGCATCGGCATCAGCATGTACGTGTTCCTGCGGGCGCTGAAGCTCTCGACGATGGCCTCCGTCGTGGCCGCCGCCACCTTCGCCTTCGCCGGTCCGGTCCTGAGCCAGGTCAACCACGTCGACATGACCGAAGGGTTCCTGGCCATCCCCTGGATGCTCCTTGCCGTGCACCACATTGCGCGCGACGGCCGCTGGCGCTGGTCGATTCTGCTCGGGATCGCCTTCGCCAGCGTGATCCTGGCCGGTGCACCCGAGGCCATGCTCGACGAGGCGTTGCTCGTCTTGGCCTTCGCGGTGATGTCAGCCGGTCTCAACGCCCAGCGCTGGTGGCGCGTCCTGTCGCGCGGCGCCACGGGTGCGGCGCTGGCCTTGTCGCTGGCGGCCATCCAGTGGTTGCCCGGACTCGAGGCCATTCGCAACTCGCAGCGCGGGAGTGGTGTGGTCGCCGCCGCCGGCAGCTACCCGAAGCCCTTCAACATCCTCTGGCTGGTTCCCTACATCAACGGCGGATACGGCCACCTGGGCGAGGCCCAGTTCTTCAGCCAGTACAACCTGCCCGAGGTCGGGGTGTACCTCGGGATTCTCCCCTTGGTGGCGGTCATCACGCTGCTCCATCCGCGCTGGCCCAGCCGGATCGGTCCTCGTGACCGACTGACCTGGTACGTGGTCGGCGTGTTCGGCTACCTGTTGGCGCTCGGTTCCAACACGCCGTTGGAACATCTCTTCAACAGCCTGCCGCTCTACGGCCATCAGCGGCTGCAGAGCCGCAACATGATCACCGTGGCCACCGCGGCGTGCGTCCTGTTCGCCGGCTTTCTCGATCGCTCCGAACGGCCGCAGGTCGGTGATGCGATGACGCGCTACGAGCGGGTCATGGGTCTCGTGCCTTTCGGATTGCTGGCCGCCCTCGGCGTCTGGACGTTGGCCTCACCCGCCGGCGTGGTGCAGACGTTCGCGGGCGTGTCCATCCGCCCGGCCATGGCGAGGACCGTCCGCGAGGCAGTGCTCATCGCACTCCTCTTCGGTGCCGGCGCGGCGGTCGTCGTCTGGCTGCGGGCGCGCCTGTCGACCCTAACGTGGCGTTGGGT
The DNA here is from genome assembly GCA_963726545.1 of uncultured Acidimicrobiaceae bacterium. Classification (GTDB taxonomy): domain Bacteria; phylum Actinomycetota; class Acidimicrobiia; order Acidimicrobiales; family RAAP-2; genus Bog-473. Next base: position 132,795 of record CAVSCV010000008.1, on the reverse strand, counting down.
CGCCGCAGTCTTCGTCGCCGCCGACATCGGTGTCATGGCTCTGACCAGTCAGTTGTCGGCCTCGCCCCCCAACGACCTGGTGTCGGGCACCACGCCGGTCCAGCAGCTCATGGCCGCTCACCTACCTCCGGGTGGCCGCCTGGTCAACTACGACCCCCAGACCTACGCCAGCTATCCCGGCAGTCCCCAGGGCATCCCGGATTTGAACGTCATTCCGCAGCTTCCCTCGGTGTCGGGCTATGCGTCGATCGTCAACAGCACCTACGAGGACGCCACCCACACACACGAGCAGGACGACCTGGACCTCGGTCAGCTTTCGACGGGCGCACTGGACCAGCTCAATCTCCGAGAAGTGGTCAGCGTGCCCGAGTACTTCTTGGTGCCGCTGGCCACCGTGCCCGACTCGATCGGCTCGATCACGCAAGTCAAGGAGAACTTCGGCACCGACCCCGTGCTCTCTCGCGGCTATGGCGCCGACTACAACGACACGGCGTACCCCTTCTATCCCGGCGACCGTCCGGGGCTGGCGGCCGGCCGATCCGAGTCCTGGTTCTTCGGAGAGCCGCTGACCCCGTCAGCGGGAACGGTCCTACTGAGCGCACCAGCCGCGGCGGGGACGTCGGTCCGTTTCGGAGTGCTGGCCGCCGATGGATCGACGCAGTGGGGACGCTCGACCGCGCTGCCGACCGGTGCGACGCGGGCCACCGTGGCGCTGCCGTCCGGTTCGTGGGTGGGCCTGTCCCTCCAAGTGCTCGGAGGAACGATCCCCTCGCATCGGGTCATCGTCACCGCCGAGGGTGCGCCCTATGAGCTCGGTGGTTCCCTCTCGTCGGCGTTGAGGCCTGGACCGTGGCGGGTGGCCGGATTTTCACAGGGTTACGCGGTCTTTACGTCTGTCAAGCCGTCCAGGCCGATTTCGGTGGTCACAACAGGCGGACGCACACTGCCCGTGCAGGTGCTCTCGAGCACCACCAAGTCCGAAGACATCCGGGTGCGGGCCCCCGCCGCCGCGGTGGTCGTGCGCTCGGTCGCCTGGGATGCTGGCTGGAAGGCGACGGTGTCGGTCAACGGAGGTCCGGACCGGAGCGTCACCGTCCAGTCGCATGATCTCGTCCAGCAGGTTCGAGTTCCGGCCGGCGACGATCGCGTGTCCTTCCACTACCGGCCGCCGCACCTCTTGGTGGCCAGCGTGCTCAGCGTCGGTTCCGTGGTCGTCCTTCTCGGACTGCTGGTCGGCTGGCTCGTCGTGCGTCGTCGGCGCCGAGGCGACCCGACCACTGCGCCTGGGAACGGCGGGGTCGCCGACCCTCCGGTGTCCGAGGATCAGGCCCTCGCGGGCGTCCACGATGCAGGCGACTCGTCCAGTGCCGACACGGAGTCGGAGGTCCCGGCGCCATCAGTGCTCGAAAGCGACGGCCGTTGAGCGACCGGTATTCGGAGAGGTGCGAGCAGCAGTCCTCCTAGAGGGAGGGGTGCGCCAAGGTGAGGAGGAACTCCCCGTCGTCGGCGCCCCACATGCCCTCGACCGTGAACCCGGCCTCGCGGAGCTCGCGCTCGATCCGCTCGGGGGTGAACTTGGCGCTGATCTCGGTCAATAGATCCTCGCCTGCGTCGAAGTGCACGACGATGTCGGCGCCCGTCAGCGTCACCTCGGTGGCCTCCTCGGCACGCAGGCGCATCTCGATCCACTGCTCGTCCTCGTTCCAGACGGCCATGTGGCGGAACCGATCGGGATCGAAGTCGCCGCCGAGTTGCTCGTTGAGCACGTGGAGCACGTTGCGGTTGAAGTCGGCGGTGACGCCGGCGGCATCGTCGTAGGCGGCGACGAGCCGCTTACGGTCCTTGACCAAGTCGGTGCCGATGAGCAGCGAGTCGCCGTCGGACATCGTCCCGCGCAGCTCGGCCAGGAACCGGGCCCGTTGGGCGGGATCCAAATTGCCGATGGTCCCGCCCAAGAAGGCGATCATCCTCCGCCCCTCGGCGGGGATCTCTCCGAGGTGCTGGTGGAAGTCGCCGATCACGACGTGAATATCGAGCTGGTCGTATTCCTCGGCCAAGGTGGCGGCCACGTCGCGCAGGAAATCGTCGCTGACGTCGAAGGGTACGTAGCGCGACAGCGTCCCTGCGTCCTGCATGGCGGTGAGCAGGACCCTGGTCTTGTCGCAGGCGCCCGCGCCCAGCTCGACCAGGGTGTCTGCCTTTGAGAGCTCGGCGATGTCGGGTGCGTAGGCCTCGAGGAGGGCGCGCTCAGCCCGGGTCGGGTAGTACTCCGGGAGCTGAGTGATGTCTTCGAAGAGACGGCTGCCCCGCTCGTCGTAGAACCAGACGGGCGGGATCGACTTCACCCGCCCTTGCAGACCTTCGATGGCGTCACTGCGCATCTGTCGCCGCACCTCCTCGGGGGAGAGGTGCACGTCGATGGTGTAGGTCACGTCGTCAGGGATCCTGGGCCAGTCGGAGGCCGCTGAAGGCCCAGCGGGCGCCGGGCGGAAAGAAGTTGCGGTACGTGGGACGCACGTGGCCCGGCCGGGGTGGCGCAGCAACCGCCGCGCAGGACGTACTGGCTCACCATGAACTTGCCGTTGTACTCACCGACGGCACCGGGAGCGGCCCTGAAGCCGGGGTAGGGGGAGTAGGCACTCGACGTCCACTCCCATGTGTCACCGAAGATCCCATTGTCGGTCAGTACGGGTCGGGGGTGTGGGGGGCCCGTCGTGAGGACGTCCTCGCGCAAGAAGTTCGTGCCCTCGCCGTGCGCCAGGGCGATGGTCTCCCACTCGGACTCGGTCGGCAATCGCATCCCGGTCCAGTGGGCGAAGGCATCGGCCTCGTAGTAGCTCACGTGGCAGACGGGCTCGTCGGGGTCGACCGGCCGCAGGCCAGAGAGTGTGAACTGAAGCCACTGATCGGGCTGGTCGGGATCCCGCGTCCAGTAGAGCGGCGCATCCCAGTGCTGGGCGTTGATGACCGCCCACCCGTCGGAAAGCCAGAACTCGGGGCGCCGGTAGCCGTCGTCCTCCATGAACGAGAGCCATTCGCCACAGGTCACCGGCCGATCGGCCAGACCGAACGGGGTCAGGTGAACCGTGTGGACCGGGAACTCGTTGTCGAAGCCGAACCCCTTCCCGCGGTGGCCAACTTCGACCGGACCGCCGTTGTGTTCGAGCCAGCCCGCCTTCGGCGGGTGGCTGGCGGCAGGCGTCGGTGCTACATCGACGTACGCGGGATGGAGTGGGTTCTTCGAGAGCACGTGCTTGATGTCCATCAGCAGCAGCTCTTGGTGCTGTTCCTCATGATGGAGACCCAGGGTGATCAGCTCGGGTAGTCCCGGCTGGTCGAGCTCGTCGAAGAGCGAGATCATGGCCCGGTCGACGTAGGCGCGGTAGCGCGCGATCTCTTCGATGCCGGGTCGCGACAGCTGGCCGCGATCGGGACGCGGATGGCGGGCTCCGACCGTCTCGTAATAGGAATTGAAGATGTAGGCGAACGCCTCGTTGTACTGGCGGTAGGAAGGCGCGTACCCACCGAGGACGAACGTCTCGAAGAACCAGGTCATGTGGGCGCGGTGCCACTTCGTCGGGCTGACGTCAGCCATCGTCTGGACGGTTTGGTCCTCCGCGCTGAGCACGGACGCCAGACGCTCGGTCGTGGCGCGAACCTCGACGTACGCGTCCCGGAGTTCAGACGGCGAAAGTGGTCCGCTCTTCCTCATGAGTTCCCGTCCCTTCGCCCCCGCCCGGAGCGGCTGCGCACACGGCTCCTGCGGTTTCGGATCACCCTACCCAGGGGGTCTGACAACCGAGCGCGTTTATTGGAGAATTCACCCAAAGGCCAGGTAGCAAGCGCATGAGTCCCTGGCTACGTTGTGCCTGTGGACGGGAATCCGCTGTCCCTCGAGGCGGTCGACACCTATCTGGGTGCTGTGGACTGGTTACGCGGGCTGTTGGGCCGGGACGAGGTGGTCGGTGCCTGGCCTGAACCCAGTGCCATCGCCGGCTACACGGTCGGTGGGGTGGCGTCGCACGCGGTCCACAGCGTGCTTTGGCTCGAACAGCTCCTCAAGGACGTCGAACCCGTGGGCCTCCGCCCGGTCACTGCGCTGGAGTACTTCGGACCGAATCGGGTCGAAGGGTCCGACGACACCGACCCGTTCGCCGCGTCTCTGCGTGCCGCTGCCGAGGCCTTCGCCCAGACGGGTCCCGAGATCGTCAACGCGGCCTGCATCACGGCGCGGGACGAACTGGTTGGCCTGCTCACCAACGCCTCGGCGACGCGTGCGGTCCCGGTGGTCCGCGTGCCCGGAGGGCAGGTGCCGCTGTGGGAGTACCTTCGGACCCGGGTGCTCGAGATCGTCGTGCACGGTGACGACGTGGTGTGCAGCCTCTCTGGCATGCACGTGGCCAACCCGCCCTCGGACACCGTGGCCACGTGCATGGACGTCTGCGTCGAGCTCGCACGGGCCCGCGCCGGCGATCTCTCCGTCCTCCGCGCCTTCACGCGACGTGAGCGGGCGGACCGGGATGTCTTACTGGTCCTCTGATCACCCCGAGACGGCGGTCGGTGGACCGGCCACTCGCTCAGGCCAGCACCTTGCGACGGAAGTTGCGTAGGCCGAGAGTGAGGAAGACGATGCCGAAGGCGACAATGGCCGGGTAGATGACGTAGAGGTGCATGTGCGCGGCATCGGTGAAGGCGGCCCGCATCCCGTCGTTGATGTAGATCAACGGGTTGATGAGCACCAAGATCTGAAGCCAGTGCACGCTTCCCAACTTCACCGCGGACAACCGCGTCCACTGGTAGTAGGTACCGCCGAGGAACGTGATCGGCAGCACGATGAAGCCGAACATGAGCCCGAGGTTTCGTGGCTCGAAAGACGTGCCGAGCAACAGCCCCAGCGACGCCATGCAGATGCAGGACAGCGGGACCAGGGTGAGGATCAGGCCCCAGTGCAGGTTGATCTGGGCCTGGACACCGGCCGCGTGCACCACTGACGCGATCGGGAAGACGATGATCGCCGAGATGAGGCCCTGCGCGGCGCCGGAGATGACTTTGGACATTGCGACCAGCCAAATCGGGCAGGGTGCTTGCACCCGGTCCTCGATTTCACGGGTGAAGCCGAACTCTTGTGCCAACGGCATGGCGACCGCCTGGATGCCCTGGAACATGATGGACAAACCGACGACGCCGGGAACCAGCACCGTGGCGAACGCCGACTCCGCGCCGGGAACCCCACTGGCTCCTCCGATGCCCTGCCCGATCTTCGGGAAGACATAGAGGAAGACGAAGCAGAGAAGGAAGGGCTGGACCAGGGTGCGGACGGTGAACTCGACCCAGTGCTTGCGCAGCACCAGCAGATCTCGCCGGATCAGTGCACCGAAGGCAGTCCAGCTGGCCCCGGTGGCCGTACGGGTTGGCTTCAGCTCGACGTGGCGGGACGAGGGGGAGCCGAAAGACGATTCTGCGGCGTCGGTCGTGGTCGTTGCCATCAGTCGCGCAGGTCCTTTCCGGTCAGTCCGATGAACACGGTCTCGAGAGTCGGTTCGGTCACGTTCAAGTCAGCCAGGGTGAAGCCGGCGGCCTCGGCCGCTTCGACCACCCGTGGGACCAGTCGCTCCGAGCCGCGTACCTGGAGCTCGACGCCCCCCTCGATGGGGCGAGTTCCCGTGAGCCCGTCAACGCGGCCGGTGAAGGCCTCGGCCAGACGGTCCTGGTCGCCGGCAGCCTTCACGGTCACGATGGTGTCGGCGTCGACGCTGCGCTTGAGTTCGGCCGGGGTGCCGAGGGCGAGGATCCGCCCGTGGTCCATGATGGCCAGCCGATTGCAGAGATTGTCGGCCTCTTCCATGTAGTGGGTCGTCAACATGATGGTCTGGCCCTCGGCATTGAGGCTCCGCAGCAGCTCCCAGAGGGCCAGCCGGCCTTGTGGGTCGAGTCCGGCCGTGGGCTCGTCGAGGAACAGCACGGCCGGGCGGTGGAAGATCGCCCGGGCCACCATGAGCCGCTGGGCCATGCCGCCGGAGAGGGCGTAGACGGAGGCCTTGGCGAAGCGAGTCAGCTGGAAGCGCTCGAGCAGATCGTCGGCGGTGCGCCGGCACTCGCGCGCCGGGATCCCGAACAGCCGCCCGTGGTAGTAGAGGTTCTCCCACGGGGTCAGCTGGCGGTCGAGTGTGTTCTGCTGCGACACGACGCCGATGATCTGTTTGACCAAGGTCGGCTGGCGGACCACGTCGATCCCGCCGACGAAGGCCTGGCCGCCCGTCGGAATGACCCGTGTGGTCAGTACGCCGACCGTGGTGGTCTTGCCCGCACCGTTGGGACCCAGGAGTCCGAACACTTCTCCCGTCCCGACGCTGAGGTTGAGCTCGTCGACGGCCCGGAAGTCCGTGCCCGGATAGGTCTTGGCCAGCCCGACGGTCTCGATGATCGCCACCCCCGCCGCGGGGGAAGAGCCCCCGGGTGCGGTGGTGGCGGTCGAGGTCGTCATGGCGTCACTGTGAAGAGTATCCGGCGGGGGAGTGCGCCTGCCCTGGTCAGGCGCACCGCCTAATCCTCACCAAGGATCTGGTAGAGCTCCTTGCGAGCCTTCTGGATCACCGCGATGCCGCGGTCGATCTGCGGCCCCTCGCCGACGCCCGACAGCTGCTTGGCCGCCCCCATCAGCTGCGCCGCGGCCAGCCGGAGATTCCGGATCTGGTCCTCCGACTCACCGTCGTGGACGGGCATGGCCGCCTGCTCTGCCTCTTCCCGGCCGGAGTCGGTCAGGGTGTAGGTGCGACTGCCGTCGACCTCGTTCGACTTCACGACGCCGGCGTCCTCGAGCATCTGGAGGTGCGGGTAGACCGACCCGGGGCTGGGGCGCCACAGGCCGCCGCTCATCTCCTCGAGGCGGCGCATGATCTCGTAGCCGTTGGCCGGCCCCTCTCGGAGCGCAACCAGCATGGCTTTGCGGATGTCGCCCCGGCGCATGCGCCGGCCTCCACCCCAGCTGCCGCGCTCGGCCGCCCAGCGGCCTCGGCCACGGGGTCCGCCCCGCATGCCTCGGCCGAAGTGCTCATGCAGATGGTCATGGATGTGACCGTGCACGTCGTCGTGCTCGTGTGTGTGTTCCTGATCGTGTGAGTGTCCGTTTCCCATTGTGGGTATTTCCTTTCCGTAAAGAATTGGTTGGTGTTGTTGTGTGTTGTGCGTCCGAGATCAGAAGGCGGGACTCAACCTGATGGCCTGCTCGGGGCAGGCCACGACACAGAGCCCGCAGGCATGGCAGTCCTGCGCCCGCACGGCGTAGGCCGCCTGGCGCTTGTGGGCCATGCTGCGCACCTTGCCCATGAGGCCGAGCGACGCAAAGTCGTCGTTGGAGATCCGGGTGACCTCGAACACGTCGTAGGGGCACACCTCGGTGCAGTCACGTTTGCCTTCGCAGCGCGTCAGATCGATCACCGGCACCCAGGTCCCGGGGTCGGCCCGGCAGCGCTCGCCGGGGCGGTCCGGGTTGGCCCGGGCCTGGCGTACCTTGGCCGGATTGGTCCGGCGCGCTGCAGTGGCCGGGACCGGCTCGTCGCCGAAAGAGGTGGACTGTCCTTGGTTCGGATCCATCGGGGGCCTCCTTCGTGCGGGCTCCTGGTTGCTCCCAGCTTCCGATTGTTTCGGATAGTTAATGATATATCGCTATAGGTCCCTGATGGTACAGAATACGCTAAATAATACAAATATGCGCTTGGCCAGGAACGATTTGTCGATTCGTGAACGAGGATCGACGTGCCCTCCCCATACTGAAAGGAGGGACTGAGAGCGGAGGCGCCATGGGACTGTTCACCTCGCACAAGAAGCGGATGGTCACGGGCGAGCAGGCCCTGCCCGGTCGTGAGGAACAGATGCCGGTCCGTGCGCCCCACCTCGTGCTCGGCACGACGATCACGCCACCCTTTCCCGAAGGGATGGAGCGTGCCATCTTCGGGATGGGCTGCTTCTGGGGGGCCGAGCGCCTGTTCTGGACGCTGCCCGGCGTCTACACGACGGCGGTCGGCTATGCCGGCGGCTTCACTCCCAACCCGTCATACCGGGAGGTCTGCGGCGGCCGGACGGGCCACGCGGAGGTCGTGCTCGTCGTCTTCGACCCGGCCGAGATCAGTTACGAGCAGTTGGTGCGCACCTTCTTCGAAGGTCATGACCCCACGCAGGGGATGCGCCAGGGAAACGACGTCGGCACCCAATACCGCTCCGCCATCTACACCACGACACCCGAACAGGCGCAGGTGGCAAAGGAGGTCGAGGCCCGTTTCCAAGAGTCCCTTTCCCAAGCAGGCTTCGGGGCGATCACGACGGAGATCAGGCCGTCGGTGGCCTTCTTCTATGCGGAGCCCTCCCACCAGCAGTACCTGGCGGCGAACCCGGGCGGCTACTGCGGCCTGGGCGGAACGGGTGTGAGTTGTGTGACCTCGGACACAAGCCGCCATTTGGATCAGGATCAGCCAGCGCCGTGAGCGCGCTGGCCTCGGCGTCGCTCGATCGCAGGAGGACTGCAAGGCGCTCTGCTCGCGCCTTGTCTTGACGGTTGCCGAGGTCTAGGCGGACAACGACGTCACCGCCATCGCGGCAAGCCTCGGCCGAGTTCGGAACAGCTCGGCGTAGACGTGAAGTTGGGCAGAGTCGAGGCCATTCACCAAGGTCCAGCACCATGAGCTCGATGAAGAATCCGGGGGGCGGTCGCTCGGTTCGGCCATGGTGGCGCTCAGACGCAGGTAACGACTCCCTTCACCAGCAATCCGTCGCCGTCACGCGCAGAATTCAAGGTCACCTGGCCCTCGTACCCCTTGGTCGGCGTTGTCGTCCAGGTGCCTTTGAAGGCGAGTCCCTCGTTCGGCCCCCTCGTCCAGGTCATGACGATCGTCCCCCCGCCCCCACTCCAAGTGCCCTTGTCCTTGGTGCTGGTCGTGGCCGAAGTGAATCGGTGGGTCGCTGTATTGAAGGTCTCAGACAAACAAGAGCCTCCGGTTACTTCGAGGGTCCAGGTCGCACCCGACGTGACCTTGGCCGTCGGCGCCGCCGCCGATGCCGCGTCGACTCCCGCCAGTCCGAGGCTGGTGACCATTGCCGTCCCTGCAGCCAGAATCGCCACCCGCCGCGCCATCGATCCTCGCTGCTTCATAACCGTCTCCGCTCTTTGGTGGGCAACCATCATGATCGACCGAACCAAAGGCGCAACCGCCATTGCCAAGGCACCCCACCAGAAGCCGCTGACCGCAACGTCGTCAGCGCAGGACGGCGACCTTGTCGAGCGCTGCCTCGGCCTCGGCCACGAAGCGACGCACGAGGTCGCCCGCCGGCACCAGTTCGCCGATGCCACCGACGCCCTGCCCGGCCGGGTAGCACTCGCGCTCGACGTCGACACCCTCCGTGAAGGAGTCGCCGCCCAGGTGCATGGTCCCGTTGTTGTAGGCAATGCCGAGCTGCTCGGGGAACTTCTTGAGTTCGGTCGGGTGGGCGTCGTAGTAGTCGGTGTACGCGTTGCGAACGACGCGCATCGTCTTGCCCGAATAGGCGCGGCTGACCGTCGTCTGGTCCTCGTGGCTCGAGAGCAGCCGCTCCTTGTACCCGAGCACGCCGCGGGCCTCGGGCGTGGCGATGAACCGCGTGCCGACCCAGACGCCGTCGGCCCCCAGCGACAGGGCCGCGGCCAAGCCGCGCCCGTCGAAGATGCCTCCGGCCGCCACCACCGGGACGCGGGCCCCGACCGCGTCGACGATCTGCGGGATCAGGGGCAGCGAGGCCACCTGCCCCGTGTGCCCGCCCGCCTCGGTGCCTTGTGCGACGACCAGGTCGCAACCCGCCTCCACGGCGCGGACCGCATGGTCGACCTTTCCGCACATGCTGACCACGAAGACGCCGTGGCGGTGACAGAGATCGACGACCTCGGTCGGCACGCCCAGGCCGGCCACGAAGGCCGAGGCGCCGCCCTCGATGATCATCTCGACCTGCTCGGTCATGCCGCCAGGCATCGCGGTGAGCAGGTCGACCCCGAAGGGCCGATCCGTGGCGGCCCGGATCGCCGCCATTTCGGCCACCATCGTCTCGTTGCCCATGGTCGACGCGCCGAGGCAGCCGAACCCGCCCGCGGCCGAGACGGCGGCGGCGAGCTCGGAGTAGGAGACGCCGCCCATGCCGGCGAGCATGACGGGGTGCTCGATCCCGAACATATCGGTGAGTCGGGTGTGCATGGGAGAGGGCCTTCCTGTCTCGGTTTGTGATCTGCTTCTCGAGCCCGTGTCGACGCGCGGTGGCGGGGTCGTCGATCAGGCCTGACACCGGCGATGCCCGGCCCGCCGGCCCGCATCTGCCGCGGCGACCGTAGCGCGGCTGGGCAGCGGGCCGGAAGGCTGACTGACACGACCGGCGCGCGCCGGGTGTCCGGGCGCACGACGAGGAGGCCGCCAGGAGGGGTCCGGGCGGAGTCGGGCGGTGGGCACCCATAATGGTGCGGGGAGAGCAGCGCATTCTGATGGGAGCGAGACGTGGCAGACGTCGGTGAGGTGGGGGTCAGCGTCGCACCGGAGAACCCGGATCCCGAGGACCCCGTCGCCGAGAAGATCACCAAGCGCCGGCTGTGGTTCATCCTCGGGGCGCTGCTGCTGGGCATGCTGCTGGCCGCGCTGGACCAGACCATCGTGTCGACGGCGCTCCCGACCATCGTGGGCGATCTGCACGGCGGGTCCCACCTGGCCTGGGTCGTCACGGCCTACCTGCTGGCGTCGACGGTGTCGACGCCGCTCTGGGGCAAGTTGGGCGACCAGTACGGGCGGAAGGTTTTCTTCCAGGCGTCCATCGTCATCTTCGTCATCGGCTCCGCCCTCTGCGGGTTCAGCCACACCATGACCGAGCTGATCCTCTTCCGGGCGCTGCAAGGACTGGGCGGCGGCGGGCTCATGGTCGGTGCGCAGACGATCATCGGCGACGTCGTGTCGCCCCGCGAGCGGGGCCGCTACATGGGTCTCTTCGGCGCCATGTTCGCGGTGGCGACGGTCATCGGCCCGCTGATCGGCGGCTTGTGCGTGACCTACCTCACGTGGCGCTGGGTCTTCTACATCAACCTGCCCTTCGGCATCCTGGCCCTGTTCGTGACCCAGGCCGTGCTGCCCGGCCACCTGCGCAAGGTCCGCCACAAGATCGACTATGCCGGCACCATCGTCCTGACCGGAGGCGTGACGTCGCTCATCCTGTTCTTGAGCCTGGGCGGGATCTCGTGGGCCTGGAGATCGGCCCCCAGCTACCTGACCGCGGCATTGGGCGTCCTTCTCCTCGTGTCCTTCGTGTTCGTCGAGAGGGCGGCCGCGGAACCGGTCATCCCGATGAAGCTCTTCCGTAACCGCGTCTTCTCGGCGGCCAGTTCCATCGGGTTCGTCATGGGCTTCGCCATGTTCGGCGCGCTCACCTTCCTGCCGCTCTTCATGCAGAACGTGAAGCTGGTCAGCCCGACGGTCTCGGGCCTGCGCATCCTGCCCCTGATGGTGGGCATGCTGGGCGCCTCGGTCGGCTCGGGCCGACTGGTCACCCGTTGGGGCCGCTACAAGATCTTCCCGATTGTGGGCACCGCGTTGATGACGCTCGGGGCTTACCTGATGTCGACCATCGACGCGTCGACCAATGCGTGGGTGCTGGCCTTCTTCATGTTCGTGTTCGGGACCGGCATGGGCCTGATCATGCAGGTGCTCGTGGTGGCGGTGCAGAACTCCGTCTCGTACCAGGACCTGGGCGTGGCCACCAGTTCCTCCACCTTCTTCCGGATGATCGGCGGCTCCTTCGGCACGGCGGTGTTCGGCGCCATCTACGCCATCGTGTTCAATCACACCTTCGCGGCGGCGCTGGCCAAGATCCCGCCGTCGGTCCTCAAGTCGTTCAACCCGCAGACGCTCGACCTGGCCCTGCTCCAGAAGCTGCGGTCGACCGCGGCGGGATTGGCCTTCTTCGACAAGTACGTCGCCGCGGTCACCCACTCCATCCAGACCGTCTTCCTGGTTGCGGTGCCCATCTCGTTCTTCGCCTTCCTGCTCAGCTTCCTGCTGCCCGAGGTGGAGCTGCGCAAGACGGTGGGCACCTCGGACCTCGGCGAGGCGCACGGGATGAACCGGTCGTCGCTCAAGGAGATCGAGCTGGCGCTCGAGCGGTTGTCGTCCCGGGAGAACCGGGGCGAGCTGTACCAGACGTTGGCCACGCGGGCCGGCGTCGACCTGCCTCCCCGTTCGGTCTGGCTCCTCTACCGGCTGTCCGAGAACCCGGCCTGCACGACCAAGGACTTGGCGAAACGGTTGAAGGTCGACCCCATGCTGATCGCGCCGGGGGTCGAGGGACTGGTGGCGGCCGGCATGGTCGAAGCCCGAAGTCGGGACGGGGACCACGACCTGCACGTGACCGCAAGCGGGGCCGAGGCGATGGTGCGCCTGACCGAGGCGCGGCGCAGCGGCCTCACCGAGCTGCTCGAGGGGTGGAATCCCGAGGAGCACCCGGAAGTGATCGAGATGGTGAAGGATCTGGCCCACGAGCTGTTGGCCGACGACGAGCGCTTGGTGGCCGACGCCATGCCGGCCGCGGCCGCAGCCTCGGCTGATTGAGCACGCTGTCCGCCAGAGTCGCGCTCTCAATGAGTGCGGAAGAATCCTTGCTCGATGCACCTTGTCTCTGTATGCAAACTGGCCTCGTTACTTCCACTGCCCTAACTGAAGGCGAGCACCACGACGACAAAGAGGACATAGCCGCCGATAATGCAGGCCCCGGCTGGTCTGCGGAGACCCTGTCCGACATACGCGAGGGCCAATGTGATCGCCGTCAGTCCCACATACCAACTTGCCACGAGCACCCCTGATGCCGAGGATCTCGTCAGACCGATCAGCGCGGCGGGGAGGAGAAGTCCAAAGGCAACGTTGAGTGAGTTCGAGTTGAGCGCAGTACTGAGTGCCGCCGCACCGCGGCCGCGCCGGGCCAGGTAGATCGCCGAAACAGCGTTGGGCAGGCTGGTCACAGCGGCCAGGATTAGGCCACCGAGAACGATGTCAGGAACTTGAAAGTGCGTCCCCAAGGTCGATGCGCCCTGTTCCATGGCGACACTGGCCGCGACAACGACAACCAACCCACATCCCGCCACGGCGACGTCGACAGGAGTACCTCGACGAGGGTGGATAGCCTCTTCAAGCTCGCCCTCTTCCTCCACGACCGCAGCCGCGATCCACGACGTGTAGCGGTTTGGCCGCCCAAACAATCCAAGGATCCGTTCGTGTGCTCCCAGGAGAAGCACGTAGGGGATGAGGACGCACAGGACGAGAACGAATCCGGCAGTGGCCGAGAGGGTTCCTCCGACACTGAGCAGACAGCAAATCCCGATCAACATCGAGGCGACGCCGCTAAAGACGACCACCTTGCGGTGGAGCCTGATTCGGCCCGCTACGACAGCACCCAGCCCGAGGAGGGCCGCCAGGTTGAAGACATTGGAACCCAGGACGACCCCCGCTCCCACGGATGATTGGTGGTGCACCAGGGCGGTAATCGACGCCGTGATCTCAGGTGCATCGGCAGCCAATGCCGCCACGATGCCTAGTAGCGCTTCTGACAACCCGAGTCGCTCTCCGACTCGCTCGAGACGTGAGACCAGTACCCAACTCGTGCCCAGGCTGACGCACGCACCGAGGACGAAAGCCAACCCGGCAAGGCCCACGTTCATCGGTTCTCGGTGCTCACGATGCGAAGCGCATGAGAGCGGTCGTGCCGGAACGCACCAAGTACCTCAAGGAACACTTGCCATTTCCGGGTCGACGCGCGCACTTCTTCGACAGGACTCTGCGGCACTCCGCCAGTGAGCGTACCCGCCCCGGATTTGATGATGCGTCTGTTGCGGAGACCTCTGCCCAGGGCATCGGGTGGTCGTGTCGGCACGAAATCCGAGGCGCTTTTCGAACCCAATGGTCGGCGTCGAACTGGTGCCGGGTGGCGTTCTAGGTTGGCCCGCCCCGGGTTCTGGACGGTCGGCTAACCGCCGGCGTTGTCCGTCGGGGAGGTGGTGGTCGTCGGCGGGACCGTCGTCGTGGTGGTCCCCGATCCGCCGCTCCCGGTTGTGGTGGTCGTTCCGCCGCCGCCGTGGGTCGACGACGAGGCACCGGTTGCTGTTGTCGTGGTGCTGTTGCTGTTGTTGCTGCCGGTGGCCGGCACGGTGGTCGTGGTGGGCGGCGCAGCCGGCGCCACGAAGGGCACGGACTCGCCGCGCATGGTCGCCACGCTGGTCGAAGGCGTCGCCGCCAGGCCGGTGCAGGTTCGGGCCGAGTTCCAACTCTGCAGCGCGGTCTGCGCGGGGGCACCGGTCAGTGGCTGGGGGAGGCCGTTGAGGATGGTGGCGGGCCGGAAGGCAGCGGCGGTGACGTGACGGCCCGTGGCCGTGATGATCAGCGAGCCGCTGTCGGTCTCGGGAGCCGTGTCGTCGTAGAACGCGAAGTTGCCCAGGCCGTAGTCGACGTAGGCGCTGCCCATGTAGCCCGCGCCGAGGAGGACGTGGGCGTTCGTGCCGATCACGATGTCGGCCCCCGCCTTGACCAATTGCTGGGCCAGCGGGCCCTGCTGCGGGTTCGGGCAGGCCTGGGTCTCGGTGCCCCAGTGGACGTAGACGATCACCGTGTCGGCGGTCTTGCGCACCTGCTGGACCTCGCGGACGAGCGCGGTGGGGTCGATGGCGGAGGCCACGCCGGGCTGGGTGCTCGTCGCCGTCCACCCGCTGATGAGATTGCTGGCGATGACCTGGGTCGCCGAGATGATGGCGATGCGCTGCCCGTTCAGGGTGACCCGATAGGGGGTGAAGGCCTGGGCCGCGTTGTTGCCGATCCCGATGATGGGGTACTTGGCCTGCGCCGCGATGTTGAGGTTCTGGGAGAGCCCTTGCTGGCCGCAGTCCTCTCCATGGTCGTTGGCCTGGGTGGCCAGGCCGATGCTGGCCGCCTTGAGGGCGGTGATGGCCGAGGCCGGCGCGTCGAAGATGTACGGCTTGGCTTGGGGCTCGGGGCAGACGCCGTTGGTGACCGCCGTCTCCAGGTTGACCATGCTCAACTGGGTGTTGGCGAAGAGCTGGGGGATCGTGCTGCCGAGCGCGGTGGTCGGGTTGTTGGCCAGCCGCTCGCCGACGGCGCCGGCGAAGTGGACGTCCCCGCCGAAGCCGAGGGTCACCGCCTTCCCGTCACCGGTCCAGTCCGGGTTCAGCGGGGAGCGCTTGGGAAAGTGCTGGGCGGCCGTGACCGCCGTGCCGTGGGTGGTCGAGGTGGACTGGCCCGAGGAGGCAGGCGGCGCCTTGCCGCTGCCGCCGCCGGAGAAAAAGATCAGCCAGATCAAGAACAAGAAGAACACAGCCCCGCCAACGGCGAACTGCCTCCGCCGCCGGCGGACCCTGCGTGAGACCACGGCGGCACTATGTCACACCTGATGTGGTGGCCACCGGGCACGGTCGGAGCCCTGCCGTGGCGGCGGCAGGGGGCTCAGGCGGCGCCGAGCGTGTCCCAATGGGTGGCGAGCGAGGCCACCAGGCCGATGCACGAGGCCTCGATCATCCGGAGGCACTGGTCGAAGACGGCGTCGTCGCCGTAATAGGGGTCGGGGACGTCGGCGCCCACCCCGGAAGCCGGGTCGAACGAGCGGAGCAGGGCCAGCCGGTCGGGATCCACTCCGAGGCTCCGCAGCGTCTGCTGGTGGCGGCGGTCGAGGGCGACGACGAAGTCGATCTGGCCGGCGCCGGCCGTGGAGAACTGGTGGGCCACGTGGGGGTGGCGGGGGTAGCCGGCGCGGACCAGGGCGTCGGCGGCGAAAGGGTGCATGGGCTCGCCCTCGTGCCAGGGGCCCGTCCCGGCGCTCCGGACGTCGAGGTGGCTCCCGAGATCGCTGCCGTCGGCGAGCTCTGTGCCCACCGCCAGGCTTCGGGTGATGACCTCGGCCATGGGTGAGCGGCAGATGTTGCCCGTGCAGACGAACGAGATCCGGTAGAGGCCACCTTCGCCAGGAAGGGCGAGCGGCGCCGGTGGCACGGCCCGACTGCGCCGTGGCGTCGCTCCGGTCGTGGTGTTGCGGTTGCCGCCCGCTCCCGGGCTCACGCCGCGCCGTATTCGCTCTGCAGGGTCCGCTTGACGATCTTGCCCGTTCCGGCCCGGGGCCAGTCGGTCCGGATCTCGACCTGCTCGGGAATCTTCTGGGTCATGAGGCCCGCCTCCCTGCAGAAGGCGACGATCTCCTGGAGGGCGAGGCCGTCTGCGCCGTCGGTCAGTTGCACGACGGCGCACACGCGCTCGCCCCGCTCGGGGTCGGGGAGGCCGATCACTGCGACCTCGACCACCTTGGGGTGGGTATAGAGCAGGTCCTCGATCTCCTTGGCGCTGATGTTCTCGCCCTTGCGCACGATGACGTCCTTCAGTCGTCCGGTCAGGGTGAGGTAGCCGTCGGCCCGCAGCCGCCCGAGGTCGCCCGTGCGGAAGTAGCCCTGGTCGTCGAACGCATCCTCGGTCAGCTCGGGGTCGGTGTAGCCGTGGAAGACCATCGGGCCCTTGACCCGGATCTCGCCTTCCTCGTCGGGCCCGGCCGGCTGACCGTCGAGGCGGACGATTCGGACGTCGGCCCCTTCCACCGGGCGGCCGTCGGTGTTGGCCAGCTGCTCGTCGGTGTCGTGGGGCGAGCCGTTGGCGATCATGGGCACCTCGGTCATGCCATAGCCGTGGACCACGCCTCGCCCGCCGATCTCGTCGCGCACCTCGTAGTGCAGCTCGGGCGGCTTGGCGGCGCCGCCTCCGACCATGAGGCGGAGCGTCGGGAGGATCGGCCGGCCCGGTTGCTTGCGCTGCTCGACCAGGTAGGCCACGTAGAAGGCGGTGCTCCCACCGACCACGGTGGCGCCGTGGCGGTTGAAGACCTCGAGGGCGTCGGGGGCGGAGAAGGCCTCGAGGAGCACGGCCGGGAATCCCATGGACAGCATCGACATCAGGTAGTCGGGTCCGCCGATGTGGGCGTAGGGGAAGGCGATGGACCCGATGTCGTCGGGGCCCATGTCGAGGGCGCGGGCGAGACCCCACCCGCCGGCGATCAACGTCTGGTCGGTGTGCTGCACGCCCTTCGGATCCGCGGTGGAGCCCGACGTGTAATAGATCCAGCGGATCGGGGCTTCGGCGGCGGGAGCCCCCGGGGGAGGTGCGGGCAGGGAGGCGGGGTCGGCTTCGGGCAGGCCGGCTTCGACGGAGAGGAGCGCCGGCGCAGAGGAGGCGCCCTCGAGGGCACGCTCGGCCAGCGCGGCGTAGTCGGTGTCGCGCCAGGTGCCGGGGTGCACGAAGAGGGTCGCGCCGGTCTGGCGCAGCGCGAAGCCGACCTCGCGCTCGCGGTAGAGGTGGATGATCGGGTTCTGGAGCGCACCGAGCCGAGTGAGCGCAATGGAGAGGACGACCGTGTCGATGCGCGTGGGGAGCTGCCACGAGACGACGGATCCGGTGGTGATGCCCATGGCGTGGAGGCCGGCGGCGACCCGCTCGGCACGATCGCGGAACTGCCCGAAGGTGAGGGTCTCGCCATCCGGCGCGATGAGCATGGGGTGATCGTGCGACCCCTGGGCCCGGCGCTCGACCAGCTCCCACATGGTCTGGGCTCCGGTCAGTATTTCGCGGGTGCTCGTGCTCATGGCTGGCTGCTCCTTGTGGGCGTGCGTGATGCGGGCCGGGGGCGGGCTGGGGCGCCGGGGGGCGGCCGGCGGTGGTCCATGGAGCCCCATGGCGATTTCGGGACCACTCTCATAGCAGCTGGCGTGCTCGGGCGGAGAGGCCGGACCGGGGGTGGCACCGTTCCCGGGGCGGCGCACGGCACAATGGTGAGATGGCAAAGGCCAAGCGTGACGGAGGGGCCCAGCCGGTCGTCGCGAACGGGGGCGACGACGGAGCCGAGGAAAAAGGTGGCCGGAGCACAGTGGCCCTGGTCGGCTTGGCCGTGGCCGCCATCTTCTTGGTCTGGTTCGCTCTGGCCAACCTGAAGTCGGTCAAGATCAATTTCTGGATCTACGACCGGTCCGAACCCCTGATCCTCGTGATCCTCATCGCGGGGCTACTGGGCGCGCTGATCGGCGCCCTCCTCATGCGGCACCGGACCCGGGGCACGTCCGAGGACTAGGTGGGCGCCGTGGGCCCCCGGGCGATGTCTGAGTCGGAGCTGAGCGATGGGTAACCCGCCGGTGACCGCGTGCCGATCGGAGTTGGCGGGTTCTAAGCTGCTGCTGGTGGAGACAGCAGTTCGGGCAGGGCAGGGGGGGCAAATCCGCATTGTCCGCGCCCTCTCGGCGTGTCAACATGGCGGTCGGATGGATGTGGAGATCCCAGGGGGCAGTATCTAGTGCCGCTTTCCGACCATGAGCAGCGCATTCTCGCTGAGCTCGAGGAGTCGCTGGTTCGCCAGGACCCCGAGTTCGCGGAGCGGGTGCGTTCCGAGACCGTCTATCGGCACGCGGGCCGCTACTGCAAGTGGGCGGCGGTGACCTTCGTCCTCGGTGTGGTCATCCTGGTTGCCTTCTACTCCAAGTCGGTCCCGGCCGGCTTCCTCGGCGTCGTGATCATGTTCGCCTCGGCCGTCTGGTTCGAGCGAAACCTCCGCCGCATGGGGAAGGCCGGATGGCACGACATCCGGCGGGCCAAGGACGGCGAGGCCGCTCGCGACGGGTCGGCGCCGAGCGGGATCGAGGGTGCGGTGAGCGATGCCCGCGACTGGTTCCGCTCCCGCTTTCACCGCCGGGAGGAATGACCGGCGCCTCCGTGTCGTGTGCCCCGCCCTGGCCGGCGGGGCTTTTTCGCGTCTGGGGCCAGGCCGTCGTGCCGGATCGAATGCGTCGGGTCATGGCTCGGGTTCGCGTGAATGTGGTGTCGTGGGTGCGCGCCGCACCGGCGTGTGCTCCGTAGTCTCTCGACTCGTGGCAGATCTGGCGCTGGCCGTCGACATCGGCGGTACCAAGCTGGCCTGTGGCCTGGTGACCGGGGCCGGGGAGCTGCTGCAGCGGGCCCAGGCCCCGACGGCGGCCGCCTCATCGTCCGGCGAGGAGCTCTGGTCCCACCTGGCTGCGCTGGTCACCGAGATGGTGCAGCGGGTCGCAGCCGACGACCGCCTCGTGGTCTGTGGCGTCGGGTGTGGAGGACCGATGAGCCCGGGCGGCGAAGAGGTGTCACCGCTCAACATCACGGGCTGGCGAGGGTTTCCCTTGCGGCGCCGGGTCGCCGAGCTGACCGGTCTGCCGACCTACGTGGACAATGACGCCAAGGCCTTGGCGCTCGGTGAGGGATGGGTCGGCGCGGCCATGGGCCAGCGCGACTACATCGGGATGGTGGTGTCGACCGGCGTGGGCGGGGGAGTGATTCTCGACGACCGCTTGCTCTCCGGCCGACTGGGCAATGCGGGACACGTGGGCCACGTGATCGTGGTGCCCGACGGGCGGGAGTGCCCGTGCGGCGGCCACGGTTGCCTCGAGGCCGAGGCATCGGGCACGGCCATCGCGGCGATGACCGGGCGGCCGGCCGCGGAGGCATCACCCGAGACGGTGGAGCGGACCGGTCGGTTGGTCGGCTTGGCCATTGCGTCGGTGGCGAACCTGCTCGATCTGCCGCTGGCGGTGGTGAGCGGCTCGGTCGCCCTGGGCTTCGGCGCTCCTTTCTTCTCGGCGGCGCAGGCCGAAATGGATCTGCGCTGCCGCCTCGATTTCGCCCGCGGGACGCGGGTGGTCCCGGGCGGACTGGGCGACGGTGGGCCCCTTGTCGGGGCGGCCCGGGTCGGCTGGAACGCGCTCGAGGCGGGAACGCCGGCGTGAGTGACGGTCGGGGCGGGTGGGCGCGCCACGTCCGGGTGGTGCTCGGAGCCGTCCTCGGGCATCCGTCCCTGTGGTGGACGGCCCTGGGTGCCGTGCGCAGGCTGGCCCGGCGGGGCTGGTGGCACCGGGCGCCCTTCCTGCCCCTACCGGGCGAGGCGTACTGGCACTTCCGGCTGGTAACGGCCTACGGCGGGGACGGCAGCGAGGGCGACCTCACCAAGGAAGACGTGGTCGCCTTCCTGCGCTGGTGTCAGAGGACCCGGCCCCCCGGCGGGTAGCCTCTGTCGGGTATGGAGCGGGTGCTCCTCCTCAATGCGACTTACGAGCCGCTCGCACTCGTCTCGGACCGTCGAGCTGTCGTTCTCATGCTGGCGGGTCGGGCAGAGTCGGTTGCAGTCCGCGGGGACTGCAGTGTGTTCCACTCCGCCCGCATTCAGGTCGACGTCCCCTCCATCGTCCGTCTGACCCACATGGTGCGGATCCCTCGCTGGGCCCGGACGCCTCCGGTGACCCGCCGTTCCGTGCTCCGGCGCGACGGAGGTCTGTGCGTGTACTGCTCCCAGCCGGCCGACACGATCGACCACGTCATCCCGCGTAGCCGCGGCGGCACGCACGAGTGGACCAACGTGGTGGCCGCCTGCAAACGGGACAACCTCCAGAAGGCGGACCAACTCCTCTCCGAACTGGGGTGGACCATGCGGGTGAAGCCGGCGCCGCCCGACGGGCATCTCTGGCGCCTGCGGCACCTCTCGGACGTGGATCCCCTGTGGGAGCCGTACTTGGCTGCGGCCTCCTAATCGGGTTTGCCGCCCTCCGCAGCACCGTCACCCTTCTTCGACGTCGAGCGCTTCCGCTCCGAGCCCCGGCGGCTGGCCGTCGTCCAGGCCGCCGCGCAGCCGACGCTCGTCCTGGGCAGTACACAGTCGCCGGACCTGGTGCCGGACTCGGCCGCGGCGGCCGCCCATGTCGTCGTCGAGCGTCGGCGCGGTGGCGGGGGAGCGGTACTGCTGCAGCCGGGCGACCACCTCTGGCTCGACGCGTGGATCCCGCGCGCAGATCCCTCGTGGGTGATGGACGTGGCGGTGGCGGCGGAATGGGCCGGCTCCTGGTGGTCTGACGCGCTGGGCGCGATCGGAATCGACGAGCTGCGCGTGCACGTCGGCAAGTCCGAGCCGGGGGCGCTGGGAGACCTGGTGTGCTTCGCAGGATGCGGCCCGGGCGAGGTGTTTGCGGGGCGACGCAAGTTGGTCGGGCTGTCCCAGTGGCGGGCCCGGGAGGGCGCGCTCTTCTCCTCGTGCGTCTACACGCACTGGGACCCCGATCCGCTGGCGGCGTTGCTCGGTGTCGGTGAGGGTGGGCCGGACCGGTTGGCCGACGCCTTGCGCACGGTTGCGGTGGGCCTGGACGACCTCGGTCCAACTTCGACGGTGGACCTGCGCGCCTTGGCGGACTCGCTTCTGCGCTCGTTCGACCAGCTGGGCTAGCCGACTCGTACTCCGGGCGTCCGGCGGGGGATCGTCCGCCGATCCCGTTCGCTCCTGCCTCTCGTTCCGAGCCGATGAGTGGCCGGCTCCTCCTTCGGGTCCATTGGGGTCCCGGCCGATCGGGTCATTCGAGCCCGAGCTGACCGCTCCGGTGTCTCTGGCGAGCTAGCCCGGCTCGCCCCTCGATGTGGGTGTGGGCGGCGCTGCGGCGCTCGGGTGCAGTGGCCGTCACGCCCGAAGTGTTGCTTTTGGGTTGCGAATGGAGGGTAGTAGTTGTCTAGTGGAGGAAAGGGGCGTAAAGTGGCGCGAAATGGTGTGAAGGGGTACCGGAGAACTTCGCCGGGACGCCAAAGGACGCAAATCAGGGAGCGTCGTGGGAGATACGGCTGGTGGCAGGGTTCGTAGGGAGATACGAGCATTCGCTCGACACGAAGGGCAGGGTGATCCTGCCGGCCAAATTCCGTACCCACTTCGAGCACGGCGGCTTCTTGACGGAGCATTCGGAGGGCTGCATCGCCCTCTGGACGCTCGGAGAATTCGAACGGCAGATGGAGTCGATGCAGGAACAGTCCGCGCAGGGACGTGCGGAGCGGAACCGGGCCCGAGTCTGGGCCTCGAGTTCCGCGGAGGTCGAGATCGATCGTCAGGGCCGCATGCCCATCCCGGGACATCTGCGGACGTTCGCCGGGCTGGAGGCCGAGGTGCTTGTCCTCGGTGTGATCGACCGGGTCGAGCTGTGGAATCCGGCCGCCTGGGACGAGAAGGTGCAACCCGAGGAGGGCTGGTTGCTCGGGGACACGCAGGAATAGGGAACGCCAAGACAGAGACAGACAGGAGGACTTACTCAGCAAGGACGATGACTGACCACGCGAGGACTCGCGAGACGCGCAGGACCATGTGCAGCTCCTCGACCGGTTTTCTGGAGGTTCACTCCACCCACTTCCAGTCCGGTCGTTCGGATCTCCACCTCCCTCTCGACCCACCGGCCGAGGGGCTGCAGATGGCCCACTCGTTCTCACACATTCCCGTACTGCGTGACGAAGTGGTCTCGCTCTTCGCCTCTGTGCCACCCGGAACCGTCGTCGATGCCACTGTCGGGGGCGGGGGGCACACGGAGGCCCTGCTCGAGGCGTATCCGACGTTGCGGGTCATCGGCCTCGACCGCGACCCGGTGGCTCTGGAAGCCGCCCGGTCGCGACTTGTTCTGTTCGGGGACCGGATCACCCTGGTCCGGTCCCCGTTCTCGGCTTTGTCCTCGATCCTCGAAACCCACGCCGGCGCGACGCCGCTGTCGGGCGTGCTGCTCGACCTCGGCGTGAGCTCGCCCCAGCTGGACCAGGCGGATCGGGGTTTCTCGTTCCGCAGTGACGGCCCTATCGACATGAGGATGGATCAGTCGTCGGGCTCGTCGGCCGCCGAGCTGGTGAACCACCGCTCAGAGGCCGAGCTCGCTGCTCTCTTCCGTGAGAACGGCGAAGGTCGCCTGTCGGGCCGCATTGCCCGGGCCGTGGTCGCGGCGCGACCCATCACCTCCACCCAGGAGCTCGCTGAAGTCGTGGCGGCCGCCGTTCCCGCGGCGGTGCGGCGTAAGGGCCATCCGGCTCGCCGGGTGTTCCAGGCACTCCGCATTGAGGTGAACGATGAACTGGGTGAGCTCGCCGCAGTTCTGCCGATTGCTCTCTCCGCACTGGCCGTCGGCGGGGTGTGTGCCGTGATCAGCTACCACTCGGGCGAGGACCGACTGACCAAGCAGACCTTCGCTCAGTTCGAGACCGGCGGCTGCGTCTGCCCGCCGGGACTCCCGTGCGTGTGCGGCGCTGTGGCCCGCCACCGCCTCGTCTTCCGCGGCGCACGCAAGGCTTCCGCGGCCGAGGTCGCCGCGAACCCGCGTTCGGAAAGCGCTCGCCTCCGTGCCATGGTGCGGACCGAGGCTGACTGATGGCGCCCCCCTCCGCGTCCACGGCGACCGCGCCGTCACGCCGTCAAGGCGCGTCTCATGCGAGCCGACCGCGCCGCCCTTCACTGCGCATCGTCCGGTCGCGCAGCGGGAAGCCCACCCAGCGCGGGCGCCTGATCGAAATCATCGCGCTGGTGCTCGTGGTGGGTTCCCTCCTGGCCGTCGTGATCGGCCAGGCTGTCTTGGCCAACGACCAGGTGCAGATGTCGGCGCTCCAGCACGAGTTGTCGCTGGAGCAGAGCACGCATCGACAGGCAGAACTCCAGGTAGCGAACCTCGAGACGCCCCAGCGCATCGTGGGCGACGCCACGAAGGCAGGCATGGTGCGTCCGCCACAGGTCATTGAGTTGCCGTACGTCCCGCTGAACACGCCCATTGCGACGCCCAACGTGACCGCGGCCCCCGCGCCGACGACCACCACGACGACGCCTGCGGCCACGACCACCTCCACCACCAGCGCCTCGACGGCTTCCGCGAGCGGATCCACCACACCGTGAGCGTCACAAACCGACCTGACGTTCGGCGCGCGCGCGCCGACACAGCTTCTCGGACGGCCGCCCGTGGTGCCGCCGCGGCGACCCGTACGTCGCCCCCCAGGCCAACCGGTCAACGAAATCGCGCGACGGCGGCTCAGCCCCGTCCGGCCGCTCGCCCGGCCCGTCCGTCACAGCCCAACCAGCGCCCACGCTCCACCTCGACCGGTCGCCCGGGCCAGCGGCCAACCACGAAGCGGCCCACCCAGGCGAGAGCGCATCGCGCCCCGGCCAAGAAATCGGCCCGTCAACACGGAAGGTCGTGGGCGACCGGGACCTTCGTGCGGCGCGTCAGGCTGGTTCGCCTGGTCCTGGTCTTGGCCTTGGTGCTCATGATGGCCCGTCTGGTTCAGATCCAGGTGTTGCACTCAGGGAGCTACGCGGCTGCGGCGCAGGGTGAGTCTTCCGTCACTGTTCCGCTCCCGTCCCTTCGTGGCGGGATTTTCGCACGGGATGGCGCCCCCCTGGCCATGTCGGTGGCTACCGACGACGTGGTTGCCGACGATTTTCAGGTGGAGCACCCGGTGCAGACGGCACTGGCCCTCTCTCCGATCCTGCACGTACCGGCTGCCACACTGACCCCCGAGCTTCGCCGTCATTCCGGCTACGTGGTGCTGGCCAAGCAGATCTCGAAGTCCGACGGGCAGACGATCGCAACCGATGCCATTCCCGGCATCACGTTGATCGACGACGCGAAGCGGGTCGTGCCCAACGGGAACTTGGCCTCACCCGTCGTCGGCTTCACCAACGCGGCAGGCCGGGGTGCCGCGGGACTCGAGTACGGCGACGGCCCGCTATTGGCGGGTTCGGACGGGAAGCAGACCATCGCGGTGTCTCCTTCGGGGGTGCCTCTGCCCCAGTCGCCGGTCACGAATGAGGTGGCGACGAAGCCTGGGACGGGTATCGAAACGACTTTGGACACGCAGCTGCAGTACGAGTCCGAGCAGGCCCTGGCCAAGGCCATCATCTCCTCTGATGCCGTGAGTGGCACCGCCGTCATGATGGATGTGAAGACCGGGCAGATCCTCTCCATGGCCAACCTCGCGGCCACCCACCCGAATGCCCTCGGGGCGACGCCGACGACCCCGGCCGCGCCGTCTGGAGGCGTCGTGCCGATCGGACCCGGCGATGCAGTGAACGAGGCGCCGAGCAATCTCGCGGTGACCCAGCTCTACGAGCCGGGGTCGGTCTTCAAGCTGGTCACATTCTCCGCCGCGCTGCAGGAAGGGCTGATCAACCCCAACTCGGTGTTCACCGTGCCCTATCAGATCAAGCTCGACGGTTCGACCTTCCACGACGCCGAGGCGCACCCGACGGAGCAGCTGACCGCGACGCAGATCCTGGCCCAGTCCTCCAACATCGGCACTTCTGAGATCGCGCAGGGAGTCAACGAGACTCGCCTGCTCGAGCAGGTCAAGGCTCTCGGTTTCGGCCAGCCCACCGGCCTGGACTTCCCCGGGGAGTCGCCAGGCCTCCTGGCCACCGCGGCCAACTGGGAGCCCACCGATTACGTCTCCCTTCCGATCGGACAGGTGGACGCGGTCAGCGCTCTCCAGGTCCTCGACGCTTACAACGCCGTCGCCAACGGTGGCACCTTCGTTGCCCCGAAACTGGTGCAGGCCACAGTGAGTCCCTCGGGAGCGATCACGCAGACCGCGCCGTCGCCCACGCACGAGGTGTTCTCGCCGTCGGTCGACTCCGAGCTCACCTCCATGCTCCAGCAGGTGGTCAACGAAGGCACGGGGAGTAGCGCGGCGGTGCCCGGCTACACCGTGGCCGGCAAGACGGGCACGGCTCAGATCCCGACTACCGGCAAGGACTCCTACGTGACCGGGGCCTACATGGCCTCCTTCGTCGGCTTCGCCCCTGCGGCCAACCCGACGCTTTCGATGATCGTCGTTCTGGACCGACCGACCCCGATCTTCGGCGGCACGGTGGCTGCGCCCGTCTTTTCCCAGATCATGAGCTATGCGCTCCACCGCTACGACATCCCCACGACTCCGGGCGCCCAGACGACGGTGACCCCGAGTGCCAGCACGGAGACCGCGAGCGCCCAGGCGCAGGACATCACGTGAGGAGTGCTGCTCACACACCCCTTGCGATGATGACGCGGCGGGGCCCGACGCATGCAACGCTGTCGGTTCGACCATGCCTACCGTACCCATGAACCTCCTCTTCGACGACATCGAAGTCATTGAGTCGATGGGGGACCCGGCGACCGTGCTCGTCGGTGGCATCGCGCAGGACAGTCGGCGGGTGCGGCCGGGCGATCTGTTCTGCTGTGTCCCGGGGCTCGAGGATGACGGGCACGCCTTCGCCGTTGACGCCGTGGAGCGCGGCGCGGTGGGCCTCCTGTGTGAGCACTTCATTCCGGAGCTCCAGAATCGAGCGGTCGTGCAGAGCCGAGTGGCGCCGGGCACCATGCGCTCGGCCATGGCGCGACTGGCCGCAGCCTTCTACGAGTTTCCGTCCCGCGAGCTCTTGATGATCGGTGTGACCGGCACCAACGGAAAGACGACGGTCACGCAGATCCTCGGGGACCTGTTGGTGACCACCGGATTCCCGACCGACGTCATGGGGACGCTCTCGGGGGCCCGCACGACGCCCGAGGCCACGGAGCTGCAGCGCACCCTGGCCGACGTGCGCGAGCGCCAGCGAGCGGACGGGCAGCGTCACGCCGTCGCGATGGAGGTGTCGAGTCACGCGCTGATGCAGTCGCGCGTGGAAGGGATCCATTTCGACGTGGCCGTGTTCACCAACCTCAGCCACGACCACCTCGACTATCACCACACCATGGACGAGTACTTCGAGGCGAAGGCCAAGCTGTTCTCGGCCAACCACGCGTTCGCGCGCGGTCATCAATGCGGATGACCATTGGGGGAGAAAGCTGCTCGAGCGGGCGCGGATTCCCGCGGTCGCTGTGCACCGGGCCGCGGCCACCGACATCGTCCTCGCTCCGGGACGGACAGAGTTCACGTGGCGCGGACGTCGGGTCCGCACGGCCCTTACTGGCGCGGTCAACGTCGACAACACACTGCTGGCGGCCGAGGCCGCGGTTGCGCTCGAGATCGACCCGGACGCGATCGCCGACGCACTGAGTTCGGTCCTCCCGGTGCCTGGGCGCCTTCAGGTCATCTCGACTCCCGGCTCGCGCGACGAAGTGGACCGTCCGCCTTTCACGGTCTTCGTGGACTACGCGCACACACCAGCCGGGCTCGAGGTGGTCCTCGGTGAGGCTCGCTCGCTCGCCCCTGGCGGACGGGTGCTCTGTGTCTTCGGCTGTGGGGGCGATCGTGACCGGGCCAAGAGGCCGATGATGGGTGAAGTGGCGGTGCGCCTCTGCGACATTGCCGTCCTGACCTCGGACAATCCTCGCTACGAGAGTCCCGGTGCCATCATCGAGGACGTGTTGCATGGAATCCCGAACGGAATAGACAACAAAAACGTCGTCGTCGAGCCCGACCGGCACCTCGCTGTCCGGCGTGCTCTCGAGCTGGCGCGCCCGGGTGACGTCGTCGTCATTGCCGGGAAGGGACACGAGACCTACCAGGAGATCGCAGGGGAACGGTTGCCCTTCGAGGACGCTGTCGAAGCCAGGGCAGTGTTGTCGGCGCGCTACGGGACGGACGCCTCGAGTTGGGGTGCGTCCGCCGTAACGGCAGCGAAAGCCGACAGCTCGCAGTCCGAGGGGTAAGGCCGTGCTCGGTCTGCTCGTTTCGGGAGGCGTCGCCTTGTGGGTCTCCATCCTTCTCACCCCGGTCCTGATCCGTTACTTCCGGAGCCGCGAGATTGGCCAGCACATCCGCGAGGACGGACCTGCCTCGCACATCGTCAAGGCCGGTACGCCAACCATGGGCGGCATCGCAATCGTGGCCGGCACGGTCCTCGGGTACGCCGTCGGCCACATCGGCACCCAGGTGCGGTTCTCGAGGGTCGGCTACCTGACGGTGGGGGCGGTGGTGGCGTTCGGATTGATCGGCTACTTCGACGACTACATCAAGGTGCACCGGCGGCGCAGTCTCGGGCTCAACAAGCGTGCCAAGTCGGGAGCACAGCTGGTGTGCGCGCTTGTCTTCGCCGAACTCGCGGTGCACTGGGCGCACACGTCGACCGCGCTCTCGTTCACCCGGGCGCAGCCGATCGGGATCAATCTCGGCTCAGTGGGCTGGGTGATCTTTGCCGTGCTCGTCATGGTGGGCACGTCGAATGCGGTGAACATCACCGATGGTGTGGACGGATTGGCCGCCGGATCGGGGACGTTCTGCTTCGCCGTCCTGTCCATCATGGGGTACTGGATCTTCCGTCACGAGTACATCTACCACGTGCTTCCGGCGTCGGCGATCGACCTCTCGCTGCTCGCGGTGGCGCTCGCGGGAGCCTGCATCGGCTTCCTGTGGTGGAACGCGGCCCCAGCCAAGATCATCATGGGTGACACGGGATCCCTGGGCATCGGCGCCGGGCTGGCTGGCCTCTGCCTGCTGTTGAACCTCGATCTCCTGCTGCTGATCATCGGCGGCCTTTTCGTCATGGAAACGCTCTCGGTGATCCTGCAGGTCATCAGCTTCCGGGTGTTCCACCGCCGGATCTTCCGCATGGCTCCGATCCACCATCACTTCGAGCTTGCGGGCTGGCCCGAGACGACGGTGATCGTCCGCTTCTGGATCCTCGGCGGGCTCTTCTGTGCGCTCGGGCTCGGCATCTTCTACGGCGACTTCCTCACGGTGGCGAAATTCACGTGACCCTCCACCACCTCACTGACGCGGTGCGAGAGACTTGCGGGATGCAACGGGTGTCGGACCGTGCAGCGGGGCGCGCCCGTGTGTCGGCGAGGAGCCGATCGTGACGCCACCGCCAGGCTCCGCGACTGCTACCGCAACCGTTCTGCGTCCCGCCCGCCCGGCTCGACGCGCACCGTCCAGCACGTCGCGAGCGTCCAAGGACGTAGGTATCCGCATCGCCGGCAGGCAGGTCTCCACCTCTGCCCTTCTCCTGGTCGATGTCGGGCTGCTGTGTGTCATCGGGCTCGTCATGGTGGGCTCCGCGTCCACCGTCATCTCCATCGCCACCTACGGAACACCCTGGGCCATCTTCATCCGCGAAGCCATGTGGATGGCCATTGGCGGCATCGTCCTCTGGCTGGCCATTCGATTCGACTATCACAAGCTCCGGCGGATCAGTCCGATCTTGCTCGTTGTGACCTTCGGCCTCCTCTTCGTGGTGCTGGTTCCGGGGCTCGGTGTCCATGTCCAGGGTTCCAGCCGGTGGGTCGGGTTCGGGCAGCTGCGGCTCCAGCCGTCCGAACTGATGAAGCTGGCCCTCACCATCTTCGCCGCCGACTTCATCACGCGACGCCTCGACCAAGACTCGAGCGACCGCAGGATCATCGGGCCCGTGCTCCTGGTCACCGGCGCGGCATGCGTGCTGATCCTCGCCCAGCCCGACATGGGGACGGCCATGGTCCTCGGCGTCATCGCGCTCGCTCTCCTCTTCGTCTCGGGGGTGCGCCTGGGTCCGGTCATGAAGGTCATGGGGGCCCTTCTGGTCCTGGCCGTCATCGTGGGATTGTCCTCGCCCTACCGGCGGGCTCGTCTCCTCTCTTTCATCGATCCCTCCTCGCACGGATCGGGTTCCGGATATCAGGTGGTCCAATCACTCATCGGGTTGGGATCGGGCCATCTCTTCGGCGCCGGCATCGGGGGTGGGCAGGCCCAATGGGGCTACCTGCCCAACGCACACACCGACTTCATCTTCTCGGTCATCGGAGAGCAGCTGGGCATCGTGGGCGCACTCTTCGTCCTCTTCCTGCTGGCCTCCTTTGTCTGGCTGGGCATCAGGACCGCGACCCAATCGCGGGATCATTTCGGTGCCCTGCTGGCCCTCGGACTCGTGGCCTGGGTGGCGGCGGAGACCGTGATCAACATCGGGGCGGTGGTGGGTCTCCTCCCGGTCACCGGGATCCCCCTCCCGTTCATCTCCTTTGGTGGGTCCTCGCTCGTCATCACCATGGCGGCGGCCGGCATCCTCATCAACGTCGCCCGGCAGTCCGAGGGGGACACGCGCTCCGAGCGTTGCCTCGCCCCGCTTCGACGCCGCACGCAACCAGAGGCGGGTTGGCCGGCCGGGTGGCCCGCACCGGCCGGGGTCGGTGAGCGCAGGGCGCGGAGCGGTGATCGCGGGTGGCGGCACCGGTGGCCACGTCGTCCCGTCTCTCGAGATCGCGCGGGCCCTGGTGCGCCGCGGGCACGAGCCACAAAGCATTGAGCTCTACGGCTCGCGTCGCGGGCACGAGGCGACGACGTGGCCGGCCCTGGAGTTTCCGTTCACGCTCCTGCCCGGTCGAGGGATCCGTCGCAGCTTGGCGCCCCGAGCGATCCTGGCCAACTTCGGGGCCTTCGCCGGCCTGTTCTGGGCCTGCCTGCGGGCCTTGGCCTCCTTCGCCCACCGCCGCCCCCGCGTCGTCGTGATCGTCGGTGGATACGCCAGCTTCCCGGCTGGCCTCGCCGCCGTGCTGACCCGGGTGCCGCTGGTCTCCATGACGACCGATGCGGTCCCCGGGGCCGTGAATGGTTTCCTCGGACGCTTCGCCGCGGCCAATGCCGTCGCTTTCCCCGATACGGCCCTGCCTCGAGCGCACGTGACCGGAACTCCGGTGCTGAGCGGGCTGGCCTCGCTCGACCGCTCACCCGAGGGCCAAGCGTTGGCGCGGGCCGCTCTGGGCTTGCCGCCGGACAGGCCGACAGTCGCCGCCTTTGGTGGTTCGCTCGGTGCGCGGCGCATCAATGCTGCCGTCGGCGAGGTGTCCCGCTCGTGGCGCGAGCGACTGGAAGGAGCCCGCTCGCTCTACCACGTGACCGGGCGAAGAGACTTCGACGCCTTCGCGAACGGGGCGGATGGCCGATGCGACCCGGCCGCGCAGAACGACCGGCTCTGCTACCGGGTCGTGCCCTACGAGGACCACATGCCCGAGTTCTACGCCGCCGCGGACGTGTGCGTCACCAGGGCCGGGGCCATGACCGTGGCCGAGTTGCTCATCGCCGGAGTGCCCGCGATCCTCGTCCCGCTGCCCGGAGCTCCGCGCGACCACCAGACGAAGAACGCGGAGGCGTTGGTCCGGACCGGTGCGGCGGTCCACGTGCCCGATCCCGAATGCGACGGACGCCGGCTGGCAGACGAGCTCGAGGCGCTGCTCTCCGATCCGGCGCGGCTGCGGGCAATGAGCAAGGCGGCTCGAGGCCTGAGCCACCCCGATGCCGCCGCCCGAGTGGCCGAGCTGGTCGATGCCAATGCCCGCTGACGACGACGTGACCGCGGCGGGGAACGAGGAGCGGATCGCGCTGGACCTGCTGGTGCCGCGGCGCATTCACATCATCGGAATCGGCGGAGCCGGCATGAGCGCCATCGCCATCGTCCTTCGCACCATGGGGCACGTCGTCTCGGGTTCCGACCTCCGTGACTCGCCGGTGGCGCAACGCCTTCGCTCCCAGGGCATCACAGTGTCGATCGGGCATCGGGCCGAGCACGTCGGGGACGCCGACGTCGTGACCTATTCGCCCGCCGTGCAGCCCGAGAACGTCGAGCTGGTCCAAGCCGGGTCCGCCGGCGTCCTGATCGTTCCCCGCTCGCAGATGCTGGCGGCGATCTGCGCCACGCGGCGGTGCCTGGCCGTCGCCGGCACGCACGGCAAGACGACGACGGCATCGATGCTCTCGCTCATCCTGGTCGAGGCGGGACTGCGCCCCTCGTTCGTGATCGGGGCCGATGTCAACGAAATCGGGACCAACGCGGTGTGGGACACCGGCGAGTGGTTGGTGGTCGAGGCGGACGAGAGCTTCGGGACGTTCCGAGCCATCCGCGCCGATGTGGCCGTCCTCACGAACGTGGAACCGGACCACCTCGACTACTACGGGACGTTCGACGAGCTGCGGACGGCCTTCTCCGAATTCGTCGGTGCGGCGACCGAGGGGGCCGTGGTGTGTGCCGACGACCCGGAGGCGGCGGCCATCGGGGAGGAGCGCGGCGCGCTCACGGTCGGCTCGTTGGGCGGGCCCACCTACCGGATGACCGACCTGGAGTTGGCCCGGAGCTCGGTCTCCTTCACTCTGCTGGGACCCGATGGCACGTTGGGCAGGCTCGACATGGGCGTGCCCGGTCTCCACAACGCGCGGAACGGCGCGGTGGCCGCGGTGGCCGCCCTCCAGGCCGGGGCTCCCTTTGAAGCAGCCCAGGCCGCGTTGGCCCGTTTCGCCGGAGTGACCCGGCGCTTCGAGTTCCGTGGCGAGGCCGGCGGCGTCACCTTCGTCGACGACTATGCCCACCTGCCGACCGAGGTCCGGGCCGCCCTGGCCACGGCGCGCGACCGGAGGCTGGTCCCGGGTCGTGGCGGTCTTCCAGCCACACCGTTTCTCCCGCACCGCCGCCCTGGCCAGCGAGTTCGGCACCGCGTTTGCCGACGCCGACGTCCTGGTCGTCACGGACGTCTACAGCGCCGGCGAGCCGCCGGTGCCGGGCGTGTCGGGCCGATTGGTGGCCGATGCGGTCCGCTCGTCAGATCCGCGGCTGCCCGTCGTCTACGCCCCCGCCTGGGAGCAGCTCCGCGACGCCGTGGCCGAGACCCTGCAGGCGGGCGATCTCTGCTTGACCCTGGGCGCGGGCGACCTCACATCGCTGCCCGACGTCCTGCTCGACTCGCCGTCGTGGTGACGGCCGCCTCGGTTCTCGAGGCCCTGGCCGATGCCCTCGGCCCGCGCGCCCGGCGCCACGAGCCGCTCGGACCGATGACCACATACGGCGTCGGAGGCTCGGCCGCGCTGTTCGCCGAGGTCGAAGGAGCTGCGGATCTCGAGGCAATCCGGACGGCCTGCCGTCAGGTGGGAGCCGCTGGCTCAGGGCCAGGCGATGCGATGGCCGTCTTCGTCATCGGGCGGGGGTCGAACCTGCTGGTGGCCGACGCCGGGTTCGAGGGGCTGGTCCTGCACCTCGGCTCGGGTTTCGCCGGGCTCGCACTGCCGGACCCGGCCAAGCCGGCCAGCGCCCAGGTCGATCCTCGGCCCACCGTACGAGCCGGTGCCGCGCTGTCTCTGCCCATTCTGGCCCGCCGGGTGGCCGACGCCGGGTGGTCGGGGCTGTCGTGGGCCGTCGGGGTGCCCGGATCGGTCGGCGGCGCCGTCCGCATGAACGCCGGAGGGCACGGCTCGGACATGGCCGCGTGCCTCGTCCGGTATCGCTGGGTCGACCTGCTGGGCGAGGACGGCGGTACTGACGGCGTCGACCGTCTCGGCTACGGCTACCGGCACTCGACCGTCGGAGCCTCCCAGATCGTGCTCGAGGCCGACCTCGCGGTCCGCCCAGGTACGGCCGAGGAGGAGCGTGCCAGCGTCAGTGACATCGTCAAATGGCGCCGCGAGCACCAACCGGGCGGTTCGAACGCCGGCTCCGTCTTCACGAATCCCGAGGGGGACTCGGCCGGGCGCTTGATCGAGGCGGCCGGGTTGAGGGGATTCCGTCTCGGGACGGCGCACGTCTCGGAGAAGCACGCCAACTTCATTCAGGCCGACAAGGGCGGGCGGGCCGATGACGTGCGCGCCCTCATGGAGCACGTGCGCGTCGTCGTGCGGGAACAGAGCGGGATCGAATTGGCAGCGGAGGTCCGCCTCTTGGGCTTCGACGCCGGGAAGACTGGACCGATGCATCGGACGAAGGGCGGAGACCGATGACACCGCCCGTGGCCGAGAAGACACGTCCGAGCGGTCAGGGCCGGGCCGGAGGCCGCATGGACCCACGCATCTCGGCCCGCCGGACCTCGGTCCTGCGCCAGCAGGGACGCCGCCGTCTCTACGTCCTGGTCGGCGCCCTCGTGGTGACCCTCGTGCTCGTCGGCGGCTGGTTCCTGCTCCACTCGCCGATCTTCGCCGCCCGGAGCATCACGGTGACCGGAGCCGTGCACGAGACGGCGGCTCAGGTAGTGGCCGCCGCCGGCCTGTCCGGGCATCCACCCCTGCTCGACGTCAACGCGGGAGCGGCCGCCACGGGGATCGAGCGATTGCCCTGGGTCAGCTCGGCCACGGTCCACGTCTCGTGGCCCGATGGCGTGCACATCGCCGTGACGGAGGAGACCCCTCGACTGGTGCTCGCGGCGCCGGGGAGCACCTGGGCCGTGCTGAGCGCCGACGGGCGAGTTCTCCAAGTTGCGCCCGGGGCTCGGCCGCCCGGTTTGCTCCTTCTCTCGGTGCCGGTGGCACCCGGTGCACCCGGATCGATGCTGTCACCCAAGGACGACGCCGGCCTCAAAGTGGCCACCACCTTGCCCCTCTCATTCGCCGCGCAGGTGACTGCCGTGACCGTCGAGCCCGGCGGCTGGGTGCAGCTCTCCATGACGACACCGATCGCCGTCAACATCGGCTCCGCCACCCAGTTGACCGCCAAGTACGAGGACGTCTCGTCCGTCCTGGCGGGTGCAACCCTCCATGCAGGAGACGTGATCGACGTGAGTGTCCCGGACGCCGTAACCGTGACGCCGGGGTGATGCCTTATGCTTGACCTGCCCGAATGCCCCCCGTATGGTGGGGCCACGTTGCCGTGCTGTGAACTTCAACCTTCCCCAAAGGTTCAGGGATTGGTCGCTGGACGCACGTCCCCGGCAGCGCGGGGCGTGACCTATCAGCGAGCAGTCGGTCGGCGATCGACCCGGAGACGAGGGAGTTCATGACGACCGTGCCATCCCAGGGGAACTACCTGGCAGTGATCAAGGTGGTTGGGGTCGGCGGAGGGGGAGTCAACGCCGTCAACCGGATGATCGACTCTGGGCTGCGCAACGTCGAATTCATTGCGGCCAACACGGACGCGCAGGCGCTGCTCATGAGTGACGCCGATCTCAAGCTCGACGTCGGTCGACAGCTCACCCGGGGCCTGGGTGCAGGGAGCGATCCCGAGGTCGGACGGCAGGCGGCCGAAGAGCACCGCGCAGACATCGAAGAAGCTCTCCAAGGGTCAGACATGGTCTTCATCACCGCCGGGGAGGGCGGCGGGACCGGGACCGGTGCGGCGCCCGTCGTGGCCGAGGTCGCCAAGGGTGTCGGGGCCTTGACCATCGGCGTGGTGACCAGACCCTTCACCTTCGAGGGCCGGCGTCGGGCCATGCAGGCGGAGAAGGGCATCCAGACCCTCAAGGAGAAGGTCGACACCCTCATCGTCATCCCCAACGACCGGTTGCTGACCGTCTCCAACGACAAGACCAGCATGCTCAGCGCCTTCAAAATGGCCGATGAGGTGCTCATGCAGGGGGTGCGGGGGATCACGGACCTCATCACAGTCCCCGGGCTGATCAACACGGACTTCGCCGACGTGAAGATGGTCATGATCAACGCCGGAACCGCCATCATGGGGATCGGATCGTCCATCGGCGACGGTCGAGCGGCCAACGCGGCCCGTGCCGCCATCACGTCGCCGCTCCTCGAGGCGTCGATCGAGGGGGCCCGCGGCATCCTGCTCAACATCGCCGGCGGGTCCGACTTGGGCCTGTTCGAGGTCAACGAGGCAGCCGAGATCATCCACTCGGTGGCTCACCCTGACGCGAACATCATCTTCGGCGCCGTCATCGACGACACCATGGGCGACGAGGTGCGGGTGACCGTCATCGCCGCGGGATTCGAACGCTGGGAAGAGGGCGCCCCTCCCAAGAGCGACCGGGTCGCGTCGATCTTCGACACACCCGAACCAG
Source organism: uncultured Acidimicrobiaceae bacterium (assembly GCA_963726545.1). Classification (GTDB taxonomy): domain Bacteria; phylum Actinomycetota; class Acidimicrobiia; order Acidimicrobiales; family RAAP-2; genus Bog-473. Next base: position 97,274 of record CAVSCV010000008.1, on the reverse strand, counting down.
TGGACATCTTCGCCGACGCCACGGGAACGGAAGAAGAGCTCGACCTCGGCGACGACGATTTCGACGTCCCCTCCTTCCTGCGCTAGCGACGAGGTCGCGTCGAGGCTTGCGGCTCTCCAGGCGCGCATCGAGCGCGCCGGCGGTAATCCCGAGCGCATCCGGGTCGTCGGCGTCACCAAGGGCTTCGGACCCGACGCCGTGGAGGCAGCCCTTGACGCTGGCCTGCGCGACATCGGCGAGAACTACGCGGCGGAGCTCGTGGAGAAGGCCGGCCTCGTGGGCCAGCCGAAGAGTGCTGGCGGTGAACCGGTCTGGCATTTCCTCGGCACCGTGCAGCGCAACAAGGTGGCTGCGCTGGCGCCCATCGTCGGCCTCTGGCAGAGCGTGGCTCGGGTCGCCGAGGCGGAGCGGATCGCCCGCCTCTCGCCCGGGGCCGCGGTCATGGTGCAGGTCGATACGACCGAGCTGCCCGGCCGCAACGGCTGTCCGCCGGGTCAGGCCGCCGATCTGGTGGGCCGGCTCCGCACCCTCGACCTCCACGTGGTGGGCCTGATGACCGTGGCCGCGCCCGGCCCGCTGGAGGTGGCGCGTGCATCCTTCGAGACCGTGGGGCGTCTGGCCGACGACCTGGGTCTCGAGGAGCGTTCGATGGGCATGAGCGACGACCTCGAGGCGGCCGTCGCTGCGGGGACGACGATGGTGCGCATCGGGAGGGCCCTCTTCGGTGCGCGGCCACCGCGGCACGGCGTAGGTGCTGCGTAATGGGGGTGTTGTGGCTCCCAGCCCCCCTGACGAGCAGGCACTACGCTGTGCCGGGACAGGAGAAGGTATGTCACCCTCGTTCATGAAGAAGACCATGGTGTATCTCGGCCTGCTCGATGACGAGTACGACGAGTACGACGACCTCGAGGACCGGGCCCCTCGCGGCTTCTCGGCCGCGACGAGCCGCGTCGAGGCCCGCCCCGCGACCCCCGAGTACGACCAAGGCCCAGCTGAGGAGTTCAGCGGAGGGATGAGCCGGGTCCGGACGATTCCCGCGAATCTGCTGTCCCGGCCCAGCCCAAGGTTGCGCAGGCCAGCGTTACCCCCCGCCCGAGCCCGGTACGGGCCATGCCGTCCGACACCACCATCACCCCGTCGGCGCCCCCGCCGCTGGCGACGGCCTCGGCCCGGGTCCACGTGGTCGCCCCGTCGCGTTTCGGTGATGCCAAGGAGATTGCCGACCGTCTCAAGGACAGCCGACCGGTCATCGTGAACCTCCAGATGGCGGACCGTGACCTGCAGCGCCGCATGATCGACTTCTGCAGCGGCGTGACCTACGCCCTGAGTGGCGAGATGGAAAAGGTGGCGGACCAGGTCTTCCTGCTGGCGCCGACCAACGTCAAGATCTCCGACGAGGAGAGACAACGCCTGGCGGACCGCGGCTTCGGCCGGGATTGACCCCACTACCCTGAGGGGCCGGTGAACGTCTTCAAGCTGCTCGCATGGTTGATCGAGGCCTATATCTGGCTGTTCATGATCCCCTATGCCCTCCTGAGCTGGTTCCGGATCCAGCCGGGGACGACCCTGGCCAGGGTCCAGTACTTCCTCTACCGGGTGGTGGACCCCGTGCTACGGCCGGTGCGGTCGCTCATCAAGCCCATCGGGGGTCTCGACCTCTCGTTTCTGGTCGTCATCCTCGTCGCGGAGATCGTCCTCATTCCGGTCCTGCGCGGCTGAGTCCCATACCTGGAACGCCAGGATCAGATAGGTAAGCTTGGCGGTCATGGACAATTCGCAAGCTCCCGCATCGATTCTCGACACCCTGCGCACGGTCGAGTTCCGCCTTGGTCTCAAGGGGTACAACGTCGATGAGGTGGACGAGTACCTGGACCGGGCGGCCCAGGAGGCGGAGGGGCTCCAGGAGCACGTTCGCCAGTTGAACGAGCGGCTGCGCCAGGCGAGCGAGCGCATCTCACAGCTCGAGCGCGAGAAGCGCGCCGCCCCGGTCGCGGCTGAAGTGAGTGATGAGGCGCCGGCAGCCGCCGCTGCCGCCGCTGCTGCGGCAGCGAACGAGAACACCCTGAGCGACGAGACGCTGCAGCGGACATTGCTGCTGGCCCAGAAGTTCGTGGACCAGACCAAGCGCGAGAGCGAGGCCGAGGCGGCGGCGATCATCAACCAGGCCGAGGAAACGGCACGCGCCTCGATCGCGGCCGCCGAGGCGACCGCAGCACAGATGCAGGCCGAGTCGAACAAGAAACTGCGTGAGGAAGTCACCCGCTTGGAGTCCACCCGAACCGAGCTGGCTACCGATGTCGAGAGCATGGCCCGACACCTCGAGTCCGAGCGCAACCGGCTTCGCGGCGCACTCAGCGACATTCTCAAGTGGGTCGACGAGAACGTACAGCCAGCCAACTCCCTCATGGGGGTCCGGCCCAAGGCCGCGGCGCTTGCCGCCGGTGCCGGTGAAGCGAGCGATCCGGCCGGCGCAGGGGCCGAACTGCCGCCGGCGGACGACGGCCCCCCGACGCTGAACCTGCAGAGCGCCTCGGGTGCCGCCATTTCGGGAGCGCCCCGCTCCGTCTAGCGCCGCCGAGAGGGGAATACGCCGTATTGCCCCTGTCAGAGCCTTCCTGTATCGTCACCCGCTCCCTTGGCGTGGTCGTCGTCGGGGACACCAGCCGCCGCGTGTGGTGTGAAGGAGGGCGGAATGACCCCAGCCAGCAAGAGCACCCAGGTCAAGCGGGTGTCGGGGTCGCGTGCAGCCTCGTCTGCTGCAGGCGGGAAGAAATCCGCCTCCTCGAAGGTTGGAGCATCGACGACAAAGAGTTCCGTTCTCTCAAAAAAGAAGGCAGTCCCTGTGGTGAAGAAGGCCCCCAGCACGACCAAGAAGGCTGCGCCTTCGGCGAAGAAGCCGCCCGTGGCCACCAAGAAAGCCCCGGCCAAGAAAGCGCCAGCGGCCACGGTCAAGAAGGCGGTGCCGGCCAAGAAGGCGCCACCTGCCGTGGCCAAAAAGGCTGCTCCGGCCAAGAAGGCGCCGGCTCCGGCCAAGAAGGCTGCCGCCGACAAGGCTCCGGCGAAGAAGGCCGTCCCGGCCGACAACGGCGCCGCTCCGGTGATCGCTGCCGCCCCGCGCACAACGTTCACGCCGAAGCCGAAGCCCCCGGCGCCAGTGCGTCCCAAGAGCGGCCCTTATTCGAAGGACTTGAAGTTCCTCGACGAGGTCCGGGAATTGCTCAATGAGGAGCGCGCCATCTACCAAGAGCAGGCCACCTCGCTGCGAGCCGAGGCCGACTCACTTGCCCTCGAGCGCGAGCCAGGGGACGTGCAGTTCGACGAGGAGTCGGGCGAGGGCGGCACGGTGACGGTGGACCGCGAGCGCAACCTGGCGCTCTCGGGCCAGGCCACGATCGCCGTCGAGGAGATCGACGACGCCCTGGTCCGCATCATCGAGAAGACCTACGGCTACTGCGAGCGCTGCTACCAGCCGATTCCCAAGCCGCGGCTGCGGGCCCTGCCCTATGCGCGGCTCTGTGTGGCCTGTAAGAGCGGGGGCCTGTCGCGTCGCTGACCCGAATCCGGGTACTGGCGTTCGCCATCGCAGCTGTCGTGGTGGTCGCCGACCTGGTGACCACGTCGCTCGCCATCGATCACATCCATACGGTGAGCCACGTCTGGGGTCCCTTCGGCTTCGCGCTCACGTTCAATTCGGGCTTCGCCTTCAGCCTCTTCAGCGGTCGGGCTGTGGCCGTGACGGTGCTGCTCTTCATCGGCCTCGTCGTGCTTGCCTTCGTCGTCTCCCGGGTACGCACCGTGCCGCTTGCCGTGGGTGGCGGGCTGGTCCTGGGCGGTGCATTGGGCAACCTCGCCGAACGGATCTTCGGAGGTCACGGGGGACAGGTGCCCGACTTCGTGACCCTTGATCACTGGCCGACCTTCAACCTGGCCGACGCGTGCGTGACGGTGGGCATCATCATCGTCATCGCATGCCTTCTCTTCGGCCGTCCCGACATGCCCGCACACGACCAAGCGCGACCCTCTGCGCAACCCTCCGAGGCGGAGGCGGACGCGTGAGCGCCGACGACGGGCGGCCCGAATCCTCCACCGATGGCGGCGACACCGTGATCAGCGAGGTGCCCGCTCTCATGGCGGGGATCCGGGTCGATCGTGGCGTCTCCATGTTGGCCAACGTCTCCCGCTCCGCCGCGGCCGAGTTGGTCAGCGCCGGCCGAGTCCTGATCGACGGCGTCCCCGTCCTGTCGGGGAAGGACGTGCTGCGCCAGGGCTCCGAGCTCACGGTCCACGTGCGGCCACCCGGCGCGTCCGCCGTGGCGCCCGAGTCGGGCATCCTCTTCGAGGTGGTCCACGCCGACGACCAGGTCGCAGTGGTCGACAAGCCGGCGGGCCTCGTCGTCCATCCCGGCGCCGGCCACGCCGAGGGCACCCTGGTCGGCGGCCTTCTGGACCGCTTTCCCGACCTGGCCGCGCTCGTGACCGACGGCGTGTGCCCGCCCGACCGCCCGGGCATCGTGCACCGGCTGGACAAGGGCACCTCGGGACTCCTCGCCGTGGCCCGGACCGCCGAGGCCTACGAGGCGCTGGTCGAACAGCTGGCCACCCGCACCATGGAACGCCGCTACCTGGCCCTGGTCCAGGGGTCGGTGGCCGAGGACAGGGGAGAGGTGGAGGCGCCGATCGGTCGCTCGGCCCGCACCCCGACCAAGATGGCCGTGACCGCCTCGGGCAAGCCGGCCCGCACGACGTACTCCGTCCGTGAACGCTGGCCGGCCACACCGACGTCGGAGGCCATGACCCTGCTTGAACTCGCCCTCCAGAGCGGGCGGACCCACCAGATACGAGTCCATATGGCCGCCATCGGGCACCCCGTCGTGGGCGATGCCCGCTACGGAACCGCGGACCGACGCCTCGGCAGCGGCAGGTTCTTCCTGCATGCCTTCGGGCTGGCTTTCACCCACCCGCGGACGGGAGCCCGCATGGAGTTCACGTCGCCGCTACCGGACGACCTGGAGGCGTACCTCGCCGGTTAGGCGGCCTGGTGTAGGCCGACAACCTCGACGTCGGTCAAGAGCGCGGCAAGCGCCTCTTCCTCGGCCCGGCGCACCCGGCGTACTCCGACGCCCAGACGCTCCGCTGTCGACTGCAGCGATGCCGGGGTGTCTCCGTTGAAGCCGAAGCGCAGACGCAGCACGTCGCGCTGGAGGTCGGGCAGACGCTCGATCGCCTCGCGGACCTGCTCGTAGACCATCGTCTCCTCGACGTCACTGGCGAAGTCGGAATCATCCGGCGCCACCAGCTCACCGAGGGTCGTGGAGGACTCCAGGGCGGCCGGCTGGTCCAACGATGCCGTGACCCGGGCCACGTCCTCGAGCGACTCGCGCTCGTCGGCCGTCATGCCGGTGGCCTCGTCGAGTTCCTTCTCCGTCGGTGCCCGGCCCAGAGTGGTGGCCAGCTCCGCCTTGGTCAGTTCGAGCCGCTGAATCTGCTCACCGACCTCCAGAGGGATCCGGATGGTGCGACCGTGCTGCTGGACGGCGCGCTGGAGCGCCTGGCGAATCCACCAGGTGGCGTAGGTCGAGAAACGGAAGCCCCGCTCCCAGTCGAACTTGTCGACGGCCCGCATAAGGCCGAAGGTGCCTTCCTGCACCAGGTCCGCCATGTCGACGCCCCGGTCCTGGTACCGCCGGGCCCAGTGCACGACGAGTCGCAGGTTGGCGGCCACCATCTGCTTCCGGGCCGCGTCATCACCCGCCGCGACCCGCTTCGCCAACTCGACCTGCTGTTCGTGGTCGGGCATTGGGAACTGGTCGAGGTCACGCAACATCAATCCCAACGTGTCCGACGTGCTCACCGCGCTCTTGCCGCTCATTCTCGCTCCAGACGTTTCTTCGCTCGCTCTCTCAGTCATACGTTCCCGGTATGCTCCAGGATCAACCTGGTTCTGGCGGGTACAACACCGGCTGTCCCTGGATCATTCCAGGGGGATGTTCGGACCCCGGTTTGCGCCCTGAACCCACGCCGTGCTGGTCTTTCCGCCCATGCCGTCCCGGTTGGTGCTGCTCAGGCATGGGGCCACCGAATGGTCACAAAGTGGTCAACACACGGGGCGCACGGACATTCCCCTCCTGGAAATTGGGCGGCTCCAGGCCGAGGATGTCGGAGCGCTCCTGAGGCTCTACGGGCTCAAGGAATTTGCCCAGGTCCTGACCAGTCCCCTGATCCGGGCTTTCGATACGTGCAGCCTGGCCGGTTTCGAGGGTGAGGTGGACCCCGACCTCATGGAGTGGGACTACGGCGCCTATGAGGGCATCACGACCGCCGAGATCCAGGAGACCCGCCCCGGCTGGGACCTTTGGAGCGACGGCGTGCCTGGGGGCGAGACGGCGTCCGAAGTGGGCCGCCGGGCCGACCGGGTGATCGAGCGGGCGAGATCGGTCGCCGGGGACACCCTTGCCGTGGCCCATGGCCATTTCCTTCGGGTATTGGCCGCTCGCTGGCTGGGCCTGCCCCCGGCCGCCGGACGCTTGTTCATGCTCGACGCCGGCGCTCTGTGCATCCTGTCCTCCGAGCACGACCTGCCGGCCGTGCTCATGTGGAACCTGGTGACCCCGCCCGGGACCTAGCCGCTCAGACCGGTGCTGGCGTGGGCGCAGACGCGGGTGCCACGTTCCCCTGGGCCCGGTCGACCATGTCGGCCAGGCTGAAGGACTGCAGGTGGGTGCGGATGGTTTCCCCCACGTCGGCCCAGACGGCAAGCAGAATGCATTGCCCCTCGTGGTCGCAGGCGCCGTTCTCGTGGGGCAGGCCGAAGTCGCCGGCGGCGATCGGTCCATCGACCGCAGAGACGATCTGGTCCAGCGAGATCTCCTCAGGCGGCCGGGCCAGGACGTACCCACCACCTACGCCGCGCTTGGAGCGGACCAGTCCGGCGCCCTTCAAGGCGAGCAGGATCTGCTCGAGGTAGGGCTGCGGTAGCCCGGTGCGCAGGGCGATGTCGCGGACCGAAGTCGGCGTCTCCGCCCCATGGAGGGCCAGAGAGAGTAGCGCCCTGCTGGCGTAGTCACCTCGTGTCGAGACCCTCACGTGCGTCGATCCTACCGGCCCAGAGGCACATACCGAGGGTCCGCGGGTCCTAGGGTGGGCCACCGTGAACGACGGCATGGCTGCCCCGGCGGCGACGACAGGTCCCGACGCGGCGGTATCCGGAGGCCCAGGTGAGCCGGTCGAGCCAATCCTGCCGGATTTCGGAGGGGCGTGCCTCCAGGGCGTAGTGCCCGGTCTTCTCGAGCATCTGGGCGACCCGGCCGGCACGCCCTTGCCCGCGTGGGCTCCGGCCTGCGTCGCCGGGGCCCGACAAATTGTGCTTCTCGTGATCGACGGGTTGGGGGCAGAGCAGCTCAGGACCCGTCGCCACCTGGCACCGGTGCTCACCGGCGGGGCCGGGCAATCCATCACCTCGGTCGCCCCGAGCACGACCGCCTGCGCGCTCACCACGTTGGTGACCGGACGGGCCCCAGCCGAGCACGGCGTCGTCGGCTACCGGGTCGCCCTCGACGGCGAGGTCTTCAACGTCTTGCAGTGGTCGATCCACGGGCGTGACGCCCGCATGCGCGTGCCGGCCCAGCAATTTCAGCCCTGCCCATCCTTCCCTGGAGCCACCGAACCCGTGCCCGTCGTCACGCGGTACGACTACGGCCCGACGGGGTTCACGGCCGCCCACCTCGGCCAGGTCGAGTTGCACCGCTGGCACACCCAGGCCGGCCTGGTCACCTCGGTGCGCCGACTCACGTCGGCCGGAGCGCCGTTCGTCTACGCGTACTACGAGGGCATCGACAAGATCGCCCATGCCGAAGGTCTGGGCGACTTCTACGACGACGAACTGCGGAGTGCCGACCGCCTGGTCGCTGACGTGCTCGATGTCCTCCCGGCCGATTGCGCGCTTGTGGTGACCGCTGATCACGGCCAAGTGGACGTGGGTGGCTCGGTCGAGGTGCTCGGGCCAGAGATCATGGACGGTGTGACCCTGATCAGCGGCGAGGGCCGCTTCCGGTGGCTCCATGTCCGCGAAGGCGCTCTCGAGGACGTGGCGGATGCCGCGCAGGACCTTTACGGCGACATCGCCTGGGTACGCACGAAGGAACAGATCGTCAAGGAGGGCTGGCTGGGCGGCGTACCCTCGTCGGCCGTCTCCTCGCGCCTGGGCGACGTGGCCCTGGTCCCGTTCGTCGCCACGGCATTCTTGGACCCGGCCGACACCGGCGAGCTTCGCCTGATGGCCCGGCACGGGTCTCTGACCGCCGCCGAGATGCTGATTCCGCTCCTCGGGTGGTCCACCACGTGAGCGGATCAGCCCGCTGCCCGTCGTGCAGAATGGCCGCGTCGCGCAGTGACACGCGACGAACGAAGGCACAGGACGAACCAAGCGATGAGGATGGGATGAGCATGGTGCGCATGGCGGCGAGACGACACTGATGGCCGACACGAACGACAACGTCAACCCGTCTCCGGACATCGCAGCAGACACGGCCGGTGCAGCGGCAGTGGCGCCGGACGAGGTGCTGGCCGCCGCCGCGGCCGAAGGCGCGGAAGACGAGACGAACCAGACAGAGTCGGTCAGCGAGCCTGCGAAGGTGCTACGCATCGGCTCCATGGTCAAGACCCTGCTCGACGAGGTCCGGGCAGCGCCCCTCGACGAGAAGAGCCGGGTCCGCCTACGCGAGATCTACGAGCAATCGGTCCACGACCTGTCCGAAGGGCTGTCCCCGGACCTGGTGGCCGAGCTCCAGCGCATGACACCGCCCTTCGACGTCGAAGCTCCGAGCGACGCCGAGCTCCGCATCGCCCAGGCGCAGCTGGTGGGCTGGCTCGAGGGACTTTTCCACGGGATCCAGGCCACGCTCATGTCCCAGCAGTTGACGGCCCGGGCCCAGCTCGAAGAGATGCGCCAGCGCGGACTTCCCTCGGCCGGCGAGACCGGCAGGACCGGCGCCTATCTGTGACGGGGCCCCGCACCATGGTGGAGCCTTGGCGCCCCCAGGCAGGCCTTGCGCAGCGCTGAGCCCCGGGAATCGAGCGTTCGAGTTGACGTCCAGAGCCACGACGGAGAAGGCACATCGTGAGTGACGGGATGGATTCGGGATCAGGCGTCGACTCCGGAGGCACGACCGGCCCGGGGCCAGGAGCCTTCCCGGGCAATGCGCCGCCCCCACCACCACCTTCGGCCGCACCTCAAAGCGGGTCGGCGCCCCCGCCGCAGTACCCGGCGGGTCCGGGCCAGTTCCCAGGGGCCTATCCGCCGCCACCACCGCCACAGTGGGATTCAGGCGATGGCGGCCCGGTCTACGCCAGTTGGGGCATCAGGGTCGGTGGCTACCTGATCGACTTCGTGATCTTCGCCGCGGTGACGGTGGTCCTGCTCCTCCTCATGCGCCACAGCCATACGCTCCAGATTCACTACATGATGAAGCGGGGGACCAACCGCCAGCGCAGCATCTCGGCCCTGCCGCTCCTCATCTCGGCCCTGCTCTACCTGGTCTATGGCACCGTGTTCTGCGGCAGCCGCCGCGGCCAGACGGTGGGCATGATGGCCGTTGGGGTGCGGGCCGTTCGGGACGGCACCTTCGAGCGCCTGGGTTACCCCAGAGCGGCTCTCCGGGCCCTGACCGAGGGCGTGTTGCGGTCGCTCGAGCTGCTCAACCCCTTCCTTATCGTGGTTTGGTTGATCGACGTGCTGTACCCGATCTGGGACAAGAAGCGGCAGACCCTGCACGACAAGGCGGGAGGATCGGTCGTCCTGCGCGGTCAGCCACCGACGGGATAGGACGGGATAGATTGCAAGGTCCCGGGGGAACCACACCGGTGTAAGTTCGAACGTGGCGAAAGGAGGGCCGGTGTCGGAGCGGTCGTTTACGCATCTGCACACCCACACCGAGTTCTCCATGCTCGATGGGGCTGCACGTGTCAAGGATCTCGTGGCGGCCGCGGTCGCCGACGGACAACCCGCGCTCGGCATCACCGATCACGGGAACATGTACGGCGTCCTGGACTTTTACAAGGCGTGCCGTGCCGCGGACATCGTCCCGATCATCGGCACCGAGGCCTACATGGCCGGCGAGTCGCGTCACGAGCGCCCTGTTCGCCGGGGTCGGGTGGACGACACGGGCGGTGACGTCGAAGGTGGTCAAAAGCTCTACTACCACCTCACCCTTTTGGCCGAGACGGTCGAGGGCTATCGGAACCTCATGAAGCTGTCGTCCGCCGCCTATCTCGAGGGGTACTACTACAAGCCGCGCCTCGACTGGGAGTTGCTCGAGCGCCACCACAGCGGCCTGATCGCCACCACCGGTTGCCTCGGAGGGGTGGTGCTGCAGGCACTGCTGGCAGGTGACTACGACGGGGCGGAGAAACGGGCCGCACGCCTCCAGGACATCTTTGGCCAGGGAAACCTCTTCGTCGAGCTTCAGGACCACGGCATTGCCGACCAGCACCGGACCAACCCTCAGCTGGTCGAGATCGCCAAACGCATCGGTGCACCCCTCCTGGCCACCAACGACAGTCACTACACCCACCGCGAGGATGCGGTGGCCCACGACGCGCTGCTCTGCGTGCAGACGGGTGCCCTGCTCTCCGACACCAACCGATTCAGGTTCGAAGGCACCGAGCATTACCTCAAGTCGGCCGCTGAGATGCGCCATCTGTTCCGCGAGGTGCCCGAGGCATGCGACAACACGTTGCTGATCGCCGAGCGGGCGGACGTGCAGATCGAGCTGGGAAAGCCAAGCCTGCCCGAGTTCCCGGTGCCCGACCGCTTCACGGGAGCCACTTACGAGGAACGCGCCCAGGCCTACCTCAAGGACCTGGCCTTCGAGGGAGCCAGGGAGCGCTACGGCGACCCGCTACCGCGCGAGGTGGTCGAGCGACTCGAGTTCGAGCTGAACGTGATCGGCACCATGGGCTTCCCGGCCTACTTCCTCGTCGTCTGGGACCTCATTCGCTTCGCGCGGGAGTCGGGCATCAGGGTCGGTCCAGGCCGCGGCTCGGCCGCCGGGTGCTGTGTGGCCTACTGCCTGCGTATCGTCGACCTCGACCCCATTCGGTACGACCTCCTGTTCGAGCGCTTCCTCAACCCGGGCCGCAAGCAGATGCCCGACATCGACATGGACTTCGACGAGCGCTACCGCGCCGACGTGATGCGCTACGCGGCTGAGAAGTACGGCAGCGACCGTGTCGCCCAGATCATCACCTTCTCGACCATCAAGGCGCGAGCCGCGGTGCGCGACGCCTCGCGTGTGTTGGGCAAGCCCTACATCGTGGGCGACAAGATCGCCAAGGCCATGCCCCCGCTCATCATGGGACGGGACACGCCGCTCCGGGCCTGCCTGGAGAAGATCGAGGGCAACGAGGACGGCTACGCCACCGCGGGTGACCTGCGGGTGATGTACGAGACCGACCCCGAGGCCAAAGAGGTCATCGACGTGGCGCTCGGCCTCGAGGGCCTTCGGCGCCAGGACGGGATCCACGCTGCCGCGGTCGTGATTTCCCGCGACCCCCTGACCGACTACCTGCCGATCCAGCGCAAGCCGGACTCCGGCGGAGCACCCGAGGACGCGCCCATCGTCACCCAGTACGAAATGCACGGTGTCGAGGAACTGGGCCTGCTGAAGATGGACTTCCTGGGTCTGCGCAACCTTTCGATCATCGAGCGAGCGCTCGATCTGATCGAGGCGGAGACGGGCGAGCGGCTCGACATCGACAACCTGGACCTGGCCGACGAGCCCACCCTCGAGATGTTGCGCAGAGCCGAGTCGGTCGGCGTATTCCAGCTCGAAGGTGCCGCCATGCGCCAGACCCTGCGCGCCCTGGCACCGACGAGTTTCGACGATGTCGCGGCCCTGGTCGCCCTCTACCGGCCCGGCCCGATGGCGGCCAACATGCACCGCGACTACCCGGAGCTCAAGAACGGCCGCAAGGAACTGACCTATCTGCACCCGGACATCGAGCCCATCCTCAAGGACACCTACGGGCTGATGCTCTACCAGGAGTCCGTGATGCGAGTCGCACAGCGTTTCGCTGGCTACTCCCTCGAGGAAGCAGACAACCTCCGCAAAGCGTGCGGAAAGAAGATCCGGGCCTTGATTGCCGCCGAGCGCGAGAAGTTTGTGGCGGGGTGTGTCACCGAGGGCTACGGCGAGGAACTCGGTACCCAACTCTTCGACATCATCGAGCCGTTCGCGGACTACGCGTTCAACAAGTCGCACTCGTACGGCTACGGGCTCGTCGCCTACCAGACCGCGTGGCTGAAGGCGCATTACCCGGTCGAATACATGTCGGCTCTGCTGACGTCGGTCAAGGACAACAAGGACAAGACGGCCGTCTACCTTGCCGAGTGCCGCAGCATGGGGATCGAAGTACTGGTACCGGACGTGAACCGCTCCATTGCCGAGTTCGCTCCGGACCGTTCCACCCCAGACGCGGACGCCGACGCCGAGGTGATGGCCGGCCAGGCCTCAGACCTTCCCGGGGCGGCCGATGATGAGGGTGGTTCCCAGGGAGGACGACTCGACGACGGAGGACTCAGACGCCGCCGTTCCGGTTGTCGTCGCGTCGACCCCGCCGCGCCGGTCCATCGTCTTCGGACTGGCCGCCGTGCGCAATGTCGGCGAGAGCCTGGTCGAGCGGATCGTGGCCGAGCGGGTTGCCGGCGGGCCCTTCGAGGACGTCTTCGACTTCTGTTCACGGGTTGACCCGGTCGTGCTCAACAAGCGGACGATGGAGTCCCTCGTCAAAGGGGGCGCCTTCGACTCGTTCGGCCATCCCCGTCAGGGCTTGTGCCTCGTGCTCGAAGCCGTGGTCGACCGGACGCTCGAGCGCCGCAAGGAGCAGGACTTCGGCATCACCACGCTCTTCGCCGCCCTGGAAGAGGAGGAATCCGACCCGGGCTGGGGAGGAGCGAAGGTGGCCATCCCAGACACGGAGTTCGACAAGTCCCAGCGGCTCGCCTTCGAGAAAGAGATGCTCGGCCTCTACGTCAGCGACCACCCGCTCATGGGTTTCGAGGCGGCTCTGTCCCGTCACACCGACTCCAGCCTGGCCGACATGCGAGAAGAGGATCCCGTGGCCGGCGATCGGGCACCGGTGCGCTCGGTCGGGGGCGTGGTCACGGACCTCAGGCGGTCGTACACGAAGAAGGGCGATCTCATGGCCCGGTTCGTGCTGGAAGACCTGCAGGCCGCCATGGAGGTCTTCGTCTTCCCTCGGACCATGGCCGAGTACGGGGCGCTGATCGAGAACGACGCCATCGTCGTCATCAAGGGTCGCCTCGACACCAGGGAGGAGGAGCCGAAGATCGTGTGTATGGAGGTCGCCCGGCCCATGCTGGACCGGGGCCAGTCCGACCTCCACATCAAGCTTCCTTTGGGGGTTCTCACCGACCGCCGAGTCGAGGGCCTCAAGGAGGTCCTGTCCGGCCACCCAGGGCCGTCTCCGGTCATGCTGCACGTGGGGGAGAAGGTCCTTCGGTTGCCACCCGAGTTCAACGTCGACTGCAAGAACGGTCTGGTGGGGGAGCTCAAGCGGCTGCTGGGGCAGACCGCCGTGCTGTCGTGAAACCTCGGCCCTCGGGTAGTAGAAATCCCCGCTGAGCTGGACTTCTAAATCCGGGTTTGGGTCCACCACGCCACCCGCCTGCCGGATCCGGTTGGGAACAGCTCGTGCGTAGCCAGTAGACTGGACCCCATGCCGATCGTAGTGAGCACCAAGGATTGCACCGCGCTCAGCGACGCTGAGCTGGTCGAAATGGCGGATCTCTGTGCGGACCGCCCACCCGGCTACGACATCGGCTTCCTCTCCAAAGAGCGGGAATCCTGGGTCCTTATCACGATGGCCCGTGAGGGCAACAAGCTCCGCGGCTATTCCTTCTGCACCCTTGAGCGGATCGGCGGGACCCCCTCCCTGCTGGTGGGCCTGGCCCTGGTCGACCGCACCTCGCGGGCCGAAGCGGCGCTCAAGGGGATCATGGCTGACCAGTACCGCCGTGCCTTGCTGGCCTTCCCCGACGAGGACGTCCTGCTCGGCACTCGGCTGCTCTCGCCGGAGGGCTTTCGGGCCTTCGCCGGTCTCCAGGACGTCGTGCCGTTCCCAGATCACAAGTCTTCAGGCGAAGAGCGTGCCTGGGCCCGCCGCCTGTCCAAGCGCTTCGGGTGCGAGAGCCGGCTGGACGACCGGACGTTCATCCTCAAGGGTGATGGCGGGGTGGCCGGAGGGCTCGACTTCATCGCCCCCAAGGTCAAGATCCCCGAAGGCGTCGACCAGCACTTCACGAGTTTTGACCCGGACAAGGGCGATCGCCTCGTGGCTTTCGGGTGGGCCATGGCGGAGGACCTGGCCGGGGGCAAGCTCGGCCGCTGAGCTCAAGTCCTCTCCTCCGAGGTCAGCCTCGAGGTAGGACAGCCGCGCAGACCTTGTAGCAGTGCCCATCGCGGGGCGGGCTGACGGTCACCAGCAGGTACTGCGGGTCGAAGCCCAGTGCCGTGGACAGGCTCTTCCCGCTCAGTCTCTCCCGGCGCGCCGCGTCGAGCGCTCGCGCTGCATTGCGGTCTTCAACCGGTAGCCACACGTCCTCGCGGTCCCAGCCGAAGCGCACCCAGGTCGTCCCGTCCGCTTGGCGGCGAATCAACTGGGGGCTCCGAGTCGGCTCAATCAGGGCGACAGAGGGACGAAAGCCGCGGAACTCCCAATAGGGGGCGGATGGGCCCGGAAAGCCGAGCAGCGGGCCGTCGGGGGACGCCACCATTCTTTGCAGCAGCTTGCGCAGCTGTCGGCCCCGAAGCGTGCCCACATGGCGGGGCAGGTCTTCCACCGTCGTCGCCTCGGGCTGCGCCAGGTCGTCGCGTTCGGGGTCGGCCGCCAGGGTCACCTCGACGACGTCGAACGTGGCGATGTCCGGATCGTGGTCCTCGGGCCACGGCACGCGCACGCGCATCACGGTGCGAGTCGCCAGGTCGACGACGGTCGTGTCCTCCCGGGTGGAGGAGAGGACCAGGAGGTGGAGGGTGGACCCACCCGAGGTCGGGATCCACTCTTTGCGGCGAGCCGAGCGCCTGAGCAGGCGCCCAGGATCGGTCTTGGTCGAGGGCTCGCGCCTGGCTGTGCGTGTGCCGCCCCGGCTCGCGGTCCGCTCGCCGTCCCCCTCGCCTGTATCCGCTGATCCCCCGTCAGGGGCCTCGGGAGCAAAGCTGGGTTCCGAGGCCTCATCCAAGGCTTCATCCATACCCGGATCCACGTACGCATCCCGGCTCGTCAGCGAATCGGTGTCGACCGCGGAATCCAGGCTCCCCGGCCCCGGATCGGTGGGATCGTCGAAGCTCATACCGCTACACCTTCTAGCTGGGCGGCGAGGGTTGCGCTGTCAGCGGCCGGCATCAGGCACGAGCGGGCCTGGCAGACGTAGGCCTGGCCGGGCTGGGACGGCCGATCGACGAAGAGCGGTCCCTCGTCGGGTTCGCCCCACGCCACCACGGTGGCGGGAAGCCACCGGCGACGCACCTCGGCCAGCAGGTCAGGCCGTTCTCCCGTGATGACGATCTCGTGCCGTTGGGTCCAGAGGGGGAGTGCCGCCACCAGGTCGGGGAGGGCGCCGGGATGGCGCTCGAGGAGCGGGCGGGCCAACGCGATCGTTCGCTCCACCGCCGCATCGAGGCGAGCGTCGTCGACCAAGGCGTTGACCCGGAGCAATGCCGAGACGGCGACCGAGTTGGTCGAGGGGAGCGCTCCGTCGAGGAACTCCTTGGGTCGCACGACGAGCGTCTCGGCGTCGCTCCCGGAGGAGAAGAATCCGCCCGACTGCTCGTCCCAGAAAAGGTCGAGCAGTTCATTCGCCACTCGGCGTGCGCGTTCCCGCCAGACCGCTTTCCCCGTCCACTCCGAGAGCCGCAGACTGGCTTCGGCCAACCATGCGTGGTCTGCCGCCACGGCCAGATGGCGAGCACGACCGCCCTGCCAGCTCCGCATCAGCCGCGGCCCCGAGTACATCGAAGACCAGAGGAACTCACCGATCTCTTCGGCCCGTCGTCCGTAGACTGTATTGCCCGTTGCCGCCGCCGCTTCGGCCAGCGTCGCCACGGTCATCGCGTTCCACTCGGTGAGAACCTTCTCATCCCTCGCCGGTTGTACCCTCTGCATCCGGGCCGCGGCCATGAGGACGCGGGCTTCCTCGATCTCGGGCGGTCGGGCCAGCGGCGCGCCGACCGGACGCACCGGAATAGAGCGGCCCTCCCAGTTGCCGCCCGGCGTGATCCCGTACCACTCGGCTGTTGGGCCCACCAGGCGTTCGGGCAGCAGGTCCGCGAGCTCGTCAAGAGTGAACGTGGCGTGCGCGCCTTCGACCCCGCCGGCGTCGGCGTCGAAGGACGAATAGAGCGCACCCTCGGGGGTCGAGAGATCGCGCAGGACGAAGTCCAACGTCTCATTGACGACTCCGAGGTAGTCGGCCTTGCCGGTCACCTGCCAGGCATGGAGGTAGGCCCGAGCCAGCAGGGCCTGATCGGTGAGCATCTTTTCGAAATGAGGGACCAACCAGTGCGCGTCGGTCGAGTACCGACAGAACCCGCCCACCAGGTGGTCGTAGATGCCGCCCGCCGCCATGGCGTCGAGTGTGCGCACCGCCATCTGCTCGGCCGAGTGCGCGCTCGGGTCCTGACGGCGGGATCGGAGGAGGCACAGCTCCACCAAGGTTGGACGCGGGAACTTCGGGGCCGGGCCGAAGCCGCCCCATTGCGGGTCGAACCCTGCGGTCAACCCCTCGACGACGAGGTCTTGCAACCGGTCGGGATCGAGCGGCGACGCGTGCTCCACCTCCAGCTCTGACCCGCCACCTTCTTCGGCCAGAGACTCGGCCAGGCGCATCTCCTTGCGCACGGCGTCGGCGAGAGCATCCGCCTGCTGGAGCACCTGACCCCGGTCGTTCACCCAGGCCTGTCCGAGTGCCTCGACGACCCGGCGAAAAGACGGCATACCGTGACGCTCTTCGGGCGGGAAGTACGTCCCGGCATAGAACGGCCGGCCATCGGGCACGCAGAAGACCGACATCGGCCAGCCGCCGGAGCCGGTCAGTGCCTGCGTGGCTGCCATGTAGACGGCATCGAGATCTGGCCGTTCCTCACGGTCGACCTTGACCGACACGAACCATTTGGCCAGATCCGCAGCCGTGGCCGGGTCTTCGAAGCTCTCGTGAGCCATGACATGGCACCAGTGGCAGGACGCGTACCCGATTGAGAGGAAGATCGGCTTGCCCTCCTCCCTGGCCCGGTCCAATGCCGCCTGGCCCCAGGGGTACCACTCGACGGGGTTGTCGGCGTGCTGGCGCAGGTAGGGGCTGGTCTCGTCGGCCAGATGGTTCACCCCAGCGATGCTAGGGCGCCTCTCGGGGAATGACGTCCGTGGTGCCGCCCGTGCAAGGCTCAGCCCATGGAGCTCGACCTCATGGACAAGACGGCGCTCATCACGGGCGGGAGTCGCGGCATCGGCCTGGGCATCGCCACCCGCTTCCTCGAAGCGGGGGCCAACGTCATGATCAGCTCCCGCACGGCAGAAGACCTGGCCGAGGCGGCGGCGGGCCTGGTGGCGGGGGGTGCACCCGAAGAGCGAGTGGCCTGGGTGGCGGGTCATGTGGGCCATCCCGAGGACGCGCAGTCGTGCGTGGCCGACACCGTGGCCCGGTTCGGCGGCATCGACATCCTGGTCAACAACGCGGGTACCAATCCCTACTTCGGCCCGATGATCGACATCGACCTGATTCGGGCACAGAAGACCTTCGAGGTGAACCAACTCTCGGTGCTGGTGTGGACGGCAGCCGCCGTGAAGGCCGGCCTTCGTGGCTCGGTCATCAACGTGTCCTCCATCGGCGGTCTGGGTGTGGAGCCGGGCATCGGTTGGTACAACGTCACGAAAGCAGCCGTCCTGCACATCACGAAGCAGCTCTCCTACGAGCTGGCTCCCGACGTACGGGTCAATGCCCTTGCGCCCGGGTTGGTCAAGACCAAGTTGGCGGCCGCGCTCTGGGAAGGACCGGGAGAGGAACGGATCGCCGCACACATCCCGCTTCGCCGACTGGGAATGCCTGACGACATCGCGACGGCCGCTCTTTTTCTCGCATCCGATGCTGCCTCGTGGATCACGGGGCAGATGTTGGTAGTCGACGGTGGAACGACCATCATTCCTTCGGGCGGGGTTGGTTGAGGACTCGGCCACCCTTGAATATGTGCAGAAGTTCGCGCACTGCTAACTAGCCAGTCGGCACCATGGGGGCACCCCTCGGCGCGACCAGGGGTCCCTCAAGCAACCCTCTCCGGGAAAGCGCGGATCACGGCGGACGTGCGATTGGAGACCTGCAGTCGGCTATAGATGTTCTCCAGATGCGTGCGCACCGTTCCCTCCGACAATCCGAGCTGGCGAGCGATCTGGGTATTGGTTCGCCCACCGGCAATCAGATGCAGCAGGTCCCACTGGCGGGGAGTGAGCTCGGGGACGGGGCTCCTGCGACGCTCTGCGTCGTGATAGGCCTGCTGAAGATGAGGTCGCGCCAAGGTCAGCAGGTCCCGGTCGCGTTCTGAGAAATCAGAGCCCGGTCCGCGGAGAAGAAGAGCCGAACGGTTCGGCCCGGCCCGGCGTCGGGCCCCGGAGGTTCGGACAGGCATATCCCAATGAGATTGTCGAGTCCTCGTGGTTGGATGACGTCGCGATACATCCCCGTGGAATGCCACTCGCGGACTGAGTAGAAGTCCTGAATCTTTCTGATGCTGCGTAGGTCTCCGCTGCGGTCCGGGTAGCTACAGAACTCGCAGTCCCAGTACTGCTCCCAAAACGCCCTCGTCATGTCCACCATCATGGAGTTCCCCTCCCCGCTCTCTTCGGGGACTCGCTGGTCGAACCAGTACTCCAGCAGCGTGGTGTCGTAGCCCTCGCACACCAAGGAGTCGCAGGGGATCTGGTCCTTCAGATCGCTGAGTAGCGAGAGCGGCAATCCCTGGGCAGGCAGGTCGGAACGTTCTTCAGAGACAATCCCAGCCAGGGACCGGAGGTCCCCTTCGCTGGGGGAGACACGAGCCACCACGGCGATCCCCTTTCTCCTGGTTGCACTCAAGCTACAGCGCATCCCAGTGCATGGGTATCCGTAAATCGTCGGATAGCGGACGGTCCTTGGACCTCTTCATACTCCATGGGGATGCGCCGGTCCGCCCCCGGACCGGAATCAAAAACGAAGGAGTACGCCATGACCACCAGCCCTGCCTTCATCACTCCCAGCTCCGTTCTTGGCATGGGACGAGCCCTCCGGATCTTTCTCCTTACCGCCACAATCCTCGCTCCTCGCGACGGTAGCGTTCGTGCTCGGCAGGGTGTCTGTCGGCTCGAGCTCAATCCCGACAACAGCGCCGGTGGTGAGTACCCAGCTGCCCACAGCGACCGATACGGGTACTTGCCAGCAGAACGTCCGCTACGGATCGGTGGCGTGCTGAGTCAGTCCTTCTCGGAGTGTGCGTAAATGGCCGCCTCCGAGTACCGCCCGTCTGGACGCCCCTCTTCGGAGCACGGCTCCCACGATCCGAGATCCCGCGAGAGCTGAATCACCGGCGCCTTGGCGGCCGAGACCGCCATCTGCCAGATTGCCACGCCCATCTCGGCGGGAAATGATCCCGTGTTGACGACTGATCCAGAAGATCGATCATTGCCGAGCATGGAGGGAATCCCGTGTTGGCAGGACAGAAAAGTTGTCGTCAGACCACGCCACGGAGGGCGACTTTGGTCAGGACCGCTAGCGCCGGCATCGGGGCGGGGCGTGGGTAACTCCGTCCTCGTCCACAAGCAGCACGGCCACCACGATCGCGACCACACCGATACCGACGAGGAGCAGCCCGGGAACCGCTCGGACCAGCCAGTAGCGCTCCCGAGCAGATTCGGCCGACGTTGTCTCTCGCGCCGGCGGCTCAATCACCGGTTCAGGAGCTCTCGCCTCCTTCCCCACCGGGCACAGTACCAACCGGCTCGTTCTGCCCGCTGACATCGCCACCGCTGTGTTGTTCCTGGCCTCCGACGCCGCATCCTGGGTGAAGATCAGACATTCGTGGTGGACGGGGGGACGGTGAGCAGACCCTTGAGCGGGCTGGGTCGAAGCATCTGTCACAATTCGAGCGGCCACTCCGTCTGATGGTGTTGAGGACCCAACACACCGAACGAAAGGTGGCACGACATGGCACACGTCCCGTTGGTTGACGAACCCAAGGGCATCATCGCCCGACTCTCGTTCCGGTATGCGAAACGTCGGTTTGGACGGATCGTCGAGCCCGTGGCCGCTGCCGCGCACCATTCCGGCGTGCTGATTGCCATGGGCACCCTCGAGACCACGGTCCAGATCGGGCTGAAGAAGCTCGATCCGACCCTGCGCTGGTTGGCCATCCAGATGGCCGCCGGCACCATCGGGTGCTCGTGGTGCATCGACTACGCCTACTACGAGGGCATGAACCAAGACATCGACCCGGCGAAGGTCCGCGCCGCGGCCCAGTGGCGGGACAGCGCGGCTCTTCGATGATCGGGAGCGAGCCGTTCTCGAATACGCCGAGAAGGCGTCGGGTACGCCGGCCGAGGTCTCCGACCAGCTCGCCGCCCGGCTCCGGACCCTCTTCAGCGACGCCGAGATCGTCGAGCTCGCGGCCTGGGTCGCACTCGAGAACCTGCGCTCGCGGTTCAACGCCGGACTGGGATTGCACAGCCAGAGCTTCTCGGACTCGTGTGCGATCCCCCCGGCCCTGTCCGACCAGGCCAAGTCCCGGCCTGCGGCCGTTGCCTGACCCCGAGGCCGACGCGGCCACGTTCGAGGAATGGCGGTCCCTCCTCTTCGGCATTGCGTATCGCATGTTGGGGAGCGCCGCCGATGCCGAGGACGTCGTGCAGGAGGCCTCCATCCGATGGATCCGCCGTGGCGGCGAACCCGTGCGGTCAGTTCGGGCCTACCTCGTCACCATCGTCACCCGCCTCTGTATCGATCAGCTCGAGTCGGCCCATGCCCAGCGAATGTCCTATGCGGGCCCATGGCTGCCCGAGCCGGTGGTGATGGACGAGACGGCGGCCGTCGAGCAGTCGGACTCCCTGTCGCTCGCCTTCCTCGTCCTGCTCGAAGAGCTGACGCCGCTTGAGCGGGCCGCCTATCTCCTCCACGACATCTTCGGCTACAGCTTCGAGGAAGTGGCGCGTTCTCTGGGGCGGTCCGAGCCGGCGTGTCGCCAGTTGGCCTCGCGGGCACGCCAGCGCATCGACGTGCGGCGTCAGCGCTTCGACGCCGATCTCCAGCACGGCCGGGAGTTGACCGATCGATTCCTCGCCGCGTGCGCCACTGGAGATCTCTCGGGGCTGCTCGCCATGCTCTCGGAGGATGTCGTCGTCTGGACGGACGGGGGCGGCAAGGTACGGGCAGCCGTCCGGCCGGTGGTCGGGTTGCACCGCAGTTCCCGGTTCCTCATGAACGTGGCCAAACGTGTGGCGGGCGTGCCGCAGCGTGTCATCCTCAACGGCCAGCCGGCCAGCGTGTTCATGGACGGGGACACCGTGACCGCAGCCATGGTCCTCGACATCATGGACGGCCTGATCGTCGCGATTCGGGTGGTGTCGAACCCCGACAAGCTCGAACGAGTCGGCGCAGCCCTCAGGGCCAGCCGATCGGGGGACGCGACGGACTAGGACGAGTGCGCTTCGAGGTCCCGACGGCGAACCTTGCCGGCCGCCGTCCGGGGCAGGTCGTCGACGAACACGAGCTCCTTCGGGGCCGCCCAGGGCGCAACGGCCTCCGCGACGATCTCGCGCAACTCCTCGAGTGTCGGCCGCGGGTCGGTCGCGACGACCCAGGCCACGACCCGCTCGCCCCATTCGGGATCGGCTCGCTTCCAGACCGCCACCTCGGCCACGGCCGGGTGCGCGATCAGGACGCGCTCGACGCTGTCGGGCCAGACCTTCTCGGCCCCGGTCGTGATGACGTCGGCCATGCGGCCGGAGACCGACAGCCGGCCATCGGCGCCCAGGGCGCCACTATCGCCCGTGGCGAACCACGAGTGCAGTCCGTCCGGTCCGGCGACGCGCCCCGTTGCGCCGTCGCGATAGCAGCGGAACAGCATCGGGGCCCGAACGAGGATCTCACCCTCGGCGCCGGCTGGCGACGTGGCCGATCCGTCGGGCCCTCGAACCCCGAGCTCGACTCCCTCGAGTGCCGTTGCCGTCGTAGACCACGCCAGAACCCGTCTCGGTCATGCCGTAGGTCGTGACCGCGTTGGGCGGGAGATCGTCCGGGGGCCTGCCTCCTCCGAGCAGGACGCACTCGAAGACCGATGGGTCGAGGCGCCGCAGGGCGGTCGTGACCAAGGAAACGTGGGTGACCCGACCGGACCGGCCGGCGGCCTCGACCTCGTCTGCGTCGAAGCCGGGCATGACGAGGAGCGGTGTGCCGCAGACGATCGATCTGGTCACGACCGACAGGCCTCCGATGTGGGCCAGGGGGAGACAGGCCAGCCAGGTGTGCCGTGCGGGATCGATGCCGAGGCGGGCGGTGGTCGCCGCGGCCGAGGCCGCCACGGCCTCGTGGGTGAGCACGACACCCTTGGGCTCACCCGAGGTCCCCGAGGTCGCCACCACCAGGGCGTCGCCGGCCTCGACCCCGACGCCGTCGGGCAGCTTGCGCTGCTCGCCGTCCGAACCCACGATGCGAGTCGGCTGCAACGCGTCGAGCAGGACCCGCTTGACCACCGGGGGCAGCCGGGAGTCGAGCGGCGCTGCCGCGTCGCCGGTATCCCAGATCGCCCGGAGGGCGTCCACAAACCCCGATCCACCAGGGAGGTCGAGTGCGACGAGTTCTGGCACTGGCCAGTAGCGTAGGTCGCCGTGCAGACCGTGATCACTGGCAAGCCCCACGATCCCCTCGATGAATTCCGCCCACTGCCCCTCCCTGAGTTCGAGGAGCGCGGCGCCTTCAAGGACATCCGCTACGAGGTGGGAGAGGGCATCGCCAAGCTCACCATCTGCCGGCCCGAGCGCCGCAACGCCTTCCGGCCCCAGACGCTGTTCGAGCTGACCGACGCCTTCACGATGGCTCGCGACGACCCTGACGTCGGGGTCATCATCCTCTGTGGCGAGGGTCCCGACGCCTTCTGCTCGGGTGGCGACCAGAAGATCCGCGGGGACGACGGGTACATGGGCGACGACACGGTCGCCGAGCGGGGGATCGGGCGGCTCAACGTGCTCGACCTCCAGATCCTGATGCGCCGGATCCCCAAGCCGATCGTCGCCATGGTGGCCGGGTACGCCATCGGGGGCGGCCACATCCTCCATCTCGTCTGTGACCTGTCGATCGCGGCGGACAACGCCCGGTTCGGCCAGACGGGACCCAAGGTGGGCAGCTTCGACGGCGGCTACGGATCATCCATCCTGGCCCGGACGATCGGCCTCAAGCGCGCCAAGGAGGTCTGGTTCCTGTGCCGCCAGTACGACGCAGCGCAGGCGCTCGACTGGGGGCTCGTGAACACCGTGGTGCCCCTCGACGACCTGGAGAAGGAGACCATGGCCTGGTGCCGACAGATGCTCACCCTGTCGCCCATCGCCCTCCGCATGATCAAGGCGGGTATGAATGCCGCCGATGACGGCCTGGCCGGCGTGCAGCAGTTGGCCGGCGACGCCACGATGCTCTTCTACATGACCGAGGAAGGGCAGGAAGGCCGGAACGCGTTCGTCGAACACCGGGCTCCGGACTTCTCCCGCTTCCCCCGGCGTCCGTGAACCCCCCGCTGAAACTGTGGGTGGCTGGCGCGCGGCCGCGCACGCTTCCCGCCGCGGTGGTCCCGGTGCTCGTCGGCACGGCCGTCGGTTACCAATCGAGCGGCCGGTTCCTGCTGACCACCCCACGGCTCACGAGCTCCTGCCACGCCGCCGTCTGTGCAACGTTCGTGCGCGAACTGAACTGGCTCAACGCCATCCTCGCCCTGCTGGTCGCGCTCGGCATCCAGATCGGTACCAACTACGTCAACGACTACGCCGACGGCGTGCGCGGCACCGACGAGCACCGGGTGGGACCGGTGCGGCTCGTGGCGGGCAAGTTGGCCACGGTGCGCCAGGTCAAACTGGCTGCCCTGATCGCCTTCGGTGTGGCCGGCATCGCCGGCCTGATCCTGGCGGCCAGGGTGACCTGGTGGTTCATTCCCCTGGGGTTGCTGTGCGGCGTCGCGGGATGGGCGTACACCGGTGGTCCTCGACCCTATGGCTATCTCGGCCTCGGCGAGGTGTTCGTCTTCGTGTTCTTCGGGCTCGTGGCGACCGCAGGCTCGGCCTACGTCCAGCACGCACCGTTCACGATCTCCATCGCCGGCCATCTGTTCGCCTATTCCTACGACTGGGCGTACGCGTTGTGGGCCGGCGTCCCGGTCGGACTGCTGGCCGCCGCGCTCCTCGAGGCCAACAACGTGCGCGACCTCGAGACGGACACCGAGGCAGGCAAGAAGACCTTGGCCGTGCGGCTGGGGCGGCGTGGCGCAGGTGTCCTCTACACCGGGACCCTCATGGCCGCAGCCGTCGGCGTCGGCATCGTGGCGCACTACGAGGTCTGGGCACTCATCGCCTTGGCCGCGATCCCGCTCGCCGTCGCTCCGGTTCGCCTGGCCTTGAGCGAGCAGAAGGGCCGCGAGCTTCTGCCCATGTTGGGTGCCACGGCTCGCCTCCAAATCGTGGGCGGTCTGTTGCTCGCCCTCGGTGTGCTCCTGTGAGGAAGGCTCAAACCGGATCGACGGCGCGCAACCAGTGCGAGACCAGGCGCGCCACGGGCGCGGGCTGAGCCAGGTGGGCTGCGTGGCCACCACCAGGGACGAGCGTGGCGGCACCTCGAGGCACGAGCCGGGCCAGGCGCAGGGCGTGGCCGGCGAAGCGGATGTCGTCGGTACCGGCGAGCGCCAGGACCGGTGGCGCCAGCGAACCCAGGCGGTCCCACGAGGGCGTCTGGGTGCCCGTTCCGTCGAGTCGCAGGCTCCAGGCCAGCCCCGCCGCGGTGTTGCGGAGACGCTCGGCGCGGTCGGCCGCACCAGTCTCGGTCAGTCGGTTGAACATGGGGCCGCCGAGCCAGCGATCGATGAACGCGCCGACGTCACCCGAGGACTCGAGCTGGTCGGCCGTCGCGTTGTCCGCTGCCCGCCGGTCCTCGCGCACGCCCGGGTCCTCAATACCGGCGGTCACGCCGATGAACACCACGTGGCGGAGGTCCAGCTCGGCTGCCAGGGCGACGTGCAGGGCCACGCGCTGCGCCGAGCGAGTACCCGAGGACGTCACAGGGCTCCTTCCCGACGACCCCGTGCACCGCCTCGACGACCAGACCCGCCGTAGTCGGCAGATCGGCTCGCACGTCGCCCGAGCCGCCATGGCCCGGGAGGTCGACGGCCACCACGGTGAAGTCCTTCTCGAGCAGATCTCCGAAGGCGCCCCAGAGCCGACCCGTCTGCGTGAAGCCATGCAGCGCCACCAGCGGCCGGCCCGAACCGCGTACCTCGACATGGAGTGGCACGCCCGATGAGCGTACAGGCCACGTTCAGCGCCACCCTGGTCGACGAGTGGGTCCGTTGTGGAGTCACCGACGCCGTCATCTGCCCGGGTTCGCGTTCTACCCCTCTCGCCCTCGCGCTGGCCGGTCGCCTCACCGCGCACGTACGCCTCGACGAGCGCAGCGCAGGCTTCTACGCCGTCGGTCTCGCTCTGGCCACCGGACGCCCGACGGTCATCTGCGTCACCAGCGGCACCGCGGCGGCCGAACTGCATCCGGCGGTGGTGGAGGCGCATCACGGCCGCGTACCCCTGATCATCTGTACCGCCGACCGGCCACCGGAACTCCTCGACGCCGGAGCGCCCCAGACCATCGACCAGGTCGGGCTCTTCACGACCGCGACCCGGTGGTCGTCCAATCCGGGGGTGCCCACCGCCGATCAGGCGCCGGTCTGGCGTCCCCTGGCCGCCCGCGCCTTCGCGGAAGCGGTGCAGGGGCCAACGGGTCCCGGCCCGGTCCACCTCAACCTGGCCTTCCGCGAGCCCCTGACCGGCACCCCAGACGAGCTTCCGGGCCGCCCCGGTCCCGCGGTCGGCTCGTCGGCCCGGCGCCGGTCCGTCCCCGATCCGGTGTCGCTCCAGGGCAACGGCATCGTCGTCGTCGGCGGTCTGAACCCCGAACCGCCGAGCGCTGCGCTCGTCCAGGCTCTGGCCGAGCGCCTCCGCTGGCCGGTGCTGGCCGATCCCCGGTCGGGCTGCCGCGTCCCGGGCACGATCGCCGCGGCCGACGCCATCGTACGGACCGGACCGCCACGACCCGAGACCGTGCTGCTCCTAGGATCGCCCTGGCTGTCCAAGGCTCTCGGTGAGTATGTGTCGGGGGCCGCGGAGAGCGGGGCTCGCGTCGCCGTGGTCGACCCCTGGCGTCAATGGACCGACCCCACGCGCGTGGCCACCGAGTTCCACCATTCCGATGCCGACGAGTGGCTGGCTGCCGCGATCGAGTCGGCCCAGGCCGGCGACCCGGCCTGGTTGGCGTCGTGGCGAGCCATGGAGGAGGCGGCGCAGAGTGCCATCGAGGAGACCCTGGCCACCGACCTCAGCGAGCCTTCGGTGGCCCGCCAGGTCTACGCCCACGCCGCCGGCCGTAGCGCCACGGTCGTCGTGTCGGCGTCCATGCCCATACGGGATCTCGAGTGGTACGCCGCGCCGCAGTCATCGCCGCCGCGGGTCCTGGCCAACCGCGGCGCCAACGGCATCGACGGGGTCGTCTCGACCGCTCTGGGTGTCGCCGCCGGCTCGCCCGGCTCGGGGACGACCATCGCCCTGATGGGTGACCTGGCGTTCCTCCACGACGTCTCAGGCCTGGTCAATCTCGACCGTGAGGCCCGTTGCACCTTCGTGGTCGTCGACAACGGTGGGGGAGGGATCTTCTCTTTCCTGCCCCAGGCGGGGTTGCTCGCACCCGAGGACTTCGAGCGTCTCTTCGGAACGCCGCCTCAGAGCGACATCGGCGCGGTGGCGCGCGGCTTCGGCCTGACCGTGCACGAAGTGTCGACGGCCGACGAGTTGCAGGCAGCACTCGAGCGACCCGCTCCGGCCATGATCCACGTCCGGGTACCGGGACGGGCCGAAAACGTCGCCCTCCATGAAGCGATCAACCAGGCGGTCCGTCGCGCGCTTGGGTGAACGCGGGTGAGGGGGTCGACCGGTTGAGTCGGCCCGTCGGACTTCGGAAGGTCAACTCGACATTGGCGTCGCCCGAGACGGTCCAGCCCAGTTCGTGGACCGCCCGGTGGTGCTGATCGCACAGCTCGACCAGGTTGTCGAGGTCGGTCGCCCCACCGTCGATCCAGTGTCGGACGTGGTGGACGTCGGTGAATTCGACGTGGGTGCAGCCGGGAAAACGGCACCCCTTGTCGCGCCGTCGAATGACGATTCGTTGCGCGTCGGTCGGGTCTCGCCGGGTGCGGCCGAGATTGAGCGAACGACCGTCGGGGCCGTCGCCCGAGACGAAGATCTTGGCGTCGCAAGCCAGGCGCCGGGCCACTTCGGTCGAGACGGGACCGAGCACATCGAACTCAGCCGATCCGGGGCCGCCGGCCAGGAAGGAGATATCGGCGTGGACGACCATCGTCGGGCGGTTGCGTCGCCGGCCACCCGCCTGACGACGCCCCTTGTCAGCCTCCGAATTCCCTTGGCAGACGGCCACCAGTGCGTCGGCCATCCGCTGGTCGAACGGGGTGTGCTCCGACACCTTTCGGGAGGCACGATCCACCAGGGCGCCCTTGACCGCGGCGTACTGGTCGACGGGCAGGACGCCCGTGAGGCTGCGGCGTCGATCGTCGAAGCGGAGGAACCGACGGGCGTAGAAGCCGGTCGCCTGCTGGTCTGATTGCTGGCGCGAAGCGATGGCGAGCTCACGGACCTGCTTGGCCGACCAGTGGGTGGCCTGCTCGGCGAGCGAGGCGTCGGTCTCGGGCTTCGCCACCTCGACGAGCGGCTTGACCTGATCGAACGACAGCTTCCCCTTCGAGAGGGCATCGGAGATCTTGGGCAGCCGCTGCAATTTGGCCGCTGCCGTGACCCACTCGCGTGCGGTGCTGGCCGACACGCTGCAGCGCAGCGTCAGCCAGGCCACCATGGAAGACGACCCGTCGACCCTCCAGGCCCGGCGCCGATCGAGCTCGACGATGGCGTTGAGCAACTGGCTCTGATGGGCCGAGATCGCCTGGTGGTGCTGCGCCACGCTGGCGACCAGCGACTCGGTCCTCCTCGACACCGTCGCAGGTCGAGGTCCGTCCCGCAGGGGCTTCGATGTCATACACAGTGAACGGTCCCGGCAGCGTGCGGGAGACGCCGCCGAAATTGCGTGGATGACCATGAGCCCAGGTCGGCGCCGGCCCACGAGACAGTGCGGCACGACCGGGGGGACTCGTGCCGCACTGTCTGGCGCGGTGTGATCGCTCGAGCGGACTACTTGTGCGAGAGCTCGAGCGCGGTTCTCGGGTCGCCGATGACGCGTGCACCTGCCCAGATGAGCAGCGAGCCCACCCGCTGTCGTGAGCGAGGGAATCGCGGTGATTGGTCATGACGTTGGCTGTGGGGCTGACCTCGGCTTCGACGTGCGTTGAGGAGATCCTCATGTCTGGCCTTGGCGAGGGCCCGGAGTAGTTCGGGGTGCATTTGGTGCTCCTTGAAGTACAGAGAAGAAGTATTCACGGGGGGTGTAACAACGGGACGCGGCGCGGCGAGGCGCGCCGTCCCAACGGTGAAAGGTGTGAGCGGCGCAGTTGCGCCGGTCCGCGAGCTCGATGCTGGTTAGGCCAGCAGAGCGCGATTACCCGCGGCAGCAGCAGCAGCGCACAGCAATGGCTTCTGATCGTGTGTCGACGACTTCATGTGTGCACCTCCTTCGTGCTCGGGTTTCGAGTGGCTATGGAACCATACGCGCGCAACGATGGCGAGCACTTCGAACGAGAACGCAATGAACGTGCGCTGACGCCCTACCGACGGCGAACGGCGAGTTCACCGACACGCTCGTCGGACGCGCACCACCGTGGCCGACACGGCCACGCACTGCGCCCTCGTCGCCGGGGGCCATCACCAGCGGCCCCTGAGGAGCCGAGGCGACGAGGGCACGACCGACGGGTGCCTCAACGGCGGAGAAGTCAGGCCCCTCGACACGCCCGGCTCACGACCATGCGGGGGAGCCGGCAGCGCCTCAGCGATACCGGTCAGCCGGAACCCATTCGCCGTGGCTCCGGAAGGGCAGGCGCTCGGGCAGGTGGATCACGGCCTCGGGGGAGCGCCGGCCGAGCGAGGAGGCGTCGAGCACGTAGAGATCGCTCGCCCCCCGGTCGGGGTCGTCCACCACGGTGAGGAGCCAACCCTCCTCGTCGCTGTGGCCCTCGACGGAGCGCACGAAGACCGGCTCGCTCACCCGCCTCCCTTCCGCGGGGCTCCACGACGCCACCTCGTCCCGATCGAGGTCGAACTTCAAGAGGCCGGCCGGGTGGACCAGCGCACCGGCGTCAGAGCCGCCGGAGGCCGATCCGTCGAACTCTAACCCTAAACCTGAAGTCGACCCTAACCCTGAAGCTGAACGTGAGGTGCCTGGAACCGGCGCCAGCTCGACCGTGTAGCCGTACCGGAAGGGCTTGCTCTCGCACATCTGGTCCATCCGTGGGTACTCCACCTTCCGGTCGTCCAACTGCGTGCGCTCGAGTCGATCCCCCACGAGCTGCCACCGCTCCAGCACGGCCAGGCCACCTCCGATCGGCGTCCGTCCGAGTCCCGCCGGCCCCACCACCGAGGCCGCCAGATCGACCGGCTGCCCTGCTTCGGGCACGTCGTAGCGGCACACGAACAGCTCAATATCGGGCAGGCCTCCCGAATCATTCCCCGGACCCTCGCGTCCTCCCGGCCGAGCGCCGGCAGGGACCTCCCACGCGCCGAGCACGTGGGTGACGAGGCAGGGGTCGACGCGCACCCAGCGCACCAGCGAGCCGTCGCCGCCCCGGGGAACCACGCCGATCCATCCCTCGGTGCCCGGTACCCACCCGAACGGCACCGCCGGCTCGGACATCGCCGCTGCGTCGACGTCCGCACCGACCGCGCCACCATCACCGCCCGAACCGACACCGCCGCTCGCACCGCGCTCCGCACCACGCCAGCCCTCGAGCCTCCGAGTCGGCGACTCGATGAACACCACGTGCCCCTCGGTCACGCCGATGTCGTGCTGCCACGTGGCGCGCTCGAGCGCGACCGACTGCGCGTTGCGCAGGCCCCCGCCGGCATCCCATTCGCCCAGGCGCAACCAGACCTCGGTCTCCCCGCCGGCGCGGGCGTCGGCGTCGTCGCCGACACCCAGCCCGTCGTCGACCGAGAAGAGCACCCGCGCCCCGTCCGATGCCACGCGGTGCACGTGCGAGGCGATGGGCACGGTCAGGCCACCACCGAATTCCTCGGCCGCCAGCAGCCGGGAGTACTGCGACGGCAGTCCCGCCTCGGGCAGCGCCAGCACCGAGCCGGCGTGCCAGAAGACACCGGCGTCCGCCGGCGAGTCGACCCGCAGGTACGACACCGCCTGGCCGTCGCGCAGCTCCACGGCGTGCAGCGCC
Source organism: uncultured Acidimicrobiaceae bacterium (assembly GCA_963726545.1). Lineage (GTDB taxonomy): Bacteria > Actinomycetota > Acidimicrobiia > Acidimicrobiales > RAAP-2 > Bog-473. The sequence goes on along the minus strand of CAVSCV010000008.1, from coordinate 66,600 downwards.
CCGCGTGTCGAGCCCGCCCCGTCCCGCCGTCCCGGACCCACCCGGTAGAGCATTCCCTGGAGGTCCGGCGGCAACGACCCCTCCATGGGCAACGGAGGCACCGTTTCCGAGAACCCCGCGCCGAGCACCATGCGGCCAATCAACCTACCTGCGTATGGCAGCATCAAAGGCATGCCCACGCTCTCGGAGGACCTCGCCTTCCGCGGCCTGATCCACCAGGTCACCGACCCCGGCCTGCCGAAGCGACTCGATGACCCGGCCGCCCCCATCACCCTCTACGCCGGCTTCGACCCGAGCGCGGACAGCCTCCACGTGGGCAACCTCCTCACGCTCTGCACGCTGCGCCGGTTCCAAGAAGGCGGGCACCTGCCCATCTCCCTGGCCGGCGGGGGCACCGGCATGATCGGGGACCCCGGCGGCAAGCAGGACGAGCGCCAGCTGCTCACCCTCGAGACCATCGAGTCGTACCTCGAGTGCGTGCGCCCGCAGCTCGGCCAGTTCCTCAATCTGGACCACGCCCTCCTGCTCAACAACGCCGACTGGCTGGCCACCCTCTCGACCCTCGAGTTCCTCCGCGACGTCGGCAAGCACTTCACCGTGAACCAGATGGTGGGCAAGGAGTCCGTCAAGACGCGCTTCGAACGCCCGGACCAAGGCATCAGCTACACCGAGTTCAGCTACATGCTCCTGCAGGCCTACGACTTCCTGCGCCTGCACGTGGACCACGGCTGCGATCTGCAGATCGGCGGCAGCGACCAGTGGGGCAACATCACCATGGGCGTCGAGCTCATCCGCAAGGTCTGCGGTGACGAGGCCTACGGGCTCACCACGCCGCTCGTCCTCAAGGCCGACGGCACCAAGTACGGCAAGACCGAGAGCGGGACGGTCTGGCTCGATGCGCGGCGCACCAGCCCCTTCGCCATGTACCAGTTCTTCGTCAACACGCTCGACGAACAGGTCGGCCAGCTGTTGCGGTTCTTCACCTTCTTGGATCACGGCGCAATCTCCCAACTGGACTCGGAGACGGCGTCGCACCCGGAGCGCCGCCAGGCCCAGAAGGCCCTCGCCCGCGCCGTGGTGGCGATGGTGCACGGCGAGGCCGAGGTGTTCAGGTGCGAGGAGGCCTCGGCCGCGCTCTTCAACGTGGAGATCGCCGGGCTGGGCGAGGACATGCTGCTCGCCGTGACCGAGGACGCGCCGACGACGGAGGTGAGCCGGGCCGAGTTGCTCGACGGCGGCCTCGGGTTGGTGGACCTGCTGGCGCGCACCGGTCTGGCCAAGTCACGGGGCGAGGCCCGGCGCACCATCGAGCAGGGCGGGGCCTACGTCAACAACGTGAAGCAGGACGACGCCGCCCGCACCCTGGGCTCCTCGGACCTGCTGCACGACCGCTACGTGGTGCTGCGCAAGGGTCCGCGGAACGTCCACATCGTCCGGGCCACCTGATCCGCCACGTATGGATCGACGCCGGCGCCACAAGACCACCATGCTCACCCTGCTCCTCGTCATGCTCGGATCGGCCCTCGCCTTGACCTCGTGCGCCGGGGCCGACCAGCAGGGCTCGGCCGCCCACCGCATGTCGGTCTGGGTCAAGGGGACCAGCTTCGGGGCCAACATCGGCACCCTGGTGGCCGACAATGCCCGCATCGCCAAGGTGGCGCCCAACGGCGCCGGCGCGCTCCATGCCGCCTGCAGCACCATGATCAACGACGCCGAGATGGCCAACAGCTCGCTGCCCTCGCCCGACCCCACCGTCACCGATCTGTTGACCAAGGCCTACGGCCTCGAGGGCGACGCGGGCAACGACTGCTACAACTCAGGCGCCACCAACCAGACGCTGCTCACCAAGTCCGAGCGTGAGGGCATCAAGGCCGACGCCCTCTACGACGAGGTCATCCAGCGCATCCGTCAGATCACCGGCTCGGCGCCGGTGACCACGACCACGTCGGGCAACAGCGGCAACTCGGGCGTCGGCGGGATCTTCGGATGACCCCACCACCGTCCGCCGCGCCGCCCCCGCCGTCCGGAGCCGCCGGCGACACCACTCCCGACCCCGCGGCCGACGAGTTCGACCGCCACCGCCGCCGGGTGCTCTGGAGCCTCACCACCGGTCTGTACCTCGTCGGCAGTCGCGCCGGCGACGAGGTCAACCTCATGACGGCCAACCTGGTCGTGCAGGTCTCCATGGAGCCGAAGCTGGTCGCCGTCGCCCTCGAGCACGAGTCGGTCACGACCCGCCTCGTCCGCGCCGGCGAGGCCTTCACCCTGACGGTGCTCGCCCGGTCCGACCGTGACGTGGTGCGACGCTTCGTCAAGCCGGTGGTCGACGTGGAACGGGCCGTCGACGGGACGGTGACGTCCATGAGTGGCCAGCCGGTCGAAGAGGTCGGGCCCGGGCGCCTGCCCGTCTTGGCCTCGAGGGCGTCCTTTCTGGTGTGCCGCCTCGAGCGGGTCGACGAGCTCGGCAGCCACGACCTCTGCATCGGCGAGGTCACCGAGGTGGGGGGCGAACCGGCCGAGGTCGAGGTCCTGCGGATGGAGGACACCCGCATGCACTACGGCGGTTAGGGCTGCTCCTCGCCGCCGCCGGCCTCGTCGCCGTCCCCGGGTGCCGGCTTGGGCCGCAGGTCGATGCGCAGGGTCAAGATGCCGTCGACCAGTTCGGCCTCGGCATCGCCGATCATGGCGTAGTCCGTGAAGTCCCGCTGAGCCTGTTCACGGAAGCGCACCCGTTCGGGGCCCTCGATCGGCGGCATGCCCCGCGTTCGCACCGCTTCGGCCCGCTGGCGAAAGCGGGCGATCATCTCCTGAGGATCGAACGCCGCAGGCACGCACTCAGCGTAGATGGTGGAATGGAAGGCAGTGAGTGACGACCTGCCGCAGATCCCCAAGCCCGTCACGCCCGAGTACGTGGCGGCCCACGTCCGCGAGGTGCTCGAGAGCAACGACCTCGAGCGCTTCGCCGAGCTGCTCAGTCCCGACGTCCACTGGGGCCCGCCCGGCGAGGCCAACCCGCCCTGCAAGAACCGCGCCCAGGTCCTGAAGTGGTACGCCGAGGGGCGTGAGGCCGGGCGACGTGTGACGTCGGTGACCCATGTCGAGGTGCGCGGCAACGCCGTCCTGGTCGGGATGCGCCTCCAGGACGGAGAGCCGCGTTGGCAGGTGCTCCGGGTCGGGCCGGACGGGGTCAACGACATCCGCGGCTTCGAGGAGCGGGGCCTGGCCGACGGGGAATTATCTCGCTGAGCTGGGACAGGGCAGACCAGGGCCCGCCAGCCACTACACTGTCAATTCGGTCGGACGAGCCCGTACGGTCTGGCCGTGGGGCGGCTCGCGTTGGCGCGGACCGGGTGTGACAAGGAGTTCTCGTGAAAAAAGGACGCCATCGGCGCTTCGAGGAAGCGCGGAGCCTGAAGCGATCTTCTACAGAGTCGACAGGGAAGTGCGTCGAGTGCGGAGCTGAACCGGACGACGTGCATGCGTCGTGGTGCATGGCGGAAGAGGACAAGTACGACCGCATCCTCGGTTCCATGCCGGCGACGTCCACCTCGGACGACGACCCGCTCAACGACTGATCGTCCGCACAGCCTGATCATCTGCGCAGCCTGATCGGCTGCCACCCCGGACGGTCCGTTCAGGCGACCGGCTCGGACCCCTGCACCTGTACCTCTACCTCCACGGCGCCGACCGACGCTGCCTCGGTGTCGGAGCGTCGCCGCACGGCCGGGTGGGGGAGCGGCACACCCTGCTGGCGCAGCCGAGCCCGCTCGTCGAGCAGCGAGACCATCTCCTTGTAGACCTTGGCCCCCACCATCTCGGTGAGTTCGGACTCCATCTCCTTGTACACCGGCTTGGTGCCCACGAAGGCGTCGGGCGCCTCGGTGCACCACCAGTGGAACTCGCGCCCGCCCTTGCCCCAGTGCCGGCGGTCCCATTGGCGCACGACCGAGGTGACGTGGCCCCCGTCGTCGTCGACCTGGTCCTCTCGCCGTAGCGGGAGCTGCCAGCACACCTCGGGCTTGAGCGACATGAAGTTGACGCCCCGGCGCTCCGCCGCGATGTGGAAGGCGCAGCCCGCCCCGGCGGCGAAGTCCGGCTTGTTCAAGAAGATGCAGGCGTCGCCGACCAACTTGGTCACGGTCTCGCCGTGCTTGTTCACCTCAATCACGTTCTTCTTCTTGCCGTGGTTCTGCCACTCTTCGGGAGTCAGCGTGGCCGCCGCCTTCTCGACCCGCCGGGCATCCTTCTTGTCGACCAGGTGCGCGCCGTAGCTGCAGCAGCCCTGCACGAGCTCGGGGGCCGGCCCGGTGAGTACGCCCTGACACCCGTTGCCGAAGATGCAGGTCCAGTTACTGGTGAGGAACGTGGCGTCGAAGACCCATGTCCGCTCCTCTTCGTCGTCCTCGAAACTCAGCCACTCGTGCGGGTCGATTGGTTCACGCGCCATGACGAGCGACGTTACAGCGTGTGCCTCCGCCGACGAGGCACGATTCGACGCGAATTCCCGTGACATGCGCGCGACGCGGCGCGATGACATCGCACTGGATCACGAGCCGCGCCGCCTCCGACCATCGTCATGCCCCCGCCCCTCGCCCCTCGCCCCTCGCCCGCTCGCCTCGTGGCGCCGTCCGGACCGACGTCCGGGGGGACATCGACGACGAGCGCCGGATCGCCACCCCGCCACAGTGCTCCGCGACGGACCGGTCAGCCCGGTCACCGGGGTCGGGCCCGGGCTGGAATGGCCGTGTCGAAGCGGCCCGGCCCAGGCCGTCCGGCGGGACGGCGGGGGCTGCCGGGTCGAGTCCGCCCGGGGCGGCGCAGCCGGCTCCCCCGATTCTCGGCCCAGGCGACCAGGCTGACCTGAGCGGCCCCGTAGACTTCCTCTCATGGCAACGACCGCAGAAGATCTCCAGACCACCGCCCCCGTCGTGACCCTGACGCCCGAGGCGTTCGGGATCGTCAAGGAGGCGATCGGGCAGGAGCCCGACCCGGGCTCGCTGGCCCTGTGGCTCGAGGTGCGCGGGGTGCAGGACGGCTCGTTCATCTACGACCTCTACTTCCAGGCCGTGGCCGACGCCGGCGAGGGTGACGCCCATCACCAGCACGAGGAGCTCGTGGTGATCGTGCCCGAGGCCAGCGTCGACCGGCTGCGCGGGGCCAAGCTGGAGTGGTCCGAGGACGGCGGCGGCGGGCTCGTGCTGGTCAACCCCAACGTGCCCAGTGTCGAGGAGGCCAACCCCGGCGTGCCGCCCGAAATCCTGGCCAAGGGCATCAGCGGCCCGCTGGCCACCCGGGTGATGGCCGTGCTGGAGCAGGCGGTCAACCCGTCGATCGCCAGCCACGGTGGGCGGGCCGACCTGGTCGCCCTCAACGAAGAGGACGGGACGGCCTACCTGCGCCTGTCCGGCGGGTGCCAGGGCTGCGCCATGTCGCAGATGACGTTGCGCCAGGGGATCGAGACGACCTTGCTCGAAGAGGTGCCCGAGCTGACCAAGGTGACCGACGTCACCGACCACGGCAGCGGCGACAACCCCTTCTACTCCTGAGTCCCGCACCCGGGCGCGCCGCGGGCGCGCGCCGGCCCAACCGAAACGGCCGATGAGGCGCGTCCCAGCTCAAGGGGTGCGCGGACCGTCCAGTAGCGTTGACCCGTGCTGCGCTTCCTGACCGCGGGCGAATCCCATGGCAAGGCCCTCGTCGTCGTGGTCGAGGGGCTGCCCGCCGGACTGCCGGTCGAGGCGTCCGACGTCGGCGACGAGTTGGCCCGGCGCCGGCTCGGCTACGGGCGCGGCCCGCGCATGCGCTTCGAGGCCGACGAGATCACCCTGGTCGGCGGCATCCGTCACGGCCGCACGCTCGGCTCGCCGGTGGCCATCGAGATCGCCAACAGCGAGTGGCCCAAGTGGACCGAGGAGATGTCCCCCGACCCCGGGGCGCCGACCACGCGGCTGACCCAGCCCCGGCCCGGCCACGCCGACCTGCCCGGGATGCTCAAGTACGGCTTCGACGACGCCCGCGACGTCCTCGAGCGGGCCTCGGCCCGCGAGACCGCGGCCCGGGTGGCCGCGGGGACGCTGGCCAAGCTGCTGCTGACGCACCTCGGGGTGTCGATCGTGAGCCACATCGTGCGGCTGGGCGAGGCGGCCACGGGACCGGACAGCCCGCGGCCGGGCCCGTCCGACCTGGACCGGATCGACGAGAGCTCGGTTCGCTGCTTCGACCCGGCGGCCGAGGAGGCGATGATCGCCGCGGTGAAGGCGGCCGGCAAGGCCGGCGACTCGCTGGGCGGCGTGGCCGAGGTGCTGGCCTACGGGGTGCCCGTCGGCCTGGGCAGCCACGTGCAGTGGGACCGCAAGCTCGACGCCAACCTGGCCCAGGCCCTGATGTCGATCCAGGCCGTGAAGGCGGTCGAGATCGGCGAGGGGTGGGAGAACGTGGGCCGGCGCGGCTCGGAGGCCCACGACGCCATCCTCTACGACGAGTCCGACGGCTACGTCCGGCCGACGGACCGGGCCGGCGGGATAGAAGGCGGGATCTCCAACGGCGCGCTGGTGGTGGCCCGGGTGGCCATGAAGCCGCTGGCCACGCTGAACCGTCCGGTGCTGCAGACGGTCGACGTGGTCACCAAGGAGTCGACCCTCAGCTTCCGCGAGCGCACCGACACCACGGCCGTGCCGGCCATGGGTGTGGTGGCCGAATCGATGATGGCGCTCGTCCTGGCCAACGAGGCGCTGCGCAAGTTCGGCGGCGACTCGCTGGCCGAAGTGGTGCGCAACCGCGACGGCTACCTCGACGCGCTGGGCTCCGCGCCGTCCGCCGCGGTGGGCCAGCCGGGCTCGGCCTCGGGCGCCTTCGCCGGCAACGAGCCCGAGGCGACGCCGGACCCCGACGGCGTCGGCAGCGCGGCGGGATGACGCCGCGCATTCTGTTGGTCGGCATGATGGGCGCCGGCAAGACGACGACCGGTCAGCTGCTGGCCGCCGCGCTGGGCTGGCGCTACTTCGACTCGGACGCCGACGTGGAGGCCGACACGGGGCTCACCGTGCCCGAGCTCTTCGCCCGCGACGGCGAGGCCGCCTTCCGCGCCGCCGAAGCGACCGTGCTCGCCCGGGCCTGCGACGACCCGTTGCCCTCGGTGGTCTCGGTGGCCGGCGGCGCCGTGCTCAGCCCGGACAACCGGGCCCGCATCGCGTCGAGCGGCACCGTGGTGTGGTTGCGGGCCCGGCCCGAGACGCTGGCCGCCCGGGTCGGCGACGGCGCCGGGCGCCCGTTGCTGGGCGACGACCCGGCCGAGGCCGTGGTGCGGTTGCACGCCGTGCGGGCACCGTTCTACGAAGAGGTGGCCGATCTCGTGGTCGACGTGGACGACCTCGAGCCCGACGAGGTGGCCGAGCGCATCCTCGCCGCAGTGGGGGCCGACCTGGTGATCGACGTGGTCGAGGGTGGTCCCAACGGCTTCGGCACCGGGGGCTGACGTGCACGCGCTCTCCGTCGAGTTGGCCGAGCGGTCCTACCCCGTCCTGGTGGGGGCGGGCGCCCGCCACGACGTGGCCCGCTTCGTGCCCGCCGGGGCCAAGCTGGCGGCCGTCGTCACCCAGGAGGCCATCAGCGACGCCGGGTGGCTGGTGGGCCTCGACCCGGGCGTGCCCTTCGAGGTCTGCACCATCGCCGAGGGCGAGGAGGCCAAGACGCTGGCCACGGTGGAGGCGCTGGCCCGGCGCTTCGCCGCCGCCGGGCTCTCCCGGGCCGACGTGGTCATCGCGGTGGGCGGCGGCATCGTGACCGACGTGGCCGGGTTCGCCGCGGCCACCTACCACCGGGGCACCGCCTACCTCAACGTGGCCACCTCGCTGCTGGCCCAGGTGGACGCGGCCATCGGCGGCAAGACGGGGGTGAACCTGCCCGAGGGCAAGAACCTGGTCGGCGCGTTCTGGCAACCCCACGCCGTGCTGTGCGACACCGAGACGCTCACGACCCTGCCGCCCCGGGAGTGGGCCTGCGGGCGGGGCGAGATCGCCAAGTACGCCTTCTTGGGCGAGGGGCCCAGCGCGGACCAGCCCATCGAGGATCAGGTGGCCCGGTGCGCGGCCATCAAGGCCGCGGTGGTGTCCGAGGACGAGCGCGAGGGCGGCCGGCGCATGATCCTCAACTACGGGCACACGCTGGGCCACGCGCTGGAGGCCGCCGGGCTGAGCGAGCACCCCGACTGGGACCTGCGCCACGGCGAGGCGGTGGCCATCGGGATCCTCTTCGCGGCCCGCCTGGCCGAGCGCCTGGGGCGGATCGACGCCACGCGGGTGGCCGAGCACCGCGCCGTGGTGGGCAGCTTCGACCTCCCCATGGACCTGCCGCCGGGGGCCGAGGCGGAGGAGCTGATCGCCTACATGGGCCGGGACAAGAAGGCCCAGCACGACCTGACCTTCGTGCTCGACGGCCCCCGGGGGGTCGAGCCGGTGCGCGGCGTGGCCCGCGCGGACGTGGTCGCTACCCTGGCGGACATGGGTGCCCGACCGTGAGCCTCGTCCTGCTGCTGTCGGGCCCGAACCTCAACCTGCTCGGTGAGCGCGAACCCGAGATCTACGGCACGGCCACGCTGGCGGACCACGTGAAGCGGGCCGAGGCGGCGGCGGCCCGGCACGGGCTCGACCTCGAGCACCGCCAGACCAACCACGAGGGCGAGCTGGTCGACGCCGTGCACGGGGCCCGGGGCCGGGCCGACGCGCTGGTCGTCAACGCCGGGGCACTGAGCCACACCTCGTGGTCGCTGCACGATGCGGCGGCCGCCTTCGACGGGCCCCTCGTCGAGCTCCACCTCTCGAACCCGGCCGCCCGCGAGCCCTTCCGCCACACCTCGGTGCTGGCGCCGGTCGCCTCCGGCGTCGTCGCCGGCTTCGGCGGGCTGGGCTACGAGCTCGCCATCGATGCCGTTGCCGCACTGCTGAAGGGAGCACAGGACCGATGACCACCACGAGCGCCGCCTCCACCACCCGGGGCGCCCCGGCCAAGGCCGGGGACCGGGCCAACCCCTACACGCCGGCCACCACGGCCCTGCCGCCGATCACCGTGACCGGTCGCCTCGACCGCCTGCGCGCCGCCTTCGACGACCTCGGGGTCGATGCGCTGGTCGTGACCACGCTGCCCAACATCCGCTACCTCACGGGTTTCTCCGGCTCGGCCGGCGTGCTCACGGTGTCGCGCCAGCGCGCCCTGCTCACCACCGACGGGCGCTACCGCACGCAGTCGGCCGAGCAGCTCGAGGGGGCGGGCGCCGCGGCGCAGGTCGACATTGAGATCGGGCCGGTGGCCGCGCAGCGCAAGGCGGCCCGCGAGGCGCTCACCCTCGTCACCCGCATCGGGCTCGAGGCCGACAACATCACCTGGAGCGGCCAGCGGGTCTGGGCCGACCTGGTCGACGCCGACCACCTGGTGCCGACCTCGAACGCGGTGGAGGCGCTGCGCGAGCGCAAGGACGCGGCGGAGATCGCCCGCATGGAGCGGGCCGCCGCCATCGCCGACGCCGCCCTCTTCGAGGTGCTGCCCCTCATGAGCCAGGGCGTGACCGAGGAGCACTTCGCGCTCGAACTCGACACGGCCATGCGCCGGGGCGGCGCCGAGAGCACGGCCTTCGACACCATCGTGGCGGCGGGGGAGAACTCGGCCAAGCCGCACCATCACCCCGGCGGCCGCGCCATCGCCCCGGGCGACCCGGTGGTGGTCGACTTCGGGGCCACCTTCGAGGGCTACCGCTCCGACATGACGCGCACCTTCTGTGTCGACACCGACCCCGAGGGCGAGCTGGCGCGCATCTTCGACGTGGTGCGCACCTCGCAGGCGGCCGGGGCGCGGGCGGTGCGTCCTGGGATCAGCGCCAAGGAGGTGGACGACGTCTGCCGCCAGATCATCAGCGAGGCCGGCTGGGCCGACCGTTTCGAGCACGGCACGGGCCACGGGGTCGGCCTCGACATCCACGAGGCCCCGACCGTCTCGCAGCTGGGCACTGCTATCCTCGCCCCCGGCTTCGTCGTCACCGTGGAGCCTGGTGTGTACGTTCCCGGGCACGGTGGCGTCCGCGTCGAGGACACGCTCGTCGTGACCGAGGACGGCGCTCGCCCCCTGACCCAATTCACAAAGGACATCCATGGCAGTCTCGACCAATGACCTGAGGAACGGCATGAGCCTGGACCTGCCCGAGGGCCTGTTCAGCGTCGTGGAGTTCCAACACGTCAAGCCGGGCAAGGGCGGTGCCTTCGTGCGCACCAAGCTCAAGAACCTGCGCAGCGGTGCGGTGATCGAGCGCACGTACCGGGCCGACGAGAAGCTCGAGCAGGCCATCATCGACAAGCGCGACATGCAGTTCCTCTACCGCGACGGCACCGACTACGTGTTCATGGACACCACGACGTACGAGCAGATGAACGCGGCCCCCGAGACGCTGGGCGACGCGCCCAACTATCTGAAGGAAGGCGACGACGCCAACATTCAGATGTACAACGGCGAGATCGTCGGGGTCGACCTGCCCGCCGCGGTCGAGCTCACGGTCACCGAGACCGAGCCCGGCATGCAGGGCGACCGGGTCTCGGGCGCCCGCAAGGCGGCCACCCTGCAGACCGGCCTGGTGGTCCAGGTGCCGCTGTTCGTGAACACCGGCGACGTCCTCAAGATCGACACCCGCTCAGGCGACTACCTGACCCGGGCCTAGCGCCCGGCATGGCTGACGACGCCCCGCGCCACCAGCAACGGGAACGCGCGCTCTCGCTCCTCTACGAGGCGGAGCTCAAGGGGGAGGACCCGGTCACCGTGGTCGACGCCCTGGCCGTGCCGCCGGACCCCTATGTCCGCACCCTGCTCGAGCACGCCTCGGCCGGGCGCGACGAGGCGGACCGCCGCATCGGCGCCGCCTCGGCCAACTGGCCCCTCGAGCGCATGGCCGTGATCGACCGCCTGGTCCTGCGCCTGGCCGTGGCCGAGCTGGCCGATCCCGAGGGCCCGCCCACCGCCGTGGTCATCGACGAGGCGGTCGAGCTGGCCAAGGCGTACTCGACCGACGAGTCCGGCGCGTTCGTCAACGGCATCCTCTCGACCATCGCCCGCGAGGTCAGGTCGGGCTGATTCTCCCGGGCGCCGGCCCTTGAGGTTCCACGCCAGTAGTGCTAATCTCATTAGCACCATGCCGGACCTGCACGTCGACCCCAGCGACCCGGCCCCGCTCCACGAACAGGTGGCGGCCGAAATCCGTCGGGCCATCGCCGACGGCGAAGCCGCCCCCGGCGAGCGGCTCCCTCCGGCGCGCGATCTGGCCACCGTGCTGGGCGTGAACGCCAACACCGTGCTGCGGGCCATGCGCCAACTGCGCGACGAAGGGCTCGTCGAGTTCCGGCGGGGCCACGGGATCACGGTCAGCGGACGCGCGCCCGAGCGCAGCGCCCTCATCGCGCGGGCGCGGGAACTGGTGCGCTACGCCCGCCAGCAGGGCTATCAGCCCGACGAATTGATACAGATCATTGAGGGACTGCGGTGACGCTCACTCTCGGGCCACCCGACGCCACCGAGGCGGAGCGGACCGAGGCCCTCATCCGCGAGGCGCGCCGGCTGCAGCGCCGCCGGAGGTGGCGCGCCATCGCGTTGGTGACCCTGGTGCTCGCCGTGGCGGCCGTGGTCGTGGTGTCGCTCGGGGGCGGTGGTCCCGCCCCGCCGCGTCGGCCCGCACCTCGTCCGCCCGCCCCGCAGGTGCAGCGTCGGGTGCAAGGCCCCTCGCTCGGTGCGGCGACCTCGTTCCAGTTGAGCGGCCCGCTCGGCGTCGCCCTCGACCGGGGCGGGGACGCCTACTTCACCGACGGGAACCGGGTGTACGAGGTGGTCGGGGCCACGCAGCAGCTCGAGGTCGTGGCCGGCACCGGAGCGCCGGGCTTCTCCGGCGACGGTGGCCCGGGCCCGGAGGCCACGCTGTCCAGCCCGGGCGGCGTCGCCGTCGCCCCGAACGGCGACGTCTACTTCGATGACGGCGATCGGGTGCGCAAGGTCTCGGCGGGCGAAGGGGTGATCTCGACCGTGGCCGGAGACGGCCGCGCCGGCTCGGGTGGCAACGGGGGCCCGGCGCTCAGGGCGTCCCTGAACTTCGCGGGCGAGGGGACCGCCGTCGGGGGCCTCGGCGACTCCATCGCCGTGGGTCCCGACGGGGACCTGTACCTGGCCGAGCCCGCCAACAACGAGGTCCAGAGGGTGTCGCTGGCCACGGGACGCATCACGACCGCCGCCGGTCCGGGGATCCACTGTGGCCCGCTCGACGGGATCTGCCAGGCGGCCACCCATCCGTGTGCGCCGGTGGGCGTGGCCGTCGACAGTTCTTCGAACCTCTTCATCGCCACCGGGTGTGGCACCGTCCGCGAGAGGGTCGCGGCCACCGGTGTGACGTCGACCATCCTCTCCACGAACAAGGATCCCGCCCTGGCGGGGACGGGGCGCGCACACGATCCGACCGGGTTGGCAGTCGGCAACGACCACACGCTCTTCGTCACGGAGGCTTACGGCCGGCGGTTGCTCGAGCTCGACGTGGCCAACGGACGGGTCGTGGCGGCCGCCGGCACGGGCGTCGAGACGTTGCCCGAACCGGGGCAGACGGCGGGTGACGGGGGACCGGCCGCCACCGCCAGCTTCGGCGGGGTAAGTGGCGTCGCCGTCGACGGGCAGGGGAACGTCTACGTCGCCGACTTCTTCAACGACGCCATCCGGATGATCGACCACAACACCGGCGTGATCTCGACGGTCGCCGGGCAGATCCCGACGTCACCGCAGCAGCAGGGCCACTGCTGCTGAGCGGCGACACCGGCCGGTCCGCAGGACGGCCCCGGCCGGGGCGCCACGGCGACCGCCGCCGGCGGGCGCGCTAAGGTGGACACCTGACCGTGAAGTGAGTCCCGTGAGGCTCACACGGCAGGAGGAGCAGTGGCCGAACGCGAGCGCAGTCATACGCGACCCCACGGGGGCGTGTTCGTGGCCCACTCCCAGGTCCTCACTTCGGCCGACGTCCAGCGCGCCCTCACGCGCATGTCGCACGAGATCATCGAGCGCAACGGTGGCGTCGACGACGTCGTCCTCATCGGGCTCCAGACCGGCGGCGTCCCGCTGGCCAGCAAAATGGCGGAGCTCCTGCGTCACATCGAGGGCGGCGCGCTGCAGCTGGGCACGCTCGATGTGGCCTTCTACCGCGACGACATCGGCCTGCGCCCGGTGCTGCCCGAGGCGGTCACCGACGTGCCGGTCGACCTGGCCGGCCGGGTGGTGGTGCTGGTCGACGACGTGCTCTTCACCGGGCGCACCATCCGGGCCGCCCTCAACGCGCTGAACGACTTCGGCCGGGCCCGGGCCATGCAGCTGGCCGTCATGGTCGACCGGGGCCACCGCGAGCTGCCCATCCGCCCCGACTTCGTGGGCAAGAACCTGCCCACGCGCCGCGAGGAGATGGTCGACGTCGGCGAGGACGGCGTCTGGATCGGCACCCTGGAGGACCGGTGAGCGGACCCCAGCACCTGCTCTCGGTGGCCGACCTGGGCGGCGCGGACGGCATCGGCGAGGTGCTCCGGGTGGCCGAGGCGTTCGCCGAGGTCGAGCGGCGCTCGGTGCCCAAGGTGCCCACGCTGCGCGGCAAGGTGGTGGCCACCCTCTTCTTCGAGGAGTCGACCCGCACCCGGCTGTCCTTCGAGACCGCGGCCAAGCGCCTGTCGGCCGACGTGCTCTCGCTCGCCGTGGCCTCCTCGTCGGTCAAGAAGGGCGAGTGCCTGCGCGACACGGTCGAGACGGTCGAGGCCATGGGCATCGACGCCGTCATCATCCGGCACTCCTCGTCGGGCGCACCGCACCAGGTGACCCGCTGGGTGGAGCGGGCCGCGGTCATCAACGCGGGCGACGGCTGGCACGAGCACCCGACGCAGGCCCTGCTGGACTGCTTCACCGTGCGCCAGGTGCTGGCCGAACGCAAGGGTGTGGCGCCCGGGGACCTCGGCGTCGGCTGCTTCGAGGGCCTGCGCGTGCTCATCGTCGGCGACGTCCGCCACAGCCGGGTGGCTCGCTCCGAGGTGCTGGCCTACACCGCCCTGGGAGCCCACGTCACCCTGGTCGGACCGGGCAGCCTGCTGCCGCCCTCGCTCGAGGGCTGGCCGGTCGAGGTGGCCACCGACCTCGACGACGCGCTGGCCGACGCCGACGTCGTCTCGCTGCTCCGCCTCCAGGCCGAGCGGGGGAGCGGCTCGTTCGTGCCCTCGCTGCGCGAGTACACGGCGCGCTGGGGGCTCACGGCGCGCCGGGTGCAGCGGCTGGGCGAGGACGCCATCGTGACCCACCCCGGGCCCATGGTGCGCGGCGTCGAGATCGCCTCGGACGTGGCCGACCTGCCCGCGCACGGTCGTGACCCAGCAGGTGACCAACGGGGTGGCCGTGCGCATGGCCATCCTCTTCTTGTTGCTCGGGGGCGAGCTGCCCGGAGCGGTGGAGGTGCCGTCCGTTGCCTGAGCTCACATTGGTCGTCCGGGGCGGCTCGCTGGTCGGTCCCGACGGACTGGCCCGCCTCGACGTCGCCGTGTCGGGCGACACCGTGGTGGCGCTGGCCGAGACGATCGACCCGCCGGCCGGCTGCACGGTGCTCGACGCCACCGGCTGCCTCGTCGGGCCCGGCCTGGTCGACCTGCACACCCACCTGCGCCAACCGGGCCGCGAGGAGGCCGAGACGGTCGAGAGCGGCGCCCGGGCCGCCGCGCTCGGCGGCTACACCGCCGTCGTGGCCATGCCCAACACCGAGCCGGCCATCGACTCGGCCGGGGTGGCCCGTCAGGTGCTCGAGCTCGGGCGGGGCGCGCCGGCCGAGGTGGCGGTGGCCGGGGCCATCACGGTCGGCCGGGCGGGCCAGGCGCTGGCCCCGATGGGCGAGCTGGCCGACCTCGGGGTCAGGCTCTTCACCGACGACGGCGCCGGCGTGCAGGACGGCGGGCTCATGCGCCGCGCCCTCGACTACGCCAAGGGCCTCGGCGTCACGCTGGCCCAGCACTGCGAGGACGACTGCCTGGCCCAGGGCGGGGCCATGCACGAGGGGTCGTGGTCGAGCCGGCTCGGGCTCCCGGGCATGCCGGCGGCGGCCGAGGAGGTCATGGTGGCCCGCGACATCGCGCTGGTCCGCCTGACCGGCGCGCCGGTGCACTTCCTCCACCTCTCGACTGCGGGCTCGGTCGAGCTCGTCCGCCTGGCCAAGCGCGAGGGGTTGCCCGTCACGGCCGAGGCGGCGCCCCACCACATGCTGCTCACCCACGCCGCGGTGGCCGGCTACGACACGGTCTTCAAGGTCAACCCGCCCCTGCGCACCGACGAGGACGTGGCGGCGGTCGTGGCCGGGCTCTGCGACGGCACCATCGACGCCGTGGCCACCGACCACGCACCGCACGCGCCCGAGGCCAAGGACGCCCCGTTCGACCAGGCCCCTCCGGGCATGCTCGGGCTCCAGACCGCGTTGCCCATCGCCTGGCAGGTGCTCTCGCCCCACCTCGGTCCCGCGCGCGTCTTCGCCCTGATGAGCGCGCAGCCCGCGGCCATCGCCCGCCTGCGGGCGACCGACTCCCGCCCCGGCGGGCACAGCGCGCAGGGTGGGCCGGTCGAGGTGGGGGCCACGGCCAACCTCTGCGTGTTCGACCCCACGGCCACGACGACGGTCGACCCCGATCGCCTGGCCAGCCGCAGCCGCAACACGCCCTACGCCGGCCGCACCCTGACGGGCGCGGTGCGCCACACGGTGCTGCGCGGCGAGCCGGTCGTCATCGACGCGACGGCGCAACGGTGACGCCTCGAGCGCCGGCGCCACGCGACAGGGCGCCCGCCCTGTTGGTCACGGCCGACGGGGCCGTCTTCGCGGGCGAGGCCGCGGGCGCGCCGGTCCCGATCGCCATGGGCGAGCTCGTCTTCAACACGGCCATGAGCGGCTACCAGGAGGTGATCACCGATCCGTCCTACGCCGGGCAGGTGATCGCGTTCACCAACACCCACATCGGCAACTACGGCACGAACGCCGCCGACGACGAGGCGGCGCGGGTGCACTGCCGCGGCGTGGTGGTGTGCGACCTGGCCGAGCTGCCCTCCAACTGGCGCTCGACCGAGGCGCTCGAGCCCTTCCTCGCCCGGCACGGGGTCCCCGCGCTCACCGGCGTCGACACGCGGCGTGTCGCCCGCCACGTGCGCGACGCCGGCGCCGTCCCGTGCGCCTTCGGCACGGCGAGCGAAGCCGAGCTGCGGGCCGCCGCGGCCGGGGCGACCGGCACCGACGGGATGGACCTGGTCTCGGGGGTGACGGTGGCCGCGCCGTACGCCCGGGCGGCGACCGGCGCCGCCGCCTCCGGCGCGGACGGGCTGCGCATCGTGGCCTACGACTTCGGGGTGAAGAGCGACGATGGTCGACCTGCTGGCCACCCTGGGCGACCTCACCGTGGTCCCGGCCGGCACGGCGGCCGACGACGTGCTGGCCCTCGAGCCCGACGGGGTCTTCCTCTCCAACGGCCCGGGCGACCCGGCCGCGCTGGCCGGCCCGACGGGCGCCGTGGCCGACCTGGTGGGCCGGGTGCCCATCTTCGGCATCTGCCTGGGCCACCAGATCCTGGCCGCCGCGCTGGGCGGGCGCACCTACAAGCTGCCCTTCGGGCACCACGGGGCCAACCACCCGGTGCAGCGCCTCGAGACCGGCGTGGTCGAGATCACCAGCCAGAACCACAACTACGCGGTGGCCCCCGACTCGGTCCCCGACGCCGACGTCACCCACGTCAACCTCAACGACGGCGTGATCGAGGGCTTCCGTTGCCGCAGCGCGCCGGCCTTCTCGGTGCAGTACCACCCCGAGGCGGCGCCCGGGCCCCACGACGCCCGCTACCTCTTCGACAGCTTCCGCGACCTCATGCTGGCCCATCCGACCTCCGCCCGGTCCGCCCGGGCCGGGGCGCGCTGAGACGGGGGACGACCAGTGCCGCGCCGCGACGACCTCTCGTCGATCCTCGTCATCGGGTCGGGGCCGATCGTCATCGGCCAGGCCTGCGAGTTCGACTACTCGGGCACCCAGGCCTGCCGCGTCCTGAAGGAGGAGGGCTACCGGGTCGTCCTGGCCAACTCGAACCCGGCCACCATCATGACGGACCCCGACACGGCGGACCGCACCTACGTGGAGCCGCTCGACCCCGAGGTGCTCGAGGCCATCATCGCCAAGGAGCGGCCCGACGCCCTGCTGCCCACGCTCGGCGGCCAGACCGCGCTGAACCTGACCATGGAGCTGGTCGAGCGCGGCGCGCTCGAGCGCTACGGCGTCGAGGTCATCGGGGCCAAGCCCGAGGCCATCACCACGGCCGAGGACCGCGACCAGTTCAAGGCGGCCATGCAGGGCATCGGGCTCGAGGTGCCGCGCTCGGGCTTCGCCCACTCGCTGGCCGAGGCGGAGGAGATCGCCGAGGAGATCGGGTTTCCGATCATGGTGCGCCCGAGTTTCATTCTGGGCGGCAAGGGCACGGGCATCGCCGAGGACGCCGCGCACTTCGGCCAGCTGGCCAGCGAGGGCCTGGCCGCCAGCCCGGTCGGCCAGATCCTCGTCGAGCAGTCGATCGCCGGCTGGAAGGAGTTCGAGCTCGAGGTCATGCGCGACGGGGCGGACAACTGCGTCGTGGTCTGCTCCATCGAGAACTTCGACCCCATGGGCGTGCACACCGGCGACTCCATCACGGTGGCGCCGGCGCAGACGCTGACCGACGTCGAGTACCAGGCCATGCGCGACGACGCCTTCGCCTGCCTGCGCCGGGTCGGGGTCGAGACCGGCGGCTCCAACGTGCAGTTCGCGGTGGACCCCGAGACGGGGCGCCGGGTCATCATCGAGATGAACCCGCGCGTGTCGCGCTCCTCCGCGCTGGCCTCCAAGGCGACCGGCTTCCCGATCGCCAAGATCGCGGCCCGCCTGGCCGTGGGCTACCGGCTCGACGAGATCCCCAACGACATCACCAAGGCGACGCCCGCCTCGTTCGAGCCGACCATCGACTACGTGGTGACCAAGGTGCCGCGCTGGGCCTTCGAGAAGCTGCCCGGCGCCGACGGCGCGGTTGGGCACGCGCATGCAGTCGGTGGGCGAGGTCATGGCCATCGGCCGCACGTTCTGCGAGTCGCTGCAGAAGGCCTTGCGTTCGTTGGAGCAGGGGCGGACCGGGCTCAACGCCGACGAGGCCGAGGCGGTGCTCGACGGGCTGAGCGACGAGGAGTTGCTGTCCCGCATCGGCGTGCCCACGCCCGAGCGCATCTTCGAGCTGGACGCGGTCCTGCGCCGCGGCGTCGGCGCCGACGACGGTGGTGGCCCGGACCGGCATCGACCCCTGGTTCGTGCACCAGCTCGAGCGCATCGCGACCGAGCGGGCAGCGCCTGGAGGCCGCGCCGGCGCTGACCCGGGCCGACTACCGCCGGGCCAAGCGTCTCGGTTTCTCCGACGCCCAGATCGGCTTCCTCCGGGACGAGCCGGCCGGCGACGTCCGGGCGGCCCGGCTGGCCGAGGGCGTGCGGGCCACCTTCAAGACGGTCGACACCTGCGCGGCCGAGTTCGAGGCCTTCACCCCGTACCACTACGCCACCTACGAGGAGGAGGACGAGGTGCGCCCGTCGGAACGGGCCCGCGTCGTCATCCTGGGCTCGGGGCCCAACCGGATCGGCCAGGGCATCGAGTTCGACTACTGCTGTGTGCACGCCTCCATGACGCTGCGCGACGCCGGCTACGAGACGGTGATGATCAACTGCAACCCCGAGACGGTCTCCACCGACTACGACACGTCGGACCGCCTCTACTTCGAGCCCCTGACCGACGAGGACGTGGCCAACGTGCTCGAGGCCGAGCTGGCGGCCGGGGGGCTCGGTGGCCGGCGTCATCGTGTCACTGGGCGGCCAGACGCCGTTGAAGCTGGCCGGCTCGCTGCCCCCGAGCTCGTGCTCGGGACGAGCCCGGCCTCCATCGACCTGGCCGAGGACCGCGAGCGCTGGAATGCCCTGCTGCGCGCGCCTGTCCATCCCGCAGCCCCCGGGCGGCACGGCGTCGACCACGCCCGAGGCGCTGGCCGTGGCCCAGCGGGTCGGCTACCCGGTGCTGCTGCGCCCGAGCTACGTCCTCGGGGGCCGGGCCATGGAGATCGTCTACGACGACGAGGGGGTGCGCCGGGTCATGCAGTCGATGACGACCGGCGCGCCTCGCCCGCGAGGGCGGCGTCACGGCCGAGCGACCGGTGCTGGTCGACCGCTTCTTGGAGGATGCGATCGAGGTCGACGTCGACGCGGTGCGCGACGGCGCGGGCGAGATCCTGATCGCCGGGGTGATGGAGCACGTCGAGGAGGCGGGGGTGCACTCGGGGGACTCGGCCTGCGCGCTGCCGCCGCAGACGCTCTCGCCCGAGGTGATCGAGCCCCTCGAGCGCTTCACCACGGCCCTGGCCGAGTCGCTCGAGGTGTGCGGGCTGATCAACGTGCAGTACGCCGTGAAGGACGGCCAGGCCTTCGTGCTCGAGGCCAACCCGCGGGCCAGCCGGACCGTCCCCTTCGTGGCCAAGGCCACGGGCGTGCCGCTGGCCATGGTGGCGGCGCGGGTCATGGTGGGCCAGACGCTGGCCGAGCTGCGCCGCGAGGGCATGCTGGCGCCCGACGTCATCGGGCGGGTCCCGGTGCTCGACCACGTGAGCGTGAAGGAGGCGGTCCTGCCCTTCGACCGCTTCCCCGGGGTCGACACGCTGCTCGGGCCCGAGATGCGCTCGACCGGCGAGGTGATGGGGGTCGACATCACGTTCGGCCTGGCCTTCGCCAAGAGCCAGATGGCGGCCGGCACGCGCCTGCCCGACTCGGGCACCGTCTTCTTGTCCCTGGCCGACCGGGACAAGCCGGCCGGCCTCGAGGTGGCCCGCTCCTTCAGCGAGCTCGGCTTCTCCATCGCGGCCACCTTGGGCACCGCCGGCTACCTGCGCGCCGCCGGGCTCACCGTCGACACGCTCGTGGCCAAGGTGGGGGAGGAGGGCGTGGCCTCCGACGCCGTCGAGCTCATCGCCCAGGGCAAGGTGCAGCTGGTGGTCAACACGCCGCGCGGGCTGGGTCCCCGGGCCGACGGCCAGCACATCCGCTCGGCCGCCGTCGCCTACAAGGTGCCCTGTCTCACCACCCTGGCCGCGGCGCGGGCCGCCGCGGCGGGCATGGCCGACGCCCGCTCCCACCCGCTCGAGGTGCGCCCGCTCCAGGACCTGCATCCGGCCCCCCGGGGTCGAGCGCGGTGAGCCGGGGCCGCGCCCAGCAGCGCTCCTCCGGGCTGTCCACCCGGGTCGGCGCGGTGGCGCTGCCCAACCCGATCATGACGGCGTCGGGGACGTCGGGGCACGGCACCGAGCTGGCCGAGTACGGCGCGCTGGCCGACCTGGGCGCGGTGGTGGTCAAGTCGCTCTCGGTCGACCCCTGGCCGGGCAACCCGCGCGCCGCGGGTCCACGAGGTCGGGCCCGGGATGCTCAACAGCGTCGGGCTGCAGGGACCCGGGCTCGAGGCGTGGGCCCGCGACGACCTGCCGGCGCTGGCCCGGTCGGGCGCCCGGGTCGTCGTCAGCATCTGGGGCCGCTCGGTCGAGGACTACCGGCGGGCGGCCGACGCGGTGGCGACGGCCGCCGCCTCGGCGGACGGGACCGGCATCGTGGCGCTCGAGGTGAACGTGAGCTGCCCCAACGTGGAGGACCGCTCGCGCATGTTCGCCCACTCGGCGGAGGCCACCGGGCGGGCCTGGCCGCCACGGACTGCGGCCTGCCGCGCTGGGCCAAGCTGAGCCCGAACGTGCCCGACATCGTCGAGATCGCCACCGGGGCGGTGCAGGCCGGGGCCGAGGGCCTCACGCTGGTGAACACCCTGCTCGGCCTGGCGCTCGACACCGAGACGGGCCGACCGGTGCTGGGCGCCGGCGGGGGCGGACTCTCCGGCGCCGCGGTCCACCCGGTCGCGGTGCGGGCCGTGTGGGAGTGCCGGGCCGCCTTTCCCGACCTGCCCCTCGTCGGCGTCGGCGGCGTGTCCTCGGGCCGCGACGCGGTCGAGTTGTTGCAGGCCGGAGCCGACGCCGTCCAGGTGGGCACGGCCACGTTCCGTGATCCCCGGGCGCCCTGGCGGGTGCTGCGCGAGCTCGAGCAGTGGTGCGAGGCCCGGCGCACGACGCTGGACGAACTGCGCTCGGCGGCCCGGGGGCGCGGGCGGCTCGCTCCCGCCGCGGGTCCGGCGACCGAGGAATCAGCGCAGGTCGACGCGCCCGACGAGGTCGTGGCGAAGAACGGAGGACGGCATGGCTGACGGGTTCTTGGACCGGGTGACGGCGGCGGTCGCCGTGCACGGGCCGCTCTGCGCCGGGATCGACCCCTCGGCCGCGTTGCTGGCCGATTGGGGGCTGAGCGACGACGCGGCGGGGCTGCGCGAGTTCGGTCGCGTCTGCGTCGAGGCGTTCGCCGGCGCGGTGGCCGTGGTCAAACCACAGGTGGCCTTCTTCGAACGGCACGGCGCGGCCGGAATGTCCGAGCTCGAGCGGCTGATCGCCGAGGCCCGGTCGGCCGGCCTCGTGGTCATCGCCGATGCCAAGCGGGGCGACATCGACTCGACGGCCGACGCCTACGCCGAGGCCTGGCTGAGCGAGTCCAGCCCGCTGGCGGCCGACGCGGTGACCGCGCACGCCTACCTGGGCCTGGGCGCGCTGACGCCCCTGGTCCGCCTGGCCGGGGCGACCGGGCGAGGGGTCCTGGTGGTGGCCCGGAGCTCGAACCCCGAAGGGCGCAGCCTCCAGCTGGCGACGACGGCGGACGGGAGTGCGGTCGAGGACATGCTGCTCGGCGAGATCGCCGCCCTGAATGCCTCCGAAGAGGTGCCGACCGGCACGGTCGGGGCGGTGGTGGGCGCCACCCTGAGCCCGTCTAACTATCCGTTGTCCCAGCTCGGAGGGGTAATTCTGGCTCCCGGGCTGGGGGCCCAGGGCGCCGGACCGACCGATGTGGCCACCAGGTTCGCCGGCTGCGCACCGGGCAGCGTCCTTCCGAGCAGCTCCCGGGGCGTGCTCACGCATGGTCCTGACCCCGCCGCCATGCGTCGCGAGGCCGTCTCGGTGTCTCGCGAATTGGCCGCGGCCATGGCCTGAATCACCCCACGTTCATATGAATGCCCCTGGCAGAGGCGCTATGGTCTCGCCATGCCGCAACCACCCGCACTCACTCCCGAGCAGCGCGCCGCTGCACTTGAAAAGGCCGCCAAGGTTCGCCGTGAGCGGGCCGAGGTCAAGGAACGGTTGAAGCTGAACCAGCTGACCCTGGCGGATCTCCTCAAGGAGGCGGACTCCAACGAGACCATCGGCAAGATGAAGGTCGTGTCGGTGCTCGAATCGCTGCCGGGCCTGGGCAAGGTGAAGGCCCGTCGCCTCATGGAGACGGTCGGCATCAGCGACAGCCGCCGCCTCCAGGGCCTGGGCGCCAAGCAGCGCGACTCGTTGCTCAAAGAGACTGCGCGCTGAACCACGCATCTTCGTGCTCATCGGCCCAGGCGGGGCCGGAAAGGGCACGGTGGCGGCCGAATTGGTCGCCCGAGATCCAGCCCTCTGGCTGAGCCGGAGCTGGACCACACGGGACCCGCGTCCCGGCGAACGTGAGCGGCAGGCCTACGTCTTTGTCGACCGCGCCACGTTCGAGGAGGCTGTGGCCGCCGGTGGGTTCTACGAGTGGGCCGAATTCCTCGACTACCTGATGGGCACGCCTATCCCGGACCCCCCGGCCGGCTCCGACGTGCTCCTCGAGATCGACGTCCAGGGGGCTGAGCAGGTCCTGGCCCAGCGGCCCGACGCCACCGTGATCCTGCTGTTGCCACCGTCACCCCAGGTGCAGGCGGAGCGCCTGGCCGCCCGGGGCGACGAGCGCGGAGCACATCGCTCGCCGGGTCGAATTGGGCCAGGCCGAGGTGGAGCGGGGCCGGGCGATCGCGGCATATTCCGTGGTCAACGACGACCTGCGCCAGGCCCTGGGCGATCTGGCCGCTATAATCGACGAGACTCGTTCGGCTGCCCCCTGCGCCGCGAACCCGGAGGAATCCTGATGGCTCAAGGCCGCCATACGCTCATGGACCCACCCATCGAGGAACTCCTCGACAAGGTCGACTCGAAGTTCACCCTGGTCGCACTGGGCTCGGCCCGGGCCCGCCAGGTGAACTCGTACTACAACAGCCTCGGCGAGGGCCTGGGCAAAGTGGTCCCGCCCCAGGTCGCCTCGGTGTCGGGGAAGCCCGTCTCCATTGCCTTCGAGGAGATCGCGGCGGGCAAGGCCACGTTCACCAGGCCGGATCCGGAAGAGGAGGCCGCCCTGGCCGCCGCCATCGCCGACGCAGCCGAGGCCGGCTTGCTGGGCGAGGTTGTCGTCGAGGGTGACGAGACCGCCGAGGCCGAGGTGATCGAGACGCTCGACCTCGGCAGCGAGGACCCGACCGCCAGCTAGGCGCTGGCGGGCGAGGCACGGCGGCTCCCGCCGATGGCCGGATCGCGGCAAGGCGAGCACACCCCCACGACACGGCCACGCGTCGTGCTCGGGGTGAGCGGCGGCATTGCGGCCTACAAGGCGGTCGAGGTGTGCCGCCGTCTGGTCGACGCCGGTGTGCATGTCGTCCCTGTCCTCACCGCGGAGGCCACCCGGTTCGTGGGCGAGGTGACCTTCTCCGCGCTGGCCTCCGAACCGGTGCAGCGTTCGCTCTGGGACGAGGACTCGCCCATCCCGCACACCCGGCTGGGCCAGAGCGCTGATCTCATCGTGGTGGTGCCGGCGACGGCGCACACCATTGCTCGCTACGCGGCCGGGCTCTCCGACGACCTCCTCACGGCCACGCTGGTGGCCACGCGGGCCCCGGTGCTGATCTGCCCGGCCATGCACACCGAGATGTGGGAGCACCCCTCGGTACGCGACAACCTGGCCCTGCTGGAGCGACGCGGCGTCGAAGTCGTCCCACCCGAACGCGGCCGGCTGGCCGGCGGGGACAGCGGAGAGGGACGGTTGGCCGACCCGGCGCGCATCGTCGAACGTGTCCTGGCCCGGTTGGGCGCGTCCGCCGCGACCCGAGACCTCGACGGTGTGCGTGTCGTGGTGAGCGCGGGAGGCACCCGCGAGCCGCTCGACCCGGTGCGCTTCATCACCAACCGGTCCTCGGGCAAACAAGGCCACGCCGTGGCCGCCGCCGCGGCGCGCCGCGGCGCGCAGGTCACGTTGGTGACGTCGTCACCCCTGGGGCTCCCCGACGACGTGTCCGCGGTCGTCGCCCGCGTCGACGTGGAGACGGCGGCCGACATGGAGCAGGCCATCGGGCGCGCCGCCGCCGAGGCCGACGTCGTCATCATGGCGGCCGCCGTGGCCGACTTCCGGCCCAAGGCGAGCGCAGACAACAAGCTGTCCAAGGAGGACGGGATCCCCGAGCTCGTGCTCGAGCCCACGCCCGACATCCTGGCCGGACTGGCGGCACGGCGAAGCACCGAGCAGGTGCTGGTCGGATTTGCCGCCGAGACCCACGACGCCGTGGCCCGCGGTCGGCGCAAGCTGGAGCGCAAGGGTGTGGATCTCCTCGTCGTGAACGACGTCAGTGCACCCGGCGCCGGCTTCGACCACGACACCAATGCCGTGGTCATTCTGGGGGCGGACGGATCGCAGGTGGAAATCCCGCTGACCTCCAAGGATGCGGTGGCAAATGAGCTATTGGATAGGGTGATCGCCCACCACGACGAGAAGCGGAGCAGACCGTGAAGACGACATTCACTTCGGAATCGGTGACCGAGGGCCACCCGGACAAGATGGCCGATCAGATCTCCGACGCCGTCCTCGACGCCATGCTCGAGGGTGACCCGTCGAGTCGGGTGGCCTGCGAGACGTTGCTCACGACGGGCCTGGTGGTGGTGGCCGGTGAGGTGACGACCTCGACCTACGTGGACATCCCCGCCATCGTGCGCGACACGGTGTGCGACATCGGGTACGACAATGACGCCTACGGCTTCAACGGCAAGACCTGCGGCGTGCTCGTCTCGCTCGACGCGCAGTCTCCCGACATCGCCCAGGGGGTCGACGCCGCGCTCGAGCTGCGTTCGGGTAGTGGCGGTGAGGACACGCTCAACGCGCAGGGCGCGGGCGACCAGGGGATGATGTTCGGGTACGCCTGCGACGAGACGCCTGACCTGATGCCGCTGCCCATCTGGCTGGCCCACCGGTTGTCGGAGCGTCTGGCCCAGGTGCGCCGGGCCGGAGCGGTGTCCTACCTGCGACCGGACGGCAAGACGCAGGTCTCGGTGGTGTACGAGGACGGCCGTCCCGTGCGCATCGACACCGTGCTCATTTCGACCCAGCACGCCGGCGGCATCGATCTCGAGGAGCAGTTGCGCCCCGATCTCATCGAGCACGTCATCAACCCGCTGCTGCCGACCGACCTCGACACCGAGGCGTTGCGCATCTACGTCAACCCGACCGGCATCTTCGAGCTGGGCGGGCCGCACGCCGACACCGGGCTCACCGGTCGCAAGATCATCGTGGACACCTACGGCGGCATGGCCCGCCACGGTGGCGGCGCTTTCTCGGGCAAGGACCCCTCCAAGGTGGACCGCTCTGCCGCCTACGCGGCGCGCTGGGTGGCCAAGCACGTCGTGGCCGCCGGGGCGGCCAAGCGCTGCGAGGTCCAGGTGGCGTACGCCATCGGGGTGGCGCACCCGGTCTCCCTGTTGGTCGAGACCTTCGGCACCGAGGCCGTCGCCCCCGAGAAGATCTCCGACGCCGTGCGCGAGCTCTTCGACCTGCGCCCGGCGGCCATCGCCCGCGATCTCGAGTTGCGCCGGCCCATCTACAAGAAGACCGCGGCCTACGGCCACTTCGGTCGGTCCGAGAAGGAGTTCACCTGGGAGGCCACGCCGCGCGTCGACGACCTGCGGTCCGCCCTCGGGCTCTGATCTTCGGGCTGCTCCTTCGAGAGAGCATCTGCGCCGCGCGGGCCTTCGCCGCGGTGCCTGCACCTGAACGACGGTGACGACGAACCCAACGGTTGTGCG
This sequence comes from uncultured Acidimicrobiaceae bacterium, assembly GCA_963726545.1. GTDB lineage: Bacteria > Actinomycetota > Acidimicrobiia > Acidimicrobiales > RAAP-2 > Bog-473. The sequence continues at coordinate 40,509 of CAVSCV010000008.1, read as the reverse complement.
CGTGCGTACCGAGGTGGCCGCCGTGGCCAAGGTGTTCGACTACGCGGTGCCGGACGCCTGGGATCAGCCGGTCGTGGTCGGGACCCGGGTGCGGGTGCCCCTGCACGGGCGCAGCGTGCGGGGCTGGGTGGTGGACGACGCTGTGGCCGAGGGACGCCAGCTGTTACCCCTCAAGTCGTGGCTGGGCTGGGGACCACCGCCCGCGGCGGTCGACCTGGCGGACTGGGCCGCCTGGCGCTGGGCCGGACCGGGCTCCTTCTTCCTCGGGACGGCCTCGCCGGGGACCATCGTGCGGGCGCTGCCCCGGGTGCCGCCCTCTCCGGCCCCAGGACCGGTCGGCTCAACGGGCCCGGGCCATCCGTGGCACGACGCCTTGGAGGCGGCCCAGCCGACGGTGGTGCGCCTGCCGCCGGCCACCGACCTCCTCGACCTGGTGCTCTCGACGCTCACCCAGATCCACCCCGGAGGCGGTTCCGGCAGCGTGCTCGTGCTCGTCCCCTCCGCCGGGTGGGCCAGCCGGCTGGCCGAGCGCCTGGTCCGCCGGGGCTGGCCGGCCACCACCGACTGGGCCGAGGCGCGCGCCGGCTGGCCGGTGGTGGTGGCGAGCCGGGCCGGAGCCTGGGCCCCGGTGCCGCAACTGGCGGCCGCGGTGGTGCTCGATGCCCACGACGCCGCCTACCGGGAGGAGAGCAGCCCGACGTACAGCGCAGTGGAGGTGGTGCTCGAGCGGGCGCGGCGCCAGGGCGCCCCCTGCCTCCTCGTCTCACCGGTCCCGCCGGTGAGCGTCACCGCGGGTGCCGCCTTGCGCACGGTGGAGCCCTCCGCCCCCCAGGAGCGGGCGGGTTGGCCGGCTCTCGAGCGGGTCGACCGACGGCAGGCCGACCCCCGCACCGGCCTGTTCTCCGAGGAGCTGGTCCGTCTCGCCCACGCGGTGCTCGACGGGCCCGAATTGGGCGAGCGTGGACCGTTCGTCTGTGTCTACAACCGCACGGGTGGCGCCCGCCTCCTGGCCTGCGCCCACTGCGGCGAGCTGGCCCGCTGCGCCCGTTGCGGCGCCGCCGCGGCGAAGGCGCGCGACGCCGAGATGCTGGCCTGCCCCCGCTGTGGCGAGACGCCGCCCCGTGGTGTGCGCGGACTGCGGGCGCCTGCGCATGAAGACGCTGCGGGCCGGGGTGAGCCGACTGCGCGAGGAACTGGCCGCCCTGCTCGGAGCAGAGGTGGGCGAGGTGGCCGGTCCCAAGAAGGGATCCGTGCCCGACGTGCCCGACGCCCGGGTGCTGATCGGCACCGAGGCCGTGCTCCACCGGGTGCGCCGGGCCTCGGCCGTGGCCTTCCTCGACGTCGACCTGCACCTGCTGGCGCCGCGCCTCTCCGCCACCGAGGACACGTTGGCCCTCTTCGTGCGGGCCGGCCGTCTGGTCGGGGGCCGAGCCGCCGCCGCACCGTGGTCGCGCGTCCTGGTCCAGACCCGGGTGCCCGAGCACCCGGTGCTCGAGGCCGTCTCGCTCGGCCAGCCCGCACCCGTGTTGGCCGAGGAGGCCGCGGTGCGCCAGCTGGCGTCGCTGCCGCCGTTCGTGGCGCTGGCGGTCGTCTCGGGCGCCCTGGCCCCGGCCTACGCCGAGCTGTTGGGCCAGGCCGGAGCGGACCCGTCGGTCTCGGTCTCCGCACTGGCCGACGACCGGTTCTTGGTGCGCGCCCCCGACCACCAGCTGCTGTGTGACCTCCTGGCCGCCGTGCCCCGCCCGACGGGGCGAGGCCTGCGGGTGGAGGTGGATCCGGCCACCGTCTGAGCGCTCGCCGCGGACGGGGCGGAGGCCCCCGGTAAACTGGGACGATGCCCAGCCTGACCATCCGCCAGTACGGCGATCCCGTGCTGAAGGAGCGCACCCGCGAGGTCGAGAACATCGACGGTGCCATCGCCAGCCTGGTCGAGTCGATGATCGAGACCATGTACGCCGCCCCGGGGACCGGCCTGGCTGCCAACCAGGTGGGGGTGCAGAAGCGGCTCTTCGTCTACGACGTCGGCGACGGACCGGTCACCATCATCAACCCGCAGATCATCGAGAGCGACGGGGAATGGATCTTCGACGAGGGCTGCCTGTCGGTGCCCGGCCTGAGCTGGGACATCGTGCGCCCCAACGCGGTGCATCTGGTGGGACTGGACCTCGAGGGCAACGAGGTCTCCATCGAGGCGTCCGAGCTCGAAGGTCGGGTGTTCCAGCACGAGATGGACCACCTCGACGGCATCCTGCTGGTGGAGCGGCTCGACGAGGACCAACGCAAGGAGGCCCTCAAGATCCTGCGCAGCCGCACGCTGAACCTCCCGGCGTCCGATCCCGACGGGTTGACCTCGCTCTTCAAGAGCTGAGCACCCCGGCGGCGTCCGCCGCCCCCACTGCTACCGGCGGGCCAATTGGCCGAACGCCTCCCCGGGCGGGCCGTCGCGCAGCCGGCTGAGGACGCGATGCGCACAGTCCAAGGGACTCGAGGCAGTCGTGTCCACGTCGAGGTCGTAGTCGAAGGCGTGCACCGCGTCGGGCCAACGGGCCACCGCGTCGAGCAGGGTGGCGTCGGCTGTCTCGCGGTGCTGATCCCAGGTCTGCGCCCGCCGCTGCCAGATCACCTCGGGCGCGCAGCGGACTCCGACGAAGAGCACCGGAAGTCCGCGCAGTCGCTCGGCGCAGTCGCCGAGAATCGGAAGGGGCCGCGCATACGACTCGTGCAGCCCGGCGTCGACCACCACGTGGAGACCGTGCCGCGCGTGCGCGGCGATGGCGTCGTAGAGCGCGCGGTAGAGCGACACGACCGCGTCTTCGAGGTCGGGACGTTCGCCGCCGGGGCGGAGCCCGATGCCCGGGTGGAGACGGTCGGGGAGCCAGCCCATGGCCGCATCCACACCGAGGTTCAGCCACGGTTCGTCTGCGCTCTGCTGGAGGGCGCGGGCGATCGAGGTCTTGCCGCAGCGGGGCTCGCCGTTGAGGATGACGATCTGGCCCACGCCCGGCGTGGCGCCCGTCGCCCCCGGAGCCTGTGTCGTCACGCCGCCCCGCCGGCCCCGTCGCGACGCGCCACCCTGCCGTCGCGTGCGCGACCCGTTCCAGACTGCTCGAGCTCCACCAAGCTGCAGGACCGCACGACGCCTCCTCGCGGACAGCGGAACGGTTGACCTTACCGAGGCTCATGGCGCCGGGCCGACGCGAGCCGGCCAACGACACCGGAGGCCATCGACCGTCGACCGATCCCCTACGGTGAGGCCATGGCTCGCTTGGCGTTCCTCGGCACTCCGGAGATGGCGGTCCCGCCGCTCCGCGCGCTGGCCGCGGCGGGCCACGACATCGCGCTCTGCGTGACCCGCCCCGATCGCCGGCGGGGGCGGGGCGGCCAGACCACGCCCAGCCCGGTCAAGGAGGCGGCGACCGCGCTGGGCATCCCGGTCAGCCACGACATGGACGACGTCACCACGTTCGAAGTCGAGCTCGCGGTGGTGGTCGCCTTCGGCCGGATCATCCCGGCCCGCCTGTTGGCCGAGGTGCCCATGGTGAACCTTCACTTCTCGCTCTTGCCCCGTTGGCGCGGTGCGGCGCCGGTGGAGCGGGCGATCCTGGCCGGCGACCGCGAGACCGGCGTCTGCCTGATGAAGGTCGAAGAGGGACTCGACACCGGGCCGGTCTACGCCACGCGCCGGGTGCCGATGGACGAGCACATCACCCTCGACGCGTTGCGGACCGAACTCGTCGACGTGGCCAGCGCGCTCGTGGTCGACGCGCTGGCCGATGGCGTGACCGGTCTTCCCGACCCTGAGCCCCAACACGGTGAGGTCACGCTCGCCGACAAGATCACCCGGGACGATCTGCACCTGGACTGGACCGGCGCCGCGATCCAGCTGGCCCGGGTCGTGCGTCTCCAACGGGCCTGGACCACGTTTCGGGGCAAGCGCCTCAGCGTCCTCGAGGCCGCGGTGCTGGGCGAGGGCGAGGACGGGGCCGGCACTCCGGGGGAGTTGCACGGCGACCACGTGGTCTGCGGGCGCGGCGCGCTGCGCCTGCTCCGAGTGCAACCAGAGAGCCGTTCTCCCTTGTCAGCCGACGCCTGGCTGCGCGGCGTCCGCCCGGCGGAAAGCGAGCGTCTCGGGACGGACTAGACATGAGTGCGGTGACACTGACTCCGATCGACGGGTGGAGCCCGGATCAGTACGTGCGCTTCCGCTCGGAGCGCCAGCAGCCCTTCGACGACCTCGTGATGCTGTGTCATCCGGTGCCGGGCGGGCGGGTGGTCGACCTTGGCTGCGGCACCGGAGACCTGACGAAAATCCTGCACGAGGAGATGGAGGCGAAGCAGACCGTCGGCGTCGACTCCTCTCCGGCCATGCTCGAGCGCGCCGAGGCGGCCTACGGCGACATCGAGGGCCTGTCGTTCATGCAGGGCGACATCTCCGCCTGGCTCGGGGAAGACCTCCAGCTCGTCTTCTCCAACGCCGCGCTGCAGTGGGTCGACGACCACCTCAATCTGTTGGCTCGCATGCGCACCGCGCTCGGACCCGACGGGCAGCTGGCCTTCCAGGTGCCGGCGAACTTCCGCCATCCTTCGCACCTGCTGGCGCAGGAGGTGGCCAACGAGTCACCGTTCATCGACGCGCTCTACGGGGACGTGCCCGAGGATCGTGGACGCTTCGTGCTCTCGCCCGAGGTCTATGCCGACCTGCTCTACGAGCTGGGGGCCAAGGACCAGGTGGTCCGCATGGAGGTCTACGGCCACGAGCTCGAGTCCACCAGCGAGGTGGTCGAGTGGGTCATGGGGACGTTGCTCACCCCGTATCGCACGCGACTCGACCCCGAGATGTTCGACGCGTTCGTCGAGCGCTACCGGGAGCGGCTCATCGAGGAGCTGGGGGAGCGCGACCCGTACTTCTACGGCTTCAAGCGCATCCTCTGCTGGGCTCGCTTCCGCTGAGCGCGTCACCGACTGACGTGCCGGCCGCGGCGATGCCTGGGGAACGTCAGGCCGGACGTACCGGCGATCTGCGCATCGCACCCTCGGTCCTGTCGGCCGACTTCGGCCTTCTGGCCGAGCAGGTCGGCGAAGTCGCTCCGTCGGCTGACTGGCTCCACGTCGACGTGATGGACGGGCACTTCGTGCCGAACGTGACCATCGGTCCACCGGTGGTGGCGTCGCTGCGTCGCCATACGCCGCTGTACTTCGACTGCCATCTGATGATGACCGAACCCGGTCGCTACCTCGAGCCGTTCGCCCAGGCCGGTGCGGACGGCTGCACGGTCCATGTCGAAGTCGGTGACACCGACGCGCTGATCACGCAGATGCGCGCCCTCGGTCTGCGCGCCGGTCTCGCCCTCAACCCCGACACCCCGTTCGAGGCGGTCGAGCCGTATCTCTCCAGCGTCGATCTCGTGCTCTGCATGACGGTGTTCCCCGGCTTCGGCGGCCAGAGCTTCATGGGCGACGTGATGCCCAAGGTGACCGCGGTGCGCCGGGCCATTGACGCAGGCGGCCTGGCGGTGGACCTCGAGGTCGACGGCGGGATCGACACCACCACCGCTCCGGTGGCCGCCGCGGCGGGCGCCAACGTCTTCGTGGCCGGCAGCGCCATCTTCGGGCACGAGCGCCCGTGGGAGGCCGCGGACGCCATCCGCTCCTCCATCCACGTGGCCGCCTGACCGCGGCGATGAGGGGCGTCGTGGTCGGTGGCGGCATCATCGGGACGTGGCACGCCTTCGAGCTGGTCCGGGCCGGCTTCGCGGTCGACCACCTCGAGGCGGAGGCCGGACCGGTCGGGGCCTCGGTGCGCAACTTCGGACTGGTCTGGGTCAGCGGGCGGCGTTCCGGCGAGGAGCTCGAAGTGGCCCGGCGGGCCCGTCGCCGCTGGGAGGAGGTGGGCCGCGACGTGGCGGACGTGGGCTTCCGGGCCAACGGATCGCTCACCGTGGCGACCGACGACACGGAACGGGCAGTGATGCAGACCTTCGCACAACTGCCCGACGCCGGTGCACGCGCCATCACCTTCCTCGAGCCCGAAGAGGTCCGGGCGGCCAATCCGGCCGTGCTGGGTGACGAGGTCGCCGGTGCGTTGCACTGCGTGCAGGACGGCGCGGTCGAACCGCGCCGTGCCGCTGACGCGCTCCGCGCCGACCTCGAACGCCGGGCGCCCGAGCGTTACGCGTTCCATCCGGGTCGCCGGGTCGTGGCGCTGGGGCCGCGCTCGGTGGTGGACGCGCAAGGGACGCGTTGGGAAGGCGACCTCGTGGTGGTGGCAACCGGCGCGGCCTACGACCATCTCCCCGAGACGGTGCACCTCGGCGCGTCCCTGCGCCGGGTCCGGCTGCAGATGCTCGAGACGGCACCCTTCGCCGGCACCTTGACGACCTCGCTGGCCGATGCCGACTCGCTGCGCTACTACCCGGCCTATGAGGTGGCGCCCCTCGATCGGCTGCCGGCCCAGAACCCGGTGGCCGCCGCACACCGGCTCCAGCTCCTCCTGGTGCAACGTCTCGACGGCGGGCTCACCATCGGCGACACCCACGCCTACGACGAGCCCTTCGACTTCGCCCTCAGCGAGGACCCGACCGAGGAGCTGCTGGCGCGGGCCGGTCGAATCCTCGGGCGACCGCTGCCTGCGGTGCGCCGGCGCTGGGAGGGGGTCTATGCCCAGTGCCTCGACGGCCGGGTCTGCCTGCGCGAAGAAGTGGAGCAGTCGGTGTGGATGGTGACGGGGCCGGGTGGTCGGGGCATGACGTGCTCGCCCGCCATTGCGGCCGACACCCTGGCCGCTGCCGGGGTGGCCGCGTGATCGGTCGCTACGCCTTGGCCTGCCTGGACATGGCCGGCACCACCGTGCGTGACGACGGCGCAGTGGAGGCGGCCTTCGAGTCCGCCCTGGTGTCCGTCGGGATCGAACCGGGGAGCCGCCGGCACAGCGAGGCCCGGACGCTCGTGCTCGAGACGATGGGCTGGTCCAAGGCCGACGTCTTCGCCGCCCTCCTCGACCCGGACGCCGCCACCGCGGCCACCGCGGCCTTCGCCGTCGCCTACGAGGAGATCGTGGCCGCCGGCGCCGTCGTCGAGATCCCGGGGGCTCGAGACGTGCTCCGCGAGCTGCGGGCGTCCGGCGTGCGGGTGTGCCTGTCGACCGGGTTCGCCCCGAGCACCCGCGACGCCCTGCTGGACGCGCTGGGCTGGCGCTCCGAGATCGACCTGGCCCTGTCGCCGGCCGATGTGGGACGGGGACGGCCTGCGCCGGACCTGGTGCTCGGGGCCATGGAGCGCCTCGGGGTCGACGACCCGGCGGCCGTGGCCGTGGCCGGCGACACCGTCAGCGACCTCGAGGCGGGAACGGCGGCCCACGCCGGCGCCGTGATCGGCGTCCTCAGCGGCGCCCACGACCGGGCCACCCTCGAGGCGGCGCCCCATACGGCACTGATTGCCGACATCACCGGGTTGATCGCCGAACTCCGAGCCTCCTGACCAGGGCATCTCGACAAAAACTGAAACGTGTTCTACAATTGCCCACACAACCTGGGGTCTCCAGAGCGGACGAGAGCGTGACCATGGACGACGTCGAGCACATGGGACGGGCAATGGAGCTGGCCGCCACCGTGCGCTCCGCCACCACACCCAATCCGTGGGTCGGGGCCGTGGTGGTGTCGCCCGACGGCTCGACCGTGATCGGCGAGGGCGCCACGGCGCCGCCCGGGGGAGCCCATGCCGAGGTCACAGCCTTGGGCCAGGCCGGGGACGCCACGCGTGGCGCCACCTTGTTCACCACCCTCGAGCCCTGTTCCCACCACGGGCGGACGCCGCCCTGCGTCGAGGCCATCGTCGCCGCCGGCGTGGCGCGGGTCGTGGTGGGCGTCGAAGACCCGGACCGTCAGGTGGCCGGGCGTGGCCTGGCGGCGCTCGCCGCGGCCGGCATCGACGTCACCCTGGGCGTGGGTGCCGCCGAGGTGACGGACCAGCTGGCGCCGTACCTCAAGCACCGAACCACCGGTCAGCCCTGGGTCGTGCTCAAGATGGCGGCCAGCCTGGACGCCCGTACCGCCGCACCGGACGGGACCAGTCGCTGGATCACCGGCGAGGAGGCCCGGCGCGACGTCCATCGTCTGCGCGCCGGCTCCGACGCCGTGCTGGTCGGGGCGGGCACCGTCCGCGCCGACGACCCCGAGCTGACCGTGCGCCTCGGCGACGGGGTGGAGCACGCCCAGCCGCTCCGCGTGGTGCTGGGACGTGCTCCCGAAGGCGCCCGGGTCCTCCCCGCCCTCGAGCTGTCGGGCGATCTCCGCGAGGTCTTGGACGAGCTGGGCCGCCGCGGGGTGCTGCAGTTGTTGGTCGAGGGGGGTGCCCAGGTGGCCCATGATTTCCATGCCGCCGGCCTGGTCGACCGCTACGTGCTGTACCTCGCGCCGGTCTTTTTCGGCGGTGACGACGCCCGACCGCTCTTTTCCGGTCCAGGAGCTGGCACAATTGAGGACGTGTGGAAGGGCAGGTTGGTGTCGGTGGAACGCCTGGGTGACGATCTTCGAGTGGAGGTAGCGGCCTGATGGGCTTCTCGAGTGTGCAAGAAGCCGTCGACGCCGTGGCGCGCCTGGGCATGGTCGTCGTGGTCGACGACGAGGACCGGGAGAACGAGGGTGACCTGGTCATGGCGGCCGAGGCGGCCACCCCCGAGAACATTGCCTTCTTCTTGACGCACACGTCGGGGGTGATCTGCGTTCCCCTCCTGCCCGAGCGGGCGGACGCCCTCGACCTGCCCCTGATGGTGACAGCCAACACCGAGGCCCAGCGCACCGCGTTCACGGTGAGCGTCGACTACCGCCTCGGCACGACCACGGGTATCTCGGCCTCCGACCGGGCCTCCACGATTTCTGCCCTGATCGACGGCGAAACCCGGCCCAACGACCTGAACCGGCCCGGCCACATCTTCCCGCTGCGCTACCGGACGGGGGCGTGCTCAAACGAGCCGGCCACACCGAGGCCACGGTGGACCTGAGCCGGGCCGCTGGGCTGTCTCCCGCCGGGGTGCTCTGTGAGATCGTCACCGAGGACAAGTCCGGGATGGCACGCCTGCCCGACCTCGAGCGCTTCGCCAAGAAGTTCGACTTGCCCCTGATCTCCATTGCCGACCTCATCCGGTACCGGCGCCAGAACGAGAAGCTGGTGCGCCTGGTCTCGGAAGCGCGCATCCCCGCCACCGGCCGGGAGTTCCGGGCCCTGGTCTACGAGTCGGTGCTCGACAACGAGCAGCACCTCGCCCTCGTCATGGGCGACGTGGCCGGGCAGGAGGACGTCCTCGTCCGCGTGCACTCCGAGTGCCTGACCGGTGACGTCTTCGGATCGCTGCGCTGCGATTGCGGGCCCCAGCTGCACGCCTCGCTGGAGCTGATCGAGCAGGAGGGGCGTGGCGTCCTGATCTACCTGCGCGGGCACGAGGGACGCGGGATCGGGCTCGGCCACAAAATCAGGGCGTACCAACTCCAGGAAGAGGGAGCGGACACCGTCGATGCCAACCTGGCTCAGGGCCTTCCGGTCGACAGCCGCGAATACGGCATCGGCGCCCAGATGCTGGTCGACCTCGGTGTGACCACCATGCGCCTCATGACGAACAACCCGGTCAAGTACGGCGGTCTCGAGGGCTTCGGGCTCGACATCACCGAGCGCGTCCCACTCCAACCGTCGCCGAACCCGGAGAACATCGCGTACCTGCGCACCAAGCGCGAACGGATGGGCCATCTCCTCCACGGCCTCGACGACGTCCTGTAGCCGCCGCGGCGTGTGCCACAGTGAGGCCGTGACACCCCCAGAGGCCACGCGCCTGCCCGGCGGCCCCCGCTGATGGCCGAAGCCGATCTGATCACCTTGCCCGATGGGGCGATCGACGAGATCTCGGCACGCGTGGGCGCCAACCTGGAGGGCGAGCACAACGGCACCGGCCTGCGCTTCGGGATTGCCTGCGCCCGCTTCAACGGCGGTGTGACGATGCGGCTGTTGCAGGGCGCGCTCGATGCCTTGGCCGAGGCGGGGACGGACCGCCGCGACATCACGGTGGCCTGGGCACCCGGCGCCTTCGAGCTGCCCCTGGTGGCCCGGGCCTTTGCCCACGCGGGCAAGGTCAACGCCGTGCTCTCCCTCGGCGCAGTGATCCGGGGCGACACCAGCCACTACGACTTCGTGGCCGGGGAGTGCGCCTCGGGCCTGCAGCGGGTGCAGCTCGACACGGGGCTGCCGGTCGTCTTCGGTGTCCTCACGACGGAGACCCTCGAACAGGCGCTCGTGCGCTCGCAGCCCGATCACTCGAACAAGGGCCGGGAGGCGGCCCTCACCGGGATCGAGATGGTGCGGCTGCTGCGCACACGCCCGCTGTCGAGCTAGGAGGGTTCGGTTCGAGCCCGCGATGGGCATTCATGGAGCGTTCACGCGGCTGACACCGCGGGGACACCTCTGCTCCCTAGCGTGCAGCGCAGCGGTGGATCCGACGAACGCACGCACGCCAACCAGACCGGGACGGGAGGTCGGCATGGAACGCACGGACGAGATGGCGCAGACCGAGATGGCCCCCGATGACGATGGTCCGGACACGTCCGCCCCGGCGGCGCCCGCGGCGCAGCCTGTCGCCGATGCACCGGCCGATCCCACCACGCCGGCCTTCGCAACCGGGCACGACGAGTCGTCGGCCATCGACCCCAACGCCATCCGCCACCGCCCGGGCGTGCGCCGCGAAGGTGCCTTCCGGGTGCGCTACGTCACGGTGCACGGGTACCGCCGCGCCTACGTGAAGGCGGGGACGGGACCGGTGCTGTTGCTGATTCACGGCATCGGCGACAGCTCGGACAGCTTCCGCCCCGTGCTCGAGGAGCTGGCGGAGCACCACACCGTCGTGGCACCGGACCTGCTGGGCCACGGACGCTCGGAGAAGCCGCGGGCCGACTACACGGTGGCGGGGTACGCCAACGGGATGCGGGACCTGTTGAGCGTGCTCGAGATCGACCGCGCCACGGTGCTGGGCCATTCGCTGGGCGGTGGCGTGGCGGCCCAGTTCGCCTACCAGTTCCCCGAGCGCTGCGAACGGCTCATCCTGGTGGGGAGCGGGGGAGTGGGACGCTCGGTGAGCCCGCTCCTGCGGGTGGCCGCGATCCCGGGTGCCGAGGCGCTGATGCCGATTCTCGGCACCCCGCCGGTCAAGCTGCTCAGCCGGTTGGGCGCGGGAGTGCTCCGCATCCTCGATACGGCCCTCGGCCGCGACGCCGAGGAGATGCTCGCCGTCTTCGACGCCCTGCCCAACACCGAGGCCCGCCGTGCCATCCTGCGGACCTTGCGTTCGGGGGTGGACTGGCAGGGCCAGGTCATCACCATGCTCGACCGGGCCTACATGGCCGAGGGCGTGCCCACCCTCATCATCTGGGGCCGGCGTGACGCCATCATCCCGCTCGGCCACGGCCGCCTGGCCCACCTGGCCTTCCCGGGCAGCGAGCTCGAGATCTTCGACGGGGCCGGGCACTTCCCGCATCACACCGACCCGGCGCGCTTCGTCCGTGTGGTGCGTGAGTTCGTGCAGGCGACCGAGCCGGCCGAGTTCGCGCCGGGGGACTGGCGGGATCGTCTCGTCCGGGGCGGTGTGCGGCCCCGCCAGCGGAGAGTGGAGGCGGCCGCCACCGAGCTCCAGATGCTCGAGCCGCCCGACGCCCCGGTCCCGGGCACGCACTGACCGCAGCGCCGGCGCCGCCGAGCCTCGTCCTGGGTCCTAGTAGAGGATGAGCTGGGTGCAGCGATAGGACGCCATGAGACGTTCGGTGGTGTCGTTCGTCACCGTGGCGTCCCACACCTGGGTCGAGCGGCCGAGATGCAGGGGCGACGCCGTCGCCGTCACCTCCTGTCCTTCCTGCGCGCTGGAGAGGAATTGCGACGAGCAATTCAGCGTCGTGAAGCTGCGGGCGCCGTCGGGCCAGTGACGGCTCACCCCGAAGGCGCAGAGCGCGTCGGCCATGGCGATGACCACGGGCGCCCACAGGTAGCCGGTGCCGGCGATCAGGCTGTGGCCGACCGTGAGCCGGGCCACCATGTCGCGATCCTCTTCGGGCATGGGCACGTCGATGCCCAGGAGCCGGAGGAAGTTCTGCGCGTCATACGGTTCGGCAGGCGCCACGGCCCACAGTGTGCCCGACCGGTGCGCCCGGCCGCCTCCTGCCTGCGCCGAGCGCACCACCCGGGCGCGGGCAGCCTCGGCGCATCTGCGAAGATTGTCCGCCATGCTCCGCCTCGTCCTGCCCAAGGGTTCGCTCGAACGCGCCACCATGCAGTTGTTCGAGGATGCCGACCTGGCCGTCAACCGCTCTTCGGACGTGGCCTACCGGGCCACCATCGACGACCCGCGCATCACCGAGGTCCGCATCCTGCGGCCCCAGGAGATCCCGCTCTACGTGGCCGACGGCCTGTTCGACTTCGGCATCACCGGGCGCGACATGGTGGAGGAACGAGGCAGCACCGTGGTCTCGCTCGGTGAGCTGTCCTACTCGAAGAACACGGCGAACCCGGCCCGGGTCGTCCTCGCCGTCGGGGCCGACTCGCCGGCCAACTCGCTCGACGAGCTCGCCACCAGCTGGGCCGGGCGGCCCGCACGGCTCCGGGTCAGCACCGAATACCCCGAGCTGACCCGCCGGGCGTTGGCCGCGCACGGCATCAAGGCCGACATCGCACTCTCCTACGGGGCGACCGAGGCCAAGGTGCCCGACATCGCCGACGCCGTGGTCGACATGACCGAGACGGGCAGCGCGCTGCGCGCCGCCGGCCTCAAGGTGATCGAGACGCTGCTGGTGTCCTACACCGAGCTCGTGGCCAACCCGGCCGCGGCGGCGGACACCGAGAAGCGCCACGCCATGGAGCAGATCCTCACGTTGCTCCAGGGAACTCTCGAGGCGCGGGGCAAGGTGCTGGTCAAGCTCAACGTCTCGGCCGAGAACCTCGATGCCGTGCTCGGCGTCCTCCCCTCCATGCGCGCCCCGACCATTTCGGAGCTGTCGGGCGGTGGCGCCTACGCCCTCGAGACCGTCGTGGCCAAGTCCGGCATCAACACCTTGATCCCGGCCCTGCGCGACCAGGGGGCCACCGACATCTTGGAGCTCCCGCTGTCGAAGATCGTCCATTGAGGATGGCCGGCCCCATCCCTTCGCCCGGGCCGCATCACGGGCGGGTCACCGCGTTCGACCGGACCCGCGGCCTCGGCCGGGTCCAAGAACCCGACGGGACCGAGTACGCCTTCCATGCCACCGCTGTCGCCGACGGCAGCCGGAACATCGAGGTCGACGCCGCGGTGGTCTTCACGGTCACCCCGGGCCACCGCGGAGCGTTCGAGGCTCGGGCGCTGACCCCGGAGGCCGCCGGCTAGGCCTCGGCGAAGCCGCCGTCGGCCCCGGCGTAGCGGGCCGCGAAGACCTCGAGGGCGGCGCCCACCTCGTCGCGCTCGCCCGTGGCCAGCAGGTCGAGCAGCAGCCCGCGCACGACGGCCAGGCCGAGGCGGGCGTGCACCCGGATGGCCTCGGGCGCCACGTCGATGCCGGCCTCTCGGGCCGCCGCCACGTTGAGGTCGAGCCAGCGCGCCACGTCGCCCTCGAGGAGGGGGCGCAGCGCCGCCTCACCCTGGAGGGCGCGGCCGTAGAGGGCGAAGAAGAGCCGCTCGAAGGGACCCAGCGCGGGGTCGGCCACGTAGGCCCAGACGTGTCGGATCAGGTCCGCGGTGGCCCAGCCGGCGGACTGCACCGTCGAGACCAACTCGCCCTGCGTCCGCGCTTCGACCGCTCGGGCCACGGCCAGCAGGAGGCCGTCGCGCGAGCCGAAGTGGTACAGCAGCATCCGGTGGCTCGATCCGACCGAGTCCGCGATGTGGCGCAGGCTCTGGTCGCCCAGCCCCTCGGTGGTGAAGTGCTCGATCACCGCTTCGAGCAGGCGCTCGCGGCCCGGTTGGCTTGGCATGTACCAAATGGTACACTCGGAGGAACGACAACCAGCGCACGATCGGGGCGCACGGAGCGGGGGCGACAGGAGGCAAGGAGCATGGCCCAGCAGGTGATCGAACACACCGTGACGTCGACGGCGGACCCGGCGGCAGTCTTCGCACTGCTGGCCGACGGTTCGACGTGGCCCGAGTGGTCGCCCCTCGAGTCGTTCCAGCTGCTCGAGCCAGGGGACGGCTCGCCCGAGGGGCTCGGGGCGGTCCGGCTCTTCACCACGGGTCGGGTCAAGAGCCGCGAACGGGTGGTCGAGCGTCGACCGAACGAGGTCTTCTCCTACGCACTCGAGAAGGGCCTGGCCCTCCGTGACTACGTGGCCGTGATCACGCTCACCCCGGTCGCTCGGGGCGGCACCACCATCCGTTGGCGTTCGACCTTCCGAGCCAAGGTGCCCGGGACGGGCGGCCTCTACCGGCGCCAGCTGGGCACATTCATCAAGCAGACCGTGGATGGTCTGGCCGTCGCCGCCGCTCGGACCCCGACTGGGAACCCCCGGCCCTGAGGGGCCGTCGGTCAGGTCTGCCCGTTGTTGGCCGAGCTCTCCTCGGCCGAGGACTCGGCCCCCTCGAGGCTCACGAAGGCCAGACGCAGCTGAGAGAGCGACTCACGCAGCTGCGGCTCGGCCTCGCCCAGCCGGCCGACCAGGCCGTCGAGTATTGCCCCCAGCGCGTCGATGGCCACGCGGGCCTGGAAGAGGATCGGGGGCGTCTGGGACAGGTAGATGGCGGCCAGCTCGAACAGGCCGTAGCAGTGGTTGGCGATGACGACATCGGCCGGGGTGTGCGCCAGCTGGGCCCGCATGGCCTCCATGGCCGCCTGGGCCTCCTCGGGCGACGGTTCCGTGACATCGGTGTCGGCCAGGGAGGATGGGGGGCCTCCAGGGGCCTCCTCCTCGGGGAAATGCTCGCCAGACGGTGTCCAAAGGCTGCTCACGCTGCTACTGTATTCAGCCTTGACTACATGGAAGCGAGGCCAGCTGTTGCGGGGCCTCCACCTGGCCACTTCCTCGCCCTCTTGGTGAGCTCCGGTGCGCCAGGTCGTTCGTCTCCGGCGCGGGTGCTGCCCGCGGGTCGGCCTCGCTCCACCGATTGGCTTGCGGAAGGACCGCGGGCCCGAGTGAGAGGTGTGATGACGCATCGTCGCTGAAACCACAACAGAGCACCGGATCAACGACCGAATCCGTGCCCGTGAAGTCCGGCTGGTGGACCCCGACGGTGCGCAACTGGGCATAAAGCCGCTGCCCGAGGCGCTGGCGATCGCCAAGAGCCTCGACCTCGACCTCGTCGAGGTGGCTCCTATGGCCAACCCGCCCGTCTGCCGGATCATGGACTTCGGCAAGTTCAAGTTCGACGAGGCCCAGCGGGCCAAGGAGAGCCGCCGCAAGGCCGTGCACGTCGGGATCAAGGAGATGAAGTACCGGCCGAAGATCGGCCCGGGCGACTTCGACACCAAGACCCGACAGGTGGGCAAGTTCCTCAACGAGGGGCACAAGGTCAAGATCACGATCATGTTCCGTGGCCGCGAGGTGTATCACCCCGAGCACGGCAAACGGATCCTGGACCGGATCGCGGAGAAGATGGAGGGCATCGCCAAAGTCGAGGCGGAGCCCAAGCTCGACAACCGCAACATGATCATGGTGCTCGCTCCCGACAAGCGTGCCCGCCAGGCCGCGCAGTCCAAGGCCGCCAACGAGAAGCGGAGCGACCGCAAGAGCGGCGCTGCGCCAGCCGAACCCTCCGGGAACGGTGCACCGGTGGCCGAGGCGAACGGGAACGGGAGCACTCCGGTGGTCGAAGAGGTCAGCGAAGTCGCCGCATCAGCCGAAGAGGGATGACGCAATGCCGAAGATGAAGACGGACCGGGGCGCCGCCAAGCGCATCAAGGTGACGGCCTCCGGCCGGCTGCGCCGGCGCAAGGCCTTCCGCTCGCACATTCTGGAGAAGAAGAGCAGCGTGCGCACGCGCCGGCTCGGACGCGAGGCGGACGTCTCAAAAGCGGACGAGCGGGCGACCCGTCGCATGCTCGGCATCTGACCGCCCGAGTCCTCCACCGCGCTCCGGCGCACATCCACCTGACCCACCGAAGACCTTGAAGAGAGGAGCACCCCCATGGCCCGAGTGAAGCGCGCCGTCCATGGCCGCAAGCACCACCGCGCCGTCCTGGAGCAGGCGAAGGGGTACTACGGCAACAAGAGCCGGTCGTTCCGGGCTGCCAACGAGCAGCTCATGCACTCCATGCAGTACGCCTACCGGGACCGCCGGGCCCGCAAGGGCGACTTCCGCAAGCTGTGGATCCAGCGGATCAACGCGGCGGCCCGCCTGCACGGCATGAGCTACAGCCGGCTCATCAACGGCCTGCACCTGGCCGGCGTCGAGGTCGACCGCAAGGTCCTGGCCGACCTGGCCGTGAGCGACGACGCCGCCTTCGGCGCGCTGGTCAAGACGGCCCAGGACGCCTTGGCGGCGGCACCGGCGGCCGGAGTCGCTTCCTGACCCAGCGGCTGGCCTTCACGCACCGGCGGGTCCGCCGGTTGCGCGGCCTGCTGCAGAAGCGTTCGGCGCGCTGGTCCGAACGCGCCTTCGTGGCCGAAGGGGCCGAGCTCATCCGCTGCGCGCTCGATTCGGGCGCACCCGTCGAGTCGGTCTATGTCTCCCCCGAAGGGGGGTCCGACGGCCCGACCCAGGAGGTGTGCCGCCGGGCGACCGCCGCGGGCGCCCGGGTCTTCCCGCTGGCCGCCGGAGTGCTCGAGCGTGTGGCCGACACGGTGACGCCGCAGCCGGTGCTCGCCGTCGTGCCGATGTTCGACGAACCCGGTCCCGACGTCCTGGCCGCGGGTCCGGGCTCCCTCGTCATGGTCCTGGTCGACGTGCGTGACCCTGGCAATGCCGGCACCGTTCTGCGGGCGGCCGACGCCTCGGGCGCGACCGCGGTGCTCTTCGCGGCCGACTCGGTCGACCCGTACAACCCCAAGACCGTGCGCGCCTCGGCGGGCTCCCTCTTCCACATCCCCTTCGCGGTCCGCGACGACCCGCGTGCGGTGGCCGACGAGCTGGCCGGGGCCGGGTTCCGGACCCTGGCCACGGTGGTGCGCCAGGGCCGCGACTACACCGACTTCGACTGGTCCGTGCCCAGTGCGGTCTTCCTCGGCAACGAGTCCTCGGGTCTCGACGAAGGGCTCTGCCAGCAGCTCGACGCCGCGCTGGGCATCCCGATGGAAGGCCGGGCGGAATCTCTCAACGTGGGCGTGGCCAGCGCCGTGGTCGGGTTCGAGGCGGCCCGCCAACGCCGGGCCGGGGGTGCCGGGGCACGTAGCATCTCCCCCAATGCCGGCGAGGGCGGCACGGTTCGACATGGTGACTGACAACGTGGATCTCGACATTGATGGCCTGGCCCGTGCGGCCGAGGAGGCCATCGCGGCCGCGCCGACGACCGACGCGCTCGCGCTGGTCGAGACCGAACACCTGGGCAAGCGCTCCGCCCTGACCCGGGCGCACCGGGCCCTGGGCGGGCTCAGTCCCGACGAACGTCGCGAGGCGGGGCGCCGGCTGAACGAGGTGCGGACCGGCCTCGAGAGCCAGCTGGCCGGGCGGCGTGACGAGCTGGCCGCGGGTGAGCGCAGCGCCGCACTGGCCGCCGACCGGCTCGACCTGACCGAGGTCATCTCGGCCCAGGTGCGCAGCGCCACCGACCGCGGCCACCTGCACCTGGTGACGACGGCCCGGGCCGAGCTCGAGGACGTCTTCGTGGGCATGGGCTTCACCGTGGCCGAGGGGCCCGAGGCCGAGTCGGACTGGTACAACTTCGAGGCCCTGAACATCCCGCCGGCCCACCCCGCCCGCGGCATGTACGACACGATGTACCTCGACGTCGGCGAGCCCGAGACGGTCCTGCTGCGCACCCATACGTCGCCGGTGCAGATCCACCTCATGGAGGATGCCGTGCGCCTGGGCACGCTGCCCATCCATGCGGTGATGCCGGGCAAGTGCTTCCGCCTGGACACACCGGACGCCCGGCACCTCCCGGTCTTCAACCAGATCGAGGGGCTGGTGGTCGATCGGGGCATCACCTTCGGCGACCTGGCCGGCACCATCCAGTCCTTCACCGAGGCGTACTTCGGCCCGGGCATGGAGTCGCGCCTTCGTCCGGCCTACTTCCCCTTCACCGAGCCCTCGGCCGAATACGAGATCACCTGCACGGTGTGCCTGGGTGAGGGCTGCCGGACCTGCTCGCACACCGGATGGATCGAGCTGGGCGGCTGCGGCATGGTCGACCCGGCGGTGTTCGCCGCCGTCGGGATCGACACCGACGTCTGGTCAGGCTTCGCCTTCGGCTTCGGCATCGACCGCCTGGCCCAGATGCGTCACGCCATTCCGGACATGCGCTCGTTCCTCGAGAACGACATCCGCTTCCTGACGCAGTTCTGACCCGGCCCACCCACACGAGGATCCCCCTTGCGCGCTCCACTCAGCTGGCTCCGTGACTTCGCCCAGTTCCCCGACGACGTGGGGACGCTGCGCGCCGCCCTCGACGACCTCGGTCTCGTCGTCGAGGGCATCGAGTACGTGGGCGAGGGGCTGGGCGACGTCGTCGTCAGTCGGGTCCTCGAGATCTCGGCCATCAAGGGTGCGGACAAAATCCGCCTGGTGCGGGTCGACGCCGGCACCGGCGAGCCGGTGGAGATCGTCTGCGGCGCGCACAACTTCACCGTGGGCGATCGGGTCCCGCTCGCTCCGGTCGGCGCCATCCTCCCCGGGGGCTTCGAGATCGGCCAGCGCAAGATGCGGGGCGTCGTCTCCAACGGCATGCTCTGTTCGGGCACGGAGCTGGGCCTCTCCGACGACGCCGCGGGCTTGTTGATCCTGGGCGACGAAGCGCCCGGAGAACCGGGCACCCCGATCATGGAGGCCCTCGACCTCGCGCACGACGTGGTCTTCGACCTGGCCGTCGAGGGCAACCGGCCGGACGCCTGGAGCATGGTCGGCGTCGCCCGCGACCTGGCCGCTCGACTGGGTCTCGAGTTCCGCGCCCCCGATCCTCCGCTGCCTCGGCCCAGCGGCTGGGCGGTGGAGTCCGCCGCCACCGCCTTGGTCGAGTCGCTCGACCTCTGTCCACGCCTCACCGTGAGCGTGATGCGCAATGTGCGGGTGGGACCCTCGCCGCGCCGGATCGCTCGGCGCCTCCTGCTCGCCGGCATGCGCCCGATCAACAACGTGGTCGACGCGTCCAACTACGTCATGCTCGAGCTCGGGCAGCCCACGCACCCCTACGACATCTCCCTGCTGCCCGGCCGCGGCCTGACCGTGCGCCGGGCCCGGCCCGGTGAGACGGTCGAGACGCTCGACGGGGTGGAGCGCACCGTCGGCGTGCGGGGGCGCAGCCTGGGCGACACCGGCGAGGACTGCCTCATCTGCGACGCCGCGGGAACGCCCGTCGGTATCGGCGGGATCATGGGCGGCGCCTCCTCGGAGATCGCGGACGAGACGACCGAGGTGCTCCTCGAGGCGGCCTACTTCACCCCGATGGCCATCGCCCGCACCTCGAAGCGACTCGGCCTGCGCACCGAAGCATCGGCCCGCTTCGAGCGCGGCTGCGATCCCTGGGGGATCGAGACGTCGGTGGCCCGCTTCTGCGAGCTGCTCGGTGAGAGCGTGCCGGAGCTCGAGGTGGCCGACGGCCTGCTCGACGTGCGCGGCCAGGTGCCCGAGTCGTTCGTCGTGCGAGTCCCGGTGGCCCGGGTGCACAGCCAGATCGGCGTCGAGCTCAGCGGCGACCGCATCGCCGAGCTCATCGGTCCCCTTGGTTTCGACGTCCTCGAGCCCGGCGGCGACGGTGTGCTCGAGGTGATGATCCCGACCAACCGGCCCGACGTGCGACCCGAGCCCTACGGGGTCGACGACGTCATCGAAGAGATCGCCCGCACCTTCGGCTACTCGAACGTGCCCCGGCACACACCCACCTGGCCCCAGCCCGGCGGCCTGACCGTGCTCCAGCGCAACCGTCGCCTGGCCAAGGACGTGCTGTGCGGGCTGGGCGCGTCGGAAGGGTGGACCGACACGTTCGTCTCCGCGGGGCAGCACGCCGAGGTCGGTCTGATCGGTGAGGCCGTGCGGGTGTCGAACCCGCTCGATGCCGAGAAGCCCTATCTGCGCCGCTCCCTGTTGCCGGGGCTCCTGGGCGCGCTGGTCTACAACGCGGCGCGGCGCCAGGGCGACGTGCGACTGTTCGAGGTCGGCGTGGTCTTCTCCCATCCTGGCGAGGGAACGCCACGGGTGGTCGAGCGGGCCGGCGCCGGCGGGCTGGAGCGGGCCGAGCTGCCGGGGGAGCGCGAGCTGCTCTCGGCCGTCTTCGCCCACGAGGACGATGACGCTCGCCAGGCCGTCGTGTCCTGGCGCGTCCTGGCCGACGCCTTCCGCCTCGACCACGTGCGCCTGCTGGCGCCCGGTGGCGACCTGCCGTCCTTGCCCGGTCTCCATCCGACCCGCTCGGCCCATCTGGTCGTCGACGGCGGCGGCGATCGCGTCGTGATCGGTGCGGTCGGGGAGATCGATCCGGCCGTGGCCACCGCGTTCGGGCTGACCCGCAGCGCGGGCGGCAGCACGGCGCCGCGCCGTATCGGTTGGCTCGAGGTGGACCTCGGGCTCCTCTTCGACGAGGAGCGGGTGCCCCGGCGGGTCATCGTGGGGGGTGCGGTCAGCCGCTTCCCGTCTTCGGACATCGACCTGGCCCTCGTGGTCGACGACGCCCAGCCGGCCGATGCGGTGGCCGACGGGCTCCGGGCCGCCGCCGGTGACCTGCTCGAATCGGTGACCCTCTTCGACGTCTACCGCGGCACCGGCATCACCGAGGGCGCGCGCAGCCTGGCCTACCGGCTCCGCTTCTGCCGCGCCGGACCGCACGCTGACCGACGAGGAGGTCGGGACGTTGCGAGCCCGTTGCATCGAGGCGGCAGAGAAGGAATTCGGCGCGGTCCTGCGCTGAGCCGTGGCAAGGTGGTCCGTGCTGGTCGACCGGATAGACCCGATGGACGAGGCTGGGCTGGCCGAGGGCGCGGCCGTGCTGGCGGCGTCCGACAAGGACCTCTGGCCGGAGCTGAGTGGGTTCAGCCTGCGTGACGTCACGGCCTACGCCCGCTTCAACGGGAAGTCGACGCGCTACCTCATGGTGGCGGCCCGCTCGGAGGGCGCCGGCCCGATCCTGGGCGTCGGGCTGCTCGAGTTCCCGCTGCTCGACAACACGCACAGCGTGGAGGTCACGATCGCGGTCCACCCGCAACAGCGGCGGCGCGGGGTCGGAAGGGCGCTCGTCGAGCACGTGGGCGAGCTGGCCCGGGCCGACGGCCGGCGCTCGCTCAACTCCATCGTGGACGTTCCCGTGGCCCAGGCCCGCGACAATCCCTCGCTCCACTTCGCGCCAAAGGTCGGCTTCCACGCGACCATGGCCGGGAACAGCCGCCGTCTCGACGTGCCGCTCGACCCGGCCACGACGGCGGAGCTCTGGAGCGTGGTCTCCTCCGCCCGCGACGCGGCCGACTACCGCCTGCTGACCTTTCTCTCCCCGTGGCCCGACGAGTTCGCCGAGGACGAGTGGGAACTGCTGCGCGTCATGTCGACCGACGAGCCCGCAGGCGACGGTGACAAGGAAGAGGAGTTCTGGGACGAGGCGCGCATGGCCGAGTGCGAGGAGCTCCGTCAAGAGCGTGGTGCCACCAAGCTGTGCGCGGTGGCCCAGCACGTGCCGTCGGGTCGCGCCGTCGCCATGACCGAGATCCTCGTCTGCGAGGACGAGCCCCACCAGTCGTGGCAGCTGATCACCGTCGTGCATCCCATGCATCGGGGCCACCGCCTCGGACTGGCCGTGAAGCTGGCCAACCTCGAGTTCCTTTCCCGACAGGCGCCCGGCATCACGTTCGTCATCACGGGGAACGCGGCGGTCAACGCGCCGATGATCGCCGTCAACGACCTGATGGGCTTCGTCGTCCAGAGTGAGGGCATCTTCTGGCAGAAGCGCCTCGAGCCGTCCTGAGGAGACCAGTGGTTGCGCCTCGCAGTTCGACCCCCGTCGACGTCGACGTCGCCCTCATCGACGCGCACGACACGGCCGCCTTCGACGAGTGGTTCGACATCTGGCACCTCATCGACGAGGAGCGGTGGCCGGGAGGGCCGGGGTGGCAACGGGCCGAACGCCTGGGCCAGGCCCTCGATCGCGACGGGCCCGAGGAGCACCGCTGCCTCGTGGCGCGTCGCGGCGGCGAACTCGTCGGCGTCGCGGACCTCGAGACCTTTCGCAGGGAGAACCCGCACGTGGCGCGGCTCGACGTGCGCATCCCTCCCGCGCACCGTCGGCGTGGGGTGGGCACGGCCATCGTCGAGGCCGCGGCGCGCCTGGCGGAGGCGGAAGGGCGGACCGAGCTCGGTGGCATGGACGAGACGCCCGTGCGCACCGGGTTCATCGACGCGGCCGGGCCGTTCGCTCGATGGCTCGGCTTCGTTCCGGCGTTGCCGATGGTGCGTCGCACGCTCGCTCTCCCGCTGTCGACCGAGCGTGCCGGCCTGCTCCGCGACGACCCCCGGGCGGCGCCGAAGGGCTACACGTTGCTCACGTGGGCCGACCGCTGGCCCGACGAGTACCTCGAGGACCGCTGCGAGTTCGGCCGGCGCATGTCGACCGACGTCCCGGTGGGGGAGCAGGAGCTCGACGAGGAGGAGTGGGACCCCGCCCGGGTGCGCGCCCTCGAGGCGAACCTGGCCGCGCAGGACCGGGGCAAGGTCACGACGGTCGCCCGCCACGACGACTCGGGCCGGCTCGTGGCCTTCAGCGAGATCGTGGTGCCCCTCGGTGCGCCCGAGTCGGCCTGGCAGCACGACACGCTCGTCGTCCGCGAGGACCGCGGTCACGGCCTCGGCTTCGCCACGAAGGTGGCCAACCTCTGGGCCCTGCAGGAGCGCCATCCGGCCGTGCGCAGCGTCAGCACCTGGAACGCGGCCGAGAACGAGCACATGATCGCCGTCAACGACGCCATGGGCTTCGAGGTCCTGGCCCACTCCGTGTATTGGCGCAAGGAGCTCGGTGCCTGACCGATGGGCGCTGGCCGGAGCTCCTCTATCCCGCATGAGTATGCAGGTCTGTGTATACTGATGCGATGAAAGTGGGCATCGCCGGGGCGTCGGGCTACACCGGGGCCGAGCTGTTACGCCTGCTCAGCGCCCACCCGTCCTTCGAATTGGGTGTGGCCACCGCCCATTCGCACGCCGGCCAATCCGTCGGCGAGCACACGCCCTCCCTCCGGGCCGCCTACCCGGGCCTCGTCTACGTGGACACCGACGTCGCCACCCTCGACGGCCTCGACCTGGTCTTCTGCGCGCTGCCGCACGGCGAGTCCCAGAAGTTCGTCCCCGCCCTGCGCGAGCGCGTGGGCTGCATCGTCGACCTGGCCGCCGACTTCCGGTTGCGCGACGCCGCCCTCTACCCGCAGTGGTACGGCGAGGCGCACCACGCGCCCCAGCTCTTGGCCGAGGCCGTCTTCGGCCTGCCCGAGCTCTTCCGGAGCGAGCTGTCCGGGGCCACCCTGATCGCCGCGGCCGGGTGCTACCCGACGTCGGCCGGCCTGGCCCTGGCCCCCCTCCTGCGCCAGGGGCTCGTCGAGGCACAGGGCATCGTGGTCGACGCCGCCTCGGGGGTCTCGGGGGCCGGCCGCGGGCTGAAGGACAGCCTGCACTTCGGGGCGGTCGACGAGGACTTCACCGCCTACGGGCTGCTGACCCATCGCCACACACCCGAGATGGAGCAGATCCTCGGCGCCCAGGTGCTGTTCACGCCGCACCTGGTGCCCATGGTGCGCGGCATCCTGGCCACCTGTTACGCCCGGCCGAGCGCCGCCCGCGGCTCGCTGACGACGGCCGACGTGATGGCCGCGTTGCACGAGGCCTACGACGCCGAGCCCTTCGTCGTGGTCACCGACGACCCGCCCTCGACGAAGGCGACGACCGGATCGAACGCCGCGCACGTGACGGCTCGGGTGGACCCGCGTACCGGGTGGGTGGTCTCCCTCTGCGCGCTCGACAACCTGGTGAAGGGTGCGTCGGGCCAGGCCATCCAGTGCGCCAACGCGGCCCTGGGCCTGCCCGAGACCACCGGCCTGCCCAGCGCGGGGCTCTACCCGTGAGTGTGACCGCGCCCAAGGGCTTCGTGGCCACCGGCGGCTCGGGCGGCATCAAGGCGAACGGCGTGCTCGACGTGGCCGTCGTGGCCACGGCCGACGGCCGGCCCGTGCCGGCGGCCGGCGTGTTCACCGCGAACCTGGCCGCGGCGGCACCGGTCCAGATCAGCCGGGCGCACCTGGCGGCCTCGGCCGGCCGCGCCGCCGGGGTGATCCTCACCTCCGGCAACGCCAACGCGGCTACCGGCGCCCCGGGCCGCGAGGCCTGCACCCGGCTCTGCGGCGCGGTGGCGTCGGGCATCGGTGCCGCGGTCGAGGAGATCCTCGTGTGCCAGACCGGGCTCATCGGCATCCCGTTCCCGATCAGTGTCGTCGAGCCGCACCTCGACGCCATCGTCTCGGGACGTGACCCCAGCCCCGAGGGCGGGGCGCGGGCGGCGCGGGCGATCATGACGACCGACACCGTGCCCAAGGAGGTGGTCGTCCTGGGCGACGGCTTCACCGTGGGCGGGATGGCCAAGGGCGCCGCCATGCTGGCGCCCAACATGGCCACCATGCTCGCCGTGTGCACGACCGACGCCGACGTGGACGCCGCCACGCTGCAGGCGGCACTGGCCCGGGCGGTGGCGGACTCGTTCAACACCATCACGGTCGACGGCGCCACCTCGACCAACGACACCGTGCTCGTCCTGGCCAGCGGCCAGGGTGCCCGCGCCTCGGCCGACGATCTGACGGCCGCGCTGACCAAGGCCTGCCGGTCGCTGGCCGAGCAGATGGTGGCCGACGCCGAAGGGGCGACGAAGATCGCGCACGTGCGCGTGCGCGGGGCGCAGAGCGACCAGGCGGCGCACGTGGCCGCCCGCAAGGTGGCCGACTCCATGCTCGTGCAGTGCTCGCTCTTCGGCGAAGACCCGTACTGGGGCCGCATCGTCTCCGAGCTCGGTTCGGCCGGCACGCCCTTCGACATCGACCGGGTCTCGGTGGCCTACGGCGACGTCGTCGTGTGCGCCGGGGGCGTCGCCGCGCCGCACGACGCCGACGCCGTGCAGTCCCACCTGGCCGGGCGCCACATCGAGATCGGCTGCGACCTGGGGCTCGGATCGGGCGAGGCGGTCGTGCTCGGCACCGACCTCGGCTACGGCTACATCGACGAGAACCGGACGACGTCGTGAGCGCGCTCGACCGGGCCGCCGTGCCGCCCAAGGTGTCGCGGGCCCAGAAGGCCGCGGCCGAGAACACGGCCTCGGTGCTGGTGGAGGCCCTGCCCTACATCCGGCGCTTCTGGGGCAAGATCGTCGTGGTCAAGTACGGCGGCAACGCGCTGCACGGCAGCGGGGAGGGCGACGGTGCCGGCTCGGCCGACGCACTGGCCTCCTTCGCCCAGGACGTCGTGCTCATGCGCGCCGTGGGCATCCTGCCCGTGGTCGTCCACGGCGGCGGCCCGCAGATCGGCGAGCTGATGGCCCGGCTCGGCAAGGTGACCGAGTTTCGCGACGGCCTGCGGGTGACCGACGCCGACACCCTCGACATCGCGCGCATGGTGCTCGTGGGCAAGGTGAACCGCGACATCGTCTCGGCCATCAACGTCCACGGCCCGCTCGCCGTGGGCATGTCCGGCGAGGACGCCAAGCTCATCACCGCGGCCCAGACCGACGTGGACCTCGGCTTCGTCGGCCACGTGTCGGTGGTCGACCCCACCATGCTCCAGCGTCTGGTGGCCGAGGGGATCATTCCCGTGGTGGCCACCATCGGGGCCGACGAGAGCGGCCAGGCCTACAACATCAACGCCGACACGGTGGCCGGCGCGCTGGCCGAGGCGCTCGAAGCCGAGAAGCTCATCTTCCTGACCGACATCGAGGGGTTGCGGGTCGTCCCCGACGACCCGGCGACGGTCATCCACCAGGCGTCGCTCGAGGTGATCGACGAGATCGTGCGCAGCGGCGGCATCCGGGGCGGCATGATGCCCAAGGTCGAGGCGTGCGTCCGGGCTGTCCGCGGAGGGGTGAGCCGGGCCCACATCCTCGACGGCCGGGTGCCCCACTCGCTGCTGCTCGAGCTCTTCACCGACTCGGGCGTGGGCACGATGGTGCTGCCGTGACCGATTCCACGTCCACCGGGCGCGAGCACCTCATGCGCACCTACGCCGAGCCACCGGTGACTCTGGTGCGCGGCGAGGGGACCGTCGTCTACGACGCCGACGGCAAGGACTACCTCGACTTCATCACCGGCCTGGCCGTGGTGTCGCTCGGCCATGCCCATCCGGCCGTGGCCGACGCCGTCGCCGAGCAGGCCCGCACGCTGACGCACGTGTCCAACCTCTACGGCAACGCGCTCGGCCCGGACGTGGCCCGCACGATCGACCGGCTGATCAACGGCGGCACCGGGCAGGCGGGCGGGCAGGTCTTCTTCACCAACTCGGGCGCCGAGGCCAACGAGTGCGCGCTCAAGCTGGCCCGGCGTTGGGCCTGGGGTGGTCGCCACGTGGTGGTCAGCGCCGACAACTCGTTCCACGGCCGCACGCTGGCCACGCTCACCGCGACGGGCCAACCCGAGAAGCACGCGCCCTTCTTGCCGCTGCCCGAGGGGTTCGTGCACGTGCCCTACGACGACGTGGCCGCGCTGGACAAGGCGCTCGAAACCGAGACCGTGGCCGGGGTCCTGCTCGAGCCGCTCCAGGGTGAGGGAGGCGTCAACGTGCCGAGCTCGGACTACCTGGGCGCCGTGGCGGCCCTGTGCCGCGAGCGCAACGTGTTGCTCATGCTCGACGAGGTGCAGACCGGGCTCGGACGCACCGGGCACTGGTTCGCCTTCCAGGCGCAGGGGCTCGAGCCCGACGTGGTGACGATGGCCAAGGCGCTCGGCAACGGCATGCCCGTCGGCGCCTGCTGGGCCCGGGCGGAAGTGGCGGCGGCCTTCGGTCCGGGCGACCACGGCTCGACCTTCGGCGGCCAACCCCTGGCGCTGGCCGCGGCCCGGGCCACGCTGGCCACCATGGAGGCCGAGGACGTGTGCGGGCGGGCCCTCCGGGCCGGGGCGATCTTGACGGCCGGGCTGGCCGCGCTGCCCGGGGTGGTCTCGGTACGCGGGGCCGGCTTGCTGCTCGCCGCCCAACTCGACGCCCCCGTGGCCAAGGAGGTGGCCGCCCGCGCCCTTGAGCTCGGGCTCCTGGTCAACCCGGTGCGGCCCGACGCCGTCCGGGTCGCCCCACCGCTGCTGGTGTCCGACGACGAGCTGGCCCGCGCCCTCGACCTCCTGGGCCAGGCCCTGGTCGAGGTGGGTGCGGGCGCCGACGCCCCGGCGGGGGAGTAGACCGGTCGGCGTGCCCAGCCTGCACGATATTGAGGATCTCGACCTCGACGCCTGGGAGCGCGTCCTGACCTTGGCACTCGAGCGGCCGCCGGGCCAGCGGCTGGCCGGGCAGGGCGTGGCCCTGCTGTTCGAGAAGCCCTCGGCGCGCACGCGCAACTCGACGGAGATGGCCGTGGTCGACCTGGGCGGGCATCCGGTCTACATCCAGGGAACCGAAGTGGGCCTCGACACCCGCGAGACGGCCGAGGACGTGGCCCGCACCCTGGCCTGCTACCACCGCGTCATCTGCGCCCGCGTCTTCGACCACGCGCTCTTCGCCCGCATGGGCGCCGCCCTGCGCCGCTCGCACATGGACGTCCCGTTGGTCAACCTGCTCTCCGACGACGCCCACCCGTGCCAGGCCGTGGCCGACGTGCTGACGCTGCGCGAGTGCCTCGGGCCGTTGGCCGGCCGGACGCTGACCTACGTCGGTGACGCCAACAACATGGCGCGCTCGCTGGCCAAGGCCGCGCTCTACGAGGGGATGGCGATGCGCATCGCCGCACCGGCCGGCTACCGCTTCTCGCCCGACGAGATGGACGCCCTCCAGGCCCTGGGCGACGCGGTGGGGCGAGGCGGCCACGTCGAGCAGATGGATGACCCCGTCGTGGCGGTCAAGGACGCCGCCGCGCTCTACACCGACGTGTGGACCAGCATGGGCCAGGAGGAGGAGCGGGCGGCCCGCCTGGCTGCCTTCGCCGGCTTCACGATCGACGAGGATTTGCTGGCGCAGGCGCCGGCCGGGGCGATCGTGCTGCACTGCCTGCCCGCGCACCGGGGCGAGGAGATCAGCGACGGCGTGCTCGAGGGGCCCCAGAGCGTGGTGTGGCGCCAGGCCGCCCACCGGCGCACCGCCATGCGCGGGATCCTGGCCTGGGCGGTCGACGAACCGGGGGAGAGCCGGTGACGGGCCAGGCGCCGGGGCGCCCGACCAAGAACCAGCGCCAGCACCGCATCACCAAGCTCCTCGAGTCGCAGGCGGTCACGAGCCAGGCCCAACTCGTGGCGCTGTTGGCCGACGAGGGCGTCGAGGCGACGCAGACGACGGTGTCGCGCGACCTCGAGGACCTCGGCGCGGTGAAGGTGCGCCTGCCCGGCGGTGACACGGCGTACGCCCTGCCCGAGCTGCCGGTGCAGCAGATCGCGCCGGAGGACCACCTGCGCCGGGTGTTGGGGGAGTGGGTGGTCGAGGTGGCGCACTCGGCCAACCTGGTCGTGCTGCGCACGCCGCCGGGTTCGGCCCACGTCGTGGGCTCGGCCCTCGACCGCAGCGGGCTCGAGGGCGTCATCGGCACGGTGGCGGGCGACGACACCGTGCTCGTCGTGGCCGTCGAAGAGATCGGGGGCGCGGCCATGGCCGCGCATCTGCGCGACGTCGCCGGCTTCGGCGCGGGCATTGCCGTGACACAACGGATCGCATTGAATGGGAAGAGCGAGGATGAACATGTCTGATCGGGTGGTACTGGCCTACAGCGGCGGGCTCGATACGTCCGTGGCCGTGCGGTGGCTCATCGAGCACGAGGGTGTCGAGGTGATCGCCGTGGCCGTCAACGTCGGCCAGGCGGCCGACAAGGGGGGTGAGGACTGGGACGCCATCCGCACCCGGGCCCTGGCCGCCGGCGCGGTGGAGGCGGTCGTGGTCGACGCCCGCGACGAAATGGCCGAGCACTTCTGCATGCCGGCCCTGGCCGCCAACGCGCGCTACGAGGGCAAGTACCCGCTGGTCTCCGCGCTGTCGCGCCCGGTCATTGTCGGCCACCTCGTGGCTCAGGCCCGGGCCCACGGGGCCAACGGGGTGGCCCACGGCTGCACGGGCAAGGGCAACGACCAGGTGCGCTTCGAGGTGGGCGTGCGCGCCCTGGCTCCCGACCTGTCCATCCACGCGCCGGCCCGGGTCTGGGGCCTGACCCGCGAGGACTGCGTCGAGCTGGCGGCCAAGTGGGACATCCCGATCACGGTGACCAAGGAGAAGCTCTACTCCATCGACGACAACCTCTGGGGCAAGGCGATCGAGTGCGGGGCCATCGAGGACCCCTGGGCGCCGGCGCCCGACGACGTCTACACCTTGACCCGGGTCACCGAGACCGAGCCGGTCGAGGTGATCGTCGGCTTCGAGTCGGGCCTGCCCGTCACCCTCGACGGCGCGTCACTCAGCCCATTCGAGCTCATCACCCGCCTGGGCGTCATCGCCGGCAGCCGCGGCTTCGGCCGGCTCGACATGGTCGAGAACCGCCGGGTGGGGATCAAGAGCCGCGAGGTCTACGAGTGCCCGGCCGCCCTGGCCCTGATCGTGGCCCATGCCGACCTCGAGGACCTCACGCTCGAGCGCGACCTGCACCACGAGAAGGCCCGCCTCGAGCCGCGCTGGTCCGAGCTGGTCTACGACGGCCTGTGGTACTCGCCGCTGCGCGCCGCGCTGCAGGCTTTCATCACCGAGAGCCAGCGCCACGTGACCGGCGAGGTGCGCCTGCGCTTCGCCGCACCCGGTACCTGCACCGTGGTGGGCCGGCGCAGCCCGGTCGCCCTCTACGACTACGGCCTGGCGACCTACGACGCCTCGGACACCTTCCGGCACCAGGACGCCGAGGGCTTCGTCCGGCTGTGGGGCCTGGGGGTGGCGACGTGGTCCTCGCGTCAGGGCCCCGGCGCCGCGACGGGCACGAGCTCGGGCACGGGTGCGCCATGACGCTGTGGGAGGGACGCATCTCGACCGGTATGGCCGACGCGGTGGCCCAGTTCACCGTGAGCCTGCCCTACGACAAGGTCTTGGCCTTCGACGACCTGGTGGGCTCGCGGGCCCACGTGAAGGGGTTGGGCAAGGTCGGAATTCTGAGCGACAGCGAGGTGAGCGCGCTCATCGATGCGCTCGATCTGGTCGAGGAGGAGTTCGCCACCGGCGTGTTCGTCTACGCACCGGGCGACGAGGACATCCACACCGCGGTCGAGCGCCGGGTGACCGAGCTGGCCGGTGACGTCGGGGCCAAGCTGCACACCGGGCGCAGTCGCAACGACCAGGTGGCCACGGACCTGCGCCTCTGGTGCCGGCGCTCGCTGATCGGCGTGGCCGACGACATCATGGCGCTGCAGGAGACGCTGGCCCAGCGGGCGACCGACGCCGCCGACGTGTACCTGCCCGGCTACACGCACCTCCAGCGGGCCCAGCCGGTGCTGCTGGCCCATCACCTGCTGGCCCACGGGTGGGCGCTCTCGCGCGACGTGGACCGCATCCTCACCACGGTCGACCGGCTGAACGTCTCGCCCCTCGGGGCCGGCGCGCTGGCCGGGTCGTCGCTCCCGCTCGATCCGGACTACGTCGCCGCCGAGCTCGGTTTCCACGGTCGCTTCGAGAACTCGCTCGACGCGGTGTCGGACCGCGACTTCGTGGCCGAGTCGCTCTTCGACCTCGCCCTGCTCGGCGTGCACCTGTCGCGCCTCGGCGAGGAGATGGTGTTGTGGTCGACCGAGGAGTTCGGGTTCGCCACCCTCGACGACGCCTACGCCACGGGCAGCTCGATGCTGCCGCAGAAGAAGAACCCCGACGTGGCCGAGTTGGCCCGGGGTCGCAGCGGCCGCCTCATCGGGCACCTCAACGCGGTGCTCATCACGCTCAAGGGCCTCCCGCTGGCCTACAACCGCGACCTCCAGGAGGACAAGGAGCCGCTCTTCGACGCGGTGGCCCAGGTGCGCAACGCGTCTGGCCGCCCTGCGCGGCGTCTACGACACGGTCACCTGGAACGAGGACCGCATGGCGACCGCCGCGGACGGGCCGGCCGCCGCGGCCATCGACCTGGCCGAGATGCTGGTCGAGCAGGGCATGCCCTTCCGCCAGGCCCACGCGCTGATCGGCGGCCTCGTGCGCGAGTCGCTCGAACGCCACGTGCCCCTGGTCGAGCTGGTGGCGGCCCATCCCGATCTGGGCGAGGCCGCCACGGATCTGCTCGAGCCCGGTGTGGCGGTGACCCGTCGGCGCACCCCGGGCGGGGCCGGCCCGGGACCCGTCGGCGAGCAGAAGGAGCGCTTCGCCCGGCGCCTCGAGGTCGACCGCACCCGGCTGGGCCAGTGGCGCCCCGCCGCCGCCCCTCCGGCCTGACGTCTCTCTGATTGCCCCCGCCCGTCACCCGGCGCGGGGGATCGGACGACGAACTAGCAGTCCTCCTGGGGCCGGAAGGCCGACAAGTCGGCTTCGGGGTAGCGAACGCACACGTCGCTCCAGGTCGCGCGACGTCCAGTAGCGATGGCCCCGCGGTGGAAAGCCCACCAGCTCGAGCTGACGCGGCGTGGCCTGCTCGACGAATCGGTACCACGATGCGCCGAGCCGCTCGGTCAAGCTCATCTTGTCGAACCAGATGTCGCTGAGCGTGCGATAGCTGGCCTTGAGCGTGAAGCGAGCGCCCTCCGGCGCGCGGATGGCCGTGCCCCGGTGGTACGTGTCCGTCTTGTAGGCGAGCACGCTGCCGGCCGGGCCGGCCGCGCTGACCTCGTGGGTGTAGACCTCGGGGTGCTCCTCCCGGGTGATGACCGGCGGCCACTTCGAGAGGTGTCCGGTGTGGCGCTGCGAGACCAGATGGGTGGGTCCGAGCTCTTCGGGGACTCCGTCGACGTAGATGAACATCTCGACCTCGGACAAGGTCGGGTCATCCGACGGCATCACGGGCGTGTGGTTCCGGAAGTCGCAGTGCAGCTCTTGGTCGTAGTCCGTGGCGCCGCTGTACTTCGCCCAATTGTGCGACTCGTACAGGCGGATGGCCGTGGTGCCGAGCAGTGCTTCGGCCAGGGCGGCGATCGGTGGACTGAGGCCGAGGAGGGACCACTCGACGCTGGCGTAGGGGAACGGGTCGATGCCGGCGAAGGGGCCGTCGCCGAAGCGGGCGTTGCGCGACGGGTCTGCCCCGGCGTGGTACTCCTCGGCGCTCGGGAACATCAGCTCGAGCTCGGCTTGCGCCGGGGCCAGGTCGTCCTCTGACAGGTAGCCGGGCACGACGGCGTACCCGTGCTCGTGAAAGTGCTCCGTTGCCTGCGCACGTATCGAAGCCCGGTCACCCACCCGACCGAACTGTAGTGAGCGCACGAGGCGCGTGGCGGGGCGGGTTCGCCCGACGGTGGTTCAACTCGGCGCGTCTTCGAGCCGATACCAGGCCTGTCCCCATGGTCCTCTCCCCGGCCGCGCCACCCCTTCAAACGGTCGCCCCGACGCGGGCGGCGGCCTCCCGGCGCGCAGATGGGTCGTCGCGACCCCCTGCTCGCCGCCCGGGCCGGATCGGCCCCGGCGGCTACCGCCGTGTCGCCCGGCCCGGGATCTCCCACCAGGACATGGGCGTCGCGGCCGCGGGCCGCCAGCGCCGTGGCACCCGTGTGGAGGAATCCGGGCCCAGGTGGCCAGCAGGTGAACAGAAGATAAAGATCTGCGAAATACAGGGCTTTTCGGTTGCCTCGACGCGCCGGAATGTTGCACTCTGGATGGTGCAGCCATTCGACTTCGAGGTCGTCGGCGTTCGCAGGTCGTGTCGTTCCCGGGGGTGCCAAGGAGGGGAACGGGCGGGTTTCGTCGGACTCTCGAGCCGTTCCACCGAACCCGCACCATTCTCGTGGAGAGCAGGACAGCCATGCAGCGACTGAGCGGCATCGATCCGATGTTCATCTACTCCGACACGCCGGAGACCCCGATGGAGATCGCCTATGCCTGTGTGTTCGACCCCACGTCGGCCGAGGGTGGCTACACGTTCGAGCGGGTGCGCGACGTGATGCTCGAACGCATTCCGGGCCTGCCGGCCTTCCGGCGTCGGCTCATGACGGTGCCCTTCGGCCTCGACCACCCGCGCTGGGTGGACGACCCGCACTTCGACCTCACCAACCACCTCTTCCGGGTCGCGCTGCCCGCACCGGGCGGTGCCGAGCAGTTCACCGAGATGGTGGCCAAGGTGATGGGCCGGCCGCTCCAGCCCGACCAGCCGCCGTGGGAGATGCACGTGATCGAGGACCTGGCCGACGGGCGGGTCGGCCTGATCGCCAAGGTGCACCATTCGGTCGTCGACGGCGTGGCCGGGGTCGCGCTGATGGCGCAGCTGCTCGATCTGACCCCCGAGGGTCGTGCTCCCATCGACCACTGCAGCCCCTGGATCCCGGCCGGCCTGCCCTCGCAGGCCCGTCTGGTCACCGAGTCCTTGCCCAACGTGTTCACTCGGCCCATCCGGACCTGGCGGGCGGCCCGCGAGATCGGCCGCACCGCGGTGCGCATGGCCCGCTGCGCCATGAGCGACGACAACGGGCCCGTCTCCATTCCGCTCGGCGCGCCCGAACTCTTCGACCAGGCCCTCTCGCCGCGGCGCGACGTGTGCTTCACCCAGCTGGACCTCCGAGAGGTCAAGGTCCTGCGCGAGCGCTTCAACGCCACGGTGAACGATGTCGTGCTGGCCGTGTGCTCGGGCGCGCTGCGGACCCACCTGACCCGCTACGACCACGACGTGGACAGCCCGCTGGTGGCGATCGTGCCCGTCTCGGTGCGCGAGGACGGCACCGAGGAGGCGGGCGGGAACTCCCTCTCGGCCATGTTCGTGCCGCTCTCGAACGACAAGCAGACGCCGCTCGAGCGCCTGCGCACGGTGAAGGCCAACAGCTGGTCGTGCAAGCGCCAGGAGCGCGCCGTGGGCTACGGCCCGATGGCCTCCATGCTGACCGACGCCATGCCGCCGGCGCTGGCCAAGCCCATGGTCCAGTTCGGCGTGCGCGCCGGCCTGGTGCGCAAGTTCCGCGCCGGCAACCTGATGATCTCCAACGTGCCGGGCCCGGACTTCGCGCTCTACTTCGCCGGCATGCGCATGGAGGCGGTGTACCCGATGGGACCCGTGGTCGACGGGGTCGCGCTCAACATCACGGTCCAGAGCTACGAGGACACGCTCTACGTCGGCATCAATGCCGGCGCGTCGGCGCTGCCCGATCTGCCCGGACTCGCCCGCGCCATGGTGGACGAGCTCGCGCTCCTCAGTCTCATGGCACGAGGCACGGCCGGACAGGCCCGACACCACCGGCCGTCCCCCTCCGGTGTGGTGGTCACTCCATCGGGCCGCCGGCCGTCCTCGGTGGCGGACACGCCCGAGCACATCAGGACCGCCACGGGCTGAGTCACCCCGCTCCGCACGCCGGGCGCCTCGAGCGTTCCGTCCTGCCGATGTGGCGCCGACGGCGCCGGTGGGCCAGGGTGAGCGGGTGGACCGGGGCGACCTCGAAGCGGGACCGCTGCGGGTGGCGCCGTATCTCCTCAACAAGGTCCTCGTCCACGGCGAGCGCGCCGGTCGCATCGTCGAGGTCGAGGCGTACCACGGCGCCGACGACCCGGCCTCCCACGCCTATCGGGGCCGGACCAAGCGCACGGAGGTCATGTTCGGGCCGGCCGGCTTTCTCTACGTGTACTTCACCTACGGCATGCACTGGTGCGCCAACGTGGTCTGCGGCCCCGACGGCGAGGCCGCCGCCGTCCTCATCCGGGCGCTCGAGCCGCTGCGCGGCGTCGAGGCCATGCGGGTCAGCCGCCTGGCCGCCCGCCGCGACGTCGACCTGGGCAACGGGCCGGCCAAGCTCTGCGAGGCCCTGGCCATCACCGGGGCGGACAACGGGACCGATCTGCTGGCGCCCCCGCCCAAGCGCCGACGGGGGAGCCCCCCGGGGCTGTCCCCGGTGCGGCTCGAGGACGACGGCACGCCGCCGCCCCGGCGCCCGGGCCGCGGCGTGCGGATCGGCATCCGGGTGGCCACCGAGCGGCCCTGGCGCTTCTGGGTGGCGGGCAATCCGCACGTGAGCCGCTGACCTCCCGGGGACCGCCTCGGTCCTCCCGGCGGCGGTCCGCCCGCCTCCCCGGGGCCCGGGCAGGTCCGGCCGGTGTCACCCTGGGTCGGGCGCTCGGTCCTCGAAAGGCCCCGTGATCAGGGATTGTGTGGGCCGGAGTGCCCAAGGGGAGCCCAGCTCAGACCTTTCACACATTCGAAACAGCGCCGGGTCGCTATTTCGGGCACTATTTACCCCACGCAGTTGGCATGACAAGCGGTAGATCGAGGTATTCAACCGGCAGCGCACGTCTCCAGGGACCCTCATGGCGGAGGGTCGGACGGAAAGCCAGTTGACTTCGAGCACCGGGTGGCATGCGGAGGTCCGGGTGGATCGCCGCATGCCACCGATCGGTGTCATGCGCGGGAACCGGCGAAGGTTCGGGCTGGTGGGGCCGCTGTCCCGGAGATTTCCGGGCCGGGGAGGCCAGCCGGGGCTTTCGGAGTGCCGGGCATCCGCGCCGCTCGAGGGGTCTCCCGCTAGTCTGTTGCCAGGCGAGGGGCTTTCGACCCGCGCCGGCACTGGCCGGTGCGGTCGAAATCGCCCCGGCCAACGCGTTGACGGCACTTCGCGTGTCTGATAACGTGACTTTCCCGCCGGACAGATCGTCCCTGGTCCGTCCGGCAGCCGAAGGAGACTCTCCGGCGGAGCAATCCGTCCGGAACAGTCCTTTGGAACACCCGGCACCAACACCGGCAGTAGTGGTGTGTGCCCGGTCGCTCCTTGAAAACGGAATAGTGAGAGCCAAAAGCCAGTGCGGGCAATTCATCCGCTCCGGTTTCACCGGATGTCGAATGGGTTGTACGTCAATTTAGTAAAACGCAGTAACACAGGCTCTGGATCCTCCTCGGAGGTGAATGTGCCTGTGGTTGCCAATGGTTCGAGTCAGAACCTGGCGACTCTCTGATTCTTGGCCGGTAAGAGACCTTTCGGGGTATCGAGTCGGTCGTGAGTCTCGATGGAGAGTTTGATCCTGGCTCAGGACGAACGCTGGCGGCGTGCCTAACACATGCAAGTCGAACGCGCTCCATTCGGTAGCAATACTGATGAAGAGTGAGTGGCGAACGGGTGAGTAGCACGTGAGCAACCTGCCCCGAAGACTGGGACAACACCGGGAAACCGGTGCTAATACCGGATACCCTTATTGGACCGCATGATCCGATAAGGAAATGGATTCCGCTTCGGGAGGGGCTCGCGGCCTATCAGCTTGTTGGTG
This sequence comes from uncultured Acidimicrobiaceae bacterium, assembly GCA_963726545.1. GTDB lineage: Bacteria > Actinomycetota > Acidimicrobiia > Acidimicrobiales > RAAP-2 > Bog-473. The sequence continues at coordinate 3,962 of CAVSCV010000008.1, read as the reverse complement.
GGGTAATGGCCTACCAAGGCTTCGACGGGTAGCTGGTCTGAGAGGACGATCAGCCACACTGGGACTGAGACACGGCCCAGACTCCTACGGGAGGCAGCAGTGGGGAATCTTGCGCAATGGGCGAAAGCCTGACGCAGCAACGCCGCGTGGAGGACGAATGCTTTCTGAGTTGTAAACTCCTTTCAGCAGGGACGATAGTGACGGTACCTGCAGAAGAAGCACCGGCCAACTACGTGCCAGCAGCCGCGGTGATACGTAGGGTGCAAGCGTTGTCCGGATTTATTGGGCGTAAAGGGCTCGTAGGCGGTTTGATAAGTCGGGTGTGAAACCTCCAGGCTCAACCTGGAGCCGCCACTCGATACTGTCATGACTAGAATTCGGTAGGGGACCACGGAATTCCTGGTGTAGCGGTGAAATGCGCAGATATCAGGAGGAACACCAGCAGCGAAGGCGGTGGTCTGGGCCGACATTGACGCTGAGGAGCGAAAGCGTGGGGAGCGAACAGGATTAGATACCCTGGTAGTCCACGCCGTAAACGTTGGGCACTAGGTGTGGGGACTATTCAACGGTTTCCGTGCCGCAGCTAACGCATTAAGTGCCCCGCCTGGGGAGTACGGCCGCAAGGCTAAAACTCAAAGGAATTGACGGGGGCCCGCACAAGCGGCGGAGCATGTGGCTTAATTCGAGGCAACGCGAAGAACCTTACCTGGGTTTGACATGTAGGGAAAAGCCGTAGAGATACGGTGTCCTTCGGGGCCTTACACAGGTGGTGCATGGCTGTCGTCAGCTCGTGTCGTGAGATGTTGGGTTAAGTCCCGCAACGAGCGCAACCCTTGTCCTATGTTGCCAGCGGGTAATGCCGGGGACTCGTAGGAGACTGCCGGGGTCAACTCGGAGGAAGGTGGGGACGACGTCAAGTCATCATGCCCCTTACGTCCAGGGCTGCACACATGCTACAATGGCTGGTACAACGGGCTGCTAATCCGCGAGGAGGAGCCAATCCCAAAAGCCAGTCTCAGTTCGGATTGGAGTCTGCAACTCGACTCCATGAAGTCGGAGTCGCTAGTAATCCCGGATCAGCAACGCCGGGGTGAATACGTTCCCGGGCCTTGTACACACCGCCCGTCACACCACGAAAGTCGGTAACACCCGAAGCCGGTGGCCCAACCTTTTAGGAGGGAGCCGTCGAAGGTGGGATCGGTGATTGGGGTGAAGTCGTAACAAGGTAGCCGTACCGGAAGGTGCGGCTGGATCACCTCCTTTCTAAGGAGTGCTATCGGTCCTTTCGATCATTCGATAGATGGATTTGCCGATCACTACCCAGTTGAACACTGGCTATTCGGTGCTCTCGTACACCGGCAGATGATTGGCCGCCTTTGATTGCCTCATTCGGTGAGGCGGTCGGAGCCCGCCCCTCACGGATCGGTCCCTGCGAGCTAGTCGGACTCTCGCTATTCCGTTTTGAGGGAGCGACCCTTTGTGGGTCTCTCCCGGTGACGTCCCCCTCTGCATCGTGCCGGGCCGCGGGCGGATCGGGTCACGAGTGCGAGCCCTTCGCGAGCTCCTCGAGTCCATGCTGCTTCGGCCTGGGCCAGTTGTCGGCATCTGGCGGTGGGGACCGCTCCCCCGTGCGTGCCCTGGTCGGGCGGCTGTTCCGGCTGCTTTCCGCGATGGCTTTGCGGTTGGCGGTGACGGAGATCCGACCACGGCGTGCGCCGCACCGCCCCTTGAGAATTCCAAAGCGAGCACGAGCATCTTTGTTCTCCAAGCTACAAAGAGCCAACGGTGGATGCCTTGGCGCCTAAAGCCGAAGAAGGACGTGGGCGACTGCGAAAAGCCACGGGAAGCTGTCTACCAAGCGTCGATCCGTGGATGTCCGAATGGGGCAACCCAGCACCTGTCATGAGGTGTTACACCCGCCTGAATGTATAGGGCGGGGCGAGGGAACCGGGTGAATTGAAACATCTAAGTAACCCGAGGAGAGGAAAACAACAGTGACTCCCTGAGTAGCGGCGAGCGAAACGGGAAGAGCCTAAACCGTGCCGGTGTAAAGCCTGGTGGCGTTGCCGGTATGGGGTTGTGGGACTTGAGAGACGGGACACCAGACCCGTCACGGAGTTACAAATCCAATGCGTAGTGGAATCAGTCAGGAAAGCTGAACCAAAGAGGGTAATGGTCCCGTACACGAAAAACATTGGACTCCGCTTGAGCACCCGAGTAGCGCCGGATCCGGGAAAGCCGGCGTGAATCTGCGAGGACCATCTCGTAAGGCTAAGTACTCTTAGGCGACCGATAGTGAACTAGTACCGTGAGGGAAAGGTGAAAAGTACCCCGGGAGGGGAGTGAAATAGTACCTGAAACCGTTGGCTTACAAACAGTCAAAGCGTCGTTGCTCCACCGTTGCCATGATCCCTTCGGGTGAGATTGGTGACACATGGTGGATGTCAGCCGTGATGGCGTGCCTTTTGAAGAATGAGCCAGCGAGTTACGGTGTGTGGCGAGGTTAACCAGCGATGGGTAGCCGAAGCGAAAGCGAGTCTGAATAGGGCGTTGAGTCGCATGCTGTAGACCCGAAGCCGAGTGAGCTTGCCATGGGCAGGCTGAAGCGAAGGTAAGACTTCGTGGAGGGCCGAACCCACCTAGGTTGAAAACTGGGGGGATGACCTGTGGCAAGGGGTGAAAGGCCAATCAAACTCGGTGATAGCTGGTTCTCCCCGAAATGCATTTAGGTGCAGCGTCGGGTGTTCAGCATCGGAGGTAGAGCACTGGATGGGCTAGGGGGCCTACAAGCTTACTGACCCCAACTAAACTCCGAATGCCGATGCTCTAGAACCCGGCAGTGAGACCACGAGGGATGAGCTTCGTTGGTCGAAAGGGAAACAGCCCAGACCGCCGGCTAAGGCCCCAAATTCTTGACTAAGTGGAAAACGATGTGGGAACGCAAAGACAGCCAGGAGGTTGGCTCAGAAGCAGCCATCCTTAAAAGAGTGCGTAATAGCTCACTGGTCGAGTGGTCCTGCGCGGATAATGTAACGGGGCTCAAGTCAAGAGCCGAAGCCGCGGATTCCTGTCTTTAGACGGGAGTGGTAGGGGAGCGTCGATCTCGCAGAGAAGCGGTGGTGTGAACCGTCGTGGAGCGTGGTCGAGTGCGAATGCTGGTATGAGTAGCGAGAGAGGAGTGAGAAACTCCTCCGCCGTAAGCCCAAGGGTTCCTGGGGAAGGCTAATCCTCCCAGGGTAAGTCGGGAGCTAAGGCGAGGCCGAGAGGCGTAGTCGATGCACAACTGGTTGATATTCCAGTACTACCGTGTCCGCGCCCATTCCAAGCCAGGGGTACTAAGGGGATGACCTTCGGGTCGAGCCGACAAACCCTGGGGCGGACAGCAAAGGAGCGACGCAGGAAGATAGGTGAGCCCAGGCGTTGGTTGTCCTGGGGTAAGCGTGTAGGGAGGGATCTAGGCAAATCCGGATCCCGTTAATCCTGAGACGCGATGCCGAGCCATTCCAGGCGAAGTCACTGATTCTATGCTGCCTAGAAAAACTTCTAGCGAGCTGACACGGTACCCGTACCCCAAACCAACACAGGTGGGCGGGTAGAGAATACCAAGGCGATCGGGAGAACTGTGGTTAAGGAACTCGGCAAAATTCCTCCGTAACTTCGGGAGAAGGAGGGCCCCGACAGGGTGACGGACCTCGCGTCCCGATGCCCGAGGGGGCCGCAGAGAATTGGGGAAAGCGACTGTTTACTAAAAACACAGGAGCGTGCGAAGTCGTAAGACGATGTATACGCTCTGACGCCTGCCCGGTGCCGGAAGGTTACGGGGAAGGGTTAGTCTTCGGACGAAGCTCTGAACCTAAGCCCCGGTAAACGGCGGCCGTAAGCACAAGTTGCGGCTTCAGGGGAGTAATCCCTTGAAACAAACTCTGCTAAATGCTGGAAACTCCGAGTATCCGGCGGTACTC
>CAVSCV010000007.1:0-66865 GCA_963726545.1 uncultured Acidimicrobiaceae bacterium | reverse complement strand
ATCCTCGGGCAACGGGGACAGCGGCCGCAGCGGGGACAGGGACCGTGGCGGGGACAGGGACCGCAGCTCCCACAGCGCCCCGGCCGCCTCGAGCGGCGGTGGCGGCGGGAACACGCCCTCCTTCGAGGACGCCTTCGAAGCCGAGCTGGTGGCCGACCTCGGCGACCTCGGGCCCGGCGGCCCGACCACCTCGGACGACGGCAGCCGCGGTGATCGCGGCGGTGACCGTGGGGGCGACCGCCGCCCGCGCGGCCGTTCGCGTCGTCGTTGATCGAGTCCTCCGTCCTGCCGTGCGGCATCCGCCTGGTCACCGAGACCATGGCGGACGTCCGCTCGGTCGCCGTCGCCTACTGGGTCGGCACCGGCTCGCGTGACGAGCCGGCCGAGCTGGCCGGGGCGTCGCACTTCCTCGAGCATCTGCTCTTCAAGGGGACGGAGCGGCGCACTGCCGCGGCCATCGCCGAGGAGTTGGACGAAGTCGGCGGCGACTGCAACGCGTTCACGACGAAGGAGTACACGACCTTCTACGTGCGCCTGCTCTCCGAGCACCTCTCGATGGGCCTCGACATCCTGAGCGACATCATGTGGGAGCCCGCGCTGCGGCCGGCCGACATCGAGGCCGAGCGCAGCGTCATCCTCGACGAGATCCTGATGCACGCCGACGAGCCGGCCGACCTCGCCGCCGAGCTCTGGCAGGCGGCCATGTTCCCGGACCATCCGCTCGGGCGCGACACGCTGGGCACGGCTGAGTCGGTCCCGCGCATCACCCGCGACGACATCAGGGCCTTCTGCGACCTGCACTACCGGCCGGGCAACATGGTCGTCTCGGTGGCGGGCGACTGCACCCACGAGGCGGTGGCCGACGAACTCGAGCGCCGCTTCACCGGGACGCGGGGTGGCAGCGCCCCGGTGCGCAGCGCGCCGGGGCCCGACTCGGTGACGTTCGACGTGGTGCGCCGCCCGACCGAGCAGGCCCACCTGGTCTACGGAGCCCGGTCGGTGTCGCGCTTCGACGAGCGCCGCTGGCCGCTGGCCGTGCTGAACCACGTGCTCGGCGGCGGCCTGTCGAGCCGGCTGTTCCAGAAGGTGCGCGAGGAACGCGGCCTGGCCTACTCGGTCTGGTCCGAGCGCGCCGCCTATGCCGATGCGGGCTCGCTGGCCGTGGTCGCCGGCACCGCGCCCGAGCACGTGCCCGAGGTGCTCCAGATCATTGAGGCCGAGCTCGACCTGCTGGCCCAGTCGGGGATCACCGCCCGCGAGCTCGCCGTGGCCCAGGGTTACCTGCGGGCCGAGATGCTGCTCTCGGGCGAGGACTCGGGCGCCCGCATGAGCCGCATCGGTGCCTCGTTGTTGCTCCACGGCGAGGTGCTCACGGTGGACGAGGTGCTCGGGCGCATTGAGGCGGTGACGCGCCAGCAGGTGCTCGAGGTGGCCGGGGAGCTGGCCGCGGCGCCGCGCACGGTGAGCGCGGTCGGTCCCTTCGACGCCGAGGAGTTCGACGCCCACCTTCCCGCGCTGGCCGCCCAGTAGCCTGACCTCCATGTTCAAGGTCGGTGTGGTCGGGGCCGGCGGCCGCATGGGCCAGGAGGTCTGCCGGGCCGTCACCGCCGCACCCGACATGGAGCTGGTGGCCGCGGTGGACCCGGGCCACGTCGGGCGCGACGCCTGCGGCCACACCATTGTGGGCGAGGTCAATGCGCTCTCCGACCTCGGGACCGAGGTCGTGGTCGACTTCACCGTGGCCGAGGCGGTCCGCCACAACGTGCCCCACTACGCGCACCAGGGGATCCACGCCGTCATCGGCACCACCGGGCTGTCGGCCGACGACCTGGCCGCCCTCCGGGCCCAGTTCGGCGGGGAGGGCCCCCACGCCATCGTGGCGGCCAACTTCGCCGTGGGCGCGGTGCTGCTGATGCACTTCGCCAAGCTGGCCGCACCGCTCATGGACGGCGTCGAGGTGATCGAGCTGCACCACGACGCCAAGCGCGACGCCCCCTCGGGCACCGCGCTGCACACGGCCCGGGCCATCGAGGAGGGACGGCGGGCCGCCGGCAGCGCCCCGTTGCCGCCCGATCCCACGACCGACCTCGTCCTCCCCGGGGCCCGCGGGGCGGAAGGCCCGGGGGGCGTGCACGTGCACTCGGTGCGCCTGCCCGGATTGGTGGCCCACGAGGAGGTCATCTTCGGGGCTCCCGGCCAGAGCCTGAGCATCCGTCACGACTCGTACGACCGGGTGTCGTTCATGCCGGGCGTGCTGCTGGCCGTGCGCACGGTGGGGGACCGTCCCGGCGTGACGGTGGGGCTCGAGGCGTTGCTCGGGCTGTGAACCCCGAGGTACGGGAGCGCCTGCTCCAGGCGACCTACGACTGCGTGGCCCGCTGGGGCCTGGCCAAGACCACGGTGGAGGATGCGGCGCGCGAGGCCGGCGTGTCGCGGGCGACCGTCTACCGCTACTTCCCCGGTGGGCGCGACGAGCTGATCTCGGCCGTGGTCGGCTGGGAGTTCTCCCGCTTCTTCCTGCGCCTCTACGAGGAGGTGCACGGGGCCGAGACGCTCGAGGAGGTCATGGAGCGCGGGCTGATGTTCGCCCATACGTCGTTGGTCCAGCACGAGGTGCTCCAGCGCATCCTGGTCACCGAGCCCGAGGTGTTGCTGCCCCGCCTGACGGTCGAGGCCGACCAGACCCACACGCTGATCGCCGGCTTCCTCGCGCCGTACCTGGTCCGTCACGGCATGGCCGAGGGGACCGATCTCGACCTGGCCGCCGACTTCCTGGCCCGCATGGTGCTCTCCTACATCGGCTCGCCCGGCCGCTGGGACCTCAACGACCCCGAGCAGGTGGCCCTCCTGGTCCGCTCGGAGTTGCTGGCCGGCATCCGGTGAGCGGACCGCCACCCGAGCCCGCGCCGCCACCGGAGCCCGCGCCGCCCACCCCGGCCTGCGCGCGCCACCCCGACCGGCCGGCCTCGGTCCGCTGCGGCCACTGCGACCGTCCGATCTGCACCGAGTGCATGGTGCAGGCCCCGGTCGGCTGGCAGTGCCCCGACTGCACCAAGGAGGGCGCCAAGCGGTCGCGCCAGGTGCCGGCCTTCACCCGGACCAGCCCCGGCCGCTCCGGCGTGGTGGGCTCGACCAACCCGACGCCCATCGTGCTGAGCATCGTGGCCATCAACGTCGTCGTGTTCTTCCTCGAGCGCTTCGGCACCGACGTCAGCGTCATCGACCGATTCGGTTTGTGGCCGCAGGCCGTGCACGTGGAGAGCCAGTACTACCGGGCCTTCACCGCCATGTTCCTCCACGCCAACTTCCTGCACATCGCGGCGAACATGGTCGCGCTCCTCATCGTCGGGCCGGCGCTCGAGGTGCAGTTGGGCAAGGCGCGCTTCGTCGTGCTCTACCTCATCGCCGGGCTGGGCGGCAGCGTCGGGTCCTATCTGCTCAGCCAGCCCAACGTCGTGGGCATCGGGGCGTCGGGCGCCATCATGGGCGTGATGGGGGCTTACGTGGTGATCGGCCTCCGGCGGCGCCTCCCGATCGCCCCCGTGGTCGCCCTCATCGTGATCAACCTGGTGATCGGGTTCTCGGGCACCATCGACTGGCGGGCCCACCTGGGCGGCCTGGCCACCGGCGCCGCGCTGGCCTACATCTACGACGCCGCCGGCCGCCTGCGCGAGCGCCAGGCGGAGCTCGCCTTGACCATCGGGGGCAGCCTGGTCGTCCTCGGGGTCCTCGCCCTGCTCCTGACTTCGGTGGCGCCCGGCCACGTGAATTGGAGCTAGCCGGCTCGAGCCACGTGAGGCCATTGGTTGACACTGAGACAAAATCCGCCATACTGTTTCAGCAGTGGGTGCAGTCCAGGCGACGAACGATGCCCTGAACAGGGGCCGCTACGGCGAGATCCGGCACCTCGGCGCGGACGACCGCTCCTCGACCCGGGTCCGCATCGTCGACGGGGCGCTGCGCTGCCTGGCCCGCCAGGGCGTGGCCAAGAGCACGGTCGACGACATCGCCCGCGAGGCCGGGCTGTCCCGGGCCACCGTCTACCGCACCTTCCCGCAGGGCAAGGACGGCATCGTGGGCGCCGTGGTCGAGACCGAGGTGGCCCGCCTCTTCTCGTCGCTGGCCGTCGTCATGGGCGAGGCGCACGACCTCGAGGACGTCCTGGTCGCCGGCATCGTGGAGTCGGCCCGCCGGCTCTCGTCCCACGAGGCGCTCGGCTATCTCCTGGCCCACGAGCCCGGGCTCGTGTTGCCCCACCTGACCTTCGCCCGCCTCGACCAAATTCTGCTGACCGTCGGTGACCTGGCCGCACCGTTCTTCGGTCGCTGGCTCGAGCCCGAGCAGGCCTCGCGGGCGGCCGAGTGGGCCGGGCGCATCGTCCTGGCCTACATGTCGGACCGCCACCCGACGACCGACCTCACCGACCCGGACGAGACACGGGCCCTCGTGCGCGCGTTCGTCCTGCCCGGCGTCCTGGCTCTGCGGCTCGAGGCCACCGGCACGCAGGCAACTCCTCTCAACAAACCACTCACCAAGGGGGCAGTGCAATGACCACGGTCGACGACGACCAGACGATGCGATCCAACGAGGAGCTCATCGGCCGCGAGAACATCAACGACCTCGAGGCCGTGCTCAACTTCGTCGGCCACTACGAGGTGGAGGGCTTCCACCGGGTACCCGACCACTGCCCGGCGGAGTTCACCTGGGACTACGAGAAGGGGTCCAAGCCCCAGCTCGACAAGCTCTACGAGAAGGCCAAGAAGGCGCAGTGGAACGCCTCGACCGACCTCGACTGGTCCATCGAGGTCGACCAGGAGCGCGTGGTCGTGGCCAACGCCGAGGCCAACCCCGGCCAGATGCAGTGGGACGAGTCGGCCATCGCCGGCACCGTGCTCGAGAAGTGGGACGAGAAGCGCTTCATCGAGTTCGGGATCCAGAACCAGAACTGGCTGCTGTCCCAGTTCATGCACGGTGAGCAGGGCGCCCTTCTGTGCACGGCCAAGATCGTCGAGACCGTGCCGTGGATCGACGCCAAGTACTACGCGGCGACCCAGGTGATGGACGAGGCCCGCCACGTCGAGGTGTTCTCGCGCTACCTCGACACCAAGCTGTCGGGCCACTACCCGATGAACGCCCACCTCGGCCTGCTGCTCGACGACATCGTGTCCGACGCGCGCTGGGACATGACCTACCTGGGTATGCAGATCATGGTCGAGGGACTGGCCCTGGCCGCCTTCGGCTTCATCCACATGATGACGACCGAGCCGCTGCTGAAGAAGATGCTGCGCTACGTCATGGCCGACGAGGCCCGCCACGTGGCCTTCGGCGTGCTCAGCCTCCAGGAGTACTACCAGGAGCTGAACGCGGCCGAGCTCCGCGAGCGCCAGGAGTTCGCCTTCGAGGCCGCCATCCGCATGAAGGACCGCCTCGTCATGCAGGAGGTCTGGGAGCGCATGGAGGTCCCGACCGCCGACGTGCTCAAGATCATGCAGGCCGCCCCCGAGCGCGACGACTTCCAGATCCTGCTCTTCTCCAAGATCGTGCCGAATCTCAGGAAGCTGGGCCTGCTCGACGCCGCCGACGGCTGGTTGCGCCAGAAGTTCACCGAAATGGGTGCCATCGCCTTCGAGCACCTCGAGGACTCCACCGAGGACGAGGACGCCTTCGCCGACGGCTCTCCGGCCGAGCGCCAGGTCGCCTGAGCCGCGACGGCGTCACTGGTAGCGTGAAGGGGCAATGAGCCCCCTGGAGGACGCGCCCCGGTTCGGGCGAGTGATCACCGCGATGGTCACGCCGTTCGACGAGGGTGGCGCTCTCGACCTTCCGGCCGCCGTCGAGTTGGCGCGCTGGCTCGCCGCGCACGGCAGCGACGGCCTGGTCCTCGCCGGTTCGACCGGTGAGGGCTCGGTCCTCACCGACGACGAGAAGGTCGACCTGTGGCGCGCCGTGGCCGGGGCCGTGACCGTGCCGGTGGTGGCCGGGACCGGGTCCAACGACACCGAGCACTCCGTGGCCCTGACGCGGCGGGCCACCGAGTGCGGCCTCGCCGGCGTGCTGGTGGTGACGCCGTATTACAACCGGCCCTCGCAGGGCGGCATCTTCGAGCACTTCCGGGTGGTGGCCGAGGCCGCGGGCGACCTCCCCGTGATGCTCTACGACATCCCGATCCGCGCCGGCCGTCGCATCGAGACCAAGACCATGTTGCGGCTCGCCCGCGAGGTGCCCAACATCGTGGCCCTCAAGGACGCCGCCGGCGATGCACCGACGACCGCGCACCTGGTGGCCCAGGCGCCGGCCGGCTTCGAGGTCTACAGCGGCGACGACAACATGACGCTGCCCCTCCTCTCGGTGGGCGCCATCGGGGTCGTCAGCGTGGCCGCCCATTGGATCGGGCCGCAGTTCCGCACCGTGGTCGACGCCTTCCTGGCCGGCGACCTGGCCGCCGCGCTGGCCGGGCACACCGAACTGCTCGACTCGTTCGACTTCGAATCGAGCCCGGAGTACCCGAACCCGCTGCCGGCCAAGGCAGCCATGCGGGCGCTCGGACTGCGGGTGGGCCAGTGCCGGCTCCCCATGGGCCCGGCCTCGCCCGAACTGGACGCCCAGGCGGCGAAGATCCTGGCCGCCGTAGGCAAGCCAGCGGTCACGGTGCCGTCACTTGCCTGAGCGCAAGAGGCCGAAGCCAGTCCGCGTCGTCTTCCTCGGAGGCCTCGGGGAGATCGGGCGCAACTGCGCCTGCATCGAAGTCGACGGCCGGATCATCATCCTCGACTGCGGGATCATGTTCCCCGACCCCGACATGCCCGGTATCGACCTGGTGCTGCCCGAGTTCACCTACCTCCACGACCGCAAGGACCGGGTCGACGGGATCGTCCTGACCCACGGGCACGAGGACCACACCGGCGGCCTGGCCTACCTGCTCCGCGAGCTGCAGGCGCCCATCTACGGCTCCGAGCTGACGGTCGGCCTGGCCCGCCACCGGGTCGAGGAGGCCGGGCTGGCCGATCGGACCCGCTTCGTGCCGGTCCGCGACGGTGAGACGGTCGAGATCGGCGGCGTCGACGTGGAGTTCATCCCCGTCACCCACTCGGTCCCCGAGTCGATGGCCATCGCCTTCCACACGCCTCAGGGCGTGATCCTGCACTCGGGCGACTTCAAGCTCGACCTCCAACCGGTGGACGGGCGGCGCACGGACCTGTCGCGCATGGGCGAGCTGGCCCGCACCGAGGGGATCCGCCTCCTGCTCTCGGATTCGACCAACGCGGAGGAGCCGGGCTTCTCCGAGTCGGAGTCTTCCGTCGGCGTCACGCTGCGTCGTGTCTTCGCCGCCGAGGCGGGCAAGCGCATCGTGGTGGCCTGCTTCGCCAGTCACATGCACCGGGTCCAGCAGATCATCGACGCCGCCGTCGCCACCGGGCGCAAGGTGGCCACGTTGGGCCGTTCGATGGGAAAGAACGTGGAGCTCGGGCAGCGCCTCGGCATCATCAGCATCCCCGACGGCATGCACGTCGACATCGAGCACGTCGACACGGTGCCCCCGGGGGAGATGTGCGTCATCTCGACCGGGTCACAAGGTGAGCCCATGTCCGCCCTCTCCCTCATGGCGACCGGTGACAACAAGTGGCTGCGCATCGGCGAGGACGACGTGGTGGTGATCAGCGCCCACCCCATCCCCGGCAACGAGTGGTCGGTGGGCCGGGTGATCGACGACCTCCACCGCCGGGGCGCCGAGGTGGTGCATACGGGGGCCGAGGCCGTGCACGTCAGCGGGCACGCCCGCCAGGGCGAGCTGCGGACGTTGATCGCGGTGACCACCCCGGAGTGCTTCGTGCCCGTGCACGGCGAGTTCCGCCACATGGTGCACCACGCCCGTCTCGGCCTGTCCATGGGGATCGACCCGGCCAAGGTGATCCTGTGCGAGGACGGGGACGTGATCCAGCTCGATCAGAAGGGCATCACGCGCGACGGCCGGGTGCCGGCCGGTTACGTCTACGTCGACGGCACGGTGGGCGACATCGAGCACGGCGTGCTGCGCGACCGCCAGAAGCTGGCCGAGGAAGGCGTGGTCATGGTGGTGGTCACCGTCGACCGCCAGAAGAGCACGCTCAGCTGCCCTCCCGTGATCGAGACCCGGGGTTGGGTCTACGCGCCCGAGGCCGAGGAACTGCTGGGCGAGGCCAGCGAGGTGGTGGGCGCCGCGGTGACCAAGGCCCTGCGCGACGGGGCCCACGACATCGAGGTGCTGAGCCGCCACACCCGCAAGGCCCTGGGCAAGTTCGTGGGGGACCGCACCCGGCGGCGGCCCATGATCGTGCCCGTTGTATTGATGGTGTAGCTGCAATCAACTGGCCGCCCGCAACCGGGGTCCGTTACCGTGCGGGCACATGGCTCCGGCGGTTGCACATCCCAAGATCTGGCGGGTGGACGCACCCGTCCGCCGTCTGGCCGTCCTGGTCGCCCTCTTCTTCCTGCTCGTGGCCGCCTTCCTGACCGCCATCGGCGTGGTCTTCCCGGGCGCCGCCTTGTTGTGGGTCCTGGCCATCGGGGTGATGCTCTGCATGTGGCGCTTCTGCCTCGTGCCCTACGTGGCCCTGGCCTCGGATCACCTCGAGGTCCAAGGCGTCTTCTCCCAGCGCTCGGTCGGCTACGAGTCCATCCGCGGGGTGACCCCTGGCAGCATGGGACTACAGGTGCAGACGGCCGACGGAGGCCCCGTCCTCGTCTGGGCCATTCAGAAGTCGAGTGTCTCGAAGTGGCTGCACCAGAAAACCCGGGCCGACCAGATCGCGGCCGAGATCATGGCGTGCGTCGAGTCGGCCTCGGCCCCGTCGCTGGCCACCTGAAACCCTGACGCCCCGGCGCCCGCTCACGACCTGACGAAGTCGACCAGCGTCCCCACCTGATTGCTGACCACGGCGTCGGCACCCCAGGCCACCACCCGCTCCAGGTCGGCCGGGTCGTCCACCGTCCAGGTCGAGACGAGCCGTCCCGCCTCGTGCACCGAGGCCGCCCCGGCCTCGCTCAACACGCCGAACCACGGGTTCCAGTACTCGGCCCCCAGTTCCTCGAGCAGGTCGAGCGGCGGGTCCTCGCCGTCGGTCCAGGTCAGCCCGAGACGGGCCTCGCCCGAGCGCGCGCGCAGTTGGCGCAGCGCCGGCACGTTGCCGGTGACGAAGAGCGAGCGGTCCAGCGCCGCGGCGTCACGCACCTGATCGAGCGCACCAGCCACGACCTCGCGCCGGGTGAAGTCGACCATCAGGGGCACCGGCACGGCCTCGAGTACCTGGCGCAAGGACGGCACGCGTACGTCGCCGTGCCCGAGTCGTGACACGTCGGCCCAGTCCAGGTCTCCCACCGACGCGTCGACGCCCCACAACCGCTCGAGCGTCTGGTCGTGCAGGACCACGATTTCGCCGTCCCGGGTCCGCCGCAGGTCGAGCTCGACCCAGTCGGCCCCCAGTCCGAGCGCCGCCGCGAAGGCGCCGAGCGTGTTCTCGCGGTGCTGCAGCGGCTCGCCCCGGTGGGCGATGGTGATCGGACGCGCCATCAGGCCGGACCTCCCAGCAGGTACACGGATCAGCCGCCGCCGGCGTAGGCCGGCCCGCCGACGTTGGCGATCATCTGGTTGAGCGCCGGCGCAATCAGGTCGTCCACCGCCGGCTCGGTGATGTGCACCCCGTCGCTGAGCCGGGTCACGATGCCGTCGACGGTCAGGGCGTACTGCCCACCGGGGTCCAGCTCCGTGAAGACGTCGTTGAGCGTCACGTAGGGACACATGGCCGCCACCGTCTGCACGATCTGGTTGTAGAGGTCGACCACTGCGTTCGGTGTGCCGTCGTCGAAGTAGGGCGAGGTCGAGAGGACCACCGCGGCGCCGCCGGAGTGGGCGATCTGCACGGCCTGCACGAGGTCGGCCAGGACAGCGTCGTAGTAGCCCGGGTCGGCCAGCGAGTCGTACCTCCCGTCGAAGAGGCGGTCCTGGCTCTCCCAGTAGCCCGCCTGGATCACCGTCACGTCGGGGTGGTAGCGCGAGACCGACCACTGCTCCTGCTCGTACCAGAGCGCGCAGGCGCCGGCGTCGCCGTGCGGCCTGATCGTGCCCCACGGGACGTAGGGCGCCCCGTTGGTGAAGCCGCAGCTCGATTCGGCCCCGTTCTCAATGCCGTAGCCCGGGACGGTCGTGGCCACGTCGAACGCCTCGAACCAGGCCAACGAGTCCCCGGCGAAGTCGACCCGAAGGCCGCCCTGGTGCGCCTCTTGTGGGCCGGGTGCCTCGTTGATGATGGCCACCTCGGGTGCGATCGGCGCGGAGATCTGGGGCGGGTAGAGCGGCGGGTGCTCGGGCGATTGCGCGCTCCCGGAGAACTGCGCGTCGCCGAAGGTGAAGACCCCGGCGTCCGCCGCCACGAGCCAGTAGCCGCCCCCGTCGGGCGTGGGGGCCATACCGACGATCGGCTCGGCCAGCGCGATGCTCCCGGTCGAGCCGTCGAAGGGAGCGTCGCCGTAGGTGAAGATGCCGCCGTCGGAGGCCACGAGCCAGTAGCCGCCCCCGTCCGCCGTCGCCGCCATGCCGACGATGGGCCGGTTGAGGCTCAGGCTTCCCGTCGACCCGAAGAACGCGGCGTCGCCGTAGGAGAAGATGCCGCCGTCCGACGCCACCAGCCAGTACCCGTTCCCGTCGGGCGTCGTGGCCATGCCGACGATCGGCCGGTTGAGGTGGATCGATCCGGTCGACCCGAAGAACCGGGCGTCGCCGTAGGTGAAGATGCCGCCGTCGGAGGCCACCTCCCAGTACCCGCCGCCGTCGGGTGTCGCCGCCATGCCGACGATGGGCTTGTTGAGCGCCTGCCCACCCATCGAGCCGAAGAAGCCGGCGTTGCCGAACGAGAAGAGCCCGCCGTCAGAAGCCACCATCCAGTAGCCGCCCTGCGGATCGGCCGCCCCGCCCACGATGGGCTGGGCCAAGGTCAGGCGCAACGTGTCACCCTCGTACCCGGCGCCCCCGAACGTCATGATCCCGCCCCCGGCGTCGATGATGCCGTAGCTCGCATCCGTGGCCGTGGCCGTGGCCGTCGGCGTGCGCCTGGCCGGCCGCGGCCGAGCGGCCCGAGCCCGACCGGCCCGGGATCGGGCCGACGACGACCAGCAGCCCCACCAGGAGCACGGTGCTCAGCGCGGTGACGATCGTCCGCGTACTCCGACCTGCCGCGCCCGTCATGAGGCCACGAGTGTAGAAGGGCCAGGTCCCAGCCTCGCGGCTCCCCCTCAGAGGAGCGACAGCTGCTCGCCGCCCTCCTCGGGAGCCGCCACCGGTGTTGGATCCGCCGGCGGCGCCGGATGGTGACCGGTCTGGCGCGAGCGCACGCCGCGGTAGCGGTCCCGCCCGGTCACCCCGCAGCGCAACGCCGCCTCGCGGACCACGCCCGCGATGCGGTCTCGCTCCTCGTCGGGTTGGTAGGCGCCGCGCCGGAAGCGCACGCGGTGCACGCCGACCAGGTCCGGCCGCTGGCCTTCGAGCCACTCCAGGTAGTGCGCCGCGCAGCGGGCCGCGCAGGTGCAGCGCCACGCCCGAGACCGAGACCGCCCCCGCGGCGGCGCACGCCTCGACCACCTCGCGCAGCTGGTCCTCGCGGTCCGAGAGTCCCGGCAGCACCGGGGCGACCAGCACGCCGCAGCGGATGCCCATGTCGGTGAGGCGCCGCAGCGCGTCGACCCGCCGGTCCGGCGGGGGAGTGCCCGGCTCGGTCGCCTTCCACACCGAGCGGTCGAGCGTCCCGATGGAGAACGACACGCCGACGTCGGTCCGCTGCGCGGCGGCGGCCAGCAGCGCGGCGTCCCGCAGGATCAGGGTCGACTTCGTCAAGATGCTGAACGGGTTCCGCGCCCCGCTCAGCGTCTCGACGATGCCCCGGGTGAGGTGGTACTTGCCCTCGGCGTGTTGGTAGGGGTCGGTGTTGGTGCCCATCGCGATGTGGTCGCCGCCCCACTTGGGCGAGCGCAGCTCGGCGCGCAAGCGCTCGACCGCGTTGACCTTCACCACGATCTTGCGTTCGAAGTCGGTCCCGATGCCCAGCCCGAGGTAGTCGTGCGTGGGCCGGGCGAAGCAGTACACGCAGGCGTGGCTGCAGCCTCGATACGCGTTGATGGTGTGCCGGAAGGGCATCTGGCTCTCCGGCGGCACCGTGTTGATGATGCTGCGGGCGTTCACGTGGAGGAACTCCATCCCGGCGTAGGCGCCCTTCCCGACGTGGCGCTCGGCCACCCGCTCGTCCGGGAAGAGCGTGCCGCCCTCCTCGCTCTCCGCCGTCGTCCACCGGAGTGCCATCTGTCCTACGATAGCGAACATATGTTCGTAATTCAACGGGTGGGGTGTCCCCAAATACGGCCAGGTCAACCCGTAAACTCGTCGGCACTGTGGTGACCAAGACCCGCGGAGGGGCCCCGTCGCGTCCTCCTGCCCGCGCGGCGGCGAAGAAGCCGGCGAGCCGGGCCAAGGCGGGCGGGTCCAAGTCGACCCGGGCCACGTCGAGCAGGGGCAAGGCCGCACCCGAGCGCCCGCCCTTCTGGCGGGTCCAGGCCCGCGACCTGTGGGCCGTCGGCCTGGTCACCCTCGGTGTCCTGCTGGCCCTGGCCCTCTGGGGCGGCCAGCTCGGTCCGGTCGGCCACTGGGTCGACTACTCGGGTCTCGGCCTTCTGGTCGGCTGGGTGCGCGTCCTGCTCCCCGTGATCGTGGCCGGCGCCGGCGCTGCGTTGCTGATCGACCGGGGCGAGGCCGAGGACCCCGACCACGTCGAGAGCGCCGACCCCTGGCGCCTCGGGGTCGGCATCGTGCTCGGGCTGCTGGGCATCTGCGGGCTGGCCGAGCTCCGCCACCTCCCGACGTTCTCGCAGAAGGACACCCTGCGCACCGGAGGCGGGTACCTCGGCGTGCTGGTCGGCCGCCCGCTGCACGCCGGGCTGGGCACCGCCGGCGCCGCGGTGTTCCTGGTCGCCGTGATCTTCGTCGCCGTCCTCATCGCCACCGGCATCCCCCTGGCCTCCGTCTTCCGGGGGCTGCGCAGCGCGACGTCCGCCGCCGGGCGGGGCGCCCTCGCCGCCTGGCGCGGCAAGCCGCTCGTGGCCGGTCCCTACGACGCCGCCACCGAAGTTGGGGAGCCGGCCTCGTCGGCTGCCGCGCCGCCCTTCGCCGAGGCCGGACCGCCGGCCGCGCCCGACGACGCCGACATCGACATCCCGCTGCCCGACCCCGCGCCCGTCATCGAGCCGGAGCCCGAAGTCGAGCCCGAGCCGGTGGAGGCGGCGGTGCCCGCCGTGTCGCACCGCCCCGGGGATTGGACGCTGCCGCCCAAGTCGTTGCTGCACGAGTCCAAGAAGATGGAGCAGGACAAGAGGCAGACCGACGCCGCCGGCGTGGAGCTGGTGCGGGCCTTGGCCGCCCACGGGGTGGAGACGCGCCTGGTCGGGGCGCGGGTGGGTCCCACGGTCACCCGCTTCGAGCTCGAGCTCGGGCCCGGGGTCAAGGTGGCCCGGGTGACCAGCCTGTCCAAGGACATCGCCTACGCCATGGCGTCGCCCGACGTGCGCATCCTCGCCCCCATCCCGGGCAAGTCGGCCATCGGGGTCGAGGTGCCCAACCGCACCCGCCAGCTCGTCGCCCTGGCCGACATCTTGAATTCGAAGGAAGCCCGCCTCACCCCGACGAGTCACCCGCTCGAGGTGGCCATGGGGCGCGACATCGCCGGGCGCGCCGTCATGGCCAACCTGGCCGAGATGCCCCACGTCCTCATCTCGGGGGCCACCGGCTCGGGCAAGTCGTCGTGCATGAACTCGATCATCACGTCGATCCTGATGCGCCAGGACCCCGAGAGCGCCAAGTTGATCCTGATCGACCCCAAGCGGGTCGAGCTCGGTCAGTACGACGGGCTGCCCCACCTCCTCACCCGGGTGGTGGTCGATCCCAAGCAGGCCGCCAACGCGCTGGCCTGGGCGGTCAAGGAGATGGAGCGCCGCTACGACAAGCTGGCCGAGAACGGGTGTCGCGACATCACCGGCTACAACCAGCTGGTGGACGACGGCCTGGTGGCCACGCCACCCAACGACCGCCGCCGCATCCGCGACGCCGCGGTCAAGGCCCTGGGCGAGGACCACCCGGGGGTGGACAGCGAAGAGGACCTCGACGAGCCCGAGCCCGAGCAGCGGCTCCCCTTCATCCTCGTCGTGGTGGACGAGCTCAACGACCTGATGATGGTGGCCGCCCGTGACGTCGAGGACTCCATCGTGCGCATCGCCCAGATGGCGCGGGCCGTGGGCATCCACCTGGTCATCGCCACCCAGCGGCCGTCGGTCGACGTGATCACCGGCGTCATCAAGGCCAACGTCCCGAGCCGCATGGCCTTCGCCGTCTCCACCCTCATGGACAGCCGGGTCATCTTGGACCAGCCCGGGGCCGAGCGCCTCGTGGGCAAGGGGGACATGCTCCTGCTCGAGGCGTCCTCGAACGTGCTGCGCCGTCTCCAAGCTCCCTGGGTCTCCGAAGAAGAAGTGCGCGACGTCGTGGCCTTCTGGAAGGCCCAGGGCGGGACGACCGAACCGGTCGTCGCCATCGGGTCGGTCGACGTCACCACCGCCAGCGACGACGGGATGGGGACTGACGATGACGAGCTGCTCGTCCAGGCCCGCGACCTGGTGGTGCGGTCGCAGCTCGGCTCCACCTCCATGCTCCAGCGCAAGCTGCGCGTCGGGTTCGCCCGCGCCGGGCGCCTCATGGATCTGCTCGAGCAAGCCGGTGTGGTCGGTCCCAGCGAGGGATCCAAGGCGCGGGCCGTCTTGATCACCCCCGACGAGCTCGACGGGCTCCACCCGAAGTGAGCGAGGAAGTCCCGACGACGACGACGCCGCTCATGGTGGCGCCCTTCACCCTCGAGTCGTTGCACCGGGCCGATGCCGCAACGCCCGCCGCCCCCACCCCGCCTCCGCCGCCCCTCCCGCCGTCGCGCCGGGAGCGCCGGGAGGACGGGTCGCACCGACGGAGCCGGCGCCGTGGCCGGCGTGGGCTGGTGGCCCTCCTCGTGCTGGTGTTGGTGCTCGTCGCGGCCGGCCTCTTCGCCACGGTCCGCCTCAGCGCGGCCGACCCCGCACCCGCCGTCACCTCGGTGCTGGGCCGGACGGTCACCATGCCTTCGAGCCCGATCAGCCTGCCCTGGCCCCAGACCGGACAGGCCGCCGTTGCCATCCCCTCCATCGGCGTCGACACGGCCTCGGCGCCCGAGAAGGCCGCACCCGTGGCCAGCCTGACCAAGCTCATGACGGCGTACGTCATCCTCCACGACCACCCGTTGAAGCTGGGCCAACTGGGACCCTCCATCACGGTCATCCAGGCCGACGTGGACGACTACAACCAGGACACCGTCTCGGACAACTCGAACGCTCAGGTGGCCGTGGGTGAGCAGATTCCCGAGGTGCAGGTGCTCGGTGGCCTGCTCATTCACTCGGCCGACAACTACGCCGACCTCCTGGCCCGGTGGGATGCCGGGAGTGAGGCCGCGTTCGTGACGAAGATGAACGCGGACGCCGCGAAGCTCGGGATGACGCAGTCGCACTTCGCTGATCCGAGCGGAGTGGCCCCCGGTTCGCAGTCGACGCCCTACGACCTGTTGAAGGTGACGTCACTGGACATGACCGATCCCGTCTTCGCCTCACTGGTGCAGCAGTCCTCCATCACGCTGCCGGTGGCCGGGACCATCTCCACCTACACCCCGCTCCTGGGCGTCGACGGGGTCATCGGGGTGAAGTCCGGGTTCACCACGGCCGCTGGCGGCTGCGACGTCATCGCCATCGAACGCACCGTGCACGGGGTGCCCACGCTCCTCCTGGCTGCCGTGACCGGCCAGCAGGGCCCGGCCGTGCTGGCCCAAGCCGGCCTGCACGCGCTCGCGCTGGTGAGCGCCATGGCACCGCTGGTCGGCGCGACGCCGGTGCTCCACCAAGGCCAGGTCGTGGCGCACGTGAGCGAGGCCGGCAAGACAGTGATGGCGCAGGGGATCAGCCCGGTCTCGCTGCTCACCTGGCCCGGCGCCAAGGCCACCTTGGTGTTCCACCCGGACTCGCAGCTGACCGATCGAGCGCGCCGCGGTGCGAGGGCGGGCACCGTCGACGTCAGGCTCGGCACGCAGCACACGGTCGTGCCGGTGCGGTTGCAGCAGGACGTGCCGCAACCCACCATGCTCCAGCGCCTCTTCTGAACGCGTAGCCTGACTGCCGTGCGCGCCCGCGCTCCCGCCTCCTCGGCCAATCTCGGTCCCGGCTTCGACACCCTGGCCGTCGCCCTCGATTGCTATGTCAGCGTCGAGGTCGAGCCGGCCGACGCGCTCCGCGTGCACTCCGAGGGTGAGGGAGCCGGACTGTTCGACGACGCTTCGCATCTCGCCGCCCGCGTCGTCGCCGAGGTGTTGGGACACGACCGCGTCGCCATCACGGTGCGCTCGCAGATACCGGTCGCCCGTGGCATGGGGTCGTCTGCCGCGTTGGCCGCCGCCGCCGCGGCGGCGGCCGGTGCCGACGATCCCTTCGCCATGGCCGCGGCGTACGACGGGCACCCCGAGAACGCGGCGGCCAGCGTGTTCGGTGGCCTGTTGGCGGCGACCACAGTCGAGGGCATTCCGGTCTACGCGCCGCTTCCCCTCAGCCCGGATCTGGCCTTCGTCGCCCTGGTGCCCGACCGCGACCTGGCCACGCCCGAGGCCCGCGGCGTACTCCCGGACACGCTCAGCCGCGCCGATGCCGTCTTCAATCTGGGTCGTCTGGGTCTCCTGGTGGCGGGGCTGGCCGATCCCACCCACCTGCGCGCCAGCGCCACCGCGGACCGCATCCATCAACCGGCCCGCACCGCCTTGTTCCCCGAGGCTCCCGGATTGCTCGAGGCCCTCGTCGACGCCGGTGCGTTGGCGGCCTGCTGGTCGGGCGCCGGTCCGACCCTGCTCGGGTTCGTCACCAAGGACACCCAGGATCACGTGCTCGCCGGCGCCCAGTCCGCGCTGGCGGCCTCTGGTGTGCCGGGACGGGTGGTCGCGCTGGCGGCCGATCAGCGCGGCATCGTCTACGGCGACGAGGCCACCGTCGACCTGTAGCCAGGGCGCGCGGTCCGCTCAGGCCAGGCCGGGCGTCAACGGATGGCGTGTGTCGGCTTCTGGCGCGCTCGAGGAGAGGCGGATGACTTCGAGGAGGCCGGCGCCGACGGCGAGCAGGGCGAACACGAGTGTGCCGAAGGCGTCGACCGCGTGGTTGCCCGGGCGCACCGCCACGAAGAAGGCGGCTCCCGCGCACCAGGCGAGGGAGCGGGCGGGAGACCGCCGAGCCACCAGGTCGAGCAGGAAGAAGAGGACGCTCGGCGCCAGGAGGTAGTAGGGGAACACGATCGACTCGAAGACGAGCCGGCCGCTCACGCAGGCCAGGCCAAGGGCCACCAGCGCCTCGGGTCGGCGCAGCCACGGGCCGCGCCGGGACAGGGCCCAGAGGCAGAGCGCGGCGGCAAAGAGGACGGGAGCGTCGCGGGCCACGGCGGAGGCCACGGTGCCCGAGACCCCGGAGAGGGTCAGCACGGTCGCTCCCGAGACTGCACCACCAGCGCTGAAACCACTGAAGTTCTCGAGCGTGGCCCGCGGTGCGGAGAGCAGGAAGGGCAACAGACCGGCGAGCGCCACCGCGACGGCCATCCCACCCAGGCGGAGCCGGGAGCGGGCGTCGGGCGCCACCAGCACGGCCGGGAGCACGAGAAGAAGGGCGAACTGCTTGGTCAGCACGGCCGCGCCGAAGAGCGCGCCGGCCACGAGCCAACGACCCTTGATCGTCTGTCCCATGGCGGCCAGCGCCAGACCCAGGCTCACGATGTCCTGGGGGTGGAAGAACTGGACGATCGCGCTGGTGGCCGCAGGCAAGAAGGCGAGAAACACGAACAACGCGGCCGTGCGGGCGGGCGAGTCGGCTTCGGCGGCGCGCAGCAGGGACCACGCACCGGCCGCCAACACCAACCAGCCGAGTACCCCCAGCAGGCCTTGGGCCCGGTACCAGGTCGGCGGTGTCGTCGTCGCGGCGCCGACGTCGCGTCCGCATTCGTTCACCCCGGCTGCAAGGTCCGGACCCCCGGCATCGGGTGTCGTCGGCAGACCCGCGGCCCGACTCGGCGTCAGGCACCAGGTCGGCGACCCGACCAGGGAGGGGAACGCAGCCACGAACGGGGAGGCCAGGAGTGGGTACCCGGGCGGGTTGGGCAGCCCGTCGTCAGCGGCGGCGACATGTAATTGTCCCGAGGCCAGGGCAGACGTGACCGCGGTGAGCGGCGGTGTGTCGCCACCCGGCGGCGGACCTTGCCGGGCCACGACGATGGCGAAATAGCACGCGGCCGCACCGACGAGCAGCACCAGCCCGAGGAGCGTGCGGCGCTTCATGGCGCCCATCGTGACCCGTGCCTGATCGGGTCACCTTAGCGAGGGCACACCTCGGAGAGTGGGCCTTCGCCGGGGCGGTCCGCCCGAAGGGTGGGGGCCGCGACCTCATGGAAAACTGTGCCGGCCGGGGGAGGCCCATTGCCCATCAACGTCAACGCAGACAAAGCTCGCTGTGGACCTGCCTGAGGGCGGCGCCGCCTCGCCTTCGGCGACCGGCGTCCTGACCTCCGACGAGCTCGACGAGAACCCGCTGACCGCCTCGGCCGCGACCACCGGCGCGGTTGCCCGTCCCGGCTCGGCCACGCTGGCCGCGATCGTGGTCGGCATGCTCGCGGCCGCGGTCTACCGTCGCGGCGCCTTCTACCCGTCGGACGCCTTCGGCGTGGCCGTGGTCTCGGGCCTGCTCTCGGTGATCGCGCTGGTGCGCTTCCGCGACCGGTTGGCCGTCGCTGTCACCGCGATGGTGGGCGGGCTGGCGCTCTGGTGGTTCGTGCGCTCCGAGGCGGTCCACCGTCCCGCCGCCTTCTTGCCGCTCGGGGCATCGATGCTGGGATTCCTCGCGGCCTATCTGATCGTCAAGGCCCTCGACGACCGGGACCGGGCCCGCGTGGCCCTGGCCCTGGTGGCCGTCGGCGCCGCCGCGGCCGCCGCCGGGATCGTCGCGCTGGTGTGGCAGGTCGATCCGTTCGCCCAGCACGTCGGGTATGTTTTGGCAGCTGGCCACGCCGCTCACCCATCCCGGGGCGGCTGCTGCACTCCTCGCGGTCGCGTTGGTCTTGGGCTTGGGTCTCGACCTGAGCCGGCCGCTGGTCCGCGTCGCGTTGTGCCTCCTGGTGGCCGGGTTCATCGGGACCCAGAGTCACTGGACCCTGCTGGCCTTGGCCGCCGGGGCCTGCTTCGTCCCGGCCCGGCGCTGGCTCGCCGCTTGGTGGCCGCTCGCCGCGGGGATGCTGCTCGGCATCGTCGTCGTGGCGTCGGCGTCGGGTCACTTGGGGCGCTGGCCGTCCATCGCCCTGGTCGCGGTGATTGTCACTGCGGCCGCCCAGCGCGGCGCCCGCGAGGGGGAAGGCGGTCCTTCAGGGTCTTGTCGTCCTCGCCCTCGTCGTGGTCGCCGCCGGCGTGGCGGTCCTGCTCGTCCGGCCCCCAGGGGTGACCGGACCGGCGGACCCGCCCAGCCAGGGCCAGACGCTGGCCTGGTCCGCGGCTGCCCACAGCTGGCGATCGTCGGCCGCCGGGGGCGTCGGACCGACGATCGTCCACGCGTCGGCCCAGCCCGTCGACCGCTACCCGGGCCTGACGCCCGACACCTACCTGACCGTGTTGGCCGACAGCGGTGTGATCGGCGCGGCGCTGCTGGTCGGTGCGGTGACGACGACCGCCTGGGGCTGCCGACGGCGCGACGTGCTGACCTCGTGTGCCGCGGGGGGCGCCGTGGCCTTCGCCATCGCGGGGGCCATCGGTCCGGCGTGGGATCTGCCGGCCATCGCGATCCTCGGTGGCAGTGTGGTGGCGCTCGCCACCCGGGCGCCGGGCGCGACCGACCCACCGAGCGCGTGGCGCGGGGCCCGGCGCGGCGTAGGTGCCGTGGCGTGGGGCTTGGCGGTGGTCGCGCTGGTCGTGGTCCAGCTGTCCGTCGGGTTTGCTCGCGACGCCGGCGGCGGTCTGGTCGTCGCCCAGAGCAACGCGCCGCCTCCGACCCCGACGCCGTCCGCGCCGGCGCGCTACATCCTGACCGGGCCCGATGTGACGGATCCCTACATGCTCCAGTGGCACGGCAGCTACTACATCTATACGAGTGAGGGCACCAGCGCGTTGAACGTGCCGGTGCGGGTCGGGCCGAAGCCCGGGGCGTGGGGGCCACCGAGTGACGCGCTGCCCCATCTCCCGAGCTGGGCCGCGGGTGGTCTCACCTGGGCCCCCGACGTGCACCAGGTGGCCGGTGGTTGGGCGCTCTACTTCAGCGCCCTCCTGCGCAACGTCCGCCCCCAGACCCACTGCATCGGTGCGGCCTACGCCTCGTCGCCCGCCGGACCGTTCGTCCCGTCCGATCACACCCTCGTGTGCCAGCTCGACCACCGGGGCTCCATCGATCCACGGGTGTTCGTCGACGGCCCGCACCTCGTCCTGCTGTGGAAGTCCGAGGACAACGCCAATCCCTACGTGCCCGGCCCCGATCAAGATGGCAACACCGGGATCTACTCCCAAGAGCTCAGTGCCGATGGCCGGGACCTCGTCGGCCAGCCCGCCAAGATCCTCGGGCCGAGCCAGTCCTGGGAGGGAACGATCGTCGAGGCGCCCGACATGGTCGAGGCCTGGGGAACCTACTGGCTGTTCTTTTCGGGGAACTGGTACTACTCCGCCTCCTACGGGATCGGGGTCGCCGCCTGCGAGACGCCGTTCGGCCCGTGTTCGGACGTCAGCCCGAAGCCGTTCATCGGCTCGAACCGTCAGGGACTGGGACCAGGGGAGGAGTCCGTCTTCGAAAAGGGCACCAACGTCTACCTCGTCTACAACCCCTTCCGGGCGGACGATCCCGGCCCCGTGATCCCTCGGCCCGCAGTGATGGCCCGGGTCGGCTTCACGCCCGCAGGGCCCTATCTGGCTGCACCCTGACTGCAATTCGTCAGTCGTCCCAGCGCTCGTTCGCCAACGGGGGTATCGTTTCGACGTTTCACCCGACTGGGAGAGAGCGGGGGATGGCATGAAGATCAGCTGGCAGCCACGGGCGCGTATGGCGATCATCGCCGGAGCGAGCTTCATTTTGTTGGTGACCGTCCTTCCACAGATCGCCTCGGGTTTCGGCCTCACCTCTCTGGCCAACCGGATCGTGGGCTCCGAGTCGTGCGTGGGGAGCGGCAGCTCGGGATCGAGCGGAAGCTCGAGCATGTGCTGCAGCAGTTCGGGTAGCTCGGGTAGCTCGAGCACCTCGAGCCAGTGCGGCATGGGCACCGTGACCGGCACCGTGACCGTGACCGGGGCGCCGAAGAAGTTCACCCCCGCCATCCTCGGCGCCGGCGCCTGCCCGGCCTCGGGCCCAAACGGCCTGGCCTGTGCCGACCCGCAGTACGACCTGGCCTCGAACGGGGTCTATACGCTGCGTCTCGCTCCGGGAACGTGGAAAGTCAGCGGCTTCTACGAGAACAGCGCGTACGGCGGCGCGTTCGTCGGCCCGGCCCACACCATCACGGTCACCGGCGGTGCGACGGTGCACCAAGACCTGACGGTCCCGTACGAGAAGGCCGCGACGCTGCACGGCACGGTCACCGTCAAGGACATCCCGCCGTTCGTCGAGGTGTACGAGCTCCAGGTGCTGCTCTGCCCGTCCTTTGCGCCCTACAACGGGGTGACCCCGTCGATCGCCTGCGTGACGACTAGCGAGCCGGGCGGCGGGAGCACCACGACGACCACCACCACACCGCTCGCCCCGACCGGCGGCACCCTGTCGGCGCCCTACTCCGTGAGTGGCTTGCCCCCGATCACGTGGACGGCCTATCCCGGCTACTGCGCACAATCGGGGTGCGGATACAACGCCAACAAGGGCGTGACCGTGCACCTGACCCCGGGCGGGATCGGCACGGCCAACGTGAGCACCAACTTCCTGCTACCCGGCCAGGCACTCCTCACCGGCACGATCAGCGTGACCGGTGCGCCGACCGGCTTCGCCGACGAGGTCGGTGTGTCCGCCTGCCCCCTCGGTCAGCAGAGCGGGTCGTTCGCCTGTCACACCTTCTACGGCCTGTCCGGGAACCGCTACGACATGGTCCTCGCCGCCGGGCAGTGGAGTGTCAAAGGCTTCTACCTGGCCCAGCCCTACGACAATGCGGTGGACGGTCCAACCCAGGTCGTGACGCTGGTGAAGAAGCAAACGACCAACCTGTTCTTGAGCGTGCCCTACCAGGTGCCCGGAACGGCCACGGGCACCATCACGGTGCCGGGCCTGCCCGCCGGCGTCACGGTGCAGTCCTACACCGTGCTGGCCTGCCCGACGTCCGAGCCCTGGCACGGTGGGATACCGGCACCCGAATGTGTCAGTGAGTTCTCGGGGGCCAGTGGATTCGGATTCGGGGCGGCCGACCGCGGGAAGGTAAAGAGTGCGGACCCGACCGCCAACCCGCCTGCGGGCTTCTCCGGCGCCGCGCAGACGCACATCAACCAGTACTCGTTGCCCACGCTTACCCCAGGCGGGTGGTTGCTCTACGCCGGATACCAGACCATCTTCGGTTCGGTCTCGAACATGACCGGAACACAGGTCAACATCGTCTCGGGCCAGACCAAGACGCGCAACCTGTCGGTGCCCTACAAGCAGCCGGCGCAGGGAGCGGCGACCGGCACCGTCACGGTGATCGGCGCACCGAGCAATGGTTTCGAGTCCGGGGTGATGGCCTGTTCGGGGCTCCCGACCGGCGGTTCGTGTCCGGGCGAGCAGCAAGCCTTCAGTCAGCAGAACGGGAGCTACACCATGTTGCTGGCCCCCGGCACCTGGTGGCTCGAGGGATTCGTCGACGTCTTCGGTGGTTCGCTGAATCAGTCGACCTCGCCGGCCAAGAAGGTCGTGATCACGCCGGGCATCGAGCTCACCAAGAACTTCACGGTCACCGTCGGCGCTTCCTGAGCGCCGCCGGCCGGCCGTGTCGCACACTCTGAGCTGATTGACGCGGCGAGCCGTCAGCCCAGGTCGCTCTGGACCTTGCTGACGGCTTTCTGTAGGGACGTGATGGCGTCGTTGACGTTGAAGGTGTTGAGGACCTGGTTGTAGTTGGCCTGGCTCGGCTGCGCATCGCCCAGGATCTCCATGCTGTTGGCCAGCAACTGGGCCGAGTTCCGCGCTGCCGTCACATCGGCTGCCTTGGCCCCGAAGCTGCCGCCGCTCGCCAGCTTGTTGGCGTAGTCGTGGATCTGCCCCCCGAGCGAACGGTCCGCCCCTTCGAGGCAGACGACGGGACTCGATTGGCCCTTGCAGGCGTCGGCCTTCGAGAGGTAAGTCGTCAGGTCGGTCAGCAGCGTGCTGTCCTCTTTCTCGAGCTGGGCCCCGCTGATCGCCGTCGTGGTCGGAGTGCTCGATCCCGACGTCGAGACGGGTCCGGCTCCGGAGCTGCAGGCGGCCAAGGCCATCGGGAGGAGGGGCAGGGCCCACCAGGCACGCCGAGGCAGCTGCGGACGGCTCATGGTGGGGAATCGTAGGCCCCTGCGTTCCGTAGACTTCGGCAGATGCCACGGCGTTACTTCATTCGCACGTTCGGGTGCCAAATGAACGAACACGACTCGGAGCGCCTGGCCGGGCTCCTGGTGGCCGACGGCATGGAAGCCGCCTCGTCCATGGAAGACGCCGATGTCGTCGTGCTCAACACGTGCTGCATCCGGGAGAACGCGGACCAGCGGCTCTACGGCACGCTCGGGCGACTCAAGGAGCTGGTCGACGCGCGGCCCGGCCTCCAGATCGCGGTCGGTGGTTGCCTGGCCCAGAAGGACCGCGAGCGGATCCAGGAGAAGGTGGGCTGGGTCGACGTCGTCTTCGGGACGCACAACCTGACCAGTGCACCCGAGCTGTTGCGCCGCTCCATCGAGGAGGGCCCGGTGATGGAGATCCTCGACGCCCCGGCACCCGAGTCCGCCACCAACCCCTTGCTGGGGCCCGAAGCGATACGCGAGTTGCCCTATGTCGCCTGGGTGAACATCCAGACCGGCTGCGACAACTCCTGTGCCTTCTGCATCGTGCCGGCCGTGCGGGGCCCCGAGGTGAGCCGCACCCCCGACGACATCGTCGCCGAGGTGGAGCTGCTGGCCCAGCGTGGGGTCACCGAGGTGACGCTGCTCGGGCAGAACGTGAACTCTTACGGGCGCGACATCACCAAGCGGCGCCCGCTCTTCGCCGACCTGCTCTGCGCGGTGGGTGCGGTCGAGGGCATCGGGCGCGTCCGCTTCACCAGCCCGCACCCGAAAGACCTTCGGCCCGAGACGATCGAAGCCATGGCCGTCACTCCCGAGGTGTGCGAGCAGCTCCACCTGCCCCTGCAGTCGGGCAGTGACGCCGTCCTGCGGGCCATGCGACGCGGCTACTCGGCGCAGCGCTACCTCGAGAAGCTGGCCGCGGCCCGGGCTGCCATCGACGACCTGGCGGTGACGACCGACATCATCGTCGGCTTCCCCGGCGAGACCGACGACGACTTCGAGCGCACCCTCGAGGTCTGTGCCGAGGCCGCGTACGACAGCGCGTTCACCTTCATCTTCTCGCCGCGGCCCGGGACGCGGGCAGCCGCCATGGAGGACGCGTTCGTGCCCGCGGACGTCATTGCGGAGCGCTTCGCTCGGCTCAAGACCGTGATCGACCGCTCGGCTCTGGCCCGGCACCAGGCCCGCGTCGGGCGCACCGAGGAAGTTCTCGTCGAAGGCGTGAGCCGCCGCGACGAGTCCATGCTGTCGGGACGCACCAGGCAGGGCAAGCTCGTGCACTTTGCGGCTCCGGCCGCCGTGCCGGCACCCGGGGCACTGGCCTTGGTCACGGTGACCGGGGGACACCCCCACCACCTGTCCGGGCGCCTCGAGGAGGTGACGGCGCGCCCGCGCTATCGCGTGCGCATCCCGGTGGCCAGCGCTTGACCGCAGTCGCGGTGGTCGGTGTGACCGCGTCGGGCAAGTCAGCCGCGGCGCTCGCACTGGCCACACGACGAGGAGACACCGAGCTGGTCTCCGTCGACTCCATGTGTGTCTACCGCGGCATGGACATCGGAACCTCGAAACCCGACGCCACGGCCCGGGCCGCCGTCCCGCATCACCTGCTGGACCTGGTCGAGCCCGACCAGGATTTTGCCGTCACCGACTTCCAGGTGGCGGCGCGTCACGCGTTGGCGGACATCGCCGGTCGTGGCCGACGCGCGGTCCTCGTCGGCGGCACGGGGTTGTACCTGCGCGCCGTGGTCGACCACCTCGAGATTCCCGGCCGCTTCCCCGAGGTGGCAGCGGCCCTCGAAGCCGAGCTCGACGACGGTCGAGCGCAACCGTTCGAGCTTCATGCCCGCCTGCGCGCACTCGACCCGGTGGCCGCGGCCCGGATGGAGCCCACCAACCGCCGCCGGATCGTGCGGGCGCTCGAGGTGACGCTCGGGTCCGGGCGACCGTTCTCCGATTTCGGGCCGGGGCTCGAGGCCTACCCGGCCGACGGCATCACCCAGATCGGCATCCGGCTCCGTCCCGACGACGTGGACCGCCGGATCGAGGCGCGCTTTGCCGCCATGGTGGAGGCCGGCCTGCTCGACGAAGTGCGGTCGCTGGTCGCTCGTCCCGGGGGGATGTCGCGTACGGCCCGCCAGGCCCTCGGGTACAAGGAGCTCCTGGCCCACGTCGAGGACGGCGTCCCACTCGAGGCCTGCCAGGAGGAGGCGGTCCGCCGCACCCGCCAGTTCGCCCGGCGCCAGGCCGCTTGGTTCCGGCGTGACCCCCGCATCACCTGGGCCAATGACGGGAGTGAGGCGGAGGAGCTGGTGGATCGGGCCCTCGATCTGCACGGGTGATGCACCTGGCCTGCGAGAATGGTGGTGTGCACGCGACGAAGCACGAGGGCGCCGGCAATGACTTCCTGGTCGTCCTCGACCCCGACGACGAACTTCACTTCACCGTGGCCCAGGTGCGCCTCCTGGCCGATCGTCGTCGTGGCATCGGGGCCGATGGGATCATCCGCGTCGGCCCCGGACGCGACGGCGCCGACCTCTCCATGCAGCTGCACAACGCGGATGGGGGAGAGGCCGAAATGAGCGGCAACGGCATCCGCTGTCTGGCCCAGGCCGCGGTCGACGCCGGGCTGGTGCGGCCGCCGACGTTCACGGTGGCCACGGCGGGCGGACTGCGCTCGATCGCCTACACGGCCGGACCGACGCCTGGCTGGGCCACGGCCAGCGTCGACATGGGCCCAGTCCGTCTCGGCCCGGACCAGCCACAGGAGTTCGACGATCGACGGGCGCGGACGGTCGATGTGGGGAACCCACACCTCGTGCTCCTCGGTCCCGACACCGCGTCGGTGGACATCGCGGAGCTCGGACCCAAGCTGCAGGCCGCGTTCAGCGGCGGGATCAACGTCGAATGGATCACGCCCATGAGCGACGACGAGGGCGACGTGCTCGACTTCCGCGTCTGGGAACGCGGCGTGGGCGAGACATTGGCCTGCGGTACGGGCAGCGTGGCTGCCGCCGCAGCCGCGGCGGAGCTGGGGCATCGTCGACGACGATGCCGTACGGGTCCGGAACCCGGGAGGCACGCTCGAGGTCACCCTCGGCGCGGGCGGGGAGACCACGTTCTTGGCCGGCCCCGTGCGCAAGGTGGCCGACGTCGACATTCACCCAGGGATGCTCTCTTGAGCAATCTGTTACCCGGGACGCTCATCGAGCGGACGTTTCGGGAGCGCATCATCCTGGTGGGTGTGGTGTTCCCCGGGCTCACCACCGAGATGGTCGACGAGCAACTGGACGAGCTGGCCCAACTGGTCAACAGCGCCGGCGCCGATGTCGTCGGTCGCGTGGTGCAGCGTCGCGATGCCCCCGACGCGGCCACCTTCGTCGGGAGCGGCAAGGCCAAGGAGATCGCCGAGCTGAGCCGCAGCCTCGATGCAGACACCGTCGTCTTCGACGACGAGCTGTCTCCCGCACAGCATCGCAACCTGGAGAAGATGTTCGGGCGGACGGCGATCGACCGCACCGCGGTGATCCTCGATATTTTCGCCCAGAACGCCCGCAGTCCCGAAGGCAAGGCACAGGTCGAGCTGGCCATCTTGCGCTACCGCCTGCCCCGGCTGCGCGGGCGCGGGACGTCGCTCAGTCAGCAGGCGGGTGGTATCGGGACACGCGGGCCCGGGGAGACCCAGCTCGAGGTCGACCGACGCCGGCTGGTCCGACGAATGCACCGGCTCGAGTCCGACCTGCGCGACGTGGAGCGGACCCGAACCTTGCAGCGGCAGAGCCGGGCCCGGGGCCGGCACCGCGAGCTGGCCTTGGTCGGGTACACCAACGCCGGCAAGTCGACGCTGCTCAACCAGCTCACCGGGGCCGACGTGCCCGCGGAAAACCGGCTCTTCGTCACCCTCGATCCGCGCACCCGGCAGTTGCAGCTCCCCGGCGGTGAGACCGTCCTGGTCACCGACACGGTCGGCTTCGTGCGCAAGCTGCCCCACGAGCTGGTCGAGGCCTTCCGCTCGACCCTCGACTCCGTCCATCTGGCCGACCTGGTCGTGCACGTGGTCGACGGCACGGCGGCGAACGCCGAGGCCCAGATGGCCGCCGTGCACGAGGTGCTCAAGGAGATCGGTGCGGCCGACGTGCCCGAGCTGGTCGTGATCAACAAGGCGGACCGGGCGCCCGACGACGCCAAGGTGCTCGCCCACGCGCACGAGGGTGCGGTGCTCATCTCGGCTCGGACCGGCCTGGGCGTCGAGGAGCTGCTGCGCGTCGTGGCAGACCGCCTGCGTGGTTCGGACCGGGTGGTGGAGCTGGTGGTGCCCTGGTCGCGCGGGCGACGTGCTGGCGGCCGTGCACCGTGAGGGCGAGGTCGTGGGGCAACGCGACGGGGAGGAGTCCGCCACGCTGCAGGTCGTGCTCGACGACGTGGGGCGGGCCCGCTTCGCGGAGTTCGTCAGCTCGTGACGTTCCGCCTGCCCCCCTATCCCTACGACCGCCTCGACGGCCTGGCCAAGCTGGCGGCGGCCCACGCCGACGGCATGGTCGACTGTTCGATCGGGACTCCGTACGACCCGCCCCTGCCCGCGGTGATCGAGGCATTGGCCACCTCCGGCACCGAGCGCGGCTATCCGGCGTCGGCCGGCAGCCCGCAGCTGCGCCACGCCGCGGCGGAGTGGCTGGACCGGCGCTTCGGGCTGGGCGGCCTGCCGGACACGTCGGTGGCCGCCTGTGTCGGCACCAAGGAGCTCGTGGCCTCGGTGCCCCACGTGCTGCGGTTGCGCCGACCGGAGCAGGACACCGTGCTGTACCCGGCGGTGTCGTACCCCACCTACGCCATGGGGGCCGAGCTGGCGGGGTGCCGCGCCGTGGCGATCCCGGCCGCGCCGGGCCGCACCGGCGGTCTCGACCTCGCGGCGATCGATCCGGAGGATGCCGGACGCGCCCTCGTGCTGTGGTCCAACTCGCCGTCCAACCCCACCGGCGGGCTCGGCGACCTGGGCGCGGAGGCGGCCTGGGGGAGGGAACGCGGGATCCCGGTCTTTTCGGACGAGTGCTACGCCGAGTTCACCTGGGACGGCCCCCGCGCTCGGTGCTCGAGCATGGCACCGAGGGTGTCGTGGCCGTGCACTCGTTGTCGAAGCGTTCCAACCTGGCCGGGGTCCGGGTGGGCTTCTACGCGGGCGACGCCGAGCTGGTCGAGTTCCTCCGCGCCGTGCGCCAGCACGCCGGTCTCATGGTGCCCGGTCCCGCACAGGCTGCGGGCGTCGCCGCGCTGGCCGACGACGCGCACGTGGTCCGCCAGCGCGAGCGCTACCTCGAGCGCCTGCAGTACCTGGCCGCGGTCCTGACGTCGTACGGGTGCCCGGTCTCGCTCCCCGAGGGCGGGTTCTATCTCTGGGTACCGGTGCCGGCCGGCCGCTGGACCGATGCCTGGGCCATGGCCGAATCGTTGGCCCGCGACGGCGGGATGCTGGTGAGCCCCGGTGATCTCTACGGCGATGCTGGTGCCGGCCACGTGCGCATCGCCGTCGTGCAGCCGATGGAGCGCCTGGCTCTGGTCGGGGCGCGCCTGAACACGGCGTCGGGCGCCGGGGCCTGAGCGGGTCCGGGTGGCCCGCGGCGGCCTGGCTAAGGTGCGGCATGGCTGATCTGCAGGCGAGCATCGAAGAATTGTGGGAGCGCCGCGCCGAACTGTCGCCGGCGGACACCGACGCGGCGGCTCTGGTCGAGGAGGCCATCGAACTGCTGGACACAGGCCAAGCCCGGGTGGCCGAGGTCGATCCCAGCACCGACGAGGTCGTGGTGCACGAGTGGCTCAAGAAATCGATTCTCATGCTCTTCACCCTGCGCGGCATGGAGACCATTGAGCACGGCCCGTTCGAGTACGCCGACAAGCTTCCGCTCAAGCACGGGTTCGCCGAGGCGGGGGTGCGGGCGTTGCCCGGCGCGTCCGCCCGCTGGGGTTCGTTCCTCGGCCGCGGCGTCGTGCTGATGCCCTCCTACGTGAACATCGGCGCCTACGTGGGCGCGGGCACCATGGTCGACACCTGGGCCACCGTGGCCTCGTGCGGTCAGATCGGTGAACGGGTCCACCTCTCGGGCGGTGTGGGTATCGGGGGTGTGCTCGAACCACCCAACGCCGTCCCCGTCGTGGTCGAAGACGATGCCTTCGTGGGGAGTCGCTGCATGGTGACCGGTGGGGCCCGGGTGGGTCGGGGCGCCGTGCTCGGTGCCGGAAGCTTCCTCGACCCTTCGATCCCGGTCATCGACGCCGAAACGGGTGAGGAGATCTCGCGCGGCGTCGTGCCTCCGTGGTGCGTGGCCATCCGGGCCAGCCGCCGCCGCGAGTATCCCGGTGGCGAGTTCTTCGTGCCCTGCGTGCTCGTGATCAAGCGCCTGACCGAGGGCGAGCGCCACGACAAGGCACAGCTCAACGAGGTCCTGCGCGACCACGGAGCCAGCACCTGATATGGCGTCACCCGGGGACCTTCTGGCGACGACGGCCGCGCTGGTGGCCATCCCCTCGGTGAGTCACGGCGAGGCGGCCATCGCCGACCTCGTCGAGAAGGCGCTGGCCCCCTGCCCATGGCTGCACGTCGAGCGCGTGGGGGACAACGTGGTGGCCCGGACCGATCGGGGACGATCCCAGCGGCTCGTGCTGGCCGGCCACCTCGACACGGTGCCGCCCAACGACAACGCCCAGGCCCGCGTCGACGGCGACGTCCTCTGGGGGGTCGGTGCTTCGGACATGAAGGGTGGCCTGGCCGTCATGCTCGACCTGGCCACCACGACCGCCGAGCCGGGGGTCGACCTGACCTGGTGCTTCTACGCCTGCGAAGAGGTGGGGCGGGCCGAGAGCGGCCTGCTCCAGCTCTGGAACGAGCGTCCCGACCTGCTGGCCGGCGACGCCGCCATCCTGGGTGAGCCCACGTGCGCGCTGGTGGAAGCCGGATGTCAGGGCACGCTGCGGGTACGCATCACGCTCAAGGGCGTGCGGGCCCACTCGGCGCGGCCCTTCGCCGGCCGCAACGCCATTCATCGGCTCGGCGCACTGATCGACGCCGTCTCCGCCTGGGGCGGGCGTGAAGTCGTGCTCGACGGCTGCACCTATGCCGAGCAGCTGCAAGCGGTCGCCGTCGAGGGAGGCGTCGCCGCCAACGTGGTGCCCGACCGGGCCACGCTCGTCCTCAACCATCGCTACGCGCCCGACCGCCAGGCCGCCGAGGCCGAGGCCTTCGTGCGCCACCTGGCCCAACCGTTCCTCGAGCCGGACGACGAGTGGGAGCTCCTCGACGCCGGGGATGGGGCACCGCCCTCTCTCGGCCACCCGTTGCTCGCCGCCCTGGTCGACAAGAGCGGCGCCGTCCCCAGAGCCAAGGTGGGCTGGACCGACGTGGCCTCTTTCTGGGAGCACGGGGTTCCGGCCGCGAACTTCGGCCCGGGCGACCCGCTACTGGCGCACCATCCCGACGAGCGGGTGACCCGGGTCCAGCTTGAGCAGGCACGCCGGGTGCTGGCCGCGCTCATCGCCTGACCCCTCACCTGCCGCGCGCCCGTCTCGCCCTAACGTCGGGCCGATGGCACCCTCCCTCTCCGTCGTCCTGCTCGGCACGGGCAATCCGCTGCCCGACGCCAACCGGGCCGGCGCGGCCACCCTGGTCCGGGCCGGCGGGAGGAGCTTCCTGGTCGACGCCGGGCGGGGCGTGTGCATGCGGCTGATTGCCGCCGGGGTGCTCCCGGTCATGCTCGAGGGGGTCTTCCTGACCCACCTGCACAGCGACCACATCTGCGACCTCAACGACGTCATCACCACCCACTGGATCATGAGCGGCCAGCCCGGGACGCTGGACGTAGCCGGACCGGTCGGCACCCGTCAGGTCGTCGACGGCGCCCTGGCCATGCTGGCCCCGGACGTGTCCTACCGGCTGGCCCACCACGAAGACCTGACCTGGGAGCCCGACGTGAGCGTCCGCGAGCTCGAGCCGGGCGTCATCCTCGACACGGGCGACGTGCGCATCGTCGCCGCGGCCACCGATCACCGCCCGGTCGAGCCCACACTGGCCTACCGCTTCGAGCACGACGGCCGGTCCGTGGTGCTCGCCGGCGACACCGTGCCCTGCGCCGGTCTCGACGAGTTGCTCGTCGGGGCGGACGTCTACGTCCAGACGGTGCTGCGCGACGACCTCGTGCGCCTGGTGCCCATGCAGCGCTTCGTCGACACCATCGACTACCACTCGACCGTCGAGCAGGCCGCCACGACCGCCGCCCGCGCCGGTGTGGGGACGCTCGTCCTGACCCATCAGGTCCCGACGCCGCCACCGGGTGCCGCGGCCGAGTGGGTGGCCCTGGCCCGAGCCCACTTCGACGGTGCCATCGTCTTCGGCGAAGACCTCGTCGAGGTCTGATCCCGCTCTCGCCCGGTCACCGCCTGCGGCGCCCTACCTGACGATGATGGTGCCCATCATGTACTGGTGGATGTTGCAGATGTAGTGGTAGGTGCCCGGCTTGGTCGGCGCCGTGAACGTCTTGGTCTGGCCGTCGCCGATGTCACCGGTGTCGAACTGACCGCCGGTCGCCGTCAGCGTGTGATCGACCGAGTCCTTGTTGGTGACCTTGACCGTGGCGCCCGGGGCCACGCTGGCCGACATCGGCGCGAACATGAAGTTCGAGATCGTGATCGAATTGCTCTGCGTGGCCGCGCCCGACGAGGTGGTGGGCGCGGCACCGGTTCCCTCTTCGTCTGCGCCACCGCCGCTGCAGGCGGCCAGGAGGAGGGCGGAGGCCACCACCAGACCGACCGCCCCGCCCTGACACCACCGCCGTCGGGACTTCGTCGCCACCTAGGCCGCTTTGCTCGTCGGGTTGAAGGCGAGTGGCGTGCCGGCGGCCGTCTGCGCACCGGGGTACTTGCCCAGCACGTAGTAGAGGACAGCGATGTGCTGCATCTCCACCGGCTGGATCGAAGAGGACAGGGCGATGGCCGTGCTGCTCTTGAGCTTCGCCGTCTCGGCCTGGTAGGTCTGGGCGGCAATGGTCTCGAGGGTGAGGGCGAGCTCGGCCAGTCCGGTGACGTCGGTCACCTTGGCGAAGTCCGCCTGCACCACCGGGGTGAGCTTGGGGTTGGTCACCGTGACCGGCGCCTTGCCGTGCGACTTGAGCACCGCGTTCCAGGCGTCGGCGTGCTGTTGGTGCTGCCCCTTGACCGTGGTGGCGAAGGTGGCGACGGCGGGGGGCACCGTGCCGAGCTTGCCCGCCGTCGCGGCGCTCAGCCCGGCGGTGTAGGCGAAAACGGCCAGGTTCTCCAGGCTGGCCGCCACGGCCGCGACCGCCAGGTCTCCGGTCAGACCCTTCGGCGGGAAGGCGCTCGAGCTCGCGGCCAGGCGGCTCGTGGACGCGCCGGCCCTGCTGGCCATGGCGGGACCGCCGACCGCGGCCAGGGCGGCGCCACCGGCCACGGCAGCACCTGCGCCCAGCAGGAAGGTACGCCGGCTGGTGCCGCGCAACGCGCCCGTCGCCTCGGCCATGAGCGGCATGCCCACGTCGTGATGGAGCTGGTCGAGCTCGCTGGTCAGTGATGTCGAGGTCGTGCTCGCTGCCCTCGAAGCTCGAGGTGTCGTGGCTACTCACTTGACGGCTCCTTGCCGCGCCGGGGCGGCGCTGTTGGTCGGGTAGAAGGCATGCGGGAAGCCGACGCTTCCGGCCGCGGCCGGGAGTGCGGCCGCCGTGCCGGGGGCCAGCGAAATGAGCTGCGGGGCGCCGGCCATGAGGAGCGCCTGGACGGCGAGCAGCACCGAGACGTGTTGGGCCTCGATCCCCATGACGCTGGCGAAGAGCGCCTTGTTGGTCATCTTGGTCGCCAGCACCGTGTCCTTGATGTAGGTCTCGGCCGCGATGTTCTCCAGCTCCATGGCCAACCCGACGACGCCGAGCGCTCCCTGGCGTCGCGCTGACCCCGTTGAGGCTGGCCACGGCCTTGTTGACCACCGGGACGAAGGCGGGGTCCGGCTTGGTCTGCGCCTTGCCGCCCAGGGACTTGGCCGCCGCGTTGAAGGCGTCGCCGTGCTGCGCGTGCTGACCCATGGTGACCTGGGCGAACTTGGTGACCACCGGGTTGGCCGCCGACCCGCCGATGTAAGGCAGGGTGAGTGCCGTCTTGTAGGTGGCGACGGCCAGGTTCTCGATCGACGCCGCGGTCTGGAGGATCTGGACGTCGGTCGAACTGGTTGCCCCGGCGGAGGAGGCCAGGACGCCCACCAGCGCGGCGCCTCCGGCCGCACCCAGCAGGGCCGCCTTGGAGAAGCTCGAGGACAGCGCGTCGGTGTGCTCGGCGTGGAAGGCGCGGTTGGCCTCGACATCGCGCTCGGCCCGATTCGTGCCCCGCGTCGACGATGTCGTCGAGTGCGTCGCGAGTGGGCCGCAGCGCATCGGCTTGCAGATCTTGCGACTCTTCGAGCAGTTCGGAGAGTGCCCGGGAATCTCCCGTCATATGACCTCCTCAGTCAGTGAACTGCCCCTTGTTCGGAGGCCTCCACGACGTGGATGTCGAAACGAGCGGCGGTGACGGCGCCGAAGACAGAC
The DNA here is from genome assembly GCA_963726545.1 of uncultured Acidimicrobiaceae bacterium. Taxonomy (GTDB): domain Bacteria; phylum Actinomycetota; class Acidimicrobiia; order Acidimicrobiales; family RAAP-2; genus Bog-473. The sequence continues at coordinate 32,682 of CAVSCV010000007.1, read as the reverse complement.
GCGCGCAGGCCTGCGTCAGCAGTTGCAGGTTGTCTTGACCAGGCAGCCGGTCCACCCGGCGGTCGATCCGTTGGACGATGTCCCGGCCCTTCTCACTGTCGAAGAGGTAGCGCACGAGGAACCCGACCTCGTCCTTGGGCATGACGCCCGATCCCACCGGCCGCCACAACCGCTTCAGCGCGGCCCGGGTGAGCCGCCGCGCCTTTGGGCTCTCGTCGAGCCGCTGCGCCGCCTCGGAGGCGTAGAAGTCGATGTGCCCACCCTCCTGTTTCATGATGCGCCGCAGCAGCTCGCGCAGCGTGGGGTGCCCTGCCCGGTCGGCCAGGCGTGCGTAGCCGGCCTGCGTCGTCCACTCGTTGATGGCGCCCCACGTCATGTGCAGCGCGATGAACGCGCGTCCCGAGAAGGCGGCCAGTCCGATCGTGCTCATGGTCGTCATGGCCTCGTGCCGGCGCCGCTTGTGCCGCAACTCGGCGATGCGCGGTGCTCCGGCTTCTTCGCCGTGCGCCTCGAGGACCTGTCCGATGGCCTCGCCGTGCCACATCTCCTCGAAGACCCAGCACGAGAGGAACGAGGTGATCTCGGGCTCCTGGTGCGCCGGCGTCAGCAGGAGGTCGCGCAGGTAGCAGACCGTGTGGTGCTCGACGTCGTGCATGTAACGCAACGCGCGGAGGGCGTCGGGGGCCAGGGGCTCCACGCGGAAATCGTCGAAGTCGATCCCCTCCAGGTCCAGCCTGCCCGCCCGGTTCTTGTAGGAATCAATGGTCGTTCGCATAACGCCTACTATTCGGACCACAGGCGGCGCCCGGATGGGGGGACTACATCCGCCGTGCGGAGCGGTACCGAATACACCCATATGCCGGACTTGGAAAAGGTCAGCGATGCCCAGCTGGTGACCGCCATCGCTCGCTTCAGCGAGGTGGCCCTGGCCGAGGTGTACCGGCGCCACGGGGGATCCGTCTTCGGTCTGGCCAAACGGGTGATGGGGAGCGCGTCCGAGGCTGAGGACGTCACCCAGGAGATCTTCCTCCGGCTGTGGAACGAACCTGATCGCTTCGACCCTGCCCGCGGTTCTCTGCGCTCCTTCCTGCTGGCCCAGTCGCACGGTCGCGCCGTCGACGCCATCCGCTCGTCGAGCTCGCGGCGGCGCCGTGAGGCGCGCGACGCCTTCGACACCGCCGCGAGCCTCCTACGACCTCCAGCACGAGGTCTGGGATCTGGCTGTGGCCGATCAGGTCGCGACCGCCATGGGGTCCCTGCCTGACGAGGAGCGCCGGGCCATCGAGCTGGCCTACTTCGACGGGTGCACCTACCGCGAGGTGGCAAAACTTCTCGGGCAACCAGAGGGTACGGTCAAGAGCAGGATCCGCAACGGCATGCGTCGCATGCGCGCGGTGCTGTTGGACGCTGGGGTCAGGGGGGTGGAGGCGTGATCTCGCACGAGGAAGCCAGCGACCTGCTGGGTGCCTACGCGCTGCACGCCGTGGACGCCGACGAGGTGATCCAGGTCGAGGAGCACCTCGACACCTGTCCGCGTTGCCGGGCCGAGCTCGACGGGTTGCGCGAGGTGGCCGGCGCGCTGGGCAACTCGGTGGCGGAGCCGCCCGAGGGCCTGTGGTCGGGCATCGTCAGCCGACTGCCCGAACGCCAGGAGGGCGAGGCCCCGGTGCCCCCCATGCCGCGCCTGAGCGGCCAGGATCCGTCGCCCTTCCGCGCGCCGACCCCGGCGACGAAGCGCAAGCCGAGCCGTGGCGCCGTCGCCACCGCGGCGGCGTTCGCCGTGGCCGCCGCCGCCGTGGCCGTCGTCCTCGGCATCGGCCTCGTGCAGGCCAATCACAAGGTCTCGCACCTCCAGCAGGCGGCCAGCCACCAGGCCGGCGCCGCCGTGGCCGCCGCCCTCGAGTTTCCCGGACACCAGGTGATCGATCTCGATTCCGCCACGAACCGGCAGCTGGCCGAGTTCGTGGTGGTGCCCGACGGGCGGGGCTTCCTGGTCTCATCGCACCTGCCCAGGCTGAAGTCGGGACACACGTACCAGCTGTGGGGGATCGTGGGGACCCAGCCGATCTCGCTGGGCCTGCTTGGCGCATCGCCTCACCAGGCCACTTTCACCATGGCCGGGGCGGTGCAGCCGATGCAGCTCAGCATCACGGCCGAACCGGCCGGCGGCTCCGTGGCCCCCACGGGCTCCATCGTGGCCACCGGGGCTGTCTGACCCCTCGACCCAGCTGTTAGCTTCGCTCCTCATGCCCGAGGAACCCAAGAAGCGACGCCCCATCGAAATTGGTGCCGAGGCCGAGCCGATCAAACTCGGCTCCATGCTGCTCACCCTGGTCGAGCCCCACCGGGGTCACGAGGTGGCCTACAACCGATGGTACGAGCGCGATCACTTCTACTCGGGCTGCATGGTCGGTCCCTACAACTTCGCCGGGCGGCGCTGGGTGGCCACGGCCGATCTCAAGGCGCTGCGCGACCCGGATCCCTCGGCCATCACGGGCGAGCCCGACCGCGGGTCCTACGTCGCCCTCTACTGGGTGCTCGACGGGTACTTCGACACCTGGAATCGCTGGGCCCTGCGCCAGGTCAACGCGCTGCACGCGGCTGGCCGCATGTTCCAAGAGCGCGACCACGTGCACACGCTGCTCTACCACTACGCGTGGGAGCACCGCCGCGATCCCGACGGTGTCCCGGTGGAGCTGGCGCTCGATCATCCCTATCGCGGCCTGGTGGCCGAATTCATCGACGCCGCCGACGGTGTCTCGAACGAGGACCTGTGGGCCTGGCTGCGCAACGAGCACCTGCCGGCGTTCATGCCCGGGACCGACGCCGATCTCGTCGCCGCCTTCACCCCCATCGCCCTCGAAGTCGACGCCCCCGGCGACGTACCGCGTGAGGCGGCCCGGGACAACCGCACCGTCCTGCTGTGGTTCCTCAACACTCCACCCGAGGTGGCCTGGGACCCGGTCATCGCCGAGCACCGGCGCCAGCTCGAGGCGGCGGGCAAGGGCACGGTCGTGGCCGCGTTGCCCTTCATCCCGACCATCGTCGGCACCGACACCTACACCGACAAGCTCTGGGCCGACTGAGCCTGGCGCACGAGTCGGACGACACGCCGCCGCGTGCGCTAGCCCCGGGCCAGGATCTCCACGTGGGTGACGACGAACACGCCGTCGGGTGAGTCCGCCCAGCGGCGCCAGGCCGCGGCGATCTCCTCGAGTTCTCCGGTCGTGCTGAGCCCGTACTCGACCGCCTGCTCGGCGAAGCGCGAGTAGCGGACGCGGTCGGCCCACAGCGAGCCCCACCAGTCCCGGGACTCGGGGTCGGCGTAGGTCCAGGTCGAGCTCGACACCGCGACGTCGTCGAAGCCGGCGGCCCGGGCGAGGCCGGCCAGCCGCGGGCCGATGCGCGCGTCGTGCCCGTTGCGCTCGGTCACGGCCAGGTAGAGCGCGAGCCAGCGTTCGAGCATTGGGTCGCGCGGCGCCCAGGTGAACGCCCCGTAGTCCGAGTCGCGAGCGGCCACCACCCCGTCGGGGCGCAGGACCCGGCGCATCTCGACCAAGGCGGCCTCGGGCTCCCCGAGGTGCTGCAGCACCTGGTGCAGGTGGACCACGTCGAAGGTCTCGTCGGGGTAGGGGAGGGCAAAGAGGTCGCCCACCTCGAAGCGCAGGTTCTCCAGCCCCAACTCGGCCGCGTGCGCCGCCGCCTGGGCCACCACGTCGGGGGCGGCATCGAAGCCCACCACCTCGCCCGGGGCCACCAGCAGGGCCAGGTCGGCCGTGATGGTGCCGGGGCCGCAGCCCACGTCGAGCAAGGACTGACCGGCACGCAGGTGGGGCAGCAGGTAGGCGGACGAGTTCTCAGCCGTGCGCCAGGTATGGCTGCGCAGCACCGATTCGTGGTGTCCGTGCGTGTAGGTCATGCCACCATTGTGGCGTGCCCGAATTGCCCGAGATGCAGGCCCTGGCCGAACGCCTCGACACGGTCCTCTCCGGCCTGGTCCTGCGTCGGGCCGATCTGCTCGGCTTCTCGTCGCTCAAGACCTACGCCCCCTCCCCGGGAGACCTCGAGGGCGCCACGCTCACCGCGGTGACCCGCCGGGCCAAGTACCTGGTGTGGCATTTCGGCGACGGCAACCGCATCGTGCTGCATCTCTCCCAGGCGGGCCGGCTCGATATTGAGACCCCGCCCAAGAAGACCAAGCCGAGGGGTGCGGTGGCCCGCTTCGTCTTCGGCCAGGGCACGGGCGGGCTCGACGGGGAGGGCATCGGCATCCTCGTGCGCGAGTACGGCACCCAGCGCAAGGCCTCGTGGTGGGTGCTCGGGCCCGACGACGAGGGCCCTCTCGCCGACCTTGGTCCCGAACCGGGCAGCGAGGAGTTCGCCGAGTTCATTCGCACCAGCAACTCCAAGCGCCACCTCACGACCGACCTGCGCGATCAGCACACGGTGTCGGGCATCGGGCGCGGCTGGGGCGACGACATCCTGCAGCGAGCCAAGCTCTCGCCGTTTGCGTCGCTGGCCTCTCTCAAACCCGCACAGCGCGAGGCGCTGCTCACCGCCGCGGTCGAGGTGCTCGAGGAGGCGCTCGAGCTCGAACGCCAGCGTCCTGGTGGCCTCTCCCAGTCCAGCCTGGGCGGTCGCTTCAAGGTGCACGGGCGCTTCGGCGAGCCCTGCCCGACGTGCGGCACCAAGCTCGAGCGGGTGTCGTTCGAGTCCTACGAGATGGCGTACTGCCCGATCTGCCAGACGGGCGGCAAGGTCCTGGCCGACCGCCGTCTCTCCCGCCTGCTCAAGTAGTCCCCGCCGCCCACCGCCACGGCCTCGGGGAATTCCTCAGTTCAGCTGCCGCACCACCGTGACCACCTTGCCGAAGATGGTCACCTCGTCCGGCCGGTCGAACACCATGGGCTCGTAGGCCGTGTTGGCCGGTGTCAGCACGACCCGGCCCTCCTTGCGGGCAAAGGTCTTCACCGTGGCCTCGCCGTCGTTGATGCCGGCTACCACCACGTCACCGTTGTCGGCCTCGGGCTGCTGGCGCACCACGACGAAGTCCCCGTCGAAGATGCCGGCATCGATCATGGAGTCCCCGCGTACGCGCAGCATGAAGGACGGACCCGGCCCGGTGAACTGCTCGGGCATGGGCAGCAGCTCTTCGACGTTCTCTTCGGCCAGGACCCCGGTGCCGGCGGCCACGTCGCCCACCAGGGGCACGTTGCGCACGGCGGATGCCGTCAGCCTGGTCGTGCTGTCCTGGTCGAAATGGACCTGGATGGCCCGGGGCTTGCTCGGGTCCCGCGACAGGTAGCCCTCGCGCTGGAGGACGGCCAGGTGCGTGTGCACCGTCGCCGACGAGGCCAAGCCGACCGCTTCGCCGATCTCGCGGACCGACGGGGGATAGCCCCGTTCCCGCTGGCAGTCGGCGATGTAGTTGAGGATCTGCATGCGCTTCCCGCTCAGGACCTCAGCCATCGGCGTCTCCTTTGCTGCCCGCCCCGGCTCTCCTGCCGGGCCCCCACCGGGGGCGAACATTCGTTCGTGCCCGACCAAGATAGCCAGGTCCGAGGCCCAAAGCAAACATCTGTTCGATCTCTACCGGCTCGGGGTCGGCGCGGTGCCCCGGCGCGGCCCGCCCGCCTGTCGACTTAAGTGGGTCCATGCGGCATGTCGGGGAGGGGACCATCGTTCCCATCGACGGCCTGGCGCACCACGACCTGGCCGCCACCGAATCCGAGCGCCGCGCCCGTGGCCGGGCCGCCCGGGCCGAGGCGCCTCGTTCGACCCTGGGCGCCTGGGACGAGCGCAACCGAGGGCACGACGCGCTCGAGACGGTGCTGGCGCAGAACGCCATCCGCCTGCCCGACCTGGCCTCGCTGCGCCATCAACGCATGGCCCGCTCGCCCTGGAACTTCTACCGCGGTGCCGCCGCCGTCATGGCCGCGGACCTCGCCTCGCGCCCGCACAGCGGCCTGGAGGTCCAGCTCTGCGGCGATGCACACGTCCTCAATTTTGGACTGTGGGCGACCCCCGAGCGCAACCTCAACTTCGACCTGCGGGACTTCGACGAGACGCTGCCCGGGCCGTTCGAATGGGACGTCGCCCGGCTGGCGGCCAGTCTCGTCGTGGCCACGCGCGAGAACGGGCTCAAGGCGGCGCGGGCCGAGACCGCGGTGCGCCGCGGCCGTCGAGGCCTACCGCCGGCACATGCGCCGCTACGCCGCCATGCACGAGCTCGACATCTGGTACGACGGCACCGAGGTCTCGCGCTTCGTGGACTACTTCGAGCGGGCCGACCGGGGCCGGGTCAAGGTCTACATCGAGAAGCGCAAGGGCAAGCGGACGAGTCGGGGTGCCTTCCCGAAGCTGACCACCATGGCGCACGGACGCCCGCGCATCTCCACCGAGCCGCCGCTGCGGGTCCGCCTGTCCGACGCCGAGCAGGACGAGATCGTCGCCGTCCTGCTGGCCGGCTACCGACTGACGCTCCAAGAGGACCGGCGCACGCTGTTCGACCGCTTCGTCGAAGCGGACACCGTGCGCCAAGTCGTCGGCGTGGGCAGTGTGGGGATGACCGTCTACCTCGTCCTTCTCGAGGGTCGTTCGGGCGCCGACCCGCTCTTCCTGCAGTGCAAGCAGGCCGGACCCTCGGTCTACGAGGCCCACGTGCGTCCCGCCGTCCACGCCAATCACGGCGAGCGGGTCGTCGCCGGCAAGCGGATGGTGCAGAGCGCAACCGATCTCTTCGTGGGCTGGGGTGCTCTGGACGGACGCGACTTCTACGTGCGCCAGTACCGCGACATGAAGCTGATCCCGACCACCGAGATGATCGCGCCGCGACTGGCCCGGTTCGCCACGGCCTGTGGGGCCACCTTGGCCCGCGCCCACGCCCGCTCGGGGGATCCCTTGGCCATCGACGCCTACATGGGAAAAGGTGAGGCCTTCACCAAGGCGCTGGTCGCCTTCGCCCGCCACTACGCCGGGCAGAACGAGCGCGACCATGGTCAACTGGTGGCCGCCATCACGCGGGGCGAGGTCCCGAGCACGCCGGGCTGACGGCGTGCCTTTGCGGCGGAGAACGTCCTCGTTGACGGGGACGACGCCCGACGCTCCTGTTAACTTTTTCTCCGGTCCGGAGAATGGAGGGCGACGTGCGACGGCGTGGTGTGCAGCATGGGTGAGTTCAAGGACCGCTACGGGAGCTGGGCCGTGATCGGCGGCGCGTCGGAAGGTGTCGGTCTGGCGTTTGCCCATGCGCTGGCCGAGCGTCAGGTGAACGTGGTCTTGGTGTCGCGGCGCCAGTCGGTGCTCGACGAGGCGGCGGCCGAGCTGCAGGCGAAGTGGGGGATTGCGACACGCGCCCTGGCCGTCGACCTGGCCGAGGCCGACGCGGCGCGCACGGTGGCCGAGCGCACGGCGGACCTCGAGGTCGGCCTGTTCATCTACTGCGCCGGCGCCGACCCGAACTTCGGCCCTTTCCTCGAGGCCCCGCTGGCTGCGGCGGAGTCCATGGTGGTGCGCAACTGCCTGGTGCCCACCCAGCTCTGCCACCACCTGGCCCAGCCGATGGTCGAACGCGGCCGCGGCGGCATCATCCTGGTCTCCTCGGGTGCCGCGTTGGTCGGGGCGCGGCGCATGGTGGCCTACGGCGCATCGAAGGCCTTCGACCTGGTCCTGGGTGAGGCGCTGTGGGCGGAGCTGCACGACCGGGGGGTCGACGTGCTCTCCTTGGTCCTCGGCGTGACCGACACGCCGGCGCTCCGCCGGCTCCTGGCCGAGAAGGGCAATCTGTCCAGTGCCGACGACGGCACCGCGATACCGGGTGCCGCCACCCCCGAAGAGGTGGTCGCCGAGGCCTTCGACAATCTCGCGGCGGGGCCCACGTGGTTCGTGGGCGAGGTGCTGCGTGAGGGCTCCAAGGCGTTGGGTGGCATGGCACGGAGCGATGCCGCCCGGATCATGCTCGACGCCGGAGCCGGCGTGATGGATCAGAAGCTCAGCTGATGGACGACTCGACGGTCGATGCGGCGCTGCGCCAGGCCGTCACCGATCTCCTGGTTCGCTATGCCAGTGGGATCGATGGGCGGGACTGGGCCTTGCTCCGGTCGTGTTTCACCGACGACTGCGACGCCGACTACGGCGACATCGGCCACTGGCGCAGCGGCGACGAGATCACGGCGTGGATGGCCCAGACCCACGATCCGCTGGGTCCCACGCTGCACCGCATCTCCAACGTCGTGGTCAGCCGGGACGGCCACGCGGTGCGCGCCCGCTGCGCGGTGCACGGCGTCATCGTGATGCCGGATCGTTCGGCCGCCGTCCACGCCTTCGGGTTCTACGACGACGAGATCGCGCCGGGCGACGACCCGAAGATCGCCCGTCGTCGCTTCACCCAGGTGACGACGGAACTGCACCCAGCCATGCGCTGAGAGTTCCGGCGGACCGCGGGCGTGCGACGGCCGCGGTCCGCCGAAAGGTCACCGGGCGCCGGCCAGGACACCGAGCTCGGCCAGCAGCCGGTCGCGCAGCTCGTCGAATTCCTCGCCACCGACGCGGCGGGGCCGGGCCAGGTCCACGGGCTGGTCCAGCGAGATGCGTCCCTCGGTCAGCACCATGACGCGGTCGGCCAGCAGTACCGCCTCCTCGACATCGTGCGTGACCAGCAGCACGCCGGGGCGGTGACGGGCACACAGGTCCGCCACCAGCTGTTGCATGCGCAACCGGGTCAGGGCGTCGAGCGCGGCGAAGGGCTCGTCGAGGAGGAGCAGCTGAGGCTCGCGCACCAGGGCGCGGGCCAGCGCCACCCGTTGGGCTTCACCGCCCGAGAGCGTGCCCGGCCAGTCGTTGGCCTGCGGGGCCAGGCCCACTTCTTGAAGGGCCGCCACGGCGCGCTCCCGCGTGGCCTGGGCACGTGGGAGACCCAGCACCACGTTGCGCCAGACCCGCTGGGAGGCCACCAGGCGGGGTTCCTGGAAGACAACCGTGCGCACGTCGGGCACGAAGACGTCGCCCGCTCCGGCCGTGTCGAGCCCGGCCAAGATGCGCAGCAGTGTGGTCTTCCCGCTGCCGGACGCGCCGAGCAGGGCCACGAACTCGCCCTGGGCCACGGTGACGTCGAGGTCGGCCAGGACGTGACGGTCGCCGAAGGACTTGGTCACACCGTGGACGACGGCGGCCAGGCCGGACCCGATGGGGGGGGAGGGGTTCATCGGACCGCCTGGTGCCGTCTCCACGGCATGCTGACGCGCTCGAGGAGGCGGACCAAGAGGTCGGCCCCGATGCCGAGCAACGCGTAAATGACGACGCACACCACGAGGACGGGTATCTGCTGAAGGCTGTCGGCCTGGCTGACCAGATAGCCGATGCCTTGATTGGCGCCGATGCTCTCGGTGAAGACGAGCGCGATCACCGAGATGCCGGCCGAGTAGCGCAATCCCGTCATGATCGACGGCAGGGCCAACGGCACCACCACGCGGCGCACCAGCACCCAACCCTGCACGCCGAAGCTGCGGGCCGCCTCGACCACTCGCTTGTCGACGTTGCGCACGCCGTTCGAGGTGTTGAGGTACATGGGGAACAACGTGGCCAGCCCGATCAAGAGGACCTTGGCCGTCTCGCCGATGCCGAACCAGATGATGAAGAGGAAGATGACGGCGGGGTAGGGAACCATCCGCAGCATCTGCATGGAGGCGTCGAAGAGCTCCTCGCCGAGCCGGGTCAGGCCCACCACGATGCCGAGGATCAGGCCGATCCCGGCGCCGAGCGCCAGACCGAAGGCGGCGCGCCGGGCGGAGACGCCGATGTCGCCCAGCAGGTCTTCGTGGTTCCACAGCTGCACGAAAGCGTGCCAGGTGGCGTTCGGCGTGGACAGGGTGGTCGAGGGGATGACGCCGGTCCCCGTCAGGATCCACCAGGCGGCGAAGATCGACACGGGCACGATCAGGCGCAGCGCCACCGACCAGCGTCGCGGCCGCCGTCCGACCTCGCCGACGGGCAGCCGGACCAGCCCCGGCACGGGCGTCGCCGCAAGCGTCGGCGCGCCGCTGGGTGCCGGGGCTGCTGGTCCGATCGTGAGCTCGTCTGGACGAGCGGCCTGGAGCGTCACGAGATGCCGGCTGCCTTGTTGACGGTCTTGTTGAACGGGAGGTCGAAGACCTTCTTCACGTTGATCGGCGTCGTCAGCAACCCGAGCTTGAGGAAGGTGTTGGCCTCGTTCTGCTGGTAGCTCACGATGGCCGGCGTGATGGGCGTCCCCGCGGTCTGGTCCGAGGCGACGGCCTCCTTGGCCACGGCCAGCGGCACGCCGTAGGTCTTGACGTAGGTCTGGGCGGCCAGGGCCGGGTTCTTGCGCAGCAGGGCCTGGGCCTTGTCGAAGCGCACGATGAAGTCGGCGATGGCCGCCGCCTTCTGCGGGCTGGCCGAGCGCGCTGCTGCTCGCCGTGAGGTAGCCCAGGGTCTGCGAGGCGGTGCCGACGCCCGTGCCCAACACGCGGATCTTGCCCGCGGTGAGGTCGATGCCGGTGAGCGGCTGCGTGATCACGGCCGCTTCGACCTGTCCGTTGGCCACCGCGGTCGCCGCGTTGGTCACGGTGAGGTTCTGCACGTGCACCCCGCTGTAGGGGATGTGCGCCTTCTGGAGCTCCTGGACCAAGAAGTACTGCTCGACGGTGCCTTCCTGCACGGCCACCGACTGGCCCTTCAGCTGCGAGATGCTCTTGATGGACGAGTTGGCCGGCACCACGAGGGCGTACGGCGACACCTTGGGGTTGACGCCGATGGTGGCCGCCACCACCTTGACCGGGTCGCCTGCTTCCTGGGCGAAGATGGTCGGCGTCTCGGCCATGAAGCCGAGGTCGACCGAGCCGCTGGTCTCCGCCGCGATGACGGGTGGCCCGCCGATGAAGTTGGCCCAGTTGACCGTGTAGGCCGCTCCTTTGAGCGCGTTGGTGGCGGCCAGGATCGTCTGGTACGCCTTCAGCTGGTCACCGAACGTGATGGTGACCCCGGCCAGTGACGGCGAGGCGGATGCTGGGGCCGCCCCGCCGGACACGGCGAGAGGTGTCACGGCCAGGGCGCCCAGCAAACCGCACGTCAGCGGCCGGCGACTGCCGGTAACGATGCGGCGAACGCTCGAGATGGGATGGATCTGCATGTGTTCCTTCTGGTGAGGTCCCGACGAAGACCGCCGGGACGGGGGAGCCGAGTGCGGGCGGTGGCCTCAGAAGGGCTTGTCGCCCTTGATGGTCACCCGCTGGATGACCCGGTGCGCGTCGCCGTAGTCGCCGATGGCGTAGTGCATGGTGGTCCGGTTGTCCCAGAAGCCGAGGTCGCCCTCTTCCCAGCGGTAGCGCACGATGTACTCGGGCGTCGTCATGTGGTCGTAGAGGAAGGCGAGGAGCGCGTCGCTCTCCTTGGTGGTGAGACCCTTGATGTAGCGGGTGAAGCCGGGGTTCACGAAGAGGTTCTTGCGGCCGGTCTCGGGGTGGGTGCGCACGACCGGGTGCTCCACCGACTTGAGCTCGGTGAAGGTCTCTCCGTCCCACTCGCCCTGACCGCGCTGCTTGAGGAGCGCGTTGAAGTTGCGGTTGCCGTCGTGCACCGCCGTGAGCCCGTCCACGAGCTGGCGGATGGGTTGGGAGAGGTCCTCGTAGGCGGCGTTGGTGTCGGCCCACAGGGTGTCGCCGCCGGCGGGCGGGATGACGATGGCGTTGAGGATGGAACCGAGCGGCGGGCGCTCCACGAAGGTGACGTCGGTGTGCCAGCGCTCGCGGTCCCCGTACTCCTGGGTCGGGACCTGCTTGTAGAGCTCGCGGGCCTTCGTGTAGTCGATCTCGAAGACCTCCTTGTGCTCGTCGAGCCCCGGGATCACGGGGTGGGCCACCGTGGGCTCGCCGAAGAGGGAGGCGAAGGCCGTGTGCTCCTCGGGGCTCAGGTGGGCGCCCGGGAAGAAGATGACCTTGTAGTCCAGGAGGGTCTGGCGGACGGCCGCCACGGTCGCGGGGTCGAGGGTCTCGTGGAGATCGAGATTGCGTATCTCGGCGCCGATGCTCCCCGAGAGCGGGGCGATGTCGAGCTGGAGCGGGGTGGTCGTGGTCATCGGGAGCGTGCCTCCTGGGATGGTCGGAGCGGGGTGTGGAGTTGAATCCTGACCAATCCACTCTTATTTGTCAAGTTAGTAGGAATTCAGATGTCACAACCGGTGCGTACCGTGCCTGCATGACACGAACAGGGGTTCGCTTTGCGGCTTGACAGCGAACAGGTGTTCGTGGTTCAGTGTCCAGGTAGCGAACAGGTGTTCGGAACAGGAGACGCCATGTCGGTCGCATTCGAGCTCGAGTACCCGGCCTACCGCCCCCTTCGGCTGTATGCCCTCCCGGACCCCCCGGCGCGGACCGCACCATCCCCTTCGGTGCGCCGTCGCCGGGCGGTCTTGGCCACCGTGGCCGTGGTGGCGGCGATCCTGCTGGTCCTGCTGGCCCTGCCGCTGCGCCAGCTGGGCGGCAGCACCCTCGCCCAGGCGCAGCCGGCACCCGGGCAGGAGTACATCGTCAAGAGCGGTGACACCCTGGCCTCCATCGCGGCGAGGGCCGATCGGGCCGACGCCGGCGCGCTGGCTGCCCGGATGGCCCAGGAGGTCGGCTCCACCGTCGTGGTGCCGGGGGAGCACATCCAGATTCCCTGACTATCGTCAGCGGTGTGCGGTGTCCATGGTGCGGTGTCGATGACGACCGCGTCGTGGATTCGCGTCAGGCCGAGGACGGCGATGCCATCCGACGCCGGAGGGAATGCCTGGGTTGTGGGCGGCGCTTCAGCACGCTCGAGCGGATCCAAGAGGTCCCCCTCTGGGTGGTCAAGCGCACGGGGCTGCGCGAGCCCTTCGACCGGGCCAAGGTGATCGAGGGCGTGCGGGCGGCCTGCAAGAACCGACCCGTCACCGACGAGCAGATGGAGGAACTGGCCCAAAGCGTGGAGGACGCGCTGCGGGCGGAGACGACCGAGCCCAGCAGTCAGCAGGTGGGGCTGGCCGTGCTCGAGCGCCTCAAGGCACTCGACGACGTGGCCTACCTGCGCTTCGCCAGCGTCTACAAGGGCTTCGAGGACATCACCGACTTCCAGCGCGAGGTGGGCCTCTTGACCAAGACCACCGAGCCCAAGCGCAAGTGAGGGCCCGGGCGTGATGGAGGAGACGCCCACCGTCGTGTTGGCGGTCTACGCCCACCCCGACGACGCCGACGTGGGCTGCGGCGGTTCGTTGGCCCGCTGGGCCAAGGCGGGCAGCGCCGTGCACCTGGTGGTGTGCACCGACGGCGGCAAGGGCACGAGCGACCTCGGCGTGGTGCCGTCCGAGCTGGCCGAGGAACGCGCCGGCGAGCTCGAGGCGTCGTCCGCGCTCATCGGGTTGCGCAGCCTGGAGAACCTGGGCTTGCCCGATGGCGAGCTGGTCGACAGCACGGCCTTTCGGGGCGAGCTGGTGCGCCGGGTGCGCGCCCTGCGGCCCGACCTGGTCTGCGGCCACGACCCGTCGGCCCTCTTCTTCGGGCAGGACTACGTCAACCACCGGGACCATCGCATTCTCGGGCTGGCGCTCCTGGACGCGGTGGCACCGGCGGCCGCGCTGCCTCACTACTTCCCCGAGGCGGGGCCGCCCCACCAGGTGCCCACGGTGCTGCTCTCGGGCACGCTCGAGCCCGACGAGTGGGTGGACGTGACCGACACCATTGAGACGAAGGCGGCCGCCGTGGAGTGCCATCGCACCCAGTTCGCCGGCTCGGCCGACTCGGCGGGGTGGGCGGGCGAGGCGGTGCGGCGACGGGCGGCCGAGGAGGGGCGACGGGCCGGCGTGGACTACGCCGAGGGTTTCCGCCGTTTGACCCTCGGTGTCTGAGCGGGTTTCTCCGCCCACGCGTCCCCGCCCCGACGTCCCCACCATCCTCCACGTCGACATGGATGCGTTCTTCGCCTCCGTCGAGGTGCTCGACGACCCCTCCCTGGCCGGCAAGCCGGTGATCGTGGGCGGAGCGGGTGCCCGTGGCGTGGTGGCGTCGTGCACCTACGAGGCACGTCAGTTCGGCGTGCACTCGGCCATGCCGTCCATGCGGGCGCGCCAGCTCTGCCCCGAGGCCATCTTCCTCTCGGGCCGCCACAGCCGCTACGCCGAGGTCAGCGAGCAGTTGCACCGCATCCTCCACGACGTGACGCCGATGGTGGAGCCGATCGGGCTGGACGAGGCCTTCATGGACGTGGCCGGCGCGCTGCGCCTGCTCGGCCCGGCCGACGTCATCGGGCACGCGCTGCGAGACCGGGTGCGCGACGAGATGCACCTGGGCTGCGCGGTCGGCGTCGGCCGCTCCAAGATGATCGCCAAGCTGGCCTCGCGGGCGGCCAAGCCACGCGCCACGCGCCACGGCCTCGAGCCCGGACCCGGGGTCTACGTGGTCGGGCCCGCCAACGAGCGCGCCTTCCTCCACGCCCACGACGTGGAGGCCCTGTGGGGCGTGGGACCGGCCACGGCCAAACGCCTGCACGACCTCGGCGTGCGCACGGTGGGGGAGCTGGCCGCGCTGCCCGTCGACACCCTGGTGCGCCGGTTGGGCAAGGCGAGCGGGGCCCACCTCGGTGCGTTGGCCCGGGGCGAGGATCCCGATCCGGTCCGGCCCAACCGGCCGGCCAAGTCGATCGGCCACGAAGAGACCTTCAGCCAGGACCTGGTCGACCCGATGGTGCTGGAGCGCCATGCGTCGCGCATGGCCGAGTCGGTCGCCACCATGCTGCGGGGTGAGAGCAGCTCGTGCCGCACGGTCACCGTGAAGGTCAAGTTCCGGGACTTCTCGTTGCAGACGCGCTCACACACCCTCGACCGACCCATCACCACGGGGAGTGCCATCGGACAGGTGGCGACGGCGCTGCTGGCCGGCATCGACCCGGGCGAGGGCATCCGCCTGCTCGGCGTGAGCGCGTCGGGCCTCCAGGAGGGCGGGGCGGACCAGCTCTCCTTCGACCTGGGCGACGGCATGGACGAGGCGAGCGAGAGCGCGGTGGCCCGGGAGCAGTCGTGGCAGGACGTGACGACCGCTCTCGACGCCATCCGCAACCGTTTCGGCAAGAGCTCGGTGGGCTCGGCCGCCCATGTCACGGCCGACGGGGTGGTGGTGCCCGCCCGGCGCGATGCGCCGTGGGGTCCCGACGAGTAGCGCTCAGCGGGGCGACGGGTGAGCCGCGGGCCACCAGCGGATCCAGTAGCCGTGCGGGTGGGTGTCGGCCAGACGGACGGGCTCGGCGCCGCCCGGGGCGAGGTGGACCAGGGCGGTGGAAAGGTCGGGACCCTCGCGCGTGATCGGGGAGGGTGGCGTGGGCAGCCCCGGGGTCTCGACGGGCGACTCGCAATAGACGTAGTGCACCGGGCGCCCGGGACGATCGAGGGCGGCCACGGCGGCGACCAGGTCGCGCTGGCGCTCTTCGTCCAGGTAGGCGGCGACCCAGGAGTGGAAGACGACCAGGGGCCCGCTGCCCTCCATGGTGGCGGCGATTCGGTCCATGTCGTCGACCATGTCGCCGCGCTCGAGCCGGGGCGGGTGGTCCGAGGCGCGCACGTTGGCCAGGGCGCCGCGCAAGCGGGCGAAGCGCGCCGGGTTCTCCGGCCACTGGCAGGCCAGCAGCCAACGAGCCTGGTCCTCCGAACGCGGGTCGATGGGGGAGAGATCGAGGCCGACCCTCGTCGCCATGGCGGGCATGCCTAACGGCGGCAGGTTGCCCACGTCGCCCCGGGCTTGGCATTCGAAGGCGACCGCGGCCCCGGGGGGCCCGGCCGTCGTCGTCCGGCCGCCGCCCTGCTGGCGGTACGTGTAGCCGTAGTCGTCGAAGAGGAGGTTCAACCCGGCCGAGGTGCCCAGGTCGAGCAGCGAGAGCGGGCCGGAATTCGGAGAGCCGGCGGCCACATGGCAGAGAGCCGGCAGTAGCGAGGTGCAGCGGCCGACCTCGTTGGTCTGGGTGGTCCGGGTTCCGACGAGCCGCTCGAGGTCGCTGCGCTGGAGGCGGCAGAAGTCGGCGAAGTCGGCCGCCACGTCCGACACCGGCCGGTGGAAGGGGATGCCGCGGACGCTGGCCACGGTGTCGTAGTGGGCGGCCAGCGGATGGTCGGCCCCGGCCAGCAGCAGGTCGTGCACCGCGGCCAGCAGGATGAGGGGCCGGCGCTGGGCCAGCGGTGCGTGGTCGAGCAGCGAGAGGACGTCGTCGTCGTCGGCCACGCTGCGGCAGATGGCCGGGTAGACGGTGCCCCCGTCACGCTCGGCCAGAGTGGCGAAGGCGCGGAAGTGGTCGGCCAGCGGCTCGTCGACGAGCACGCGGGACCTCAGAAGCTGGCGGGCAGGAGGGGGCTGACGGCGCCGAAGAAGGCGTAGAGCAGCACGAGCACCCCAAGCGTCCCGAAAACCCACACGGGCCACCGGTAGCGACGGAAGCGATGGCCGAGGTAGAGGACGAGGCCGCCGACGAGGACCACGAAGAAGCCCCAGATGAACGAGGCGCTCACCGAGACGCCACTATCACCGGCCAGGTTCTCGGCCTTCGGGGCGCTGTGCGGGGTCGAAGCGGTGCGCAGGCCAGAGCTCTTGAACAGCTCGGAGTGGGCCAGCTTGGCTACGACGACCAGGCGGCTGGAGGCGCTGAAGCGCGGATTGCACGTCGTCAGGGTGAGGTAGTTGGCGAACACGTTGTCGATGACGCTGGTGTCGCTCGGCGACACCACCACCTGCTTGAAGGTGTCGTAGACGAAGACGCCCTGCAAGGTGGTGATCACGATGGGATCGCCGGGCTTCACCCCGTCGAGGTTGTAGAAGGGGTGGCCGTAGGTGGTGCGGTGTCCGGCGATGGCGGCGTTCCCGCCTTGACCCGGGAGCGGCGTGTTGACGTAGTGGCCCGGGCCTTGGCGCAGGTCGTCGGTGCCCGTTCCCTCGACCAGGACCTGGTTGAGGCCGATGGCCGGAATGCGGATCTCACCGACCGGGCTGCCTTCGGGCGGGGCTTGCGTGTGGGGCGCGGTGACGGGCGGACCGGTGGGCACCGTGTTCTGCGCGCTGGCTGCGTCGAGGGCATGGACGACTGCCTTGTGGTGGGCTTCGGACGTCAACTGCTTGCGCAACTGGTTCTGCGAGTGTGACTCCTGGATTGAGGTGCCCCAGATCTGATAGGCGGTGAAGAGGAGCAGGATGACCCCGGCGCCGATGAGGATGCGCCCGACGAGGTCGGCCGTGCGACGGAACCCGGAGTGGCGTGGCCTGTCCTTGGGCGCCGTTGCCGTGGCCGCCCCTTCGTTGGCCGCCCTCCGCTCCGCCCGGGTCTGTGGTGCGGGGCTGTCGCCGTTCGTCGCCTGGCCGTTGCCGGCGTGGGCGTCGGTGCTGCCGACCTGTCCGGCGCTCTGCTCGGTGGTCGTGCCGGACGGGAGCGAGTTCCCGGCGTCCGCGTCGGTGTCGGGACCGTCCTCGGGCTCGGTCGCCGGCTTGGTTTCGATGCTGTGGTCAGTCACGACGTCTACCGCACGGGAGGGTCAGCCCTCGACCGTGACCAGGGTCCCCAGCGGTGTGAGCGGAAACACGACCGCGGCGTTGGCCGGTGGCATTTCGACGCAGCCGTCGCTCTGGGGGTGGCCGTAGGTGCTCCGGACGAAGCCGTGCAAGGCGTCGCCACCGTTGAAGTAGCTCACCCAGGGGATACCCGGATCGACATAGTGCGAGCCGTCGGGGTTCGTCCCGCTCATGGTCGTCACGGTGTAGCGGGCATAGACGGGGAACGTCCCGTCGACCGTGGGGGCGCCGGGGACTCCGGTGTTGGCCGGGGTGCTGTAGACCACGGCCCCGTTCGAATAGACGGTCGTCGTCTCGGGCAACGCTTTGCTCACCAGCACGTAGTTGTACGGGTTGGCGTCGCCGTGACCGCTCTGCACATCAGCGAGCAAGTCCGTCCAGACCTGTGGTCCCGCGAGCCCGTCGGTCTTGAGGCCGCTCTGGTTCTCGAAGTTCATCACGGCGCCCTTGGTGATGACGTTGGGCTGGCCCTGCACCCAGAGCGAGGTGAGCGCGCTGGGCAGATTGGGCCAGCGCCACGAGAACGTGCCGAGCTGATCGTTGCCCTCCTGCGTGGGCGACGTCATCGGCGTCGCCGGCGTGAACGAGAGCGGCAGGTAGCCGAGCTCGGCCAGCAGCTCCTGCAGTCGCAGCGTGGAACCGGGTGCTGCAGTGAACGACGACGTCACCGTCTTGGCCATGTGCTGTCCCTGCGAGCCGATGACGCCGGAGGCGCCGCCCGGAACCGTGAGCGTCTCGGTGGCGCCGGGCACGAGCGGTCCGGTGGCCTGGTACTGGAGCAGCGACGGAGACAGCACCGCCCACGAACCGGCTACCGGTGGGTCGAGCGTGGGCAGCGGCGTGTTCGGCGCGAGATCAGTGGAGAATTGCACGGAGATCGTCGAACCGGCGGCCACACTGGTACCTGTCGGCGAAGTGGAGAGGACCTTGAGCACGGGCGGCGGTTTGGTGGGATCAGCCGATGCCGGCGTGTCGCGGACGTGCACGAAGACGACCAGGCCGCCCGCGGCCACGGCGAGCGCGGCGGCACACACGGCGAAGATCGCCCACAGGCGCGGACCCTTCTCTTCGTGGACGTGTTCCCCCGAGCTCATAGCTGGTTGGCATTCTACCTGGACCAACGCGGGAATCGCGTTAGGGCCTAAAGACCCAATTCGCTCCGCAGAGCGTCTGTCACGGCCGTGAGGCGCTCGGGGTCGGTGACCTTCGCGCCGTCGGACTCACGCACGTAGAAGGCGTCAACCACCATTTCGCCCAGCGTGGAGACCCGAGCGGACACCACGTCGAGGTCGGCCTCGAAGAGCGCCCGGGTAATCCTGTGAAGGAGCCCAATTTCGTCGGGAGCCCGCAATTCGAGCACGGTGGCTGTCTCGGAGGCCCCATTGTCCACTCCGACGTCGCTGCCGGGGACGTGGGCGGCGGAGCGACGGCGCTGGGCGTAGAGCTGCTCTCGCTCGGACAGGCGCTGCTCGAGGGCGAGGCGGTCGGACAGCACCGCGGTGAGGTCCTCGCGCAGCTTGGCCGTGTCGGGC
Source organism: uncultured Acidimicrobiaceae bacterium (assembly GCA_963726545.1). GTDB lineage: Bacteria > Actinomycetota > Acidimicrobiia > Acidimicrobiales > RAAP-2 > Bog-473. The sequence continues at coordinate 13,577 of CAVSCV010000007.1, read as the reverse complement.
CAGGTGCCCCGGGCGACCTCGACGGTGAAGACCTCGACGGCCACACCGGCCTCGCCGGCCACGTTGGCCGCCCGGACGTCCATGCCGTTGAGGGCCAGAGCACCGGCCACCGCGGAGAGCAGCCCGCGGCGGTCGGGCGCGGCGACGATGACCTGGGGCGGTTGGAGCAGGACCGACGGCAGTGCAGTCTGGCGAACCTCGTCGATGAGGGCTCGGTGCGCGGCCGGGATGATGTCGGGCGCGACGGGGACGCTGTCATCACCTTGGAGAAACTTGTCTGTCCGTTCCACCAGATCGGCGACGAGCCCGGCCTTCCACGGACCCCAGGCGCTCGGACCGGTGGCCCGGCTGTCGGCCTCGGTGAGGGCGGCAAGCAGGTGGAGGGTGAGGCGGTTGCCGCACGCTCGGGCCACGTTCGCGATGGTCGTCGGGTCGTCGAGGTCGCGCCGCGTGGCGGTATCGGGTAACAGCAAATGATGGCGGACCAGATCGACCAAGACGTCGACGTCCTCGGGCGCGAAGCCCATCCGCGTCGCGATGCGGCCCACCACCTCGATGCCGACCGTGGTGTGATCGCCGGGGAATCCCTTTCCGATGTCGTGCAGGAGCGCGCCGACGAGCAGGAGGTCGGGCCGCTCCACACCGTCGGTCAGTCCGGCGGCCAGCGCGGCTGTTTCGAGCAGATGCCGGTCGACGGTGAAGCGGTGGTAGGCGTTGCGCTGTGGCTTGTTGCGCACGGCGGACCACTCCGGGAGGAGGCGTACGAAAAGGCCGTGCTGGTCCAGCGACTCGATCTTGTCGACCGCGGGTGGGCCGGCGGCCAGCAGGTCCACCAGGGATTGACGCGTCTGCTCGGACCAGGGGTCGCTCGGAGCCGGCATGCGATCGGCCAAGCGGAACAACGACCCCTTGGCGATGGGCAGGTCGAGCCGGGCCGCCGTGGCGGCCAGGCGGAGGGGGAGTGACGTGTCGGCCGACACAGGTGCTTCGGGAGTGAGGGCCAGCTCACCGTTGATATCGGCCAGATCGGGCCCGAGGTCCGACGGGGGGAGGTCGCCCGACGGCACGCCTTCGGTGGCCGAGCGCCGATTCAGGAGACGGCGCTTGGGGGCGGGCGTCGGATCCCAGAGCCTCCGCCGGCGCCAGACGTCGTCGGACACCCACGCGATCTGCCGTCCGGCGTTCGACACAGCGGCCATGAGGTCGTCGGCGTCGGGGAAGTCGAGCGCCGCCGCAACCTGGTCTTGATCCTGCAGGAGCAATTTGTCGTGCTCGCGACCGGCCATCCGGTGCAGCTCGACGCGGATGTCGGTGAGCAGGCGGGTGGCCGGCTCGACCGAGCCGAGGTCGGCGTAGTCGGGCAGCTCGGGGGCGTAGGCGGCGATGGCACGCAACACGCTGACGTCGCGCAGGCCGCCGTGGCTCTCCTTGAGGTCGGGTTCGAGGAGAAAGGCCACGTCGCCGGCCGCGGCCCGGCGGGCCGCCATCTGGTCCTCGAGGAGCGGCAGGTACTTGGTGCCGAGCTTGTCCCGCCAGGCCGCTTTCGCTTTCTCCAAGAGCGGATCGGCAACCCGTGGCTCACCCCAGACCATGCGGGCGTCGAGCAGGCCCAGGGCGACCCGGACGTCCTCCGCCGCGGCCGCCAGCACCTCCTGGGGGCGCCGGACCGAGTGGTCCAGCTGGACGCCCTCGTCCCACACCGGGTACCAGATGCCGTCGGCGATGGCCTTGATGTCCCGATGACCGGTGTGAACCAGGACCACGTCAAGGTCGCTGTAGGGGCACAGCGATTGCCGCCCGTAGCCACCCACGGCCAGGAGGGCCAGGTGGCGCTGGGCGTCCTTGGCGGCCTTGTCCGCCAATTGTGAGAGCCAGGCGTCGGCCTCGCCGGCGTAGCGGCGGCAGAATTCCTCGCCCTTCAGGCCGGGCTCCTCGAGGAGCCGGCGCCTCCGGTCACGGAGTGACGTCTCGACCGTCATGGCGGGAACGTAGCATTGGGGTTGTGAGCAAAGACGTAACAAGCCGAGAAGGCAAGACACCCGTGAGTTTCACCCATGCCCTCGCCATGACGGCGGTGGCGGTCGTCGGGGTCCTTGTCGCTTTCTGGCTCCTCTCCAGCGTCATCGGCATCATCTGGTTCTTCGTGAAGATCATTGCCATCGTCGCAGTGGTGGCCGGGGTCTTCTGGGTGGTCTCCCGCCTGAAGCACTAGGTCGGAGGGGTCGGCTTCCTGAGCCCGACCCCTCCGCATCCAGGTGGTCGGTGGCCGGTCCATTAGGCTGGCCGCCCGTTTCGTGCCGGCTGCTGTCCGGCGAACGGCGGCGTGGCCGAGTGGTTTAGGCAGGGGCCTGCAAAGCCCCGTACGTGAGTTCGATTCTCACCGCCGCCTCCAGGACTTTCCCTGGTCAGGCGTAATGAATGACGGTTCATCGGATTCTGGCGGGGTCTGCCTGCTCAGCGAACGACGATCGAGCCGAGCACCCGCCAGTTCGGCCTGCCCGCGTAGAGCAGGGCCCGGATCCGGTAGTTCTCGAAGTTGCGGAAGCCGAAGCCGATGCGCTTGATCCGTTTGATCAGGTTGTTGAGGGCTTCGGTCGGACCGTTGCTCACGCGGGCCAGGTGGAAGTTGGCGATCTTGTCGAACCAGTGGCGAATCGTGCGCCCGAGGCGCTGGATCTCGGGCGGCATGGCCTTCTTCAGACAGTGCGCCTGGAGATCGCTCAGCATCGCTTTGGCCTCGTCGGGATCGCTCGTCCGATAGAAGTCACGTAGGCGCTCCTTGACCCGATAGGCAATGGCCACCTCGGCTCCGGGGTCGCCCAGCTCGAGGAGCGAGGCCAGGCGTTCAGTGGCTTCGACCTTGAGCTTCTCCTCTCCCATGAGCAACAGGCGCCGGGCCCGATAGAGCGGATCGTCGCGCCGGCCCCGATGGCCCAGCTGTTCGATCTGGACCCGACGACGGATGGCGTCGAGGCTGCGGTTGGCCAGCGCGATCAGGTGGAAGGGGTCGACCACCTGGGCCGCCTTGGGCAACATGACGGTGTAGACCGCGGCATAGGTGTTGGACATGTCGAGGGCCCCGAAGGCAATGCGCTCCTTCCAGGCCGCAGGTTGGCGGTCGATCCAGCCCGCCACGTCGGTGTATTTGCGGGTCGGGAGGATCTCGATGATCTGGTGGTTCTCCACGTCAGCGACCGTGGTCACGTAGTCGGTGTGGCGCGAGTCGAGTCTGACGAAGGAGGTCTCGTCGAGGCCGATGGCCGTGGTCTGGTTCAGCCGTTTGCGATCCGCCTCGAGCAGGGCGGTGCCATAGGTGGTGACCGCGTCGTTGACCGTGTGCCAGTCACAGGCCAGCTCGCCGGCCACCTCTTTGACCGTGCGACCGGTGCCCACCTGCTCGGTGGCCCACTTGGCCGCTCGCGTGGTCAAGAGGCACTTCTTGGCCGCGATGCGGTGGTCGCGCAGCACCCAGGAACGCTTCGGGCAGCGTGCGTTCACGCAGCGCATCCGGTGCTTCTTCCACCCGAGGCGCATCGGGGTCCCATAGACCGGCAGGTCGATGTAGGTCACGAGCGGACGTTCCTTGACCTGGGCCAGCTCCGCGCAGCTCGGGCAGCGCACCGGTTGGCGGATCAGCTGCTCGATGGCCAGCTCGACGTCGGGCCCTCGGCGTTCGTAGTGCAGGACCACCACGTCTTTGAGGCCGACCAGGGCTCCGAGTATCTCGCTATGGTCGCGAAGAACGAAGGTGCTTCTTGGTTGTTGGGTCACACCTCAAGCTTGAAGCACCTTCGTCGCGCTCGGGGTGATCCGGGTCAGGGAGCGACCCCGCCAGAATCCGAAGAGCCTGAATGACTTGACCGCTCTTACCGCGAGTGACGCGGATTTGCTGGAGTTTCGCGTCATCGCCGCGTCACACCGCGTCACACCGCGTCTTTTTCGCGTCGCAGCTCTAAGGGTTCAGCTGTTGCCGTCGTCCGAATCGTCGATTACGTCGATGTGCCAGACCAGGATGGTGGTTTGAGTGAACGGAAGAAAACGCGGAGAACCTTGTCGTCGGTCCAACTCTTTGTCTTCGCTATGCGGAATGGCGGACGTTCCGGAAAGTGTTCCGGATTCGTACAGATGCCCCATTGAACGCCAGCGAGCTGTTGGTCGATGCGCTGGACTTCACCCAGATCCTCACAAGCTGTGGTGAAGGAAGGCGGTTCTTGCCAGTCTCTAGGAGACTGGCTCGAGGTCGACTCCGGCACGCTCCAGCTCACCCCTCAGTTCTTCAACTAGGGCATCCGAGGCGGCGGCACTCCATGCGGTCAGAACCGCTCATGGCTTGGTCCGAAGCGTTCACGCGCAGGTGCCGAAGACGGAGGGTAAGTCATCGGTCGACACCGCGATTGCTGCCGGCCAGAGATGGCGTGACGATCGAGCCGGCGGCGCTTCACAACGTGCGAAGTTGGCGAAACGGGCCAGCTACCGCGGCCAAATCGAACGGCGGCCGTTCACCGGCACGGGGCAGGCCGTCCAGTGAACGGACCCCAATCTCTGCTGGAGGAGTCTGGCCGCGCTTTTGGATTCGCGCAGGCCTCACTCGCCACGGCCTTGTGTCCGTGGTCGACGGTCGGGTGGGGGTGGCGCGGAACGGTTGGCCGTCGCCACCTCCGCCCGCCTGGCGCCGGCATCCACAAGATCGTGATGGGACATCTTCCTCATCACAAAGCGGCGGCGCCTGATCCAGGCGGCCCGGGCGTCGCCCGCACCATCTCAGTTCGTCCGCTCGGGTTCCCGATGCCCCGGGACCTGACGGCCGTATGCGGTGGGGTGCGGGAGTCCGTCCCGCCCCGTGCCGTACCTAGATACTGAAAGCGGCGGGAGGTAACGTTCCGAGATCATGCGAATCGTAAGGCATTTAATTCTTGCAGCGATGACCGCCGCCGCTGGTGCGGGAACAACCATCGGAAGCGCAGGACTGGGACTGAGTGGCGACGCTGGTGCCACGACCCCCCTGACCGTCAGATGCACCGGGTTGAGCTCCAAGGGTCCAGCCCAGACTCCGATTCAATTGAGTGGATGCACCGGAACTGGAATGAAGATCACGGGAGCGAGCGGATCGCAGTTGTTCAACACACCAGCTGGTGGCTCGGCGCAGGTGACATGGATGACCGGAGCAGTGATCGTCGACGGCGGGCTCAAGTTCAACTACCACGCGAAACACACATGCGCACGAAAAGCGAAATACCAGTCTGTATCTGCGGTTCAGGTCAAGGGGACTGCCGAAGGCGACTCAGCGTCAGCACGGATGGACGGTGGTCAGGTGGTCGAGCAGTTCTGTCAATACTCGACTTCAACGGGCAACTACCTCTTCGTCGGATACGGAACTCAGCAACAGTAAAATCACCGCCGCTGACCGAACTCTCGCACCGCCTTCGGCCCGTCGACGTCTCCGGGCACGTCCACAACCTGCACCACGGCCCGTCACGCCGTGGGTGCCCAAGTGTCGCCTGGATGACACTGCATGTGTCACCTGGACGACAGACAGCCCACCAACGGCGGTTGATGCTTGGACCTGTAAACGATCGGCGGCTGATTACAACTGCCGCCGCGATCCTGGGGGAAACGGGGAGGGCGGAATGACTAAGCGATTTGGCCGGATTGCCGCGGCTGTGGCGGCTCCAATGGCGCTGGGTGGGATTGCCCTGGTCGGGAGTCCAGCGCCCGCTGGTGCCGCCGGACTTGGATGGGACTACATCTCGGTTCCAACCTGGCTTGGCAACTGTCCGGGAGGCGGTTCGGTCAAGCAGCCGGAAATCGTCGTCGGGGACACTTGGTCCGGAGGAGACTTCGGTGACGATCTGGTTTACGCGAAGGTTGAAATCGGCGTTACGCAGTTCGTCACTGGCCAGAGCATTTGCTACAACGGCTCAAGGTCTTATATGGGTCCTGCCTTCTTCCAGTACATCCACCCGACCCGTTCGGGTCAAACGTGGTGGGTGGGACCTGCTGGCGTCACGCACAACTGAACGGCGGCGTCGTCACTCTGCGGCGTGACGACACCGCCCAACTCCCTGACCGCCGTCAGCTCTCGATGTGGTCGGGGGCACGACCAGAGTCGCCACCACGTCGCGTCACGCATTGGGCTGTGCCAAGCGGCCAGTGGCTGACGGAGACTGCCAGCCCCTACTAACGTCCGTAGAACCCTTTGGCGAGAGGAATGCACATGATCAGGCGGATTCTTGTAGCTGTGGCCGTCGCTTCGGTTGCGTCAGTCGGCTTGATGGGACTTCCCCAATCCGGGGCATCCCAAGTTACGGCCGGGGCAACGAAGGTGAAGCACGATGGGGTCTCTTGCGACGACATGAAGGGCGGCGTGAAGTTCAATCCGCCACTTACCGGAGGGACTTTCGCTCCAATCACAATTTCGGTGTCTTTGAAGGGGACCGATTGCGTAATGGAAAACTCGACTGGAGCTGTGGTTGAGAGCGAAAAGATCAAAGGAGTGCTCTCCACGACCGAACGTTCCGATTGCCTGGAGTCGGCTTTTGAGATACCCGGTACGTTGATGATCACCTATACGGTGCCTGCGGGTCAGCCGCAGATCGCACCTTCTGTGCTTTCACAGCTCTATGTCTTTTGGGCTGGGCAACCGGGTGGTTGGGAAGGTGTTCAGGCGAACAAGGTCTCAGGCTCGTTCGCTTCGTCCGGCAAGGGCTCGCCGAACAGCTTTATCGCGCACACGAATTCGGTCAGAACCGGTTCCTGCACTTCCGAATGGGGCCCGTTCGTCGTCGCCGCAATCGGAGTGGATCCTTAAGTGTCCCGCCGCCGCCCAAACTCCCTGACGGCCGTCAGCTCCTCGAGGTGCCCGTCGCAGCTCCACGCCCGCCACCAGGTCCCGTCACGCTTTGGGCTGCGCCATCTGCCGGTGGTGGCCGCTGGCGCATCCCGGCAGTGGGTGCTCTGGAGGTTGTGGTCGTAGACGAAGGCCCAGCACCTCGAGGGCTCGATAAAAGCCGGGGGAGCGGTCGCCGGGCCGTGGCATCGCTGAACAAGCGGCTTGTGCGTTACCGTCACTAAACGAGGTCAGCAGCCACTCACGGCCTTGTGCCTCAGCACGCCGTTCTCGTTAATGCTGAGATAGCTGACACTGCCTGCGAATTGTCTGCGCGTCGAATTCAGAGTGCCTGTGAACCGCAGAGATTCTTGCGAAGAGGACGTCCAGAACATCGAAATCTGTCCGCCGCCGCCGACCCATGTGCCTGCGCCCCCTGCATCGGAACCACCCCGCGTGTCCTTCTCAGTGAAACTGCCGACGCGGCTCTTTGGCTGGGTGGTAAAGACGTCCTGTTCACAGGGAATGTACGACGGCCCTCTTGCTTCGAAAGTCCAGATTGCGCCCGGCTTGATTATGAGTCCCGGCGCCGCCGCGGGGGCTGCTCCAGCGGCCGCCAGTTCAACGCCCGCAAGCAAAGCGGTCCCCGCCACCACCAATGCTGCCTTCCTGGCCATCCCTCGCTGCTTCATTTCGCCCTCCCCGCCTGGTGGCCCCCGCCAGTCCATAGCCTGGCACCTTCTGTTGAGTGGCGCCCGGCATCGCCCACATGCCCGCCTCGGCTCCGTACCCTTGACCTCGATGGATCCCGACGCCGTCAACGTTCTCGACGAGGTCACCCACCGCCCTTCCTGGCACGCTCGAGCTGCCTGCCGTGGCAAGACCCTTTACCTGACTGCGAGCTGATAGGGCTATCCCCGTTCGCCGAGATGGGGCGGTACCCACTAAACCTCCTCAGTCCTGACTCGAAGACCAATCCGCGAACCGGCCCCAGGTATGAGCCGGGGCCGGTCCATCGAAGAAGGTGATCTGCGGATCTACGGTGTCGACGTTGCGACGTCGGCTGAAGGAACGGTGTACCCCTGAAGGTAGAAGTCAAGACCCAAACTAGAGGAACTCACCTGGACAACTTGGACTGAGACAGAATCCCCAGTGGCCACGGCGAAGCCAGGATCCAAGGGAAGCGTTTGAGGCGCTGTGTAGTTAGAGCTACCAGAGGCCGCGACCACCCAAAAGGTTCCGAACTGCGTCCCTGTGCAGGTCGAGCCCGTGAAGTACCTGACCATTTCCGAACCGCCCTGAGGACTACCGGTGAAGTCGGGACTCACAACGAGGTTCTTGGCGATAAACCCTTGGCCAGCAGCAACGGTCGTCAGTACGTAGCAACCGGAGCCCTTGTCCAATGCCGCGTAGTCCTGGAACGCGCTGGGCGCAGCCTCCGCCGTCAGTAGTTGTGTTCCCGCCGTGACATCAGCCTTGTTCCCGCTCGTTCCCTTGATGCCCGTGAACGTGAGTCCACCCGATGCATAGGCAGCCGTCGGCAGAACCAACGCGGTGATGCACACCCCAATGACGAGCCACGCGAACCTTGGCATGTTCTTCAATCTGGACACTGCTCCTCCTTATGACCTGCCAGCCAACGAAGGAAAGCCACTTGCCCACCTTTGCCGGGCAGGTGCCGGGCAAGTGTAAGAGGAAATCCAAAGCACGGGGGTGCTAACTGCCCCCGACCGCCGGGTCGGCAGCACTACCAATCGACTTCGTGGGCCATGATGGCGACATGCGTGACGCCTATGACGAGGAAGCGCCGGGAGTCTGGACGTGGCTTATGGCGTGGTACTCCACTCAGTGCGACGGAGACTGGGAGCACTAACACGGCATCCACATCGAGACCCTGGATAATCCGGGCTGGCATCTTCAGATTGATCTTGAAGACACTCCGGTACTGCTCGTGGGCTACGAGCCACAGGAAATTCATCGGTCTGAACACGATTGGTGTTCGACTCGGATCGAAGGTGCTTCATTCTCGAGTTTCTGCGGCCCCCTAAATCTGGGTGAGGCTCTTCACGAATTTCGCCGATGGGTAGAAGGTTCCGGGTCGTCCCCCGCCCCTAACGCCGGGACGGTGGGCACTCGGAAGCACTTGGTTTGTCCATCGATCCATAGCCGTCCACGGGGAGGCCTTTTCGTCTGCAGTTTGACCATACGGCGTCATGTGGAAGACCAGGAACTGTGTCGTGGCGTGTTGTCTGGGCGTCGGGCAGAGCCGCCAGCCCTGCCCGACGCCCTAGCTCAATGGGAGATATGCAGGATCTCGCCGATCACGCGATAGCCCGCACGCTCGTAGATGCGGCGTTCGCTCTCGTGAGCGGCCATCAGCCATGGCACATCGGCACCCGCTGAGAGCGCTTCACGGCCGAGGTGGTTTGCCAACGCGCCGCCGATCCCTCTACGCCGATATGTCCCCGACACACCGATGGCAGCCACCTCGGTCAGCCCGGCTCGGACCGGCGAGCAGCTGCCGCCACCGACGACCACTCCGGTGGTTTGTTCGACGGCGATTACCGCCAGCGCACCGTCAGCCATCGCCGCTCGGCGGTGAACCACGACATCGCGGCTGGGCATTTCCGGTTCGTCGTACGCTCCGGCCTGGACGACGGCCATGTCGTACAACTCCTCATCCGTGCTGGGGGTGCACAGTTCGAAGCCCAGCAGCTCGGGGTCGATGCTCAACTGCTCCGCATCGGTGACCATGACTGGCAGGCGTCCTTCAATGGAGAAGCCTCCAGCGACCAACTGTTGCTCGACCGCCGGCGCACAGCCGGGGATGTACTCGAGACGGGGCCGGCGCCTCCGCCGCGCATATGCCTCGACCAGCGCGGCAATCTCACGGTCGCTGGGCTCGGCACCGTCGTCGGGTAGGGCGTAGTTGAGATAGGGGTTGTCACTGTTGGGGTTGAACGTGGCCAGAAATGGCCCTACCTGCTCGTGGTCTCGGCCGATGGGCGCGACGACGCGCAGGTACTGCTGAATGCGAGTGAGCACTCGGATCCTTTCAAAGAGATGACATGGTTAACTCCTACCCCGCACCGCAATCGCTGGGCGGGGTCGCGCTAGGCCGGGAGCCTGCAGCCGCGATGTGTTGTCACCTTCAGAGTCATTCTCCAAGACGGATGATTTGAGGGTAGCAAACGCAGTGCTCGATGGGTGGAACACGCTGCCCCACTCCGCCGGGCCTGGGATCGCCGGCCAGGCGGGATAGCTTTTGATCGTGGCCTGCTACCAGGACGCCAATCTGTGGGTCGACTTTGAAAGAGCCAGGTGGCGACAGAGGGCAAGACCGTCGACTTAAGGCAAGGGACTACGACCTGCTCACTGTCTTCATCAGCCACCGGGGCCAAGCACTTAGTCCGGAGCAGCTAATCGAGCTGGCGGCCTGGGACGACCGGGGTTTGGTGGCTCGCGACCGGGTGAAGTACACGCTGGCTCGCCCTAAGCACGACCTCGGCTGGACTGAGCCAAACGGTCCGATCGAGACGATCCGGGGGGTGGGATTCCGATACCGCTCGCCAAGCGGGTAGACGGGACCTACATGGGACTGTCCCGGTTTGCCGGGACGGGGGACCAGGTCCGCCCGCATAGATTCGTGGACGTGCCCGAGCGTGGCTCCTCGAAAAACTGCGGACGCTCACCAGCACCCGCCGGCAGCTGGGTCGTAGCACCAAGGGAGATCATGGAGGGGAAAGGCGGAGCCATTCTTCCCAGGTGATGTCGATGCCGATGAACCGGGGCTCGACGAAAGGCCAGTGCTCCGAGACCCAGCGAGGAATCAGCACGCTCAGTGATGACGCCAGGGGGGTCGAGGCGAGATCGTCCACCACCCACCAGCTGATGTCCGCGTCGGCCCCGATTCGTCCCGGGGGGTCGAGGTAGACGCAACCCGCGAGACTTTTCTCTGTTTCGTCCAGCACGGCATAGTTGAATGACTGCCTCTCGACCATTTCGCGCTCATGGCGTGCCAGATCGGCTCGATCCTCCTCGAAAGTCATCGACTCGGGCGGCCATCTCCAAGCATCCCCGAAGATCGTCCAGAGTCGTTCTCTCGAACCCATGACCGCTGGATAGTCGATGTCGATATCCGACGCTCTGATCGGACGGAGATGGTGCTCTGGAGGAACGAGGAGACCTTGGGGCGGCTCAAAGGCCATCGGAAGCCAGTTCTTCACGCCATCTCCTCTTAAAGGTCGACGCCGGAATCGAGATCTCGTCGCTGGACTCTATGGTGCCCCCGTTCGCCGGTTATACAGGTGATCCACCTCCTGGGATAGGCATCCGGGGGATCCTCGGATGCATACCCGAGCAGGAGGTGTGCGGTGGAGTGGATCCCGTCCTTCGAGTGTCACGTCCGTCCCGACGGTGAGCACGTGTATCGGATCGGCCACCAGCTGATCGATGAGTTCTTGGAGTTTGTGGTCGGCCGGGCCCGGCCGAACACCGTGCGGGCCTATGCCCACGACCTGAGCGTCTTCTTCAGTGTCGTGAAGAAGGACCCGCTCGAGGTGAAGCCCAAAGATGTCATGGCGTTTGTGACCGCACAGCGTCGTCCCAAACCGGGCTCGGAGAACGTGGTGCGCATCGACGGTTCGGCCGGACTGTCAGCGGCCACGATCAAGCGCAGGCTGGCCGCGGTCTCGAGCTTCTATGGCTACCTGGTCACCCGAGACGACGTGGCGGTGGACGCCAACCCGGTGCCCCGGGGCATCGCCACGCGTCAGAGTCGATCTCGAGGTGGCCGTGGGCTGCCGCTGGTGCGCGGGGTGCGCCGACTGCCCCGGATCCTCGACCCCAGCGAGATCGACGCACTGATGGGTGCGCTGCGCACCGAGCGCGACCGGGCCATGACTCAGGCCATGGTGCTGGGCGGCCTGCGGCGCTGTGAGGTGCTCGGGCTTCGCCTGGGCGATCTGAAGCTCGGCGAATGGCGGGTGCTGATCAGAGAGGGCAAGGGCGGACACGAGCGTCTGGTCCCGCTCTCGCCGACCTTCTTTGCCACCGTGGCCCGTTACCTGGACCACGAACGACCGGAGGAGACGACGAGCGACGCCCTCTTCGTCGCCCTCAAAGGTGCGCGTCGGGGCCAGCCGCTCTCGGTGCCCGGCCTCGACCAGATCATCCGGGCCGCCCGGGAACGCGCCGGTCTGAGTCACGGCACCTGCCACGAGCTGCGCCATACCTGCTTCACGCGTCTGCGCGAGGCCGGCATGGCCATCGAAGCGATCCAGGCCCAGGCCGGACATCGCTCGATCACCTCGACCCGGGTCTATCTCCACCTCAGCGTCGACTGGCTGGCCGACGAGTACCGCCGGGCCTCCGAAGCCATCGAGGCCCAGGCGTTGGTCGGGGTGGCCCAATGAACGCACTGGCACGTGTGCAGCCGCTCGAGGTCCAGCGCCGAGGCGGCGGGACCCCCGAAGTCACCTGGGCACAGATCGCCGCCCGGGCCCCCGGCATGGTGGCCACCATGGCCTCCTACCTGGATCAACTCGAAGTCTCGGCCCGTCCAAGCACGGTGGCCGCGGCCGAGCTGACGCTGCGCTTCTTCGCCCACCGGGTCAGCGAAGCCGATCCGAACTGCACGTCGGTGGCCGCCATTGGGCGGGCCCACATCGAGGACTACAAGCGCTGGCTGGTGGCCCGGAGAGGCAAGACCGGCAAGCCGCTGGCCACCATGACCATCCGGCATCGACTCAGCACGGTGCGCACCTTCTTCGAGCGCATCATGGAGTGGGACTACGACGACGCCCCGGCCCGCTTGTTCATCTACATGAGCGACTTGCCCGCCCTCGACGAGCCGTTGCCGCGGTTCTTGGACGACCCGACGGCGGCCAAGTTCATGGCTGCATTGGCGCAGGATCCAAACCAGCGACGGCGCCTCATGGTCGAGCTCCTGGCTCGCACCGGCATGCGGGTGGGCGAACTCTCCGCACTCCAAGACGACGCCATGGTGCGCCACGGTTGCTCCATCGTCTGCGCATCCCGGTCGGCAAACTGCACAACGACCGCTACGTGCCCCTGCTCCCGATGCTGGTCGACCTCATCGTCGACTACCAGGCGGTGCGCGGGCGCTCACGTTCGGGATACCTCGTCGAGCGCGACGACGGCCAGCCCTTCGACCGGCGCACCATCCACCGCTACGTGGCGACGATCGCCAAACGAGCCGGGGTGGGCCACGTCCATCCTCACCAGCTGCGCCACACCCTTGGCCACCCAGTCCATCAACCGGGGCATGAGCCTCGAGGCCATTGCCGCCTTGCTCGGGCACCGCTCCATGGACATGACGCTCACCTATGCCCGCATCTCCGACGACACCGTCGCCGACGCGTACTTCAAGGTGACCGAAGCGGTCGAGGCCCAGTACTACGGACACTCGACGCCGGCCCCTTCGCATCAGGCGCCCCGAGCACCAAGCCGCCCACCGGCGACCACCGTCGCCTGCTCGCCAATGGTCACTGCACCAGGCCCGCCCTCCTCGACTGTGCCTTCGAGAGCGTCTGTGAGCGCTGCGGCTTCTTCGAGACGCGGACCGCAGTTCCTCACCATCTTGAAGCGTCAGCGCAAGCACGCCGACGAGCGCGGCCAAAGCGAGCGCCGTCAGCTCTTCGACGGCCTCATCGAGGGAGTCGCCGACGCCCAATGAGTGTGCTTCCATGGAACACAACCCAGGGGCCTACGGATCACCTGTATAACGCCG